>NZ_JABWCV010000019.1 GCF_013371085.1 Vreelandella maris | reverse complement strand
GTCAGCTTTTCAGGTACCATTTTGGAAGCGGCTGTTGGTGCTTGATGGATTGGTTAGGTTCTTGAAATCATAGCACTTTCAGCCGCTTTCTTTTATACCCTGTGAGAAATCCGGGCTAGAGGGATTCGCTTTGCACTGGATGACTTTGGCACTGGTTACTCATCGCTGAGCTACTTAAAGCGCTTACCGCTAGATGAGCTAAAGATTGATCAATCGTTTATTCGCGAACTGCTCACTGACAAGACAGATGCAGCGATCGTGGATACGACGATACTGCTTGCCGTGAGTTTAGGCTTAACCGTGGTCGCAGAAGGGGTAGAGAAAAAAGAGCAGCTTGACTGGCTAAGAGGCCATGGCTGTTACCGTTATCAAGGCTACCTGTTTGGTCGCCCGACACCGATTGAGTATCTTTTTGAAAGCTATTAGGCGGCTATATAAAAACCCCTTTCCAGCACGCTGAAAAGGGGTTAAACACTCTTAATGATACATGCCTGCTTTAGCTAAACAGCGCAAAGCTCTCAGCGTTAAGCAACATGTGAACCAAAATGCTGGCGATATAGCCGAGCAAAATGACCGGCGACCAACGCAAGTGGCCCATAAACGTATAGGAACCTCTTGCCTGGCCCATTACCGCTACCCCTGCCGCTGAACCGATCGACAGCAAGCTGCCCCCGACACCCGCGGTTAAGGTAATTAGCAGCCATTGGCCGTGAGACATATCGGGCTCCATTGTGAGCACCGCAAACATCACGGGAATGTTGTCGATGACCGCTGATACAATACCCAGCGTGATGTTGGCTGCCGTCGCGTTCCAGCCAGTGTAGAGCGCCTCTGACAGTAGGCCGAGATAGCCCATAAAGCCAAGCCCGCCAACACACATCACTACCCCGTAGAAGAACAGCAATGTATCCCACTCGGCACGTGCCACACGGTTGAAGACATCAAACGGCACCACGCTACCCAACTGCTCAAGCTTCTTGTTGTCGCCACGGCGGCTATAGCGTTCGCGCTTACGCTCCAGCGAACGGGGTAGGCTGCGGCGTAGGTAGTAGCCGAAGAACTGCAAGTAACCCAGGCCAGTCATCATACCTAGCACCGGCGGCAGGTGGAGCACTACGTGGCACAGCACGGCGGTAATAATGGTCAATAAAAACAGCCCTACAATGCGTCGGGCACCTCGCTTCATCCACACATCTTCATAAACGCTAGCGGGTTTCTCGTCCTTAATGAACAGGCTCATGATAGAGGCGGGAATGAGGAAGTTGACCAGGGCAGGGAAGAACAGGATGAAGAACTCCTGGAATTCAACCATGCCGGCTTGCCACACCATGAGAGTGGTAATGTCGCCGAAGGGGCTAAACGCACCCCCCGCATTGGCGGCCACTACAATATTGATACAAGCGACGTTAATAAACCGCTGGTCGCCCTCTGCCACTTTAGTTACTACGGCACACATCAATAGTGCGGTGGTGAGGTTGTCGGCAATGGGGGAAAGCACAAAGGCGAGACCGCCGGTCAGCCAAAACAGTGTCCGGTAGTTGAAGCCTTTGCGTAACATCCAGGAGCGCAAAGCATCAAACACCCTGCGCTCTTCCATCGCGTTGATATACGTCATGGCCACCAGCAAGAACAGCATCAGCTCGGTGAACTCCAAAAGCGTCACGCGAAACGCGTACTCGGACGCGTCAGACATACCGTTTTGGACATACACCCAGCCGATGAGGCTCCAGATGATACCGGCTGCCACTAACACCGGCTTCGACTTGCGCATATGAATCTTTTCTTCCGCCATGACGAGGGCATACGCCAGGACGAAAATAGCCACCGCAAAAAAGCCGACAGCCGAGGTGGTTAAATTTAGTTCACCAGTAACGGCAAACGCATTGGGGCTTACGCCTAATAGTAAGGCCGCTAACAAAAAAAGCCAGCGACGATATAATCGTGGCTGGCAAGAGGGTTGGCACAACGTAGGCATGTGACGTTTTTCCTCATGGTTAAGTTGTCAGGAGTGGTGTAAAAGCGCCACTAGTTTACCAGCCTATATTGCGCCGCAATACTTTATAAAAACGAACGAAAGTAGTTCTTCTTAAGGGAATAGCATCTTTTTTTAGGAAATTAATCTTTTAGGTAATGGTAACTTTAACAACATTAGTTTTGCCTAAGTGCTGATTTAAAGGTGGTGGTTATACTATTGCCGAATAGTATTATTAAATAATATCCATTTCTTTATACCTCTTTTCACTAATGCACGCTTTCATTATCGCCGTCGACCCTCAGGCGAGGCTGCCCGTTTAGGCATAGTCATGGTATGTTGACGCCCCCCTAGGCCCATTGCTGGGTAACATAAAAACGAGGCCGTTAGAAAACGGCCGCTGGATACGCTAAGGAAAATTAAGATGCGCAACTCATTTCGCTCCCTTCGCCGCACGCTTGGCGTGGCGGCTGCTACGCTAGCGCTGGTAAGTACCGCTTTCTCCGTCCATGCTGAAACGCGGGTGACCTATAAATCGGCTTCTGCCGGTACCGCCTACTATCAGATGGGCGTAGAACTCTCAGAAGCAATCCGCCAGGGGACGGATGACGCGATTATTCTGACCCTTGAAGAGAGCCAGGGCTCGGTTCAGAACGTCATGGAGGTCATGGCGCGCCAGGGTAACTACGTGTTTACCACGCCGCCTGCATTAGTGGAGCAGGCCATGGCAGGAGAGGGCGCCTTTGCCGAGCGTCAGAACCCTCGCTTTCAAGAAATTCGTGGCTTATTCCCTATTCCCTCTATCACCATGCATTTTGTACTGGCGGGTGACGAAGGGGTGACTGATGTGTCTGCCCTGGAAGGCAAGCACTTATTAATTGGCCGGGGTACGTTTGGCGCCCGGGAAGCGGCTCGTTATCTGGAGTTGTTTGGTCTGGAAGAGAATGTCCAAATCGCCGATGCGGCGATTGGCAGCGGCCCCGATGCACTTAAAAACGGTCAGATTGATGGCTTTGTAACGGCCAGCTCTTTCCCGTCGCCCAATGTGATCGAGACCGCCGCCAGCATGCCTATATCGTTGGTTAGTCTGACCGATGAGCAAATCGAACAAACCGGCGCAGCGCGCCAAACGATCCCCGGCGGTACCTACCCCGGCGTTGATAAAGATGTCGAAACCACATCGCTACCGGTGATTGCCTACACCACCACCTATATGGATGACGATACTGCCTACACACTGACCAAAACATTTTGGGAGCGTCGTGATGCCATGGCCGAAGAGGCCGCCTGGTGGGGCAGTATTACCCCTGAAATGCTGGAAAACATGACCGGCTCGCTACACCCAGGGGCACTGCGCTATTACGAAGAAGCGGGCTTCGAGGTGCCTGACTCTCTACGTTAGTCACTATCCCCCTTCTTCCTACTGCCACGGCGATCGCGCTGTGGCAGTTCTGTATTGATGCAGAGTTGATGCGGTATTGATGCAGTATTGATAATAGGCAACTTGGCATGCGTGTTATTACTTCTTCGCCAGCGGCGACCCCTGCAGATGATGACGCCATAGCCCCAGGCTGGATGGCGCTGGGGGCGGTCAGTGTGGTGTTTCATCTGGGATTGATTTTTTATGGCTTAACGCCTGCGCTCGTCAGTCGGCCGCTACACATGGCGCTGCTGTTGCCTTGGGTGCTGGTCTACATGGCCAACACACCGACGCAGCGAATCAGCGGCTGGGTGCTAACGCTGTTGGGTGTGGCCGCATGTGGCTATATCGCCCTCAATGAGGCCGCGCTAGCCAACCAGTATGGCTTTATTGATACCCACCTGCAGATGGGTATTGGGCTATTTTTAATCGCGCTTGCGCTTGAGGCCGCCCGCCGGGCGATTGGCTGGCCGCTGCCGCTGGTCGCGTTGCTGGCCTTGATGTATGGCGCTTTCGGCCAATACATCCCTGGTGCTTTTGGCCACCCTGGGCTCCCGCTGCCTAGCATGGTGGGCACATTGACCATTGCCGAAGGCGGGCTGTGGGGATCGCTGACCGGCGTGAGTGTCAGTGTGGTGGCGATTTTTGTGATTTTCGGTGCAGTACTCAATGCCGGCGAAGCGGGTCAGGGCTTCATGAATCTCGCTGGCGCGGTGGCAGGGCGGCTGACCGGGGGCGCGGCCAAGGTGGCGGTGATTTCCTCGGCACTGATGGGCTCTATCTCCGGTTCGGCGTCAGCTAACGTGGCCTCCACTGGGGCAATCACTATTCCCTCCATGGTACGCCTGCGCTACCCGCGCTCGCTCGCCGGTGCGGTGGAAGCGGTTGCCTCCTCTGGCGGACAAATCATGCCGCCGTTGATGGGGGCGGGCGCGTTTGTCATGGTGGAGCTGACAGGGACTCCCTATACACAAATTATGGGCGCGGCAATGTTGCCGGCAGTCCTCTATTTCTTGACCGTCTGGGTGGGCATCAATGCCTACGCGACTAGGCATGACTTGCAGCCCGTGGCGGAAAGCGAACGCCCCCACGCGAAAGAGGTCGTCATTACCTCGCTGTTTTTTGCGATCCCGTTCGTGTTGCTGCTAGAACGCATCTTCAACGGTGGCTATACCCCTCAGTACGCTGCCAGTATTGCGATTTTTGCAGGCATTGCGCTGTTGTTCTTTGATGTGACGCTGCGCTTTTCGCTTCCTGGCTTTAGCCGTCGGTTAGCCGCCGCTGCGGTCACTGCCGGGCGCCAGATTGCCGTGATCGGCGCAATTATCCTGTGCGCCTCGCTGGTGGTCGGCGTGCTGTCGCTAACAGGGCTGGGCGTCAAGATTACCTCAGGTATCCTGTCGCTCTCCAACGACATGCTATGGCCAGCCTTGCTGCTAACGGCGCTCGCCTGCTTGATTTTAGGCATGGAGGTGCCAACCACCGCCGCCTACGTAATCTGTGTCTCTGTCGCCGGGCCGGCGTTGACATCGCTGGGTCTGGAACCGCTTCTAGCGCACTTGTTCGTCTTCTGGTATGCACTGCTCTCGACTATCACACCGCCGGTGTGTGGCGGTGTGTTTATCGCCGCTGGCATGGTGGGGGAGAATTGGCTAAAGGTGGCGTTCAAGGCCATGGCGCTGGGGATTGGGCTGTATATCATTCCCTTGGCCATGGTGGCCAACCCGGAAATAATCCAACTAGTCTTTAATCCGTCAGGCGCCCTGCTGAATGCCCTGAAAGTGGCGCTGGGGCTGGGGGCGATCTCTTACGGAGTGATCGCGCACAAAGCATTGTGGCAGCGTGCGGCGCTAGTCGCGGCGGGGGCTATTCTGATCTTCGTGGCTTAGCCTTTAGCCCTGGGACGAACCGTCAGCATCCAGGCGTAGCGGCGAAGAGGCTGGCAGCGGGGTAGTGGCAAACATCACCCAGGTATCCAGCGCAGGCCCCAGTGACTGCACCAACCGCAGTTGCTCGGGTGCCTGGGCGAGCACCTCTTCAGCACAAATGCCTGCCTCAAAATGCCCGGCGAGCAGGCCCTCTGCTACTGCCACCGTGGTGGGGGCATCAATGAGCTCTGTATAGGCCGTTAAATCAGTGTAATAGCGGGTGGCTGGCTGCAATGCCACCTGGGTGGGCTGCGCAATGGTACGTTGTGCGATCAGCGCCAGCGGCTTGCTACCCGCAATAAAGGTGTCGACCGGGTAGGCTCGATGCATATAGCGGCCGACACAGTCGCTATGGGTGGCGTGGGCGGTGCACTGCAACACGTGGCTAACCTGCCCAGCAATAAGCGCCTGAAAGGCATCTTCAAAGTGGTTGAAGAGTGTCAGGCTGCCTTCACCTGAACAGCGTTGTTTTAAATAACGCATGGCAATCAATTCGTGGTTATTGCCGCTAGGACCCAGGGTCGCAATGTGCATAGGAAACCTTAGTTGTTCTTGACACTGATATAAGTTTTGTAGATATATGCGTTTGTGTGAGTGCGTGCTAAGCAGAGTAAAACGGCGCATCGCGAAATGATCGCAATGGAGAAGTAAAGGATGCGTCGTACTTTTGTGCTTAAAATGCTCTTAGGAGCCACTATCCCATTGCTGATGACGCTAGGTAGCGGCGTGGCTCTGTATATAGCGCTTCAAAGCAGTTTGGATACCTCCGCACAAATGCTTCGAGAGCAGGCAATGGTTGCTGCTGCGAATAATTTAAAATTGCGTGTCGTAGATGCAGAAACAGGGCAGCGTGGCTATTTAATCGCTGGTCAAGATGAATACTTATTACCCTATCAAAAAGCGCTTATATCCTATGACCTGATCTATGACCGTGTCACGGAAATGTTAAAAGAGCAGCCTGATCAACTAGGGCGCCTTAGAGAGGCGCGTACTTTGTTTGAACGTTGGCAACAAAGTGTAGCCATGCCTTCGCTAGATAATCGTCGTATCGGTGATGCCTCACCCAATCTACAGCTGTTTGAACAGGGGAAGCACTTAATTGATAGCTACCGAATCACCATGGATGAGCTTACCGAAGTAGCCAATGCTCGTTTACGAGATAAGCAGCAGGAAAGTATTGCTATAGCACGTCGTGCAAATATTATTGCGACCATGGGGTTTGGCGGTGCAGCCTTAGCAGCATTGATATTATGGCTACTATTAGCAAATCGTACATCACTAGCTGTGAATGGCATTACTGATGCTGCAAAGCAGATGATGGAAGGGCATTGGCGCAAAAGGGCTCCCGAGCTAGGCAATGATGAATTAGCTGCTATGGCCCGGGCCTTTAATCAAATGGCTGAGCGCTTAGAGGCCATGGTGAGCGCGGAGAAGCAGGCGCGACAATCGCTGGCACAGCATGTGGATGACATGGTCGCCAGTCGTACTAAAGAAATGCTAGCGATGAATCATCTGGTCGAAATGCTGCAGTCTTGCCACCTTCGTGATGAGGCGATACAAGTGCTGCACTCAGTACTCCCCAGTTTATTTACGAAGACATCGGGTGCTTTGCTTTTGCGGGATGAAGAGGGCGAGTGCTTTACCATCAGGGTGGCATGGGGACTACAGGCTGGGCAAGTGGATGCCTCAGTGGGCGAAGTGGATTGTTGGTCGTTGCGACGTGGTAAGCCTTATGAGGTTAGCCCTTTGGTGGATCATGGCGTCGTGTGCAGCCATATCCACCCTCAAGCGGGGGGCCACTATTGTGCGCCGCTGACAGCACACGGTAATTCGCTCGGAGTCTTGCATATCTCGGTCCCCGACGATCACCATAATGAGTGGGTAAATCACAAACAGCTGGCGCAGGCGGTGGCGGAACAGGTTTCGTTGAGCCTGGCGAATATCCAGCTACGTGAACGTTTACAACAACAGTCGGTACGTGATCCACTAACGGGGCTTTACAACCGCCGCTACCTTGAAGAGAGTTTGCAGCGCGAATTAGCACGTGCCAAACGCGAAAACGGTACGCTATCGGTCATTATGCTCGACTTGGATCATTTCAAGCGCATCAACGATGATTATGGTCACTCTGCAGGCGATAAAGTTTTGGTAGTCGTCGGAGAGTTGCTAAAGAATGCGTTACGAGGTGAAGATTTAGTCTGCCGTTTTGGTGGTGAAGAGTTTACGTTAATCATGCCTGGCGCAACGCTTGAGATAGCAGCCCAGCGTGCTGAGCAGCTGCGGTGCTCAATTGAAAAGCTCACGATCGATATTGATGATACGGCATTGCTCACTGTCACGAGCTCTTTGGGAATCGCCGCCTATCCTGATCATGGCGACGATGCCCAACTACTGCTTAATGTGGCCGATGATTCACTCTATAAAGCAAAACATGCAGGCCGTAATCAAGTGGTGATTACTGATTTACAGATCGCTTAAAAAACGCTAAAGCTTAGGGCGATGTAAGCCGCATAACCGGCGAGCAATGCTGCCCCTTCCCAGCGCGATAGACGCATACCGGTGTACAAAAATAGCACCAACAGGACAGCGGCACCGAGCATCACCCACTGGTCGAACAGGGCCACGCGTGGTGCAAGGGGCAGTGGTTGTAAAAATGCTGAGATACCGAGGATGCCCAGCAGGTTAAATATGTTACTGCCCAGAATATTCCCCACCGCGACATCAGCATGACGGCGCAGCGCCGCAATCACTGACACGGCCATTTCAGGTAGTGAGGTGCCCACTGCAACGATGGTGAGGCCAATGACGGCTTCGGAAATACCCAACGCCTGGGCTAACCCAATGGCGCCAAAGAGTAGTAGCTGCGACCCTCCTATTAGCATGCCTAAACCAATCACCAGCGCTAAGGTGATCATCCAGCCCGTGGTGGGGAGTTTGGTCATCTCTTCGGCTTCTGAGGCATGCATATCTGCCGCAGGAATATGATGCCGACTTTCACTTAAGTAAGCCCACACAAGGTAGCCCACAAGACAGGCTATAAAGATTGCCGCATCAACGCGCCCTAATGCCCCGCCAAAGGAGAGTCCAATAAATAGCAGGCTCGCCAGTATCACCACCAAGCCATCTCGGCGCAGCGCTTGGGGATGGACCACCATAGGGCAAATCACGGCACACATGCCCAAAATCAATAGGATATTACCGATATTGCTACCCACGATGTTGCCAATAGCAATGTCAGGCTGTTGGTTTATAGCGGCATCAATAGAAACAACCAGCTCGGGTGCCGATGTGCCGAAACCGACAACTACCAGCCCGGTCAGTAGGGGCGAAACGCCGACCCTTCTTGCGCCAGCAACAGCCCCCCGGATCAGTGACTCACCGCCCAGGGTGAGCAGCGCAATACCCGCCAACAAACTAAGTCCATATAGCATGTTAAAACCTCTTCCATAGTACTGGTCAGGCTGCGATTAATGCAGGGTTTGCCTGGCCAATAGAGCGCGCTAGGCGGTCGGATTAGTAGTGCCCAGCTCTTTGGCAAGATTAAGGCTATTTATGTAAATTTGCGCGGTTTAAATGGCTATGAAAAGTAGAGAAAAAATAAAAAAACATAAAGGCTTTGACCTGCTGTGAACTACGTGACAGGATGTGCGCAGTTAGTAAGTTAGCAAGCAAGCATGGTTCCAGAAACATTCGAATTCTTTCGGTAGTCTGTAATTGTATTCCTTGTTCTACTCACTATTTATCTGGGTAATACCAGGAATTTTACAATTCGCGATTAGCGAAAAGGATTTATATCATGGCAACTGGCACAGTTAAGTGGTTCAACGATTCTAAAGGTTTTGGCTTCATCGCACCTTCTGACGGCAGCGACGACGTTTTTGCTCATTTTTCTGAAATTCAGTCTGATGGCTTCAAAACTCTGCCTGAAGGCGCTAACGTCTCTTTTGACGTTACCCAAGGTCAGAAAGGCCTTCAAGCTTCAAACATCAAGCTGCTTTCTTAATCCTAGCGATTATTTAAGTTCTCGAATCGTTTAGATTCGATGATCGGGCCCCGCTTAGGCGGGGCCCGATGCGTTTGTGTCTTTGAAAAACTGTCCCTGTGGTCATTGATCTTCCTGCTGTTAGCGATGGGTCTTCACTATTATTTGAACTGATTGCTGTTCCTCCCATTACTTCCTATTTTCTCCTGTATAAGATCGCCTTGCTTTAATGTTATGTTATATTGTATCTTTTAGTGATGCTGTTATTTCAACACTAGAGAAAGGAATAGGGGAGACCGAAGCATGATAGAGCATAAAATGAAGGTATTGCCGTTCAAAAGTGTCAGCGTGTTCGCATTCAGTGCTTTGCTACTGGCAGGCGCTCACTATGCCAGCGCTGATGACCACGACCACGACCACAGTCCTGCTCATAATGACCATGACCACAATAGCGATATTTATGCAGGCTACTTTGAGGACAATCAGATTAAGGATCGCCCGCTTGCTGACTGGGAAGGTGATTGGCAATCCGTCTATCCGTACCTACAGGATGGCACGCTAGATGAAGTATTCAAGGACAAGGCAGAGCATGGCGATAAAACCGCCGAAGAGTACAAAGCGTATTACGATACGGGTTATCAAACCGATGTAGAGCGTATCGTTATCGACGGCAGCAACGTCACCTTCTTTGCGAACGGCGATGAGATGTCAGGCAACTATCAGTACGATGGTTACGAGATTTTAAATTACGAGGCCGGCAACCGAGGTGTGCGCTTTATTTTCGAGCTTGAAGGCGAGGGGACTGACGATCTCCCCCAGTATATTCAGTTCAGCGATCACAGTATTTACCCCACTGACGCAGACCATTACCGCCTTTACTGGGGGAATGATCGTGAAGCGCTGCTGGATGAAGTGACTAATTGGCCAACCTATTATCCTTCAGAGCTAAGTGGTGAAGAAGTTGTCGATGAGATGCTTGCCCACTAAACGATAATAGCCACTTTTAACTGATCCAAAAAGCGCTGGCTCTCATGCCAGCGCTTTGGTTTTATTGGCACTGTTAAGTTAGGATTCAGTGTAGAGCTACCGTGTTTCTTCCATATCGCTTGATCAAACGACAACAACATAGGGCCACTCATTATGCGTTTAGGGTCACTTTTCCTAGGGATCGTTTTTTTAATCGCCAGCAGTGTTGTCTATGCGGGGGATGGCTGTGATAGCGCTACTACTCAGGTTGAGCTCAACGAATGCACAGCGCAGGCGTACCAATCGGCTGACGATGAGCTCAATGATGCCTATCAGGTGCTTGTGGGACAACTAAGCAACAACGCCGCTTCGTTAGAAAAACTTAGAGCTGCTCAGCGCGCCTGGATCGGTTTTCGCGATGCCGAGTGTGCGTTCGAAAGTAGCGCCGTTGAGGGTGGTAGCGCCCAGCCTATGGTACGTAACGGATGCCTTGAAACGCTTACAGTGGCACGCACGAAAAGGCTGCGTGAGCATGCTCACTGTGAAGAGGGTGATCTAAGCTGCTCGCGTTGATAGTGATCAATAGCTCGGCACAAGGCTGTTTTCAGGCACAAAAAAAGCACCCGTAGGTGCTTGATTTGTATAGTAAGGTGGTGGAGGCGGCGGGAATTGAACCCGCGTCCGCCAGCACGCGCCTATTGGCTCTACATGCTTAGATTTCGTCATTTGATTTAACGCGACTGACTCCGACGATCAGGATTCAGCCACGCGAGCCTTCTAAAGTTTAACGCTTGGCGAGAAGACACCACCAAACGCGGTCCTATCAGCTTTAGCTCGTATCCCCTCAGTGATGAATAGGCACATCACCTTGGGGCCAGACAAGAAGCTAACAGTTTAAGCTGCTAGCGCGCCTTGAGCGTAGTTTTCGTCATTTGCGACTATTTTTCGTGATGTGGGATTTACGAGATACATCACGCTCTCGGCATGCACCGCAAGGGTTGTCACCGGCGTCGAAACCATGTCGCCCCCTTATTACAAGTGAGCATTCTAACGTGCTCACACCTGATTGACCAGTTATGCCTTGTTATGTTCCCGCATAATTCGACCTTTTTGACGGCTCCAATCTCGATCTTTTTCAGTGGCGCGCTTGTCGTGCAGCTGTTTACCGGTCACCAGTGCCAATTCGCACTTCACTTTATTGCGTTTCCAGTAAAGCTTCAGGGGCACACAGGTGTGACCTTTGTCCTGGGTGATCGAAAAGATTTTGGCGATCTCTTTGCGATGCAGCAGCAGTTTGCGAGTGCGCGTTGGGTCGGCAATTTCATGGGTGCTAGCCGTATTTAACGGCATGATGTGGCTGCCCAGCAGAAATGCTTCACCATTACGAACTAATATATAGGTGTCAGTGAGCTGGGCTTTGCCAGCACGCAGGCTTTTAACTTCCCAACCAGCGAGTGATAGCCCAGCTTCGAAGGTTTCATCGATATGATACTCAAACCGTGCCTTCTTATTTTGGGCGATAACGCTGCTACCGGGACCCTTACTGTTACCTTTCTTAGTGGCCATGGAACCTCATAATTAATCTGTCAGTGGCATCCCCTTCGTTATTTGGGGAGGCGTGATACCATTTAAGGTCTGAAATAATGTTTCCCATGATACGCTTTGGGCACTGTGAAGTCAGCGGAGAGGTCAATGCCAACCGTCAATCGTTCCGCCTTGGTGCGGCACACCCCCCAGAAAATGTTCGATTTGGTCAACGACTTCGAACGCTACCCGGAATTTTTGCCAGGTTGCCGTCATGCGCGTTTGGTCGAGCATGATAATGAACATCTAATCGGCGAAATGACGCTTGGGCGCGCTGGCGTCGAGCAAACCATCACCACACGCAACGACCTATTTGCACCAGAGCGTATTGAACTGTCGCTGGTAAAAGGGCCCTTCAAACGCCTAAAAGGTCGCTGGCTGTTTATCCCCATGGGGGAGGGCGCCTGCAAGGTCAGTTTAGAAATGGAGTTTGAATTCGCCAATCGTCTACTTGGCATGGCCTTCGGAAAGCTTTTTCAGCAAATAGCGGGGCAGTTGGTCGATGCCTTCACCAAGCGCGCAAACGAGCTGTATGGCCGCTGAGACGCTAGCGGTTGAGGTAGCCTTCGCGCTGCCGTCTAAGCAGCGCATAGTGGCGCTATGGGTGCCTGAGGGCACCACCGCACGTCAGGCCGTTGCCTTGGCTGATTTGCCGACGCTATTTCCTGACCTGCCTGATGACACATTTTCTCAGGCACCGCTCGGGATCTTCGGCAAAGCACTACGCGATCCCGACACCCAGTTGTTGCGAGAAGGAGATCGAGTAGAAGTTTACCGGCCACTGGCTATCGACCCAAAAGTCGCTCGCTTGGAGCGTGCAAAGCGCCAAGCAAGCGACCCTGGGCGATAGATAAGCTTGCTTTAAGGCTGTGAAACGGGCTGCGCACTCGGCGGTATCGGCGTCCGCGTGCTCTCCGTCGGTAACGCATCCATGGGGTCAACACCTTCCGTTGCTGGCCCCATGCTGCTCTCACCGTCGAGTGGCAGCGCTGCCGATAAATCACCCTCTTGCTCGATGTTCACCAAGCGGCCCTGTGGGCCGAAGGTGAGCGTAACACGGCGTTGTTCTACATCACCGTACGCCTTGTCTAAACGAAATACATAGTCCCACTGGCTGGCATCGAAGGGCGCTTCTAACAGCGGCCTGCCCATCACGTACGTGACCTGTTCTTGCGTCATGCCGGGCTGAAGTTGGCTCACCATTTCTTGCGTGACCAGGTTGCCTTGGGGAATATCGCGCTTGTACACGCCAACGTAGCTGCATCCACTAACAACGGTCAGGGCAACGGAGAGCGTGATGATTCGAGTCAATTTTTGCATTTGGACCTATTCTTCACTATCGTGGTTTCGGTTGATCATACCCGACCTAACCTGTTACTGCGAAGAGCGACCATGGCCGATCAGAACCATGAATTGCGCAAAGCCGGTCTGAAAGTGACCCTGCCGCGCGTCAAGATACTTCAGATTCTCGAAAATGTTTCGGGTCAGCACCACCTTAGCGCGGAAGAAGTGTATAAAACACTGATTGATGCGGGCGAAGATGTTGGCCTGGCGACTGTATACCGTGTATTGACTCAGTTTGAGTCAGCGGGTTTGGTTATTCGTCATAATTTTGACGGCGGCCATGCAGTTTTTGAGATGACCCAAGAGGATCACCATGACCACATGGTGTGCCTTGAAAGCGGTGAGATCATTGAGTTTGTTGATGAAATCATTGAGCGTCGTCAGCAAGAAATCGCTGAAGAGCATGGCTACGAGTTAGTGGACCATGCGCTAGTGCTTTATGTTCGTCCGCGTGGCTCCGATGTGACCCGCCAAGACAGCGGGCCAACGAACAAGAAATAATGTTCGTGGATAGACACTGCACGCGGCTTGGAAATATGAACGCCCCTGCATTACCTGTTCGAATTCGCCATCAATGGAATTTGTCCGGTAATCAGGGGCGTTTTATTTTGCCGCTTATAAAGTCCTGGTAGGTGCTCTTTAAGTTAGTGCGGCGGGCGCTGGCTTGCATGCAGCATTTCACGGGCATGGGCGAGGGTTTGGTCAGAAAGCGTCACGCCGCCCAGCATGCGTGCCAGTTCGCTGATACGCCCCTGTTCGTCAAGTAGTGCCATCTGGGTCAGCGTGGTGTCGCGTTTCGCCTGTTTCTCGATATGCAGATGCTGGTGTGCCTGGGCTGCCACTTGCGGTAGGTGGGTCACGGTCATTACCTGACCATTTTCACCTAGCTTGCGGAGTAATTGACCAACGATTTCTGCGGTCGCGCCCGAAATGCCCACATCTACTTCGTCAAACACTAGGCTTGGCACCGTTGAGTGCGTCGCCGCGACCACTTGAATGGCCAAGCTAATCCGCGATAGTTCGCCGCCGGAGGCTACTTTGGTCAATGGCCGCGCGGGCTGGCCGGGGTTGGCGCTGATCAAAAATTGCACACGATCAAGGCCTTCAGGAGAGGGCGCCTCTTTCGCAGTGATCTCCACTTCAAAGCGGGCCTTGCCCATGGCTAAAAAGCCCAGCTGTTGCTGTACTTCCTTGCCCAGGCGAAGCGCGGCTTTTTGACGGCTCTCGCTGAGTTTTTTCGCTTCCTGGCGGTAGCTTTCACGTAGCTCAACGACTCGCGCACTCAGTGCCTCCAGGTCATTCCCCCCCTCTTCTAACTGCGCGACTTCCCGTTGTAGGTCAGCATGCAGGGCGCATAGCTCGTCAGGGGCAACGTGGTGCTTACGGGCAATTCGATGAACGTCGGTCATGCGCTCTTCCACCCAAGCCAGCCGTTCAGGGTCGAGTTCGGTGGTGCTGGCGAGACGGTTGAGCTCACTGGAAGCCTCTTCCACTTGAATACGGGCATCGCTCAGCATGGCGAGCGTGTTCGCCAGCGTGCCCTTGTCACTGCCCGGCAGGGCGCTCAAGTGGGCGAAGGCTTGGTTGAGCAAAGAGAGCGCGCCACCTTCATCGCTGGCGCAACAGTCAGCGGCAAACTGTGTTTCACGCAGCGTCTCCTCAGCATGCGCGAGCGTGTGCTGTTCTTCTTCCAGGGTGGCCAGTTCACCTTCTGCTAAACCGAGCTGATCTAACTCTTCTACCTGGTAACGCAGTAGCTGCCGTTTGGCTTCTACTTCGCTGCCTTCTTCGCTTAGCTTTTTCAGCTGCCGACGCGAATTGCGCCACTCGCGAAACGTAACGGCCAGTTGAGCGGTTGCGTCGTTTAGGTTCGCGTAGTCATCCAGTAAGGCAAGGTGGGTCTCTTCACGCATTAAGGCGTGATGGGCGTGCTGACCATGAATCTGGATCAGCTGCTCGCCAAGGGATTTGAGATCCGAGATAGTCGCGGGTTGGCCGTTGATCCAGGCTTTGGAGCGTCCGTTGGCAGTGACGACACGGCGCAACAGGCACTCTTCAGCAGGGAGCTCGCGGGCTGACAGCCACTCAACGGCAGCGGGCAGGTGCTGAATGTCGAAACGGGCGGAAAGGTCGGTACGTTCGCGACCGTGGCGCACGCTCCCGGCATCAGCGCGTTCGCCCAGGCATAACCCTAAAGCGCCCAAAAGAATCGATTTGCCCGCCCCGGTTTCCCCGGTAATGGCCGTCATGCCACCGGTGAGGTCGAGCTCTAAATGATCAACAATAGCGAAATCTTGAATAGCTAGCTGAGTAAGCATGACGCCTCCCGAGGCGGTACAGCATTGAAGCTGGATACTTAACCAATAGTTGTTGATTTATACAGTAGTTAATAACTCACTTCAATGCACCTCTTGAGATGGAATTTATGGCCCCCATATAGCGTGCATGATCAGTTAAGGCTAGTAACTAACGGCTTACTTCTTTGCGCGCCGCCCGCGTGGCAGCGCCCTACTTAATAGGAGCACAACATGGCGAAAGAACCGCAAACACCGATGGATGACGAGCTGGCCCGCCACGAGCAAGAAGCGGATGGCGCCGAGCAAGCGGAAGAGCAGGCCGCCGAAGAGCGCTTGATGGAGGGCGAGCTGGAAGGGTTGATCAATGACGAAGAGTCATTTGAAGGCAGTGTCGATAACCCTGAAGCAGAAATGCTGGCCGCTCAGGTAGGCGAGCTCGAGCAAAGCTTAGCCGAAGCCAAGGATCAAGCCCTGCGCGCCGCTGCGGAAGCGCAAAACGTGCGTCGCCGTGCTGAGCAAGAAGCCGAAAAAGCGCGCAAGTTTGCCCTAGAGAAGTTCGTTAAAGAGCTGCTGCCGGTCGTTGATAGCTTGGAAAAAGCGCTTGAGACCATGGAAGAGGGAGCCTCGGAGGTCCATCGCGAAGGCGTTTCCATGACCTTGAAAATGCAGTTGGATGTACTCAACAAGTTCGGCGTGGAAAGCATTGAGCCCCACGGCGAGCCTTTCGACCCCCAAGTGCATGAAGCCATGACTATGGTGCCCAACCCGGATCTTGATCCCAATACTGTGATGGACGTTATGCAAAAAGGCTATTTACTCAATGGACGCTTGGTGCGCCCGGCCATGGTGGTAGTGAGCCAAAAAGCCAATTAAGCAAATGGCTGCATAGGGTAAGAAAGCAGGGTGTGAAAAAAAGCCCTTGAAAAGTCAGCGGCGGCCCCCAAATAAAGGGCAACCCCGCGGGGAAACCCGCAGACAAGCTTTAAAAGCTAAATTTTCAGTTTTGTAACAACCGAATTCGAGGTATTGCTATGGGACGTATAATTGGTATCGACCTGGGCACCACTAACTCTTGTGTGGCCGTGCTTGATGGTGACAGCGCTAAAGTAATTGAAAATGCCGAAGGCGGCCGTACAACGCCTTCTATCATCGCTTATACCGATGATGGCGAAACGCTGGTCGGTCAGGCGGCAAAACGCCAAGCGGTGACTAACCCAGAAAACACGCTGTACGCCATCAAGCGCCTTATTGGCCGTCGCTTTAAAGACGACGTTGTCCAAAAAGATATCAAAATGGTGCCGTACAAAATCACCGAAGCAGATAACGGTGATGCCTGGGTTGAAGTAAAAGGCAAAAAAATGGCACCGCCGCAGGTTAGCGCGGAAGTGCTGAAGAAAATGAAAAAGACCGCCGAAGACTACTTGGGCGAAACGGTCACTGAAGCGGTTATTACCGTGCCGGCCTACTTCAACGACAGCCAGCGTCAGGCGACAAAAGATGCTGGCCGCATCGCCGGTCTAGACGTTAAGCGGATTATTAACGAGCCGACCGCTGCTGCACTGGCCTACGGTATGGACAAATCGCGCGGCGACAAAACCATCGCGGTCTACGACCTGGGTGGCGGTACTTTCGATATCTCAATCATCGAAATTGCCGATGTCGACGGCGAAACCCAGTTTGAAGTGTTGGCCACCAACGGTGACACCTTCCTGGGCGGCGAAGATTTCGACTTGGCGCTGATCAACTACCTGGTTGACCAGTTCAAGGCTGACAGCGGCATTGATCTGTCTGGCGACAATTTAGCCATGCAGCGTCTGAAAGAAGCCGCTGAAAAAGCCAAAATTGAGCTTTCCAGCGCTCAACAGACCGATGTGAACCTGCCTTACATCACCGCCGACAACACTGGCCCGAAACACCTTAACGTTAAGGTGACACGCGCCAAGCTGGAGTCGCTGGTAGAAGATCTGGTTCAGCGTTCACTCGAGCCGTGCAAAATGGCACTGAAAGATGCTGGCTTGTCCGCGTCTGAAATCGACGAAGTGATCCTGGTCGGTGGCCAGACACGTATGCCGATGGTGCAGAAGAAAGCCGCTGACTTCTTCGGTAAAGAAGCACGCAAAGACGTTAACCCGGATGAAGCGGTTGCCGTTGGTGCAGCGATTCAGGGCGGCGTACTCGGTGGCGACGTGAAAGACGTGCTACTGCTTGACGTTACTCCGCTAACCCTGGGTATCGAAACCCTGGGTGGCGTGATGACGCCGCTGATCGAAAAGAACACCACTATTCCGACCAAGAAGACACAAACCTTCTCAACGGCGGATGATAACCAAACGGCGGTGACCATTCACGTCGTACAGGGTGAGCGCAAGCAAGTGTCGCAGAATAAGTCGCTGGGTCGTTTTGATCTTGCTGACATTCCGCCTGCACCGCGCGGCGTTCCGCAAATCGAAGTTGCCTTCGATTTGGATGCCAACGGCATTCTAAACGTATCGGCCAAAGACAAGGCCACTGGCAAAGAGCAGTCGATTGTCATCAAGGCGTCTAGCGGTCTGTCCGAGGAAGAAGTCGAGCAGATGGTGCGCGATGCCGAAGCGCACGCTGAAGAAGATAAGAAGTTCGAAGAGCTGGTGCAACTGCGTAACCAAGCTGACGGCATGATTCACGCCACGCGCAAAACGTTGGAAGAAGCAGGCGACAAAGCGACTGACGACGAGAAGCAGGCGATTGAAACGGCCATCAGTGAGTTGGAAGAAGCGGTTAAAGGTGACGACGTCGATAACATTCAGAAGAAGCTGGATGCATTGACCGAAGCCTCTGGCCAGCTAGCCCAGAAGATGTACGCCGAGCAGGCAGAAGCGGCTCAGCAAGAGGGCGGCGAAGGTGCCGAAAGCACAGGTTCCAAGCCGGAAGATGACGTGGTTGACGCTGAGTACGAAGAAGTTAACGACGATCAGAAAAAGCAGTAACAACCTCTTTCTGCCAAAGAAAGCGGTGACGCGGGAGCTTACTCCCGCGTTGCTGTTTCCGCGGCCAAGACGCACCTAGCTAACGGAATAGATCATTACCTAGCTAAAAGTGCAGTTGAGTGCGTAGCTAACCAGGAGGCGTAGGGCCTATGTCCAAACGCGATTATTACGAAGTCCTGGGTGTCGAAAAAGGGGCCGATCAGAAAGAGATCAAGAAGGCCTATCGCCGTCTGGCGCAAAAATTCCACCCTGATCGAAACCCGGACGATAACACCTCAGCGGAAAAATTCCGTGAAGTGTCCGAAGCGTATGAAGTGCTTAACGACGGCGAGAAACGCGCAGCTTATGACCAGTTCGGCCATGCGGGCGTTGATGGCCAAGGCGGCGGTGGTTTCGGCGGCGCAGGCGCTGGTGATTTCAGCGACATTTTCGGCGATGTGTTTGGTGATATTTTTGGCGGAGGTGGTAGCCGGCGTCGTGGGCCCAATGCCCCGGCACGCGGTTCCGACCTGCGCTATAACCTAGAGCTGGATTTAGAGAACGCCGTTTCAGGCACCACGGTCGATATCCGTGTGCCACGGCATATCGAGTGTGACCGTTGTGATGGCGGTGGCGCGGAGCCCGGCTCTTCTAAAGAAACGTGCCCTACCTGTCATGGCCACGGTCAAGTGCGTATGCAGCAGGGCTTTTTCGCCGTGCAGCAAACGTGTCCCACCTGTCATGGTTCTGGTCAGCACATTAAAGTGCCGTGCCACAAGTGTAATGGCGAAGGGCGCGTACGTGAGACACGCACGCTTTCCGTGAAGATTCCGCCGGGCGTGGATACCGGTGATCGTATTCGTTTGAATGGCGAAGGCGAAAGCGGTATTAACGGTGGCCCGCCCGGTGATCTTTACGTGCAGGTAGCCATTAAACCGCACCATATCTTCCAGCGTGACGGAAAGCATCTGCAGTGCGATGTGCCGATCAACTTTGTTGATGCAGCGTTAGGTGGCG
Organism: Vreelandella maris; assembly: GCF_013371085.1. Lineage (GTDB taxonomy): Bacteria > Pseudomonadota > Gammaproteobacteria > Pseudomonadales > Halomonadaceae > Vreelandella > Vreelandella maris. The sequence continues at coordinate 54,251 of NZ_JABWCV010000019.1, read as the reverse complement.
AGCTTGAAGTGCCTACGCTAGATGGGCGAGTGAAGCTGAAGATTCCGCCGGAAACGCAAACTGGCAAGTTGTTCCGCCTACGTGGTAAAGGCGTAAAGCCAGTACGCGGTGGCATGCCAGGCGACCTGCTGTGTAAGGTGGTAGTGGAAACACCGGTCAAGCTTAACGACGAGCAGCGCGACCTATTGCGCAAGCTGCAAGAGAGCTTCGACGGCAGCAACAGCCACAGTCACTCGCCGAAGAAAACCGGTTTCTTCGACAGTGTGAAAAGCTTCTTTGAAGATATGAAGTCGTAACGGCAATTCGGTTCAAAGTGTAATTAACGCCCCAGTATCTTTAGGTGCTGGGGCGTTTTTTTGTTTATAGCTTATCGTTGCAAATGATCCATGCGCCACGCTAACGCCTCACGCTCAGGTTGCCAGCGTACCGATCTGGGGAGTATTAACGATTGGCCATCTAACTCCAAAAGCCAGCTATTATCGGTTACAAGCCGATCAATGCTTGGGCTTACATGCCATTTGTGGTCTGGTCCAGGAGAGATAAGGTGGTTATCCATCGCCCAATGGAGATTTGGAGTGAGGGCGAGACCGTTGGTTGGACGGTCATCCTGGCTTTCTGAGAAAGGAATTAAGTGGGCAGCTTCGACAAGGTAGCGATAGTCGGGAGTAATGTAGCGGAGCCGACTTGCCGCACATCGATAGTCGTAGGCTTCAAGTACCAGGGCACGAAAGGCGGCAGAGCGGGCCTGCTGTTGGCGCTCATCTCTGACATTACCGATCAGTTTTTCAGGGTGTTTCTCATATTCGCTGCTGTCTAGCGCGCTCGTCAGGTAGCGGTGAATGTCTGGCTGGCTGTATTGATCGTCGTAAAGATAGTTGGTTATCAGGAGTGCGCTGGCGTCGTAGGCCTTCTGGCTGTTCTGAAATACTTTAAAGAGCTCGGGGTCCAGTAAGGCTTCGGTGAAAAGCTCCCTTAGGGCGGTGATGGTTTTTGGTTGGCCTAACTGCGGTGCAAGGGGGGCAATATTTGTAGCAAAGAGTGGTTTCCATAGAGGGCCAGACGGCCCTTGATCACTTTTGAGATGCCAAAGCGGAAGCTGAGGATTGGCTGACTGACGCTGCCCAGTGGTGGCCTCATAGAGGTCGAAGTAGCGGGAAATAAGCCTGTCATTAATAGCGACAGTCGGCGTTGTTATATGTCCGCTCTGAATTTCACAAATAATCGCCAATAAAAGGCAAGGCTTGTTGGGAGCCAAACGGCCACGGCTGTGACCCACTCTTAAAGCGTTCAGGCAGCTTAGTTTTTCATCTATCATACGGTGTCTCTAGCGATGCATTTCACTGCTGCGAAGGTTAGCACGGCTTTCAAGTAAGGCGGGAAACTGACTGATGTAACATGGCCGTCCTGCACTGGCATATCACAAGATAGGCTGGCTATTTTAGCGATCCGGTCCAGCTCTTTAATGCTCCTTTAAAGTGGGTTATTCGTATACCAGGAAAAGAGAAATGATAGGAACTGAAGAAGACCGCCCAGGGTTGGGCATTGGGTTGCGAGTACTGTCAGGCGCCCTGTTTACCGGCATGCTGGTGTGTATTAAGGCAGTCAGTGACGAAGTGCCGGTGGGGCAGTCGGTGTTTTTCCGTTCGCTGTTTGCGCTGCTGCCTATCGTCGTGTTTCTTCTGGTGCGTCGGGAGTTTCCTCGCGGGCTGGCGACGCGGCGCCCGTTGGGGCATGCGCTGCGTTCTGGGTTGGGGGCGGCGGCCATGTTTGCCTCTTTTGCGGCGGTAGCGATGTTGCCAGTGGCCGAGGCGACGCTGCTTGCACAGCTAACGCCAGTCTTTATGGCGATTGGTGGTGTGCTGCTGCTGGGGGAGCGTTGCTCGCTTAACCGTGCGGGTGGCGTGGTGCTGGCGCTTGCCGGGGTGGCCGTACTGATTTTGCCTGGGCTCAATGCCAGTTCCAGTAACGGCCAAGCGGCCGGGTACGCGCTAGGGGCATTGGGTGCGCTGCTTACGGCAGGTGCTTTATTAACCGTCAGGCGTATTTCGCGCACCGAAACAGCGGCTTCAATCGCCTTCTACTTTATTTTAGTGGCCGCGCTAGCCGGACTGGCAACGATGCCATTGGGCTGGGCGGCGCTTAACCGGCTGGAGTTTTCGCTGCTGGTGTTATCGGGCCTATTTGGCGGCGCAGCGCACATTGCGATGACGTTAGCGCTGCGCTATGCCGAGGCGTCGCGCTTGGCACCTTTTGAATATATTGCCCTGGTGTGGCCCGTGCTCGCCGATTGGGTGCTGTTTGGAATATCGGTCTCCAGCGGCTTCCTGCTAGCGCTACCGCTCATGTTATCCGGGGTGGCGCTAGCGGCAATGGAAGGGCGGCGGCTTAAATGGCTGCTTCGACGATAAGCTGTGGTTGGCCTTTCGAGCAGGGCTCAATACGCGCAGATACCCGATAAACCTGACGTAGCAGCGCAGGGGTTATCACTTCGGCGGTGGGGCCGCAGGCAATCAAGCGGCCATTTTCGAGCATCATGGCCGCGTCAGCGAAGCGTAGCGCATGCCCCAGGTCATGGAGTGCCACCAGAATAAGCATCTGACGCTCATCGGCTAACCGCCGCAGTACCGTCAAAAGGCTAATCTGGCGGTTCAAATCGAGTGCCGAAGTGGGCTCGTCCAGCATCAAAATCTCGGGCTCTTGCACCAGAGCCTGGGCGGCGCTGACCAGCTGGCGCTGCCCGCCGCTAAGGTCGCCAATATCACGCTCGCCAAGGGTCGTAATGCTGAGTTCCTCCAGCGCGCGATCAACCTGCGTTAAATCCTCAGCCTGCACTTTTAATCCACGCCCCTGCATACGCGCCAAAAGCACCGATTCATAGACCGTCAGCACGGCCTTGGCGCCGGTGTCCTGGGGCATATAGCCCACTGGGTGCTCGGCGCTAGTGCCGCTGATAATCACTTTGCCTTCGCCTTTCAATAACCCTAATACGCGGCGAAAAAGCGTTGATTTACCCGCCGCATTGGGTCCTAGCAGGGCGACGACTTGCCCGCCTTGAAAGCAGGGTGTGGTGATCTCTTCCAGAACAGGGCGACGCCCGTAGCGGGCGGATACACGGTTCAGTTGTAGGGTTACCATGAGGCCTTCTTGTGGCTAAGCACCAGAAATAGGAAGAAGGGAATGCCCACCAGCGAGGTAATAATGCCAATGGGAATAATGGTGCCAGGAATAATGATTTTAGAGATGACCGAACCAACGGAGAGGATCAGTGCGCCGCATAGGGCCGAACCTGGCAAAAAGAAGCGCTGATCCTCGCCCAGTAAAATGCGCGCGATGTGCGGCCCCACCAAGCCAATAAACCCAATGGTGCCCACGAACGCCACCGCGATGGCAGCGAGCAGCGATACCAGCACCAGCACTTCCAAACGCAGTGCGCGGGGATTGACACCCATGCTCTCGGCTTTGGCATCGCCCAGGCGCATGGCGGTTAGCGCCCAGCCATGCCGGGCAAGCAGCGGCATGGATAAGGCAAGAATGCTAAGGGCGATCCAGAACTTGGGCCAGGTGGCTTTGGTTAAACTGCCCATCGTCCAGAACACCACCGCTGAAACCGCCTCCTGGCTGGCAAAGAACTGAATCAGCGCCATCAGCGAGTTGAAGATAAACACCATGGCGATGCCGAGCAGCACAATGGTCTCTACCGTCACGCCGCGCTTAAGGCTTAAGGCATGAATTAAAAATGCGGTGAACATGGCCATCACGAAGGCATTGATGGGGACCACAAACTCAATGGCGGCAGGCACAAGCGCCACGCCGAAGGCGAGACCCAGCGCGGCACCAAAACTGGCCCCGGCGGAAATCCCCAAGGTAAACGGGCTGGCTAGCGGGTTGCTCAGAATGGTTTGCATCTGTGCCCCGGCCACCGACAAGCTGGCGCCCACCACTAGCGCCATCAGTGCGACCGGCATGCGGATTTCCCAAACAATAATCCGGGCCTGCTGGCTGACGCTGTCTGGCGTGAATAGCGCTGCGACCACTTCGCCCAGGCTATAGCGGGCGGGCCCCAGTGCCAGGTCGATGCAGAGGCTAAAAAACAGTGCTAACACCAGTGCCGCCAGTATCATTTGGCGGCGGAAAACCTGGCTATGGTAGAAGGCGCGCCCCTGTGAAAGGCGATCTGTTACCGCCGTTTCCGTCATCCTCGTATCAGTCGTCATGGAGTGATATCCAGTAGCCGGTTTCATAGTCGATGGGTAAGAAGCGCTCGTGCAGCTCTTCCATCGTGGCGTTTGGATCCAGGTCTTCAAACAGCTCTGGATGTAGCCATTTGGCTAGCTGCTGCACGGCTACAAAGTAGTAGGGGCTGTTGTAAAACTGGTGCCAAATGGCGTGGAAATTACCGGATTCTACCGCCTTGATGCCGGTCATTGCGGTGCGCTCGGTCAGTGCTTCAAGCTTAGCGCGAGCGTTTTGCATATCAGACCCAGGGCCTACGCCGACCCAGTTGCCACCCGGCACGTAGGCGTCCCAGTTGCCGCCGGTGACAACCACATGGTCAGGGTTGGCAGCAATAATCTGTTCAGGGTTCAGGTTGCCAAAACTATTAGGAATGATGCCTTCAGCGATATTGCTACCGCCAGCCAGGGTGACATAGTCGCCAAAGTTGGCAGGACCAAAGCTCATGCAGCACTCATCGGAGTAGCCGCCAGCCCGGTCAATAAACACGCTGGGGCGCTCTGGGTTGGCCTCGGCGATGACATCGGTTACCCGTGCCAATTGCGTCTCGGCAAACTCGATGAACTCTTCGGCCGCTTCTTCATCGTCCATGATCTGGCCGATGATGCGCATGGAGGGGATGGTGTGCTCAAGGGGATCTTCGCGAAAATCCACATAGATGATGGGAATGCCGAGTTGTGCCAGCTTGTCGTCGTAGGCAGCATCTTCTGTGGCGGCTTTCGCCTCGATGTTCATCAGCACCACGTCAGGATTAAGCGAGGCGGCCTGCTCGACGTCAAAAGTACCGTCTTTAAAACCGCCAAAGGTGGGGATTTCCTCAATCTCGGGAAAACGCTCCAGATAGCGGGCATAGTTATCGGGATCCGCCTGGGAAAAATCTTCGCGCCAACCGACCACGTGGGCAAAAGGAGCTTCAGGTTCGAGTAAACCGAGCAAATAAATTTGCCGCCCTTCGCCTAAAATAACCCGCTCGGCAGGGGCATCCAAAGTGATTTCGCGGCCAGCGACATCGGTGACGGTGATAGCGTCAGCCATAGCAGTGGCGCCGCAAGCAAACGTGATAAGCGTACCAAGCAGGATTTTTAAGCGCGGGGAACTGAGCATTTTTTTACTCGTTGGTCGATATTGGTTAACAGGGCTGGCATCGCTGATGCGCTTGAACGGTGATAGCACATAGATGCAATTGCTATTGTAACTGATTAGCGTTTGGAAGGCATTATTGGGGTGCCGCGCTTAATGGTCGACATGCTACGCTTTGCTATTAGCATTTATCCTACGGCGATGGCTTCACATGTTTGGCTCTAAAGACAATACGTTGTTGAAGGATGATTTGGTTTGTAAGTACTTACATTTTTGGAGGGACCGCTATGCCTTTATCTCGTGTTGAAATTGCCACGCCTTCCGCCGAGCGTTTAATTAATCGGCTCTGTAAACACTGGGCGCATAAGCTAGAGGTCGAGCAAAGCGATCAGCAGGCCACCATTACGTTTGCCACCGGCACCTGCTTAATGCTCGCTGAGCCCGATAAATTGGTGGTCGCCATCGAAACCCTGGAAGAGGAGCATTTGGATGAGCTTGAAGGCGTGGTCGAGCGTCACTTAATTCGTATGGCAGGAGATGAAGAGCTGGCGATTGTGTGGGAGAACTAAACTGAGTCTTCATGGCAGCAATCTTCATGGCGGTAAAGGAGAGCGTCTAATGCGCTGGTGCGTCTGCTATAATGGCGGCACTTTTTACATACCGGAACGCAGAGCGCAGGAGTTCGCATGACCCGAATTGCCATTGTAGGCGTGGCTGGCCGCATGGGCCGTACGTTGGTAAATGCTATTGAGCAAGATGCTAAGGCAACGCTGGCTGGCGGCATTGTGGAGCCAGGCAGTTCCTTAGCGGGCGCTGATATTGGCGAGCTCGCTGGGGTAGGGAAGTGCGGTGTCGTCGCGGTAGATTCACTCGCGTCGATAGTTGATGATTTCGATGTGTTGATCGACTTCACGGCCCCTCAGGTCACCCTGGGTAATCTGGCATTCTGCGCCGAACACGGTAAGCGCATTGTGATTGGCACCACCGGCATGAGCGATGATGAGCTGGCTCAGTTAGATAGCTACCGCGATAAAGTGGCCATGGTGTTTGCGCCCAATATGAGCGTTGGGGTTAATCTGACTCTGAAGCTGCTCGAAACGGCTGCCAAAGCGCTCGGCGATGAAGGCTACGATATTGAAATAATCGAGTCTCACCATCGCCATAAGGTCGATGCGCCATCCGGTACGGCAATTAAAATGGGTGAAGTGATCGCCGACAGCCTGGGGCGGAACCTGAAAGAGCATGGCGTGTTCGAGCGGGTAGGACAGTGCGGCCCACGCACGGATAAAGAGATTGGCTTTGCTACCGTGCGCGCTGGCGATATCGTTGGCGAGCACACGGTCATGTTTGCCACCGAAGGCGAGCGCATCGAAATCACTCATAAAGCCTCCAGCCGGATGACCTTTGCCAAAGGCGCAGTTCGCGCGGCACGCTGGGTCGCTGGTAAAGAGGTCGGCCGTTACGATATGCAGGATGTGCTGGGTTTGGATTAAGAAATGACAGATGCTTTAACTGTCTATCACTCAGGGGTAGTTTTAGGCCAAGAATTCCTGTAACATTTCAAAAATTTTGGCCGGGTGGCTTAGAAGCTCTGACTGACAGACCTTAGACGGCGCGCTTGTTGCGTTGGCCAGCCCAAAGCCTGCCCTTGAGTTTACGGCTATTGCATTGATAGTGACGTGGCTCTAAAAGGCATAGAACAACAAGCGGGATGAAACCGATTCTTTTTATCGGCTTCGTCCCGCTTTTTTACGACCTCATTATTGATAATGAGGTCGTGGATTCATGAAGAATTTGCTGAGCCTGCGCCCTACAGGCTCCCACCAGCATGGGAGGATCTTGTTTTGAATAACCCCGCATTGAGCAAACCCGCAATATTGGCCCTGGAAGATGGCAGTGTGTTCCACGGTATCGCCATTGGCGCGGATGGAGTAACCAGCGGTGAGGTGGTGTTCAATACGGCCATGACCGGCTATCAAGAGATCCTCACCGACCCCTCCTACACTCGCCAGATCGTTACCCTCACCTATCCCCACATCGGCAATACTGGCATTAACGCTGAAGATATTGAGTCGGCTTCTATTGCCGCGGCAGGGTTGGTGATTCGTGATCTACCATTAATGGCTAGCAGCTTCCGCTCAGAGCAGTCGCTGTCGGATTACCTGAAAAGCCAGAACATACTGGGCATTGCCGATATCGATACCCGCCGCCTGACGCGCATTTTGCGCGATAAGGGCGCCCAGAGCGGAGCGATTTTGGCCGGTGCGGATGCCGAGGGCGAAGAGGCAGTGGCGCGGGCGTTGGAAGCTGCCAAGGCGTTCCCAGGGCTGAAGGGCATGGATTTGGCTAAAGAAGTCTCTTGCAAAGAGGCTTACGAATGGTCCGAAGGTGAGTGGACGCTGGGTGAAGGTTATGCTGATGCCACACAAAGCGAGCGCCCTTACCACGTAGTGGCGTACGATTACGGTGTGAAATTTAACATCCTGCGCATGCTGGCCGCCCGCGGCTGCCGCCTGACGGTGGTGCCCGCGCAAACCCCCGCTGCTGACGTGCTGGCGATGAAGCCTGATGGCGTTTTTCTGGCTAACGGCCCCGGCGACCCAGAGCCCTGTGACTACGCTATTAAAGCGATTCAGGAGGTGCTGGAAACCGATACTCCAGTATTTGGTATTTGCCTGGGTCACCAGCTACTGGCGCTCGCGGCCGGGGCGAAAACCGTCAAAATGAGCCTCGGCCACCACGGTGCCAATCATCCAGTGCAGGATTTGGATGCCGGCACGGTGATGATTACCAGCCAAAACCACGGCTTTGCGGCGGATGAAGCGACCCTGCCTGCCAATGTACGCGCCACGCATCGTTCGCTGTTCGATGGTACCTTGCAGGGAATTGAGCTTACCGACCGACCGGCGTTCAGCTTTCAAGGCCACCCGGAAGCGAGCCCCGGCCCGCGCGATGTGGCGCCGCTGTTTGATCGCTTCGTGGCTATGATGCAGGCGCGCCGTTAACGCGTCCCTCGCATCACCGTATCGTCGTCTTTTGTCGCTCATCGTCACCATTTTTTGCGGGAACCGTTATGCCTAAGCGTACCGACATCAACAGTATCTTGATCATTGGCGCTGGCCCGATTGTGATCGGCCAGGCCTGCGAATTCGACTACTCCGGCGCCCAGGCGTGTAAAGCGCTGCGTGAGGAGGGTTACCGGGTTATTTTGGTTAACTCCAACCCCGCCACCATCATGACCGACCCGGCCATGGCCGATGCCACTTACATCGAGCCCATCACTTGGCAGACGGTAGAGAAAATCATCGAGGCGGAGCGCCCCGACGCAATTCTACCGACCATGGGCGGCCAGACGGCGCTGAACTGCGCCCTCGAGCTTGAAAAGCATGGCGTGCTGGAGAAGTTCGGCGTCGAGATGATCGGTGCCAACGCCGATGCGATTAACATGGCCGAAGACCGCGATCTGTTCGATCAGGCCATGAAGCGTATTGGCTTGGAGTGCCCGAAAGCGAAAGTCGCCCACACCATGGAAGAAGCCTGGGAAATTCAGGCGGAGCTGGGTTTCCCTACGATTATTCGTCCTTCCTACACCATGGGCGGCTCCGGCGGCGGCGTGGCATATAACAAGGAAGAGTTCGAAGAGATCTGTACGCGGGGTTTTGAGCTTTCCAACAACCACGAGCTGCTGATTGATGAGTCGCTGCTGGGTTGGAAAGAGTACGAGATGGAAGTTGTGCGTGATAAAAACGACAACTGCATCATCGTCTGTGCGATTGAAAACTTCGACCCCATGGGCGTGCACACCGGCGACTCCATCACTGTCGCGCCGGCACAAACGCTGACGGATAAAGAGTATCAGATCATGCGTGACGCCAGCCTCGCGGTCCTGCGCGAGATTGGTGTCGAGACCGGTGGTTCTAACGTCCAGTTCGGTATGGATCCCAAGACCGGCCGTTTGGTAGTCATTGAGATGAACCCGCGGGTGTCGCGCTCCTCGGCGCTGGCCTCCAAGGCAACCGGTTTCCCGATTGCTAAAATCGCCGCCAAACTGGCGGTCGGCTACACCCTGGATGAGCTGCAAAACGATATTACCGGCGGTCGTACACCGGCATCGTTTGAGCCGTCTATCGATTACGTGGTTACCAAGATCCCACGCTTCACCTTCGAGAAATTCCCCCAGGCTAACGATCGCCTAACGACGCAGATGAAGTCGGTGGGCGAGGTGATGGCGATTGGCCGCACCTTCCAGGAGTCGCTGCAGAAAGCGCTGCGCGGCCTGGAAACCGGTAACGATGGCCTCGATCCGATCATTACCGATTTTACGCCGGACAACATGGCGATTATCCAGGGCGAGCTCCAGGCCGCCGGTGCCGAGCGTATTTTTTATATCGCGGACGCCATGCGCTCAGGCATGAGTGTCGATGAGGTCTTTGCCCTGACCAATATCGACCCTTGGTTCCTGGTGCAGCTTGAAGATCTAGTGCTGACTGAAAACGCCGTCGCTAAGCGCTCGCTGGCTGACTTTTCTGCCCGTGAGATCTATCAGCTCAAGCGCAAAGGCTTTGGTGATGCGCGCCTGGCCAAGCTGCTCAGCATTAGTGAAAAAGAGTTCCGCCAAACCCGCCAGGCTGCTGGTATTCGCCCGGTTTATAAGCGCGTGGATACCTGTGCCGCGGAGTTTGTATCAGATACCGCCTATATGTACTCCACTTATGAAGAAGAGTGCGAAGCGGATGTGTCTGATCGTCAGAAAATTATGGTGTTGGGCGGTGGCCCGAACCGTATTGGCCAGGGTATCGAGTTTGACTACTGCTGTGTTCACGCCGCCTTTGCCATGCGCGACGACGGCTATGAAACCATCATGGTCAACTGCAACCCGGAAACCGTCTCTACCGATTACGACACCTCTGATCGTCTCTACTTTGAGCCGGTAACGTTGGAAGACGTGCTCGAAATCGCCGACAAAGAGAAGCCGGTGGGCGTGATCGTTCAGTTCGGTGGCCAGACGCCGCTGAAGCTGGCCCGAGAGCTAGAGGCCGCTGGCGTGCCGATTATCGGCACCACGCCGGACGCTATCGACCGCGCCGAAGACCGCGAGCGTTTCCAGGTGATGATCGACAAGCTTGGCCTGAAGCAGCCGCCCAATGCCACGGCGCGCAGCTTTGCCGAAGCGTTTGATAAAGCCGAAGCGATTGGCTACCCGCTGGTAGTACGCCCCAGTTACGTGCTAGGCGGCCGGGCTATGGAGATCGTTTACGACGCCTCCGAGCTTGAAAACTACATGACCCACGCGGTGAAGGTTTCCAACGACTCACCGGTGCTGCTTGATCACTTCCTGAGTGCCGCAATCGAGATCGATATCGATGCCGTGTCGGATGGTCAGCAGGTGGTGATTGGCGGCATCATGCAGCACGTAGAGCAAGCGGGCGTTCACTCCGGTGACTCCGCCTGCGCGCTGCCGCCATACTCCCTGCCTGCCGATGTGCAGGATGAGATGCGCCATCAGGTGAAGCAGATGGCCGTTGAGCTGGGCGTTAAAGGCTTAATGAACGTGCAGCTCGCCTGGCAGGATGGCGAAATCTATGTAATTGAGGTTAACCCTCGCGCTTCGCGTACTGTGCCCTTTGTGTCCAAGTGCATCGGTACCTCGCTTGCCCAGATCGCGGCGCGCTGCATGGCGGGAACTACGCTGGCCGAGCAAGGGTTTGAGCACGAAATCGTGCCGCATTTCTATAGCGTGAAAGAAGCTGTCTTCCCGTTTAATAAATTCCAGGGCGTCGATCCTATTCTCTCACCGGAAATGAAGTCCACCGGCGAAGTGATGGGCTCTGGCGATACCTTTGCAGAGGCCTTCTTCAAGGCGCAGCTTGGGGCAGGCGAAGCAATACCGGCGCTGACCGGCGAGCGTAAAGCGTTCCTTTCCGTTCGTGAACCGGACAAGGCAGGGATTATCGAAGTGGGCCGTTCTCTGTTAGCATTAGGCTTTACGCTATGTGCAACACGGGGAACAGCGGCTGCTTTGGAAGCTGCCGGGCTTGCCGTGGAGCACGTCAATAAAGTTTACGAAGGTCGCCCCCATATCGTCGATCTGCTTAAGAACGACGAAATCGCCTACATTGTGAACACTACTGAAGGTCGTCAGGCTATCAACGACTCTTCGGTCATTCGCCGTACTGCTCTCTCGCGCAAGGTGCCCTATGCGACCACCTTGGCGGGCGCTAATGCTGTTTGTATGGCGCTTGAGTACGGTAGGGAGATTACGGTGCGGCGCCTTCAGGATCTGCATGCAGGAGCAAGTCAATGAACAAGGTCCCGATGACAGTGGCGGGAGAAAGAAGCCTTCGTGAAGAGCTCGACCACCTTAAAAGCGAAGCGCGTCCGCAGGTGATCGCGGCCATCGCGGAAGCGCGTGAACACGGTGATCTGAAAGAGAACGCCGAGTATCACGCCGCTCGTGAGCAGCAGGGGTTTATCGAAGGGCGTATTCAGGAGATCGAAAGTAAGCTCTCCGTCTGCCAGGTAATTGATGTCACGAAACTGCCGAAAACCGGCAAAGTGATTTTTGGTGTTACCGTGTCGCTAATGAATCTGGATACCGATGCAGAAGTCACATATCGCATCGTCGGTGAAGATGAAGCGGATATTAAATCCGGCCGTATTTCGGTGACATCGCCCATCGCTCGTGCTCTAATCGGTAAAGAGGAAGGTGATGTCGTGGTGGTCAAAACACCCGGCGGTGATGTGGAGTACGAAGTAGGTAGTGTCGAGCACGTGTAATAAAAAAACGCCCCTTCAATTGACCTCGGTTAGGTCGGTTGAAGGGGCGTTTTAGTGCAGCAGCATCTATTTTAGAGCGAGTGCAATCTAACGGTTAATGCCGACCGTGGTGGTTCTCAAAGCGGGTAACATTAGAGAGCTTTGGATTTACCTGCGGGTTCCTACGGTAGAGCAGCGCCATTTTGCCAATGGTTTGCACAAGGTCTGCACGGCTGTTGGCGATCAGTTCGGCTATCATGGCAGCCCGATCATCACGCTCAGGAATGGCGAGTTTCACTTTGATCAGTTCGTGATCAGTGAGTGCGCGGTTAAGTTCTGCGAGCAAATTTTCGGAGACGCCGTTCTCAGAAACGGTGACCACTGGGTTAAGATGGTGGCCAATGCTACGAAATGCTTTCTTTTGTGCCTGTGACAAGCTCATGGTATCTTGCGGTATCCCGGTTAGCGCTTAACGCTCCATCTTACGGTGAAACGTCACCGAGTGAAAGCGATCGCGTGAATGCGCCCATCTCTTATTCCAGTGTTAGATTCCCACATGCAGCAAAAGCCCCCAAGCCGTAAACATTCCGTTAGTAAAACCAGCAATAACTGGAAGAAGGAGCATTTTGACGACCAGTACGTGAAGCAGAGTTGGCAAGATGGCTATCGCTCCCGTGCCAGCTATAAGCTGATTGAGCTGGATGAAAAGGATAAACTGCTGCGACCCGGTATGACGGTCATTGATTTAGGGGCAGCGCCCGGCGGATGGAGCCAAATCGCTGCTGAGCGGGTAGGGCCTGAAGGTGTGGTTATCGCTTCTGATATTTTGGAGATGGATGCGCTCGCAGGCGTGGACTTTATCCAGGGGGATTTTACGGAAGAGGCGGTGTTGGAGGCGATATTAAAACGTTTAGATAATCGTCGCGTAGACCTTGTGATGTCGGATATGGCCCCCAATATGAGTGGTATGGCGGCAATTGATCAGCCTCAGGCGATGTACTTAGTGGAGTTAGCGTTAGAACTCGCTCGCGAAACGCTGTCACCCGGTGGTCGATTTTTAGCTAAAGTATTCCAGGGGGAAGGGTTTGACGCTTACCTGAAAGAGTTGCGCGGCAGCTTTAGCAAGGTAGTGACTCGCAAGCCGGATGCATCGCGGGCACGCTCCCGTGAGGTGTATTTCCTGGCCGAAGGGTTTCGCGGTTAACACATCATATGGTTCGATGACGTTACCTGTGATGGGATAACGGTGTATGTGGTTCATAGCCAAGATTTATCAGCGCGATTGCCAGACAGGCAAGCGCAACGTGTGTCACATTAGCCGCAATACGCGCGTGACACAGATGGCCCGAGGCATAAGACGCTTTGGCAATGGTTGAACGCTTGATGCTGATGTAATGTCATAGTACTAAGATTATTAGTAGCAGGCTTTATTAAGCATCAGGGTTTAACTGACGGATTCTTGTAATGAGGGTAGCCCCTTGAATGATATGGCGAAGAACCTGATTCTGTGGTTGGTCATCGCGGCCGTCCTACTGACAGTGTTCAATAATTTCAGCACCGAAAGCGCACCGCAAAACACCAACTATTCTCAGTTTGTGCAGCAGGTGCAAAATCAGCAGGTACGTAGCGTCACAATTGATGGTTACACCATCAGTGGTGAGCGCACGGATGGCTCTCAGTTTCAGACGATCCGCCCATCGGCAGAAGATCCGAAGCTGATGGACGACCTGTTGAGCAATAATGTGACGGTCGTGGGTAAAGAGCCAGAGCAGCAAAGTATCTGGACGCGGCTACTTATTGCCAGCTTCCCGATTCTGCTGATTTTGGGCATCTTTATGTTCTTTATGCGCCAAATGCAGGGTGGCGCCGGCGGTGGTAAAGGCGGCCCGATGAGCTTTGGTAAATCGAAGGCCAAGCTGCTCTCTCAAGATCAGATCAAAACGACCTTTGCCGACGTGGCTGGCTGTGATGAAGCCAAAGAAGAAGTCGAAGAGTTAGTCGACTTCCTGCGTGACCCCACCAAGTTCCAGCGTTTGGGCGGTACGATTCCCCGTGGTGTGTTAATGGTAGGGCCTCCGGGTACCGGTAAAACGCTGCTGGCAAAATCCATTGCTGGCGAAGCGAAAGTGCCGTTCTTCTCTATCTCGGGCTCTGACTTCGTTGAAATGTTTGTCGGTGTCGGCGCATCACGTGTGCGTGACATGTTCGAACAGGCTAAGAAGCAGGCGCCCTGCATCATCTTTATCGATGAGATTGACGCCGTGGGCCGCTCTCGCGGTGCTGGCATGGGTGGCGGTAACGACGAGCGCGAACAGACGTTGAACCAGCTGCTGGTCGAGATGGATGGCTTTGAGGCTAACGAAGGCGTCATCGTTATCGCTGCGACTAACCGTCCGGACGTGCTTGATCCTGCGCTTATGCGTCCAGGCCGCTTTGACCGTCAGGTTACTGTTGGCTTGCCGGATATTCGTGGTCGCGAGCACATTCTTGGCGTTCACCTACGTAAAGTGCCGCTGGGTGATGACGTAAAACCGCAGCTGATTGCCCGTGGTACGCCTGGCTTCTCTGGCGCGGATTTGGCCAACCTGGTCAACGAAGCTGCCTTGTTTGCCGCGCGCCGCAATAAGCGCTTGGTCAGCATGGAGGAGTTGGAGCTGGCTAAAGACAAGATCATGATGGGCGCTGAGCGCAAGTCGATGGTCATGACCGATAAAGAGAAGCTCAACACCGCTTATCATGAATCAGGTCACGCCATTATCGGTTTGGTTGTGCCTTCTCATGATCCGGTCTACAAGGTAACCATTATCCCCCGTGGGCGTGCCCTCGGCGTGACGATGTTCCTGCCGGAAGAGGATCGCTACAGCCTGTCGCGTCAGCAAATTCTGGGGCAGATCTGCTCGCTGTTTGGTGGTCGTATTGCTGAAGAGATGACGTTGGGGCCGAACGGGGTCACTACCGGCGCCTCCAACGATATCAAACGCGCCACTGAGCTTGCTCACAACATGGTGGCGAAGTGGGGGTTGTCGGACGAGATGGGTCCGATCATGTACGATGAGGACGAGTCGCATCAGTTCCTCGGCGGCCCAGGCCAGGGCGGCAGTAAGATGAAGTCGGGTGATACCACCACGCGCCTTGATAAAGAAGTCCGCAAAATCATCGACGATTGTTATGAGCAGGCGCGCCAAATCCTGACGGATAATCGCGATAAGCTCGATGCCATGGCCGAAGCGTTGATGAAGTATGAGACGATTGATGCCACGCAGTTGAAAGACATCATGGAAGGTCGCACCCCTCGCCCACCGGAAGGTTGGGACGACGGTGATTCATCCGGCGGCGGTACGCCTGTTGGCGGCGGTGATAAGCCAAAAGCGCAAGAAGCCGATGATGATACGTCTACCAACGCTTCTGGCGACGGCGAAGAGGATGATGACGAGCCGCGCCGTCGGCCTTCAGATCCTCTCGGCGGCCCGGCGGGTCCCTAGGTGATTAGATAGTTAACCCTGCGTATAAGCCGAAGGCGCCCCGTCAAGGGGCGTCTTTTTTGTTATGCTGTACATATAACTCTGCAAAGTTTCTTTTATTGATCAGGCTGCAGCATGAAATCACTTATGGATACGTCCTCTACGCAAGCAGCGGAAAATGCTTTCCAGCTGCGTTGTGGGCGCCACCTGCTGGATCTCTCCTTTCCCCGCGTTATGGGCATCCTTAATGTCACACCCGACTCTTTTTCTGATGGCGGTCAGCACGTCGCGCTAGATGATGCATTGCGCCATGCCGAGCGAATGTTGGCGGAAGGGGCGGCAATCATTGATGTGGGCGGCGAGTCGACTCGTCCTGGCGCTACGCCTGTCAGCCCCCAGGAAGAGCTTGACCGGGTTGCCCCCGTGGTGGAAATCCTGGTGCGCGAACTGGATGCGCTGGTATCGGTGGATACCAGTTGTCCCGCTGTTATCCGCGAGGCGAGTGAGTTGGGCGCAGGGATGCTTAACGACGTGCGCGCATTAGAGCGCGAAGGGGCACTGTTGGCCGCGGTGGGCAGTGGCTTGCCCGTTTGCTTGATGCATCGCCAGGGCGAGCCGCAAGATATGCAGCAGGCACCTGCTTATTCGCGCCCCATTGAGGAAGAGGTGGCTGACTATTTGGCCCGCCGTGTGGCCGAGTGTGAGGCGGCCGGGCTGCGCCGTAATCGGCTTTTAATTGATCCTGGTTTTGGCTTCGGCAAAACCGTCGAACACAATCTACGCTTACTCAAATATATGGAGACTCTGCAATCGTTGGAGCTTCCATTGCTGGTAGGTATGTCGCGCAAGAGTATGATTGGCAAAGTGTTAGGCCGCCCGGTAGAGGAGCGTCTTTCCGGTGGTTTGGCACTGGCGTCCATGGCGGTAGAGCGTGGGGCGAATATTCTGCGTGTACATGATGTCGCTGCAACGGTAGATGCAGTCAATATGGCGTGGGCGGTACTACAAGAGGGCTGTGAGCCGCCGCTTAACAAGGAGTCTGACGCATGACAAGGCGCTATTTTGGTACCGATGGTATTCGCGGCACAGTGGGTAAATCGCCCATTACAGCTGATTTTATGCTCAAGCTCGGCTGGGCGGCAGGGCAGGTCTTGCGCCGTGATAAAGGGCGAACGCGTGTGTTAATTGGCAAAGATACGCGTATCTCTGGCTACATGTTTGAATCCGCATTAGAGGCCGGGCTTTCTGCCGCCGGTGTGGATGTGTCGCTGCTGGGGCCAATGCCTACACCAGGCATCGCCTACTTAACGCGTACGTTCCGTGCTGACGCGGGTATTGTCATTTCGGCATCGCATAACCCCTTCGATGACAATGGCATCAAATTCTTCTCCGCAGAGGGAAAAAAGCTTCCTGATGAAACGGAAGATCGTATTGAGGCCATGCTTGAAGCGCCACTGACCACGGCAGAAGCCGCTCAGTTGGGTAAAGCTACCCGTATCGACGACGCCGCAGGCCGTTACATCGAATTTTGCAAATCAACCCTGCCTGATCGGCTTAGTTTGCACGGTCTTAAAGTGGTATTGGATTGCGCCCACGGCGCCACTTACCATATCGCGCCTAATGTGTTTCGCGAGCTGGGGGCTTATGTCACCACCATCGGCGCTGCGCCCGACGGGTTAAATATTAACCAGCAGGTAGGCTCGACGCATCCCGCCGCATTGCGTGCTGCCGTTATTCAGCAAAGCGCTGACTTGGGGATTGCCTTTGATGGTGATGGTGATCGCGTAATGTTAGTTGACGGCGATGGCCGCGAGGTGGATGGCGACGATATCCTATATTTAATTGCCCGTGATCGTCATGAGCGTGGTTTGCTGCAAGGTGGTGTGGTGGGCACATTGATGTCTAATTTTGGTCTATCCATGGCGCTGGATAAGCTGGGTATTCCTTTTGAGCGTGCAAAGGTAGGCGACCGTTTTGTCATGGAGCGAATGGCCGCCAACGGTTGGGAATTGGGTGGTGAGTCTTCGGGTCATATTGTGTGCGGTCATGTGCAGACTACCGGTGATGGTATCGTCTCGGCGCTGCAGGTGTTGGCGCTGATGATGCGTGAGCAGAAGAGCCTGCCAGCGCTGCTAAAAGAGCTGGAAAAAGTGCCGCAGGTGCTGGTTAATGTGCGCTTGCCCGCCCATACAAGTGCTAAAGAGGTGATGGCATCGGCACCACTGCAGCAGGCGGTTGCTGCGTTAGAGCATGAATTGGGTGATGAAGGGCGCGTATTGTTGCGCCCGTCAGGTACTGAACCACTGATTCGTGTGATGGTGGAGGGCCGTGCCCATTTGGATGTCGAACAATTGGCGCAAAGCTTGGCTGATCAAGTTCAGGCATTGCTTAAATAAACGTGCCCCACTATTTGATATAACTAGCTGGTCGATTTAACTAGCGGGTCGATATAGTTAGCTGGCCCAGGAAAGCAAACCTGTGCTTGCAACAGCGGTTGTCTTGACAAGGCCGCTCCTATACCATTTCGCTCCACCTTGAGTGAGGAGAGTCGATGCGTACGCCTTTAATTGCCGGTAACTGGAAAATGAACGGTTCCGTGGCGTTGATCAACGAATTCGGCCAGGCCTTCTCTGCCGCCGTGTCGCCAAAGGGCGTGGATATCGTTATCATTCCGCCGTTCCCTTATTTGGATGCGGCGCGCCTTGCGTTTGAAGGCACGGGGCTGTCACTGGGCGCGCAAACGTTGAATCCCATTCACTCTGGTGCCCATACCGGTGAAGTGAGTGGTCGTATGCTCAAAGAGTTTGCGGTCTCTTACGTCTTGGTAGGGCATTCGGAGCGACGTCAGCTTTATCAAGAGAGCGACGATCAGATATTTGCGCGCCTGCTAGCGGCATTGAGCGTGGATATCACGCCAATTCTCTGTGTGGGGGAATCCCTAGAGGAGCGCGACGCGGGTCGCACGATGGACGTAGTGCTGCGCCAAGTAGGGCATGTAATGTCTCGCTTGGAGCCAGATCAGCGCAAGCAAGTGGTTATTGCCTACGAGCCCGTTTGGGCAATTGGCACGGGGCGTACGGCGTCTCCTGAACAAGCTCAGGAAGTCATGGCAGGCATTCGTGCTTACCAGGCGGGCTTTGATGAGGGGTTAGCTGAAAAGCTGCGTTTGCTATACGGCGGCAGTATGAACGCAAGTAATGCGGCTGAGCTGCTTGCTCAGCCAGATATCGACGGCGGTCTAGTGGGCGGAGCCTCACTCAAGATCGATGATTTTTATGCCATTTGTCAGTCAGCAGGATAACGCCATGCAAGTTGCAATTCTTATGATCCATGTGGTGATTGCGGTCGCCCTGGTGGTACTCATTCTGCTTCAGCAGGGTAAAGGTGCCGAAGCCGGTGCGGCTTTCGGAGGCGGTGCCTCACAAACCGTGTTTGGTTCGCGGGGCAGCGGTAACTTTTTATCACGTACGACGGCTATTTTGGCGGCGGGTTTCTTCGTTACCTCTATGGCACTGGCTTACTTCGCCACCCAGGCTGGTCAGGCACCAGAAGCAGGCATTCCAGACTCGCGTTTGATCGAGCAGCAGCAAAGTGTTCCGACGCTTGACGACAGGCCTGCAGACGTGGATAATACCGCGCCAGTGCTAGAGGAAAGCAGCGAGTAGTTAATCCTCGTTGTTTAGTTCGATAACGTTTCTTTAGCCTCCCCTGATGCCGAAGTGGTGGAATTGGTAGACACGCTATCTTGAGGGGGTAGTGACCGTATGGTCGTGCGGGTTCAAGTCCCGCCTTCGGCACCATCTGTTTTGCTGGTTCGCCAGCTTCCCAGAATGTCTTTTTTGGTTGTTAAAGTGTGAACGTTGCATTTAGCAGCTAAAATGAAAAGACAGCTTCAAGTAAAATGTTCTTGAAGCAAGTAGTTGTTGACATAAGTAGCTTTAGTGTCTATTATCGTCGACCTAGATTGATGCGGGGTGGAGCAGTCTGGTAGCTCGTCGGGCTCATAACCCGAAGGTCATCGGTTCAAATCCGGTCCCCGCTACCATTTTCTAGTAGCATGTTTGAAAGTTGTTTTCTCTACTACTATAGATTGAAAATGGCTTTTTCAGGTAAATCCTGGGGCGTGTTGCTGAAACGGTACTTGAAGATAGTACTGAAGAGTTAGTACTTAAGGTTTCTTTTAAAAAGCCCCTTCCAGTGAAGGGGCTTTTTGTTAGCAGCTTTTGGATAGCGAGCGCTTTTGTAAACAGGAGCGCCTTAAGAGCGGATGTCGTCCGGATTTTCGGAGACACATTCCCGAGTAACGCCAATCAGCCACCTAGCTTTTCTAATAACTCCTGGCCAGGTGCCTGATGCAACGGCTATAGGAGCTTTGTCTGTGGCCACTAAACACGCTGCGCTTCACGCGCTGATCGAACCTGTTGTTGCTGCCATGGGCTTTGAACTATGGGGCATCGACCATCTTTCCCAGGGCAAAAATTCGCGGCTGGTGATCTACATCGAGCGCGAGAGTGGCGTTAGCGTGGAAGACTGCGCAGATATTAGCCGCCAAGTCAGTGCTGTTATGGATGTGGAAGACCCCATTGCCGGTGAGTATCGGTTGGAAGTCTCCTCGCCAGGCATGGCACGTCCCTTGTATTCCCTGGATCAGTTTACCCGCTTTCAAGGTCATCACGTCGCGCTCAAGCTGCGCACTGCCTTTGACGGGCGGCGCAAGTATCAAGGGCTTCTGGTCGGTGTTGAGGGAGATGAAGTACTCATTCAACTGGATGGCGAAGAGTATTGCTTTCCTATTGAGAGTATTGATTCTGCTCACATTGTACCGCAGTTCGACGATTAACCGAGTGGCGGCGCTGCCGGCAGGCTGCCGGGGTGATGCACATAAGGATAGGTTTTCTGGCGAGGCATACGCATGAGTAAAGAAATTTTAATGGTCGTTGACGCGATCTCCAATGAGAAGGGCGTCCCACGTGACGTCATCTTCGAAGCGGTAGAAGCCGCTCTTGCGAGCGCGTCACGTAAGCGTTTTGACAAAGAAGAAGCCAATGTGCGCGTGCATATTGACCGTCGCACCGGTGAATACGAAACCTTCCGCTTTTGGACTGTCGTAGAAGACGACGAGTTTGAAACGCCAGATTACGAAATTAAAGAGACCATCGCCGAGCAGCGTGATCCGCCGCTAAAATTGGGCGATGTGGTCGAAAAAACCATCGAAAACGCATCGTTTGGTCGTATTGCTGCGCAAACCGCTAAGCAGGTTATCGTACAGAAAGTACGTGAAGCTGAGCGGGCTGAAGTCGTACGCCAATACGCAGATCGTGAAGGCGAACTGGTTGCCGGCATTGTTAAGAAAACCACCCGCGACGGCCTGATCATTGATTTGGGCGAAAACGCTGAAGCGTTTTTACCCCGCAATGAAATGATCCACGGTGAGCGTTACCGCATGAATGAGCGGGTGCGTGCCCTGTTGGTCAAAGTGGACCCGGACGCACGTGGCGCCCAACTCCAGCTATCGCGGACATGTCCCGAGCTGATCATTGAGCTGTTCAAAATTGAAGTGCCTGAAATCGCTGAGCAGTTGATTGAGATTAAGGGCGCTGCTCGTGATCCAGGTTCGCGCGCCAAAATTGCGGTTAAAACCAATGATCGCCGTATCGACCCCGTGGGTGCGTGTGTGGGGATGCGCGGTTCGCGCGTTCAAGCCGTCTCTTCGGAGCTGCAAAACGAGCGCGTCGATATCGTGCTGTGGGACGACAATCCCGCCCAGTTGGTAATTAATGCCATGGCGCCCGCCGATGTTGGGTCTATCCTTGTTGACGAAGATGCCCACGCGATGGACGTGGCCGTGGCGCAAGATAATCTGGCTCAGGCCATTGGCCGTAGCGGCCAGAACGTGCGTTTGGCCTCTGAACTTACCGGCTGGCGGATTAACGTCATGACCGAAGAAGAAGCAGAGTCTAAACGCGACCAAGAGATTGATAGCCTGGTGGACTCTTTCATCCAGCACCTTGAAGTGGATGAAGATGTCGCTCGCCTGTTAGTGGAAGAGGGGTTCACTACCCTGGAAGAAGTCGCCTACGTGCCGATGGAAGAGATGCTCGAAATCGAAGAGTTCGATGAAGATTTAGTAGAGCAGCTACGCGCACGTGCGAAAGACGAGCTGCTGACGATGGCAATTGCCTCGGAAGAAGCGCTAGACGGTGCCCAACCAGCAGCTGATCTGCTGGAGATGGATGGCATGGAGCGCCACCTGGCCTTCATTTTGGCCAGTCGCGGCATTGTCACTATGGAAGATCTCGCCGAGCAGTCTGTCGACGATCTGGTCGATATCGAGGAGTTGGACGAAGCGCGCGCAGCGGCACTGATCATGACTGCCCGTGCGCCCTGGTTTGAAGTCGATGACGCATCGGATTCGAACACACAGTAAACAGGTCACGGGCTGAGGAGGGTCAATATGTCAGATATGACAGTTAAAGATTTCGCAGGAAAGGTGGGCCGTGATGTGCCCCGCCTACTAGAGCAAATGAAAGAAGCAGGTTTAGAGCACGCTTCTGAAAGTGATGCTGTGTCTGAAGAAGATAAGCAAAAGCTGCTGAGTTTCTTGAAGAAAAGCCACGGTGGCAGCGACA
Source organism: Vreelandella maris (assembly GCF_013371085.1). Classification (GTDB taxonomy): domain Bacteria; phylum Pseudomonadota; class Gammaproteobacteria; order Pseudomonadales; family Halomonadaceae; genus Vreelandella; species Vreelandella maris. The sequence goes on along the minus strand of NZ_JABWCV010000019.1, from coordinate 32,092 downwards.
CCGCTGAAGCGGGCAAAAACCGCATCACGCTGACGCGCAAAACCCGTAGCCGTATTAATACCGGCGAGCGTGGCAAAACTATCGAAGTGCAGGTACGTAAGAAAAAGACTTACGTCAAAAGCGCTGAAGACGAGAAGCCGAAAGCGCCAGAGCCTAGCTACACCGGCCCGCGCCAGTTAGTTGGCGATATGGCGGAAGCGGAAGCTGAACGCAAAGTAAATGATGCGCGTGTAGCTGAAGAAAAAGCAGCTGCGCAGAAGGCCCAGGCAGCTAAAGCGGCTGAAGAAGCAGCGAGCAAGAAAGAAGCCGCTGCTAAGAAGCCAGCTGACGCCAAGCCGAAAGCTGAAAAGACGCCTGTAACGCCTGCTCCCGACGTGCCTAATCTGCAAATCGACGACACCCCGTCGGGCGACGATATGCCGCCAGCGCCGCCGAAAGAAGGCCGCTCTGACCGCCGTACCGCGCCGCCGAAGAAAACGGCAGCAAAGGCCAAAGGTCGTCGTGACGATGAAGATCGTGGTGAGCGCGAAGAGCGCAAACGCGGTGGCGGTGGCAAGAAGGTAAAACGTGCCGAGCAACGTCGTGGTGGTCGCCGTGGTGGCAACCAGACTGGCAATGGCAAGCACGCCTTCCAGAAACCTACCCAGCCGATCGTGCGTGAAGTATCGATCCCTGAGTCTATCAGCGTGGCGGAATTGGCCGACAAAATGTCGATCAAGGCCAATGAAGTCATCAAGGCCATGTTTAACATGGGCGCGGCGGTCACTATCAACCAAACCATCGATCAGGATACAGCCGCGATCGTGGTGGAAGAGATGGGCCACACGCCGAAGCTGGTGAAAGATGACGCGCTGGAAACGGAAATGCTCGAAGGCATCTCCTATGAAGGCGAAGAGATCACTCGTTCACCCGTTGTTACGGTAATGGGTCACGTCGACCACGGTAAAACCTCGCTGCTGGATTACATCCGTAAAGCGAAAGTGGCCACCGGGGAAGCCGGGGGTATCACTCAGCACATTGGCGCGTACCACGTGGAAGATAACCACGGTGGCGTTACCTTCCTGGATACCCCAGGTCACGCGGCGTTTACCGCCATGCGTGCCCGCGGTGCCAAGGCAACGGACGTGGTCATTCTTGTTGTCGCAGCGGATGACGGCGTGATGCCGCAGACGATTGAAGCGATTGAGCACTCCAAAGCCGCTGAAGTACCCATGGTGGTGGCGGTGAACAAGATCGATAAGCAGGGCATCGATCTGGATCGCATCAAAAACGAGCTTTCGCAGCACGGCGTTATTTCGGAAGAGTGGGGCGGTGATACCCAGTTCGTTCACGTGTCTGCTAAGACCGGTGAAGGTATGGAAGAGCTGCTGGAAGCGATCCAGCTGGCCTCCGAAGTACTTGAGCTAAAAGCTGTGCCTTCCGCACCGGGTAAAGGTGTTGTGGTTGAATCACGCCTTGATAAAGGACGTGGTCCGGTCGCTACCGTGTTGGTTCAAAACGGCACGCTGAGAAAGGGCGATATCGTCCTGGCTGGCCTGCACTACGGCCGCGTACGTGCGCTGACCAACGAACTCGCCCAACAAGTCGATGAAGTTGGCCCGGCCATGCCGGTCGAGATTCAAGGCTTGGGCGGCACGCCGGATGCCGGTGACGACTTCATGGTCGTGGCCGACGAGAAGAAAGCCCGCGAAGTGGCTAACTTCCGTCAAGGCAAATACCGCGAAGTGCGCCTGGCGCGTCAGCAGAAGGCCAAGCTGGAGAACATGTTCAGCCAGATGGGCCAAGACGAAGTGGCCAAGGTCAACATCGTCCTCAAAGCCGACGTACAAGGCTCGCTAGAAGCGATCAAAGGCGCCCTGGAAGAGCTCTCCACTGACGAAGTCGAAGTGGCTGTGGTCTCCTCGGGTGTTGGCGGTATCACCGGTACCGATGCCAACTTGGCGCTCGCGTCAGAAGCCATCGTGGTCGGCTTTAACGTCCGTGCCGATGCCGCTGCCCGTGAGATCGTTGAGCGCGAAGGCCTGGATCTGCGTTACTACAGCGTTATTTACCAATTGATCGACGAGGTCAAGCAGGCGATGAGCGGTATGCTCGCACCTGAGTGGAAAGAAGAGATCGTCGGTATTGCTGAAGTGCGCGATGTTTTCCGTGCGCCGAAGATTGGTGCTATCGCTGGCTGTATGGTCATCGAAGGCAACGTCCATCGTAATAAGAAGATCCGCGTATTGCGTGATGACGTGGTGATCTACGAAGGCGAGCTCGAATCGCTGCGCCGCTTCAAAGACGATGTGCAGGAAGTGCGCAACGGCATGGAGTGTGGCATCGGCGTGAAGAATTACAACGATGTCCAAGTCGGCGATAAGATCGAAGTCTTCGACCAAGTGAAGGTCGAGCGTAGCCTGTAAGGCTGCGAGGAGCTAACAATGCGCGAATTTAAGCGTACCGACCGGGTAGCCGACCAGCTCCAAAAGGAGCTGGCGGTACTGATCCAGCGTGAAGTGAAAGATCCGCGTCTAGGCATGGTCACGGTCAGCGGTGTTACCGTTAGTCGTGATCTTGGCTACTCCGACGTTTACGTCACTCTGCTGGGTGAGCAAGAGCCCGAGCGTATTAAAGAGAACCTGCAGGTGCTTAAGCGTGCTGCTGGTTTTCTAAGAAGTCAGATTGCTAAGCGCATCAAGCTACGTCATGTGCCAGAACTACGCTTTCATTTTGATGAGAGCGTCGTGCGTGGTCAGCAGCTCTCTTCATTGATTGATGAAGCAGTGACGACTGATCGCGCCCGCCATCATGACGACGAGGACGACGCCGCTGCCAGTGAGGAAACTCGCTAGTGGCACGTCAACGCCGTGGTTTGCCGGTTAATGGCGTGCTGCTGCTGGATAAGCCTAAGGGCGTTTCCAGCAACCATGCGCTGCAGCGTGTTCGTCGGCTGTTCCAGGCTCAAAAAGCTGGGCATACCGGCACGCTAGACCCGATGGCAACCGGCTTATTGCCGATTTGCCTTGGGGAAGCCACTAAGTTCTCGTCGCACTTGCTTGAAGCCGACAAGGTGTATCGCACCCGGGTAGAACTGGGGGTGATCACCGATACCGGCGATGCGGAAGGCTCGGTGATGGAGCAGCATGAAGTCCCCAGTCTAAACGTCGATGACGTGGAAGCTGTGCTCACCCGCTTTCGCGGTGAGATTGACCAAGTGCCGCCCATGTATTCGGCTTTAAAGCATCAGGGCAAAAAACTCTACGAGTTGGCCCGTGAAGGTAAACACGTAGAGCGTGCAGCACGCCGCATAAGCGTGTATGATGCGCGCCTGCTTTCATTTGATGGCACGGCTTTCGAGCTGGAAGTGAGCTGCAGTAAAGGCACTTATATCCGCACGTTAGCCGAAGATATTGGTCAGGCGCTTGGCTGTGGCGCGCACATCAGTCAATTAAGAAGGCTCAAAACAGGACCCTTTTTAGCCGACGCGATGTGGACGTTAGAGGCCTTGGAAGCGTTAGCCAACCAAGCCGCCTTGGAAGCTGAGCTAATGCCCGTGGATGTGCTTGTTGATCATTTACCGTTACTGACAGTCGATGACACCGCTCATGCCCGTTTGGCCCATGGCCAGCCCGCTGCTCTCGAAACTGGCGCATTAGCCGCGGACGACGTAGCCAGACTTTATTACGCTGAGACGTTTATCGGCCTTGGTGTAGTGAAAGGTACCCAGGAAGTGGCGCCTAAGCGGCTGTTAAGTACTGTCGCTATCTCGTAAGGCCTGTTGCAAGGACGCCGCAGACTACGTGAAAATAGTAAGATGCAAGACGCACATAGTAGCTTGAGACTGCAAATATGCGTGGTCTCACCCATTCATTTTTAGGCATATTGCTTACTGGAGATACAGATGGCTTTAACCGCTGAGAAGAAGGCCGAGATCGTCACTGAATACGGCCGCGGCGATAACGATACCGGTTCCCCTGAAGTGCAGGTTGCACTGCTGAGCGCCAACATCAATGGCCTGCAGGACCACTTCAAGACCAACAAGCAGGATCACCACTCTCGTCGTGGTCTGATCCGCATGGTTAACCAGCGTCGTAAGCTGCTGGACTACCTAAAGCGTAAAGATTTCGAACGCTATCAGTCTCTGATTCAGCGTTTAGGTCTGCGTCGTTAAGCGTTAACGGCAACGATTAGAAACGGGCAGCTCCCAAGGAGCTGCCCGTTTTTTTATGTTTCGAGTTGACGACGAGAGGGAACAGGTAGCCCTAACGCGCTCCAGCGCCTAGAATGGTAACGAGTCAAAACGACCTAAACGAATAGACAAGTAGATATTGATAATGCTGAAGGAAGTCGCTGTGAATCCGGTAAAGAAAACGTTCCAGTACGGTCGTAGCACCGTCACGCTCGAAACCGGGCGTATTGCTCGCCAAGCTACCGGCGCTGTCATGGTAACAATGGATGACACCGTCGTACTGTGTACCGTGGTTGCTCGAAAAGAAGCTAACCCGAGCCAGCCCTTTTTCCCCCTCTCGGTACACTACCAAGAGAAAACCTACGCAGTGGGCAAAATTCCTGGCGGCTTCTTCAAGCGTGAAGGGCGCCCCACTGAAAAAGAGACGCTCACTTCGCGCCTGATTGACCGCCCTATCCGCCCGCTGTTCCCCAAAGGCTTTATGAACGAAGTGCAGGTTGTCTGTACCGTTCTCTCTACCGATCGTAACCACGATCCGGATATTGCCGCTTTGCTTGGCACCTCCGCCGCGCTGAGTATCTCTGGCGTACCGTTTAGTGGCCCGATTGGCGCAGCCCGCGTTGGCTTTAACGAAGAACAGGGTTACTTCCTCAACCCGACGGTTGAAGAACTGGCCACCTCTGAGCTCGACATGGTCGTCGCCGGTACTGAAAAAGCCGTGCTGATGGTTGAGTCCGAAGCCAAAGAGCTGCTTGAGGACGAGATGCTGGGTGCCGTACTGTTCGGTCACCAGGAGATGCAGGTCGCTATCAGTGCGATCAACGAGCTGGTCGCCGAAGCGGGCAAGCCGCGCTGGGAATGGCAGGCCGCTGAAGAAAATGTGGCGCTCAAAGCCGCCATGGCCGATGCCTTTGAAGCTAAAGTGGGCGACGCCTACCGCATCACCGACAAGATGCAGCGCCAAGATGCGTTAGCTGAGCTGAAAGCTCAAGCCATTGAGCAGCTGGCAGCCGATGAAGGCGAACCGGTAAATGACAAGTTCAGTAAAGATGACGTGAAAAGTGCCTTTGCTGGTTTGGAAAAACGCGTTGTCCGTTCACGCGTTGTAAAAGGCGAGCCGCGTATTGACGGTCGTGATAACCAAACCGTGCGCCCCTTGGCCATCGAAGTTGGTGTGCTGCCAAAAGCGCACGGTTCTGCCATATTTACGCGTGGTGAGACCCAGGCGATTGCCGTGGCGACGCTGGGCACGCTGCGTGACTCTCAGCTAATCGAGTCGCTGGAAGGTGAGCGCAAAGATCGCTTTATGCTGCACTACAACTTCCCCCCTTACTCAGTAGGCGAAGCTGGCTTCATGGGTGGCCCGAAGCGTCGTGAAATCGGTCACGGCCGCTTGGCGCGTCGCGGTATCCAAGCCATGCTGCCGTCTGAAGACGTATTCCCCTACACCATTCGTGTGGTGTCGGAGATTACTGAATCCAACGGCTCTAGCTCCATGGCATCGGTATGTGGTTCGTCGCTGGCCCTGATGGATGCGGGTGTACCGCTAAAAGCGCCGGTGGCGGGTATCGCCATGGGCCTCGTCAAAGACGAAGACGGCTACGCGGTGCTGACCGATATCCTAGGTGATGAAGACCACCTGGGTGATATGGACTTTAAAGTGGCCGGTTCGGAAGAGGGCATCACCGCCCTGCAGATGGACATCAAGATCGAAGGCATCAACGAAGAGATTATGGAGCTCGCGCTGCAACAAGCACTGACCGCGCGTCTTAGTATTCTCGAGCAAATGAATGTCGTGATCAGCCAGAGCCGTAGCGATGTCTCCGATAACGCGCCGTCGATGGCCACCATCAAAATCGATCCTGACAAAATCCGTGATGTTATCGGTAAAGGCGGCGCGACGATTCGCAAAATTTGCGAAGACACTGGTGCATCCATCGATCTCGACGACGATGGCACCGTCCGTATCTACGCGGAAGATAAAGCCGCTGCGAAACGCGCCATCGACACCGTACTGGCAATTACCGCCGAAGCGGAGATCGGCAAGCTGTACAACGGTAAGGTAGTCCGTATTGCCGACTTCGGGGCGTTTGTTAACATCATGCCGGGAACCGATGGCCTGGTGCACATCTCGCAGATCGTTGCTGAGCGCGTTAATAACGTGCGCGACTTCTTGAACGAAGGCGACGACGTGATCGTTAAGGTGCTCGATATCGACAACCGCAACCGCGTGAAGCTCTCGATGAAAGAGATCACTGAAGAAGAGAAAGCTGCTTTTGCCGCAGAAGCAACAGAAGCCGAAGCCACGATTTAATCAGTTCAATTTAAATCGCTAATTAGGTTTTTGATATCGCCCTCGTAGCCTCTGGCTGCGGGGGCGATATTTTTTGGTTAGGATTAGTTTTATTAGTGATTGTTTTATTAGGATTTATTTTGCTCGATAAGGTTTTGTTCGGTAGAGGTTTTTAAGCGGTTACTTAGAGAGCGTTAGGGAGCAGTAAATGGAGCAGGAACAAGCGCCACGCTGGTGGGCGGTGGTGGCCGTAATGATCGGCATTTTTTTATTGGTGACCGCTGAACAGTTGCCGATTGGGCTGCTCTCTCAAGTGGCCGCTTCAATGGGTGTTATGCCAGGTATGGCGGGTTTGATGGTCACCGTGCCGGGCGTGGTGGCTGCATTTTCAGCCCCGCTGCTACCGGTCGCTGTAGGGCGCTTGGACAGGCGCATTATGTTAACGGTATTGATGCTGGTCATGGTCGCCGGGAGTGTGCTGTCGGCCCTGGCGAGCAGCTTTTCCCTGCTGCTGGCCGCCCGCGTATTGGTCGGCCTTAGCATTGGGGGTTTTTGGGCGGTGGCAGGCAGCATTGCCCCACGGCTTGTGCCGCAAGCTCAGGTACCCAAAGCGATGACGATGATTTTTGGGGGCGTGGCGGCAGCCTCCGTGCTGGGGGTGCCACTAGGCACGCTACTGGGAGATCTCAGCAACTGGCGCGTCGCCTTTGGCGCGCTGGGCGTTTTTAGCCTACTAACGGCGATTGCGCTGTGGTGCTGGCTGCCGCCATTACCACCAAGGGAGCCGGTGCGCCTGCGGGTACTGGCGCAGCAATTCAGCAATCGCGGTGTGCGAGTGGCGGTATTAACCACGGGCTTTGTGGTGGTTGGTCACTTTGCTGCCTACACCTTTATTAGCCCCATTCTGCAAGAGATCAGCGGTATTTCCCAACGGCATGTGGGGAGCTTGCTATTGCTTTATGGGGCGGCAGGCATTGTGGGCAATATTGCGGCAGGCATGTTTGCCGATCGTCACCCTTATCGCGCCGTGCTGGCGATTCCCAGCCTGTTGCTGCTTGTTGTGGCTGCGTTCCCCATGCTGGGTGTGCAGCCGAGCAGTGGTGTTATGTTGTTGATGGCGTGGGGGGCGGTATTTGGCAGCGTATCGGTCAGCATCCAGACCTGGATTTTACGCACCGCGCCCAATACCGAAGCTGCCACGGCTTTGATGGCTTTCACTTTCAATATGTCCATTGGCCTTGGGGCCATGCTGGGTGGGCGTATTGTCGATGGTACTAGCTTACCCATTGCCATGTGGGCGGCTTCGGGGCTATTCCTGCTGGGGGCACTATTGGTGATTCGTACGCCAGCCAGGGTGGTCGGTGTGAAATCGCGCTGACCCTATAAGCGCCAAAAAAATGCCCCCAGCAGCGGTGGGGGCATGACATTAGGGATTAGCGATTACCAGCGAGTCATTTAAGGGCGCTCAATGGCCAGCGCTACACCCTGACCACCGCCGATACACAGCGTCGCGAGACCTTTCTTAGCATCACGGGCGATCATTTCGTGCAGCAGTGATACCAGCACGCGACAGCCTGAAGCACCGATTGGGTGACCCAGGGCGATGGCGCCGCCATTAACGTTCACCTTGCTGACATCCCAGCCAAGCTCTTTATTGACGGATAATGCTTGAGCGGCGAACGCCTCGTTGGCTTCTGCTAAATCGAGATCATCCAAGCTCCAGCCCGCTTTTTCTAGGCAGCGGCGGGTAGCGGGTGCAGGACCGATCCCCATAATAGCCGGGTCAACAGCGGCGTTGGCGTAAGCGGCAATACGCGCTAGCGGCTCCAGGCCAAGCTCTTTGGCTTTCTCAGCGGAACAAATCATCACCACGGCCGCACCATCATTTAAAGAGGAGGCGTTACCTGCAGTAACGGTGCCATCTTTTTTAAATGCTGGCTTCATGCTCGCCAGTTTTTCGACGGTGACTTCGCGCGGGTTTTCGTCGGTATCAAAGACGATTGGGTCGCCTTTACGCTGAGGAATCTCTACCGGCACGATTTGGCTTTTGAATTTGCCCTCTTTAATAGCGTTCGCAGCGTTCTGCTGAGATTGAGCAGCAAATTTATCCATCTCTTCGCGGGTAATACCGTACTTCTCGGCTAAGTTCTCAGCGGTAATGCCCATGTGGTAGTCGTTGAACGCGTCCCACAGGCCGTCATGCACCATGGTATCGATGGCTTTCCAATCGCCCATACGCTGGCCATTGCGGGAATTGGGTAGGACGTGGGGAGACGCTGACATATTTTCCTGGCCGCCAGCCAGAATCAGGTCGGCATCGCCGCAGCGAATTGCCTGCGTGGCGAGGTGAATCGCTTTCAGACCCGAGCCACATACTTTGTTGATGGTCATGGCGGGGACCGAGGCCGGTAGGCCGCCTTTGATCGATGCTTGGCGAGCTGGATTTTGTCCGACGCCTGCGGTCAACACCTGGCCTAGCAGTACTTCATCAACTTGGTCGGGGGCTACGCCGGTTGATGAGAGGATATCTTTAATGACTAAAGCGCCAAGGTCACTTGCCGGGATGCCAGCCAGTGAACCACCAAAGGCACCAACAGCGGTGCGGCGCGCCGCAACAATGACTACTTCTTTCATAAGATTGACTCCTGGAGTTAAATGCAGGCAGTCTGATTCCAGATGCCCGGTTGGCGTACTCTGTCAGCCGTACTCTTTTAGACGTGCTCTGTCAGCCGTCTCTTCAGCATAGGGGAAGGGTGTGCATTGCGGCAATACGCTTTTATAAGCAAATTAAAACGGGCCACAGAATGGCCCGTTTTAGAAAAGTGTGAAGTGTTCTTCCTCTACGCTAACTGCACCGGAATAATATTACTGGTGTGGCTGACGTGGTTACCTTCCTGGAGATACACCAGCGCGGGCTGGTGTTTTTCCAGTTCGGTTTCTGAGTAGTGGGCGTAGCTGCAGATAATAATGCGATGACCAGGGGCGGCGAGGTGAGCAGCGGCGCCATTGATCGAGATCAGCCGAGAGCCTTCCTCACCGCGGATAGCATATGTGGTAAAACGCTCGCCATTTTCGACGTTATAAATCTGAATCTGCTCGTTTTCGCGAATGCCCGCCATATCCAGCAGATCGCCATCGATGGCACAGGAGCCTTCATAATTGAGCACTGCATGAGTAACGCGTGCCATGTGCAGTTTGGCTTTGAGCATAATGGTATGCATGGGAGTTCCTCTATGACCGGTTGTTAGTTTATTGGCTGGCAGAGCTGGTAGTGCTGCCTGGGAGTTGTACCGTCACGTTGTCGATCAATCGCGCTGGGCCTAGCTTGGCGGCGGCCAGCAGTATCGCTTGGCGAGTGGTGGGACTTACTGGCGCGAGCGTGGTCTCACGTAGTTCCAGATAGTCCGGCGTAAAGCCCGCTTCATAGAGCGTGGTTTTGCCTTGTTTAAGGGCTGTTTCGATAGCCGCGCCGTGTTCAAGGCTATCGCGTAGCGTGCACAGCGTGTGATATAGCGCGGGCGCTTTCGCACGCTCCTCTCTACTTAAATAGCCATTGCGTGAGGACAGTGCGAGACCATCCTCGGCACGCACGATCGGCACACCGATAATCTCGATGGGCATGTGCAGATCCCGCACCAGCTTGCGAATGACAGCAAGCTGTTGGTAATCCTTTTCGCCGAAGCAGGCAATGTCTGGCTGGACGAGGTTGAACAGCATGCTGACGACGGTAGAAACCCCGTCGAAGTGGCCAGGACGCGAGCCACCGCACAACCCCTCGCCGACGACGGGTACATGAACACGGGTTTGAGCATCCAAGCCGTTTGGATAAAGTGAGCTCACCGCAGGTGCAAACAGCACGTCACAGCCAGCCTCAACCAACTGCGCCTGGTCGGCGTTAAAGGTACGCGGATAGCCGTCTAAATCTTCCCCTGGGCCGAACTGCATCGGGTTGACAAACAGGCTTGAGACCACGATATCGGCGTGCTGGCGCGCGCAGGCCACCAGCGCTAAATGCCCCGCATGCAGGTTGCCCATCGTGGGCACCAGGGCAATACGCTGGCCGTGCAGACGGTATTCCTGCAGCGTACTGCGTAGCTGATCAATGTCTCGCAAAGTGCGCATAATCGAGGTGTCTTCTTCTAAAAGCGATTTTTAAAAACGGTCTTCAAAAACGGTATTTAAAAACAGTGCTCTGGGGCCGGGAACGTGCGCGATTTGACCGCTTCGTGGTAATGCTGGAAGGCTGTTTGAATACTGTCAGCGTCAACCATAAAGTTTTTCACGAAGCGCGGTGTGCGGCCATGGGTAACACCGAGTACATCGTGCATCACCAGGATCTGACCGTCGGCATCGGGCCCTGCACCAATACCGATGACTGGAACATCCAGCGCTTCGGTTACCGCTTTGCCCAGACTCGCGGGAACGCACTCAAGCAGAATCACCGAGGCGCCTGCCTCAACGAGGACTTTGGCATCATTAATGATCCGCTCAGCGTGAGCGGCATCGCGGCCCTGCACTTTGTAACCGCCTAGCTGGTGCACGGTTTGTGGGGTTAAGCCAAGGTGGGCGCAGACCGGTACGCCGCGGCGAGTCAGTTCACGAATTCCATCGGCCATCCAGGCTTCGCCTTCCAGTTTGACCAATTCCGCACCCGCACGCATGACGGCGGCTGCATCTTCCAGCAGACGCTCAGTAGTGGCGTTGCTCATAAACGGCAAATCAACCATCAACAGGCTGTGGCCTTTACCGCGCGCTGCACAGCGAGTGTGGTAAACGATGTCCTCAATAGTGACAGGTAAGGTGCTGTTATGGCCTTGTAATACCATGCCTAGCGAATCACCGACCAGCAGTACATCAATGCCTGCTTGGCTTGCCGCGTGGGCAAAGGAAGCATCGTAAGCGGTCAGGCAACTGAACGTCTCGCCAGCCTGCTTGTAGGCCTGCAGCGTGCTTAGAGTGACGGTTTTCATGGAGTGCTCTCTTTATACAAGGCCACTGCGACATAGGCAGCGGCCATTATTGACGCTGCATCCCTGCATGCGCGAAGTGGCGTAACCGGCAATTGTTACCTGAATGGGGTGTCGGTGTCGAGATATGTGTCAGATGGTAGCATTGAGTGCACGCTAGGCGTCGGGGAGTCGTTCCAAACCTTGGTCTTCAACGCGTTTAAGCCATGCTGATAGCGGCTGTTGGAAGAGGTTGAGTGAGGGCGCGATCTCTGCGAGCGGTAGCAGTACAAAGGCTCGGGCGGTCATTTGCGGGTGGGGGACTTGTAAGCGTGGCACGTCGATAGCGTTGTTGGCGTAGAGCAGCAGGTCAAGATCAAGCGTGCGGGGCCCCCAGTGGCGCTGGCGACGGCGGCGATGCTGTTGTTCCAGCGCCTGCAGCTGGTCGAGCAAGGCCAATGGAGAAAGGCATGTTTCCAGCGCTGCCACGGCATTGATAAAGTCCGGCTGGTCTTGTGGCCCCACGGGGCGGCTGGCATACAGTGATGACGCCGCCAACAAACGGCTGAGTGGCAGCGTGGCCAGCTCTTTAAGCGCCTCGCGAAGCTGCTCTACGGGCGACTCAAGATTGCTGCCGAGGCCAACATAGGCGAGTTGAGGAGAGGTACTCACGCGCAGTCTCGCTACTCTGTTGCCCGCGGCTTACGCCGCCGTTTGCGCCGACCATCACCTTGGCTAGCCGGGTCGCCGCCGACTTTTTGCAGCAAGCGACGCTGTTCGTGTTCATCACCACGCTGAAACGCGGTCCACCAGTCTCCTAAACCGCGCGGAATTTCACCCGCCTGTTCGCGCAACAGGAGCAGGTCGTAGCCCGCTCGGAAGCGTGGGTGCTCACGGGTTTGAAAGGCTTTTTTACCGCGTCGCTGGGGCAGTCGCTGCTGTAACTCCCAGATTTCCCGCATGGGAATGCCAAAGCGCTTAGGTATCGACGTGAACTCTAACTGGCGGGACACCACCTGTTGAGCGGCTGCTTGAAGCGCGGGTATCGGCGGCATGCCCTCTTGCTCTAGCACTTCCTGGCGCTGTTTGACCGGTGCCCACAAGAATGCTGCCAGCAGGAAGGCCGGGGTGACGGGGCGCTCTTCGGCAATGCGCTTATCGGTGTTGGTCAGCGCTTGCTCAATCAATTCTTCAGCCCAGGCGGCATCAGCCATGGCTTCTTCGGCTTCGGGGAACAGCATCCCAAACAGACCGTAGTGGCTGAGTAGACGAAACGTGACTAAGCCATGACCCGACATAAACAGCTTGAGCACTTCATCGAATAGCCGCGCCGGGGGAATTTGCAGCAGCAGCGGCGCCTGATCGTACATTGGCGCTTCGGTGGCGGGGTCTAGCGTGAAATCGAGCTTAGCCGCAAAGCGCACCGCGCGTAGCATCCGTACCGGGTCTTCGCGGTAACGCGTCGCCGGGTCGCCAATCAAGCGCAGGGTGCGGGTTTCGATATCCCGGGCACCATTGGCAAAATCGGTAATGCTGAAGTCAGCGATATTGTAGTAGAGCGCGTTAACGGTGAAGTCGCGCCGCAGCGCATCCTCTTCGATGTTGCCCCATACGTTGTCGCGCAGCAGTAGCCCTTCATCGGACTGGTGGGCAATATGATCGCCATGCTCGTCTTGGGGTTTGCCACGAAAGGTGGTGACCTCAATAACCTCACGGCCAAAGCGCACGTGGACAATCCGAAAACGGCGACCGATCAGACGCGAGTTGCGAAATAAATCGCGAACCTGCTCGGGAGTGGCATTTGTCGCAACGTCGAAATCCTTGGGCATCTTGCCCAGCAGCGCGTCACGAATGCAGCCGCCCACCAAATAGGCATCGAACCCTGCGCCGCTAAGGCGGTAGAGCACTTTTAACGCGGCATCACTAATATGCTGGCGAGAAACAGGGTGCTCGGAGCGTGGGATATTACGTGGAGAGAGGACGGTGGTGGTGCTCTCTTGGGGATCGAGCAAGGTTTTCAATTGCTCCCCCGGGCTGTGTAGTAAACGGGTAAATCCTTTAAACATGCGATAATTTCAACTCGCAGGGTACGAAAAGATAGCCATTAGTAAGTACTTCAAGCGAGTACTGAACATAAACAATTAGTGGCTGAGTGTAGCCGACCCTTGATGGCTTGCAAAGAGTGGCTTGCAAAGCACTTGACGCTAACGTGTGTAAACTCAAGACTCAGACACGGAAAAGGGAGGCTAAGAGAGCCTCCCCTATTAAGCAATTAATCAGCGTCCATGCTGCTGTTTTTCTTCATGATGGCACATCGCCCTGAATACGCACCGCAGTCGGTAGGCGTAAGGATCACGATAGTTCCGACCGCCTCGTATTCAAAACAATAATCCAACCGCGAACTATTCTCCCCCGGGGAATTATTATTGGCGCCGGGGTGTACACACTGACTGCTTTTGTTGTTGTTAGGATGCAAATTGTTGTGTACGTCGCGTCCTTTCGGGCTACTTACTACATTATTGTTGTTGTCAGCGCCTGTGTTGCTTGCGCCAGCAAGTAATGAGATTCAAGCCTATTATTCTTGTTAGTACCTTTATCTCTACCTAGCCCTGTTGTTTTTGTTTTGGCTCAGGTTAGGGCGAGGTCGTGTTGTTTTTGTTGGTGACCTACCGCTATGCCCAGTTTGTTTTTCTTACCTAGTAATACTGCAGGCGGTGTGCCATCTAATGGATAAATTATAAATTTCAAAAGGTTGGCGTTTTTTTATAATAAAGAGAAACTTTGCAGCTCGATAAGTGTTACCCCTTTTGCGGTCGTTTGTGCATATTGTTGTGTGGGAAGGTAACAGTACCGGCGTCGCCGCGAATAGATGATTTCTTATTTAAATCAGTGCATTAGACGATAGTCTTAGGTGGGTGTTTGAAGCCGTTACCTAAGCCTTTAGCCTGGGCGACGAGCGGTTTTTTTACGCGGTATACCAAGCCGCTGGCGCCGTTCCCAAAGGTTTTTCCGGCTGATACCAAGTTTTTGGGCCAGCTCGGTTTCACTCATTTGATCCTGATGTTCGAGCACAAAATGCTGAAAATAATCCTCTAAGGAGAGGTCATCTTCATTCTCTTCAGTGATTTTGTCTGGGCTGCCACCGGTAGCCGAGGCGTTAGTGGATGGCGCATGAGGGCGAGCCGTAATGGGCGCCAGGCCCAAGTCATCCGGGTGTATCAAGTGTCCTTCCGCAAGAATCACCCCACGTTCCAAGGCGTTCTCCAGCTCACGTACATTGCCCGGCCATGGGTAATCACGCAGGTCTTGGCGGGCTGCACGGGATAGGCGCAGCCCTGTGCGTTCGTGACGCTTACACGCCTTATCGAGCAGAATATCGGCGATCTCCAGCACGTCATCTTCACGCTCGCGTAGCGGCGGCAGCTCGATTTGCATCACGTTCAAGCGGTAGTAAAGGTCGAGGCGGAACTCGCCGGTTTTTGACAGTGCACGCAGGTCCCTGTGGGTAGCGGCAATCAAGCGGACGTTAACGTGGCGGGTTTCTACCGAGCCAATTTTACGGATTTCACCCTCTTGCAGCACGCGTAACAGACGCGCCTGAGCATCTAGCGGTAGCTCGCCAATCTCATCAAGGAACAGTGTGCCGCCATCGGCAGCTTCCACCAGGCCGGTGCGCGCCGCGCTGGCGCCGGTAAAGGCGCCTTTTTCGTGCCCGAAAAGCTCGGATTCAATCAGCGTTTCGGGGATTGCCGCACAGTTCACGCTGATGAGCGGCGCTTTGGCCCGCTTGCTTTGTTGGTGAATAGCACGTGCCACGAGCTCTTTGCCGGTGCCCGACTCGCCTAGGATCAAGACGGTGACATCTGCTGGTGCGGTTTTACGAATGCGGGTGTAAACCTGCTGCATGGCAACGCAGTTGCCGATCATGGTTTGACGTCCACCACCTGCGTCAGTGATATCCGGCGGCGGACTCTGCTGGTTTGACTGCTTATGCAGGATCCGCTCAACAGTTTCCAGCAGCTCGGCATGGTCAAACGGCTTAGCAACGTAGTCCACGGCGCCCAGTTTGAGCGCCTCCACTGCAGAGCGCATGCTGGCGTAGCTGGTCATGATCAGTACTGGCACGGGCGCCGCAACAGCAATCAAGGAAGTGCCTGGCTCGCCCGGCAAGCGCAAGTCGCTGATTATGAGATCAAACCCTGTGAGTTCAAGCTGGCAGGCCTCCTCAGCACTGCCTGCTTCGCTGACCGTATAGTCGTTGCGTTCCAGTAGTCGCTTTAGCGCGCTGCGAATAATCGCTTCATCTTCAACAATCAGAATCCTTGGCATGAGCTGGCTGATTATCCTGTTGGTAAAGCGGCAGCCATAACGTAATGGCAGTGCCGCGAGGCTGTCCGGGCGGTGGCGAGGCCACGTCTATTTTACCCTGATGCTCATTGATAATTTGATAAGCCAACGAAAGACCCAGGCCGGTGCCTTCGCCAGCTGGCTTAGTGGTAGTAAAGGGCTCAAATAAGTGGTCGCGCACCCGAGGATCAATCCCCTGGCCGTTGTCCGTAATCCGCCACCAGGCGAGCTGGTCATCGCACCCGGCGTCAATGTGCACTTGCCCGCCTTGGCCACAGGCATCCCGGGCGTTGCTGAGTAGATTGACCATGACCTGGGTTAATCGCTGAGCATCGCCGCGAACCACCAAGTCGTCGGGCGTATCATTGGTTAAAATAACATCCTCTCCCGAGCGGGCGAGGTGGATCAAGTGCAACGCATCGTCGCTGATCGATGCGAGCGCGACCGGCGAGGTAGGGAGCGGCACCGATTGACGCCCGCCGTGGGCAAAACCGACCAACGAGTTGACGATTTTGGTCACCCGCTGGGTCAGCTGCTGAATCTGATCGGCAGTCTCCAGCAGGGCTGGATCATTGGTGTCGTAGCGAAGGTTCTGCGCCAGTGATGAGATACCGGTAATTGGGTTGCCGATTTCATGGGCGACCCCAGCGGCTAATTGACCAATCGAGGCGAGCCGCGCCGCATGCACCAGCTCATCTTCCAGCCACTTCATCTCGGTATGGTCTTCAATCAAAATGACGCTGCCACCACGGCTATCATGGCCGCTGAGAATGGCTTTGTGCAGGGTCAGAAAGTAGTCCTTGCCGTGTAACGTGACAGCCTGTTTGTAGAGTGGCGTTGACGTGGCATCTAGCACGCTGCCCAGCAAACTTGGCCACGGGGCGGGTAGGCTGTCACGGCGTGAGCCGATCACGCTTTCACCGCTAATACCTGAAAGCTGCGAGAGCGCCTGATTCCACATCAGCAGCTCATCATCATCGCCCAGTACGCACAGCCCCACCGGTAAATAGGCCAGCGTCTGGCGGTGGTGGCGGCGCAAGCCGTCGAGTTCACGGGCTAACCCTGTTAGCCGTGAGCGGTAAGCTTCCAAGCGGCTCTCGACAAAGTGAATGTCGTCGGTTTCTGGAGTGTCGTCGTGACGGTAGGGCAGATAACGGTCAACGATATCCCGCGCCACAGAAGGCCCCATCAACCCAGAAAGATTGGCCTGAATACGGTCACGTAAGCGGCGCAGCGCGTAGGGGCGGCGCTCTTGGGGCGTTAAGTTGAGCGCTTTCAAGGCGCGGGCGACTTCACGGCTGGCGGCTTCATCGCCAAGTGCCTGGGCTAAGTGGGTGGAAAAATCACTGGCTGTCGCGGCTTCTAAGGGGAAGCGTTTGGAGCGAATCACCGCATCGACCGAGCACGCCTCCGCGGCGGATTGCTCCCCTTCAGAGATGCGCGTAAACAGTGAGATCACAATCAAGAGCAAGATGTTGACGGCTAACGACAGCAGCGTGACGTTGTACCACAGTGGTGCATCGGCGGCAGTGAGTGGTGTAAAGGGGAGCGCCGGGGCTGGGAGTGAGAGCATAAGGGGGAGCCATAGCCCCCACAGCCATACGCTAACGCCTGCGCTCAAGCCCACAATCATGCCTTTACGGTTAGCGCCCGGCCAATAGAGCAGCGCCAGCATACCGGGCAGACACTGGGCCATACCTACAAAGGCCGCTAACCCCAGGCCGATTAAGCTGTGGTGACGGCCCACCCCTTGGTAAAACAGCCAGCCACCGATAATCACAGCAACGACCAAGCCTCGGCGTAACCATAGTAGCCAACCATAGAGGTCACTACGTGCTTCAGGCGGTCTTGCTACCAGTACAATGTGATTCAACACCATGCCGGAGAGCGCCAGCGCAATCATAATCATGGTGCCACTGGCAGCGGCTAGTCCGCCGATAAATGCCAGCGCGCCCACCCACCAGTGTTCGGTCATCAGGTAAGCGGCATAGGCAGCGATGGGTATGTCAGGATTAACTGACTGAGCGGCCCACCAGATCACTGGCACGGGCAGCGCCATTAGCAGTAAAAAAAGCGGCAGCGCCCAACTCGCTTGTAGCAAAGTATGCCGCGACAGGCTTTCCGCAAAGCTGATATGAAACAGGTGCGGCATCATAAACGCAGCGGCGAAGAACAGTAGCAGAAGGGTGCGCCATTGGGCGGGGTCAAACTTAGGGGTTTGCTGTTGCAGCGCTGCGCCGGGGCCTTCCAACCACAGCTGAAGATCACCAGGGCCGTCAAATACCACCCATAGTGCCACCGCTCCGAGTCCTAGCATGGTCAGCAGCTTGACGATAGATTCAAACGCAATGGCGCTAAGCAGCGTGTCGTGGCGCCCATGAGACTGGCTACGGCGCGCACCGAAAATGACCGCAAAGGCAGCAATAACCGCGCAAAAAAGTAGGGCCACGCTGCTGCCCGCTTGGCTAGCGGTAATGATATTGACGGCTTCGCTCAGGGTTTTTACTTGAATACCCAGTAGCGGCAGCACCGCCAGTAGACTAACAAGAGTGACCAGCGTGCCCGCCCACCGCGAGCGAAAGCGAAAGGCAAACAGGTCTGCCAGCGATGTTAATTGATAGGTACGGGTGATGCGCTGGATCGGCACCAGCAGTACGGGCGCCAGCAAAAAAGCACCCGCCGCGCCCAGGTAGTAGGCAAGGTAGCCAAACCCCGCGTTGGCAGCCATCTCCACGCTGCCATAGATTGCCCAGGCGCTGGCATAAACGCCCAGAGCAAGGGTGTAAACAACCGGGTGGCGAGTAATATGCACTGGCACCCAGCCACGCTCTACCGCAAAACCGCAGCCAAACAGCAGCGCCAGATAGCCCAGCCCAAGCAATAAGACGCCGACTATCTCAACGGGCATCTCAACGTTCATCAAGCTTCCTCTTCTGCTCCAGCCAGAGGGTGAGGGCAATCAAGCCGCCCCATATCGCAAATGGCCGGTACCAGGCAGACTCAGGGTCGCTCCAGCCATTCATCAGCAGTGGCGAGAGCAGGTAGCCGCCAAACACCAAAAACAGCATGATGCGATAGACATACATATCAATCTCCTGCTGAACGTAAAGAGGGAGTTAAGCGGTGTGCCGTAGGCCGTAGCCGTGCCAATGACCAGTTCGCTACCGCCCAGTGTAACTGAGTCGCCGGGGGCTCTGAGGCAAGTTCCTGGGGTGGCGTTTGATCAAGTGCTTCCAACGCTTGAAAGAGCTGCTGGCGCACTTCCTGCTCGTCTTCTGCCAGGGGCGGGGCCAGGTTTTGCTTTGAGAGCTTTTGTCCTTCAGCAGTGACGATGAGCGGTAAGTGTAGGTAGCGCGGCTGCGGCAGTTGAAGCGCGTTCTGTAGTTGGCGCTGCCAAGGGGTGTTATCGAGCAAATCGAGCCCGCGTACCACATCGGTAATCTGCTGCTCGGCGTCATCCACTACGACGGCAAGCTGATACGCCCATAGGCCATCTTTGCGCTTTAATACCACATCGCCCAGTTCAGCGGGGTCAAACTGCTGTTCGCCGAACAGCCGGTCTTGCCAGCGGATAGGGCGCTCGCCAAGGTCGCTGCGCAGCCGCCAGGCCACCGGTTTATTCACATCGCAAACGCCATTACGGCACCAGCCAGGGTAGATATCAAACGCCTGCCACTGCTTACGCGAACAACTGCAAGGGTAGGCAAGATCTAGCTGTATCAGCCGATCTAAAGCGTGTTGATACACATCGCCACGGGTGTGCTGCCACATGACCTCCGCGTCCCACTCCAGACCAAAGGTTTCCAGCTGGCGCAAAATGGTGCTCGCTGCACCTTCAGGGCAGCGGGGTGGGTCAATATCTTCAATACGCACCAGCCACTGCCCATCGGCCGCGCGGGCATCTAGATAGCTGCCTAGGGCGGCAACCAGTGAGCCAAAGTGCAGCGGGCCAGAGGGCGTAGGCGCAAAGCGGCCACGATAGCGAGCAGAATTATTCATAGTAGCGTCGTTGTAGGAAGCTTTCGTCATGCAAAAAAGTCATTAACAAAAACGGGCACCCTAAGGTGCCCGCGTTCGAATAGAACGTTCTTTTAGCGCTCAGCCGCCAAGCTGTTTTTCTTTCAGTTCTGCCAAGGTTTTGCAATCCACGCAGAGCGTAGCGGTGGGACGAGCTTCTAAACGACGGATACCGATTTCCACGCCGCAGGCTTCGCAGAAACCGTAATCGTCATCATCGATGTTATCCAACGTCTCATTAATTTTCTTGAGCAGCTTACGCTCGCGATCCCGGGTACGCAGTTCCAGACTAAAGCCCTCTTCCTGGGTAGCGCGGTCGGCGGGGTCGGCGTAATTATTCGCATCTTCCTGCAGGTGGCGTACGGTACGATCCACCTCTTCCATGAGATCCTGTTTCCAATCCAGCAGCAGCTGACGGAAGTGCGCTAGCTGCTGCTCGTTCATATACTCTTCACCCGGCGCTGGCTCATACGGAGTGAAGGACTTGGACGCTTCCGTTTTCTTTTCTGCTACTGGCATGGGACTGCCCCTTACATATGTGACTACTGATCGACCATGAGCGTATGTCACGATCTCACGCCAAAGGGATGCTTGTTTAGCTGAAAAATGGCTGGTTTGCAAGCATAATGGTGAGCTTTCTGCGATTGTTTGACCTTGAATATGACTAGCACCATGTTTTAGTTAGCTTTTCAATATTTGTTCAGTTTCAAAAATGATTACATGAAGGAGCCGTTATGGCCTGGAATTCACGTGTCGATCACGTTGCCCCTTTTCGGGTCATGCATTTGCTGGAAATGGCCCAGGCGCGGGAAGCCGCCGGCCACGATGTGATTCATTTAGAAGTCGGTGAGCCGGATTTTGCTACCCCAGAGCCGATTATAGCCGCCGGGCAGCAGGCGCTGGCCAGTGGTCATACTCGTTATACCCCCGCGGCAGGGATACCCGCACTGCGTGAAGCAATTGCCGGGCACTACGCTGAGCACTTTAATGCCACGGTAGATCCAGCGCGTATTTTGGTAACACCCGGTGCGTCAGGCGCATTGCTGCTGGCGAGCCAGCTATTAGTTGAAACGGGCTCGCGGGTGCTGATGGCCGACCCTAACTATCCCTGCAACCGTCACTTTATGGCGTTAGCTGGCGCTGAAATCTATGCGGTATCCGTGGGGCGTGATAGTGGCTGGCAATTGGATGCCGCCTTGGTGGCGCAGCATTGGCGTGAGAAGACGAGCCTGGCGATGCTGGCATCGCCCTCTAACCCCACCGGCCATACGTTGAGCGCGCCACAGCTTTCGGCAGTTCTGGCGGCCGTCGCCGAGCGCGAAGGCGAGGTCATCGTCGATGAGATTTATCAGGGCCTTAACTACGACGATGCGCCGCTCTCGGCGACTTCGCTCTCAGACAGTGCTTTTGTGGTGAATAGCTTCTCAAAATATTTCGGCATGACCGGTTGGCGCCTGGGCTGGTTGGTGGCGCCCGAGCATGCGGTAGAGCCATTAACCCGACTGGCGCAGAATATGTTCCTTGCCGCGCCAACGCCTTCTCAGCATGCCGCGCTGGCAGCATTTACACCGGAATGCCGCGGGATTCTCGAACAGCGCCGTGAAACTCTGAAAGAGCGCCGTCAGGTGCTATTGAGGGGCTTGGCTAGCTTAGGGCTGGCGCCGGATCTACCTCCCCAAGGGGCGTTCTATTTATGGCTGGATATCTCCCGCTACAGCCGCGATAGCCAATCTTTCTGTGAACGCCTGCTGCTGGAAGAGAACGTGGCGATTACCCCGGGTATTGATTTTGCCGTGCGTGGCGGCGAACACCATGTGCGCATTGCCTTCACCAATGATGTGGCCCGCCTGGAAGAGGCGGTGGCGCGGATTGCCCGCTTTGTGGGCAGGCTGTGATGCTGGGCTATCCAGCGCTTGTACCGGGCATACTGCTCAAGCGCTATAAACGATTTCTTGCCGATATCCTGTTAGATGATGGCCGTGAGGTGGTCGCTCACTGCCCCAATACCGGTTCGATGAAAGCAGTGAACGTGCCAGGATGCCGAGTGTGGCTGTCACCTAGCGATAACCCTAAGCGTAAGTTGGCCTGGACCTGGGAGTTTATCGAACTCCCGCAAGCTGATGGGCAGGTGGCGCTCGCCTCGGTGCATACCGGCCGGGCCAATCGCATTGTTGAAGCGGCGCTGGAGGCGGGGGCTTTGGCGCCGTTAGCAGGCTATGCCACCTTGCGCCGGGAAGTGAAAGTAGCCGGTGCCCGCCTCGATTTTATGCTAGAGGATCCAGAACGGGGGCGGGCGTATATTGAGGTGAAGCAGGTCACCCTGAAAGAGGAGGATGGCCACGGCTACTTTCCGGACTCGGTAAGCGTGCGCGGCACCAAGCATTTGCATTCGCTGCGTTTACTGGCGGAGCAGGGTGAACGGGCGGTATTGCTATTTTGTGTTGCCCATGAAGGCATTGCTGACGTCGCCGCCGCTGCGCATATTGATGCGACGTACGCAGCGGCTCTGGCGGAGGCCGCGGCCAGCGGTGTGGAAGTGCTGGCCTATGGCATTGACGTGGAGCGAGAGCAGGGAACCCCTACGGGTGTACGGTTAGCCCGTCATTTGCCTGTACGGTTGTAGCTGCCTATCTGGCTGTAGATAGTGCTTAACGATCAATATAAAAACGCTGAATAAAGTTCACCGGTTCAGGAGCGGCGTTGCGGTCGTAGCGCACGCTTAACTCGAAGCGCATGCTTTCATCTTCGCGCATGGTAAACGGCGCTAGATGATAGGTGGCATCCCCATCATGCACGGTACGAAAGCTCAGCGACTCCTGGGTGCCCGTCAAGCCGCTCACGTGACCCTGAACGCTGGCATTAACAGGGCGGGTGCTGCCATCCTCCTGCCGCTCGCGAACACTTACATTGACCAAGCCCCGGCTAACGCTGCGCTGGATATTATTGGCCTGGGCCACTTCGGGGGTCAAAAAACTGCTGTTCACTGCGCTATAGTGAATCTCATAGTCGCCAATTTGGCTGAACTGTTCGGCATAAGCCGTCGCAGTGGTGAAGAGCGTGCCGATAAGGGCAGCGCTAATCATTAAGCGGCGTAACATGGGCGTATCTCCATTGATCGGATCGTCATAAGCGTGGGGCAACGTTGACGTCTAACGCCGGCGAACGCGGAAAATGGCAATTTCACCAAATAGATTGGGCCATAGCCGCGATTTCCAGTGGCCTTGATGATCTCCCACGCCCACGGCGCGATCAACAATCATTAAACCCTTCTCGCGGCACAGATGTTCAAAGTCGTTGAAGGTCGAGAGATGAATGTTGGGCGTGTCGTACCAGGCGTGAGGCAGCGACTTGGAGACCGGCATATAGCCGCGCAGACCTAAATGAACACGGTGGCGCCAGTAGGCGAAGTTGGGGAAGGTGATAATGCCCTCTTCGGCGACCCGTAGCATTTCATCCAGCATCTTATCGGGGCGGCGCAGCGCCTGTAGTGCCTGGGTCATGATCACTTGATCATAGCTGTTGTCGCAAAAGCTGCTTAAGCCGTCGTCCAGGTTATGCTCAATCACACTCACACCACGTTCCACGCAGGCATTAATACCGTCATGGTCGATCTCCAGGCCATAGCCTGTCACGCCTTTATTGCGTGCCAGGGACTCCAGCAGCTCCCCATCGCCGCAGGCAAGATCGAGCACGTGCGCCCCTTTAGGCACCCAGTCATAAATCAGTTCAAGATCGGCGCGCATCATGGCGTCTCCTCTGGGCCCGTTTCAGGTAGATTGAGCTCGCGGGCTGCGCGGTTCATAAAGGCGCTGACGATAGCGTCGTAGCGTGGCTCTGAGAGTAAGAAAGCATCGTGCCCGTGGGGCGACTCAATGTTTGCGTAGCTCACCGACTTGCCTGCACGGGTGAGGGCATCGACCAGCTCTCGCGAGCGTGAGGGTGGAAAGCGCCAGTCGGTGGTAAAGCTAACAATTAAAAATGGACACTGGGCTGGCGCCAGCGCCTGGGCAAGGTCGCCGCCCTGAGTGGCCGCTGGGTCAAAGTAGTCCAGTGCCTTGGTCATCAGCAGGTAGGTATTGGCATCGAAGGCGGTGGAAAATGTGTCGCCCTGATAACGCAGATAGGACTCCACTTGAAACTCCACATCGAAGCCAAAATTAAGGTCGTCGCTGCGCAGGTCGCGGCCAAACTTGCTGCCCATGGCGTCTTCTGACAGGTAGGTGATATGCCCCACCATGCGCGCTAGTTTCAGTCCCCGTTTAGGTACGGTGTCGTGCTCAGCGTACCAGCCGTCAAAAAACTCTGGATCTGAGCGAATTGCCTGACGAGCCACTTCGTTAAAGGCGATATTCTGTGCTGAGAGCCTGGGCGTTGCGGCAATCACCACCGCGTTGGCGACCCGCTCCGGATAGGTCATAGCCCACTGCATGACTTGCATGCCGCCAAGGCTGCCACCGACGGCTGCAGCCCAGCGCTCAATGCCCAGTTGATCGGCAAGCCGCGCTTGGCTGGCTACCCAATCGCTCACTGTCACCATGGGGAATTCCGGCCCCCACTGGCGACCGGTCTCGGGATTGTGGCTGACCGGCCCGGTGCTGCCGTGGCAGCCACCGAGGTTATTCAGCGAGACCACAAAAAAGCGGTTGGTATCGATCGCTTTACCGGGGCCAATATGGGCATCCCACCAGCCGGGCTTGCGATCGTCCTCGCTATGGTAGCCCGCCGCGTGGTGGTGGCCGGAAAGTGCGTGGCAAATCAGCACGGCGTTGCTTCGCTCAGCGTTCAGCGTGCCGTAAGTTTCGTAAATCAGCTCATAGGCAGGCAGTACTTTGCCACACGCAAGTGCGAGGGGCGTGTCGAAGCGTGCTACGTGTGGAGTGACGAGGCCGACGGATGTCGTCGGCCGGTCTGCAAAGGCAAGAGTGTCTGAATCAGGCATTGAAGGCGCTAGTCCTGCTGAAGGTTTGCGACTGAATGAATCTTGCTAAATAGGCACTGGCTGCCATCACAACCCAACCAGCGCGCCGGAAATGCCCGCCGCACGAATCATTGAGCCGACCACCAAACCATCAATCAGGTTAATGGCAATAAACACCACGATAGGCGAAAGATCGATCATGCCCAGCGATGGAACCACTTTGCGCACCGGGGCCATAATCGGCTCTACCAGTTGCATTACCAGCAGCGCACCTGGATGGCTGGCGTTAGGCGCTACCCAGCTCAAGATGATCATGACAATCATGGCGAAGAAGTAGATTTTTAAAATCGCATTCGCCAAGGCCGCCACGCCCGCGATCAGCAGGCCAGGAATCGGCGGCATGCCAACGCCTATGACCATGAAAATGGCGACAATGCTGACGACTTTCAAGACAAAGCCTGCCGCCAACGTGGCGAGATCAAAACGACCAGCAACGGGACCTAAAAAGCCCTGAAACAGACCTACTACCGGCTGGGTGATTTTGACTACCGACTGGCTTAACGGGTTGTAGTAATCCGCCCGCGACGCTTGCAGCAGAAAGCGCAGCATCAGTAAAAAAAGGTAAATATTGATGAGGGTATTTACCAGCATTAACCCTGCACTGCCCAATTCATTGCCCATTATTATGTCTCCTTGATGATTCGTTGCGAAGCGTTGGCGTTACTGAACCGTTATTTCAGTACTGTTATGTCACTCTCCGCTCAGTTCCTTAGCCATTGCCTGGGCGCGATCGGAACATGCCTGCATAGCGTCGGCAATCGTGGTGCGCAATTGTGCCTCTTCCATGTGTTGAATGGCACGTTCAGTGGTGCCGCCCGGCGACATTACATTCTGTTTCAGCGTGGCCGGGTCTTTATCACTCTGTTGCGCCATCGTAGCGGCACCCAGTGCGGTTTGAATAGCGAGGCGACGCGCGGTGGCGGCAGGCAGGCCGAGTTTAACTGCGGCTTCTTCCATGGCTTCAAACATCAGAAAGAAATAGGCCGGAGCACTGCCGGAAACGGCGGTCACCGCATCTAACAGGGCTTCCTCTTCCACCCATTCGACAATGCCGACCGCTTCCATTAGCTGGGTGGCCACATCGCGCTGCTCATCGCTTACTTTCGCATTGGCGTAGAGGCCGCTGGCGCCGTAGCCAACCAGCGAAGGCGTATTGGGCATGCAGCGAACCATAGCGTTATTGCCACCTAGCCACTGGTCAATAGTGCTGGCATCCAGGCCAGCAGCAATCGAGATAACCAATGGCCGCTGGCGCTGAACGCTGTCACGCAGCGCTTCGCATACGGTGCGCATGATTTGTGGCTTCACCGCCAGTACCACCACATCGGCCTCAGCCACCGCCGCATTGTTGTCGGTGTCGGTATTGATGCCCAAGCGTTGTTTAATCGATGCCAGTTCACTGTCATTCGGCGCGGTGGCGGTAATAGTAGAAGGCGCGACGCCGCTGTCGATGAGGCCGCCGATAATGGCGCTGGCCATATTGCCAGCCCCAATGAAGGTAATTTTATTCGCCATACCAGGTGTCCTTAAGTAAAAATATGTTCAGTGTAAAGGTAGGCGACTGAACGCCTAGGCCGATTGGCGGGCGCCGAAAATCGCGGTGCCTAACCTTACCAGCGTGGCACCTTCCAGTACCGCCGCTTCTAAATCGTCGCTCATGCCCATTGAAAGTGTATCAAGGGGGGCATTCGGCAAGCTGCTCTGTAGGGAGGCTAACGCCTCGCGCAGCGCTGCCAATGGCTGGCGCTGAGCATCTACGCCTTGCGCCGGGGCGGGAATCGCCATTAAGCCGCGCAAGTGCAGGTTGGGCAGTGTGGCGACTTCTTTGGCCAACTCCTCTAGTTCTTCCGGCAGCACACCGGCTTTGCTCTCTTCGCGGCTGATATTAACCTGCAGGCAGATATTCAGCGGTGCAAGGTGCGTGGGCCGCTGTTCGCTGAGGCGCTTGGCAATTTTTAGACGATCAACGCTGTGCACCCAATCAAAGTGCTCGGCGACCGCGCGGGTCTTGTTGGACTGCAGCGGCCCAATGAAATGCCATACAATGTCGTCAAGATCAGCAAGCTCAGCCTGCTTCCCTAGCGCTTCTTGCAAATAGTTTTCACCAAATTCACGCTGGCCTAACTGCCAAACTTGGCGAATCATTGCCGCTGGTTTGGTTTTGCTGACTGCCAGTAGTTTGGCGTCATCCTGAGTGCGCCCTGCATTCTCTAGCGCTTTACGCAGGCGTTCACGTGCCTGACCGTATGAATAGTCAAGTGACTCGTTAAGCGCGATGTCTGTCATACTCAAGCACCTTACCGCAGCTGGGAAGAGAGATGGATATTACCGAACTGCTAGCATTCTCGGCAAAGCAGAATGCCTCTGACTTGCACCTTTCGGCCGGTTTGCCGCCCATGATACGTGTTGATGGCGATATTCGTCGGCTCAATGTGCCCGCCATTGATAATAATGATGTACGTAAACTCATCTACGACATCATGAATGATCGCCAGCGACGCGACTACGAAGAGCACCTGGAAATTGATTTTTCCTTTGAGCTGCCAGGCGTGGCGCGTTTTCGCGTCAACGTTTTTACCCAAGCGCGCGGGGCGGGAGCGGTCTTTCGCACCATTCCCAACCAAGTACTCTCCATGCAAACCCTGGGGCTAGGTGAAGTATTTGAGCGTTTGGCGATGTTGCCGCGGGGCTTGGTACTGGTGACGGGGCCAACGGGCTCGGGCAAAAGCACCACCCTGGCTGCGATGATCGATTATATAAACGATCATCGTTACGAGCATATTCTGACCATCGAAGACCCCGTGGAGTTTGTGCATGCCAGCAAGCGTTGTTTGATCAATCAGCGCGAAGTGCACCGCGATACCCATAGCTTTGCCGATGCGCTGCGTAGCGCGCTGCGTGAAGACCCGGATGTCATTCTAGTCGGTGAGCTGCGTGATCTTGAAACTATCCGCCTGGCACTGACCGCCGCCGAGACGGGGCACTTGGTACTGGGCACGCTACACACCACGTCGGCCGCTAAAACCGTTGACCGCATCATTGATGTCTTTCCCGGCGAAGAGAAAGCCATGGTGCGTTCAATGCTGTCCGAATCGCTCCAGGCGGTGGTGTCGCAATCACTGCTTAAACGTCAGGGAGGCGGACGTGTGGCGGCGCATGAAATCCTCATCGCCACTTCGGCAGTACGCAACTTGATTCGTGAAGACAAGGTGGCGCAGATGTATTCGTCCATTCAAACCGGTGGCAGCCTGGGCATGCAGACGCTGGACGCAGCGCTCTCGCGTCTAGTCAAAGAAGGCGTGGTCAGCTTGGAAGAGGCGCAGTTGAGTGCCAAGGGAACGCTGGCGCTAAAGGAGGAGTAAGCAGCCGATGAGCCAAGATGACCAGCTTTCGCCCACGCAATGGTTGCATCAACTGCTTGATATCATGGTCGAGCAAAACGCCTCTGACCTGCTGATTTCAGTGGGCGCGCCGCCCAGCCTGAAAATGTCGGATGGGCTGGTGCCGTTGGGTCAGCAGCGCTTAACCGCTCATCAGGTCAATGAACTGGTTACCCATGCCTTGCCGGAAGGGTTGCGTGAGCGGTTTGCCAGCGAGCATGAGGCTAACTTTGCGCTGAGTCGCGAGGGCAAAGGGCGTTTTCGGGTTAGTGCGTTTCAGCAGCGCAATCAAATGGCCATGGTGGTGCGCAGTATTGCTATAGACATCCCTAAGCTGGAAACGCTGGGGGTGCCCACGCAATTGGCCGCATTGGCCCAGGCCAAGCGCGGGCTGGTGCTAGTGGTGGGCGGTACCGGAACGGGGAAGTCGACGACACTGGCGGCGATGATTCAGCAGCGCAACGAAACCGTTGGCGGCCATATCATCAGCATCGAAGACCCCATTGAGTACCTGCACCCGCACAAGCGCGCTATCGTCAATCAGCGTGAGGTGGGGATCGATACCGAATCATTTGAGGTGGCGCTCAAAAATACCCTGCGCCAGGCGCCGGATGTGATTCTGATTGGTGAAATCCGCACCCGGGAAACCATGGAACACGCGCTGACCTTTGCTGAAACCGGCCATCTCTGCTTGGCAACGCTACATGCCAATAACGCCAATCAGGCGCTAGAGCGTATCATTCACTTCTTTCCTCATGAGCGTCATGAGCAGATATGGATGGATTTGTCGCTGAATCTGCGTGCGGTCATCGCCCAGCAACTGCTGCCCACGCTTGCGGGTGGACGCTGTGCGGCTATTGAGATCATGCTGCAGTCGCCGCGCATTGCCGACTTGATCCGTAAAGGGGAGGTCGCCGAGATTAAAGCAGCGATGGCCAAGTCTCACGATGCCGGCATGCAGACCTTCGATCAGGCGCTGCATGATCTGCATCAAGCGGGGCATATCAGCAGAGAGGTGGCTATGGCACACGCCGACTCGGCTAACGACCTGCGCATGCTGCTCAACGTTAGTGACGCCAAGGGACGTAACCTCTCGCTAGATGAACAGGTGCCGAGTCATTTAAGCCTGCGCGATGGCGATGATTACTAAGCGTTAGCAACGCAGCAAAAAGCTATGCAGCATAAGCAATTCAGCAAAAGCTATGCAGCATAAATACCGCCCAGCACTCTTAGGCCCTGCGCACCGGTGACCGAAGGCAAGTTGCCAGGCAGATGATTCAATCGCTGGTGAGCCAGCCAGGCAAAGGCGCCGGCTTCTATCCAGTCTTCAGGCCAGCCGTAAGCCGCTGGCGAAGTCAGCGTGGCGCCAGGCAGGTGATGAGCAAGGCGCTGCATTAAGTAGCCGTTGTGAGCGCCGCCGCCAGCGGTGATCAGCGTGAGCGGGCCGTCGTTGATCCGCAGTTGGTCAATCCCCTGGGCGACACTGACGGCGGTGAGTTCGGCCAGCGTTGCCTGCACATCGGCGGCTTCCTGGCCGCTAAGGTATTTTTGTAGCCAATCCATATGGAATAGCTCTCGTCCCGTACTTCTTGGCGGTGGCTGCTGGAAAAACGGTTCGGATAACAATCGAGCTAACAGCGCCTGATCCACTTCTCCGCTCGCGGCCCAATCGCCGTTCTGGTCAAAACGTCCGCCTTGGTGCAAGGCAAACCAGCCATCCAGCAACACATTCGCAGGCCCGGTATCAAAACCAATCACTGGATCGGTCGGCTGGCTAGAAAGCCAAGTGAGATTGGCAAAGCCGCCTAAATTAAGCACCAACTGATGCGCGTCCGCTCGCCCAAACAGGGCCTGATGAAACGCTGGTGCCAGCGGGGCGGCCTGGCCGCCTGCAGCAAGGTCGCGACGACGGAAGTCGGCCACTACTGTGCAGCCGGTGAGTTCTGCCAGCAGGCTTGGATTATCCAACTGAAGCGTATACGCCGGGCCGCCGTTGTGGCCTGTGGGGGCGTGCTCAATGGTTTGGCCGTGGCTACCGATGGCGCTGATCTGTTCTACGCCCACTGAAAGGGGGGCTAATAGGCGTTGTACGGCGCGGGCTTGGCATTGGCAAAACGCGTGCTCCGCTGCTGCGAGTTGGGCAAAGCTCACCTGTTCTGCATGGCACAGTGTGAGCAGCTGGCGATGCAGGTCATCTGGCATGGGTTCGGCATGAGTGGCCAATAGGCGCGGCGGAGAGTCATTTTCGATGGCGATAAGTGCCGCATCAATACCGTCCAGACTAGTGCCGGACATTAGGCCAATATAGTAAAGCGGCGAAGCGTTAGGTGTTTTCATAAATGAACTCGTACAAAGCGGGGCTGAGGCTCAACCAAGGCGAGCGAGCATGGTAACATCGTCGGTTATTTATCACCTGAGCCCGGTATGGGCGGTTCTTTATAGTGGAGAGAGGCAATGAGTGAGGTGGATCAGGCTTTAGCGCTGTTATCGCGCGGTACGCATGAAATCCTGGTAGAGGATGAGTTAAAAAAGAAGCTGGCTTCAGGCCGCAAACTGCGTATTAAAGCGGGTTTTGATCCCACGGCCCCTGACTTGCACCTGGGGCACAGCGTGTTATTAACCAAAATGCGCCAGTTCCAGGACTTGGGGCACACGGTTATCTTTTTGATCGGCGATTTCACCGGTCGTATTGGTGACCCCACCGGTAAGAACGTGACGCGCAAACCGCTCACCGAAGAGGATGTGAAAGCCAACGCCGAAACCTATAAAGAGCAGGTGTTTAAAATCCTCGACCCTGAAAAGACCGAGGTACGTTTTAACGCCGAGTGGTTTAGCGAGCTCTCCGCCGCCAAAATGATTGAGCTGGCTGCTCAAAGCACCGTTGCCCGTATGCTGGAACGGGACGACTTTGAAAAGCGTTATAAAGCCAATCAGTCCATTGCAATCCACGAATTTCTCTACCCGCTGGTACAAGGCTACGACTCGGTAGCGCTTGAGGCGGACGTGGAGTTGGGCGGCACCGACCAGAAGTTCAACCTGCTAATGGGGCGTGAGATTCAAAAGCACTTCGGCCAGGAGCCCCAGGTGGTTATTACCATGCCGCTGCTGGAAGGGTTAGACGGCGTGCAGAAAATGTCGAAGTCCTTGGGCAACTACATTGGTGTCGATGAAGCGCCGGGTTCGATGTTCAACAAACTGGTCTCCATGCCGGATAGCTTAATGTGGCGTTACTTTGAGTTGCTCTCTTTGAAATCGAACGAAGAGATCGACGCGCTTAAGCAGAGCGTTGAGCAGGGCGCGAACCCGCGGGATATAAAAATGGAGCTGGCGCGGGAGCTGATTGCTCGTTACCACGGCGATGAAGCAGCGGCCAATGCGCACAAGTCTGCGGGTAATCAGCTGGCCGATGGTGAGTTGCCGGAAGACCTGCCGGAAGTCGACGTCGACTTCGAGGGCAACGAGCAGGCGCCGATTGCAGCCGTGCTCAACCGCTCAGGGCTGACCAAAAACAGCGCGCAAGCGAAAGACATGCTGAAAAACGGCAGTGTCAAAGTGGATGGTGAGGTCGTTGCTCAAGACGCCATGCTGGCCACTGGTAACGCCTATGTGATTCAGGCGGGTAAGAAACGTTACGCCCGTGTGACACTTATTTGAACTTTCTGTGCTTATTTTTCAACAACCCCATTGCCAACCCGTCAGTGAGGTCGTATAGTACGCATCCGCTGCCGGGGACGCCAAGCGTTACCAGCGGTGCATAAGGTGTAAAAGCCTTGGTTTGTCAGGAAGTTAGCGCAAGTTTCATCGCTCGCTTCACTCGCTAAATACAGCGGTTGACAACTACCAGGAAATGCGTAGAATACGCCTTCCTCGCTGCGGCAAGCCAAGTCAACGGCTCGCCAGGTTGCTTTCACAGTAACCAGGACAGCGAAACAGCTCTTTAACAATTTGATCAGGTAATTC
>NZ_JABWCV010000018.1 GCF_013371085.1 Vreelandella maris | reverse complement strand
CGTTTGAACTGCTCAACAGCGACGGCAAGCCCGACCCGCAACTCACCGCCGCGCTCTGCGCCAAAGCCCGCGAGAAAGGCCTGATCCTGCTTTCATGCGGTTTCTACGGCAACAGCATCCGGATTCTGGTGCCGCTGACGGTCTCCTCTGCGGTGCTCGAAGAAGGGCTAAGCATTATCGAGCAGTCCCTGGAAGCACTGAGCTAATACTCTCTTCTAGGTCTCACCTAGCCCGCCATCTTCAAACAGCGCAAGCTGCTGGCGATTGGCGGGCAGTTCTATTGCTGAATTCAGCATTTAAGCTAAGTGCTTGGATCAATCCTACAGGTTTTCGCTGACCTGCAACTCTAGCTTAACTTTAATCGTTTTCAGCTTAGTAATGCTGGCCACAATCGATTCCGCGAACGAGGGGCAATTCACCGGATGTCATGGAATACGCCTCTTTAACCCCTGAATTCAAGGCATATGCGCAGCACCTGCCGTGTCAAAGATGAGGATGGAGTGCCCTGGGGAGTAGCTCTTAGCCTTCCGTCATTGGCGAAATTACTAGATGAGCAGATAGGCTGCATTGATCAAATGCAATTTACTGCGTGCATACGATTGTCCTGCATGGACGCCGGTTTCACAGGCTTGCTGATCTACTCCGTGGTAGCACGGCGGTCCTTTGTACAAAGTACTTAGCTTGAAAACCCTTGAGCTAGATCGCGGAATGCTTTGGCAGCAGGGCTGAGAGATCGGGCTCGTGGCCAGGTGAGACCTAATTCCATAGGGGGAATAGGGTTGCTCAATTCGATATGCTCAATGTGTTTGCCATCCAGTGACCAAGGGCGATAGACCATATCTGAAAGGATGGTCACCCCCGTACCATTGGCCACCATACTTCGTACTGCCTCAACTGAGGACGTTCTGAACAGAATGTTTGGGGTAATACCTTCAGGTTTCCAATACTTTAGCGCGGTCTGATCGGCTTCATCCACCGTCAGCATGATATAAGGATAGTGTGCAATATCCTGTAAAGTAATCTCCTCCCGTTTTAGCAGCTCATGTTGTCCATTGACCCATAGTCTCCGCTTCGATTGGGTTAAGGTCATTTTTTCCAGACAGTCATGATGTTCCATATTTGAAGTTAGCATGATGGCAAGATCAAACTCGTCTGAGGTTAAACCTTGCTCGATTTCCGGGCGCGAGACTTCATTGAGTTCTACTCTCACCCAAGGATAGCGGCGCTGAAACTGCGCTAATAGAGGTGGCATGAAATAACCCGCCACCGTATAGGTCATGGCCAGCCGCAAGGTGCCTTTCAGCGTAGGGTGAATATCCTGCAAGCCGTTAAAGGCATCTTCCAGCGCTTGAAATGCATAGTTGACTCGTTGCAAGAACCGCGAGCCTTCACGTGTTAGCAACATGCCTCGGCTGGTACGCCTGAATAATATAACGCCTACCTGTTCTTCAACTTCCTTGACGCCAGTAGTGATCGAGGATTGGGAGACGTTTAGATCAATGGCAGCTTGCGTCACTCGGCCACTTTTGGCCACCGCCATAAAATAACGAAGTTTGCGTAACGAAAGGTTTCTTACCATTACATGCGCCTTTAGTGTTCGTTTTTTTTGATATCGCCATGCAAAAATTAATATTACCAATGTCTCTTCTTAAATGTCACTAATGAATGAGGTAACCACGGAGAGACGCAATGACAACAACGATTGATCTGAATGCCGACATGGGAGAAAGCTTTGGTGCCTGGTCGATCGGCGATGGTGTCGATGTCGACATTATGCCCTTGATCAGTTCTGCCAATATTGCTGCAGGCTTTCATGCCGGTGACCCAACGATCATGCAAGACACTTTACGTTTGGCATCACGCTACGGCGTTGGTATCGGTGTTCATCCGGGGTTCGGTGACTTGGTGGGCTTCGGACGTAGGGCGATTGCCGCCCCAGCTGATGAATTAGTGAATGATGCTATCTATCAGTTGGGCGCACTGCGTGAACTTGCCCATCTAGAAGGCCTAAGTATGCATCATTTCAAACTGCATGGTGCTTTATTCATGCATGCGGCCAAGGATGCCGACTTTGCGCAGCGCTTATGTGCCGCATTAGCCAAGGTGGCTCCTGAACTACCGATATATTGCCTGGCCGGTTCTGCATTGGATAAAGCAGCGGAAACTCTCGGTTTGCCCACAGTGCATGAATTCTACGCTGATCGTGATTACAACGATGAGGGCAGTATTGTCTTTGTCCGTAAGGTGCAACGCCTTGATCCACAACAGGTAGCTGAGAAGGTGTTGCGTGCCTGTCAGCAAGGCACGGTCGAGTCTGTCAACGGCAAGTCGGTAGCAGTTTCTTTTCAGTCAGTGTGTATTCACAGCGACACCCCAGGGGCGTTGGCATTGGTAAAAGCCGTGCGTCATGCACTGGATAACGCTGGTATCAAGGTGGCTGCTCCCTGATATCAAGTGGCTGGTAATTTATTAAGATGGCACTGTCTTCGATAGCAATCATCCAAAAATCACAGGAGAAACATAATGACAACCCAACAGGTTCAAGCTCCCTTCCCTGGTGTTTTTTACCGAAAACCGGCCCCGGACGAGCCGGTATACATAGAAGAAGGTCAGGCGGTACAAGCCGGAGATGTTATTGGTTTGATCGAAGTGATGAAGCAGTACGTTGAACTAAAAGCCGAGGTGTCTGGCACGCTGGAAAGCTTTAGTGCTGAAAATGAAACTGTACTGGAAGCTGGGGATATCATTGCCTCAGTGGAGGTGAGCGAATGATTCGCCGGTTGTTGATCGTCAATCGTGGCGAGATAGCACTAAGAATCGTCCGTGCTGCTCGAGAACTCGGCCTGGTCAGCATAGTCGCTCACAGCGATGCCGATGTGGATACTTTGGCCGTTCATCAGGCCGATGAAGCGGTATGCATTGGCCCGGCTCAAGCAGCGAAAAGCTATCTCAACATTCCAGCTGTTATTGAAGCTGCCCGCAATTGTCAGGCGGATGCGGTGCACCCAGGCTATGGATTTCTTTCCGAAAGTCCAGAGTTTGCTCGTGCCGTCAAGGATGCAGGACTGATTTTTATTGGCCCGGATGCCGACATTATCGACCGTATGGGAGATAAGGCCATGGCACGCCAGACTGCGATTGAGGCAGGTGTACCGGTGGTGCCCGGTTCTCCACACGCGGTCGAAGGGCTTGAAGAGGCTCTGTCTGTTGCTGAAGATGTAGGCTACCCCCTTTTGATCAAGGCGGCTG
The DNA here is from genome assembly GCF_013371085.1 of Vreelandella maris. Classification (GTDB taxonomy): domain Bacteria; phylum Pseudomonadota; class Gammaproteobacteria; order Pseudomonadales; family Halomonadaceae; genus Vreelandella; species Vreelandella maris. The sequence continues at coordinate 72,898 of NZ_JABWCV010000018.1, read as the reverse complement.
CCGGTGGCGGTGGGCGTGGTATTCGTGTGGCTGAAGATGCGGAGATGCTGACTAAACAGTTGCCGCTGGCGAAGAGCGAAGCTCAGTCAGCGTTTGGCGATGGGCGAGTCTATCTTGAGCGATTTATTGCCCGTGCAAGGCATATCGAAGTGCAGGTGCTGGGTGATGGTAAACGCGCTGTGCATTTCTTTGAGCGTGAATGCTCATTGCAGCGCCGTCGTCAGAAAATGTTCGAGGAAGCGCCGTCGCCAGCTATCGACAGCACAATACGCAAACGGTTGTGTGAGTCTGCCGTGGCGCTGGCAGAGCATGTTGGCTACCTGGGTGCTGGGACTCTGGAGTATCTGTTTGATGAGAAGACCGGCGAGTTTTTCTTCATTGAAATGAACACCAGGATTCAGGTTGAGCACCCGGTAACGGAAATGGTTACCGGATTTGATCTGGTTAGGGCCATGATCCAGGTAGCCGCAGGTGAACCGCTCAGCATTGCCCAAAACGATATTACGTTAAGGGGCTGGGCAATCGAGATGCGTATCAATGCCGAAGATCCTGACCACGACTTTTTCCCGTCGCTGGGCACGGTAAAAAAGCTTGTGTGGCCCACCGGGCCCGGTGTTCGTATCGATAGCGGTTTGTATGAAGGCTACAAGATGCCGCCGTTTTACGACTCTCTGGTGGCTAAGTTGATCGTTTGGGATGACAGTCGTGAGCATGCGTTAACCCGCGCTGGCCGTGCGTTAGATGAATTTCAGTTACAAGGTTTTACTACCACTGCCGGTCTGCACCGTCGCCTTATAGAAGACTCTGCTGTCAAGGCGGGTGCATTTGATACGGTTTTTCTTGAACGCTGGCTTGCTGAGCCCGCGTCAAATCATGCCAATGTGAAGGAGGTCATCAATGAGCAATGAGATGGCAGCCACAACCCGCTATAGCCAGGCGGGCGATGAGTTTTTGTTCGTTGAACTTAATGAAGAAATGACCCTGGAGGCATTTTTCCTTTCTATTTCGATTACCCAAAAACTACGTGACCTTGCTTTGCCCGGCATTATCGAGATCTGCCCAGCCAATGCATCCTATCAGGTGCGCTACAACCCGGATGTGATCTCCGCCAGTCAGCTTCAAAACAAGTTGGAAGCGCTGGAGCAGGAGGTGGACAGCCAGCAGGTGCGTACTCTGGAAACTCGGGTGATTGAAGTGCCTGTGCTTTATAGAGACCCTTGGACCCATGAAACCCTGATGCGTTTTCGCGACCACCATCAGGATCCATCTGCGACCGATCTGGAATATGCAGCCCGTATCAATGGATATGACACTGTTGATTCATTCATTGAAGCCCATAGCGCAACGCCCTGGTTTGTTTCTATGGTGGGCTTTGTGGCGGGATTGCCGTTCATGTATCAGATGGTGCCACGAGAACGCCAGATTCAAGTGCCGAAATATCTGCGTCCGCGCACAGATACCCCTAAACAAACGGTGGGCATTGGGGGGTGCTTCAGTGTGATTTATTCCGTGCGTGGAGCGGGTGGCTATCAGATGTTTGGCGTGACACCGATGCCCATTTATGACCCGGCAAATGAGCACCCGCATATCGACAGCTCGATGATCTACTTCCGCCCAGGCGATATCGTTAAGTACCGTGCCGTTGAACGTGAGGAGTATGACGCCCTATTGGCTGTTGCTGAAAAGGGACAGTTTAAGCCGAAAATCTCGCCGTTCACCTTTGATCTGGACGCGTTCAATCAAGATCCGGACGGCTATGCACGTCGTGTTAAGGAGGCACTGTATGAGCATTGAAATCATCAAGCCGGGCCTGGCATCGTCGATTCAGGATAAAGGCCGGGAAGGCCATTACCACCTGGGAATTCCTCCTTCCGGCGGGATGGACCAGCGTTCGCTGATAGCAGCAAATCTTTTGGTTGGTAACCCTGAGGGAGCTGCTGTTATTGAATGTGCGCTGATGGGGCCGGAGTTACGTTTTGACACGACACGAAAGGTCGCCGCTTGTGGTGCTGAGATGACGCCCCGTGTTAACGGGGAAGCACAACCCCTCAATGAAGTGTTTGAAGTGCCAGCAGGCTCGACGCTTGGCTTTGATTTTGTCAAGGCAGGCGCAAGGCTTTATCTCGCCATCGAAGGTGGAATAGACGTACCCGAGCGACTAGGCAGCCGCAGTACTTATGCGCTTGGCTCTCTGGGAGGAATGCAAGGGCGTACACTGCAAGCCGGTGATACCTTGGCACTATTCCAAGCGCATGGTCAGGCAGTATCTGGGCGTCATTTACCACCTTCTTTAGTGCCTGAGTTTTCCAGACAATATCAGCTGCGTGTGATGCCGGGCTTGTACGCGCATCGCCTACGGGCGGAAAGTGAAACACGTTTTTATTCAGAAGACTGGGTGGTGGCATCAGAAGCTGATCGAATCGGCTACCGCATGAAGGGTGGCACGCCACTTTCCTTTATTGAGCGGGAGCCTCCCTTTGGCGCAGGTGATGATCCCTCCAATATCGTTGATGCCTGTTATCCAATTGGTTCCATTCAAGTGCCTAGCGGCAGTGAGCCTATCATCTTGCATCGGGATGCCGTATCGGGTGGTGGTTACGCCATGATCGGTACTGTGATCAGTGCCGATATGGACACGGTAGGCCAAATTCAACCTCACCAGAAGGTACGCTTTGTTCAGGTTACGCTTGAAGAAGCGCTAGCAGCCCGTGCCCATTATCAAAAGGTTCTGAAGCAGTTAAGGCAGATGCCGTAAATGCGGGATTTATTCCTGGAGCCCCCTGCGGTGCACGTCAGGCTAATCAACAGTACACCGCAGGCAAAACACCTATCTGTTGTAGCGTCTATTGTGTAGGTGTATCGACGCTTTCTCACGGGATAATAATAAACAAGCCCATTACAGCGTTTCATAACTCAAAAATGGATGCTGTAAAACACCAAATTGTCATTACGGGAACGTTGTTTCCAAAATAAATGACATAATAAAAGGAAAGTGAAATGAGTGATAAGCATCAAAGTGAGGCAACTGACCTTGACTTCTCTGAACGCCCGGTTCCACCTGAAGGGCGAATGCCAAAAATCAATTTAATGATGGCTTTTTGGGCAGTTTGTAGTGCCATTTTTTATATGGTGGTAGCTGCCGCAATGGCCCGAAGTTATGGCACGACCAATGCATTGATCGGTATTGTTCTAACGGTAATTGCTTATGGTTTAGTTAATGGTGTAATTAGCCGTTACTCAATGAAGACAGGGTTAACAGTTGCCCTTTTTTCAAAAATTCTATTTGGTCACTTCGGTGCTGTAGTGGCCACCTTAATATTTTTTGCAACCGCTCTTTATTACGCCGTTTTTGAAGGCTATGTGATGGCATTGGTGCTCTCTGAATGGAGCGGTAGTCTCTCCATGGCGGTGGCCACTGCAATAGTGGTGATTTTTGGGGTTGTACTGATCTTTGGCAGTGTGCAGCACTGGCTGGATAAGTTTAACGGTGTTTTATTGCCGGTCTATGTGATCGGTATGCTGATCGCGGTGGGTATGGCGATAGCTGAATTCGGTTATCCCTCTGGATGGTTAACTCGTGTACCTGAAGGCGGTGCGTCGAGCTGGGGATGGCTGCATACCTTTGCCTATTATATGGGTGTCTGGGTGTTGATGATGTTTACTTTTGACTACGCCCGCTTCGGACGGAATGAAGACTCCGGTTTTCACACGCGTATCACCTTTGGTATTCCTTTCTACGCCATGACCTTCTTGTTCAGCGGAATAGTGGGCATTCTGTTGGATTCCATGATTCCCACTGATGGTCTTTCCGAGGCATCGATTGTACTAGGTCTGCTCGAGTTAATGGGCTTTGGTGGCCTCCTGCTAGTATGGGTAACACAAAGTCGTATCAACACCGCCAATTTCTATCTAGCAACCGTGAATTTTGAGTCATTTATCCGCAAGGTCACAGGCATTCATATGTCCAAAGTGGTCTCTGGCTGTGTCATTGGTGTTATCGCCTATGTGCTGATGATGGCGGATGTGTTTTCGTACATTCTTCAGGCCTTAGCGTATCAGGGAGTCTTTGTGGTGGCCTGGGTAGGGGTGGCGCTTGCACATATTCTGTCCAGAACTTATGAGAATCGTTTCAATGGTCATGTTGAGCTAGATAATGACTATATTCCTGCCTTTAACCCTTGCGGCCTGGTGGCCTGGTGTGGTGCCACGTTTACAGGCATTGTGATGATGAACATTCCCTCTGTATCTGGGTTCTCGGCCCCAGCCACCTTTGTGTTTGCTTATGCGGTCTATGAACTTGGTCTCAGGTTCGCAAGAGAAGAGTGGTATGTTGCCAGGCTCAAACAACAATGAACGTCTAATAAGTAGCTATCTTTAAAGTTGAGCTTTGTTTTGCGTGGGTAGAAGGGGGTTGAAAGCTTTAGCAAGCTCTGCCTACGCATTTTTAATGTATTCGTTAAAAAGGGTTTTGATATTTAAGAGTGGTGTAAGGTGGTTGTTTTATAAATATAAAGACATTTAAGCATTTTCTGATTCTTCTTGTGAGTAAGAAAAATGCTAAGTAAAACACTATAAGGAATCAATATGTCTGAGCTTAGAGTTGCTGTTGACGCAGGTGGAACCTTTACCGACGTATGTATTTATAATTCGTCTACCCAAGAGTTTCGCGTCACCAAAGTTCCCTCTACACCAAATAATCCCATGCAGGCGGTGATCAATGGTGTGAAACGTGGGGAAATCCAACTGGCCGATGTTGACTTGTTTTTTCATGGAACCACAGTTGCTACCAATGCGCTGATCACACGGCGCTTTCCCAAGGCGTCCCTGGTTACCACCAAAGGCTTTCGTGATGTCATCGAAATTCGCGATGGTACCAAGGATAACCTCTGGGATGCCTATGCGGATGTCAGTGGTCCCTATATTCGCCGACGTGATCGCTTTGAAGTCACCGAGCGTGTTGATTACGCAGGTGAGATCGTCACTCCACTAGATGAGCAGGAAGCGCGTGAACTGGCGCGTAAACTTAAGCGGCGAGGTACCACTACGATCGCCGTATGCTTCATAAACTCTTATGCCAATGTGCATAATGAGCAGCGCATGCGTCAGATTCTTGAAGAAGAGATACCCGGCGCCAATGTGTCAACGTCCTCAGAGATTCTGCCTGAAATTTTTGAACATGATCGCTTCAACACAGCGGTTGCCAATACGGTATTGGGACCGTTGGTATCGGAGTATGTCAAGCAGTTGGATGATGAGCTGACGGCCGGTGGTTATGCCAATGATTTGTTGCTGTTGCATTCCGGTGGAGGTTCAATGACACCGGCTATGGCCAAACATTTCCCGGTACGTCTGGCGGCCTCTGGTATTGCGGCCGGGGCTATCGCGGCCAAGCATATCGCTGAGCAATGTGGCTATCAGAACGCGGTCGGTTTGGATATGGGGGGTACATCAACAGATATTTCCTTGATCCATGACGGTGAACTGCGTGTGACAAAGCAATGGGGGGTGGAGTATGGCCATCCGATTGTATTTCCTAGCATCGAGGTGCTGACCATCGGTGCCGGTGGTGGCTCGCTGGCACATATTGATATTGCTGGTGCCTTACGCAACGGACCGCAATCAGCGGGTGCCGACCCAGGTCCTGCCTGTTACGAACGTGGTGGTGAAGAACCTACCAATACCGATGCCAATCTTGCACTCAACCGATTGGGTGTCAGCCTTGCAGGCGGGGCACTGGAGCTGAATCAGGATAAGGCAACGAGAGCAATCAAGGAAAAAATCGGCCAGCCACTTTCGCTTGAAACCGCTGAAGCGGCCCAAGCTATCTTGAAAGTTGCGAATTCCAACATGGCCGATGCCGTTCGCTTGGTCTCAATCCGGCGTGGCCTCGACCCGCGTGACTTCGCGCTGATTGCTTTTGGAGGTGCGGGGGCACTACACGGTGCCGAAGTCGCCAGAGAGTTAGGCATTCCAGCGGTGATTGTGCCTCCTAACCCAGGTGTTACGTCGGCCATGGGCTGCTTGCTGGTGGATATACAGCACGATTTGTCGATGATGTATACCGCAGCGGCCGCTCATGCTGATACGGATGATCTGGAACAGCAGTTCCTCGGCCTTGAGGAGGAGGCTGCCGAGCGTCTACGTCATGAAGGTGTGGCTGACGAAGATGTGGTGCTTCAACGAGGTATCTCAATGCGCTATCAAGGGCAGTGGCGGTCGCTGCAGGTGTCGATGAAAAAGGGCGCAGATTCTCTGAAAGAGGCGATGGAAACCTTTCATCAGGAGCATGAACGCCAGTTTTCGTTCCGTCAGGATGCGCAGCCGGTCGAGATTTACCAATTACACCTGCGTGCCGTGGGTAATACCCCCAAGCCAACATTCACGCCGTTTGAAAAAGTGCCAGGCGCGACTGCTGAGCCACATGCCCGCCGTGATGTTTACTTCGATGGCCAATGGCACGACACCCCCATTTACCAACGTGACTCACTCCTATCTGGCTACGAGTTATCAGGACCAGCGATTATTGATCAGCTGGATTCCACCACTGTTATCCCTCCTAATACTACGGCATCCATTGATGAGTGGAAAAATATCCGGATCCAGATCATAGAAACAGGAGACCACGCATGAACATGCCCAACAAGATGAACTCAGGTACCCTTGATCCGGTAACACTCGAAGTGTTGAAAAATGCCTTCGCCACCAGTGTTGACCTGATGAGCGAACAGATTCTGCGGACCTGTTATTCGTTTGTGATTTATTCCCGCGACTTTTCTTCCGCGCTTTGTGATGCCCAGGGCAATACCGTTATGCAGGGTAGTGGCGATATTGCTGTACATGTAGGGACGCTACATTTTCAGTGTAAGGCGGTATTGGAAGAGTTTGCCGACGACATCAAGCCTGGGGATGTTTTTGCCATCAATGACCCGTATCGGGGGGGGACCCACCTTAACGATGTCAGCTTCATACGACCTATTTTCGTTGCAGACGAGATTATCGGTTTTGCCCAAAATAAGGGGCATTGGGCGGATATCGGAGGCAATGTTCCGGGGTCATTTGATGTCAATGCCAGCACGCATTTCAGTGAAGGTCTGCGGATTACTCCTGTAAGAGTCTGGCGTGAAGGTACTTTCCTGCATGATGTGGCTCAATTGCTGGTTTCCAATACACGGGCGCCCAGTCAAGCTTTAGGCGATCTGCATGCCCAGGCAGAAGCGACTGCAGTATGTGAGCGTGAAGTTCTGCGCCTGGTTGATAAGTACTCCAAAGAGACCGTGGTCGGGGCCATGCAGGAAACACAGGATTATGTAGAGCGTATCGTGCTGAAAAGCTTAGCGGATATGCCTAAGGGTGAATGGGAAACCGTTGATTATATCGATGCTGATCCTGCGTTGGGTGAAGGCATGGTGCCGATCCGAATCAAACTGAAGCTGGACGGTAATGGCATCCACTATGACCTGACTGGGTCGGCTCCAGTGGTGTCTACCTTCCTCAATTCCGGCTATGGAACAACTCACTCGGCCATTTATGCAGGCACCAAGACATTTTTCCCAGATGTGCCGCTGAACTCCGGTTTTTATCGTGCGGTAAAGGCAAATATCGGCGAAGAAGGCACTGTGGTTAATGCTGGTTGGCCTCACGCGGTGACGGGTTTCTGTTCCGGGCCTTACGAAAAGATCATGAACGGGATCTTCGAGTTGTGGAGCGGGATCATGCCAGAACGAGCCATGGCCTGTGCCTTCAATCTAGAGTACCTACTTATTGGCGGTAACGACCAACGTACGGATAGCACCAGCTATTTCATGTGGTATGACTGGATGGCTGGTGGTTGGGGTGGCCGTCAGACAAAGGACGGTTCGTCGGCGACGTCCCCTGTTTTCGGAACAGGCCTTGCTGTGCAGCCAGTCGAGGGACAAGAGCGCCTCAACCCTGTGCTGACAATGTGTCATGAAATTAGCATGGATTCAGGTGGGCCTGGGCGTTTCCGTGGTGGTTGCGGCGTTCAAAAAGGTGGAGTGCTCACCAAGGTTGACAAAACGGTGATGAGCTACTGTTGCGATCGCGGTCGTTCAGTGACCTGGGGTGTCAATGGCGGCTTACCTTCTGTGCCTCATGGGGTGTGGATTAATAAAGGCACGCCAAAAGAAAAATACTTGGGCGCGACCTTCTCCAATGTCTCCGTCCATTCCGGCGATACGTTTACGCGCCCATCTGCGGGTGGGGGCGGTTTCGGTGATCCGCTACTGCGCCTCCCGGAAGAAGTGTTAGAAGATGTCATCGATGGGTACGTCTCGGTGGCTCGCGCCGAGCTTGACTATGGGGTGATTATTAACGTCAATGATCCAGATATTGATGATTACACAATAGACAATGAAGGCACTTCCAAGGCACGGGAGCAGATTCGTAATGAACGCCATCAATGGTTACAGACACCACCAGAGCAAGTGGCGAGCCGATACCGTGACGGAGATCTGGATGTACTGGATGTAATTCGGCGTTATGGCGTAGTGCTTGATTGGGGAACTGGCGAATTACTTGAGAAGTCCACCCAGCAATACCGTGAGTCAATGAGCCGACGTTCATCGGACCATTGGAGTTAAATCGCTATATGGCTATTAGCGTAAGCTACTGTGGCGAATGATCAAGCCCTCGCCGAACGTCGGCGAGGGCGCTCCTGACTCGATGATGAGACAAACAACATGAACAATGCCAGCATCGATAAAATGTATGCAAGCAGCATGCTAACGTCTTTCTCGCAGGATCGCTGGACACAACTGATTTCGCAGACGTATTTTCCCCTGACTTTGAATTATGGAAATCCTGAAGCGCGCTTTCAAGGGTCTCTTAATGTGTGGAGAGCTGAAGATAGTGACTTCTCACTGTCGCGGCTGCGTTCTTATAAGGCAGAGTATTCGCGCTCTCAATCACAGATAGCCCAGGATGACCATTCCTCTTTTTTGGTTACTATTCCTCTACGTACCCACGTGTTTTTTTCTCAACATGGCCGAAGTTTGAGTTGCCCACCGGGGCATTTTATCGTCGAGCAGGGTGATGCACCGTACCGTTTTGGCTACGAATCACCAAATGATATGTGGGTGTTCAAGGTTCCCGGTCAATCGATGAAGAACCGAATTCGCAGGCCGGAGCGTTACTCACAGCATTGCTTTTCAGCAGAAAAAGGTCTTGGCTGCGCCTTCGTAGAGTTCCTGATGATTTGCTCCCAGCGAGTAAATGAATGCTCTATCAATGACCAGAACTGCTTGTTCGAGCAGGCGTTGAGTATGTTGTCATTGGTACTGGAACAAGATGAGCGAGTGTTAAGTAGTGATCAGTCGCACCTTAAAACTGCCCACCTGATGCGAATCGAGCGCTATATTTCAGCCAGTCTTGGAGACCCTGAGCTGACACCGGCTCGCATTGCTCAATATAACGGCATTTCGCTACGTTATCTGCACAAACTGTTTTCCGGCTCAGGCTATACCGTACGTGAATGGGTAAAAATACAGCGTCTTGAAGCAGCGCATCGGGATCTGGAAGCATCGCCAGCAGGTATCAATATTGGCGAAATCGCTTATCGGTGGGGGTTTTCCGACCAGGCACAGTTCAGTCGAGTATTTAAACAACACTTTGGTTATCCCGCCCGTGAGTTGCGCGAACAGAAGACCTGAAGTGATTAACTGGTATCTACAATATAGAGGTTTTTCATGAGCAGACCGCAAGCACGCAGTCACCAGCAAATCGATAACGACCAGGTCATTGTCACCCGCTGGGATTTCGCTTCAGGTGCGGAAACCGGTTGGCATCGTCATGCCCATGATTACGTAATTGTGCCAATCCATGACGGCAAGATGCTGTTGGAAACGCCTGAGGGTAACCGTGAAGTGGCGTTACAAGCTGGCGTTTGCTACAACCGGGTGGAAGGCACCGAGCATAATGTGATCAATAACGGCGATACTGCGTTCTCCTTTGTTGAAGTCGAGCTTAAGTAGCTTTTAGCTGGGAGGTTGATAATGCCGCGTGCAACCAATTCGCCTGCACAGCCAAGAAAAAGGAGAGTCTGCATGATCATCATGATCAAGACACTGGATGAAAGCAATCGCCCGGCCTGGGCAGCACTGTATAAAGATTATGCGAACTTCTATGGTATGCCAATGACTGACGCTACCCTTGAAGCTGTTTGGGGATGGGTTCAGGCCGGAATCAGTTTGCAAGGTCGAGTTGCAATGAATGAGGCGGGTGAAGTTGTTGGCTTGATGCACTTCAGGGCCATGCCATTGCCCCTTCGCGGTAGTGAGGTCGGTTTTCTGGATGATCTTTATGTCGCACCTGAACATCGCGGTAGCGGGGTCGTAAACGCTATGTTGTCGGCCTTTAAAGAGGAAGCCCTCGCCCATGATTGGCCTTTTGTGCGTTGGATTACTCGTGAAAAAAATTACCGTGCCCGGACCGTTTATGATCGCAGTGCTGACCAAACCGACTGGGTGTTATATCAAATGAACTCAATAAATTATAAAATTTCTTTTGATTTGATTTTCATGAGTTCGAAGTAGAAGTTTTTGCTCTCTCAGATGTAGTGGGCTTTTGACTATCCATACTATCTTATTGAGCACCTATACCTGGCGACCCAAGTGCTGTTGCCTCATGGCGAAGTTCCGGAGTTGGCCAAGGGTCAAATCGGTCTGAATACCAGACGCGACAAAATCACGCATTGTGCCTAATGGATGCCATTAACGGTCATAGATCGTCATTAATTGGTGATGAGGTGCTTGAGTCTTATCTGCTAGTGTCTTTGTATAGTTATGATTTATAAGAAATATTCGAATTTTAAAACTAGCGATAAAAATATTGAGCATGAATCTAAACGGCCTCCGAAGCCGAGGGTCGCAGGTTCAAATCCTGCCTTTACTCTGATGGATCTTTGTTCTTTATGCGCGATAATTTTGCATAATCACTTAGATTACCAAGTTTTATATAATTAGTGATTGTGGCTTCGTCAACTTGCCGGTGCGGTAACCGAGCAGTGGCTCACCGGCACCGCTCGCTAAGACGTTCTAGCTGTGTGCAAGTCAAAGTTTGAGCATGGGCTGCTGTTTTTACCTCAGCGAACTTCAGGCTATTAACCGCAAACCCCTCCGATTAGAACGTCCCAGGATAGGCGCCGCCATCGAGCAGAATGTTCTGCCCGGTCAGGTAGCCTGCATGTTCGCTACACATAAAGGCACAGAAAGTACCAAACTCCTCGGCGGTGCCGAATCTCCGTGCAGGAACCCCTTGGGCACTCTGCTCGCGTACCTGCTCGATATCTTGCTGACTCTTCTCGGCGACCATCTTGAAGTTGCCACGTAGTCGGTCGGTATCGAAGGAGCCGGGCAGTAGGTTGTTGATTGTGACATTGTGCGAGGCGAGTTGCGGTTGGCGAGCAAGACCCGCGACGAAGCCGGTTAGTCCGCTGCGCGCGCCGTTGGACAGCCCGAGAATGTCTATGGGGGCTTTTACCGCGCCCGAGGTGATATTGACCACGCGACCAAATCCGTTGGCGGCCATATGGTCTACCGTGGCCTTGATCAGTTCAATGGGCGTGATCATATTGGCATCCACGGCCTGTATCCACGCCTCACGATCCCAGTCGCGAAAGTCACCCGGTGGTGGCCCGCCGTTATTGTTGACTAGAATATCGACTTGCGGACAGGCGGCAAGCAATGCCTCGCGTACCTCCTCGTGCCCGATATTCCCAGCCACGGGGCGAACCTCGATGGCTGGATTAAGTGCCCGCAACGCGTTGGCGGTCTTTTCGAGTACCTCGGCATTGCGTGAATTAATGGCCAGGTTAACGCCCTCTTTGGCTAGCGCTTCGGCGCACCCTCGCCCCAACCCTTTGGATGCTGCGCACACGACGGCCCAGCGTCCCGTGATTCCAAGATCCATACCATGTGCTCCTTTGTATTCGCTATTTGGGCTCACCGTGACGAATAGCCACCGTCTACCGGTAAAAGTATGCCCGTTATAAAGTTAGCGCCCGGGGAGGCCAAGAACAGCGCGGGCCCGGCGAGGTCGTCGGGTTTGCCCCAGCGGCCCATGGGCGTGCGCCCGACGAGTTCCGCCGAGCGTTCGCTATTCTGGGTGAGCGCTGCCGTCAGGTCGGTGGCAATCCAGCCAGGCGCAAGGGCATTGACGCGAATGCCATCGGTAGCCCAGGCGATCGCCAACGACCGTGTGAGTTGTGCCACGCCGCCCTTAGAGGCAGAGTAGGCTGGGGCATGCCCGCTGCCAAAAAACGACAGCATTGAAGCGGTGTTGATAATACAGCCACCCGTTGCCTTGAGGGCCGCATGCGCGGCATGGCAACAGCGCTGGGTGCCGTTGAGGTTGATATCGATGACCTCAGCAAAGCCTTTGGGCGTGAACTCCTTGCCATCACGCTGGATAACGCCAGCGCAGTTCACTAGCACATCCAATTTTGGGAACGCTTCAAAGAAGCGCTCAACCTGGGCAGGGTCACGCACATCGAGTTGGTGTTGGTTGGCTACGCCTTCGGCTTGCTGTTTGCTAGCAGGCTCAATGCCGGTGACGTGGACTTCATCACCCTGGTCGGCAAACGCCAGCGCAATCGCCCGCCCGATGCCGGTAGTACCACCAATAACAATAACAGTCTTCATATCGCTCCTCTTTAAAACGTGAAAAGGGGGTTAGGCCACGAACATGGGTCGTTTAAGATGAGGTAGCTGCCGCACGCGCCCCCCAGGCCGAGCGCACGCTTGAGACGATAATGGCCAGCCACACTAGTAATGCGAGCCCGCCCAGCATGGCAGCGATAGGGCGTTCGAAGAGCACCAGGAGTTCGCCGTTGGCTTTAATCATTGAGCGCATAAAGTTGCTCTCCACCACTGGGCCGAGAATTACCGCCAGAATCATGGGCCCGATGGGGAAGTCGTTCTCCACCAGGAAGTAGGCCAGCAGGCCCAGCCCAAGCATCAGCCAGACATCCAGCAGACTGTTGTTGGCGGCGAAGGCACCGACGATGCAAAACAGTAAAATGAGCGGGTAGAGCACGCTGGAAGGAACTGCGAGGATATGGCGTGCGCCGCGAATGGCGAGCATGCCAAGAGGTAGTAGCAGCAGGTTGGCCAGGATGAACACGATGAATATGGCGTTGACCAAGGTGGCGCTGGAGGTGAAAACATCTGGCCCTGGTGTAATGCCTTTCATCATCAGTACGCCGATAATAATGGCGGTGATAGTGTCACCAGGAATGCCGAACACCAGGGCAGGAATGTAGGCACCCGAGAGCGCGGCATTATTTGCCGAGCTAGCCGCGACCAACCCTTCGGGATGCCCGGTGCCATACTTTTCGGGCGTGCGCGAGAGTTTGCGTGACAAGGCGTAGCTGATCCATGAAGCGATATCGGCCCCCGCCCCGGGCAGTGCGCCGATCAGCGTGCCGAGCACGCCACTACGCGCGATCCCTCCTTTGTATTGCCACATTAGCCTGCCCACGCCGCTAAATGGCTTTTCCACCGGCGGAGGCGGAGGAAAATGGGTGTGGCCGATTTCTGGCATGCGTCGCAGCAGCTCAGCGATGGCGAACAGGCCAATCAGTACCGGCAGAATTGAGATGCCGCCGAGCAGATCAGAGATGCCGAAGGTAAAACGGATCTGGCCTGAGACCGAATCCATGCCCACCATCGAGATCAATAGGCCTATCAGCATCGAGATCGCGCCCTTGAGGGGATCTGCACCAGATACCAGCACGGCGCAGGAAAGCCCGAGCAGGGCCAACCAGAAGTATTCGTCGCTGGTGAAGCGAAGAGCGAAATCAGCCACCAGTGGGGCGAAAAATACGAGAAATGCAACGCCGATGAGCCCGCCGACGACTGAGCACGCCAAGTTTACTCCGAGCGCTTGGCCGATCTTTCCCTGACGGCCCATCAGGTAGGCTTCTTCAGTGTAAGCAGCTGAGGCGGGGGTGCCAGGTATACGGAGCAGGGCACCGGGTATGTCGCCAGCCACGATAGCCATAGCCGTGGCGGCTACGATAGCGCTGATCGCTGGAAGCGGTTCCATGAAAAAGGTGACCGGTACGAGCAAGGCGGTCGCCATCGTTGCGGTCAAGCCTGGAATGGCGCCTATCAGCAGGCCAAATAGCGAAGCGCCGAGGATCACCGCGAGGACATCCCAGGCAAACACCATGCCTAATGCTGCGTGTAGTTCCGCCATTAGTAGATCACCTCTTCGAGAATGCCCAGATCAAGTGGCACATGCAGCAATAATGCGAAAACGCTCCATACCACCGCACTTGCCACAATGGCGACGATAATGGCCATCCCCCAGCGGCCGCCGGACAGCCAACCAATCAACAAGGTGAGCATTATGGGCGCGACCAGCGGGAAGCCGAGCAGCGGCGTTAGCAACACGTAACCAGCGACGGCGGTGATAGCAGCGAGCAGGCATATTAAAGTATGCGACGGCGTCACCTGCCCCTGCCAAAGGAACAGGGCGCCACGCTGCTGCCAGCCGCGAAGTGACAGTAGCAGGCCAAGCCCAACTAGAAAGGCGCCGATGATGGTGGGAAAAGTGCCAGCCCCGTAGGGCTGGCGCGCTATCGGCGGGAAATCCTTGGAGGCCCATATAGTAATGGCGCCAAGCAGCGCCATTACCAGCCCCATCAAGAGGTCGTTGATGCGCATGGTGTTACTCTGCTAGGCCCAACTTGTCGATTATTTCACCGTTATTTTCGTCAGCTTCAGCCATAAAGTCGCGAAAGCCTTCCGGGCCTTCCCACTGCATGCCGAAGCCCTGATTGGTCATGAACTCCTGGAATTGGTCAGATTCGTAGACGGCTTCTGCGGCTTTCGCCAGGGTATCGACGACATCATCGGGTAATCCTTCAGGGCCGATCAGACCACGCCATGTACCCGCCGCCCATTCATCGCCGGTGACTTCTTCGGCAGTGGGAATGTCAGGGAAGGCATCAAGGCGCTCGTCGGCGAACACGGCGAGCGTTCTTACACGCTCGGCACTGCGCATGGATTCAGCTTCGGGCAGCGAGGAGAACACAAAATCCACACCACCGGCAGCGAGTTCCTGAAGGCCGGGGGCAGCACCTTCGCTGGGGACGAGTGAAACAGTGTTGGGATCAATGCCCTGCTGGTTAAGGAAACCAGTGAATGCCAGATGATAGGCAGCGCCTGGTGCAGAGCCGGAGACAGTGTATTCGTTGGGGTTGGCTTCAATGTCTTGCAGGGCGCTATCGAGGTCTTCCCACTCTGATTCGGCGCTGACGTTAAACGCCGCGGCATCAAGGTTGATCAGCGCAATCGGCGACAGATCCTCATACGAGATTTGAGAGCTGCCAATGTGTCGATAGGTAGTAATCTCTGCGGTCACTAGGCCAAGGGTGTAACCATCCGGCTCGGCGTTGGCCATGACCGTATGGCCCACCACTCCGGCGCCGCCGGTGCGGTTCACCACATTGACCGTTTGCCCAAGCTCTTCCTGCAGCCCGTTGGCCAATTGGCGGGCCACCGCATCGGTGCCACCACCCGCTGACCAGGGGACGATCAGTTCAATCGGTTTTTCGGGGTAGTCAGCTTGAGCACTGCCGGTTGATAAGGCGAATGCGAGTAAGCTAACGGATATGGCTAGCGGGGTTTTGTTAAACATCATGAGAGTGCTCCGTGTCATTTTGTAGTTTTGTTTTTGGCGTTAGAACCTTAAATCATGCATTTTGTCTAGGGCGAATGTTTCGCTTCAGCGAATGAACCGGTCGACATAGTCACGGCCGAGCCCACAGGCTTCATAATGCTTACGACACATGTCTATCTTGGTAAAAACATCTTCGTAACCTAGGTGCTTGCCCCATGGGTCGACGTAATACATTACGCCGTTGACCTGGAAGAGAGTGATCATTTCCTCGACATCCTCGTCGACAACCAGTGTGTGAGTCTCGCCTGGAGGTTCGTAGACGTAGCTGCCCTCCGTGGCCTCCCAGTCGTGCTCTAAATAGCGCCATTTGCCTTTGAGTACCATGCCATGCACCGGGTTAGGATGACGGTGGCGGCTAAGTACGCCGGACTTGCGAACGCGCAGCAGGTTGACCCAGTAGCCTTGTGACACGTTTAGGCACAACGGTCGGAAATCAACGTTTTCCGCTTGCGGCACCCAGATTCGTTCATCCTGGGGGAGGGCATGCGGCTCGACAATTTCAAGTGCGGCCTCGGCAGGTTGCGGATATTGGTAAGGCATTCGTTGATGATCATCAGCTTGAACCGGCATATTTCCTCCGTCCGCTATGTGGACATATTGATCATAATATGGACAATATGTTTTAAGGTAAGAGTCCAGTCGCGATGCGTCAATGGGCCGTGACAGATTGCTGATTAGACATTCGTATTATTTGAAGAGGTAAGCAATGATGGTTGACGGCGAAGAAGGAGTGCCCCGGCCCGGCGTACAGGGGGCCGCCGCGGTAACAAAGGGCCTACGCCTGTTACAAGTGATAGCTGAACTTGGCAGCGAAGCGACCATCCGTAATATCCAGGCCCATCTAAGGATGCCACGGCCTACGGTCTATCGTTTGCTAAACACACTTGAACAGGAGCGCTTTGTTGAACGTAATCCAGTGGGTGGAGAGTACGTGCTGGGTCGCTCGCTGCTTCGTCTCACCCAGCAATCGCTGGCGCGCAGTAGCTTGCAGGAGCGCGCTCGGGCTACCTTGCGCGCCATCGGTAAGCAAACTGGCGAAACGGTGCACTTGGGCGTGCCGTTTGGCTGCCATATGACCTTTGTGGATAAGGTTGAGTCGCCTGAAGCAGTTCGCATGGCCTCTTACATCGGAATGCCAGTACCCATGCATTCCACCTCGGTAGGTAAGGCGTATCTCGCCACCCTCGACGAAGCCACCCGTGAGCAGTACCTAGCTCAATTGACGCTAGAGCCCGTCACATATCGCACCTGTACGACGCTTGAGGCGTTGCGCAATGAGCTCACGGTGACACGAGAACGTGGTTACGCAATCGATGACGAGGAAAATGAACTAGGCATTATCTGTTTCGGTCAGGCAGTTCGCGGCGGCGATGGTCGAGTTGAAGGGGCTATCAGCGTCAGCGTGCCACGCTATCGACTGCCTGATGATGGGCAGCAGCGTATCTTAGAGTGTATCCGTTCGCTATGTCGTGATGCTGGTTTGGTGTGACCCCGACATTAACACCAGCAAAGAGCTGGCAATACCAACTTACTCAACGCAGCGTATGCCCACGAAATGGTTTAGGTTGTGGTGCCGGATCAAGAAGAGCTTCTAAAGCAACGGCAATGGCTAATAGCTTCGAATCGTTATTGCCAGGGCCATTTAATTGCAAGCCTAGTGGCAAGCCATCCGAATTTGTTCCCATTGGTAGGGTGACGGCGCACCAATCGAAATAATTGGCGGGCTGGGTATTACGCGTCATACCCATCGCAGCCTGCATCGCCATGTCAGGATCCTCTAATTCACTCAGCTTTTGCGGTGGTGCCTGAGTGGTTGGACTAACAATTATATCGACGTTATCAAACAAAGGGTCAGCCGCCTCAATATGACACTGTCGCTCTTCAGCCAGCGTTAGGTAATGATGGGCCTTGATACCAATACCCTTATCAATACGTGCACGAATAATAGGATCTATGAGCTCCTTATGTTTCAGAAAGAACTCCTCGCCCAGCCACGCCAGTAAGTGAGCGGGCATGGCGACGGGGAAATAGCGTTCGCGACCATCTACATCCGGGACATGAACGTGAGTCTGCTTAGCGCCATTCCTTTTAAAAACGGATAGGGCACGATCAAATGCGATTTTCATCTCCGAATCGACACCCTCAAGGAAGTAATTATCTGGCACACCCAGTGTCAGCTGGTCAGGTGTTATCGGAGTCTGATGAGTTTGTGAAGAGGGGTTGATTCTGTCATTCAGCGCATGAAAAGCAATGGAGGCATCCTGTGCGGTTCGTGTGAGCAGACCGATGGAATCGGTATTAGGCTCCAGTGGAAAGGCGCCGTCAGTAGGCCATAGGCCCACCGTGGTCTTTAAGCCAAACAAGCCGCACATCGCTGCGGGAACTCTGACTGATCCCCCTGTATCACTGCCTATGGATAAGCCACACAATCCTGAGGCAAGCGCGACCCCGGCACCAGAGCTAGAACCACCAGGAAGACGATGCTGCTGGGCATCCCATGGATTCCAAGGCGTGCCACGAGGCTCGGAGTGGCCCGTTATGCCGAGCGCAAACTCTACCATCCGAGTGGTTCCCAGAATTACACAACCTGACGATTTCAACGCACGAATGAAGGTTCCTTCACGTGTACCCAATTTGTCCTGAAGAGGCAGGTTGGAGCCAGCATGTGGTGTTATTCCATCAACAATGAATAGGTCTTTCACCGATACCGGCAACCCCATCAGCGGTCCCAGGTCGACCCCGTTGGCCAGCAGCATATCCATGGCGCGCGCTGTGGCTAGAGCACGAGTGGCATTTACTGTTTCATAGGCGGATACCAATGGATCCAATATTTCAATACGGGCTAGATACGCACTAACCGCCTGCTCTGAGGTGATATCTCCTCGGCGCAATGCGTCAGCGAATCCAGCGATTCCCAGTGACGCGACTGGGTCCGATGGGAGATTCATGGATGCTCCTTATTCATTGTTTTAGGGGTGATAGAGGTAGATGGTTTGAATGACAGTGGTTACCGTTTAATGAAGTTGGCTTGCTAACGTTTGTAAGCTTGGTCTATACATAATTTAGTCGTGAATAATCGAAAAGATACTAAAAAATCGACTAAATGTCCTTTTATAGATCTTATCAAGAGGCAATATAATGAAAAAATTAATCGCTATCGCTTCAATGTCCCCCTGGCTTCTGGCGGCTCCCGCTGTATTAGCTGATATCGAAGTCGGTGTCATTAATAGCTTGTCGGGTCCCTTCGCCGCCTTTGGTGAGCGTTACCAAGCAGGAATGGAAGTCGCTTTGGAGGAAATCAACGCAGGCGGTGGGGTGAGGGGAGAACCTCTGACATTGTCCGTGCAAGATGACCGCTCTGAAGCTACCAGTGCGTTGGCAGCGATCGAATCACTTAATCGACAAGATGTTCCCTTGATTATGGGCTCCTATGCATCAAGCATTACTGGGCCGATGGCACAGCTAATGACCCGCCAAGAGATTCCGCTCATTGTGCTCGGTAGCGCAGACAATAGTATTACCAAACCTGGTTCGCCCTGGGTATTCCGTGCCAAGCATAACTCAACGATTGTAGCTGAAAGCTATTTCGACTATTTCGATTTCCTTCGTGAACAAGACGATAGCTTGGAAACCGTCGCCATGCTGTATGGCAATGGTGCTTGGCCGGCGTCGCTTGCCGAGGAGGGTGAACGTTTAGCGGAAGAGCGGGGCTACGAAGTCGTGGGCAATCAATCCTACGATCAAGGCACCTCTGATTTTCGACCCATTCTGAACCGTTTTCGTTCTGAAGAGCCCGACCTGCTCTATGTGGTTGCCTACGCGGAGGATGGGGTAGCTATTGCGCGTCAGATGCGTGAGGTGAACCTAAATGCCAAAGCCGTGGCTATCGACACCGGCGCCGCCTTGCCTAGCTTCGTCGATCAGGTAGGTGATCTTGCTGAGTATGTGGCCACTGTCGTGAGTTGGAGCAAGGATGTTCAGTACGAGGGCGTGGAAGATCTTTATGAACGCCTAAAAGCCAAGACGGGTGAGGAGCCCACCTTCTACGAAGCAGAGGGTTATCTGGCACTTCGAGTTGCTGCTGATGCGCTTGAACGCGCCGAGTCCCTTGAGCGAAGCGATGTGAGGGATGTGTTAGCCGAGACCGACCTGGATACACCAGTTACCCATGTTGCCTTTGAAAGCTTCGATGGCTTCCAAGGACAGAACCCGATTCGCAGCCTTGTACTGCAGATCCAGGATGGTGAACACGTCACCGTATTCCCGACCGACCTGGCTGCAGAGGATGTTCGGTACCCGACACCGGTATGGGACGAGCGCTAATCGCGACGCCTGCATGGCACAACTAGAGAGGTCATAATGTTTGACTATGTATCCTTTTTGCAGAATCTGTCCAATGGGGTGCTGATTGGTGGAGTCTATGCGTTGATTGGAGTAGGGCTGACGCTGGTGTTCGGGGTGATGAAGATAATCAACTTCGCTCACGGGGACTTCGTTATTCTGGGCATGTATTGCGCGGTGTTGCTCAACTCCTTACTTGGCTGGGACCCCTATCTGTCTCTGCTTGTTGCCATGCCTCTTGGTTTTGTGGCTGGGGCATTACTTCAGCGATTAGTGCTCTCCCGCTTAATGGAAGCACCGCCAGAAAGTTCGCTCCTGGTCACCCTTGGGCTAGCCCTGGTTATTGGCAATATATTGTTACTGACCTTTGGCGCCGAGCCCAAGTCTGTCAATGTGTCGTATGCCTCCAGTACGGTTTCCCTGGGGGAGGTCAGCTTCTCAATGATCCTACTCCTGGCCGGCCTGGCAACGATGGTGGTTATTGCCGGACTCTATACGGTACTCAACCATACGGAACTTGGCCGTGCCATTCGTGCCACTGCTGACAATCGTTTGGGTGCCGAACTTGTCGGTATCAATACCCGATGGATTGAAGCCGTGGTCTTCGGTATTGGCATGGCACTGGCGGTAACCGCAGGTGTCGTGCTGATTCCGCTGCTGTTTGCCACACCGACATTTTCAGGTGCAATTTTCACGCTCAAGGCCTTTGTGGTCACCGTGCTAGGGGGGCTGGGTAATATTGGGGCTGCCATCGCCGGTGGTCTATTGCTGGGGGTGGTAGAAGTGATGGGCGCTTCTTACCTCACTTCGGATTATCGAGACGCCTACGGTCTACTGGTCTTCCTATTGATATTGTTGCTAAGACCTGAGGGCCTATTCGGTAAAACGGTGAAGCGCGTATGAAAAAGCATTACATCATTTTTGCCGGATTGGTGATGGTGGGAATTCTCTATCCTCAAATGTTCCCCGGGTATCTATCGGTAGCCATTACATTGTTGTTATACGCTGGCTGGGCCACTGCCTGGGACATTCTGGGGGGGTGGGCCGGTCAGGTGAGCTTAGGCCATGCTAGCTTCGTGGGGCTCGGTGCCTATTTCGTTGCAGTGGGAACTGCCCACCATGAGATAGCGCCTTGGTGGTCGATCCTAATGGCGCTGGTTGCTGCTGCTATGTTGGCCTACTTATGGGGACGCCTGACTTTTAAGCTCAAGGGGCCTTACTTCACACTATCCACTATCGCCATTGCTGAGATCTTTCGACTGATCGCCATTAATGAAGGTTGGTTGACCGGCGGCGCGACAGGGGTCTTTATCATGACACTGCCGGAACCCTTTGGACTGGATCTCTTCTCTCGCCAGGTCAACTACTATCTGGCGCTGGCATTCGCAGCGATAACCGTCTTGGTCGTGATGCTTATATCGTGCAGCAAGTTCGGCTACCAGCTTCGCGCTGTGAGGGAAGATGAAGATTCCGCCATGGCATCAGGAATCAACCCCACCACCGTGAAGCTGAAAGCGTTCATGCTCTCCGGTGCATTGACGGCGCTTGGAGGGGGGATCTATGCGATCTTTCTCTCCTTCATCGAACCACACATTATCTTTTACCTATTGTTGTCGGTACAAATAGCCTTAACAGCCATCATCGGTGGCCGTGGAACCATTTGGGGGCCTTGCGTAGGGGCGCTATTGATCGTGGGTTCAGGTGAGATATTCCGTACTACGTTTGCAGAGGCCAACATGCTTATCTACGGCTTGTTGATAATGGTCGTGGTTATTTTCATGCCTCGTGGAATCGTTGGCGAACCAGCGCGTTACTTGATCAGGAGGGTTTATGCCAAGCGCGCTCAAGGCTGATGGCATCACCGTATCGTTCGGCGGTGTAGTGGCTGTAAACGATGTTTCTCTGGATGTCGAGCAGGGTAAGATTCTCGGATTGATTGGGCCTAATGGTGCGGGTAAAACCACGTTATTCAATGCCCTTACGGGCTTTGTTACCCCCCAGGCAGGTCGCATTTACTTGCATGGCAATGAGATCACCCGCCTTCCACCGTATATGCGTACCCGTGTTGGTATTGGCCGTACGTTTCAGACAGAAAGACCCTTCGAAGAACTGACATTGCTTGAGAATGTCCTGGTAGCAGCCTTCCTTAAAGAGCCTAAGCGCAAGAAAGCCGAACAATTGGCCATGGACGTTCTGGAAAAGGTTGGCCTTGCTGATCGCTATGATCAACCGGCCCTAGATCTGAACCTAGCCAGGCGACGACGTTTAGAGCTGGCTAAAGCATTAGCTGTCCAACCTAGCGTCCTGTTTCTTGATGAGATGATGGCCGGTTTAAACCCACCGGCTCTAAAGGAAATGATCGAATTTGTGCGGCGATTGACTGACCAAAATCTGACCATCGTGATGGTAGAACACATAATGGAAGCCATCATAGAGCTATCGGATCATGTGATTGTCATGGCAAACGGCAGTGTGATTACCGAGGGTTTACCACGTGATGTGATCGAAGATCCACGCGTCATTACCGCCTATCTGGGAGAGGACTGATGTCAGATCAAGCGGATAATGTACTGAGTATCCAGAATGTCGATCTTGGTTATGGTTCATTAAAGGTGGTCTTCGACGCCTCGTTGACGGTCAAAAGTGGCGAGCTGGTGGGTTTGATCGGCGGTAATGGCAGCGGCAAATCAACCATTCTTCGAGCAGTGTCAGGGATGATTAAGCCCTGGAAAGGAACCATCCATTTTGATGGACAAGAAGTTTCTGGACGTAAGCCGCATGAGATGGCGCGAGTTGGGCTTGCCCATGTACCGATGGGGCGTCAACTGTTCGGCAATATGACAGTACACGATAATCTGTTACTGGGGGCCTCACTGCCCGCAGCACGTGACCGTCGTGACGAAAACCTGGAGAAAGTTCTAACGCTCTTTCCTGATCTCAAAAAGTACGCTCGTGAAAAAGCAGTGCAACTTTCGGGTGGGCAACAGCAGATGGTGGCAATTGCTCGGGGGTTGATGCTTGGTCCTAAGATGCTCTTGCTGGATGAACCTAGCCTGGGATTGTCGCCACTATTGGTCAAGGATGTGATGGCGGCCATACGCCGGGTAGCCGATACCGGAATGCCTATTTTGTTGGTCGAACAGAACGTTAAACAGGTACTACAGGTGAGCGATCGCGCTTACGTACTGGAAAATGGCTATCAAGTTCTGGATGGGCCGTCTAGCGAACTACAGGACAATGAAAAAATTAAGAAGGCCTATCTAGGGCTATGATAGACAAAACTAAAACCCGCTGAGTATGCCCAAGGAGCAGCATAATGTGGGGAATCTAATTAAGCCAGTGGTGCCAATCTAGAGGCATCGCTCCGGTTTCTCTGGCCGCTTATTTGTTACTTGGCCTCATACTGTAAGCGATAAGTCCTGCGACAAGCCGACAGACGTCGTTATCGCAGGGTTTAAATTGGGAAGCGCCATACTTAATTACTAAATTGAGTAATATGCTCTACAAAGCGTCGCACCTTAGCGAGCTCCCCTAAGTGCTCTGGATAAACGAGATAATAAGCACTCTCACTGAGTAATCTATATGGCCAGGCGACTGAAAGTCTGCCACCTTCCAGTTCTTCATCTACGGTAAAGTGAGGAACCAACGCGACTCCTCCGCCTGCCATTGCCGTACGCACAAGCATAGGAAAGGTCTCGAAGCGAGTACCATGATAGCTACGGTCAGTGATGATCTCTTGGTTTGCAAACCAATGGTGCCAAGCGTCAGGTCGGGTCGAAAGATGGAGTAGAGGTAATTGAGTTAAATCATCCACCGAATTAATGGGGTGCTGAGCCAGTAATTCTGGAGATGCAACCGCGACCATATCCTCGTCAATGAGCTTATGACACGCAAGGCTGGGCCAACTTCCATGCCCATAAAACAGTGCGATATCTATATCTTGTTGTTCAAGATCAAAATCCTTTACCCGATCATGAAACTCCAAGCTAATGCCTGGATTGTCCGCTAGAAATGCTGGCAATTTATTTGCCAGCCAACGGCTACCGAAGCTCGGTAACGTCGCGATTTTAAGGACCTCGCTATTTCCGCTGTAGGTCATTATCGCTTGAGTCGACATTTCAATCTGAGTGAGAACTTTACGCACGTCACTTAAAAAGATGGCGCCTTCTGGCGTAAGCAGCAGGCTACGTCGCACGCGACGAAATAGCTTATGTTGCAAGGTAGTTTCGAGGTGAGCGACTTGTTTGCTGACAGCACTTTGCGTGAGGTTTAGCTCGTCCGCGGCCCGAGTAAAACTCATATGACGTGCTGCCGCTTCAAAGCACTGCATAGCCGCGGTAGATGGAAGGTTGCGTGATGCCAAACCAGTCGCTCCTGATAACCTAAAAGCCGCCCCGGAGACTAAGCACCGGGGGGAAGCTAGGCTTTTAAAATGGTTCATTAGGCGAGCGACGCTGCTTCCTGAAGTTTGTCAGGCCGGCGTAATTGGAGCCAGCCAACCAATCCCATGGCTAATAAGCCGAAGCCGCTGGTTAGCAACTCAGGAACCACCATAGCAAGCCCAGCTCCGAACAGTACCAGACGCTCCCAAAAGAGTGAATCGCGTACAAAGTAACCCAGTAGCGCGCTGCTTACTCCCATAATCCCTGCAAGTGAAAAGAACAATGCGCTTAAAAGCCCTAGCGGCGTAGGTTCAACCATTACCAGCATGGGATTATAAATGAAGGCGTAAGGAATAATGAACGCACCAATCGCCAATTTAACTGCAGTGAAACCGGTCTTCATCGGGTTGGCTTGCGCAATGCCTGCGCCGGCAAACGCTGCTAAACAAACGGGGGGCGTAATATCGGCAATAATGCCGAAATAAAAGACAAACAAATGCACCGCCATTGGCGGAAGGCCAAACTCATTAATAAGCGCCGGTGCAGCAATCGTAGCGGTGACCACATAGTTTGCCGTTGTGGGTAATCCCATGCCTAGAACAATACAGGCAATCATCGTGAATAAGAGCGCAAGTATCAAAACGCCATCAGCCAAGCTAATAATCCCGGCGGCAAATTTTGATCCCATACCTGTCATACCTACCACGCCAGCGATAATGCCTGCGCAAGCCACAGCTGCGATCACTGGCAGTGCCACACGCGCACCTTTTTCGAAGATAACTAATATATCTTTTAATGAGGGGCGTGTTTCTTTGCGCGCCAAACTGACAGCAAAAGCACATGCTATCCCCATTAGCGCTGCTCGTTGTGCTGTAAAACCAACGCTAATGGTCGTAATAATGACGAGCAAAGGCAGCAGCATGTAGCCTTTTGACAGTATGAGCTTACGTTTGCTGGGCAGTTGATCTTTAGGAAGGCCTAGAATGCGATGGCGCTTGGCTTCGAAATGAACTCCGATAAAAATACTAGCGAAATAGAGGATGGCGGGAATCAGAGCCGAGAACATGATTTCACGGTAAGAAACGCCTACATACTCCACCATTATGAACGCCGCCGCGCCCATTAAGGGTGGCATGATTTGTCCCCCCGTAGAGGCTGAAGCTTCGACTGCTCCCGCTACCTCGGGTTTAAAACGGGCATTTTTCATCATGGGTATGGTGAAAGAGCCAGACGCTACGGTGTTGCCAATAGAGCTCCCCGAAATCATTCCCTGCAAAGAGCTTGCTATAACGGCTGCTTTGCCGGCGCCGCCGGTAAAGCGCCCGGTTAACGCAAAAGCTAAGTCATTAAAGAATCGACCTACTCCGGTATGCATCAGGACAACGCCGAAAAACAAAAACAAGAAGATAAAGCGCGCCGATATTTGCAGAGGCGTACCAAAAACGCCGCTTTCTCTGAACCATAAGTAGGGGGACACCTGCTCAAGAGAGAAGCCTGGATGAGAAAGCAAAGGGCTTGGTATTAAATTGCCAAACAGCGCATAGAGTATTGCCAACGTGGCCATGACAACGATTGGCATACCTACAGTACGGCGAGTCGCTTCTAGTACAAACAGCACGCCGAGTGCCGCAAGCGTTAGATCAAAGGCTGAATAGCCTGTGATCCTTGCACGAAGTACTTCTTCGTAAAATAGTATCTTATAGTAGGCGGCAAAGGTTGCGGCGAATGCGAGTAGTACGTCATACCACGGCACTCCATTACGCCTGCCCGCGCCGCGCGTTGCAGGGAATAGAATAAAGATCATCCCCAAAGCAATGCCTAAGTGAACAGCGCCTTGCTGCTGCGACGGTAGCGTACCAAAATAAGCGGTATAGAGATGAAAGCATGTCAGGGATACACCCATTAGGGTGATCAGCCATCCCCACTTACCTAGTTGTAGTGCCGAACGTATTTGTGACTCACGATCATACTTTTTTAAAAGCGTCGCTTCGTCAGGAGTTTTTTTTTATCCACGATAAAACCTCATACTTATAACGCCGCTGGCTTAGCCAGCGGCGAAAAGGGAATATCAATCGGTTAGATCACTTAGGCTGTCAATGTTGGAGCGTTCACGAGTGATAATCTGAATGACTTCAGGGTAGATGTGTCCGATAAATGCGACGTTATCAATAGCACCGCTGTCGAACTCTCCGCTTCCCGCAATGGCATCTTGCGCCGGTGCGTGCACGGTCATCCCTAGATCCATATTGTTATCACGGATGCTCACTAAGTTTTCGATTGAGGCGCCAGTTTCAATATTCGTAAAATTTTGATTTTCTAGGTAACGGTTCCAGATAGTGGCCATCTCGCCGCCCAGCGGGTAGTAAGTGCCACCTTGACTGCCGGTGCCTAAAATAAATTCTTCTTTGGCTTCGGTGTCGCCAAGCTCAGCAACAGGGTTGTCTACGGTGAGGCCTTGCTCTTCATAATACTTTTTAGCACCAGGGTGAATAGGCAAACCTTCTGAACCATTCAGTGCATTTTCAAGGGTAATAAACGCAGATTGAGAGTGCGTGTTTTCTTCAGCATGTTCATGCATTAATCGCGCTAGTTCATAACCTAGGTCTTCATCGATGGTATTTGTATTGCCAACTAAAATGGCGTAAGCAGTAATAGTACTTACGTCCTCATTTTGAAAAGCATAGCTATTAGCAGGAATAGTAAAGCGCTGATAGGCACTATTCTCTTCAATATAATCAATAGCGTCATCGCTTAAACTAATCAGGCGTGCATCGCCACTAGTAGCTTGTAGGTTCTCAATGCTACCAGAAGGTAAACCAAGAATACCGATGGAAATATCGATGTTGCCATCTTGTACACCATCGAGTGCAGCACCAAAACCTTCCTGGTAGGTATTGTACTTATCGCTATCAATACCGTAGGCATCAAAAAGTAATTGGGAAACGCTTTGGGTGGTACTGGCCGGGGGGCCAATGGCGATATTTGGTTTGCTCTCGCCACCACAGCCCGCCAACAGAAGAGTAGCGCCAACGCCACATAGCACTTTAGAGGGAATGTTTTTCATATTGACTCCTGCTAATTAAGTTATTTTTAATTAAATTATGCTTAGCTATTTTCGCAATCCGACCGTCTAGGGATCAATCAGTGAAAAAGGCCGCGAAAAAGGTAGCTGGCTATTGTTCACGTATCTAACTCGACAGACAAAAGAAATTAAGTTGCGTACGCATTCCATTTTGTCATGAAAGGTGCTTTTAAGGAATCCCTTATGTAATTAATGATATGTGCTTTACATCAGCGCGTCCGGCACTGTTTTTTCTTTTTTAGTCTGTATAGTGGAATAGATTGCTGCAGTAAGTGGCTATGCTGAGTTGCTGCTGTTCCTGTTTCTAAACCAAGTGTCTATTTCCCATGCATTCCTGCTTGGCATGTATTTGGTGTTTTTTTTCGTTTGTGATCTGCTGTATGAACCTGTTTGATAAGTGAATATACGGCAATTTCAGGAGCGTTTACGACGATGGATCTTCCCTACGTCAGCAGTGCATTAGGCATCCTTCATCCGGTTTGTATTACTAAAGGGCGTAATGCAGAGGTATGGGATGAGGCGGGGCAGCGTTATATCGACTTTATTGGTGGTATTGGCGTGCTTAACCTGGGGCACGGCCACCCAGCGGTGGTCGAGGCCGTCAAGTCGCAGGTCGATACCCTCATGCATTCAGCGTTTAATGCATTGCCTCACCGTGGCTACCTTTCTGTCGTAGAGCGCCTTGATCAGTTTGTGCCAGTTTCTTACCCGCTTGGATGCATGTTGACGAATAGTGGCGCGGAAGCGACAGAAAATGCACTGAAAGTCGCCCGTGGTGTCACTGGTCGCCAAGGCGTTATTGCCTTTGACGATGCTTTCCACGGTCGCACGTTGGCAGCACTCAATTTGAACGGCAAAGTTAAACCCTATAAAGCAGGATTAGGAGTGCTTCCAGGCCCCGTTTATCACGTACCGTTTCCTAGCCAAGATAGTGGGGTATCCGCCGAGCAGTCGCTGGCTGCGTTAGAGCGTGTTTTTGACGTAGAGATTGCCCCCAGCGAAGTGGCCTGTTTCATCGTTGAGCCTATTCAGGGAGAAGGCGGATTTCGCTTACTTTGTCCCCAGTTTGCCAAAGCGCTGCGGGCAATCTGTGATCAGCACGGCATTATATTGATTTGTGACGAAATCCAATCAGGTTTCGGACGAACCGGTATGCGCTTTGGTTTCAGTCACTTAGGCATCGAACCCGACCTACTTCTACTAGGAAAAAGTATTGCCTCAGGTCTTCCACTCGCCGCCTTAGTAGGTCGTAAAGAGTTAATGGATGCATTACCCAAAGGCGCGTTGGGAGGTACTTATTCGGGTAATGCGGTAGCCTGCGCAGCCGCATTGGCGGTGATGGATATTATGCAAGACGAGGCGCTAAGCGCTTGGGGTAAGGCCCAAGAAGCGGCGATTGTTAGTGCTTACCAGCGCTGGAAAGCAAGCGAGCGCTTCCCCATGGTGGGGGCTATGACAGGTATAGGCGCGATGCGCGGCATCGTTTTTGAAGACACTGAAAATGCAACGGGTGCGGAGCACTTAGCCAACTTGTTGGTAGCCGGTCGTGATGCCGGAGTTTTATTAATGCCCAGCGGTCGCAAACGTAATGTCTTACGCTTATTACCACCGTTGACTACCGAACCAGAAATCATGACAGAGGGGCTAGGGCTCATCGAGCAGGCGCTGGAGACGCTCAAGGCATGATCGCAATGGTCAGTGAGGTGGCACTGCGAAGAGGGTATGTGGCGTTTCTCGAAGCCTTGCGCGGCCGCGGTTTTGAAGGTGAAATCGCCCCAGATTACGCTAACCGCACAGTGCTGGCGACGGATAATTCGATCTACCAGCGCCTGCCCCAGGCGGCGGTCTATCCCAAGCATGCAGAAGACCTAGAAAGCCTTAGCCGGCTTGCTGCGCAGGCTACCCATCGGGGTATTGTGTTAACCCCTCGAGGCGGCGGCACCGGCACCAACGGCCAATCGCTCACCGACGGCATCGTGGTGGACGTATCACGCCACATGAACAAGATTATCGAGATCGACACTGAAAACCATCGAGTCCGCGTTCAGGCCGGGGTGGTGAAAGACCAGCTCAATGCTGCGCTCAAGCCCCACGGGCTGTTTTTCGCCCCGGAGCTTTCGACTTCCAACCGCGCCACCATCGGCGGCATGATCTCTACTGATGCCAGCGGCCAGGGCAGCTGTGAATACGGTAAAACCCGTGATCACGTGCTGGAACTCGATACTATTTTGATCGGCGGCAAGCATCTGCACAGCCGTGCATTAACGTCTGAAGAAGAGCAGGCTGAGCGCCAGCAGGAAGGCATTCTTGGCCGTGTGCATTCGACTGCCGCCGAGATTATTGACCGGCAGCGTGATTTGATTGCGGCAAAGTTTCCGCCGCTTAACCGCTGCCTAACCGGCTATGACTTGGCTCACCTGCGCGATGATGAAGGACAACTTAACCTTAATAGCCTGCTGTGCGGCTCGGAAGGCTCGCTGGGTTTTCTGAATGAAGCGGTGTTGAACGTGCTGCCGATTCCCAAGCACTCCACCCTGATTAATGTGCGCTACACTAGTTTTATGGATGCACTGCGAGACGCCAAAGCGCTCATGGCCGCTAGCACTTCCCAACCCCAGCCGCAGGCGCTGCGCCCGACTTCCATAGAGACCATCGACGACACCGTGCTGCAGCTGGCCATGGAAGACTTCGTCTGGGATAGCGTGGCGGAGTTCTTCCCGGCCACCGCTAACACGGCGATTCGCGGCATTAACCTGATTGAATTTAATGACGACGCTGAGAGCGCCCTCGCCGAGCGGGTTCGCGCCTTTACCGACCATCTAAGCCAGGACGCAACCGTTGAGCGCCTAGGCTACACCTTGGCCGAGGGGCGCGGGCAGATCCAGAAAGTCTACGCCATGCGCAAACGCTCAGTAGGCTTGCTCGGCAACGTTCAGGGTGAGAAACGGCCCATTCCGTTTGTGGAAGATACCGCCGTTCCGCCAGAGCATTTAGCGGACTTTATCGCCGAGTTCCGTGCTGCACTGGATGCCCGGGGGCTCTCCTACGGCATGTTCGGCCATGTAGACGCCGGTGTACTGCACGTTCGTCCCGCCATCGATATGAAAGACCCCGCCCAGGAAGCGCTGATTCGCGAAATCTCCGATGAAGTCGCTGCGCTTACGCAAAAATATGGCGGGCTGCTGTGGGGTGAACACGGCAAAGGCGTGCGCTCTGAATACGCGCCCAAATTCTTTGGCGAACTCTACCCCAGCCTCCAGCGGGTAAAAGCGGCTTTTGATCCTTACAATCAGCTTAACCCGGGCAAGATCGCCTCGCCGCTTTTTAGCCCGCCCGAAGCCACGGGTAGTTCTGGCCCGCCCGAAGCGGCGGGGACTACTGCAACGAAAGAGACTGGCAAATTAATCGCCCGCGAGCGCGACCCTGAACTGCTGACCATTGATGGCGTAACAACGCGTGGCCAGCTTGATCGCACTATCGATGAGCGCGCCTGGCAGGCCTACGACGCAGCGGTCTACTGCAACGGTAACGGCGCTTGCTATAACTATGACGTTGACGATCCCATGTGCCCTTCCTGGAAGGCCACGCGGGATCGTCGCCATTCGCCCAAAGGCCGCGCTAGCCTGATCCGCGAGTGGCTGCGCCTGCAATCCCAGGCAGGGATTGACATGGTTGAGGAGTCACGCAAGAAGAAAGCCGAAGGTGGCTGGGGTTTTATTAAAAGCTTTCCGTTAAGAGTAACTAATACGCTGAGCCGTAAACAGCATCATGATTACTCCCACGAAGTTTACGATGCCATGGCGGGCTGCCTGGCGTGTAAATCCTGCGCGGGGCAATGCCCGATCAAGGTTAACGTCCCCCAGT
This sequence comes from Vreelandella maris, assembly GCF_013371085.1. Taxonomy (GTDB): domain Bacteria; phylum Pseudomonadota; class Gammaproteobacteria; order Pseudomonadales; family Halomonadaceae; genus Vreelandella; species Vreelandella maris. Next base: position 41,527 of record NZ_JABWCV010000018.1, on the reverse strand, counting down.
TTCGTTCTCAATTTTTAGAGGTCTACCACGGCCGCTACCTGCGCCCACTGCGGGACTACGTGATTGGCGGCACCGAGTTTATGCTGCCGGCGCTAGCCAAGATTGCCCCGCTGTATAATGCGGCGATTGGTCAGCGCTGGGTGGAAAAACTCATGCGTAGCAGCGTGGGCATTAGCGACTCTCCGGCGCTTTCCCGTGCCAGTGTAAAAAAACAGCTAAAAGCCTGGGGCATCGCTGAGGCAACGCCGCTCTCGCTGGCATTTTTAACCGAACAGCAGCGCGCTAACAGCGTGATTATTATTCAAGACGCCTTCACCACCCACTTTGAAGCCAAGTTGGTGATGGACATGGTGGAACTGCTATCGCGCCTCAACCTGCGCGTGTTTGTGATGCCTTTTTCTGCTAACGGCAAACCGCTCCAGGTACAGGGGTTTTTAGGCGCCTTCGAGCGCACTGCCACTAAGCAAGCCGAAAGGCTGCGCACGTTGGCCCGCTTTGACATTCCCATGGTGGGTATCGACCCGGCGATGACGCTGACTTATCGCCAAGAGTACGTTAAAGCGCTGGGCAATGAGGCGGTGCCGGAAGTGCTGATGTTGCAAGAATGGCTGGCCACCCGCATTAATATGCTTGCGCCTAGCCAACTCACGCTAACGGATCCTGGCTTTAAGCTACTTTCCCACTGCACTGAGAAAACCAACGCACCGGGTAGCCCCAAAGCGTGGCAGCAGGTGTTTGCGGCATTTGGGTTAGAGCTTGAGCTGATGGCTACCGGCTGCTGCGGTATGTCCGGTACTTACGGCCACGAAACACGTAACACCGACACCTCAAAAACCATCTACGCCCAGTCCTGGCAGCCGCAGGTGGAAGCGAGCACAAACGCAGATAAGCTATTAGCCACCGGCTATTCTTGCCGCAGTCAGGTGAAGCGCTATTCGCAACAAGTACTGCAGCACCCGTTACAGGCGCTGTTGGCGCAATTGAAGTCAGCATCCCATCTTTAAATTAGCAGTATGCAAAAGAGAGCTATGAAATGACCCAAACAACACTTCTTCCAACCGACGATATTCGTGACCGTTTCTCTAAGGCCATGTCGGCCATGTATCAAGCAGAAGTACCACAGTACGGCACACTACTTGAACTTGTGGACAGTGTTAACCAGGAAACGCTTAGTCAGCAGCCTGAATTGCAACATCGCCTGGAAGCACAGGGTGAACTGGCCCGCTTGAGCGTAGAGCGCCACGGGGCAATTCGCGTGGGTACTGCCTCAGAGCTTTCCATGTTGCGCCGCCTGTTTGCCGTTATGGGCATGTACCCAGTGGGTTATTACGATCTTTCCGAAGCGGGTGTTCCGGTTCACTCAACAGCCTTCCGACCCATCGAAGATGAAGCGCTGGCACGCAACCCTTTCCGCATTTTTACATCGCTACTGCGTTTAGAGTTAATCGAAAGCGAGACGCTGCGCCAGCGCTCAGAGGAAATTCTGGCCAAGCGAGATATTTTTACACCAGGCGCGCGGAAATTCATTGAACGTCACGAAACCCAGGATGGATTAACCAGCGAAGAGGCCGATCAGTTTGTAAAAGAAGCCCTGGAAACCTTCCGTTGGCACCAAGATGCGACGGTCGATTTGGATACCTATCATGCGCTTCAAGATGAGCACCGTTTGATTGCCGATGTAGTGTGCTTCCGTGGGCCGCATATTAATCACCTGACGCCGCGCACCCTGGATATTGACGAAGTGCAGCGCCGCATGCCGGAGATGGGCATGAATCCTAAGCTCGTTATTGAAGGGCCGCCGCAGCGAGAATGCCCCATATTGCTGCGCCAAACCAGCTTTAAAGCGTTAGAAGAATCAATTCGCTTTGCCGGTGATGCGCAAGGCACCCACACCGCTCGCTTTGGTGAAATTGAGCAGCGGGGTGTGGCGCTAACGCCGAAAGGGCGTGCACTTTATGACCAGTTGCTTACTGAAGGTCGCAAGCAAACCGCTGGGCTGGATAACGATTCGCACCAAACGGTAATGAAAAACGTATTTGCCAAATTCCCTGACAACGACGAGGCAATGCGCCGTGAGGCATTAGCGTATTTTCACTATTATCTGACCGAGAAAGGGCAGGCCAATAAAGACGTTGGAAGTACCGATATCAATGCGTTAATCGCGCAGGGGCTGGTGGAAGTACAGCCGATTACCTATGAAGACTTTCTGCCGGTGAGTGCGGCGGGTATTTTCCAGTCGAATCTAGGTGGAGGGCAGAACGAGGCCTATGCCGGAAATGCGAATCGTGATGCCTTTGAAGAAGCTTTGGGTGCTCAGGTAACCGACGAGTTATCGCTCTACGCAGAGCGCGAGCGGGCATCGAAAGCAAGTGTCTTGGCGAGTTTGAAAGGCGAGGTACACGCCTAGGCCCTGGATGGAGGTGGCACAATGACATGCCACCGGTTATTTCCAATCCATCAAGATTTAAAAAGGCGCGCCCAGGTTAGTTCCGAGCGCGCTTAAGAAGGCAATTTAAGGTATGTCCGAAGAGGCTTGGAGATTAAATAAGCACTCTTAGGCATTGGCCCGCGTGGTATAGAGAGAAGCCACCTTCATAGGCACAGCTCCATAGTGGGCGTACCTTGATGGGTTTCGGCTGCGATACCGGCAGGGGGAGCAGGCTGTCATCGCCCTTGGCAATATAGTGAGCAAATCCTTGCCCAACCACAGTGCCGGTAGTAATGCCGCGTCCGTTATAACCAGTAGCTGACAATATCCCAGGGGCCGGTTCAAAAATACGCAAGGTGTGATCCGGTGTGAAGGCGACCTTACCGGTCCAGGTGTACTGCCAGCGAACGCTGCCAAGCGCGGGAAAGTAGTGATTCTGTATCGTATCGGCCCAGTGAGTGAGATAAGAAAGAGGCCTTCCTTCGCCTTTGCCCAGGCTGCCAAGAATAAGGCGGCCCTCCTTGTCGCGACGAATACTGCTAAGCACGGTGCGAGTGTCCCAGGCGCCTTGCTTCTCTGGGAGAATTGCATCGGCGGCTTTACCAATTAGTGGCTCTGATGCCAATTGAAAGAAGTGCCCGGTGAAAAAGTGCTGGCGAACTTGGTTCCAACCATCTTCCGTATAAGCGTTGGTTGCCATCACCACTCTATTTGCTGTGACGCTACCGCCTTCGGTCATTACTCGCCAGCGATCCCCGTGCCGCTCGATTCCCGTTGCCGCACTGTGGCAGTAAAGCGTAGCCCCTGAGTTGGCCGCCGCGCGGGCAAGCCCACGCGTATAGCCACAGGGATTGATAGTGCCCGCGCGTTCGTCAAGAAGCGCTGTATGTATTTGTGAGGTGCCCGTCATACGCTCGCATTCCTCACCTTCCAGTAAGGTCACCGGTGCCCCACGATGTTGCAACTGATCCCGGCGGCGGGCAAGTTCTTGGCAGCCTTTGGCGTTATGGCCAAGGTGAAGGGTTCCAGTACGAGTAGCGTCACACTGAATAGCATGGCGCTCAATGATCTCGAAGACCTTTGAGGGCGCGCCGCCTAGAATAGTATTAACCCGCTCACCGTTCTCTTTGCCTAGCGCGGCCACAATGTCATCGGGAGGTATCCAAAGCCCGGCGTTAACCAGGCCAACACTGCGTCCTGACCCGCCACTGGGGATATCTCCCGCCTCTAGCAAGGTTGTTTTGATATCTTTCTCGGCCAGATGCATCGCAGTGGAGAGTCCCGTAATCCCGCCGCCCATCACACACACATCGACCTCTTCATGGCTGGCTAACACGGGGTAGTCTAGAGGCGTTTCGGCACTTGTTTGGTGCCAAAGGCAGCGCTCGGAGAGGGGCGTTGGCATTTTAATACCTCCTTAAAAAGAAGCGCAGGCCGGCCCAAGGCCGACCTTGTATGGCTATGAAGCAGAGTGTTGAGAGGTGGGGGCGGAGTGCGGTGCATCAGTAGCGTTTGTTTCTGGCTGCTCAGGTTCGTCGCGAGGAATAAAGCGGCCGGTTAGGGCCCAAAGTAGTCCGAATAGCGGCGATAGCCAGCAAGCGAAGGCGAAAGGTGCATAAGCCAGTGTGGGTACACCAATGGTCGATGACACAAACCCGCCGCCCATGTTCCAAGGAATCAATGGGGAAGACAGCGTGCCGTTGTCTTCGATCGAGCGCGACAGCGTACAGGTTTTATAGCCCATGGCTTGATACTGACCTTTTAGCAACCGGCCGGGTAATACCAGCGTTGTATACACATCGCCGATAATAGTACTCACCGCGAGCGTAGTGCCGGAGCTTGTTGCTACGAGGCTGAAACGACCTTTAATCAGCCGCATTAGCTGTTTAATAATGGCATCAACGGTGCCATAGGCTTCCAACATGCCAGCGAAACCTAACGCAAAGAACGTTAAGGTAACGACCCAGGTCATGGAGAGAACGCCGCCACTGCTTAGCAGCGCATCAATCGCAGAATTGCCGGTATCGCTGCTAAAACCATTCTGCATGGCATCAAACACCGCGTGTAAGGTCTCGCCTTGAACACCGATGGCAACTAAGCCGCCTATAGCAGCGCCGGTAAAAATGGTCGGAAAAGGAGGGAACTTGGCGAGTGCCAGGCCAATGACCACACAGGGTGGGATAAGCGTTACCCAAGAAAGTGTAAAGGTTTCATCAAGCGCCTGACGAAAGGTTGCAATATCGGTGCTTCGTTCGAACTGACCACCATAGCCAGCGCCGAGCCATACATAGAGCACCAGCGCTATCAACATAGCGGGCACCGTGGTCGCCATCATGCTGCGTATATGGCTCCATAAATCAGTTTCACAGACGGCCGGTGTTAGGTTGGTTGTCTCCGATAGCGGTGACATTTTATCGCCAAAAAAGGCACCTGATACTAGCGCGCCGCCTGTTAGGTGCATGGGAATACCCAACCCTTCCCCGATCCCCATTAGGGCAAGCCCAAGTGTCCCTACCGTGCCCCAGGAGGTGCCCGTTGCGAGGGAGACCAGCGCACTAATGACACAGGTGGCTACTAGAAAGTAGGAGGGCGAAACCAACTGAAAACCATAATACATCAGGGTGGGCACTGTGCCGGAAAGGATCCAGGTGCCAATCACCATGCCTACCGCTAATAGAATAAAAATGGCGGGCATGCCTAGCTTGACCACCTCAAGCATTGAGGCTTCCATCTTTTCCCAGGGAACGCCGCGTATACGCCCGCACATGGCGCAAATCATAATCCCGAAAGCTAAGGGAATATGGGGAGTAAAGTCAGAGAAGATAAAAAACTGCAGTATAAGAATGGCGGTAGTGGCCAGCAGCGGAAGTAGAGCCATCGCGAGGCCCGGCGTCGGGCCGATTTGGACATCGTCACTCATACATCACCTTCTTTTTTTATGTTGTTAGTAAGGGCCCTTTACATTAGAGCCCTTTCTTGTTGGGAAGGGTTAGTCGAACTTAATGCCTTGGGCTAATGGGAGTTCGCGAGAGTAGTTAACGGTGTTGGTTTGGCGTCGCATATAGCTCTTCCAGACGTCAGAGCCAGACTCACGTCCACCACCGGTCTCTTTCTCGCCCCCAAACGCCCCACCAATTTCAGCGCCGCTGGGGCCGATGTTGACGTTAGCGATGCCGCAATCACTGCCGACTGCGGATACGAAGGTTTCAGCTTCACGAACATCGGTAGTAAAGATGCAGGATGACAAGCCTTGGGGAACATCGTTATTGGTGGCAATAGCCTCTTCCAGCTCCTTATAGGTAAGAACATAGAGAATGGGCGCAAAGGTTTCGTGCTTAACTAGCGAGTCTTGTTCTGCCACTTCAACAATGGCAGGCGCCACGTAGTAACCTTCATCACTATTAGCGATCTCAACACGGTCTCCGCCGAAGACATTGGCACCATGCTCACGCGCTTTGGCCAGTACACTCTGCATCGCGTCAAAGGCTTGGTGATCAATCAATGGGCCGACTAGGCTTCCTTTAAGTGGGTTGCCGATACTCACATCGCTGTAAGCCTTTTTCAGTCGCGATAGCACTTCATCTTTAATGGATTCATGCACGATCAAACGGCGTAGCGTAGTGCAGCGCTGTCCCGCCGTGCCGACCGCTGAGAATAGAATGGCACGAGTCGCCATATCCAGGTCTGCGCTTGGTGCTAATACCATGGCATTATTGCCACCCAGCTCAAGAATGCTGCGGCCAAAGCGCGCCGCCACTTTGGGACCTACTTCGCGACCCATACGTGTGCTGCCAGTGGCACTGATAAGCGCCACTCGTGAGTCATCTACTAACTGCTCGCCTGCCGCTCGCTCACCAATAATTACTTGGCTTAAATGCTTGGGCGCTTCGTCACCGAACGCTTCAATCGCGCGCTCTAGCAGAGCTTGGCATGCCAGCGCCGTTAACGGTGTTTTTTCCGAAGGCTTCCATAGCAAGCTATTACCGCATACTAGCGCTAAGGCTGAATTCCATGCCCAAGGGGCAACGGGAAAATTGAAGGCAGTAATCAGTCCAATCGGGCCTAATGGGTGCCAACTTTCCCGCATATGGTGGCCAGGGCGCTCAGAAGCAATGGTCAGGCCAAACAGTTGGCGGGATTGACCAACCGCAAGGTCGCAAATGTCGATCATCTCCTGAACTTCGCCCAGGCCTTCCGGAAGAATTTTGCCACACTCCCAGGTGACCAACTCGCCAAGCGATTGTTTGTGTTGACGCAATTGTTCGCCAAACAAACGAACCAATTCACCACGCCGAGGGGCTGGAACACTTTTCCAGGCGAGAAAGGCATTTTCTGCATTCGCGATAGCGGTATCCACGTCGCTGTTGGAGGCCGTTTTTAGACGGCCAATCTCGCTGCCATCAATGGGCGTTGTCACCACCAGGTCGCCGCCTTGATACTGCTCTTTTGCGACACCCATTTTTTCCATCAGGGAATGAATCATTGCTTCACCAAATATTGAGTTGTGAGTAAATTGGTTGCAGCGCCAGTATTGCTAGGGTATTGGTGAGCCATCAAACGATGTTTATGAAAAATATCATTCCTTTATTTCATGAGGTGGATTGGAATGCGACGTCGACATTTGCCTTCTTTGACCGGCCTGCACTGTTTTGAAGCAGCTGCTCGCCACCTAAGTTTCACCCGCGCAGCGGACGAACTTAGTTTGACCCAGAGTGCTGTAAGCAAGCAGGTGTCGCAGTTGGAAATGACCCTGCAACATCCGTTATTTAGAAGAGTGAGAAAGCGTCTTCACTTGACGCCAGAGGGGGCGGTTTACCTCAGTGAAGCGCGCAAAATATTAGCCCAGGTAGAAATGTCGACACACTACATGCAGTCCTATGGCGTCGAGGCCGATGTGCTAAATGTTGCCACATTGCCCACTTTTGGTGCGCGATGGTTGATCCCAAGATTGAACGGATTTCGTTTTAAACATCCCAGTATTAATCTCAATATTTCTAATCGTTCCGAGCCATTTGACATGCAAAAGGAGCGTATTGAGATCGCCTTCTTTTTTGGTCACGGGGTATGGCCACGTGCAGAATGCATTAAATTATTAGATGAAGAAGTGGTGCCTGTCTGTGCACCTGATGTGATGAGTCAAACAGAAGTCAATGATCCGCTGGCGCTAACTAAGATGATTTTACTGCAGGTATCTACTCGGCCAGAAGCCTGGCACGACTGGTTTGAAGCCCAACAGTTATACACCGAACATAGCTACCATGGACCAAGGTTTGATACCTTTTATATGGCTCTTCGCGCAGCACGAGCGGGCTGCGGAGTCGCGTTAGTGCCAAGGTTTCTAGCCCAAGAAGAGCTTGATGAAGGGAAATTAGTCATTCCCTGGCCATTCTCACTGAACAGTCAGGATGCTTACTATATGGCCTACCCAGAACATATGGCTGACCTGCATAAGGTCAAATCATTTACTGAATGGATTAAAGCGCGCCTATAAGCGTTAAGTAGCTTGAAGTAATGAGGGGCTAAGTTGCTGGCCATGGGGTAGCTGTGTGGCAGTGTCACCTCTCAGACGGACCCACTCACTCCCTTAGACGACGAGTGGGAGGTATTCAGACGGCAATCCTCAAAATTCACTTCGGGGTGGCTAACCTTGTACGCCGACAGACTTTTTTGTGATAGCAGCTCCACAGGGCTTTCCGCATCTAAAACCTGACACTTCATCGGTAGGACTAGAGCTACTGGATATTCACTCCGTACCTCACCATTACAGAAGAGGTTAAACAGGGGCGGCTCGACTATATCGTCGTCGTGTTGCAGGGCAATGGTGGCCTGTGGACGTTATCCAGCCGGTTCAAGCGCGAGGCGATAGCAAGCTCGTTAGCGGTTTGACCGGGTGCGTAATCCCAGCCCGGTTGCACGCCATTTGGCACTGTGACGACTTCGCCAGTGGTGTTGTCGATGTGCTCATAGGTACCGTCGCTTGGAGCTGCGTCCAGGCCTTCCTTGCCCATGTGGCGTAGGTCACTTTCGTTGAGCGTTTCTACGCCGCAGTTGCTGCAAATGCCATTGGAAGGGTAGTGCGCCGTTTGCGCGTAGCACCAGATTATCCCAGCGCTGGTTCTGCTGGCGTGGGTTCTCAATGGTGTTATGCACGTAGCGCCAGAAGGGGCAGGCCTGCCAAGTCCGCGTCGGTCATCTGCTGCCAGCGGCCAGCGGGATAGGACGTATCAGGTTCGTCTTGAAGATAAGGCGGGTACGCTAGGCGCGGCCCGCCTTCTGCTGGGCTTTGGGAGAGGTGAGTAACTTCTCCGGCCGTTCTCCCCACCCTCGGCGGGGTTTGTTGAGTGCGAAGGCGTCACTCTGGGTGTCTTAGGTAGATCCGAAGCCGCTGAGCAGCATTGTCGAGGTGATAGGCAGCAGCAGCCCGAGCGTTTTCGCCATCTTGGGCGGCAATGGCCTTGAAGATAGCCTCGTGTTCATTCTGTACGCGCTGGACCATATCCTGGCTTCGCGCCGTATTCTCACGAGCGGTACGGATCAAATTACGTACTCGCGATTCCAGAAATTCTCCGAAGCTGATGAAGTAGGCGTTGTGGGTGGCATGGAGAATGGCACGATGGAATTTCATGTCCTCCTCGACTCCGTTACGGTTTTCACGAATGGCTACTTCCAACCCGCCGAGATGCTGGCGGATGGCGTTAAGGTCGCTGGGAGTGCGACGGATGGCGGCTTGCTCAGTTGCCGCCACTTCGACGGAAATGAGAAAGTGAAACAGGTCGGCAAGGTCTTCCTTATCTTCGAAGCTGGGTTCGAGTCGGAAGACTGAGGCGCCTTGCGGGTTGACGAAGTGACCACGCCCCTGTTGCGAAATCACCAGGCCATCCGACTTCAGGATCGAGACGGCTTCTCGAATCACCGGACGGCTTACGCCATAGGCTTCGCCGAGCTCCTGCTCGGTAGGTAAGCGCTTGCCTGGCTCTATGCTGCCGCTTTCGATGGACGTTCTGATGCGCATAGCTACTTCATCCGACAGGGAGTGGCCTCGTGCGATGGTGCTTGAAGATACGTTTTTCATCATGGGATCCCATTGCGGAAGAAGACGGCGCTCTTAGGCCGATAAACATGTCTTCGTGTGTGTCAGTTGATATAGAGCCCGCCATTGACCTGTAGACTTTCCCCGGTCATGAAGCTCGAAGCATCGCTACACAGAAAGTCGACAACGCTTGCGATTTCATCGGGCCTGCCCAGGCGCTGCAAGGGGGTGGCACCGATCATGATTTGCCGCTTGGCCGCATCGAGCGATCCCATCATCCGGGTATCGATGAGCCCCGGAGAGATGGCGTTGACACGAGTGCGTGGCGCGAGCTCCTGGGCTAGTGACCGGGTGAGCGTCAGCACTCCGCCTTTCGCTGCAGCATAGGGTGTATGGTTCAGGCTACCTCGCTGGCCGGCCAACGAGGCGATGTTGACGATCGAACTGTTTTTGCTCAAGAGCGGCCGCAGGGCCTGGATGGTGAAGAAGACACCGTCCAGGTTGATGGCCATGCTCGTTCTCCAATCCGCTTCGACGATCTCCGTCAACGGCAGGTGCTGGTAGAGACCAGCGCCGGTCACAATGTAATCCACCTGCCCGAAGGCCTCCCGACATGCCTCGGCAACGCGCTCGGCGTCCTCCATCTTAGCGACATCGTGGCGAATGGCCAGACAATCGGGCTCTCCGCCCAGCGTGGCGGCGAAGCTCTCGAGACTTGCCTCGTCGATGTCGGTTAATACTAATTTGATGTTTCTCTTGCTGAAAAACAGGGCGATTTGCTGGGAAATCTCCCCGGCGGCACCGGTTATGACGGCGGTCTTGAAACGCTGCTTGTTCATGATTGTCCTCATTCAACACTAAAGTCTTATTGTTTGGTTGTCTTACAACATCCAGTCTGGCTTAGGAGTTGTCGGATAAGCTTACAAATCTATTCCTAATATGTCCTTAAAGTAAAGACTACCAAAAACAATTAATTAAGATTATTGAGGCGCTTATGCTAAGCAATAAAGCTGTATTAACAGTGGCCGGGGCCAGCATGGTACTAGGGATGGCTGTGGCTTCCTCGGCGCAGGCCGAGACACTTAAAGTCGGTATTGTCGAGTCCTTGTCAGGCTCCCAGACTTCTACCGGCCGACTGTACGCCACTGCCGCACGCTACGTGCTGGAGAAGGTTAATGAGCAGGGCGGCTACAACGGCGATCAGATCGAAATCCTGGAATACGATAATGGCGGCAATACTTCCGGTGCTGCGGCTAAAGTGCGACAGGCGATCGCTGATGGCGTCGACGTCATCATTCAAGGCTCCTCTTCGGCTGTCGCCGGCCAGGTGAGCGAAGATGTGCGCAAGCACAACATCCGTAACCGCGGTGACGAGGTGCTCTACCTAAACGTCGGCGGTGAGGCGATGGAGCTGCGCAGTAACAAGTGTCACTACCATGCCTTCCACTTCACCTCTACCGCTCCGATGCGCGTCGGTGCGCTAACCCAAGTGATGTCTGAGCAGGGAGGTTTAGGCGACCGCGTCTACTCGATTAACCAAAATTACTCCTGGGGTAAGGACATGCAGGAGGCCATCAAGGCGCGCGCCGAAGAATATGGCTACGAAGTCGTCGATACGGTGCTGCATGAGGTCAACCGCATTCAAGACTTCGCACCTTACGTCGCGCAGATCAAGTCCGCCAATCCCGACTCAGTGATCACCGGCAACTGGTCCAACGACCTGCTTCTGCTGATGAGGGCAGTCGGCGGCGCTGGTCTAGACGACATTACCTTCGGCACTGCCTTCCTGGATCAGGTTGGCAACGTAGCCAACGCAGGGCAAGGGGCTATGGGCAACTATGTGGCGCATCTGGGCAACATTGAGCTGCTCAGCGAAGAGTTTGTGAATGACTACCAGTCTGTAACTGGCCACTACCCCGTCTACGTCGAACCAGGCGCAGTCAATGGCATCAAGCTGTTCACTAAGGCTCTGGAGGAAGTGGACTTCGAGGGCGGAGATATCGACGTCAACCAGATCGCAGCCGCTCTTGAACAGACGACCTTGGAGACCGATCTTGGTGAAATTTCCATCCGTGAGGGTGATCACCAGACGGTGATGCCGGTGGTCGTGTCACGAGTGAGCAAGGATGTGAAATATCCGGTTGACGGCACCGATATGGGTTTTGAGCCCATTGAAGTAGTGTCCGCCGCGGACGCAATCTTTCCTTTGCAAGAATCCTGCCGGATGCGCCGTCCGTAAGTAACCCGCCCTGCGGGCCATCGACCCACGGGGCATTACTTTCCCACCCGAGACCCCAGCGTTGCTCGGATCAGGAGTGATACATGGAATTTCTGATAACCTCCACATTAAACGGCGTCATCTACGGGATGCTGTTATTCATGGTCTCGGCGGGCCTGACGCTGATTTTCGGCATGATGGGCGTTCTTAACTTCGCTCATGCCTCGTTTTATATGTTGGGCGCGTACTTCGCCTACACGCTCTCGAGTATTTTCAATTTCTGGATAGGGTTGCTGGTGGCTCCGCTAATAGTGGGCATTATAGGCATCCTGGTCGAGCGCTACTTGCTGCGACGTGTCCATTCCTATGGGCATGCTCACGAGCTGCTGCTGACCTTCGGTCTCGCTTTTATCTTCGAAGAGCTAGTCAAGCTCTTCTACGGCGACTATCCAGTGAATTATAGGATGCCTGACGACCTGAACTTCGCAGCATTCAATATTTTTGGGACGGACTATCCCTTCTACCGAGTTTTCATCGGTGGCGTGGCGCTGGCCATGTTTATCTCGCTGCTGTTAATGCTCAACAAAACGCGCGTGGGCATCGTGGTGCGTGGCGCCGAACGCCTGCCGCAGATAGCGCAGGCCTTGGGCCATAACGTGCCGCTCGTCTTCATGGGAGTTTTCGGCGCCGGTGCCGCGCTGGCGGGTCTCGGAGGAGCGGTGGCCGGTGCGTTCTACCCCACCAACCCGAACATGGCGCTGGAGCTTGGCGTGATCGTGTTCGTGGTGGTCGTGGTTGGTGGCTTGGGTTCGCTCACCGGCTCGCTGCTCGCCTCGCTGATGATCGGCCTCTTCAGCTCCTTTGCCGTAGGCCTGGATTGGTCGCTTGCTGGCGCCTTCGACTGGGTAGGGCTCGGAGACTGGGCGCGTAGCGTGGGCGGTCTGCTCACCATGTCGATCTCTTCGATTTCCGGAGCGATGCCTTTCCTGTTAATGCTGATTGTGCTCCTGGTTCGCCCGGCGGGCCTGATGGGCTCTAAGAACTGAGGATAGGATGATGCGCTATAAACTCCCTCTCATCGCTCTGCTGTTGATTGCCCTAGTCGCCGTTCCGCCCTTGTTCGGCGGTGGCGTGCAGTACGCGCTGGTTAACGCTCTGATTGCTTCGCTGTTCGCCGCAGCATTCAACCTGCTCATGGGGCAGGGCGGCATGCTCTCCTTCGGCCACGCCGCGTATTTTGGCATCGGGGCCTTTGCCGTGCTGCATCTGATGCAGGCGGTGGAGTACGGCTACATGGGCGTGCCCACCGTGCTGTTGCCGCTTGCAGGAGGTCTTGCCGGTCTTATTGGCGGGCTGTTTGCTGGCTACTTCGCCACCATGCGTGCCGGCGTGTATTTCTCGCTGGTCACGCTCGCCTTGGCCGAGTTGCTGTTCTCGCTAGCCCCGCACTGGGAAGGCATCTTTGGGGGGGAGGCAGGGCTCTCCTCTATGCGCATGCCCTGGCTAGGCTTTAACTTCGGAACCACCCTTGAAGTCTACTACCTCACACTGGTCTGGGTGGTGTTGTGCTTGGCCGTTCTGTACGCCTACACACTTACCCCATTTGGGCGGCTGACGCAGGCACTACGGGACAATTCGCAGCGCATCCGCTACATGGGCTACAACGCGCACACTACTAAAGTGGTGGTGTTCGCTATCTCAACCACCTTCGCTGGAATTGCTGGCGGGCTCATGGCTATGTCCAACGAGACTGCCAACTACAGCATTTTCAGTACCCACATCTCGGCTGAAGTGGTGCTTTATACCTTCGTTGGCGGCTCCACGGTGTTCTTCGGGCCTATCATCGGCGCGAGCATCTTTACCCTGTTCGGTTTCGTCGTCTCGGGTGCGACCAACGCTTGGTTGCTCTACCAGGGGCTGATTTTCGTTTTGGTGATGCTCTTCGCTCCCAAAGGCATCGGCGGGTTGATCCAGGCGCACATTGACCAGCGTCATCGCCTGCCTTGGGCACGTTTGCCGCTGCCTTACGCCGTACTCGCCGGCGGTGGCGTGTTCATGTCACTAGCCGTTGTGTTCTTCATTCAGAGTTTCGAGCACGTGCTCTCCAATCGCTACCAGGCGGTCGTCGCACGTACCGGCGAGTGGCCCGATTACCACCTGTTCGGGGCGAGCTGGGATCCGCTGAGTCCGGTGACTTGGCTGGTGCCACTGATACTGTTCGTGCCCGGAGTAATTATTGTGCGCAAGGCTGCGGCCCGCATCCATGAGATGTGGGAAGGCCAGGGCGCCGATGTGGAAAAATCTGAGGCAGCACCGGCTACCAGCGGTGGTCACTAAGGGAGCAATGCTATGACACGCAATGACGACGTCGTCCTGGCCGTGCGAGACGTAACCAAGAGCTTCGGCGGCCTGGAAATCATGAAAGGTGTGAATCTCGATCTTTGCCGTGGCGAGCGCCACGCGCTGCTTGGTCCCAATGGGGCGGGCAAGTCCACGATGTTCAACCTGATCTCTGGCGAATTCCCGCCCACTAGCGGCACCATCGAGCTGCAAGGGCGGGTTATCAGTGGCATGAGCCCCGAGGCGATCAACCGCGCCGGGCTCGCCCGCTCGTTCCAGATCACCAACTTGTTCGCACGCCTCTCGGCGTTGGAAAACATCCGCATCGGTGTGATGGCCCGCCACGGGATTCGTTTTAATCTGCTGCGCAGGGTGAGCCGCATGAAATCTATCAACGCCGAGTCCATGCAGTTGCTCGAGCGCGTACGCTTGGGGCACCGGGCCGACACACCGGCGGGCGATATGACCTACTCTGAGCAGCGCTCGCTCGAAATCGGCATGACGCTTGCCACCGGCGCCGATGTCATTCTGCTCGATGAGCCCACCGCGGGCATGTCGCGCGAGGAGACTGCTTATATCGTCGATCTCATCCGCGAGGTCACGACGGATAAGACGCTGATAATGGTCGAGCACGACATGAGCGTAGTGTTCGGGTTATGCGACCGCATCTCGGTGTTGGTGTATGGGAAAATCCTCGCCACCGGCACACCCGATGAGATCCGCAACAACCGAGAAGTCCAAGAGGCTTACCTTGGCGAGGAGGCTGCATAGTGTTACTCGATATTAAGGGGCTTCACGCCTACTACGACAAGAGCCACATCCTCCACGGCGTGAACTTCGCTCTGCCAGAGGCTGACATTATCGCATTGCTTGGGCGCAACGGCTCGGGACGCTCGACCACGCTCAAGGCCATGATGGGCATAGTGCCACCGGCCGAAGGCAGCGTGAAGCTCCAAGGTGAGGAGCTCGCTGGCAAAGGCTCACACCAGATCGCGTTGCGCGGCCTGGGCTACGTACCCGAGGAGCGGTTGGTATTTCCCAATCTCAGCGTTGACGAAAACCTACAGATGGGGGTGCAGCGTGGAGTGGACGGCGCTCCACGCTGGTCGCTAGAAGACATGTTCGGCTATTTCCCGCGGCTCAAGGAGAGGCGCAACCAGCGTGCGGGTTACATGTCAGGCGGTGAGCAGCAAATGTTAACGATCTGCCGTTCACTGCTGGGCAATCCGCTGGTGCTACTGGTGGACGAGCCTACTGAGGGGCTCGCCCCTATGATCGTGGACGTGGTCACTGACGTTATCCGCGATATCCACGCCAAGGGCGTGGGTGTGATGCTAGTCGAGCAGAAGATGAGCATGGCCATGCGCGTGGCGAGCCGAGTGCTGGTCATGGGTCACGGCGACATCGTCTTCGATGGATCTGTCGAAGAAATGCAGACGCGCGATGATATCCGCCGTGAGTGGCTAGAGGTCGCCTGATCGCGAACATCTAACGGTACATGCTGAATCCACCCCAAGGGCTCGGACCTAGTGTATCTGTACCGCTGATTATTATAAGGCAAGCAGACAAATATAGGAGGGGTTAACGGTGCAAGAACAATCGGAGCACTCCGCTAACGGGGCAGTGGTGGTCACCGGCGGAGGTAGTGGTATCGGGCGTACCATCGCTGAGCGTTTCGCCCAAGCTGGCGAAGCGGTTTTAATTTTCGATCACAACGAAGCAGCCGCCGAGCAGGTAACAGCAGATCTAAAAGCAGCCGGGCACCGTGCTGTGGCTTTTGTCGGTTCAGTGAGCAATGAGGACGACGTATCTGCTGCGTTCGAACTTGCAGAAGCAAGCTTTGATGGTGTCAAGACATTAATCAACAATGCTGGTATCTCCGGTAATTGCCCAACCATTGAACTTAGTCTTGGCGAATGGCAGCGCAATATTGACGTAAATCTGACGGGGGTTTTTTTATGCTCCCGTGAAGCCGGTCGCCGCTTAATTAAATCAGGCAAGCCGGGGGTAATCATCAATATGGCCTCTATGTATGGCGTAGTTGCTGCACCTAATCGAATATCTTACTGCAGCACAAAGTCTGGAGTGGTGATGATGACGAAGACGCTAGCACTCGAATGGGCCAGCGCCGGTATTCGAGTTAATGGCATCGCACCTGGATATGTGCATACCGACCTTACTCACGAGCTAATTAAGACAGGTCGCCTGGATGCCGAGGCGCTTAATCGTCGTACGCCTTTAGGTCGCTTCGGTACGCCGGAAGAAGTGGCAGACCTCGCATGGTTCCTAGCCTCCGATCAGTCTCGATTTATTACTGGTCAAGTTGTAGGCGTCGATGGTGGCTGGTCTGCCAATGGCTATCTTTGATTATTTGTGAGGAGAACTCAGCATGCCCCGTATCAATACATTAAAGTCAGACGCCGCTTGGCGTGAGCTCATTACCACCGACAAAGACTGGAAGGCTGCTGACGCCCGAATGCTTAGTAGGTTGTTAGTGAACATGCACCTAATAAGGGCCTTCGAGGAGAAGGTGTTAGAGCTAGTTGGTCAAGGGTTAGTGCACGGCCCTGCCCACTCGGCTATCGGCCAGGAAGGAGGTGCCGTTGGCTCAGCGCTACTAATGCGAGTAAGCGATCAAGTTAATGGATCGCATCGCGCTCACCATCAATTTCTCGCCAAAGCGCTGCACTACGTGAATCCTGAAGACTTAGATCTATCTGCGCCTGTAAATGAGAAAACACAATGGCTGCTGCAAAAGACACTCGCCGAAATACTGGGCTTGGATCAAGGCTTCTGCCGCGGTCGTGGGGGCTCCATGCATCTACGCTGGGCCGAGGCAGGTGTACTGGGCACTAATGCAATCGTTGGCGGCGGCGTGCCTTTCGCTGCAGGAGCGGCCTGGGCGCATCGCCATGCCGGGACAGGGGATGCTGCATTCACTTACTTCGGTGACGGTGCGGTCAATATCGGCTCCGTGCTTGAGACTATGAACTTGGCTGCAGCGTGGAAATTACCGCTTTGCTTTTTTATTGAGAACAACCGTTACGCAGTCTCCACGATAGTCGACGAGGCTACTGCTGAAACGCGGCTGTCTGCACGCGGTCAGGCCTTTAATATTCCATCTTGGAAAGTCGACGGCATGGATCCGCTTGCTGTCTATCTGGCTACCCAGGAAGCGATGGAGGTGATGCGCAAAGGTGATGGCCCGACCATTATCGAAGTCGATGTTTATCGCTTTTACCATCAGAACGGCCCGATGCCGGGCAGCGCCTTTGGCTATCGAAGTAAAGAAGAGGAAAAGGCTTGGCGCGAGCGTGACCCACTCGATCTAGTCGCCGCCAAGATGATTGAACGCAAAATGATTGATAAAGGCGATGTACAAAGTCTTCGTCAACAAGCACAGCAAGCGATGGAAAAGGCTGCCGTTGAGCTACTTGATATGAGTGGTAAAAAGCCTGCGATTCACGACCATTTGTGGCCTTCACGAGATTTCGTTGATGCGCTCGTACGTGGCGATCTATCTGAGTTCGACGGCGTTCATTATGCGGAACAAGAACATTTCAGCGGCAAACTTGAAGAGTGCAAGTTCATTGATGCTGTGGCAGGCGTAATGAACCGCCGCATGGAGCATGATGAACGTATTGTTGTGATGGGCGAAGACGTACACCGTCTCAAAGGCGGCACCAATGGCGCCACTCGTGGCCTGTCAGAACGCTTCCCCGACCGCTGCTTGGGTACTCCCATTAGCGAAAATGCCTTCGTCGGTCTTGGTGGCGGGCTCGCCATGGACGGCCGCTACCGCCCTGTAGTTGAGTTCATGTACCCCGACTTCATGTGGGTGGCCGCCGATCAAGTATTTAACCAAATCGCCAAAGCCCGTCATATGTTTGGCGGAGATGGCAGCATGCCGTTGGTGTTGCGCACAAAAATCGCCATGGGCTCGGGCTACGGTTCACAACATTTAATGGATCCTGCTGGCATTTTCTCCACCTCACCGGGTTGGCGCATCGTCGCCCCCAGTACTCCCTATGACTATGTGGGTCTGATGAACGCAGCCCTCCATTGTGAGGATCCGGTGTTGGTCATTGAGCACATCGATCTCTACAACGTAAAAGGACTCGTGCCGACTGATGATCTCGATTATTTCGTCCCACTAGGCAAGGCCAAGGTGTTGCGTGAAGGTAAAACAGTAACCGTACTGAGCTACCTCAATATGGTGCACCAAAGCTTGGAAGTAGCTGAGCGTTTAGGCGTCGACGCGGAGATTATCGACCTGCGCAGCCTTGATCGCGACGGCCTCGACTGGGAGACAATTGGCGCAAGTATCATGAAAACCAATAACGTGCTGATCGTCGAACAGGGTTCAGTAGGCACATCCTACGGCACCTTGCTGGGTGACGAAGTCCAACGCCGTTTTTTTGACTACTTAGACCAACCCGTACAACGCGTACACGGCGGTGAGGCCTCGCCGAGTATCTCGAAGGTGCTTGAGCGCGCGGCCTGCGCCGGATCCGAAGAAATCGAGGATGGGCTTCGTCGGGTGCTGGCTGAGCAGGGACGGCCACTGTAAGGCCGTCCGCGTTATGGCCTGCAGCTTGATTGGTGAGCTTCAGGATCGCACACAGAAGGGTATTGAGGAATTCCACACATGAAAATGGTCGCACCATTGGAAGTGGGCATTTGCTGCCAAAACCTTGAGGCACTCAAGCGTTTCTACATTGAGCAACTAACATTTGCAGAAATCAGCTACTTCAAAATAGCCGCTGATAAAGCAGGCGATACCGGCCTAACCAAGGGCGCCTATAAGGTTGTGCGCCTACAGTCCCCCTACGGCGAGCGTCTCAAGCTGTTGGAGCCACAGACTGCGCCCGTTGCCGCCAATCATAGTGATACCATCCTTGGACAGAAGGGAAATGTGTATTTGACATTTATCGTTGATGACCTTGCGGCAATGCTGGCCAAGCTGAAAAAGAACAGTGCTGAGTTGCTCAGCGGCGAAGAAATCGTTGAGGTGCGTCCCGGTACTTACCTGATATTCGCCCGCGACCCCGAAGGTAACATCATAGAGTTTGTCGAGTACTCCGACATCCTAGGCTATCGACCTGACCTAGTAGGAAAATAATTTATGGCTACTGAAATTTTGATGCCTTCCCTGGCGGCTGGCATGGAAGAAGCCACGCTGATGCGTTGGCTAAAGCATGAGGGCGATGCGGTGGCCAAGGGCGACGTCCTTGCCGAAATAGAGACCGATAAGGCTTTGATGGAGATGGAGTCCGAGGTCGACGGTAAGCTGGGCCAGATTCTTGTGCCCGCGAGCCCTGATGCAGTGCAGGTGGGCACTCTCATCGCTGTCGTACTGGATGAAGAGGAATCCACCTCAGTACTGGACTCCTATCAAACCGCGCAAGCAGCTACCCCACAGTCGAATTCGGTTGATTATTCAGTCAGTCAGTGTCCAGAGCCAAGCACGACAACGGTTCAGAGCTCGGAGCAACACAGCGCGTCACTATCACAAACATCGCAAGCTCAATCTAGTGACAATGCTGGGCGGATTTTCGCTAGCCCGTTGGCGCGTCGTTTGGCCGACCAGGCTGGTATTGCGCTGAGTAGCCTGACCGGCAGCGGCCCGCGCGGGCGCATTGTACGATTAGACGTCGAGCGCGCTTTACAACAACCACACGCTGTAACTGCAGCTGAGACCACGAGTCCCGATGCTACTACACCGCAGAGCGGTGCCGATGCCAGACCGCAGGGTGGAACCGATGCCAACGTTGAGCGTATTCCCAATAGCGGCATGCGTAAGACCATCGCTCGCAGACTATGCGAGTCAAAGCAAACCGTACCGCACTTCTATCTAACAGTGGATTGCCGATTAGATGAACTGTTAGAACTACGCTCTAAACTCAACGTGAATGGCTCACAAGCCAAACCAGCGTACAAGCTGTCGGTGAACGACTTTATAGTGTTCGCCGCCGCCAGGGCACTGCGCCGGGTACCCGAGGTTAATGCCAGTTGGACTGAGTCTGAAGTAATTCGGTACCTCGACGTTGATATCAGTGTGGCCGTGGCCACCGAGAGCGGACTGATAACACCAGTAGTGCGCGAAGTAGATCGTAAGGGGTTAGCCGAGATCACTACCGAAGTACACTCGCTGGCAAAAAGGGCTCGTACCGGGAAGCTGTCTCCCAGTGAGTATCACGGCGGCGGTTTCACCATATCCAACCTAGGTATGTACGGCATCCGTGAATTCAGTGCGATTATTAACCCTCCGCAGTCAGCCATACTGGCGGTAGGGGCGGTCGAGAAGCGTCCAGTGGTCGTAGACGAAAAGCTCGCTATCGGGAGCATGATGACCCTGACCTTATCCGCTGATCACCGCGTCGTAGACGGCTCCGTTGGTGCTCGGTTTTTGGCCGAGCTTAAGAGCTTGTTGGAAGAACCAATTAACCTGCTGGTGTAAAACGATGCAAAACTATCAAGTAGTTGTGATAGGAGCCGGCCCTGGTGGTTATATGGCTGCCATACGCGCGGCACAGCTTGGGCTAAAGACGGCTATTATCGAGCGCGCTGAGCTAGGAGGGGTGTGCCTTAATTGGGGCTGCTTACCAACGAAGACTCTGCTCCGCTCGACCGAGATCCTGCGCTTAGCCTGTGAGGGCGCTCCATACGGGCTAGTGCTTGATTCAGCACCGCGCTTTGATCTGGCTACCGCAGTCAAACGCTCACGGGACGTCGCTAAACAGCTCAATCGTGGCGTACATGGGCTAATGAAAAAAAACAAAGTAACAGTAATGACCGGCCATGCCCGCCTGCTTGGCAAAGGTAAGGTTGCCGTCGTCGACGCTGGTGCTGAGCAGGAAGTGCAGGCCAAACACATCATCCTTGCCACCGGAGCTCGTGCACGCGCCATCCCTGGTTTCGAGCCAGATAATGAAACTATCTGGACAGCACGCGAGGCGATGGTGCCTAAAACCTTACCAAAGAGCATAACCGTCATAGGTGCTGGCGCTATCGGCGTCGAGTTCGCCAGTTTCTATTCAACGGCGGGTAGTAAGGTAACGATCCTAGAAGCCGCAGAGCGTATTCTCCCACTCGAGGATGCCGAGATATCTGACATGCTGGCTGAGCACCTGCGCAAGCAGGGCATTGAGATCTACACTGGAGCCTATGTGGAGAATCAGAAAACGACAACTTGCGGTGTTAAAGTCAATTTCACGAAAAGCGGCAGCCCCCAGTTCGTCGAATCCGAGAAAGTAATACTAGCCGTGGGCATTACTGGAAACGTCGAAAGCTTGGGCCTAGAGAATACCAAGATCCAAATTGATCGCACGCATATCACCGTTAATGAACACTGCGAGACTGACGAGCCCAATATCTATGCCATCGGTGATATCGCAGGCCCGCCGTGGCTTGCTCACAAAGCCAGTCATGAAGGTGTAATTGTTGCAGAGCTTATCGCTGGTGTAGAAGACGTGCATATTCTTGATCCTAAGTCTGTTCCCAGTTGTACCTATTGCTTCCCTCAAGTTGCTAGCGTCGGGATCACAGAAGCACAGGCGCTAGAACAAGGCTTCGAGGTGAATATTGGGCGCTTCCCGTTTATCGGTAATGGTAAAGCGCTATCGCTCGGCGAGTCTGATGGTATGGTGAAGACCGTCATTGATAAGAAAACCGGGGAACTCCTTGGGGCCCATATGATTGGTCCTGAAGTGACAGAGATGATTAGCACATATGCGTTGGCTCGAACCCTGGAGACTACAGAAGTTGAGTTAATGAGAACGGTGTTCCCACATCCGACTCTTTCTGAGGCTTTACACGAATCAGTATTGGCTGCATACGGGAGGGCGCTTCATATCTAGGAAGCTAAGCAGTGAATGCGTGTACTTGCTGTCGCTATTTCTATTAGCGAAAGTTGCGCTGAGTACGAAATCTTTGAAAAAACGATATAATGCTTCCCCTCAGAGCCTCATGACGAGTAAGAATTAAATCGAGGGTGCTTGGTGGTTAACGGCAATGGCAAGACTAACCCTATCATTGCTCTAACCAAGAGTGTAGTTCTTACTTCGGTGACTTAACCAACACCGGTGAGCACCGCAGTTTAGTAGTAGCTGATAAGTTTGACCCAAGCATACTGCCCAGTAGCGTGCTGCTATTGCATCATGAGTGTCAGCAGCTTATTGATTGGCGTAGCAAAACTCTGCGCAATTCGTTGCGATAACGAGCTTGAGAATCTTAGTAGCAAGCTCACTGAGTGGGCCTAGAAGGGAGATAGTACGCTATCACATATTCAGCCTGGAAAGTCACAACAAAATGCTTATATTAAGCGCTACAATCGCAAGTTGCGTTACAACTGACTGAGCCATTATTTATTCGACACGATCGCCGAACGTTCTGGGCTTGCCAGTGGCTGGTTTTAGGGTTAGAACAATGAATGGCCGAATATAACATTGTGTTGTATGTCCCCCAGGCAGAGGTAAGCTCATGGCTGTTGGTAGCGAACCTCTGCTTGTCAGGTAGGGGACCTGGATTCATAGAATAACCGCAGCACTTCGGATCACCAGGTAGAGGCAGGAGAGCCAGCGCCAGTTGGCTAAGCGGGCGGATTGGGCGAGATCCTGCACCGGGTGGGCATCGAGCAACGGCCTACCGAGGTGTAATACCCGCGCCATATCGGTCATTGGAAGCGCGACACCTTACTCAAGGGTTACAAAGAATGCAGACTAGTGACTCTGGTCGAGAGACGCAGCGAATACCTCCTAGCCGCGCGCCTGCCAACAATCACAGCCTACCGGATCGGCCAAGGCAATGACTCGGTTATTGGCACCATGCCGAGGTGCACTGCAGTCCATTACCTTGTATAACAGACCGGAATTCGCCGAGCCCTGGAAGGTAGCCAAGGCCGTTTCGGCAACGACCTATTTTTGCGACACATACCACTCATGCCAACGTTACACCAATGAAAACACCAAAAGACTGATTCGCCAATATTTCCCGAAAGGGACTGACTTTCGTAAAGGTGAGTGACTCTGCTCTCAGCGAGATCGTTGCCAAGCGAACCATCGACCCAGAAAGCGCTTAGGATATCGGACACTGGAACAGGTGTTCCAGGCGAGTACTCAGTAGTGCTAAAAACCACAGTTGCTACACTTAATGTTTAAACTTAGTTGGTTACTAATCGTTGCGTTATGTTTTTTAGCTTGGTAGCTTCCTGTAATTTTCTCTCTTTAGATATGAGCTAATTCTATATGGTTATCACTTGATAATGGATAAAAAAAGGAAAAAAGTAACGCTAGAGGACGTTGCCAAAAAAGCTAATGTATCTTTGGGAACTGCATCAAAAGCTCTTTCTTCTCCTGAAAAGGTCAAGCCGGCTACACTGGAGAAGGTGCGGAATGCCGTTACCAATATGGGGTATGTACGTAATGGTGTGGCACGTTCGCTGGCTGCTCGAAAAACTTGGCGAATAGCGGTGGTATATCCGACATTGAAAAATCCAATGTTTTCCAACTCCATTGATTCATTACAACAAACTCTGTTGGAAATGGGCTATCAATTGGTCATAGGAAGCCATGAATACAATCAAAAACAAGAAGTTAAAGTCCTTCAGGCATTGGTTGAAAGTAGTGTCGATGGTGTGATTCTGGTAGGTACTGATCATGATGAGGCTGTGTTTCAGATGATAGAAAGATATGACATCCCCTACTTGATGATGTGGTCGACGGATGAGACGAGCTATCCACATACCATCGGTTTCTCAAATCGGCAGGCATCTTATGATATTGCGAAGCACGTTATCGCTAAAGGACATCGAAAGGCGGCTATCTGCGGTGGTCCAGTAGAGGGGAACGAACGCTCTCGGCAACGAAGAGCTGGTGTACTTCAAGCATTTGAAGAAGCGGGCCTTCCTATTAAGCCTGAGTGGGTTATGGAAACACCTTTTTCCCTTGATGGGGGACGGGAGGCGATTAAACAACTGTTACAGATTGGTGAGCTACCGACTGTTCTGATATGTGGTACCGATCTACATGCCATTGGTGCAATGCACCAGTGTCAATTAAGTGGTATTCCTGTTCCCGATAAATTATCAATAACAGGCTTTGATGATATTGAGTTTGCGAGTGCAATGACGCCTGGATTAACTACAGTAAGGGTGCCTATGCATGGCATTGGGGTGGAGGTTGCACGCGCAATTGTAGCTATTATTGATAATGAGGGGGCAGGTGAACCGCTTGAATTGGATACGATGATCGTCGAGCGTGACAGCTTAAAGGCGCTAACAGACGCTGAAACATCGAGTTGCTGCTAAAGTTTAATACCACCATCGTTTTATTATGCTATAAATAAATTAAGAAGCAATTATGAATGAAGCAAAAATGAAGCGCTTCATTTTTTTTAATTCTAATAATGAAGCGCTTCATTTTTTGACTTTCTAAGATTGCGCCGAATGTCAAAAAATCAACGAGGGCGAAAATAGAATGCACGATAACTACATCAATGGGGAGTGGGTCGGAGCTGGCGAAACTAAGCGCAATCTAAACCCTTCCGATACACGTGACGTCGTAGGCGAATATGCTAGTGGTGATGCAGTCCAGGCACGCCAGGCGATTGATGCGGCCAATGATGCCCTTGAAGCCTGGTCAGCGTGGACTTCTGAGGCACGTGCAGATGCACTTGATCGAATCGGTGATCGCATTTTGGCCGACAAGGAGCGCTTGGGTGAGATGCTCGCCCGCGAAGAAGGTAAGGTTCTGGCTGAGTCGATTGGCGAAGTCACTCGAGCAGGTAGAGTATTCAAGTTTTTTGCTGGCGAAGCCATACGCTTCGGCGGCGAATTTATCCCCTCTGTACGTCCCGGTGTTAGCGTCGAAGTGTCGCGCGAACCCGTTGGTGTCGTAGGGATCATTACTCCTTGGAACTTTCCTATCGCGATTCCTGCTTGGAAAATTGCACCAGCTTTAGCTTATGGCAACAGCGTAGTGTTTAAGCCTGCCGATCTGGTGCCTGGTTGTGCTTGGGCGCTGGCTAGCATCATTGATGAAGTCGGTGGACTTCCCAAGGGCGTATTTAATTTAGTGATGGGGCCCGGCTCCAAGGTTGGTAATGCACTGGTCACCTCGCAGAAAGTAAGTGCGATAACTTTCACGGGATCTTCGGCTACTGGCATGAATATAGCTGCAGAGTGTGCTGCCCGAGGTGCTAAGTTTCAACTTGAGATGGGAGGCAAAAATCCATTAGTTGTGCTTGACGATGCCGATCTAGAACTAGCTGTTTCTACGGCTATCAACGGAGCCTTCTTCTCTACTGGCCAGCGATGCACGAGTTCGAGCCGCCTGATCGTTGAGAAAGGAATTCATGACAAATTCGTTGAGCGCATGCGTGAGGCCACGCAGGCGCTAAAGGTCGGGCATGCCCTAAACCCCAAAACAGATATTGGTCCCGTCGCGTCCCAGGCACAGTTAGATCAAGACTTAAGATATATCGATGAAGCCAAACAAGCAGGATGTCGCTTAGAAGCTGGCGGTGAGCAGCTGTCTCTTGAAACACCGGGTTATTATCTGACTCCTGCGCTGTTTTCGCAAACCCGTAACGAGATGCCTATTAATCAAGAAGAAGTTTTTGGACCTGTAGCCACAGTAATAAAGGCCAATGATTATGAACATGCATTAGAGCTAGCTAATGATACTGTTTATGGATTGTCATCCGGTATCTGTACTCAGTCATTGGCCCGTGCGGCGCATTTCAAACGTCATTCCAGCGCGGGCATGGTAATGGTTAATCTTCCCACGGCGGGGGTTGATTATCACGTTCCGTTTGGAGGGCGAAAGGGGTCAAGTTATGGGCCTAGAGAGCAGGGTAGTTATGCTAAGGAGTTTTTTACCAATGTAAAAACAAGTTACACGCTTTCTCAAGGAGTCTAATGTGGAAATTACTGGTAAAACAAAAGTTTGTGCAATAATTGCAGACCCAATTCAACACGTTAAAACGCCACAGGGTATTAATCGTCTCTGTGAGGAAATGGGCAAGGATGCCGTCTTGATTCCAGTTCAAGTGTCTAGTGAAGAACTGATTTCAGTAGTGAATGGCTTCAGGGCTATGAAGAACTTAGCCGGTTTTGTTATCACTGTGCCACACAAGACAACCGTGGCGAAATTATGCGATGAACTCAGCGATGATGCCGCCCGAATGGGAGCAGTTAATGTTATAAGACGCTCTGAAGATGGCAGGCTACATGGTGCCATTCTGGATGGTAAAGGATTTGTGGCTGGTCTTCGCGAAGAGGGAATCGATCCCGAAGGGTATTCTGCTTACTTAGTTGGAGCGGGGGGCGCTGCCAGTGCTATTGCGTACGCACTAGCCGAGGCAGGGGTCAGCCAACTGACATTAGCTAACCGTACCCAGGAAAAAGCAGAGGCTCTTAAAGAGCGCCTTCGAGCAGCTTACCCGAAATTGTCTATTAAAATAGGAACGCGTGACCCTAAAGGGCACGAACTCGTTATCAATGCCACCTCGCTCGGGCTAAAAGAGGGAGATCCGCTTCCGCTGGATGTAGAAGGTCTGACGGAATCACAAATTGTTGCTGACATAATCATGGAACCAAAAGAAACTTCTCTGCTGAAAGTTGCTAAGAGCAAAGGCTGTACCATTCAGTACGGGCTACCAATGCTTAATAATCAGCTGAAGCTCATGGTTGAGACAATGGGGTTATAAACGTGTTGCGATTTCTTGACGAGCAGCAACGGGAAGTTTGGTGCAATGGGTAAATATGATTACGTAATAGTGGGCGGTGGCACAGCGGGATGTATATTGGCAAACCGCTTGACGCAGTGCGGTAAATATAATGTTTTGCTGCTAGAAGCGGGCGGGCCCCCTAAAAGTCCTTGGATAAAAATTCCGGCTGGATTTAGTAAGTTATTGACAAATAAAACTTATAACTGGAGGTTTGAGTCGTTCCCAGAGGTCGTCACTAATAATCGAGTGATATCAATCCCACGTGGTAAGGGATTAGGAGGCTCTACTTTGATCAATGGAATGATCTATGTACGTGGTCAGCCCGATGACTACGACCAGTGGGTAAAGCAAGGTGCTTTAGGCTGGGGGTGGCAAGATGTCGAGTCATACTTCAGGAAGCTTGAAAACTTTACGGAGGGCGGAGCAGCCCGAGGCAAGACGGGGCCAATGTACTTAGAGCGAGTCAAAGAGCGCTTTCCTATTTCAGATGCGTTTTTGAAGGCCGCAGCTGAAGATGGGCAATCGCTTAACGGGGATTACAATGACTCAGACCAGGAAGGCTTCGGTTATTACCAAGTGACTCAGCGCAATGGCCAGCGGTGGAGCGTGGTGGATGGCTATCTGAAGCCGGCGATGACACGTAGTAATCTAAATGTGCTGACTGGCTGTAAAGTTATACGCCTAGAAATTGATGAAGCATGTTGTAATGGCGTTACATACGAGCATGAAGGTAAGCGCAATACGGTAGCGGCTAGCCGTGAAGTAATCTTATGTGGTGGGGCTATACAGAACCCTCAAATTCTTGAGTTGTCTGGCATTGGAAACTCCAATGTATTAAAGAAGGCTGGCATCGAACCCAAAGTTGAATTGGCTGGTGTTGGTGAGAATTACATTGACCACTATGCCACGCGTATGAATTGGCGAGTGCGAAATACTATTACTCTCAATGAAATGTCCCGGGGAGTGCGCCTGGCCAAAGAGGTAATGAAATACTTTACCCGCCGTAAGGGGATATTAACGCTTGGAACTGGATTGGTGCATGGGTTCATTAAAACACGGCCTCAGTTGTCTTCGCCTGATGTTCAGTTTTTCTTTGTGCATGCCAGTTACGCAAATGCCGCTACTCGGGTTCTAGATCAAGAGCCTGGTATGACGATTGGAGTCACTCAATTGCGTCCGACATCCAGAGGAAGTATTCATATAGAGAGCGCTGATCTAAATATGGCGCCTTTAATAAAACCCAATATGCTATCTACGGAAACGGATTGCCAAACGTTGATAGATGGCATGAAAGTGGCACGGAGAATCGTTGAGCAGGCAGCCATGCAGCCCTTTGTGTCTCATGAAATCAATCCCGGTAACGAAATACAGACTGACGCGCAGTGGTTAGAGTTTGCACGTGAAAATGGGCAGACGATTTATCACCCCATAGGTACTTGCAGGATGGGTAACGATGCTGATGCAGTCGTGAGCCCTTCTTTACAAGTAAGAGGGGTAGAAAAGCTGACAATTGCAGACGCCTCAGTGATGCCGTCAATGGTTTCAGGAAACACTCAAGGAGCAGTAATGATGGTGGCTGAAAAGGCTGCTGATCTGATTTGTGCTAGGGCAGAATTAACGTAATGTGTAAGACCGTACTTGCATGTGAAAAAAATTAGTTGAAAGCAATTCTTTTAAATAGAAAATGAAGCGCTTCATCTAGATGGATTTAGATCTTGATCACTAAAATACGTTAATTATTCATGATAATAATGGAGGACTTATGTCCCAAGGTTCCATGAAAAAAAAGATGAAGCAAGTCACGGCGGTTCAACCAGGTGGACCCGAGGTACTTAGAATTGTAGAAGATGATATTCCGGTGCCAGGCCCGCGTGAAATTCTCGTTAAGGTGGCAGGTGCTGGTATCAATCGTCCAGATGTAATGCAACGCATGGGAGGCTATCCGCCCCCGCCTGGTGCTACCGATGTCCTTGGCCTTGAAATCAGTGGGAAGGTAATACAAGCAGGAAATGAGGTGTCTCGCTACACTGCGGGTGATGCTGTGATGGCACTTGTGGCTAGTGGTGGTTATGCCGAATATGCGGTGGTGGACGAGCGGAATGCCTTGCCTGTCCCATCGACAATGTCTTTAGCGCAGGCAGCAGCCGTTCCTGAAACCTTTTTCACCGTATGGACTAATGTATTCCAGCGTGGCGGCCTCAAGGAGGGCGAAACGTTTCTGGTTCACGGCGGCACATCAGGTATTGGTACAACAGCCATACAACTCGCGAAGGCTTTCGGCGCGACCGTGATCGCTACGGCGGGTAGCGAAGAAAAATGCCAGCAGTGCCTCGCACTGGGAGCTTCCCATGCTATCAACTACAAAACTCAAGATTATGTAGAAGAGGTAAAGAAAATTACGAATGATCGTGGTGTCGATTTGATTATTGACATGGTTGGGGGTGATTACCTTAATCGGAATATGGAAGCTGCTGCGGAACATGGCCGTATTGTACAGATCGCCGTCATGAAAGGGCCTGAGGCCTCAATCAATGCTTGGCTTTTGCTGGCCAAGAAGTTGTGGTTAACAGGGTCGACATTGAGAGCTCGTTCTATCGAGGAGAAGCAGAAGATTGCCGAGGAGCTCGAATCTCACGTTATGCCTTTATGGAATGAAGGACACTGCTTACCAGTGATCGATTCCACATTTGCTTTCGGGGATGTGGGTGAAGCACACCGCCGTATGGATGCTGATCATATCGGCAAAATCTTGCTGACTTTTGAATAATAACGGAAGTAATTTTCAGAGGAGAGCAATATGCCAAAAACGATTATTGCAAGAATTCGCTGATGAAAAAGCATTTTTGTCTGCAAATACTATGTGCCTGAGGCGCATGCCTTAATTAAAGATTCTTGGAATACAGTAGCGCTATAAAAATAGTTAATACGCTATATTATTAATAATTAGGAGTATTAGGCCATGAAATATAATCATAAATTGCGTCGTACTGCCATTAGTAGTGTCATTGCTACAGTGGTGCTGGGCAGTATTTCTACCTCTGCAATGGCTGAGGTTAAATTTGGGGCTCTTTATCCTTTAAGTGGTGGGCTCGCCTTGCTTGGTGAAGAAAGCTATCGCGGTCTCGAACTGGCAGTCGATCAGATTAACGAGAATGGCGGCGTACAAGGCGAGACTGTAGTACTTGAAACAGGCGATGCCGTGGACAACAACCAGGCCATTGGTGAAGCACGTCGCCTGATCTCTCAAGAAGATGTTAAGGCGATTTTTGGTACTTATTCCTCTTCACGGTCAATCGCGGCTTCCCAAGTTGCCGAAATGAGCAAAGTACCCTACTTCGAGCTGGGGGCCGTCGCGGATGATGTAACAGAGCGCGGACTGAGCTATGTGTTCCGTACTAACCCTACTGCCTATCACATGGCAGAGACCATTATTGATATGTTGGTCAATAGCATTGCATCCGAACTGGAGGTTGACCCGGCTGAGCTTCGGATTGGTATCATCCATGAAGATTCTAACTACGGGTCGTCAGTCGCGAAGCACCAGCGTACCTTTGCTGAGCAGGAAGGACTCAATATCGTAATGGAGGAACACTATCCGGCATCAATCGTGGATATGTCCTCCATAATACTGTCCCTAAAGAACGAGGAAGTCGATGTCGTCTTGCAAACATCCTACCAGGATGATTCGGTTCTGTTCCTCCGCCAAGCTAATGAGCGCGACTATCAACCTAAGGCAATCATCGGTGGCGGCGGTGGTTACTCAATGACGCCGACAGCTGAAGCAGTGGGTCACGATGTCATTGATGGTGTCTTTGATGTTGATTTTACTCAATATAACGTTAACCCCGATTTTGCGCCTGGTATCGAAGATTTCCAGGCCGCGTATGAAGAAAAATACGAGGAAGCACCTCGCTCGGGCCATTCCTTGATTAACTATGCTGGTGCGCTGGAGCTGCTTCGTGCCATAGACGCGGGTAATGGGTTCTCAGCCGATGAGATCAAGAAAGCCGTGCTGGCAATGGACGTACCAGATGGGGAAACAGCAGCTGGTATGGGTATTAAGATTGGGGAGAACAACCAAAACGAACGCGCCAGTATGATGGGAATGCAGTGGCAGGACGGAGAGTTGGTGACGGTCTATCCCGAAGAGGCCAGCGTAGCTGATATTCGGACGCATCAATAATATTTTGAGGTTACCCAAATGGATTTGCTTTTTAGCTTAGTCATTAATGGGTTAATGCTTGGTAGCCTTTATGCCATGGTCAGCGTCGGCTTGACGCTGATCTTTGGTATAACAAAAGTTATCAACTTTGCCCATGGCGAATTTATGATGATTGGGATGATGTTGACTTACATCATTACAACTTATCTTGGTATTCATCCGTATCTAACACTGGTATTTGTTGTTCCTTTATTGTTCTTATTAGGTATCGTCGTCCAAAAATACCTTATTGAGCCATTAAAAGATTCGGATGAACATATACAGATATTTGCGACGGTTGGTTTATCCATCGCAATGATAAACCTAGTGTTGATGCTTGCTGGCTCTAATAACTTCAATACCCCATCGAGCGGTTTGCGAGAAACGTTAGGCTTGGGCGCCGCCACTGTATTGACTGGGCAAGTTGTTATTATGCTTTGCTCGATCTTCATGGTAGGGGGGCTTCACCTTTTCCTAACGAAAACGCAAATGGGCCGTGCAATCCGCGCGACGGCACAAAACCGAAATGCTGCACAGCTGATGGGCATTAACGTGTCACGTATCAATATGGTGACATTTGGTATCGGTATCGCTTGTGTTGGCATCGCTGCCGTTCTTCTTTCTCCCCTATACCCTGTCAATGCACAAACGGGACAAAGCTTCGTTCTGATTGCTTTCGTCATTGTCGTTATGGGGGGATTAGGAAGCATCGCCGGGGCTTTTTATGCCGCTTTGATTATTGGCCTAGTGGATGCCTTTGCTGGTTTCTACCTAGGTTCATCACTGAAGGATGTGGCTGTATTTGGCATCTTTCTGTTGGTGCTAATCTTCCGTCCTTCAGGGTTGTTCGGCAATGCCAGAAAACTGGCACACGTGTCTTGAGAGGCATTGTGGCATCACCGGAGTAAGTTTCATGAACAATAAGACAGCATCCCTGACATCGGTGAGGGGCACCGGAAGCGTTATACAACAGCTTCTTAACAAAAAAGTACTACTGTTCGTTACGTTAGCCAGTCTGATAGTCATCCCGATCATGGTCGGCGATGATTATATCTACCATATCTTTATTACCATCTGTTTGTTTGCGGGGCTTTCGACCGCCTGGAATATCGTTGGTGGCTATGCGGGTCAGCTCTCCCTAGGACATGCGATCTATTATGGCATTGGGGCTTATACGGGCATGCTGATGCTCAACGCTGGGGTTTCCCCCTGGATCAGCATGTTTGTCGGGGCTGTTCTGGCCGCGGGAGTGGCAGTGGCTATCAGTTACCCCTGCTTTAAACTGCATGGTCCTTTCTATGCTTTAGCGTCCATCGCTTTCCTGGAAGTTTTTCACGTTATTTCACTGAACTGGGTCGGTTTGACCGGTGGTGCTAATGGCGTAATGGTTCCACTAGAGCTTGGTTGGAGCACTATGGTCTTTTCGGAACGGCTGCCTTCTTTGGTAATCGTCTTCGGTTTGATGTCGTTGGTACTAGCCGTTTCCTGGGCAATTCGTCGCAGCAAATTAGGTTTTCAATTGGTGGCGACGCGTGAGCGTGAATCGGCTGCCAGGGGGGCTGCCATCCGGACAGTACATGTTCGTCTTTATGCGGCAGCTATTTCGGCAGGATTGACAGCCATGCTGGGTACCTTTCATGGCTCTTACTTAACGTATATCGAACCTGAATCAGCCTTCAATTTGACGTTTTCTATACAGATCGTTCTGTTTGCTCTCGTGGGTGGGCTAGGCACTGTTTTTGGTCCTCTCTATGGCACGATTCTACTGGTGCCCATCACGGAACTAGCGCGGGGCTGGCTGGGTTCAAGCGCCATTGGGCTTCATGGTTTTGTTTATGGTGTCGTGCTAATTCTGGTTGTACTGTTCATGCCGGACGGCATCATGAGCATCTTCCAGCGCTATTTGCCGACCTCTAAAGGGCGCCACGTAGACGCTCGTGACGAGAAAAGCACCCATCACGTTCCCTTGAATGACGTTAAGAAATCCGAGCGTGCCCCGGTGGGTGAAGTGGTGCTCAAGGTCCAACACCTCGATAAACATTTTGGCGGTTTGCATGTGACCAACGATGTCTCCTTCAATCTGCATAAAGGAGAAGTGCTAGGCATCATCGGCCCCAACGGTGCTGGCAAGACGACCGTCTTTAATATGATTTCTGGCTTCTTGAGTGCTGATTCTGGTTCGGTTGAAGTGCTTGATGAAAACGGCCATTTCATTTCCCCGAAAACGCCAGGAGCCTTTGCTAGAAGTGGGGTTGGTCGGACCTTTCAGATCGTTCAGCCCTTTGCGGCCATGACGGTGGAAGAGAACATTATGGTGGGTGCCTTCTATCGTTTCCGCTCTGTCGAAGAGAGTCGTAAGGTGGCGCGTGAAATTGCCTATGAGCTTGGTCTATCTCGGTTTTTGGATGAGGAAGCTAGAAATCTTCCCATTGGCGGTCTTAAGCGTCTTGAGGTGGCTCGTGTCATGGCAATGCGGCCACGCATCCTACTGTTAGATGAAGTGATGGCGGGGATCAATCCTGCAGATCTTCGTGAAGCCATTGAATTAATTAAAATAATTCGCGATAGCGGTATTAGTATTATTGCCATTGAGCATGTCATGCAAGCCGTCATGGAGCTTTCGGATCGTGTGATCGTTATTAGCTCTGGTGAAATCCTCGCGCAAGGCGAGCCTGAGGAAGTGGTCAAGAACGAGGCGGTTATTGAAGCCTATCTGGGCAAGGAGGTAACCGATGCTTCAACTGAATAATGTGACATCAGGATACGGTGCTACCACGATCCTGCATGATCTGTCCCTAGAGGTAAAAGAGGGGGAAGTCGTTACCATCGTAGGAGGTAACGGTGCTGGTAAAACCACCACCTTGAGAACGGTTTCTGGTTTGATTGAGACTACCTCTGGAAGTATCACTTTCGAGGGGGAAGACATTACTCACTTACCTGCCCATCAGGTGGTTGACCGCGGGATTACGCTGATCCCAGAAGCACGTCAGCTCTTTTCGGAAATGAGTGTGCTCGAAAATATTCAGATGGGTGCCTATCGGACGGCGGCTAAATCCCAGTACAACCAGCGACTTGAGGAAGTACTGACGCTATTTCCCCGTGTGAAGGAGCGCCTTCAGCAGCGAGCAGAATCTTTGTCAGGAGGGGAGCAGCAGATGGTGGCCATTGCCCGCGGCATGATGGCCTGTCCCAAACTGCTGATGTTTGATGAACCCTCCTTAGGCTTAGCGCCGATTGTGGTGTCACAAGTATTTGAGGTGGTTAAGCAGATTGCTAAAAGCGGCACCACGGTACTGATCGTTGAGCAGAACGTGAACCAGACACTTAAGGTCGCGGATAGGGCTTACGTGATTGAGAACGGCAAGATCGTAATGAATGGCCAGGCTCAAGAGCTGATGGGCGATGACCATATTCGAAAGGCATACCTGGGGATTTGAAAGATTTCCTCTAGCGGAAGTAGCAATTTGCCAAGGAGTAATACATGACATCATTCACATTTGGATTTCCTACTACAGTATGCAGTGGCAGGGGGGCAATCTGGAGTCTTTTAGATTCCTTTAAAGATGTTGAAGTCAAGAAGCTCTTGATAGTAACGGATCCGGGTGTCAGGAACGCCGATCTTTTTGCAACTATAATGAAAGTGATGAGTAAAAGTGGTGTTGATTTTTCTGTTTACAGTGATGTAGAGCCCAACCCCAGCACAGATGTGCTTACGGAAGCTGTTAATATTCTGCTTGCAGAGAAGTTCGATGCTGTATTAGGTGTAGGGGGAGGCAGCAGTCTAGATGTAGCTAAGGCAGCAGCAGCCATGGCCACTAACCCTGGTAATGTGCTGGATTATGAGGGAGTGGGTAAACTAAAGAATCCTCCTTTACCATTATTCGCCGTTCCTACTACGGCGGGTACTGGGAGTGAATGTACACCAGCAACAGTTATCACTGATAAAAAGAACCACTTTAAAGTTTCTGTTATCAGCCCATACTTATATCCTAAGTTTGCTATTCTTGATCCTGAACTTGTAGTAGGTCTACCCCCCTCCATTACTGCGGCTACAGGTATGGATGCACTGACACATGGGATAGAGTCCTATGTGTCTAAACAAGCAAACCCTATTAGTAAAGGTTTGGCGATACAATCCATCAGGATGATTTCAGAAAGTCTAGTTTCTAGCTATGAAAATGGGAGTGATCTTTATGCTCGAGAAGAATTACTAATTGCATCCCTCATGTCTGGAATAGCATTTTCTCAATCTAGACTTGGCAATGTCCATGCTATTTCCCATACGTTTGGAGGAATATTTAATATTCCTCATGGTCTTGCTAACGCTACTCTTTTGCCTTATGTCATGAGATATAACCTTAAGGCATGTCCCGATCTGTTTAAGGATATAGCTGTTGCTATGGGGCAGGATGTATCTGGGCTTGATTCTATTGAGGCGGGATATAAAGCCATTAAAGCCGTTTCTGACATGAATGCGTCACTAAATATTCCTTCTGCTACAAAAGAATTAGGTGTGGATTTGCAATATCTAGACAGCATGGTCAATGATTCAATGCGTAGTGGCAATGTTCTTGTGAATCCAAGAGAGACTAGTAGTAACGATATCCGGAATATTATATTGAAATCATATAATGGTGAAACTTCGAACTTATAATTATTATGAGCAGGATTTTACTGCTAAGGAGGTTGCAAACACTATTTTTATGCGAGCTAAAGTGTGTAATATAAAAAATAATTTTTAATTAGAGGTGTGTATGTTGAAAAAAAACAATTTCAAAACTGTGACTCTAGGTAGTCTGGTACTTGCCACAGCAATCGGTGGTTTAGCGACAC
Source organism: Vreelandella maris (assembly GCF_013371085.1). Taxonomy (GTDB): domain Bacteria; phylum Pseudomonadota; class Gammaproteobacteria; order Pseudomonadales; family Halomonadaceae; genus Vreelandella; species Vreelandella maris. The sequence continues at coordinate 5,748 of NZ_JABWCV010000018.1, read as the reverse complement.
AAGCTGTGGCTGACGTCAAAATTGGAGCTCTTTATCCATTGAGCGGTGGACTCGCCTTGCTTGGTGAAGAAAGCTATCGCGGTCTCGAACTGGCAGTCGATCAGATTAACGAGAATGGCGGCGTACAAGGCGAGACTGTAGTACTTGAAACAGGTGACGCCGTGGATAACAACCAAGCCATCGGTGAAGCGCGCCGTTTGATCTCTCAAGAAGAGGTAAAGGCCATATTTGGCACTTTTTCTTCTGCTCGTGCTATTGCTGCTAGTCAAGTGGCCCAGCTCAGCCAGGTACCTTATTTTGAACTCGGAGCAGTAGCAGATGATGTAACAGAGCGTGACCTAAGCTACGTCTTTCGTACTAATCCTGCAGCCTCTAATTTTGCTGAAACCATCATTAATATGCTGGTGGAATCGATTGCTCCTGAGCTGGGTATCGCTCCCTCTGAGCTTCGTATCGGGATTATCCATGAGGATTCCAACTATGGTTCGTCGGTAGCCAAGCATCAGCGTACCTTTGCCGAGCAGGAGGGGCTCAATATCGTCATGGAAGAACATTATCCTGCATCAACTGTGGATATGTCTTCTATTGTACTTTCTTTACAAGACAATGAAGTCGATATCGTTCTTCAAACGTCCTATCAGGACGATTCTGTTCTGTTCCTCCGCCAAGCTAATGAGCGAGGTTATCAACCCAAAGCAATTATTGGGGCTGGTGGTGGATACTCGATGACGCCAACAGCTAATGCCGTAGGCCATGAGGTCATTGATGGCGTTTATGATGTAGATTTTACCCAATTTGCGATTAATCCTGATTTTGCTCCTGGTGTTGAAGAGTTTGTAGATGCTTATGTGGAAAGGTTTGGCGAGTCACCTCGGTCCGGACATTCCCTGATGAACTATGTCGGGGGACATGCAATTCTGAGCGAGCTTGATCAAGCCAGTGACTTGTCTGCCACTACGATCCGAGATGCGATGACGGGTATTGATATTCCTGTTGGTACCACTGCTGCCGGTATTGGCATTAAGTTTGGTGAAAACAACCAAAACGAACGCGCCATTATGATGGGAATGCAGTGGCAGGACGGAGAGTTGGTGACGGTCTATCCCGAAGAGGCCAGCGTAGCTGATATTCGGACGCATCAATAATATTTTGAGGTTACCCAAATGGATTTGCTTTTTAGCTTAGTCATTAATGGGTTAATGCTTGGTAGCCTTTATGCCATGGTCAGCGTCGGCTTGACGCTGATCTTTGGTATAACAAAAGTTATCAACTTTGCCCATGGCGAATTTATGATGATTGGGATGATGTTGACTTACATCATTACAACTTATCTTGGTATTCATCCGTATCTAACACTGGTATTTGTTGTTCCTTTATTGTTCTTATTAGGTATCGTCGTCCAAAAATACCTTATTGAGCCATTAAAAGATTCGGATGAACATATACAGATATTTGCGACGGTTGGTTTATCCATCGCAATGATAAACCTAGTGTTGATGCTTGCTGGCTCTAATAACTTCAATACCCCATCGAGCGGTTTGCGAGAAACGTTAGGCTTGGGCGCCGCCACTGTATTGACTGGGCAAGTTGTTATTATGCTTTGCTCGATCTTCATGGTAGGGGGGCTTCACCTTTTCCTAACGAAAACGCAAATGGGCCGTGCAATCCGCGCGACGGCACAAAACCGAAATGCTGCACAGCTGATGGGCATTAACGTGTCACGTATCAATATGGTGACATTTGGTATCGGTATCGCTTGTGTTGGCATCGCTGCCGTTCTTCTTTCTCCCCTATACCCTGTCAATGCACAAACGGGACAAAGCTTCGTTCTGATTGCTTTCGTCATTGTCGTTATGGGGGGATTAGGAAGCATCGCCGGGGCTTTTTATGCCGCTTTGATTATTGGCCTAGTGGATGCCTTTGCTGGTTTCTACCTAGGTTCATCACTGAAGGATGTGGCTGTATTTGGCATCTTTCTGTTGGTGCTAATCTTCCGTCCTTCAGGGTTGTTCGGCAATGCCAGAAAACTGGCACACGTGTCTTGAGAGGCATTGTGGCATCACCGGAGTAAGTTTCATGAACAATAAGACAGCATCCCTGACATCGGTGAGGGGCACCGGAAGCGTTATACAACAGCTTCTTAACAAAAAAGTACTACTGTTCGTTACGTTAGCCAGTCTGATAGTCATCCCGATCATGGTCGGCGATGATTATATCTACCATATCTTTATTACCATCTGTTTGTTTGCGGGGCTTTCGACCGCCTGGAATATCGTTGGTGGCTATGCGGGTCAGCTCTCCCTAGGACATGCGATCTATTATGGCATTGGGGCTTATACGGGCATGCTGATGCTCAACGCTGGGGTTTCCCCCTGGATCAGCATGTTTGTCGGGGCTGTTCTGGCCGCGGGAGTGGCAGTGGCTATCAGTTACCCCTGCTTTAAACTGCATGGTCCTTTCTATGCTTTAGCGTCCATCGCTTTCCTGGAAGTTTTTCACGTTATTTCACTGAACTGGGTCGGTTTGACCGGTGGTGCTAATGGCGTAATGGTTCCACTAGAGCTTGGTTGGAGCACTATGGTCTTTTCGGAACGGCTGCCTTCTTTGGTAATCGTCTTCGGTTTGATGTCGTTGGTACTAGCCGTTTCCTGGGCAATTCGTCGCAGCAAATTAGGTTTTCAATTGGTGGCGACGCGTGAGCGTGAATCGGCTGCCAGGGGGGCTGCCATCCGGACAGTACATGTTCGTCTTTATGCGGCAGCTATTTCGGCAGGATTGACAGCCATGCTGGGTACCTTTCATGGCTCTTACTTAACGTATATCGAACCTGAATCAGCCTTCAATTTGACGTTTTCTATACAGATCGTTCTGTTTGCTCTCGTGGGTGGGCTAGGCACTGTTTTTGGTCCTCTCTATGGCACGATTCTACTGGTGCCCATCACGGAACTAGCGCGGGGCTGGCTGGGTTCAAGCGCCATTGGGCTTCATGGTTTTGTTTATGGTGTCGTGCTAATTCTGGTTGTACTGTTCATGCCGGACGGCATCATGAGCATCTTCCAGCGCTATTTGCCGACCTCTAAAGGGCGCCACGTAGACGCTCGTGACGAGAAAAGCACCCATCACGTTCCCTTGAATGACGTTAAGAAATCCGAGCGTGCCCCGGTGGGTGAAGTGGTGCTCAAGGTCCAACACCTCGATAAACATTTTGGCGGTTTGCATGTGACCAACGATGTCTCCTTCAATCTGCATAAAGGAGAAGTGCTAGGCATCATCGGCCCCAACGGTGCTGGCAAGACGACCGTCTTTAATATGATTTCTGGCTTCTTGAGTGCTGATTCTGGTTCGGTTGAAGTGCTTGATGAAAACGGCCATTTCATTTCCCCGAAAACGCCAGGAGCCTTTGCTAGAAGTGGGGTTGGTCGGACCTTTCAGATCGTTCAGCCCTTTGCGGCCATGACGGTGGAAGAGAACATTATGGTGGGTGCCTTCTATCGTTTCCGCTCTGTCGAAGAGAGTCGTAAGGTGGCGCGTGAAATTGCCTATGAGCTTGGTCTATCTCGGTTTTTGGATGAGGAAGCTAGAAATCTTCCCATTGGCGGTCTTAAGCGTCTTGAGGTGGCTCGTGTCATGGCAATGCGGCCACGCATCCTACTGTTAGATGAAGTGATGGCGGGGATCAATCCTGCAGATCTTCGTGAAGCCATTGAATTAATTAAAATAATTCGCGATAGCGGTATTAGTATTATTGCCATTGAGCATGTCATGCAAGCCGTCATGGAGCTTTCGGATCGTGTGATCGTTATTAGCTCTGGTGAAATCCTCGCGCAAGGCGAGCCTGAGGAAGTGGTCAAGAACGAGGCGGTTATTGAAGCCTATCTGGGCAAGGAGGTAACCGATGCTTCAACTGAATAATGTGACATCAGGATACGGTGCTACCACGATCCTGCATGATCTGTCCCTAGAGGTAAAAGAGGGGGAAGTCGTTACCATCGTAGGAGGTAACGGTGCTGGTAAAACCACCACCTTGAGAACGGTTTCTGGTTTGATTGAGACTACCTCTGGAAGTATCACTTTCGAGGGGGAAGACATTACTCACTTACCTGCCCATCAGGTGGTTGACCGCGGGATTACGCTGATCCCAGAAGCACGTCAGCTCTTTTCGGAAATGAGTGTGCTCGAAAATATTCAGATGGGTGCCTATCGGACGGCGGCTAAATCCCAGTACAACCAGCGACTTGAGGAAGTACTGACGCTATTTCCCCGTGTGAAGGAGCGCCTTCAGCAGCGAGCAGAATCTTTGTCAGGAGGGGAGCAGCAGATGGTGGCCATTGCCCGCGGCATGATGGCCTGTCCCAAACTGCTGATGTTTGATGAACCCTCCTTAGGCTTAGCGCCGATTGTGGTGTCACAAGTATTTGAGGTGGTTAAGCAGATTGCTAAAAGCGGCACCACGGTACTGATCGTTGAGCAGAACGTGAACCAGACACTTAAGGTCGCGGATAGGGCTTACGTGATTGAGAACGGCAAGATCGTAATGAATGGCCAGGCTCAAGAGCTGATGGGCGATGACCATATTCGAAAAGCATACCTGGGGATTTAATTTATGACTCTTGATACTTCTTCACGCTATCGTCCTAGCCATGCTGGTCGACATGTTATCGTCACTGGTGGAGGTGCCGGTATTGGCAGGGCAATCGCCCTGGGCTTTGCATCACGGGGTGCTAACGTATCTGTCATAGATTGGTCAGCAACCAGTGCCCAAGAGGTTTGTGATGCTATCAGGTTAATGGAAAGGGGAAATGCTTTCGCGCTTGCGTGCGATGTTTCTGATTACGCTGCAGTTGAACGTGGTGTGAGAGAGGCAGAAGCTTACTTTGGTGCTTCCGTCGATACCGTGATCAATAACGCAGGGATATCTCCGAAACATGAAGGCCTTCCTTCCTCTATATGCGATATGGCCCCGGAAGAATGGAATCATGTAGTGGGCATTAATTTGACCGGGGCTTTCAATACCATCCGAGCCGTTGGAGAAGGTATGCGTCGAGGCCGGTGTGGCTATATCGTCAATATGTCTTCTGTCGCCGGTAAGACGTATTCACCGGTAGTAGCGTGCCATTATGCTGCAACTAAGTCGGCAATTATCGGTTTTACCAAGCATTTAGCTGCAGAGTTGGGGCCGCATGGCATCCGTGTGAATGCGATTGCGCCTGGTCGGATTGAAACGCCTATGGTTCTAGCCGTGAATAGCGTTATCAATGATGAGCAAGTGCGATTGACACCTTTAGGGCGGCTGGGAAAACCGGCCGAAGTAGCGGATTTAGCACTCTATCTGACATCGGATGAGTCTACCTTTATCACTGGCCAAACTATCGACGTAGCCGGTGGGCTTTACATGACGTAATGACTCTCTTTCGATGACATTGTGCAAGCTGCTGCAACGTCTTGTTTTCTCTTGCCCAGCTTTAGGCTGGGCTTTTTTCTTTGAGATACCATGATCGCAAGATTAGATACGGCCACGGCTAACCCGGTTATAACTCTCGCTGCTCCCTATCTGAGCTTCCTGGAGGCACTTAAATCTGCTGGATTTGAAGGCGAAATCGCGCCCGATTACGCCAACCGTACGGTGTTGGCGACGGATAACTCGATTTACCAGCGCCTGCCCCAGGCGGCGGTCTACCCCAAGCATGCCGAAGACCTTGAACGCCTGACCCGACTAGCCGCGCAAACCTCCCACCGGGGCATTGTATT
>NZ_JABWCV010000017.1 GCF_013371085.1 Vreelandella maris | reverse complement strand
GAGCGTGAGTGTGGTAGCGGAGGCGGCAATATCGCAATTAACGCACCTATTCGCCCATTTGCCAGCGTTATCGAGCACGATGCCTAATATTTCAGAAAAGTCGTGAGCCTCAATAGGCACTAGGTCTTTCTCGCCTGCCGAGTGGGTGAGGTTGAAGATACGCTCAGGGTAAAGGCTGCGGAACATCTCTATGAGCCGTGAACTATCTCGCGTGACGTTCGCCATTCGACCCGCGTTAGGCCCTGCAATACGCGAACGACGCAGCTCTGCAGCTAACTGAGCGTTAATATCTTCAATACGGCTGAGCAGTTTATGCCGTCGGTTTTCATCAATGGGCCGATTGCCGCGCAGTACTTGGGTAATTGCTGCCAGCGGGGTTTTTAAAGCATGAGAAAGATTGGCGACTGATTCCCGCGAGCGTTGTAATCGATGATCGATATCATCCATAAACCAGTTCAGCTGGTCGACTAATTCATCTAGCTCGGAAGGGGCTACTAATAACAAGCGATCACGTTTGCCTGATCGCAAGGCTTCAAGCTGTTGACGCAGTTGCCAAAGTGGCGTGAGGCCGCGGTTAACTGCCAGCATATTGAGTATGATGAGCATTCCTAAAAGCACGGCGGCAATTCCACCGACCCACCAATGCAAGGTAGCAAGTCCTGCTTCTACCTGAGAAAAATCCTCACCCACCAGTAATACGCCGTTAGAACCCTGCCACTCAAAATGGCGGCGGTAGACGAGCATGTGCTGATCGTTATGTTTAACGTCCACAAGAGCATCGCCGTTCTCTTCCAGCAGAGGCGCCAGCTGTTGCTGCCATTGCGGGTCGGAAGCGCTGACCGAACCGTTAAAGCGGAGTACGTAGAGATGATGAAAGACTTGATAGCCTTGGCTAACCGAGTCTAGCGCAGTCGGGACAGCCGTTTGGTCCTGCTCTAGCTGTGCGACCGCATGATTGGCTTCGCGCTGAAGACGCTCACCCAAAAAATCCCGAGCAAGATTCTGTAACAATATGCCATGCAGTAGCCAGGTCGTCACCACCACGAATAGCGCCACGCCACCTAGCCAGGCGAGTAGTCGAAAACGTAAACTGCGCCGATCAATGTGAAGCAAAGAAATACCCCTGGCCGCGCCGCGTTTGAATCACCGATTTGCCGAGATAACGGCGCAGACGAGCGACATAGACTTCGACCAAGTTAGGCGCGGCGGCATCCTGATCCAAGGCATAGAGCTGCTCTAGTAGCTGCTCTTTAGAGTGAATGCGATCAGGATGCAGCATTAAGTAGCGCAGTAACCGAAACTCGGTCGCTGTGAGCGAACGCCACGTTTCACCTTCTAAGCACACTCGTTGACCCGCTTCATCCAACGAAACGCCGTTAAGCGTGATCACTTGAGATAACTGACCAGACTGCCTGCGTAGCAAGGCCTTCAGCCGGGCCATCAGTTCGGCTTCGTGGAAGGGCTTGGTAAGATAGTCATCGGCCCCCGTCTCAAGGCCGACAACTTTATCTTCCCAGGTATCGCGGGCCGTCAGGATCAAAATAGGCGTGTCGCGTTTTTGCCTGCGCCACTGGGCGAGCAGATCCAGCCCTGAGCCGTCGGGCAAACCGACATCTAAGATCGCCAGTTCATAATGCTCGGTTGCCATCAGCGACTTGGCCGCTTTCAAGGAAGCGGCCAAATCAACTAGGTAACCGTTGTCTTTGAGACTCTCTGCTAAGCTTTCCGCTAGCAAGTCATCATCTTCAAGTAGCAACAGTTTCATGGATATACGTCAGATTAGAGAGAAAAATTGCCGTACATGCCGGATTCGTAATGGCCGGGAATGTTACATGCATACTCTAGCGCGTTAACATTATCAGGAACACGCCATAATAGAGACCCAGTCTCGCCAGGTGCAATGGTGACGCCTTCCATACTCATATTGGCCATATCGTGACCATCGCCGTTTGACATATTGGACATATCGTGGCCTTCACCGTGTGCCATATTTGACATGTCATGGCCTCCGCCATTGGCCATGTTTAGCATCATCTGGCGATGTTCTTCTTGGGCTTCTTTGCTACCAATCACAAATTCGTGTTCTAGATTGCCGGTGTTAGTAATTTCAAATTTAACCACCTCCCCTGCCGCCATTTCTAGCGCTTCAGGGTCGAACCACATATCGCCAGCTTCAAGGCTGATCGTGCGGTCAACGTCAGCCTCGGTTAGGCCATTGTCACCACTGCCTTGGCCGGGCGCAGCCCAAGCCGCACTCGTTATCAAACTTAGTGAAAGGGCAAACATAGACGTTGTTAAGGAGATGTTGCGCATGGTCATTTACCTCAGAGGTTAGTGTCACTTGTTCTTTATACGGTGTTAACCTGAAACGAGCCTGAACCTAACGTAAAAATATGGCCTGCTACCCAAAAGCATTTCTAACATGATGATGGATCCTGACCCCCTGATTAGAGTCAACGCTGCAGCAATGACTTTTCGTCTTGTTGGTGCAATTGCCTATGGCAGCCTCCGCCTAAACCTCAGCGTAAGGCCCATAAGAAGGAGACCGTTAATTTCGAGCTCTGGAACGGCTTAACAAGGTGGTTGACCTGTTAGTCACCCATTCGGTGATGACACTCTTGTCAGCACTGCCGTGATCAACAAGATAACCGCGACCAGCACCATCTCCAGTGCAATACTTCTCTGTAACCGTCCTGGGGCTGTTGCGTCGCCGCTCTCAAAGGCCGGAACAAGCCGCCACTTGTTCGCGGCAGCAAATAACAGTAGCACCGCCACAATCAATACCTTGCCGATCAAGAACTGTCCATATGCCGTGGTGAGCAGTGGCGTGAGACCGCCCGTTAGCAGCGTGGCCAACGTGACGCCCGCCAGTACCAACAAGCCGACTCCGCTTATGGCGATTTTCCCGAAACGGGTCAGAATGTGGGCGGTATTGTCCTGGTTGTGACCCCGTCCCACTAAATGGAACAGCGGCCACAGCGAGGCCACCCAGAATGCTGCCGCCATCAGGTGAACGATCAGCAAGCCAGCCAGAATGAGGCGTGGGGTGTTTACTGTATGCCCCACCTGCACGAATGCCAGCATCACCAGTAACACGCCTACTAGGCTCACGCTGTTGGCTGTTTTCGAGAGCGCTAAGTTATTAAGCTGAATCGCCTGGACTAGCAGCAAGCCAGTTACCGCCAGTATTAGTCGGACCCCGGACGCGCCATCGAACACGATTCCGAGCAGCATTGGGTTGGTTGCAGCAGCGATATTGCCGCCCCCAAGGTAACCAGCTTCTAAAGGCCACTGGAACAGAATCAGAATGACCCCCGCCCAGGCAGCAAAGATGCCCATGCAGGCGACGCGCCTCCGGTCGTGATCAGGGAGTCGGGGAAACGCTAGACGAAACAACACGGCCCCCGTCGCGACTAGGGCGTTAAGGTAAATCCCGGCCGCCACGAGAATCATCGCGACGGTCCAGACATCAAGGCTATTTACTGAGGGCCACCAGACCACGGGTCAAGGCTCGACCGAGAAGTTAAAACCGTCAGACATCATGTGCCCGTCATCCGATAGGCCACGCCAGCGCACCTGGTAATCCCCAGCCGAAAGAGTGTCACTGGGCTTTACGAAGTAGCGATCGACCTGTTCACTGCCTGGCTGACCATCAAGAGGAACGGGGCCGTCCGGGCCTGCCACTTCAAACTGGGTGATGCGCATCATGCCACCAAACTCGATGCCAATCTCTGCTGGGGAATCCTGAATGGTGACGCCATCCTTAGGCGAAGTGCTTGCGCCCCCTTCATGGGCCAACACTGGGCTTGCGAGCGACAGCAGCAGCGTTGCTAAGGTAGCGTGAATAATAGGGAGCGAAGTCGTCTTCTTTTGCATACCGTTTCCTTATATTTTTTTAGGCTTGAATGGTTCGTCGCGGAGGCTTCAAATCTGATTCGGTTGAGCCTTCAGACATCGTTCATGTGCCCTATTTGACGAACAAGGCACATGGCATCTTGCTCTTAAAGAACCAAGAGAGCATTCATGGATTCTTTGGCTGCTGGGTTTTCGCTTCTTGGGTGGCGATGTATTTGAGCAGCATTTGTACGCGCTCTTCTTCATGGAACTGAGTCAGTGTTATAGCGTGCCAACCTGAAACAGAGCTGAAAATGGCGGAAAAAATGACCTGTGACAAATCTAGCGTTTGGGATCAGTTTCTTCTTTACCTTTGGGCTACCTATAGGTTGTAGGCTTATAACAAAAGCTAACTCTGCCTTCTTCCATTTTTATCGGATAAGGCAATGTCTCGATCAGCAACATGATGAGAGGAAATATCATGGTTAAGCACACGATGAACTTTGCTATTGGTGGGGCTGCAATCCTCAGTGTCTTAAGTAGCGCCATCTTTGCTCAAGGCATAAATCAGGAGTGATGTCATGATGAACGCGGAATGCTTTGCTTTTATGGGGTCAATGGGGTGGTTAGACTGGTTGATGCCCCTGGCTATGCTGTTATTAATTGGCTTGGCGATCGCGTCGCTGGCCAAGTACCTCTTCAGTCGTTCACATTAAGGAGTTGAAATTAATGCAACATATGACCACCAAACTTTTGCTCTCGGGTTTCATGCTAATTGGGACGGTCTCCGCTCAAGCGGCGTTACCGCCAGAGGCGACACTGTATAAGAACCCCCAGTGCGGCTGTTGTGACGAATATGCGCGCCATCTTGAGGAACTTGGCGTAGACGTCACCGTTATTGATGACGTCGAGCTGGGTGATATCAAACAACAGGCGGGTGTTCCCTATGGTCTTGGATCGTGCCATACCATCGAAATCGGCGAGTATTGGATTGAGGGCCATGTTCCGATGGAAGCCGTACAGGCGCTGTTTGAGCAACAGCCTGATGCAGACGGCATTGGCCTAGCAGGTATGCCCATCGGTACACCGGGGATGCCAGGGCCTCAGGAAGCGCCCTATGACGTGTATTCCTTTACGGATCAAGAAGACAAGGCTTTTATGACGCTGTAGTAGGTTTTGGATGACATAATTAGACCTCTTGTACTACATGAGATGTTTGTTAAGCACCAGGTGTGTTTCGAGATGATTTGAAAATTGGTTGCGTCAGACGCTCTCTAACGTGCGACATGTTCAAGAAATCATCCAGAAATTGGCGGGGCCTTTCCCAGGGTTCGCTGATACTTTTAAGCATCTTAAATCCAAAAATGAACAGATACCCTGCGAAGCCTCTGTGTTAAATGCTTTTAGCAAGGTCAGTATTGGTCACAGTGACTTAGCATAGGTACTATTTGCCACCTTTATGAGTAGCGGTGTCTGTTTTGTCGGTAAGAGCAACCTGTACACCCCGTGTGCAGGTTGCTCTTCTGACGAAGAGCCGATACGGCCATCCCTTCAGTGGCGGGCGAGAATCTTCGCTGCGATGGGCGAAGTGATCATTTGAATCACGGCAAAAAAAGCGGCTGGAATCGCGATCTCTGATGGCAAGCCGGAAGCAGCGACAAACGCTGCAGCGATGCTGAATTCCTTTTTACTGACCGTGAAAAGATAGGTAATCACCTCTTTGCGATCAGAGGTGAGTAACCGTGAGGACATACCTACCAGGTACCCAATCAAATTGAGGCACAGGGCCGCGCCCGCAATCACAAATGCATACCAGCCATAACCAATGATCGTGGTGGCATTCGGACCTACCACGGCGAGTAGGATCAGCAGATACAGAATCGACCCTATCCCTGCATACGCTGAATCATGCTGTGCAAAAAAGGCCGAAAACTTTGTCCGCAAGCTGACACCAATCACGGTGGGGACAAGCACGATTAGTGTTAATTCAAGAATAATTGAACCAAGCGGCACGTCCAACTGGAGGCCGGTGAGCCATAAAAACAGGAAGGGCACAATAAACGGACATAACGCGGTGTTGACTGCGTTGAAAACAGCGGCAAGCGCCACATTGCCTTTCGCCATCAGTACCAAAAGAGGAGAGGACACATCCGTCGGCAGAGTGCCGAGCAAGGTTTGGCCAGCAGCCAGCGGGCCGCTTCCAAAAAATAGACGGCCCGTTAGCCACCCGGCAATCGACATAGGCCCATAGACCAGCCCCAATGCCAACAACTGCCGCGATGGCTTACGGAACACGATGCGAACTGCATGCGCGTCGAACGTGAGGCTGATGATCAACATCAGTAACGCCAGTAATGGCCCAATCGCGAACTCAAGCATTATTCCGGTGGCTGGAAAGAGTAAGCCTACCCCCGCGACGAACATCACAAACCAGACAAGGTGCGCCTCGACAAAATAAATGAATCTACTCATGGTGGATTGGACGTTACCGGTAGAAGTGGATTGAGCTCCGTACCTAAAACATGATCACTTCGGCCCAGCACGCCATGACTTGCTTGGGAGCAAGGGACGTGCTTCCCAATCCAGCGATACAAATAGACAATGCTCAAGGGTTGAAGCTTTAGTTGCTAGAGGTTTTATAGTACCAAGAACAGATAATTCGAGAGGAGCTAACAGATGGGACATCATCATGATCATCCCCACATTGATCCTGCCTCTGGCGACCGGCGCGTCAGTATTTCCATTTGGGCCAATGGGCTCTTAACCATCGCTCAAATCGTCGGTGGTATTATGGCGGGAAGCCTATCGCTGATCGCTGATGCGTTACATAACTTTTCTGACATGGCTGCGTTAGTCATTGCCTTTGCCGCTCGTAAAATCGCCAGGCGGCCCGCCGATGCGCACATGACTTTTGGCTATGGCCGGATCGAGATAGTGGCAGCACTCATCAACTACACAACCCTCATTATTGTCGGCGTCTACCTGATTTACGAAGGCGCTATGCGGATGATCGATCCTCCTGAGATAGAGGGATGGACGATCGTGATTATTGGTGGCGTCGCGCTTGTCGTCGATGCCCTAACCGCCATGCTCACGTGGTCAATGCAAAAAGGGAGTGTCAATATCCGCGCCCTTTTTCTGCATAACTTATCGGATGCGTTTGCTTCCATCGCTGTGATTATCGGTGGTTCGCTTATTTTACTGTACGACATGCGCTGGGTAGACCCCGCGATCACGATAGGGATTGCGCTATATATTCTTTACCTTGCCTTCTCTGAAATTGGTGGCCCTATCCGTACGCTTATGCTGGGATCTCCCCCGGATATTGACGGGCAGGTAGTCGTTGAGACCGTACGAGATATCGAGGGGGTCCAGGATATTCACCATATGCATCTATGGCAGATGCAGGAAAACATGGCAGCCCTTGACTGCCACGTGGTTCTGACAGAAACCGGCTGGCAGCAGCTTGAATCCGTCAAAGCAGAGATCAAGGAGCAGCTTAAAATGCGCTTCAATATTGCTCATTCCAGCCTAGAGTTTGAGCATAGTGACCACGCGCATCAAAATGCCAATCTATATGGGCATGAGTGACAGACCGAGGCCGGCTCCCGGCTCAGGTTGGTAGTGGGGGCTTACTCCCATAGCGATTGGCTTGTTTTTCAACCCGACTTTTCCACCCCATCATTGAGACAGAGAGTGAAACATGTTCAAAAAAGCGTCTTTTATATTGGCCGGTACATTATTGCTGACCGCTGCGATCGTCGCCGTATCAAAACCTGCCCTCCTGGACATGCAGGCTCAGGCAGCAAAAGAGAATGGTGTCCAGGCCGAGGACTCACTGGTACGTTCACACTCCCCCATTTTGGGTCGAGAAGACGCGCCGGTGACGATTGTGGAATTCTTCGATCCGGCTTGCGAAGCCTGCCGTGCTTTCTACCCCCTGACAAAAAGTATTTTGGAAACTTACCCAGAAAAAGTGCGGCTCATCGTGCGCTACACTCCTTTCCACGGCGACGTATCTGATAAGGCCATTCGAGTATTAGAAGTCGCTCGTCGTCAGGGCGTCTTTGAACCGGTACTGGAGAGACTGCTGGCTCGCCAGGATCAATGGGCCTCGCATGGCAGTTTTGATGAATCCGCTATCCTTGATATCGCGAGCCAAGGGGGCCTTGATCTAGCGGCTGCCGAAGAGCAACTGACTTCTGCTGAAGTGCAGGCGGTGATTGACCAAGACATGGCGGATGTCAGAGCCAATCAGATTCGACAAACACCCACCTTTTTTGTCAATGGCGAGCCTTTAGACCCCTTTGGTATGCAAGAGCTGATTGATGCCGTTGAGAGTGAAGTAGCGGAGGCCTCTGGGGAAGAGGATGGTCAGTGATGCAGCGCTTGTGGTTATTAGGCTTGGTAGGCTTTTACCCCTTGCTAGCCGAAGCCAATTGGCAAACGCATCTTTCGTTGCCGCCGTCTGAACTTAGCCCTGTCAGGTTACAGGCGACTGGCGAGCAAGAAGGCACATTACCGCTTGATAGCGTTGATACCCTAACCTTTGGGCGTGATGTCATCATTGATACCACCCTCTACGAGGCTTTAGCAGCAGAAGGTGTCCCTACGCGTTTCGCCAGTAAACTGGAAACACTGCTCAGCGAGTTTATCGCAGCACCGCTGGAGTTTTCAGGCAAGGAACGTATTCAATTAGTGTGGGAGGAAGATCGACGCCAGGACGGCACCCGTGTTGGGCCACCACGCCTCAGTTATGCCGCTCTGCCTGATCAGGCAGAGCCCTTAGAGGTTATATGGCCGGTCACTCCAAAGGGGGACGTTGCTCTTTTCAAAAGCAATACCCTGCTAAGCACGTTGCGTTTGCCTGTGCTTAGTGCTCGCTTAACGTCTCGCTTTGGGAATCGGCGACATCCTGTGTATGGAGGGGTGCGCCCTCATAATGGAATTGATTTGGCTGCACCAACGGGAACGCCAGTCATTGCTACCGCACCTGGGCGCGTATCCTTTATGGGGCGCCAAGGGGGATACGGGCAGGTGATCGAGGTGGAACACGACACAGGGGCCATTAGTCGCTACACACACCTTAGCCGATTCTCTCCACAGCTAGTGGTTGGGGATTTAGTTAATGCGGGAGAGTCGCTCGGAGAGGTAGGTTCGTCCGGGGTCGCCACGGGTCCCAACCTGCATTACGAAGTGAGAGTCAATGACCAGCCTGTTGATCCCCTTGGTCAAGGTCAACGCATCATGTTGGGTGAGCAGCCGACTCAAGGTGAATATCAAGCGTCACTTTACGAGGCAAGAGATCGCTTGGAACAAGCTATCGGCACGGCGTCCATTTATGACTTGATCTCGTTTAACGAGCCGTAACCACCCGTGCTTAGCAACGTTGCATGGATTGTTAGTAACGTGAACGTGTGCTTGCCTCGTTATGGAACCCTAGCGCTGTGATCACTCATCTACCACAAGACAGGTAATCGGTATGGAAGAGGTTTCTCTCGTCACCATGGGGGTATTGGGAAGCCTTGCCGCGGGCTTGATGACGGCTGTCGGGGCGCTTCCCGTCTTGTTTACCAAAACACCGAATCGTGGTGTTCGCGATTTAGCGTTGGGGTTCGCCGCTGGCGTCATGCTAGCGGCCTCTTTCTTCTCACTGATCATACCCTCCTTAGAAGCCTCGGAGCTGCGTTACGGAGGTAGCGTGGTACCTGCTGCCATTGCCTGTGCGGCCATCTTGCTAGGGATTGGAATGGTCGCACTACTGAACGAACTCTTACCTCATGAGCACTTCGAACAGGGGCGAGAAGGGCCAGAGGCTGCCTCACTACGTCGTATCTGGTTGTTTATTATTGCCATTACGATACACAACCTGCCAGAAGGGCTGGCCGTTGGCGTGGCCTTCGGCGCAGGGGGAAGCGAAGGAGGCGTTCCACTAGCGATTGGCATTGGACTTCAGAATGCCCCAGAAGGACTGGCCGTAGCAGTATCACTGCTAGGCGTGGGCTATTCACGTTGGCGGTCATGGACGATTGCCGCCCTTACGGGGCTTGTTGAGCCGTTGGGTGGCTTATTAGGCGCTGGAGTCATCAGCATGTCACAAGCGCTACTGCCCTGGGGGTTGGCCTTTGCGGCGGGGGCGATGTTGTATGTGATCAGTCATGAGATTATTCCCGAAACTCATCGAAGCGGGCACCAAAAAAAGGCCACGCTGGGCCTCTCTATCGGATTGGTACTCATGCTGTTTTTGGATGTTTCGCTGGGCTAACCATTGGGCGTGGGGCGTAGCGTTAGTGCTAACCTAAGTCGTGAGCCCCTCCGTGCGATTTTTCAGTGATACAGAGCTGATGATCACTGATGACCTCAATGATTCGGCAGCTTTCCACTTTACCACCGGCACACTGCGTGACCATCCGTTGAAGCTCCTCACGCAGTATGGACAGTCGTTGAAGGCGGGACTCCACTTTCTTTAGGTGATGCGTGGCGATGGCATCGACTTCTTGGCAAGGCATATCAGGCTGATCTGACATGGCCAAAAGCTCTCGCACTGACTCCACCGAAAAGCCAAAGTCTCGGGCATGACGAATGAAGGTCAAACGCCGCACAGCGTCGTCTCCATAGCGGCGCTGCCCCCCACCGGTTCGTGTTGCATCGCGCAGCAGCCCAATACGCTCGTAATAACGAACCGTTTCAGGTTTGCAATCGGCTCGTCGTGCTAACTCACCAATGCTGATACTTTGCCCCATCATCGACATGGTAAAACTCCTTACGTAGGGCTTGAAGCTATAGTTGCTACAAGGTTTACACTTCAAAACCATAGCCCATTGAGAGAAGAGGCACCATGAAAACATCAACGCCGACAACAGCGCCAAACGTCTTGACGCTGCGTGTTGAAGGCATGGACTGCGGCGGTTGTGAGCGCAAGGTTGTATCGGCGCTAGAGCGACTGGAAGGCATTGAGGAAGTCACGGCAAGCTCGATCACGGGATCGGTGAAGATTCATCACCACGATCACGGGGCCCCCTCGCGGAAGACCATTGAGGGCATCCTGAACGAACTAGGCTATCAAGTGGCTTCCCATGATGGCCAAACACACGCATCTGGCTCTGCATCCCCTTGGTGGCAAACCGCTAAAGGGCGCTTGGTCATTATCACAGGAAATCTGCTGATCGTAGCCTTCGCGCTTCGTTTAGCATGGCCTGCGCTGGGCAATGTGCCTTTCATTCTGGCCACGCTGGTCGGCTTAATGCCCATTGCGCAGAGTGCCTGGGGCGCCCTCAAGATGCGCAACCCCTTTACCATCGAGATGCTGATGTGCATCGCTGCGCTTGGCGCATTGGCCATCAATGCTGCCGCTGAAGCTGCGATGGTCG
Organism: Vreelandella maris; assembly: GCF_013371085.1. GTDB lineage: Bacteria > Pseudomonadota > Gammaproteobacteria > Pseudomonadales > Halomonadaceae > Vreelandella > Vreelandella maris. The sequence goes on along the minus strand of NZ_JABWCV010000017.1, from coordinate 67,861 downwards.
TGTTCTTGTTCGCCGTAGGTGAGCTACTCGAAGGGGTAGCTGCTTCACGGGCGCACCGCAGTATCTCAGCCTTGGCAAATTTAACACCCTCAACGGCGAGGCTGATGGACAATGGCCAGCTGCGTGACGTCTCGGCGGAGTCACTTAAACCCGGCCAGCGTGTGCTGGTGCGGCCCGGTGATCGCGTTCCCTGCGATGGACGCATCCTGGTGGGCACCTCCGACATTGACGAGTCGCCGGTAAACGGCGAGTCCATACCCCGTTCGCGAGCGCCTGGTGATGACATTTTTGCTGGCACAGTGAATCTTGATGCCGCCCTGGAGGTGGAGGTAACACGAGGCGCTGATGACAATACGATCGCACGCGTTATTCGCCTGGTTGAAGAAGCACAGGCCGCCAAGGCACCGATAGCACGCTTTATTGATCGTTTTGCGTATTACTATATGCCCGCCGTCGTCTTACTCGCCCTCCTGATGGCGATAGTGCCACCGCTGGTATCGACCATGGCATGGTCGGAGTCGATTTACCGTGCGTTAGCATTGCTGTTAATCGCATGCCCCTGCGCATTAGTCATTTCCACCCCAGCCGCCATCGCCGCAGGCCTCTCGGCGGGCGCTCGGCGCGGCCTACTGATCAAAGGGGGAGCCGTTCTTGAACAGTTAGGTAAGCTTCGCTTGGTGGCATTAGATAAAACGGGCACCCTCACTGCGGGTACCCCAAGAGTCACAGATGTGGAGTCTTGGATCGCTGAGGAAGACGATAACAGCGTATTGCGGCTCGCCGCTGGGATAGAGCGAGATTCCAGTCACCCTATCGCCACGGCTATCGTTGAGCATGCCCGACAATCGGGCCTAAACCTCCCCACCGCCACCGGCAGCCGCGCTCTGGCGGGGCGCGGTGTCTCAGGCCAGGTGGAGGGTCGCGAGCTGAGCTTAATGACGCCTCGTCACCTTCACGAGAAAGTCATCCTGGAGGAAAGTCTCAGTGCTCGGATTATCGCGTTAGAAGAAGCCGGTAAGAGCCTCGCTCTCCTCGTCGAAGGCGAGCGTTTGTTGGGCTTGATCGCTGTTCGCGATGAGCCACGCGAAGATGCCCTTGAAGGCCTAGCGGCGCTATCCCGTTTAGGCGTACAGGCGGTCATGCTCAGCGGTGATAATGCCCGCACCGTCGCTGCCACTGGGGGTCGCTTAGGCATTGAAGCGTACGGCGAACTAATGCCTGAAGACAAGGCAGCGTATGTTCGAGACTGGCAAGCGACAGGTCGTGGCCCCATCGGTAAAGTAGGCGATGGCATCAACGATGCACCGGCACTCGCGGCAGCCGATGTGGGTATCGCGATGGGTGGCGGCACGGATGTGGCGTTGGAAACCGCCGATGCAGCCTTGCTCAAGAACCGCGTTACCGGCATCGCTGAGCTGATAGACCTCTCTCGTGCCACGCTACGCAATGTGAAAACCAACGTTGTTCTCGCCCTTGGCTTAAAAGCCATTTTCCTGGTCACCACAGCGCTGGGTATTACCGGTATGTGGATTGCGGTGATGGCCGATACCGGTGCTACCGTCCTGGTGACGTTGAACGCCATGCGACTGCTGGGTTATCGCTTTTCGCCCAGTACCGCATTGACAGGCCTGTCACAAGGAAAAACAACGTCATGAGAACAGCGCAACACGACAGCCCTTCACGACGTTGGCCATGGTTCACATTTGCTTGCGTGTTGGCTCTAGCCGATCAACTGGTCAAAGAAATCGTGCATGCCCAGATGTCGTTTGGCCAAGTCATTCCGCTAACGCCGTTTTTTAACTGGGTATACACCGGTAATACAGGAGCCGCTTTTAGCTTTCTCGCGGAGGCAGGTGGTTGGCAGCGCTACCTCTTTCTTGGTTTAGCGTTGGTGGTGGTCGTCGTATTGCTCGTGCAGCTATGCAAACCCCTGCCGCGCTTGGAAGCCTGTGCGTACAGTCTGATTCTTGGCGGCGCACTCGGCAATACCGTTGATCGGTTAGCGCGTGGGTACGTCGTCGACTATCTGGACGTTTACTGGAGCGAATGGCATTGGCCCGCCTTTAACATGGCCGATATCGCGCTATTTGCCGGTGTATTGATGTTCGCAGTGGCGTTATGGCGTGAAAGTCCTGCTTTTAAGCGCTCTGAGTAACGGTATGGACTCAGTCGATCAAGAAAAAAAATATACGTTTGTGGCTGGGCGACTCTCACCAACAGTCGATTGCGTTGTAGCGCTAGCCGCTGGGGTGCTGACCACCTTGAGTGCCGCCCCCTTTTCCCTATGGTGGCTTGGCCCAGTGGCCGTGGCACTGGTCTATTGGAAGATAGCGTCGCTAACGCCTGCCATGGCCACCCTGCGTGGGTGGTGCTATGGGGTAGGCCTGTTCGGTTCTGGCACATCGTGGGTCTTCGTTGCTATTCACGACTTCGGTGGCACCGGGGCCTTGGTGGCGATGTTCCTCACCACTCTTTTTGTCAGCGTCCTGGCGCTCTTCTTTGCAATCCCCTTTGGGCTCTATCGACGCATCACGGGGCCACGGTTCGCCTTTCTTAGCTTTGCCGGTATGTGGGTGGTGAGCGAATGGCTACGCACTTGGTTGCTCACCGGCTTTCCCTGGTTATTGCTCGGCACCTCTCAGATTGATTCTCCACTAGCCCCATGGGCGCCCGTTGGTGGTGTGTACTTGCTGTCACTCATGACCGCGCTGACAGGTACGTTAGGGGTAGAGGTTCTGCGTCGCCGCTGGGTTTTCCTTGTCCCAATGGCCGCCTTGTGGATCGTTCCATTCCTATTGCCCGCCCAATGGACAACCCCTGCTGGCAAGCCCATCCGGGTGGCATTGCTGCAAGGGAATCTTGACCAGCGCATTAAGTGGACTGCCCAAGGGCAGCGCGAGGCGGTCAATATCTACACAACGATGACACAAGAGCAAGCAAGGGACATCGATCTCATCGTTTGGCCCGAGGCAGCCCTTCCCATGCTTGAGCAGGAAGCACAGCGAATACTGGAGCAAGTAGCGTCCGACCTGGGGCCTAACACCTCCTTGTTGACCGGCATTTTGCAACGCGACAGTGAAGGGCGCTCTTATAACAGCGTCATAGGGCTAAATGATGTGCAAGGCGAATACCAGAAAGCGCACTTAGTACCCTTTGGCGAGTATTTGCCATTCCAAAGCCTCCTCGCTGACACCCTTGCTTTTTTCGACTTGCCAGCACCCCGCCTGACCCCAGGGTCAGACGGACAGGCTCCGTTACACGTGGCTGGCACTACCATTGGCACTGCCATCTGTTACGAGATCATTTTCGCCGACCATGTCGCCCAACAGGCGCGTAATGCCGAGCTGCTATTAACGGTTTCCAACGATACGTGGTTTGGGCGTTCCATTGGCCCACACCAACATCTTCAAATGGCGCGTCTACGTGCCTTAGAAAATGGTCGTCACCTACTTCGAGCTACCAGTAATGGCGTGACGGCCATCATCGATTCACAAGGCCACGTCACAGCCCGTGCCCCACAGTTTGAACCGGCCAGTTTAACTGGCGAGGTGACCCCGATGCAGGGCCTAACTCCTTTCACACGCACCGGTAGTGGCCCCGCTTGGATACTCGCTGCCTTGCTGACGCTGCTCGGATTACAACTAAACTTATCTCGATCAAAAAACGACGCATTAGATGAAAAAGGAACCTAGCGATGCTCTTGGCAAAGAACGCAGCAATACTTAAGAGACTCCTCCCATGGCCAATGCAGATCGGCTTCATCGTGAGTGTGATGGTTTCGTCTCTGGCATGGGTCCCTGTCGCCATGGCGGCACAACCTTCCACTGCCCAGGAGACGGAATGGCCCAAGGGGCATTACCCGCTACCTGAGGAAGGCAATATTATCGGAGAGGCTGACACCTTCATTGTGAAGGATTACGAGGATACTCTGATTGATATTGCCAGACGTCACAACCTTGGCTACCAGGAGATGATCCGTGCAAACCCAGAGGTCAGTATTTGGGTGCCCGGAGTGGGTACTGAAGTAACCATTCCAGGACGCTTCATCCTGCCGAATGTCGAGCGTACTGGTGTCGTCATCAATATCGCCGAGCTGCGGCTTTACTACTACCCAGATGTCAAAACCGGTGAGACACCGCGCGTTGAGACCTATCCTATCGGCATCGGTCGCGAAGGGTTTGATACTCCTCTAGGCGTGACCGAGACCACCATGAACATTAAAAACCCCGCGTGGTACCCGCCTGAGTCGGTAAAACGCGAAGCGGAAGCACGCGGTGAAACCGCGCCCAGCGTTGTGCCACCCGGCCCCGATAACCCGCTAGGAGACCATGCCATCATCCTAGGCTTCGATGGCTATTTGATTCACGGCACCAACCAGCCCGATGGCATTGGCATGCGCGCAAGCCGTGGCTGTATACGCATGTTGCCTGACGATATTGAATCAATTTTTGACCGCATACCGGCGGGCACCCAGGTCAATATCATCAACCAACCTATTAAAATCGGTTGGGACAACGGACAGCCGCTGGTACAGGCATTACCTCCTTTAGGGGTGGAGGATCACACCATGACCGCTATATCAGATGCCATTTCACGCCTTGAGCAACGCAATGTAGATGGCGTTAGCTTCGATTACGAACAGCTTAGCGATTTACTAGCATTATCCAACGGGCTTATCGAACCTCTGTATCCGAAGCCGGAACCGAGTAATAAAGAAGACGACAATATCAACAGTGTTTATGAAGAACTGACACTTCATTCGTCGTGAATGTCGATAAAGACAAGGCAGAGCGTTTTTTCAGCCCTTTGGAGAACAACGGCTTGGCTACCGTCAAACCCTTAATATTCGTCGTGTGTTGTTGATTGAGCTCTTCCATCACTAGCGTAGAAAGAGCTAATGCGATCATCACAACGTTGGTAGCATCCACTTTCGGTAGCACTGAAGTGTGACGAAGAGGATCTATTCTAAGCCCCTTCCACTGGCTGGCAGGGGCTTTTTCTATACCTAGGCAAAGTGATAAATATTATTTCCCTATTAAGATTCATTTATTCCAGTGTTTGTTTAGTGGCTGATGCTCTGGGTTCGCCTTATCAATTGCAGCACCGATAGCAGCATAGGCGTGTTGGTACGTCTTATAGTTTTTCTGATTGCTGTAATACACGTTAAAATCAACAAGGCTTCGCACCACTGCCAGCAGGGTTTCTGGCTCACCATCACGAGTGATAACGTCAATAGCGTCGGTCACAGATTCATCGTAAACGCGCATAGCTATCTCGGCGTGAAACGCCTCTGCGTCGTGTTTAATCTTTGCCAAGTTCATTCTCCTTATATGCGTTGCTAATCACTGTACTTTCAAAGCCCGCTAACAGCCTGGTGGTTCTACGCGCTGCCGCAATAACACCAGCTGATGTCAGCCCTGTCCAATGGATGTGCCCAGTTTTTTTCTATTGTTGTTTCGCCTGCTTGCGTAAGAGGTCGCAGAAATCGAGCCAGCCGTAAGCTCGGAATATATCGGCTACGCCCATGGCTTTGCTGTTCTCACAGGACAACAGTAAAAGGTGATGGCCATCCTGCCGCGGCGGGGGTGCTGAACAGATGGCGAATGGGATCTGCGCAGCCTCCATCCGCTTCATAAACGCTTCGTTCATTGTGTGGTGCTCTGGCTCGCAAAAGATGTCGAAGGCGCTGAGAATAACTTGGGCGACCTCGGTGTTCAGTTCATGCCTGGTCAAGGGAGCTTTTATGCGCAGCTCAGGATCGAGGAAGCCAGCAATCAGACAAGCTGTAGCGAAGTGATGGGCGCCACCCTGGTTGTTTAGATGGTATCCCCAGGGCCGCCAACTGAAACCTTCTACTGACTCTTCAGCGCCAGAACCGCCATGGAAGCGGAGTTCATGCCAGTTGGGCAAAGGTTCGATGCTGGCACGGTTGTTGTGAACCAATTCGCGACATTCGCCGATAGCATAGGCGTCGAGAGTGGCGTAGCCGACGAGATCGCCTTTCCCAGACGCCAGGGAGATGATGTCTCTGATCGAGCAGCTGAAGTTGTCATCGTAGGTGGTCGATGTGAGTCCAGCGGCCGCTGGATAAGGCAAGCGCTGACATTGCAGCCCCGTTCGCCCTGGTCGCCAGTAGGCAATATCGTCCCCTAAGCAAAGCGGCCATCGGTGCCATTGGATGATGCCGAGTTCGCTGGCGCTAGCTGCTGGGAGCGTTACCCGGGCTGCTAAGTGTGAAAATTCAATAGCGTGCTGCACGGCTGCTGGGCTGGCCCAGTGAGCATGGCGCAGCCAGCGGACCAGTAATGTGGTCGCCAGCATAATATGTTCCCCCAAACCCTAACCGTTACGGTCACCCTCGGCTCTATCTTGGAGTGACATTCTGATTTTATTCTGGAGCCCAGGTGATAATGTTTCAGCGTCAACAAAGGCTTGTGGGATTCGATCGGCCCACGACCCGAAAAAGTATCCGCATTTTGGCGCTTTTCTTGATTGGCACTGCTCTAATCACGGGGATGATTCTTCGACAGGCCACTGCATTTTCCTCTGGTGTTTTGCACGCTAAGGAAGGCCGATATTCGCTCATGCTTGAGGTGGCATCTACCTCGCGCCAGCGTCGCAATGGCCTAATGGAGCGTGACTCAATGGCTCCCGATGCTGGCATGCTCTTCGTCTATGATGAGGAGCAGACAACCGATCATGCTTTCTGGATGTACCAAACTCGTATACCGCTTGATATTGCCTTCCTCGACCATGACGGAGAGATCCAGTCGATCACCAGCATGGCCCCCTGCACGAGAGAAAAAGAAGCCTGTCCGCGTTATCCAGCTGGCACGCGCTTCTGGATGGCCCTGGAGGTAAACGCTGGCTACTTCAATGAGCATGGTATAGCCGCTGGAGATCGCCTAGAGGTCGACCCTTTACAGCACCCCCCCTCTTAAAACCTGTTCTACTGCAGGAATGAGAGAGAAGCACGTTAATGAGCACACCCGTTTTTTCACCTCAATCGGGGCCAATCTAGTTGGCGGAACAACTGCTCCTGTACTGTCAGCCATGCCACCTTTAAGCAGTTTCTACCTCAGCTGTCATTGACGCGTGTAGCGTTACGCGCTACACTTCGAGGGCGTTTCACAACAAGGGAGCAAAGCAATGCGATGATAAAGAAGATCAAACACAAAGGGCTTAAACGTCTTTATGAGAAGGGAGAATCCCAAGGAGTACAACCAAACCATGTAGACGATTTAAGAGACATACTTGCTGCACTGGACGCAGCCACTAAGCCAAACGATATGAATTTGCCAGGATTTGATTTTCATAGTTTGAAGGGTGATAGAAAAGGCTTTTTTTCGGTGCATGTAAACGGTAATTGGGTAGTGATATTTACGTTTGATGGGGAAGATGTACACCTTGTTGACTATTTAGACTACCACTAACCCCGGCGTTCCTTGATAACCGGCTCGGTACGGTTATCAAGGGCCACCGAGAAAGATGGCCTCGCAGACGTAGCCATGAATGCAACACCTCAAATATGCGATACACAATTTGTGTAGAGAGAGAGAACTGAAACATGACCATGATGAACCCGCCGCACCCAGGTAGCTTATTGCGCCGTCGGATCGTGCCAGCGCTGGGGCTGAACGTCACTGAATTTTCCAAAAAGTTAGGCATGTCTCGTGCAGCAGTTTCACGCGTATTACATGAGCATGCCGCTATTTCCCCCGATTTGGCCGTTAAGTTAGAGCATGGCGGAATTGGCAATGCCAAGCACTGGCTAACGATGCAGGCAAACTATGAGCTATGGCACGCCGAGCATAAAGAACAGAACCATATTGAAAGATTTGCAGCTGTTTGAATTAGTAAGATATTAATTCGGAAAAACCCAACGTACCGCGACGTTGGGTTTTTTGTATCCAATTAGCCTCGCTAATTGAGACGCAAAAACCCGGCTTATTGCCGGGTATCAAGGTTTAAATATTGGCCATTATGAAAAATCTGCTTACCCATTCATGCGAACGTAGCAGGTAATAGCACCTAATTAGAGGTCGTCTTCTTCCTCTACATATTTTGGCACGCAGTCATTACAAAGCAATAATTGGCGTTCCTGGCCGAACACCACAGCTGGTATATTGTGAACTGCTTCTCGCGCGCATGGCGTCTCATCATCCTTCATGCCTTCGCACTCAATCACGGTGCTACCTCATCGGTTTTTTGTCTGACTAGAATTAACCAGCAGCTTCGCTAAAAGCCCTACTCCTATTAAACCACTAGGCCTGCATTTCGACACCCGTCGACATAGGTGTTATCTATATTCTTTTAACAGGTTAAAAAAACGTCGTATAGGGCCGGACTTTTGGTGTTTGATGTTGTGTCATGCCATCTGGATGTAGAGAAACCCGGCTGGCAATTCTTCGCAGCGTGTTACTTCTTATTCACGCGGTGGTAAATTTCTTCCTCTAAGACGAGCTTAAACGCCTCTCCTTCTGCTTCAAATTCATCCCACAAGCATTCTGGCAGCGATGCAGCGTCCAGATCGAGTTGGCCCGGCTGAGCGCCGTATTCTATTTCATTGACGATATGGGGTTCGCGCTGGATAAATAACGTGGCCATAGTGTTGAGCTTTTCGACTTCACGCTCTTTCTGGTAGAGCCTAATTTCATCTAGCGCCGGGCCTTCTGGCCAGGACTCTTTTCCTTCCATTCGACGTTTTGCCGTGTCAATCAGCTCGCCGAAAGCGCCCAAAGCCCCTGCTGCTGAACGATGCCCGTACTCATCGGCCGCCAAGATTAAATCTTGCTCTTCATAATCGCGCACAGCCACGCGAAAACTAACGCCATCACAATGCAAGACCGCGTAAGGCATGACACTGCTTTCGGCATCAATCCATTCGGCAATACCTCGTATAGTTGCTTCACGGTCAAAAATGCGTCGTGGGTAATCGTCCCAGCCATCGATAGCGTCGAGAATCATGCTTCCCCCTGTGGATGCTTATAAAGTTTACTAAGATAATGTCCAGTCGCTTTTCTATATTCATCTTGGTGTATAGGTAAAGTACTTCCAACCAAACATGTGAAATTCGATGAATTTTATACAGGCTATACGTTGGATTCCGGTGCAACATTCCCCCTATAGCTGCCTTTTACTACCCAGTCAAAGCGTACTACATCAATTAGACTTGTCCTGGCCAAGGTTCACCTTCGGCCGAGTACCCATTACAGATAAGAAACAGCTTTGGTTGGCACGGGCACAGTAAAGGTCTACTACTGCAAGTGGACTTGTACCGACCAAGGTTCTCCCTATTCTGGGTGCCCATTCGGCATAGGAAACAGCCTAGATTGACACGAGTACAGTAGAAGCCTATTATTTAAGACAAGAATAACCCCCACGCCTCACAGGATTCGTTCTGACTGCGCACCAGGGGGTTAGTTTTTTTAGTGGTAAAAGAATGTATGGGGCTACAACTGCAACCACAACTAAACTTCACAAAACCCGCAAAATCCTCTCACGCCCATCTTCGCCACCTTCGCGCCAAGGGTCTCATCACCAAAGGTCAGCAATCACAAGCACTTAATGCCCTTCAGTTTGTCGGGTATTACCGGCTGCTCATTTATACGCGGCCGCTGCAGGATGATCAAAAACGTTTTTATCCGGGTGTAAGGTTTGACGATATTCTTGCGCTTTACGAGTTCGATCGTAGTCTTCGGCTAGTGCTCCTTGACGCTATTGAACAAGTAGAAGTCGCGTTCAGATCCGCCATAGTTAACGCTATGGCCAATGACAAAGACTGCGGCCCCCACTTCTATCTCAAAACCAAACATTTCAAGGACATGGAAGCGCACCGCAATTTCATGAAGAACGTCTTGGGATTGAGACTTACCAACCCCATTAAGCACTATTACCACACTTACCATACGCCGCCTTATCCGCCGATCTGGACAATCTTGGAGGAGTTAAGCATTGGCCAAATGTCGCGGTTGCTTGCCAGTCTTGATCGCGAACATCGGAGGCGAGTGGCTACACAGTTTGGCTACGATGAAAAGGTCATTGTGTCGTGGCTCAAAAGCACAACCATGCTGCGTAATAATTGTGCCCACCATAGCAGGGTCTGGAATAATAATATCGGCGCTGACAGCCCTCAAAGCGCGAATGCTATCCACTCCGAGTTTCCAGGCAACCCTGATCAAGGATTTTTCTTTTCCCGGACCGTCGCGCTCCAAGCACTTTTGAAAGCGATCGATCCATCAACAACTTGGCAGGATCGCTTCAAGACAGTTATGAGAACATTGCCGGTTGCGACGCTCTCAAAAGCCGGCATCACACCTCAGTCAATAGGGATTCCCTTTCAGTGGGAAACACGACCGTACTGGAACTGAATACAACCCGAAGCTAATTTTCAGAGAGTATCCTGAAACACCTTATTATCCAGGGAAAGGTACGATGTTACGCTGCCTGGGAGTTGCAGAATACGAGGCCTTGGCGAAAGTAGCCGGTCGTTTGCGCCTCACTTGGATCGAAGTCCCTGTTGAAATGGAGGGTAGCTGGGCAAGACTGACTGTCTGAATCGCCAAACTGTTGCCAATCTAAGTGAGTTAGGTGCCACATCCAGCTGATTTAAGTTTAAACAGTAGCTTGTAATAGGCCCTACCAATGATCACTAACATTAATGAGTACGAGGCAGAGACTGCCTTTGAACGTTTTGCTCTTGACCGGTATTTACCTCTGACAGCCCAGACATCTGGAAGCTACATCGATATACGTCCCCTAATTGATGGAGGAAAAAACGTTATACAGAACGGGGCGAGCCACATTCAAGCCAATCGAGAGGACAGCCTACGTGCAGCTTTCTTGCCATTGGCGTTTGGAGCAGCCTGGAAGGTGCTTGATCTTACGATCGAGCTTGCGCTGGCGGAACAAGGTATAAAACCTCAGCGGGAAGCTAAGCTCTGGCCAATTAAGGAAAAGGCTCGTCTCGCAATGAGCGGTACGCTGAATGGCGTGATCCTAACCGAGGAAACCTGCACCTGGGAAGGAATGCTGACTTGTTACGTGTCTACAATAGAGTATCGCCATAGCCTGATTCATCGACAAGCTCAGTTTGTGGAAACCCCCCTCACCTTATCGGGCTATGGTAGAGACGGTATGCCTCTTCCACCGCTAGATGAAGCTACGCTTAGAGCCTTAATCGCGTTATCACAACTCATCGGGGAAGGGATCATCAACAACGGGCTGAATCGTCGTCGTCTCGACAACGTGAATTTTCTATTGAATAGATTATTGTGCTTCGGGGTTAACTCAGTACCGAAAGGCGTCAGGATGAAGCCTATCGAATATTATTGGATGAAACTTCGACGAAACCCTCATGGCCAATGGGTGGCCCCCTTCTCGGTCGTTCGAGAGCAGATGCGATGCAGAAGACAGATAGGACACATTGACGTTCGCATCGACTTACCGGGAGAAAGCGGTCGCCAGCTTGTCGGTCAGTGCGAGGAGCTACCGGACAGGGATGTCACAATCGATTTCAACCAACCCCCAAGCTACCTAGCTTATCAGTAATGCTGCCTAGACAAGATAGATAAAGGAGAAGTGCTGAAATAGACATTTTACTCAGGCGGGCGCCGCTGGGGCCGCGCCATGGTGGGCACTGCGATTACCGATCGCGAGACATTGAAGCGATACCTTCGGGCGCTCACCGCCTGTGAAATTGATTCTACTAACGGCAGCTCGAAATAAGATCATGGCCGCCAAATCCTGCCTATCCAGCCTTCCCTCAACTGAGCGAGATTGTCGGTTGGGGATTATTTTTTCCGATATTAACTTCCCAGATGTCACCCATGTCCCTATCTTATTGGCGAGGCCGTTCATTGAACGGTATGGGAAACGGAAATTGCTAATCACGATGACCTCTAAGGTTGATTGTCAGGTTGTTTCGACAAGGCCCGCGGGCTTTTCGGCTATCACGCAAGGGCGCTTACGTCAGCAGTCCTGATAATAACCTCCTTGAGGAATCCCTGTGGCATTTCGCTCCAGGTAAAGCTGTCTTGCACAGCAAATCTGCAGCTTTCAGCTGATCAGATTCAAGGTTTTTACCTTCAAGCCCCTTCTAGTTCGCTAGTTGGGGCTTTCTCATTCTGTGTCATTGCCATCCCTAACTCCCTATAACCAGCCATTCATGAGCCTGGGGACAATAGGGGGAATCGCATGCAGCAACGTGTTGAGCAGGTGGATCAGGCCGGCGAGACGCTGGTGACACACTATCTGGATAATCCTTTTTCTCGGTCGTCCGTCATTGGCGAGGCTTGTATTCGCCTGTCATGGGATTGCTCCCATCCTAAGTACCCCCAACGCGAAACCCTGTTGCGATATGTCGCTGCCGCACAAGCCCTGGTGATCGATACCCAGCAGCACATCAATCGCCTGGCTTCACGAAAGCGATCTCGCTCCGCGGCCGTCGAGTATGCGATGAGGATTCACCTCGCAGGACGAGTTCGCGAGCAAGCCCTCCATGCCCTAACCAACCGGAATGAGATAACCAATGATCACTAGCATCGAATATACAAGTCGACGTGACATCGAGCGCCGGCAAGCAAGCGCCGATACTGTAGTCCTGTCCATTCGAGGGCTTGACGAGCGTTCAACTCGCTTGGCAAAGGGGGGGGATGATGTTCTCTTAATGCAGTTTGATGATGTCGTTCCCGGTGAAGGCTTCGGCTGCGAAGAACCCATGACGCTCGAGGATGCACAGAGAATTTCTGGGTGGATTCGCCAGTGGTCCAGCGATCGCAGGCCGGTGAAGCTGGTCATTCACTGCACTGCCGGGGTGAGCCGGTCTGCTGCTGTGGCTCTATGGGCTGGCGCCTCACTCAATCGACCTGCCCAGGGAGTCGAAGGTGATGGTAGGGATGCGAATCCGCACGTTCGGTCAATGCTCGACCGGGCGGCTGCGTGAAACGTCCATGTTTTATACTGTAGCCTATCGACTGGTTGCGGCCATCTAGCACTCAAGGCCTCCAAGGGTCACTCTGCGCCCTACCAATGATGAGTCCTGCAACGGGCAGGAATGACTAAGGAGACCGTATGAAAGAGTTCGAGGGCTGCTTCAAGGGTTACATGCTCAACAGCAGTATGGATGGGATGAGCCTCCCAGCAGGGGCCACTGAGCAGATTTATATCGGGTTGTACCATATCGATGGTGGGACAGCCGGGGAGTTCTGCATTCAGTGGGGTAATCACTCCCCTTTATTGCATGTTTATCAGGATGATTGGAAAGCCCTGTACTCTATGCAAGATGTGCTGAATTTACTGGCTGAACTGGATGGCAAAGAGATAACTCCAGAAAAGTTTATTAAGAAACTTAAAGCCTTAGGGTTTCGAGAGAACCTGTAGTTTCATTGAGGCTTAACGAGATTTTATTTCATCCTGAAGGCCCCTCAAGATCGAGGGGCCTTTTTCATTGCGCTGCACAGAGCCTCACCAGTTGTGTCAGTGGAGTCCCTATCTCTTCTTGAGACCTGCAATTCAGCAGGAATGAGAGAGAGGAACGATCATGGAACTTAATAAATTTGACGGCTTTGCAATCTGTGGTGACACCGTTACAGGTACGAATGGCCACTTAACCGTCACACTGATGCTCGACAATGATCCAGTGGTGACCCCGGACTTCTTCGATAGGTACTCAGATTCCGATAAGGAAGCTTTTGCTGAGCATAAGTGGTTCTTCGGTATGCTGTCCGCCAAGGTCGAAGTAAAGATAGGTAGCCAACCCGTGCTTTTGAGCGATGTTGAATTCGCAAGAAGTGGGGTTGAGGTCAATAGGGACGATAATAATGCCCGTCTTAACGCTAGTGCTTTTGAGCTGGCTCAGAATGCACTGGCTCGCGGCATCGAGCTTCTTGAAGGGATCGATACCGCCGCTGATAACATTCCAAAGCTCGAAATGTTCTGATGAGCTTTTCCTAGACCCCTCTCTTTTGAGGGGTCTTTCTCTTCACGCTGAACAAAGCATTTCTCACATCTTTAATTGCTGCTGTGCAACGTTCCCCCTCAGCCTCAGCCGCCAGGCAGGGCTGTTTCTAGGGGCTGACTGTGCAATATCCCCCCCTGCCCAACAACGTCATTAGCAAGGCGCTGGTGTCATTTTCAACAATTGCTGCGACTAAACAATAATTGCTGCGACAATCTCTATGTTGAGTTTATATAGAGCGCGCCCTTGTGACCGTTTCTCTGAAACAATGCAAGCCGCACGTTGGAAAGCACTTGGCGTTGCCAAAAGTGTTGATACGGACGCTCCTGAGCGGCTCAGGAGCAGGACTCCCCAAGGGGGGCGTACATTCCCAGATAGAGATAATGGGTATCAAGTGGCGCTATAGTTATTGATGCTGCTACGTGCAGCCTCGGCGGGACCTTCTGCCGGTTGTCTCCTAATTCACCTTACCAGCCCCACAATAAGGATCGGCATCACAAACATGGCGGATAGCGGCATCTTCGGGTTGTAGGGTGCTGTGCGCAATATCGAAGCGCTCCCGCAATATCGTTTGCAGCTGCGGCAGTATCTCTTCCCATCGCTCCATCGCTTCCACATCGATATGTGCCACTAGAGCCTGGCTGTTTGATGACAGGCTCCAAATATGCATGTCATGGATAGCGCAGACACCGTCGACCCGGACTAGAGCGCAGCCGACTTCATGCGCATCAATTCCTTTTGGCACGCCTTCCATCAAGACATGCGTCACCTCACGCAGTAGCCGAATGGCGGACACCAGTATCAATAGGCTGACGAAAAGAGACAGGATCGGATCCGCAATGGGCGGCCCGTCCAGATAAATGACCGCCCCAGCAACCAGCGCAGCTACCGAGCCCAATAAGTCTCCCATTACGTGCAGAAGCGCTCCGCGGACGTTTATAGTTTGCTCTCCACGCATCAGCACCCAAGCCACTACGATATTCACCAGCAAACCGAGCCCGCCTATCGCCAAAACCATGCCTCCGGCAACGGCGGGTGTATCTGCCATGCGGCGGATCGCCTCGTAAGCGATGAATACGATCACCCCGAACATAAACAGCACGTTAAACAGAGCGCCGAGGATTTCAGCACGCTTGAGTCCAAAGGAGTGCTGACGCGATGCTGGCTTCTTGGCCAGCCAAGCAGCGAAGGCACCAATCCCTAGCGACAATGAATCGGTTAGCATGTGGCCTGCGTCCGACAACAGGGCAAGCGAATCAGCTATCAGGCCACCGAACACTTCGACAGCTGCAAAACCTGTAGTGAAGACCAGTGCGAACAACAAGGTCTTGCCGCCACTATGGCTATGATCGTGGTCTGACATTTATGTCTCCTTCGTTATTAGCCCACGAGACTTCCCGCGAGCCACCCCTACCCTCTATCAGGCCATTGGGTCGACAGGTTTTTTCCGCGCTAATATAAGGCAGGTTGTACCTGCCACATTACGTATTGGATATATTCATAGGAGCATTCTTGCCAAGAAGGTGGCGAAGAAGAACCAGATAGCGATAAACACGCCAGCAGCTATGCGGCTTACCGGGCGTTCAGAGGCTGCGTCAGCGGTTGCTCGGTGCTCGTTCATGACCTCTGGTGGTGTAAGCTTCACCACCAACAATATCCCGAGTGGGACAATGATGATGTCGTCCACGTAGCCGAGTACGGGGATGAAGTCGGGGATCAAGTCGATAGGTGAGACGGCATAGGCTGCGACAATCATTGCCAACACCTCTGCAAACCATGGGGTACGTGGATCGCGAGCGGCAAGCCAGACGGCGTGTACATCCCGTTTGATCGTGCGAGCCCATTGTTTAGCGTTCGAGATTAGTTCTGTTGTCATCAGGGACTTTCTCTACTCAGTACTCGTACCAACAAGAAGCAAGGCCAGTTCCTCAGTGCTGAAACACAGCAAGGAAGCCGGAGCGCATAACTGTAATCGCTTCATGGTAGAAATCACCCCAGGCGTAGGTGATGGTCGTACCGCGCCAGGGCCTTTGATCCTTTTCTTCGAGCGGGTGGCGGCCTTGATCATTGCTCTCATCCATATTGAATATTCTGTGTGCCAGGCTTCTTTCTCTCCTACTTGAGGTAGGACTTGATGACCTGTAGCACCGCGTCCAAATCTTGTTGCCGCTGCTCCAATTCGGGCTCCCTGACGATGTGATCAGTTAGGTGTCCCTCTATTATGGCTGCCATCAGCCCATTGACCGCCCCGCGAATCGCGGCAGTCTGTTGCAGCACGGCAGTGCAATCCCCTTCCTTATCAAGTTGCCTTTCCAGTGCGGCTGCCTGCCCCTGAATGCGTCGAACACGAGTTAGCAGCTTCGCTTTGTCTTTGATCGTGTGCATGTGGTCGTCTCTGTGGAGAAGGAAACAGTACAGGAGGTAGTATAGATACTAGGGGGTAGTATGGCTTGCTTGCAACAGAAGAAAGTTATGTGAATCGTTCATCCCAGCATGCCGCCTGTAACCGACTGCAACACATCGAGGAGGGCCCCGTGCTCCAGGTGCTGGCTCATCGTATCTATCGTCACTCGTTCCTGGCCCAGGTCACCGCCCTCGTCGGCAACGGTTTAACGACGGTCGCCCTAGCGCTGCTGGCCCATGACTTGGTGGCCGGGCAGGCTAAGATGGTGGCCTATGTGGGCATCGCGTCACTGGTCGAAGCCTACGCCTCGCGTCTGCCGCGCTGCTGATGGTGATGAGCTTCGATGTGCTGTTCCTGCTCAATAGTCTGGCCTTCCTGGTCGTCTCGGTGGTCCTGCTGTCGCCCCAAACTGCGGATGACGAAGCGCTAAGTGACTGGCGCAAGGTCTCCCACGGCATGCGAATCTACTTGAAAACGCCCCGGCTGTGAGGGATGCTTGCCCTGAACATAGCGGTTTCGGTCGCCGGGGCCATGCAAATCGTTAACACCGTGGTCTATGTCCGCTCCGGGCCTGGGCGAACAGGCGCTCGCGACCCGTCTCTGGCCGTCACGGGTTCCGGTGGCGCTCTAGCATGACCATGCTCCTGTGGAGCACTCCCATCTGCACTACCATGACGACCATCACCAGCATGAACATGAGGTCTGGGAGGGGTCTGAACCGCATCGCCATCCTCACCATCACCCGAGGGGCAGGCATCGACACATCTTTGTAATCGATTTGTCATCACACGAAATGGACGTCGTGACATGACAAAAAGGCACAAGAAACGTTTGTATGACCATTTTGGCTGACAACATCCTTCACTTACTGTAATACCGCATCCTGGGCACAAAGACGAAAGAGCATGATCTACACTTCAGCTCGAAGCTCCGGTTCCGGTGACCTGCAAGGAAAAGCATCAGTAGTTCGATTCTGCGTTTATGCTACGTGAACAGTCCTCTTTCCCAGAGGGTTGCTACGCATATTGCTTTAACACTGTCTCTGGATGACACAGATCAGGAAAGATCAATTAAAAAAAGCAGTATGTTCGGCTAACACTCCCAGGCCAATACCAATTAAAACGATCCCACCGATCAGCTCAGACCAGTGGCTAACGTATTTGCCAAATTGGTGACCCAATAAGGTGCCAATTGATGCCATGACAGTAGTGGCTAAACCAATAGCTAAGCTGGTAGCGATGATATTGGCATCAATAAAGGCAAGGCTTGCACCAACGGCCATGGCATCAATACTCGTAGCAATAGCCGTTAATATCAATAACCACAGTGTTTGCTTTTCTTGGGCTATTTTGTCTTCTTTGCATAGGCCCGAATACACCATATGTAAACCAATAACCAATAAGATTGAGAACGCAGCCCAGTGATCCCAAGCCTGCACAAAGCGCTGCGATGCTACCCCGGCCAACCAGCCCAGCAAGGGTGTTATGGTCTCGATAGTACCAAATATCAGCCCAATGCTGATGGCGTGCCGAAACGAGGGTTTTTGTAGCTCAGCGCCTTTGCTGATGGAAGCAGCGAAGGCATCTGCCGACATGGAAAAGGCCAAAATCAATATGGTGGCAAATGTCATGACATGGTGTCTCTAGCTGAAAATCCGACGCTCTAAACCAAGTCACCCAAAATTACTGCTATACTTAAGTAAATTCGTCGGGTATTAAAAGGCTCCCAACATTATCATTTCCGGCTAGATAAACAAGTCAAAACGTTAAAAATATAGTTCGTCTTGTATAAGACACTTAGCATAGGCTAGCCATGTTTCCTCAGTCTTTACTTTTAGCCTAGTTGCATTAATAAGTGAATTTTTTTTCAATAGCGTACATTAAGTGTGTTAATCCAATAGATATAAAATTATTAAGGTTCCAACTCCTGCAGCTCCTAATGCGTCGAGCGTATCTATCAAATCATTTTCAACTACTTTCAATACACTGATAGAATAATAACGTCCAAGTAACTGTGACATACCACTTGACGTTACACTTAATATGGCGATGATGATCTCGATTCTTTCTATTCCCGTTAACCACAGCAGAGTCGATAGTAAAGTAATTAAAACAACACTGGCTCTAAAGGAAAGCCATTTAGCAGAATGTATAGAGGTATTGACACCGTCTACCAAGCCCCCTGCTGTTGCCATTTTTTTGGGTAGTAGCCGTCTCCAAAAACCTTGGTTGGAGTCCAATAGATGCGATAAAACCATGTGCATACACCAGGATAGTTGAGCAGAGTGGAGAGCAGCTTGACATGGAATACTTAACGATCACTTAAGCATTCATTAATTGGCGAGGCTCCGGCACGTTTGGCTAATATCTTCTGCCTGCTGATATACGTCCGTTGCTACGCCAAGCAACCCCAGCACGCTGTGAAATAAGTTATCGTGGGAAGCGGCTTGATCAGAGACTTGGCGTAAGCACTCCGTATCGAGTCCTCGCTGCTTTGAAAATGAGTTGGAAAGCCACCAAACCATAGGCACATGGGTCTGTTCATCGGGAGCAATGGCATAGGGAATGCCGTGCAAATATAGGCCTTTTTCACCCAGTGATTCACCATGATCAGAGAGATAGATCATCGCAGTTGCGTAGTCATCCTGACGCTTTAACATCTCAATCACCTGATCCAACACAGTGTCGGTATACAGAATGGCATTGTCGTAGCTGTTGGTAATGTCGTCTCTTGAGCACTTGGCTAAATCAGCGGTGGTGCAAGCGGGAACAAAACGTTCGTAGTCATCAGGGTAGCGTTGGTAATAGCTGGGGCCGTGGTTGCCTAGCTGATGCAGCACAACAACCTGATCAGCTGAGGTACCGCTAATTTGCTTGGTCAAGGCTTGAACCAGTGCTTCATCCAAGCATCGCCCATCTTGACACAAAGAGGCATACTCTTCTGGCGATAGCGCTTTTGTCGTCACTCCGTCGCAGACACCTTTACAGCCTGACTGGTTATCAAGCCAGGTGACCTCTAACCCGGCGTGGGCTAATACGTCCAGCAAGGATTCATATTGCTGAGCATACGATTTAGCGTAATCGGCACGCCCTGGTAATGAAAACATGCAGGGTAATGAGACCGCTGTGCTTGTACCGCATGAGGAAACATCTGAAAAATTGATAACGTCAGGCTGCTGGGCAAGTTTGGGTGTGGTTTGGCGTTCATAACCATTTAACCCCCAATTCGCCGCCCGTACCGTTTCGCCCACCACGATGACGAGCAGTGTGGGTTTGTCACCCGCTTGTGAACTGATACTGGCGTCCTCACCCACCGGGGAACGCACCGTATTCGCGGAAGCGTGTTGGCTCGAAAGGGCCTGCGCCATCGAAACAATATAATTACCTGGGGTCACCAAGTAGCGTAGCTCTTTATTGTTGCGCATGAGTGACGACACTTCTTGGTAAGATAAGAAAATTGCTAACAGCAATATAGCAGTGCTGGCAAGGCAATAAGCTAAGCGACGCAACACTGCCTTCTTCCAAGTTGACTGTGTGATTTTAACGCGCCAAATCATGATGGTTGGCAAACAGAAAAAGAGCATTAAATGAATCAGTAATCCGGGTGTAAGAAGCTCCTGTGCCTCGTTAGTATCCGTTTGAAGCACGTTGTCTAACATTGAAGTATCAAAATAGGTGCCGTAATAGCTAGTAAAGTAACTGACGAAAGCGGCAATCAGAAAAAGTAAAGTTAATAATGGCTTTACCAGTGTTCGAAAAGCAATGCTAATAAAGGCTAAATAGTTAAGACAGGTCATCACCAAAAACATAGTGGCAAAGGTTAGCCACGTCTGGACGGCAAGAGGTTCATAGCCAGCAAAGGCTTGTTGCCAAAAAGGGACATTGTAAAAAACACTGAATATGACAACGGCCCATAAGACAAGCTGCTCCGTGCTTAATGTGGGGCGATAATGCCAAGCGGTGCCAACAGCATTTGAAGGCAATGATAGCAAAGTACGCATCGAAAAGATCTCTGAATGAAAAGATTAATGAACGCTGGGGTGTAATAAGAATCTTGAAAGGACAAAGCTTACGGTCCAACAAATCATGACGGTCCAGAGGTCGTGGGAGAGAAAGTGCGCCCCGCGGAACTGTTGAGTGATCCCAAACGTAAGGCCAAGCCCTAAACCCAGAGAAAGCCCTGCCCATCGCCAATGAGGCCGTATGGCGGCAAAAAAGAAGTAGAGGGCTATCCACGTATAGCCTGCGCTGGCATGCCCGGCGGGAAAGCAGGCGGATGCTGGCATGGAGGAAGGCCGTGTATTGAGCAAGCCAATAAAGTCTCGTTCCCCGCCATAGCGAACTAAATCCCAAGGGCATTCCATGTTCACAAGTTGTTTAAGCGTTGCGACAAGCAGCGTAGAAAGAAGCGTTGCGGAAAAAAGATATAAAAGCGGCATGCGATACGCTTTAAAACGAGTTACAACGGTGCTTAGTATCAAAAGGAGGAGTGTGACTAAACCCATCGCTAAGCTTAGCCATTTACCGCCTGTGTGAAGAACATCTTGGGTAATCAAGGCATCTTTCCACGTCCAGGCATTACCTTGAAAGCGATATATAACGTCAGTTATCGTAAAATCTATGTTTAAAATACTGAAGACCGACATGACGATTAGAAATAAAAGCCATACGGATGCTACGGATTTGAGAACATTTAGTAGAGCAGCACGCATAGCCACACACCCATCATCATAAAAAGGGTCATCATGACGGCGGCAGCCCCCATGTCTTTAGCACGCCCGCTAAGTTCGTTATGTTCTAGTCCAATACGGTCAATGGTGCATTCGATGGCGGAGTTAATGAGTTCTACTATCACTACAAGGGTGAGTGAAGAAAACAGCAATGCTTTTTCTACGGAAGTGGCATTAACAAAAAATATAAAAGGGTAAAGGACGAGGCATAGCATCACCTCTTGTCTAAATGCAGACTCATTTATCCAGCAAGCTTTTAAACCCGATACTGCATTAATAGAAGCGCGGAAGATGCGTTTGACACCCGTGCCATTAGGTTTTGACGTCGTTGAAATAGGCAAGACAGTACTCTCGATAACGTAACAGTAGGGTCACTGTAAAGCGCAAAACTTAACGAACAGTTATGCGCTTTAATTCAGTAGCTAGAATGCAAAGGGGCAGCGCTGGGTGGTGTTCTAACCCACTGTGTTGGTTGGTTTGTTGCCGAGGCCAGTTGAACGGGAGCGGTTGCGTTTTGTCCGTCAAGATTAGCGCTGATAGCGTCTATTACCGTGCTGATCTCTGGGCGCCACAGAATAGTGTCATAGGCTTCTCGTGGTACGAAGGCGAGTGATTTTTTCTGGCGTACTAGGGAAATGGTGGCGACATCGAGTGCTGCCGCTAAGTGCATAGGCCCTGAGTCTGGTGTCACGAGTAACCGCGCTCGCCCTAGAACAGCGGCAAAGTGACGAATAGGAAGCGGCGGGCATAAGCTACCATACAGTGATGACATCAAGCGCTGCTCAATAGGGGCTAGAAGCCTAAACTCCTCCGGTCCAAGGAAAACGACATAACGTATTTTGCAGGCTTCCATGGCATCGATGAGCATTAGCCAAAATGCCAACGGCCAACGTTTGTTTTGATGCCCGCCTACGAAGATCGCAATAAAGTCTGTATCTGATGAGTGGTCGCTATGCAGACTGAATAGCTGTCGTATCTTCGTCATGGCTTGATAGCCTTCCTGATCCGTTAGCTGGAGCAGTGGCCGATTATGGCAAGCAACGCCGAGCGGGCGTGTCAAATTGACGATGGCATCATAGGCATGTGATGACTTACCTTCCGCCTCAATGTTGTACCAGCGCTGGTGACCTTTACCTGAACCCATGCTGTACCGTGCTCCTATTAACCGGGTCACGATAAAGCCGCTCGTTGAACCTCCGCTCACTTGTACCGCTAGATCATAGCGTTGTGCCCGTAAGCGTCGTAATAGCGTCACGCACTGCCAGGGACGGAGAATGGCGGTTCTCGACAGTAAATGAAAATGATCAACAGGACGTTGCTGCAACAGTGGCCATGTTTTATCCGTCGCTAAATAATCTATGCGCGCGGAAGGAAAACGTTCACGAAAAGCATCGATGACAGGGGTACTGATTAGCGCGTTGCCCAGACGAAAATTGGGGCGAATAATGAGAATTTTTTCTATGCCCACAAGGTTATTAATGGTTTCTGGTGCAGGCGCTTTGACGATATACCGTATACCTCCGAGTAAAAATCGCTTCATTCTTTTTTCTACAAAACGGGCCATTATTTTTAAATAATAGTTTGTTCTAATCAGTGTTAGTAAGTGCATACTCTGGCGCTCTATTCAGTTAATAGAAAATGACCTGCCCGCGGTAGCGACAGGGCAGATTCAAAATGACCGCCAGTGAAGGCGCTGCTTTGGCTTTGCCCATGGCGAAAGAAGCAGCTTGAGCCTAAGTAACTTAAAGAAGAGTTAAGCTGCGTAAAAGGTTTGCAAAAAAGGGTGGCTGACTTACAGGTTGAATTCAGATGCGTATGCTTTGTGGGGGATACGTTGCCGTATTTAAGAAAAGCTTAAGTTTTAGTGGCGAAGATAGCGGTTTGTAGATTGGGGGAGCAGCATGCGTGCACTGCTAATAGAAGATGATCCCTTGCTTGGGGATGGCATTAAAACGGCGCTGGAACGCGAGGGGTACACGGTCGATTGGTTTATGCTTGGGCGCGAGGCAATCAGTGCTATCGGCAGCGAGACCTTCAGTGTGATTATTTTGGATCTTGGACTGCCCGATATGGACGGTATGCAGGTACTGCAGTTACTCCGTCAGCAATCCACTCTACCTATTCTGATTTTGACGGCCCGAGATGCGATGGAAGACCGTATTGGCGGTTTAGATGCGGGGGCGGATGACTATGTGCTCAAGCCTTTTAATTTGCAGGAGTTACTCGCCCGTTTGCGTGTCGTCATGCGACGCGCTGAGGGGCGCGCTTCGCAGATATTGACACTGGGAGCGCTGAGTATTGATGAGGCGCGTCATGCGGTGAGTTGGCGGGGCAAAGACGTAAAGTTGGGCCGCCGGGAGTATGCTCTATTGTTAGAGCTAGCCAGGCACCCCGACAGAGTGCTGTCTCGTCCCCGTTTGGAAAATTTGCTTTATGGTTGGGGCGAAGAGGTCGAGTCCAATGCGGTGGAGGTTCACATTCATCATCTGCGTAAAAAGCTTGAAAAGCATCTGATCATTAACGTGCGCGGGATTGGCTACCGTTTGGATAGCCAAGCGCGATGATCTCCATACGGCGTTATCTACTCCGTACGCTCGCCATTGCCCTGGTTCTCGCCGGGGGCGTTGCGTTTACCGCTGCCTACTTAATTACCGATCACGAGCTAGAAGAAATTCTCGATACACAGCTCAGTCTGCATAGCCGGATTGTAGCTGGCCAACTCGACCCAAACGCGACCATTGACGACTATGCTCGCCTGGCTTCGCACCTGGGCCTTCCAGAATATCCGGCCCAGCTATATCGCGACGGTATCGCAGTGCCCGTGAACAGCCCTGAATCAAGTCCCAAGCTTTACCACGAGGAAGAGCTTAAATTAGTGCTGGGTTTTTGGAATTCAGATGGCTCACCCAGGTTGTTAGGGGGCAAATGGAATGATGCAGGGCCTTTCCCCGCTCCTTTAGAGGAGGGATTTCGCTGGGAAAGCTACGATGGTCATCGTTGGCGGGTTTTCAGCATGTTCGATATTACCACCGATACCTGGATCAGCATGGGGCTGCGAGGTTCGTTTCATGATGAAGTAGTCGAGCGCATCACCTGGAATAATTTATTGCCGATGCTTTTTTTGCTACCTCTTCTTCTTTGGCTGATGAGCCGTATTATCCGGCGGGGGATTGTCCCTATCCAAGCGCTTTCTAGTCAGGTGCAAGGCCGCTCTGCCCGCGACCTAAGTGAAATCGATAATCCTGTTCCTCAAGAGCTTAATGGATTACGTCAATCGCTAAACGATTTTATCGCCCGGCTGAAAGAAACGTTAGAGCGCGAGCGGCGCTTCACCGCAGATGCGGCCCATGAATTACGCACCCCTTTAGCAGCACTGAGGATTCACCTAGATAACGCGCAGGCGGGAGGAGAGCAATCATTACAAAAGGCTTATATAGGTGTGGAACGGCTTCAGCGGGTGGTAGAACAACTGCTTATTTTGGCTCGATTGGATCAAGTGGCCACAACCTCATCGGCCACTATCGATCTTTATCCTATTATTGCTGAACTGGTAGCTGAGCTGTGGCCACTCGCTGAAGAGCGAGATCAGCACTTGAGGCTAACAGGCTTAACCCGGCTGGAGGTCCGCGCCGACGAAATCGAGGTGGGGATTCTGTTTCGTAACTTATTGGATAACGCCTTGCGCTATACGTCAGAAGGCGGTCAGGTAGAGGTAGAGTTAGCGCTTTGGGAGGGCTTGCCTCAGCTCACGGTGAGAGACACGGGCCCCGGACTCCCCGAGGCACTTTTGGATAAAGTCACTGAGCGCTTTAGGCGCGCGTCTGGCCAGGGCACCACCGGCAGTGGATTGGGTTTATCGATTGTCTCGGAGTTAGTCCAGCGCCAACAAGCCATTCTTACCCTCACCAACCGTGAACCTAGTGGGCTTGAGGTTAGCGTGAGGTGGGAGCGTGTGTATGCCTGTGCATCGTAAGCTCCGACTCGATCACTTCAAGACAAGGGAAAAGACATGTGGCTCACGGAAATGATGGCATCGCTGACGACGTATCTCGAACAACACCAGTGGGTTGCGGTCATTGCGGCTTTCATGCTCGCGGCTTCGGAATCGATCATCGTTATCGGTGCCCTCGTTCCCGGAACCGCCTTGCTAGTTGCCTTGGGTGCCGCCATTGGTCTCGGGCATCTTGCGCTATGGCCAATTCTGATCGCCACGACCCTTGGGGCAATCGCAGGAGATGGGCTGTCCTTTTGGGTCGGTCATCATTGGCGCGATGGTATTACTACGGCATGGCCGCTAAGGGGGCGGCCAAACCTCATCCATACCAGCAACGCCTGGCGGCAAGAGTATCCTGATCGCTCGTTTTACGCCGGGCGTGCGAGCAGTGATACCCGTCATGGCAGGAGTGTCGGGCATGGCCCCTGTTCGCTTTCTGGCGGCAAATATTACTTCAGCAATCATATGGGCTCCTGCTCACATCCTCCCCGGTGCAGTGGCTGGCCTCGGGCTCAGCTTGGTAGGGCATGCAAGCATGCGTTTGGTGGTGCTTGTCGGCATCATCTTCGGAGCTGGCTTCGCCATTGTGTTGTTGATTCGTCTGATGCTGACCAGGGGCGTGCCAGCCCTTGAGGCTCTGCGTTTGCGGCTTATCGGGCGATTGCGGAAAAGTGGCGAGGGTCGTGTCAGCACTTTGGCAATGTCACTTCTCGCGCCCTCGCATGACCTACAACCGCTCATCCTGATTGGTGTCCCGCTAGCCTTTGTTGCCGCCGCTTTGGCGACTCTGGCTCAAGAGGTGGCCGAGCGGAGCGGGCTGGCGGTCGCCGATCAGTCGATTAGCCTAGCCCTTAGCCACCTGCGTACCGAACCGGGCGATAAAGTCGTCGCCTTCCTCACCGGCTTCGGTGACGCTTATGTCATCATCGCTTCGTCTGCAGCGGTCACTTGCTGGCTACTGCTGCGCAGGCAGTGGCACCTCGCCCTAGGGGTTGTACTGAGCATCGCCATTGCCTCAGGACTTGCCACGCTCCTCAAGGCGGGACTGGCGATACCGCGTCCGCAGGCACTTTACGAGGGCGCCCAGGTCTTCGGCTTCCCGAGCGGCCACGCCACGGGGGCCGCGACGCTGATGGGACTGCTTACCTGGTTTGCTTGGTTCGGCTTACCACAACCTTGGCGCAGGGTGATGCCCATGGCCTTCGCCGCGGTCGTGGGCATCATCGCCGCCTCGCGCCTGTATCTCTCGGCCCACTGGCCATCGGATGTCGTCGGCGGCATGCTGCTGGGAACCGGGCTTACGCTATGCTTTGCGCTGGCCTTTCGTCGCGTAGACCTACGCAAGGCCCGGCCAGGTATGGCGATCGCGCTGGCCTTATTCGTTTTCCTCGGATTTGGAGCCTGGCACTCATGGCGCGCTCTGCCGCAGGCCGTGGCCATGTACACGCCGCCCCCGACACCTGTGCAGGTCATTTCCCGCGATGCCTGGCTTACCGCAGACTGGCAAACCCTCCCGGTGCGTAGAACCGACTTGGTGGGTGAAACGGAAGAACCCTTCTCGCTGCAATGGACGGGAACCTCTACTGCCTTCGAGGCAGCTGCGAGCACTGCTGGCTGGGTCCGCGCCGATGGCCTCACCTTGCAGACCCTGCCACGCTATCTCGATCCGGCAGTCTCAGCCGAGGCGCTGCCGGTGATCCCTCGACTGCAGGATGGCCAGTTTTCGGTATTGACCATGGTGCGGCCCGCACAGGACGGCAAGAGTCGCGAGGTCCTGCGCCTCTGGAAGTCGAACACGGCGCTTTCCGACACAGGCAGGCAGACGCCGATCCTACTCGTGAGCGTGGAAACCGAAGTCATTCGTCGCGCTGTCGGCATGATCAATTTGCCAGTGGTACATGAGGTTGCCTATCCCTCTCGGCACGATCTCCGGCTGACGGGCACACTGCGCAGGAGGGAAGATGGCCAGCCTGTGCTGCTGGCACCAGCCGATTCGGCGGGGTGAGAGGACTGAAATGACCACCCTATTAAATCGTGAAAGACTATAATTGTATAACCCGCCGACTCTGTATGTATCCAAAAATCAGGAGCGCAACCGGGTGATGTTAGCGACATGAAAAATCTCGTCATGAAATCCACTATATGGCGCGGGTCGAAGGCAGCTTGTTGCATCCCGATCATCGTATGGACGCAGAAATAGATCGCAACTGCCCTGATTGGAGCCAACATGAACACCGAGCACAAGTACCTTGTCCGGCTTGCCAGACGCCTACGCAAGCAGCGCCAAGCCCTTGATCCGGAGGAGGTGACTTTTATGATAGGGATACACCGCCGGGAGCCTATCAGACGCGACGCCAAGACTGTCTCCGCTGAGCATTCGGCGCTTGGAAAGCGCCACTCCGACAGTGTGGCGGCGGTCGGCGGTACGTTTGAATATGAAGGTGGGTCAGCCCATCGTGCAACGACTCGACCGGATTGTTGCTCAGATAGGTGCCGATCACATTGATGTCGCCGACCCGACAAAAGACCTGCCGCAACGCCATAATTCGAACGGGCTACTCCTCAATCTGAGCCTTCAGGTTTTGGCTCACATCGCTCAAAGGGTTAACTCATCCCGTTGTCAGTTTTCTTTGGATCAGTGAGACAGCTGGGGTTCGACTGTAATGTGTACTAACGACGGGCATCGAGCTTGAATGCGCTGCAGGTAAATATCAGGCGATTCTGGGCTGTGTGAGACGAGCGCGACAATCGCCGCGTGGATATTGGGGCCAATCGACCAAATGTGTAAGTCGCTGATGTGCGTTTGCTCGTCCTCCGGACTCCCCGAGGCACTTTTGGATAACGTCACTGAGCGCTTTAGGCGATTCTGGCCAGGGCACCACCGGCAGCGGATTGGGTTTATCGATTGTCTCGGAGTTGGCCCAGCGCCAAAACGCACGCCTTACGCTTAGTAATCGCACGCCCAACGGTCTAGTGGTCAGTGTGACGTGGGGGTAACACCACACCAGCAGCAAGATAGCTGAGTAATTGGCTGGCCACTGCCCAGGGATCGCCGATACGTTCAAGCACCTTAAGCCCAAGAAGGAAAATGTTCCCTGCGAAGCTTCTGGGGTGAATGCCTTCAGTAAAGTAGGCATCACCCGTAGTGATTTAACCTAATAGGCATCTATTAACTTGTCAGCCTTAATGTGTCACGAAGGCCATCGTGTATGGTGGTTATCAATGACAAATATGTGCCGATGCACATTTCTGGGATGATGGTGGGGATGGCTATGAGGTTCCGGCCCCTCCCACCCTTCATGCTCGTGTTGATGGTGTTCATCGTGATAGTGAAGATGGCTATGACGTATAGGCGAGTGCTCATGCGCAATCTCTCTTGAGTCTCGACGAGGCCAAGTAAGCATCGCAAGCCCTGTCGCCGTTAAAGCTACTGTCCCGAGCAAAGCGAACGTTCCCGTCAGACCCAGGTTTATCCCCAGCCAGCCTGCCAACGGATAGGTGATCAACCAGCAACAGTGTGACAACGAGAATTGGGCAGCAAATAGCGCTGGACGATCCTCCGTCTGGCACGAACGCTTGAGCAAGCGCCCTGTAGGGGTCATGACCATCGAAGCGCCTGCACCCAGTAGCAACCATAGCCCGACAAGTCCCGCAAACGATGGGCCTAGCCAGCCCAAGTAGAGACTGAGCGCCATGATAACGCCACCCAACAGCATGACTGGTCGTTCAGGCAATCGATCCAGTACCTTAGGTAGCAGTACGGCCACCAGCATGGAGCCCCCACCTGCGGCCGCAAAGGCCAAAGCTACTTCTTTCTCGCCAAGCCCCAACATAGAGCGAACAAGCACTACCGTATTGACGATCTGCATCGCTCCGGCGGCTGAGACCGCCAAGTTCAACGCCAACAGACCGCGAAGGCGAGGTGTTTTTAGATAAATCCGTATGCCGTGAGAAACGCGACGCCAAACACCGGGAATTTCCTCTAGTGGTTGTGGCTCAGGTAACATCACCGATATAACCAGTGAGGCAGAGATCACGAACGCCAGGGCGTTGAGTACAAACAGGACATCAAAGCTCATCGCCATCAGCAATGCCGCGGCCACCATCGGGCTAAGAAGATTCTCTAAATCGTAGGCAAGGCGTGACAGGGATAATGCTCGTGTGTATTGCTCTTCGTCTTCTAGGATGTCCGGTATTGTCGCCTGGAAAACGGGAGTGAAGCCTGCTGAGCAAGCATTGAGTAGAAAGATCAGCACATAGATTTGCCACACTTCGGTAACAAAAGGCAGTGCGCAAACCACGGCTGCTCGCAGCAAGTCGAGGCTAACCAACAACGTGCGTCGAGGTAGGCGTGAGGCGTAAGCACCCACCAGTGGAGCAATGCCCACGTAGGCGACCATCTTAATCGCCAGCGCTGTGCCTAGTACGACACCCGCCTGCCCCCCAGCAAGATCATGAGCCAGTAACGCTAGGGCAACGGTGGTCAGACCGGTGCCAATCAGTGCAATGACCTGAGCGAAAAAGAGATGGCGATAGACGCGATGGGCGAGTACATCGAGCATAGAGCGTTCCTCAAGTGAGGGGAGCTTAGATGCATTTACAGGTAGCGGGCAATGGCCTTGAACTCTTCAGTCCGCGCCCGCTGCGTTTGATCCTGAGAGCCCAAGGCATCTTCTAGGCAGTGATCGATATGATCTAAAACCAAGGTACGTTTGGCCTGTTGAATAGCTTTCTCAACCGCATGAAGCTGCTGGGCAATGTCTAGACAGTGGCGACCATCCTCTATCATCTGCGTCACGCTCGAAAGGTGTCCCCGAGCCCGGTTTAAGCGCTTGATGATATCGGGATGTGACTGGTGTGTATGTATTGTCATTTTCTTTTCCTTATTCTATTCCTATCCCCCTGGAGGGGATGATAATCTATTGGTGCTATGCGGAGCTACAGCGTAAGCAAATTGTTATCTACATTTTTTATCGTCAATTTTTGTCTTGGTTGCTCTAAATGCTCAATCGGCTGCGCCACCGTCTTGGCTATCTGACCCTGCTACTGCTGTTTTTGCCTAGCCTGGTGCTTACCAGTGTGGGCGAAGCGAGTGCGCATGGCGCAATGAGCATGGTTGGCGTTGAGTCATCTCACCATGAGAGTGTTCAGAAGGGCCATGGGCATACCCATGGGCATGAACACGATGACGGTCGACACCTCTCTCATGAGAGCGGCAGTCACTTCCACGAACAAGCGGATCGCTTGGGGGCGAACATTGCCATCGCACCAAACGTTCGTCATGCCATGCGGCTAGGCGAACGACGCGCTTTTCCCCTGCGTCGTGTCTACCGCTTGGAGCGCCCTCCACGGCCAGTCGTCGCTTGATGACTGGGGCCATCCATCCGATGGCCAACACTAATGACAGACCCGTGGAGGTTGCATGTTTCCATCCCAAGTAAGGGGTGCGCTCGGCTTGCCTATGATGGCACGACGCCACGCCTTAGCCTTTCTAACACTGTTGTTCATGCTGCTGGGTGCCAGTGGCGAGGCCTTTGCTCACGCGGTTGCTGAGGGTGACAAGGGCTACATCCAAGAGATCTATGGCGTTAATCTGATCTCGTTTATGTATCTCGGTGCCAAGCACATGGTAACGGGGTATGACCACATCCTGTTTTTGTTAGGGGTCATCTTTTTCCTCTACCGAATGCAGCATATCGCTATTTACGTCAGCCTCTTTGCCATCGGTCACTCGACGACCATGCTTCTCGGGGTCTACTTCAATATCGGCATCAATAGCTATCTGATCGATGCCATCATCGGGCTATCCGTTATCTACAAGGCGCTCGATAACATCGGTGCGTATCAGCGCTGGCTCGGCTTTCAGCCCAACACCAAGGTAGCCACGTTGGTGTTCGGTCTGTTTCATGGCTTTGGCCTGTCGAGCAAGATCATTGAGTACGATATCTCGCCCGATGGTCTCGTCCCTAACCTTCTGGCATTCAACATAGGCGTAGAGATCGGCCAGCTACTGGCATTGAGCGCCATTCTCATTGTGATGGGCTTCTGGCGACGCACTACGGGCTTCTTACGCCACGCCTATACCGCCAACGTCGCCATGATGTGTGCTGGTTTTATGCTGGTAGGTTATCAACTGACCGGCTATTTCATTGCCTAATTGAAGGAGTCCCCAATGTATAACACTGATCTTCCAACCCGTGCCGAACTGCCGTCAACGGGTAAGTTACTTCGCTCTACGTTGATGGCAGTCGTTATTGCCGTCGC
This sequence comes from Vreelandella maris, assembly GCF_013371085.1. Lineage (GTDB taxonomy): Bacteria > Pseudomonadota > Gammaproteobacteria > Pseudomonadales > Halomonadaceae > Vreelandella > Vreelandella maris. The sequence continues at coordinate 36,513 of NZ_JABWCV010000017.1, read as the reverse complement.
TTTGCTGATCAGCGTCGTGCTACCTGCTGAGTATGCCATTGACCCGACCGGCGCTGGGCGCTTGTTGGGGCTGACGGAGATGGGAGAAATCAAGACCCAGTTGGCTGAGGAAGCCGAGCTCGACCAAGCCAGTGTCCAACAGGCTTCTGAACCCGCTGCACCTCAAGAGGCCGTTAGTGATAGCCAACCTTCGGCTGCAACCGCTACTGCTGCGCCAACTTCAGACGTAGAGACGGAGCAGGTAGCCGCTTCGTTACCAGAAGACCAAGAGATGGTGCAGACTGAAGCAAACGTAGCGCTTGCTGACGCTCCTGCCGCTGAGGAGACACCTTCCCAGGCAACTGAAGAAACTGCGGCATGGGGTGATGAGGTGACCTTCACACTCACGCCGGGTGAAGGTACCGAGTATAAGCTAACGATGGAAGAAGGTGCTGTCGCGACATTCGCTTGGGCGTCCGACGGCGGGCCACTTAATTTTGACACCCACGGCGATGGCAATGGGAACTCCATCAGCTACGAGAAGGGGCGTGGCGTACCCGAAGATGAGGGAGAGCTGGAAGCTGCTTTCACCGGCAACCACGGCTGGTTCTTCCGTAACCGCAATGACAACGACGTGACCGTGGTCTTGCGTGTTGGAGGAGACTACGGGGAGCTAAAAGGTATGCTTTAATTCCCTTAACTGAACCGCTCCGGCCAAAAGGCCGGGGCGGCCCCCATAGCGCACCTAACGACAAACAGCAGAGCTAACGTTTTACTCTTATACAATAGGCAGCCAGTAGCTCACGCCCTCCATGCTAACCCGAACCCCGTCTCCTGAATGCTCTATGGTCTGTTGACGGAGTGCTTTTTTAGATACTTTCTTGTCATGACAGTATTCCATGGTAGTGACGATCCATCGTTCCTTCCACTCCTCCCCTTGATCAGTACACTTAGCCATTTGAATCATGGTGCGAGCCAACTTTTCTTTTCGCCGTTTTCTTGCCCGTTTCTCATCCACCCTAGGGGTCAGTGTGGTGGCATGCTGGCGATTTAAGAAATTGGTAAACCCCGTCACCAAGGCTGCTTGTCCGGGCACCGCACTCAAGTAACTGTCCACATCGCCCTGGTTAGGTAGCCGCTGTCCCTCTCTGTCAGTATTGAGTAACAATGCGGCTGCCGCGCTTAGTGCAAGTCGTGCGGAGGTGTGGGACGTTGTGCCCGCCTCTATACGGGTTTCCAATTACAGCCAACAGGCTTGCAGCACTTGGTCTGATAGCGAAGCGGACGGCATAGAACTGAGACACGCTTGTATACGTCTTTTCTCTGAGTCGATCCGCTTTGCTTGGTGATCCGGCTCTACCCCTTGCTCTTCATGCAACCATCACATAGGGAGCCTCACACGCCGCAATCCCTCTGCCCCGAAGTGATGAAGCAGTTCCGTATAGCTCGGTATGCGTGACCATGCTTGGTCGAGTTACTGCTGGGCCAAGTAGTGGTGCATTGTGCATTTCGTGCTGTGGCCCGCCTCATTGGCAACTGCTTGCAAAGTATTAGTGAGCAGGACAAAGCTGCCTGGCAACAGAAGTGGCTCAAGACGCATTCCGCGGCTTAGCCACACACTGAACGACTAGGCACCCTTCAAGCCCCTCTCCGATTAATCGGGAGGGGCTTTTCTCTGTATAGGACTTCCAACTGCCATTGTTTCGCATGCGGAACATTTTTATTTGGTGGCAGTGTCTCCCCTACCTCTTCATAGCCGTCACTGGTCGCCCTATCTAATTGTGAGATCCGGGTGACCGGAAATGAGAGAGGAGCAGATCATGAGGAATAGCAACAAGTACGAAATTGCTGATGTGAAGCGTGTCGCGGAAGGTCAATGGGATACGGTCTTTCAGGCACTGTGCCCCGAGCTGGAGCATGCAATTGCCCACCCGGGACATCACATCGATTGCCCGATACATGGTGGCAAGGAAGACTTCCGCCTCGATCGCGGCTTCAAGCAACGGGGTACGGCCATTTGCACTTGCGGTAACTGGGATGGTTTTAGCCTGTTGAAAGAGCTGAAAGGCTGGGCTCTTCCCGAAATACTGGAGCAGGTAATGGGGGCTCTCGGTGAACAATCCGTTGAGCCGCTGGCGCCTACAGTATCACGGCCACCGCCACGGCAGGTCGAGGAAAAGCAGGACATCCGGCCAACGCTGCGCAAGCGCTGGGAAGAAGCTCTACCCCTGGGAAGAGGCGAAGGTCGCTTCATGCTGGCGAGCTACTTGCAGTTCCGCGGGTTGCCTGTAAAGCCGATGCTTAGCGTTCTCGAGACGGAGGCACGCCTCCACCCTAGGATGGCCTACATCGAGAAAGGCAAAGTGGTTAGCTACTACCCTGCACTGATAACCATTGTCAGGGATGCGGCTGGAAAGCCTGTCACGATGCATAGGACGTATCTCAACCGCACAGAAAATGGTGTGGTAGAGAAGGCGCCTGTGAGCAAGGCTAAAAAGCTGTTCCCTGTGGTGAAGGATGGTGATGTCCACGGTGGTGCTATTCGCTTAGGCACAGCTACAGCCGGCGTTATCGGTGTGGCTGAGGGTATTGAGACCTCGCTAGCTATTCGGGCTGCTACGGGAATGCCTGTCTGGCCGGTACTGTCAGCTTCCCTAATGAGGTCGTTCGAGCCGCCTGAGGGTGTCACGGAAGTCGTTATTTGGGCTGATCGTGACCTACCCGACAGGAAAGGACGCAAGGCTGGTCAGGACGCAGCGGAAGTGCTCCAGGCTCGGCTTTTAGAGAAAGGGATTCGAGCTTCGATAAAGATCCCTGATGCATCCAGCTCAACTGATGTGAGCGTTGATTGGGCTGATGTGTACACCAGTAGTGGGCTCACGGGATTTCCCCGCAAGAGCAAAGCTGCTTAACCCTTCAAACCCTTCTGACATCCATTGTCAGGAGGGTTTTTCATTTTCAGCATGATGGGATTCGGGAGGAAGGATGCATTTTTATATATTTGCTGAATCTGTTTGGGTCAAGCAGCTACTGATCACTTAGGTCATTTCACTCTACCTCGCTTGAAGCGCATTTCTGTGGCATTGGCGCTTTTTAGCGTGGATAGCATGCCTCCGGGCGGTGATTCTGTGCTCAAGGCTCTGAGCACAGGGTCCAAAGTTACCGCCCTATCTGTCATTCCATAACAAGCCTTGCTTTTATTATCTGTTATTCGTTCTGAGACTAAGGTTATATGGGGCCTAGGGAATGATTCTAGTTCCCTTGCGTGGTGCATCACTTCTCCCTACTTTCTTTTAAATTAAACGTTTGTTTGATTTATCCGCTGGATCGTGTCACTTCAGCGGCGTTGCCACTCCTCTCGGTAATCTCAATACCACCTCCCGTTTGTCTGTCAGTAGCGCCCCTACCCCTCATGAGACCCCGATACCTGGGGGATGAGAGGAGAGCACGTTATGAATCGCAGTGACTCGATCGCCAGAATCGGCAAAGCCCTGGCTTCAGTGCAGGCTGAGCTTGGTGGTCTGATCGCACCGGATTCTACGAATCCGATGTACGACAACCGCTATGCAAGCCTCGCAATTATAATCGGCAGCATTCGTGCCGTCTTGAATAAGTTTGAAATTGCACTGGTTCAGGCACCTGTGCCCGGAACAGTGGGGGCTATGGTGATGGAGACCATGCTCATTCATGGTCCTTCTGGGGAGTACATTGGCTCTTACTGTGAGATGCCCGTTGAGACCCTTGATAGCCATGGTGTGGCGTCAGCCCAGACGTATGCACGTCGCTATGGGTTGATGGCTCTTCTAGGCCTTGCTCAAGGCCCGGACGATGATGGAAATGCTGCCTATAACGCCGCTGTGGAATCCTCAGTGCTTCTCTCTCGAGGAGAGCCTGAGCCATCAGAGCAGCGGGTATCGAACGGTCACCGTTTGGCATCGCGCGAAGCGATTCTAGCGGAGATTGAAAACTCAGATGTTGAGCGATTGGTTTCGGCCGAACGCTGGGTCAATAGCGCTCAACTGGATGCACACCTGTCAGCTCGGCTCAAGGGAGCGATCGCACAGCGACGCCGAATTATCCAGCGACAGCAATCCCAACATGCTTAACGTTCCATAGCCCCATCCCTTTGTGGAGTTGGGGCTTTTTCGCGTGCATGACACAGGTATTTGGAGGCAGCTTGACCGGGAACGCTCATCGATTATTCGGCCTGGCGCTTGGCGCATCGGCTGGTGCGATTATGACCCCCTTTTATGGCGGGATGTCTGCGCTGGCGGTGGCGGCGATGGCGCTGCCTGGATCAACGGCACCTGACTGGCTGGAGATCCGCATTGGTCCAGCCACGCTCATACCCCATAGGACTGTGACCCACTGGTTGCTCCCTTGGCTAGGGCTGGCAGTGGCATCGGCCGTTTGGCTACCTGATGCGCCATTGCTTGCCGCCCTTCTCTTAGGTTTCTCGGTTGGTGGGCTCTCTCACGTCATTGGAGATGCTGGCACCCCTTTGGGAGTGCCTGTGTGGCACCCCGCCAAACGCCATTCCCTGAAGCTGTGGGATGGCGGCACTTCAGAATTTTGGCCCGTGCTGTTGGCCTGGGCCATTGCCGCGATATTGATACGGAGCCTTGTGCTATGAAACACATTACCGCTGGCCCTTTGCCGGCGCCATTTCTGCGGCTAATGCTGGCGCTTTTGCTAACGCTGAGTTCGACCGCTATAGCCCAGCCTGGTGGAGACCGAGGGCAAGCCTGCCTTGATAGCAATAATGCTCGCGAATGCGGTTGGTTCTGGGGGCACTTAGATGATGATGAGGAAGAAGAGCCCGAAGAGCCCCCAGTCGAGATACCGATGGCCAAGGCGCCTGAAGAGGAGCTGGATTGTACGGACCCAGAACAGTGGGAGCCCTCTTGTGGTTTTGTCGACCCAGAGGGGAGCTTCGAGTTTCAAGCCAAGCAGCGCGACATGCTGCTTAACCAGTCTGTGATGAACCCCAACAATCCAGAGACAGTCGAGGCCTTTCAGCGGTATATGCGATGGGCCGTCGACCAAGCCATCACAATGTCGAGGATGTGGGAGTGGAATCAGATCCAAAACCAGGACCTCAACCCCCTCGTACATAGCCCCGTCTCCTCCTTTGGGCTTCGTGCAGCGTCACGAGCACGCGATGGCAAGCGCAATGCGGTCATGGAAGAGATAGATGACCAGAATGGGTTTCTCGTCTGGTTTACCCGGTCTAGCTGCCAATTCTGTCATGACATGCAACCAGTTATGAAGCAGCTCGAACGACGTACTGGGCTCACCATTTACAACGCCCCACTTGATGGGGGGTGCATGCCAGAGTTCTCGAACAGCTGCGATACCACAGGACGCTCAGTAGAGGCTGCTGGCCACCTTGCCGTCGAAGCGGTACCGGACCTCTGGCTTTACCTGCCACAGGATGATCTTTGGTTCCGCGTCTCCAGTGGTGTTGAAGCAGCGCAGCGGATTACCTCGAGGATTGAGGTCTTCTTTGGTGCTATCCAACGAGCAGCAGAAAAGGGCCTCGAGGCGGTTGGTGATGGCACGAGTCCTCCCGTTGATTTCAGCGTTCCCGACATGCTGGAACGGTCATCCGGTGGCCTCGGCGCCGGCATTCCCCAAGGAGTTGAGTAATGTTCTCCAGAAACAAATTGGTAACCATGGTGGCAACAGCCGTGATCAGCGGAATGTCGATAACGGCCACCACAAGCCTGGCTGAAGCCAACGCACTCGAAAATGCGTTTGACCGGCTATCCAGTGCCGGAGGCGGCTTCAGTAGCTCAAACAGCGCAGCGTCGTTTGAGACCAGGACACGGCATGGATACACGGCCGGGGGGTTGACCATGCGGTTTTCTCAGAACCGCTACTCGCTAGTCAACATGGACCCGCCGCGGCTAGACGTAGGCTGCAATGGCATCGACGCGCATTTTGGTGGCTTCTCCTATATCGACAGTGAGCAGATCCAGCAGATGTTGGAGCAAATCGCCCAAGGGGTTGTAGCCCTCTCCTTCCAGCTCGCGCTCAAACAGCTCTGCCCTATTTGTGGGGATGTGCTTGAGTTCGCACAACGCATGGCACAGGCGGCGGCGAAACTATCCCAGGACAGCTGTGAGGCTGCTACCGCACTGGTTGAGGGGTTCCCTGACTACTCCGGCGAATTAGGGAATCTCTGGTGTAGTTCGGTAGGGATGTTTGAGGGCGTGGAAAGTGACTGGCTGGCAGCCCAGAAGGACACTTGTGATAGCAAATCGGATTCGGGCCGCGAAGTGCGAGACCACCTCAGCAACAATCCCGGGGATCGCGCACTGGCCTTAGAGCTTGATGGCAACCGCACATGGCTAGGCCTTCAAGAAGCAGGTATTGCCCCTGGGCGAGATGGCAGGAACAACATGGGGGCAGAGAACAAGATATTTGCCGAGCTATTGATGAGTTGGATTGGTACTGAGGTTCGCAACAAAGGGGGTAGTGGCGACTCGAACACCTTTGCGCCAACCATCGAAACTGCCGATGCGATGCTGGACATATTCCTGTGCGGAAGTGATAAAGCCTCGCCGACCGTCATTGAATACGCTGACTTCGTGAACAGCTTTTGCGAGGACAAGATATGGTCAGGCGCCTCAGGCCAGGCCACCGAGATTTATACTTGTAGCAACAGTGATCTGAGAGACTGTTGGAACCCGAACAAAGCAAAGGTTGAGGATATATCACTAGGCCACGGCTTTTTGACCACGGTGATTATGGAATTGGAAGGTGCGGTTAAGAACGTTGCCAGTGGCACCCCGCTGACCGCTTCTCAAAAGGCCATTATTGCTGCAGCGCCCTTCCCGCTCTATCAAGCAGTTAATGTTGCAGCGACCTACCCGGACCTTGCCTACGACCTAGTAGTTGGTAACTCGACCATTCTGTCTTACATGATCTCCATTGAGTACATTCGCTATGCCGTCCAGGCAACGGCTAAGACATCGATGACATCATCCGTGCCGGGTGAGATCTTGCGCGAATTCCGCGAGGCCCAGAATGAGCTAGTTGTCATGACCTCCCAGAAGGCTCAGCAAATTAACCTTATGGCTGAGACTCAGGAAAACATAATGAGCCAGGTTGACAAGATCAACCGCGCCACGTTGCGAAATCTTCATGCCATGGGTCTATCCGGCATGGATTTCGCTCGTGATATGGTTCGGGAGATGGACTGATGAAATGGCTTGTTCCTGCCCTTATAGCTATTGGATTGGTCGCTGTTCCGGGGTTAGCAATCGCAGAGACCATGACGCCTGCAAGTGGTGACACTTGGACATTTTATGGCTATGGCAATGGTTATGCGCTGGCGCAAATACTGGAGGCGATTAAACGCCTGACTGACCCTGACTCAAACCCTGGGTTCAGGAACTTGGCGCTGTTCTTGGCGATGGCCGGCTTCCTTGCGATGTGCTTTACGGGAATCCTGGGTGGAAGTCTGCAAAAGGTGGCCATGTATTTTGCCGGCATGATTCTTACTGTCTACATGCTGTTCTCTTTGAAGGTCGATATTCTTATTGAAGACATGGTGTGGGATGGCGTTGGGTCGCCCCAATTCATTCAACGAATTGAAGGCGTTCCGGCAGCCATCGGTCTTCCTGCTGTTGTCATCTCAGAGATAGGGATGTGGGCTACAAACGGCATTGAAACTAACTTCACGACGCCAAACTTCGAAAATCTACGTATTTCAGAGGGGGCTCCCATTGGCATGGCGGCAAGCATGTTGAATGACATGAAGAAGATTCGCCTGACTGATCCGTACCTGCGATCAAGCATTCAAAGTTTCATGAATGACTGTGCGTTGCCGAATATTTTTAGCGGCAAAATATCCCCGGTGACGCTAATTACCTCACAAAATGCATGGGGGGTTTTAGGCAATAACCTGAACCGGGCAGTTTATACCGTCGTTTATGACTCGACCGATCCAAATGGTGGCATGCAGGCTTGCGATGAGGCCTACGCGAGCATTGACAACCGTTTGCAGACTGCAGCTCCCGCGCTATTGAACGGCATGAGGGAAGCTTCCCCGTTCTGGCTTCAGCAGGCAGCAGGTTCAACAGCGCTGGCACAAGCCGCTCTGGATGATTCGTTTCGCTGGGCCTCAGGGGGAAGTGCCGTTCAGGACGCCACAGGGCTTGCCACACAAGCCGCAATCGCAGAAATGTACTCAGGCACCTATGAATACGCAGCAATGGCCACAGGCTCCAACGAGCTGATCTCAGCCTTGAATATGGAACAGGCTCGACGTGCCCAGCAATCTGGATGGTATAGCACAGCTATTCTCTTCCGGGATATGGCGGGCTATTTCTTCGCGATCCTTCAGGCATTCGTGATTGGGCTGGCGCCGATTGTGTTTGCTGCGGTGTTGGTCCCCGGCTTAGGCAAGAAGATGGGCACCTCGTATGCCCAGGTGATGACCTGGCTCATTTTATGGTGGCCAGGGCTCGCTATCGTGAACTACATCATGATGCTCTATTTCCAGGGGCAGACAGCGGGATACCTCGCTGATGGTCTCACCATGGCCAATATGAGCGCAGTCAGCGAGATGTCGGACAAGATGGTGATGGCATCAGGTTTTATGTCCACCTTAGTTCCCGCCATCATGTGGGGGCTAGTATCTGGCAGCGGTTACGCCTTCACCTCTGTCTTGGACAGGGCATCTGGTAGCCAACAAGCGGCGACAGCCGCGAACAACATGTCTACAGGTGCAGCTTCGGCTGGCCAGGTAAGTATGAACAACGCGAACATGAATGCTCACCAAACCTCTCACCGTTATAGCTCTGGGGAAGAAGTATCGGCCCACCATGTAGGGGTTGGAGCTTCTACTGTGACCAGTATGAGCGGCCAAGATATGAACGTGGGCTTACGCCCAGCTGACTTTAGAGCGAACTATTCGGCTTCGCAATCATACTCAGAGGCTACACAGCGCACTCAAGAAGCCAAGGAGTCGTTCTCACAGCAGTCTCAAAGTATGATGACCGATTCCCTTCGAGGTGCTACTCAATACGCCCAAGACAATGGCTATATGCAAGACGGTTCGATTGATTGGTCTCGAATGAGTCAAGACACCCAAGGTCAGAGGTATATGAGTGAATTGGGTGCAACCCGTCAAGTGATGGATCAAACAGGTCTTTCTGAGCGCGAAATAAACGATATGACCATGCACGCAGCAGGTAAGGTGGCAGCTGAAGCAGGTGTTAAAGGCGAGCTTGGGCTTAGCCTTAGCAGTGGCATAAGTGGTTATTACCGAGGCTCGGCGGCTGTTGAGGCCGGAGTGCGTAGGTCCCAGTCGGATCAAGATGCGCGCGAAGAAACCACCAGTGTTGCGCAGGCAGATACTGGAAAGCTCGTTTTTGGTGAAGACGGCACGCTAAGTGTTACAGGACAAGATGGTAGTCGTTACTCCCAGAAGTTTACCGAAGGGGAATCACGTCAGGTTCTTGAAAGCCGTGCCGGTGAAGACCGAGCATCAATGCTCTACGCGGCTTCAAATGATTACCAAGAGGCCGTGCAGGTTCAGCAACGAGCAAGTGAGGAATACACAACTAGCCGTTCAGGCTCGCTTCCTACAGCTGCAAATCCTCACGCTGTAGCTGGCATACAAAGTGATTTTGATGTTGTCCGGAGTAAAGTAGAAGGACAAATGAGTGAAGATGTAAAAGACATTTCCGGCCGAGGGGCCCTTGTCATGGGGACAGTAGGGGCCAACACCGCCGATGTTAATGAAAGGGCAAGTCATGCAGACGCCACTACATCGCCTATTGGTGCTATTGGTGTCAGCGGGCTATCTGTTGATTCGCCTACGCAATTGAATGATATACAAGCCAATGCCCAGGCTCCTGTTGTTCGTCCTGATAGTTACCATGTTATAGACACAGGTGAGAGCTTTACTGTTGCTGATCGCAGGGATCTAGCGGCAGCTGATGCCAGCAACGCTGACGCCATGATCACGGGTGGCGATAGAACGAATATTCAAGTCGGCAATGATATGTTCGTACCCGCGCTTTACACCCAAGATGAGAGTGGTCATGGGCAAGCAATCTATGCAGTCGAGCGAGAAGACGGGCATGCATATTACCAATATGGTGGCGATGGCACTTTTGAGCCGGTTGATGTCGAAGCCCCGCCTAGTCAGTCTCAGATTGACTCCCAGGCCAGAAATGGACCCACCTTGAACGCAACTGAAGCAACGATAACAAGGATACAGGTCCGTTCAGGGGGTTCTTCATCAGATTCATCAAGCAATGAATCGATCCCTTCCCCTGCCCAAGGCGAGGAAATTGATCCTCGGGAATTTATGCTGTCTCGATAAGAGGAGCCATATAGGCAAAGCCCCTGCCAAGGCAGGGGGGTTATGTGTTTCGGATGAGCTGCTTGTAGCGTTTCAGCATAGCTTGTTGTGCTAGGAACAAAGCGATGAAACCCGCCCAGATAAACGGGACAAATTTGCTCAGCCCACTGTTTGAAGTGTACGCGGTGAAGAATAGTAGAAACGCAAATATCACTGCATTAACCGCATAGATAAAGATAACGTTCTGCCTGGCTCTCCACTTAAAAGCCCTGACTACATCTTCTTCATTAGCACCGATCAGTTGGTGCAGCTCATTTGCGACGAAAGAGCCCTGGGATGGCTGAGCGGCATGTTGCCGTGCTGCGATCGCACGTTGGCGGCGAGCTTTGCGATTCTTGTTAGCCATTTCGACCTCCGAACGATCGACGCAATCACCTTGCTGTTATCTAATAATACCATACGACGATTTCAAATTACAATAAGAAGCGGCTATTTTCTCATCTTTTCTGCTGGGTCAAAGTATGAGCGCTTATGACATGAGTGGGTAACAAGGTCGATATGGGCATGAATTATCGTCTTGGCAAGCCAAAGAATATACCCACCGGCAAACTTCAATACCTCTATGGTTCCCTTGGATAAAATATCCATGAGCGGTCTAAAGACTTCCTTTACTCCCGGAAGAATTCCTAAGAGCAACATAGCGAAGATGGCGATTGTTGCCCAAAATAACACTGTAATCATAACTACCCCCTAAACAGTTGCTGTAAGAAACTCGTTTAGTCGTTCCTCGAAGTTAAGCGCCTGTTTGTCGGCAGGCATCTTCATCTTGCGTTTTATTACCTTAAATGAAGGAATGTGTTTGGGGTAGTTGATCATTGGCGTTCTCAAATGATACATGCGAGCGCCCATCATCATGACCGCTTGCCCCATATCCATGGCTCTCAATTGATCCGGTGTTACCCTGAACTCCTCAACTTCGCGCCAGCTTTCACCCATGCCGCCGCCATCGGACATGCTGGATTGTGGGGTGGTTCTCAAATACTGCGCACTCTCTCCCTGGTTAGCCGAGACTGAGACAGTACGTTGAAAACGCTTGGTTTTACCTAGTATTTCTGCGGCCTCTTCAGGGCTGTCTTTCGCACCGAACTTGAAGAATATTTTGTTCCATGTGTTCTGTATCACGATGTCTGCAAAGTCTGGCGAGACTCGATTAAGCTGGCTGAAGGACTGGAAGGCTGGAATCAGTGCGATATTGGCCGATCGCGCCTGCTCGAAGAGACGCCCTACCCCTTCCATTACGTAAGCACCCATTTCATCCAGAAGTGCGATGAAATGCTCTGGCCTTTCGCCCTTGGGTAAATCCTGAATATAGGCAACAGCAGAGCGAATGTCCGAGACGATCATTTTACCTAGGTTGAGGGCTGCGGTGTCCTTTCCCATCGTCGGAAGCGAGACATAAAGCATGTGGCCCTTCCGAATAATCTCCGTAAGCACGATTTCCGGGGCATAAACGTTGAAGACCTTTCCAAACTTACCCTGGGCGAACAGTGCAATCCGGCCTGCCATCCCGCCCAGCGTTTGCTTCATGCGGTTGAGGTCGATTTTTGTCCCTTCCTTGGTACGGGTACGGAACTGATCGAGGAAGATCGATAGCGCCCTCTTCTCAGGCCCTTGAGGAGTCATTCTCTCCAAGTTTTCAAGGGCTCTATCGGACTGCAATAGAATTGATAGATCGCCGAAGTGATATAACTGACCGGAGGCTTGCAGAGCGGCAATGATGACAGTGAGTGCATGATTGGCGGATTGCCTGTAGTGATCGGCGCCTGGATTGTTCTCCGCAGAAGGAATGAGGTTCATCAGCCGCGATGCCACCTCATCAGGATCGCCGTGGAGAACAGGGTTATAGGTATTGGCGTTATCGGGGTCTGACACGTCGATAATGTAGAGTTCATCTTCGCGGCCTGTCACCTTGGCCATGTACGCTAGGTGATCCCGAGTGTCCCGATCGATCTTGGCGTCAATGAATAGCCATCCGCGCCCACGCGCAGTTTGCTGCCAGAGGATATATTCACCAAGAGTAGTCTTACCCACACCAGACTGACCCACGATCGCAGTGTGTCGCTGCCCGAGGATGTCGGGCATGTTGATTCGAGTATTTTTGTCGGTGGTCAGGCCGATATGTAAGGAAGGCCCCTTATCATCTACTGGCTCGTCTGAAGGCAGCACGAAGCCCTCTCGGGAATCCTCGTCGTACTGGCGCAGCTTGGCCATAGCCTGGCTCCATGTGAGCTGCGCCATCCCCAGCGAACCCAGGACGCCAGCAGGCCATGCTGGGAAGGTGCCGACAGCCCAAGGTGTAGCGGCCGCAACGCCGGCTGCAATGGCGGTAAGTGCCAGCGCATCCATTCTGCCGGCTATCATGGGCAATCCTCCAGCGTCACGCTATCAGCACGGAACATCCCGGCTGCCCATGCAGAGGGGGCGATGTAGCTACGGCTGTCGGGCAGCGGTGCCTGATGGCAGCGAATCATCAAAGATGAGCTGTCGTCCAGAGGATGAAGGCTTATGAGGTGTCCTGGGTAGGACGCGAAGACTAGAACTCCGATATAGCCTTGGGGCAAATCTTCTGGTGGATTGCCTCCAAGGTTCAGCGACCAGGCATTGAGCCAATCTAGCTGGCTGGTCACCATAAGCGACTTGCTAAGTAGCGCGCCAGCATCATGACCGCCGTAAAGCTGATGCGCGGGTTCATTGGCGCCTTCCTGAGCATTGGCAAACAAAGGCATGGTTGTTGCCACCATGATCAGCGCAGCCTTGAAAAGAGTTTGCATTATTTGTTGTTCCTATCAAAGAAGCCACTGGGCAAACGATCCCTGCCACCAGCCCCACTAACGCTCGGTAGCATGTTGTTGGGTAGCGATCTTCCTCCTGGAACAAGCGAGTCAAGAAAGGAATGCCACATGCTATATTGAAATTGCTCGGTATATGCATTGCCTGAAGTAGTCACGAACGTAATCCTGCCGGTATAGACAATACTTCCATGAGGTGTAATGGCACCCTCCTTATTGCGGTGGCCATACGTATGGTAGGCGGGTGTGCCAGGGAGCACTGTGGTCGGACTTGAGCCGTCACCCCAGTCGACAACTGCTTTTTCAACTCTTCTAACGTTCTGTCCACCGTTCTCAAAGGACGTATAAGTGAGCGATACATCTAGCTGGGTTTCTAGGCCTACATACCCATTATTGGGCGTGAACATGAAAGGCCTCTGCCCCGCGTTCTGCACAACTTCCTCTGAACCGGCTGCACCCGATGCCAGCGCTTCAGCTTGGGCAGTGATTCGGTCTACTGGGCTCCCGAAGGAGCCAGTAGATGCCAATACCATCACCACACAAGTAGCTTGAATTAAAGCTATCTTGCCCATGTCTGGTTGAACTCCGATTGTGCTTTTTCCGACAACGTTTCCACGTACTCCGAGAAATCCATATCGCCGAGATCAAGTGCAAGGAACTCGTCAATAGTGAACCCGGTGCAGTCTGGCTTGTACTGACGATCGTAAGTTGTGGAGGCCTTTGTCACACAGCTACCCAAAACCTTTAGCATGCACGGCTCGTATTTCTTTTCTGAGTAGGTGTACCAAGGCTTAGCTGTAAGATTGACTTCAATTGAAGCTCTAAACTCACATTCCTCAACGGAACATCCACCAGTGAGAGTCACTGGTGGACTGTTGCTGACATAGTTATTCAAATTAGTAATGTCATTTTGGATGTTGACTTCATTCCACGCCGCATTGTCATAGCATTCATATGATGAACCGATACACATGCGCAGCCCTCTGGAAGGGGATTCTGAACCTAGAGGGTTTGTATATGCCTCGAAGTGAACATTGTTATGCGCCCAAGAAAACTCGCCCCAGCCATCATTAGGAAAATTGATTGGCCACTTCATATCTAAGGGAATGCGCATCTGACCACCAGCGCCAGCTTTCCAAGCGTGAACTTTGTATTCACAGCTGCCATCTTCAAAACACCCACCTTCTACTACCGAATATCGGTTGATCGCACGGGTGTGATGATCCTCTGCTGCTAAGCGATGGGTTTCCCAGCCTGGGCTAAAGCCATAAACAGGGTGATCAGGCGGTGCCCCGCATGACGATTCAGAGCAGACCGCTGCATAAATGTCTGGGCTTGAAGGGCAATCGTATCCAGATAACATCGAATTGGTAAAGCCTTCATCGGTAGAGCATTCCTCTTTCCACTGCCAGAACCGCACTCGATTGCTGTTGGCATTTAGCTCGTTCGACCATCCTCCGGCAGAATTGTAAAAAGGAAACTCAATGCGCTTGGTAACAGCTCCACCTGCGTTTTGCGAAGCCAACTCGGCAAGCTGTTCTCGACCCTGTTCTTGAATTATTCTGGCAAGCATCGAGTCAAACTCGCACCAGCGTTGGTATCTATCCACCTGAGTTTGGGTGTTCGCAATCGACCATGGCCTTGTCCAATGTGCGCATATTTGCTTCGCGTAGGACATGTCACCTTTCGCAGGCGCGTTGTAAATATAATTTGCGAACGTGCATAGCGTATTATTGGTGGGAACAAAGCCGGGTGTAACTTGGACGGCTCGTTTCGCCATGCGAGCAGCAGCAAGCTCTACATCTTCGAGGTCACAGTAGTCAGCACCGATTCCTGTAGCCATAGAGATAAATGAGCTGGTCAAAACGACATCTTCTGGGTCTTCCTGACAGCATTGCATGTGCTCAATAGCATTTAGAATGTCTGCCGAAGCAGTGCCAGCCAAGACAGCTCCAAGCGGTCCTCCAAAATACGTTGCCAAAACGGTTGATACGGTTGCGTTAAATTCCATCATGCGGCGGAAATCGCTTGTAATCGCTTTGCACTCGCGCTCCATGCCAGAAAAGATCCGCATGTTTTCATCTAACCCACCCTCGGCAGCGATCATGTCCATGACACCTGCCGCTGCAATAGCGTCTGAGAAGGCGCCTTCATCATCGCTAACTTCAGGCATAATTTCGTAGGAACTAGGATCGCATTTCCCATCTTCGCGACATGTATATGTCTGTTCCTGCCGAACGCATAAACCGTCTTGCTTTCTGGTGCAGTCGTAGCTCGTTATGTTGCAGTTCGGGTCGTTATTGCAACGTGGTGTCTCGCCGATGTAACAGCGCTTAGTTACTTTCTGGCCGACAATATTTCCAGAAGCATCTTTTATATCTGTCCTGCTTATATCTGGGCCACAGCCATACGAAGTGTCGGCACTACATGTGAACTCGCTCTTTTGCCATTCTTCGATCCAACTGTCAGGAAGAATGCGTGAATATTGCGAATAGGTCGCTGGATATGTTTCTCCAAATGTGTTTACCAACTCCCAGTCATCATCGTTCTGTAGTGCTTCGAGATTGCAAGTGTGGCTATATGGATCGCCGTAACATCTATAAGTAACAGCATATTCCCAGCATTCTCGTCTGACTGTTTCACCCATTATTGTTCTAGGGGCAGAATCAATACATGTTTCTCCGACCTTATAGCACTCTTGGTAGTCGCTTAAAGCTCCAAAGGTAACCTGAGGTATTATTAGATAAATTAATAAAGTTGCTAGATGAATATATTTCATAATTTATAACTCAGGTCGTCTGCTTTCTAAACCAGTACATTCATCGATCACTCTATCTGTGAATTCGATTCTCATTGGTATAGGGAAGCTATTTGAACCTGCATAGCTTATGTTCTTGCAAGGGTTTTCAAAGTAAGCTGTGACGTTGCAGGTAGTGCCATTACAGTTCTGCTCGTAAGCTACTCGAAAGCATTTACTTCCGCTGAAGTCCTCTATAACAGTTGTTTTAGGTACATTAGTATTTAACCCGCCGCTGACAACGTTTGAGTGAGGGCCAGTCCGACGTGAACCATCTGATTTATTTACAGTGTCATAGACAACTCGGTATCCTTGCTCTTGGCAATAAAAGTTATACCTGAGGTAATCGACGCAACTAGGGCAGGGGTCGCTTGTTATAGTTAAAAGGTGATCGCCATTATTACATGTCGGTATTTTTATTCCCGTCACCTCAAGTTTTCTAGCGCAGCTAAACTCTGCGGAGTCTCTTCTTACCTCACACTCCCGAGATTCAGGCTCACAAGTAACGAGTCTTGTTGGTATATCGACCACGCAGGAATCGGTTGTGATTTTATCCGGCTTGCATTCTCCACCAGCATTGATGTCAAGAAAATCAATTGTCCTTGGGTCGTTGGGGTCACATGAAACTGGAATATCACCTTCACTGAAAAGTTGGTTTATTTGATTGCCGAGACACTTTGAACGATCATCAGCAAAGTTGCTGCCACGTTCAAAAGTAGGGTTGTCGCGAACATCACTAATTGTATTTGACGGGTGATTGGGATCTTGATTGACTCTATCATTCCCTTTCTGACGCATATCGTTGCCGCCCCATGCATCCCCGTGAAGTTGGTGCATAGTCATGGTGCAAGACGATGAAGAACATTCAGCCTCGACTCGATATGCTCCGTACAGGTTGCCTCCGCTGAAGGCGGCTTCTCCCCCGGTCGGTATTTCTCTTGTGACCGTGTAGCGGTCCTCGCTACACCGTATCCCCTGAGTTAGTGCGTCACATACGGACACACTGATCCGCTCAAGCTCACCATTGTCGCTTTGTTCACACTCTTCGACCAAAACTCGAATGCCGCCTGCAGTGAGGCGAGCCCCGTCGCGGCATCTAAAGTTCCGCTGCTGTTTCTGTTTAACTTGAAGCCCCACCTCCCCTCCAAGCTCGCCAGAGGTTTTTGTATCCTCAAGACCCAGGCTCGATGTAGCTGAACGGAAGGCATTGTTTGGGTTGAAATCTCGAGCCCAGGCTCCCCCAGCATTCATTCCCGCTTGGTTAGGGGTGGCCATTGCCACGTCGCTCAAGGGCGCGAGGGCCGCAAAAGCGGCCCCCATGGCAAACAGTTTTAAGCAAGAGCCCTTCGGCATGTCACTCCTCCCAGAGATGATCAATATTCTGTCCCGCGGGACCAACGGCCGGCCCCATTGGCGTGTCGTAAACTTCGCGATCAGTGCCTTGATAGCGCTCACGGAGTCGTTGTGCGTTGCGCTCAGCTAGCTCGTCGCTCATCGACTCCCACTGTGCTGACGCAACGCCTCCCTGCTCAGGAGCGCTTTCGGCGCCCTCGCCCTTGAGCGCATTGATGTAGACCTCGGCATTGCCGGCACCGCCTTTGTTGAATTGCTCTAAGGCATATAGGGCAGTTACTGACCCTTCAGCCTTCCAGTAATTGTCTGGGTTGCCCTTAGGGCATCCCTGGTACTCGAGCTGCTGACCATCGATTTCGCCTATTTGGCGCTTGGCGGTCTGACACACGCCCATGGGATCTTCCTTGGCAAGGACAATCGTGGGTACGGTCTCGATCTCGTAGGTATCGAACAGTCGCGGGTCGATCTGGATCGGTGCTGTCATGCCTCCCGGGCGTAGTACCTTCAGCAAGCGCTCCATGGTGAAGTCACGGAGCGTTATACCCGGCTCCACTCCGCGCAGAACCAGCTCGCCTCCTGCTCTGGCTGCATCAAGTGCATAGCCACGAATCAAGCTTTCGGGCATTGAAAATGAGATGAAGAAATACAGTCGATCCTGTTCACCTAGGTCTAACGAATCCCTCAGTGCTTGCCATTCAGCGGCCATTTCAGGGTCTGCGATCCCCCCGGTCTGACCTTGGGCCCGGACGTTTCCTAGCATCTCAGAGCCGGCTGCTTGGCCTGCGGTTGATCCGCTTGTGTTCGCGCCCATCGCCTCCAGGATTGCCTCAGGGCTCTTCTGGCCAGCGAATAGGCCACTAGGTGCCTGTGACCCTTGAAGAGCAGAGAAAGCGTCTTGAGCGGCTTGTACGGGTGTTTGTTGGCTTAACGCCGATGTGCTGAATAGCGTCAAAGTAATAGCGGTCAGAGTGCGCAGCATTGCTTACCTACCCAGATCAAGAATGCGGAATCAGTACGAACAGCGGTGTTGGCGGGAGGCAGCATCCCCCAGCGGAACTCGGACATTCCAAGAACAGCAGTTTGGTTGCTGGCAACAGGGGCCACCGGGTCAATACGGTATTGGCTGCGAATCATGTTCGGCAGGTAAACGGATTGGCATTCAGCCCAAGGGCCGGTCGTTGATAACAGGCCCGCCATGCGTGTCTTACGCTGCATGTACTTGCCAAGGACGTGGAGATTCCCACCTTGGGGGGAGCTGTGAGTGGTGCTTGAGCCAGTGAGGGGATACACGACGCCCTGAGAGCCCTGACACCAGAACATCATGTCTAGGGGGCGACCCGCTGCAGAAGCTACGGCGTCAGGGATGCACGAGAGAGCACCAACTGGATTGGCGAAGAGAGCTGACTCTGGAAATGCGATGGATGTCCAAGTGTCATCCTGCCAAGTGGCGTCGACCTCAGTGAGGTCTGCAAGGTTAAATCCGGAGGTATTCATGCACCCCAGCGAACTCATCATGTTGAGTACACTGAACAGAGGGTAGATATACCAGTGGATTTGCATCCTGGTAACGCTGCTATCTCCACGTCCCGAGCCATACGTTTGGTTAGAAGTCAGGGAGTCGTATCCGGTTAGTACCTGCGTGCCACCGAGCGTCGACATACAGCCAGGTGTTCGCGCCACTTCAGCGAGGAACGTTGGTTCCCAGAACGTCATGCCGATCCCTGGCATGTCGATGCCATAGGGCCCAGGACACAAACAGATTGAGTCCATGTGCATAAGGGAAGGATTAGACCCACCCCCCATGGAAATTCCAGCTACCGTTACCGGAAACATGTTGTTCCAGTTCGCGTCGTTGATGGGATTGAAAATCTCTCCCCGACATGCGGCAGAACCCGATAACGGGGATGCGCTATAGGCGCTCCCCGTTGTGAGAGCTGCAACAGTCAGAACAGAGAGTAGTAACCTCTTCATGGCAGGTGTTCCTCCAGGGTGGTGACATCGTAGGGATAGGCGAAATGGGTCACTTCGATTACGTCAGGATGACTGTCCCGAACGCCAGCTAAAGAGGGGGTATGCGTAATGCCCAGCCGATCGAAATGCCATTCCTCTGCGAAGTACACGGCTTGGCCAAGATCAGACGCCAAACTACCTGGGTCTCCTGCTGTGACGATTACTGTTAGGTTGGCTGGGTGTCGGGCCTTTAACGTCATGGCCAGTTCACGCTGATCATCGGCTCGAAGATCAACAACGAGGAGCCAGTTCTCTGGCTGTATGTGCTTGAGGGGGTTGACCTTGGTGCCGGCCTCATAGATGACTCCCCACTGGTATGTACCATCGGATTGCCGCTTCAAGGCTTCGATGTCTTCACCTAGCGTATAGGACGGATCTACGAAGTGAGTTTCGGTATGCTCGGCAATCGGGACGAACCAATCGGGGATGTCTCTCGTATGATTTTGAGCTTGCCCTGCTAGGTGCTCATTTACGGAGTCCCAGTCGACACCATGCGCCTCTGCCACGATCGCCAGCCGCATGTCGGGCTCTACGATTTCCCAAGTAGGGCCAAGTACACCTAGGTCCTGATCAGAGGCAAGTGCGGTAGTGGATAAAGCAGCTCCTAAGAGTGCTACCGATAACGCTGCAATTTTACTATACTGTACTACGGTTTCCATGTTTAAGGCGTTCCAATCTGCGGTATACGCTGCGCTCGGTCATGTTCGCTGCAGCTGCGATCTCAGCGGGCGAAAGGCCTTCGCAGTGAAGGGCCAACAAGTTTTCATGAGACAGCTCAGTTCGAGCTGAGCGTTTGGGTAGGTCGATGAGGTGCGCTGAAGCCATCGAAGTGGTCTCAACGAAAGCCTCAGGGTCAATGTCGATTTCGTCGTTGAACTCTTCAGTGAAACCAGGGATCTGTTCAGCCATCAGATCAAACTGCTCAGCCCTGGGTTCGCTATCAGCCTGACCGGCTTTATGAACGGTCACTGGTAGGATGGTATGGCGGCGCCATGTGCTGACCGCGAGGAAAGCCGCCTCACCAGCATATTTCATGATCGCATCATGGGAATACGAAGGGTCATATTCCTTAGAAAACCAGGCAACGTATATTTCCTGCTTCATGTCCTCCTGCCATTGCCTGGGGATATGCAAACGGGCTGCCGTCCAACCAACAAGTCGCTGCATTTCAGAAGGCGGGTGACTTGCCAAATATTCATAGAGGTTAGTCATGCGTGACGCACTCCTGAACGACCTGATCAACACGCTCGAGAGGCATGGCTGCGAAATCAAGATCAGCATTCCGACAACCCGTGGGCGTGCTGAACGCAGCAAGACCGACAGTGACTTGGCTCGACATATTGCTACTCTGCGAGACGATTACGGCATGACTCTGGCCAAGATCGCAGAGCACCTGACGGGGAAACTTGGATGCTCGATTTCCGTGGCATCCATTCATACCTGGACAGGGGGAGCGGTCCCTCGAAAGGTCGGATATGACAAAGTGCTCAATGCTCTTAATGAAATAATGTCCGAGCACGTCGCTATCGAAGGCGGTGCTTGGGTCGATTCCAAAGAGATCAAAGCTACTGTAGAGCGCTGGATGGAAGTAATGACCCCACGCCAGATAGCCGTGGCTGCTGACGAGGCTGTTACCTCTGTGCGCAGTTGGGCTACAGGCAATCACCGTGTTCTGCGTACCAAGTGGAGACGTGTTGTTCCCCAGGTAGAACAGATGTGTGAGATCATCCAAGCGCAGCATATCGAGACCTAGTACCCTTATGCCTGGTGCTGCTCACGCTGATGGCTTTGTGCCTCAGCGTGAGATTCGGTTTCAGCTTCACCAGCTGAGGGGCTAGTTCCTGTGCCTCGTTCCTGTTGTTTTGCTTCCAGTTTTTTCTTTCGTTCCTCCTCTCTCAAGAACCGCTTGAATTCACGGTCTCTATCCATGACATTCGTGAGCATTAGGTCCACGAGATCGTTATTTGCAACTTTCTCGCCGAATGTCTGCTGATAAAGTTCTTTGTACAGTTCAAGGCGGCCAAGCGTTGACTCCGGCAACTGCAGCGGAAAGTGTTTTTTGGGATCGTGTTCAATACGGCCGATGAGCATTGCTTACTCCTGGGTTAAGATGTAGCGATGCAATCTTGCCGCTGAGCGTGCGGCGCTGGATAGGCAATAAGTATTAGAATTTGTTATCCGGTATAGTTCTATTTGACTAGATGACATGCTGACGTCATATGGGGAGAAAAACTTGGATCAGGGAAAAAATGATAAAGACCTACAGAAGGTCATCGACGCAGGAATCCGTAAAGGGGGTTCAGGCCCTAAGGATGGACAGAGGGGAAAGCCCAAAGGACCAAGAACTGACTACCTGCAAATCGAGCCCGAAACGCCTGGCTATAAGTTGGTTCAGGTTATCTTCGAGAGAGCTGTTGGCGAAGGGCTGGCTTCCACAGACCTAGCCGACCACCTTGGCATTGCGCCGAGCACTCTAAGCCACTTGAAAACTGGACGTAGGCTTGCCAGTAGCCTGGGCCGGGATGTGATTGAAAAGTTTGCAGAGTTTCTGAACTATCCGGTGCTTGCGGTTTTGATCCTGGCCGAGCAGGTACATCTGTCTGACTTTTACTCGCCCCGAAATGATCTGGATCGTGCCATTGATCGGGCACTCCAGTTTATGGCTGACGATCCAGAGTGGGGAGGGATGATGCCCAAGGACCTTGAAGGCGCCTCAACGCATATGAAGTTATGGAGTGTGTGGATGTATGAACGCGCTACAAAGACCCGCCTTATTACGGGTGGGGTAGATTACCTGGACCTGCTCAAGAGCATGGATGAATTCAGGGGGGAATATCCCAGTCAGGAATAGGGTCTTCCCTTTCCAAGAAAATGATGCAGTTCCCGTGGCAGTGGTGAGCGTAGCTTTGAAACCACGGTGACTAGGCATGCCTTAGGCCAGGGACAGGGAACATCCCCCGAACTACCCTGATTTGATTATAAGGCCGTGAATCGTTCGAGTTATACGGCGCGGTAGCTCCGGCTATCTTCGCCCATCTCAATAAAAGATAGTTTACGAACATCTCTGGAATTGCATATAAACGACTAATTTTAGGCGGTATTCTGTGTTAGCGCGTATCTATTTTAGAAGGTTTTTCTACAACTTTTTGAATGGTTTTATGTGCTGCTTGGTGTGCTTTCTTGTTGTGTTCACCGTTGCAGTTATTTGTTGAGTCAACGAGAGCACATGAGCCGCTACGCGGCTGAATAAGAGCCAGGCCACGACACGCCTAGATTTGCTATAGTTAAAGCCGGAAAAACGCCCCAAGTCACTTCGTTTTGTTAGAGCAAGCAGGACTGCTGTGGGAGAGCAAGCGATCTTTCTTCTGCTGTCCACGAAAAGCACATGGGCCGCTTCGCGGCCTATCACGAGGCAAGCCTCGAAACGCCTAATATTTGCGATTTCTAATTCCTTAAACCGCCCCGATTCAACTTCGTTCTAGCCCGCTATTGTCTCCTCATGCTCACGCATCGAAGGCGCCAGCATAGAGCGCGGTGGCATGGCCTTCCCACACCCCGACAAGGACGTTTTCACCGTTGCTGCTCACGCATCGAAGGCGCCAGCATAGAGCGCGGTGGCGTGGCCTTCCCACACCCCGACAAGGACGTTTTCACCGTTGTTGCTCACGCACCGAAGGCGCCAGCTTGGTCAGCAATGGCGCGCTTGGGATCTCATATATAAGGGAATACATATTGTATTAGGAGGTGCTTTCATGGAGGTTGATTCCCGTATGGGGTATTACCTCTCCCCCACCCTCTCATACCTACCAGCGCGGTCATTTAGTAACTGTCATCCATCCCCCGTACAAGGATACCCAAAGGGTGGTTGCCCATGGGTATAGCTCTCCGTAGGAAGGAGTAACGCGCATAGCGAGTACACATATAATGGGTGAGATGCATCATGGTGCGTTCACCATTACGGTGAACATCTAAGCCCGCTTGAGGCCAGTTCAGCGTCTCAAAAACGGCTTGTAGAGTGACACTCCCAGCCATAGAGGAATCAGTTGGTGCGCAAAAAAAAGAGCGTCTAGCTGTCCTCTTTGCCGCCATGTTGGCCTAGCTCTGGTCGATAGTGACGTGCAGTACCAATGGCCTTATTGATGCGCTTCAAATGGTCGATGAAGCGTGCCCTACGTTCGATCAGCACGAGAGCTTCTGCTATCAGTTCCCGTGCCTCTTGAGGTACAGATTTCGCTCTTGCTGCTACCCCTGGTCGCTGTATTCTCACAGCATGCCAGGTTGATGGAGAATGCCGGCTATGCTGTTGTCGGTTGACCCATTTACGCCATACCGGGTGAGGGCAACCGAGGCATCCATAACCACACCGACTAACATCTAAAAGTACCGCACCATGGGTGCGTGGTTGGGCTTCTCTGATGCGTTCAACGATGTCCAGTAGCTGCCTTGTGTACTCCCCCATAATTGCATCTATATCTGCCGTCAGTGCGCCGACCATTAGCTCGGCCTCGTGAGCTAGTACCTCTCTATCAACTGTACGGCGTGAGCGACGTTGATTAGTGCTTTCAACCAGTAGTTCATCGTCGTCTTGGTGGGCTTCATGCATAACGGTTCCTATCGTCTCCTATCAATCTTAAAGGATATTTTCTGTGTGCTTTAAAGGTGGTGAGCGGGTACGTCTGGCAGGTGTTAAATTGAACGCCTTCCTTGGCGAGGGATTGTCTTGTTCGGTAGCTTTTGATGTGATCGTACTTGTGCCCTTGCCCCGCCCAAGGGGTGCCCGGCCTACCTCTCGGCGCGGCTAGCGTGGGTGCTCGTTGAGGAACACGCGGCACTCTTGTATTGAGGTGCGGGCAGCCTCGGGTAGCGTTACTTTGTAGCGCTTCGCTGCAGACTCAGCAGCAGCTATCATTCTCGCGGTCGGTGCCTGGATCTGCATGTACTTGTCGATGAATGTTTTACACTCCCTGAAGGAGGTCAGCTCTCCATTCAATGTCACCTCATTCTCATCCGCTAAGCGCATCGCCAAGGCCTTCATCTTGTCAGTTGGTGGCGGTGTTTGCTGCATTACTTCGTCCAGAAATGAGCGACACAGCTCGAAGCTCTTTTCGATGCCTTCTGGTAGCGTGAGACTGCGAGCTGCAGCTAGCTTTCGTGCAGCAGAAACCATGTTCTCTGTGGGGCCATTGGCCGTTGCCAAAACAGCCTCGGGTGCATTGTCCATGATGTCGATTGCCTCTTTGATACGGGTGG
Organism: Vreelandella maris; assembly: GCF_013371085.1. Classification (GTDB taxonomy): domain Bacteria; phylum Pseudomonadota; class Gammaproteobacteria; order Pseudomonadales; family Halomonadaceae; genus Vreelandella; species Vreelandella maris. Next base: position 11,954 of record NZ_JABWCV010000017.1, on the reverse strand, counting down.
TGATGAAGTCGCGTTGAGCGGTTATAAAATTGTCACGGGCATGCTTTGCCGCTGTGTCGTTGGGTGCGTTCTGGATCGCATCGAGCTGGCGCTCCCAGGCGGCTGTCACACGCACATCGGAGAGTTCGGAGGGGGTGTTATCGATGAATGCGCGGCCTCGCGGGGTGGAGACAATAAGCAGCTGTTTGCCCTTACGCTTGGTGGTTATGTATTCACGATCAAACAATGTCTGCAAAACGGTATCCCGAGTGGCTGGAGTGCCTATCCCTTCAGCTTTTCGGAGTGCTTCTGCATCTTCACCATCGACGTGCCGGCCTGCATTGAGCATTGCGCTCAGTAAGTCGTGCAGCGTGAAGTGTTTGGGCGGCTCTGTGCGTGCCTCATGAAGCCTTACTGCCTCGACGGGAGTGTTAGCGCCGGTCACCAGTGGCGGCAGGTCTTTCTGCTCTTTGTGGGCCTCGAAAGCAGTCATCCAGCCGGGGTCAATGATGCGTTTGAAGGTGCCTGCAAACAGCGCTGGCTGTCGCTCAATCACGTCCTCAACATCTATGCTGGCGCGGACACTCAGGGACTCGACGGTAGCGGCTGGTAGGAGGGCCTGGATGAATTGTTTTGCGCAGGCCAGATAAACCTTTTGCTCGGCCTCAGTGCGTTCTGACAGGTTCGGTGTCTTGCGCGTTGGGATGATCCCGTGGTGGTTCATGGGCTTGTCGGTAAAACAGCGTGGACGTGGCGCCTCGGCACCCTCCATGCAATGCCGGCGTCCAGCTTGCCGAGCTGGCGTCATGAGCGTGTCATCAGCCTTTGCTGCGCCCCCCAAAATGGCCAACAGATCGGTCCGGTTATAGAGGCTTGCGGGCAATTCGCCATGCTCTGTTCGGGGGTAGGTCAGGTAACCATCGCTTCGCATTGAATCGGCTGCTTTCAGCGTCTGTGTGGCCGTGAGGCCGTACTTTTTTGACATGTCTCGCTGAAGCGCTGTGAGGCTGTATGGCAGCGGTGGATGTTTGGCTGTTTGCTTTGTCTCGGCCTCCAGAATGGCGGCGTTATCGACGGTCTCTAAGCGCTTGGTGAAGGCCAACATGGCTGCCCTGTCCAGGAACATTGGCTTGCCTTCATCCTGCAGTTGGATGCTGCTGGCGCCAGCTATTGGGGTGGCTGGAGAATAGGTCAGCTCGCCCCCGCCCAGGGTAATCTTTGCCTGGTAGTGATCGACTGGAATAAAGGCTTCGATTGTGCGATCGCGGGTAACAACTAGCCCAAGGGTGGCGGACTGTACGCGGCCGGCCGACACGAGCCCAGCCTTGCCCTTGCCTTTGGCTAAATCGCTACCCATAAGGCCCATGCGTGCGGTTGCCGTGTATGCACGGACAAGGTACTGCCAGAAGCCATCCGCGTTGGCGCGGGCCTGCTGAGCCCGCCAGAAAGATATGGTTTCTCCGGCGTTCCTGAGGCGCTTGGCCGCGGCCTGAACATCGGCCGCTTCCATAGAGCCGGTCAGCCACATCCGCTTCACCGAACCGCGGTACTTAGCGTATTGCAGGATCTCGTACCCGATGGCTTCGCCTTCGCGGTCTGGATCGGTGGCCAACCATACTTCTGTTGCTTGAGAGAGTTCTTTTTTAAGGTTTCCCAGGTATTTCTTACCGCGGTCGGTAGGCGTCTGAGGAAAGGCGGTAGGTAGGGGCAGAAGACTGCGGGGATCGCGCCAATTGGCCTCTGGGCTCACCTCGGAAGGCTCAACAGGCGCCAGCAAATGCCCAGCGGCCCAAACTAAGGTAAGTGTGATGCCATTCCAGGTGCCGGTGTAGGCGTTGCCGCTGCGCGTAAGACCTAAAGCAGGGGCTATTTTGTCGGCCTGGTCGGAGTGTTTCTCACACAGAATGAGTGCTCGTGATGTCATCCTGAAGGTCGTCCTTCGGTAGAGGAAAGTAAGCGGAATAAGCACCGCTCAGAAGCAACCGACAATACGATGTCTTTCATCTCTAAAGTGTGTTGTATTCTTAAAAAATGTCGTCTAGTATAGTAACACATAGTAAGCAGAAACAGCTTAACAACCCATCGCCGAACGAATTAAGCGGATTGCGTCCGCTATCTCCTCTCTCCCCTGACACGGCTTCGGGGATGCGCATTAGCCGTCTGGTCGTCTCGGTAACGGGGCTACCGGAGAGCCCTCTGAGTTAGCCCTGATCCGGCTTCTCTCTCACTCTCAACTCAGAGGGCTCCCCAGTAGCAGATCCAGAGTTTGAAGTCGGGCGCGGCCCGGGCGTGCTGACAATCCACGCTCCCCAGTAAGAGCCTGTTTCCCTGTACCTCACCCGGCCTCCCCAGCCGGGTTTTTTTTATTTGCGAGGGCGATCCATGGACAACCTTGAGGAATTGATCGGCGTGATCAGTGCCGTTCGTTTCGTAGGTGATGAGAGATTTCAGATCCTGACTGTGCGCGATGCTCAGGAACAGGAGGTAACGCTGGTGGCTGTATGTCAGCCGCTCAACGAGGGGGAGTCTGTGCAGGCCCGCGGCACTTGGGGCACGCATCCTAAGTTCGGCAAGCAGTTCAAAGCCGATCGGCTCATCACGCAAATACCTCAGGAGTCCAAAGCGCTGGGTGCATACCTTGCGAGTGGCAAGGTGGCCGGCATTGGCCCCAAGTTCGCTGCGCGGTTGGTCGCCCATTTCGGTGATGGGCTGCGCGACGTACTCGGTGACGAAAAGGCCTTACGGGCTGTGTCAGGCATCGGTAAGAAGAAGGCAGTGGGGATAGCGGCGAGCTGGAATGAGTACCAAGAAGCGCGTGATGCATTGATCTTCCTGCAGGGGCATGGTCTGGGCGCTTCACGTGCAATGTCGGTCTTTCGCCAGTTGGGCCAGGAGACCATTGCGAAAGTATCCGCCAACCCCTACCGCACCTTATTGAAGACTCGAGGTATAGGGTTTCGTATAGCCGATACTATGGCTCAATCTCTTGGCTGCGAGTTGACCCACCGCGATCGACTCATTGCGGGGCTTCGCCATGTCGTTGATGCACGATCAGCCTCGGGGCATACCCTGGCAACCTCGGATGAATTGGCCTCGGAAGGCGCGCAGCTCCTCGGGGTCGACGTGGCACGCATGGCCTCGGTTGTTGAACTGCTGCTGGCGCATGAAAAACTTATAAGTGTTGAGGGCGGGCTAGTTGGCCTGCCTTCGCTGGTGGAAGCCGAGAGAACCATCGCCACCGCGTTGCTAACGCGTGCGGTGCATTGGAATGGCTGCAACCAAGTGCGTGTTGATGGCGAGCTGTCGGATGGCCGGGTGCTCAGTGATGAGCAGCGCCAAGCATTGGAGACCTGCCTTGCGTATGGGGTGGCTGTGCTTACGGGTGGGCCGGGGGTGGGGAAAACCACGGTGACTGAGGTGCTGGCGCAGACACTGGATGATGCTGGCCTTGAGCTGGCGCTGTGTGCGCCAACTGGCCGTGCCTCTCGGCGAATGTCGGAGGCAACCGGGAGGCCGGCGTCTACTATTCATCGTCTCCTGGGCGCTGGCGCCAGCGGCTTTGAGTTTAATGCTAGCAACCCGATCGAAGCGGATGTAGTGATCATTGATGAAGCATCGATGGTCGATGTGCCGTTGTTTCTGGCTCTGGTGGTGGCGCTGCCTGACCACTGACGACTGTTCATCATCGGTGATCAGGATCAATTGGCCTCGGTTGGGCCGGGAAACATTCTTCGCGATGTGATCGCTTCGGGTGCTATCCCAGTGGCACGTCTTCAACAGATCCGGCGACAGGGGCCAGGCTCGCAAATTACTGTCCAGGCGCACGCCGTCAACCAGGGCAATACTCCTCAATCGGTGCCAGATAGCGACTTTGAGATTGTCGAAGTGCCGGAAGGCGGTGACCCCGAGCTGATGTGTCGTGTGGCATTGCGGGTGGCCACTGAAGACATGCTGGCGCGTGGCTTCGATCCTCTTTATGAGGTGCAGGTGTTGACACCCATGCACGGTGGTCCGGTCGGAACCCGTGCTCTCAATGAAGCGTTTCGAAGCTATCACGTCCCGGGCGATCGGGGCTCGGTGACGATCCATGGGCGCCAATGGGCGCCAATGGGCGCCAGGAGACAAGATCGTGCAGACCGAGAATGACTACAACCGTGATGTCTTTAATGGTGATCTCGGCTATGTAGTGTCGGCAGACGCTGAAGACAAAACCGTGCTGGCGCGGTTTGAGGATAGAGAAGTGCTGTTCACCAGTGACGCGCTCGGCAAGCTGCAACTGGCCTATGCAATGACCGGCCACAAGGCGCAAGGGTCCGAATTCCCGGCCGTGGTCATTCCTCTAGTGCGATCGCACTGGCACATGCTTGAGCGACAGTGGCTTTATACAAGCCTCACTCGTGGAAAGCGCCGTGTCGTACTGGTTGGCCACCCTTCTGCTATCAAGCGAGCCGTCAACCATGTCACCGGCCAGCGCCGGCTCACCTCACTACCGATTTGGTTGCGCCAGCCAGCCCTAACAGTATCACCAACCCATAAAGGAGAGAGCTATGGCCAAACGAGCGCTTGAAGTCGCACAACAGAAGAGACGTGTTCCCCAGGATCGCGGCGAGCCAAATACCGCCTGCATTCAAGGCTGGCTAAACCGCAACTCCCAACCCGGGAACGCAGAGGCGACTTTGACCGGAGGTGTGGCATGAGCGGCTTCATCGCCATTCTCTGGGTCGGCGCTCTCGCGTATGCCGTCTTCCTCGCTGTGTTGCTCATTCTCGGCCGGGGCAATCTCAAAGATCGTCGCTTTCTAACTCACTGGATGGTCGCTTGGTCGGCGCTGCTGGCGCTGACGATCGGTATACGAATGGCTGCGGCGGAGCCTGACCAGCCGCCTCCCTCTGCGCCGCAGTTGGGAACGCCGATGGCCGTGGTCACCTCGGCAGGCGGTGAATCCGAACCGGAGACGGACTAGAAAAGCTGTTTACCCCTGCCCTCTTGGTGAGGGGGCTAGGGAGAGTCGGCAGTGTGTGAGCTTTGTGGAGAGTCAACGTAATGGGCAATCAGTCACCGACAACACGCTTCATTGAGATGGTGCCACCTTTGCTGGTGCTTGCCGGCGCGATCGCGCTGCTGCAGGTGCATGCGATTCAGTTTTGGACGGAGTTTGTAGGTCCAATGGGCTGGGCCTAGGCTGTTCTCCTAGAAGTCGTTGCATTGTGGCTCTGGTATCAGCGCCAGCTGGCGCGGCGAATGCTGGCCATGGTCGCCAGCGTGCTTACGCTTACCGGCCCCATCTATATGGTTTGTGAGCCTCTGGTAGAGGAATGGCTGTCGGCATCTCACGTCGACGCTGGCCGGGAGCTGCAGCTCGAGCGGCTGGCCCTAGAGGCCTCGCGTCTTGAGGAGAGCATCGATACTTTCTGGGCAAATAGTGAGGCCCGGGCGGGCTGGCTCGAACCCATACAGGTAGCACAGGCTCGTCTCGCCGAGGTCGACAACCAATTGGCAACTCTCGTGGCGGCGCCCCCCTGCCGAGTGCTCGACCTGGCGCCAGCAGGCCTTGATCGGGATGCAAGCGGTGGCGCTGCTGATCTTCCAGCTGGCCGCGGTGCTCGCTATCACATCTCTATCCAAACTGCGCCAGCAAGCAATCGCCGAGGGTGTCACCCCGCGCCCTACCTCCTCTGGTGACAGGTTGCACGAGGAACCGCCCGAAATTGGGCAGAACTTGGTTGTAGCAGGTGCGCTACACACCGAGGCCGGTACATGCAACCTCGAACCGGAGCTGGGTGTGCCCAGTATGAGTGAAGCGAATAATGACAGTGAGCTGGGAAAGGGAGGGTTCGCGTATGCCGATATTGTCGTACTTCGTGATGCCCTGGAGCAACTGCTCAAGGACAGAGAAATGACACAGGCAGAGTTTTGTTGTGAACACGATTTCTCGCCAAGGGATCTTTCGCTGCTGCGCCGACATGAGGCGCGCTGTGCAGCGGGAGAGCGGACGATCTCCATCACAGCCTTAGATCGGCTGGCCGAGCTTCTTCGGCGCCAGACAGCCAGCTGTGCTGCAACGTAGGGGGTAGACATGGGCTCTGCACTCCATGAAACGAACAAGCAGGATTTGCTCGCAGGCAACGCGCTTGTGAGTGAACTTCATGATTACCAGCGTCATCGTGCCGTTATTGAGCAGGATCTGCGGCGTGTTGGCATCACTGATACCACCCCTCTTGAATTGGCCGATCGCATCATTGCCGATGCGATGCACTCAGCCTATGCCTGCATGCTCAGCGCCCACAAGCTGACTCATGCCGGTATTGCCAAGGGGAGCGAACACAATCACAGGAGACAAAGCGATGGCGAAACCTAGTCATTGCAAGGGCGAGCTGGTAGCACTCTCTAGCGGTGGGGCGACCCATTACCAGTGCAGCGGGCTATATCGAGCACTTGTTGACTTCAACCTGGGCGAGCTTGCCGAACAGTATTGCCTGCAGGCCCCTTATCGCGAAGCGACACTAGATAGTCTCAATAAGGGCATCGTAACCATTGACGACATTAATGCGATGGAGGCTTCCGGTGCCTATGCGCATCGGGACATCTCGGATCTAGGCTTTGGCCAATACTTGATTCATCGCGGCTATTTACAACTTGTGATGATCAATGAAGTTCACTGTGGTGCCGGCTTTTCTCCCGACCTTGTGCGGGAATCAGCCAATGCTCGTGCACAGACGCTGAGCCAGCTTTCGGGTGGCCATGCATGAATGCCATCGCCCCGCCCCCCATTCACTTTGATATGCCAGATAGCACCATGACCGAGCGAGCCTCATGCCCAGTCTGTGCCTGTCAGGACAGTCCAGACTATCTGAAAAGAAACACCGACTGGTTTCATGCGCACTGGCTGGTGTGCCAGCGGTGTGGTTACCAGACCACCACACATTCTTCCTACGAAGCGGCCGAACGTGACTGGGACAAGGCTTCACTCGGTCGACAAGCAGAAGAGGCAGGGCTGCTTGTACCGGCCATTCAGGTCTTTTCGATGCGTGACCTGGAGCTGTTGGAGTCGCTTCAGAAGGAAGCCTCAGAGGGTGATTGTGCGCGTACCTATCTTGTCTCCCGTGACTCACTGGTGCGGTGGAAAGAGATCGCCCGCCTGGGTCGTGACGAAGTAGACGAAACACTGCAACCAGCAGTCGCGTCTGTCGAGCGGGAAATAGCTGACTTACTTCAAGCTCAGTGTGACGAGGACTGATGTCACCGCGCTGTTGCAAGGAGTGACCAATGCATATTCATTTGCGGGTTCGAAAATAGGCTACCTAGCGAGGCATGTAAGCCTTCAAGGGTGCTACCTACCCGCACCGGCGCAGGCCTCAAGTCGGAGCTAGTTTGTTTGAGTACCGGTAGGAACTGGCAGACCTTTACTGGCCATACAGTTGCGCCATGCTGACCCTGCAGACGAACCATCAAGATATGTTGACTCAGCAACTGGGATTAGTTGAATAATAGAATGCTGTGAAGTAGCGATATCATACTGACTGATATCGATTTCATCGAAAGGAACAGATTTTAGGGTGATCATTCCACCATTTTGCTCACGCAAAGGCTGTGAAGTTATGACAACTTCATTAGAGCATTCTTGTGCCCCATCAAAGAACTCGCCCAATGTTGGTGAGTCTGCATAAGTGTTCGCTGATACTAACAAGCTGAATAGGGCTATAAGTCCGATTTTATGCATTCAAAGACCGTTACTGTATGTCAGAACTAATGTATTACGGCTGAACATCAGGAAACTTTAATACTATTCTCTTCGCCACGCCCATGCGGTATGACGCTATGCATAGACAAAACAACGCATAAGTGAGGCTACTACAAATGAATCACCCGGGTTTCGTAGACACCTCCAGGCCTTATACCTAAGTCATCTAGGAGGAACCATGAGCCATCCCCGTTGAACTGAAGAATTTAAAATCGAAGCCGTCAATCAAGTGGTAGAGTGCGGCCATCGTTTTGCCGAGGTCGATGAGCATTTAGAAGTGTCAGGCCACAGCTTGTACTATTTGATCAAGCGTTACGATAAGCCGGTAGATCAGCGGCAAGAAGATGATTAGCTCCAAGCTTAGAACCGTTGTAAGAAGGCTGAATCCAATCGTGTATCAGAAGAGCGAGAATATAATATAAAAGGCTACCGTCGGCATGACGCTCAGGACTTCTCCATAGAGTCCCACGGGGGGCACGCGTTTATTCAAAAGCATACGAGACAATATCCGATATGGCGCTTGTGCCGCATGAGAGCCGTTCACCCTAGCGGCTCATACCCCAGACTGGCTATTGAGGACGTCCTAGCGAACGCACTCGGGCAGAGAGGTAGGAGCAGGCTCGAATGTAACCAGCATAGCGGTGTCGAGGTTGATCGCTAGGTTCATGGAATGCCTTAAAGTCGTGATACTGATGGCCTTTGTAATAGAGTACAGTGCACACTTTATAATTAAGGCGCACACTTTTTATTAGTTACTATTGAGCTGACTTACCGAACTGCGGAAGCTTAAAAGCCAAGTGTTTATCGTGGATGGGTTTTAATGCCTAAATATTTCCAAGCATTGCAGATGTGTGCATTGCACATTAAACTATTTGCAGCACCTATTAAAATAGATGCCAAATGGTGAACCTCATGGCATCAACCGTGCAGATCGAGACGATCAAATAGGACCCTGAGATCCAGCGTCTGATTCGCGACAATGAGTTCGTTGCTGAGTTGGAGCCTTGGTCTGCCATAGATATTCACCAAGCAGTCGATTTGCTAGTGGAAATCGACCTTGACTTATGAGAGTCCACGCTGTGTGGCGCACTACACTCCCCTGGTCTTGCAGAAGCGCATACACAGAAGAGTGCCAAGTGTCGCGCTAGGCGCTGCTGGGGCTTTGAGGCGTAGTCTTCACCTGAATGCGCTTTAAGGCGCCATACATGAAAGAGCGTTGCTGGTAGGCACAGTGGCGATATATAGAGAGATATTAATGAGCACTTCAGAGAAACCGACGAATGAAGCTCTCCGACAGCTGATGGAGCGGCATGGCTTGAACCAGAGTCATGTGGCCACCTTGACTGGGTATAGCGTGGAGACGGTGAAGGGCTGGTTCGCCTCGCCTGATTCTACCCGCTACCGCGCAGTGCGTAAGCCGGTGTTGGAATCGGTGCGCCGCGCTATAGAGCTAGGAGAGCACTACACTCTGGAGGGAGTGAAGATTCCCAGGGTGAAGTAGTAAGAGCAACACCAAGCCAAGGAAATATATTGATTATGTTGATAACAAGAGTGGCAGTGTTGGTTCTTGCAGGAATAATGTCATCTACCACGCTCGCAGATGACCTTGGGACCTGGATTCATAGAATAACCGCAGCACTTTGGACCACAAGGTAGAGGCAGGAGGGTCAGCGCCGGTACCCTCTCTGCCTTACCTACCAAAGTGAAGCAGAGCATGGGATACCGACAACTGACCCAGAGCCAACGATACCAAATTTTTGCCTATCTTGAGACCGGTATTAGCCAGCGAAAGATAGCTAAGGCGATTGGTGTCCATAGCAGTACCATTAGTCGCGAGATAAAGCGCAACGGTCTGACCAGTGGTTATGCGCCTGAACAGGCTCAATCGGCAAGTGATCAGCGTCGACGCACTGCCTGGAAAGTGACGAAGCGGCTGCCCAGCCTGATTCGCTGGGTCACTGACCAATTGATGGACGAATGGAGCCCTCAGCAAATCAGTGGCTTCATGGCCAATGCCAACGGGGTCTGCGTAAGCCATCAATGGATCTATGCGTTAATCTGGGACGACAAGAAGCACGGTGGAACCTTATGGAAACGGCTCCGACTGCCACGCCAGCGGCGCTATCAGCGCCACTTGGCTAAGCGGGCGGGGTTAGGCAAAATCCCGCACCGAGTAGGCATTGAGCAGCGCCCTGCCAAGGTGGAAGAACGGCGCCATATCGGCCATTGGGAAGGCGACACGGTGCTTAAGGGCCACAAAGAATCTGGACTGGTGACCCTGGTCGAAAGACGCAGTGGCTACCTCTTGGCAGCGCGGCTGCCAACAATCACCGCCACTAGAACGGCTCAGGCAATGACGCGGTTATTGGCACCACGCCGAGGGGCAGTGCACTCCATCACTTTGGATAATGGGTCGGAATTCGCTGAGCACCGGAAAGTTGCCAAGGCCGTCTCGGCTAAGACCTATTTTTGCGACCCGTACCGCTCATGCCAGCGTGGTACTAATGAAAACACCAATGGTCTGATTAGGCAGTATTTTCCTAAAGGTACTGACTTTCGCAAAGTGACCAATGCCGAGCTACGAAGTGTCGTCAATAAGCTAAACGATAGACCAAGGAAGCGACTGGGATACCGAACCCCAGCGCAGGTGTTCTTAGGCGAATACTTAGGAGCACTAGAAACCGCAGGTGCTGCACTTACTAGTTGAATCCAGGGACAAAAGAGCCACAGCCAGGCCTTTTCGACGGCATGGCCGAAGACATGCAACGCCGTCTTGACGAAAACCACGCCGCTAGGCAGGCAAATGGCAACAACCCCGGCCCAAATGTGGATGCCCAGCCAGGCCTCTTCGACGGGATGGCCGACGACGTGCAGCAAAGTCTTAATGAAAACCACGCCGCTAGGCAGACTAATGTCGAATAAGAGGAAAAGAGGAAAAGAGGAAAAGAGGAAATAGCTCATAAAATGTCTACTTCGTTGCAAAGATGCTCCCGCTTTAGGTGTGTTGATCGTGTTATCAATCTTAGGCGCCATCATCGGCATTTCTGTGGGCCTCAACGTGGTTTGGAGAATGCCATGAACATTTTTCCTGGGCTGCTGGCTGCAATTGTGATAATAATTTTACTCCAACACCATAACCGCTAGTACATGCCAAATGATTTTACGAACCGATGCAACGCAACATATTGCAGAAAAGCCATTCAGTCTGAAAGTTTATAAATTTTTATCACAGGCACTATGTTGAAGTTTGCTTGAGCAAATATAAAAATATAGAAAGGAAAGCCTTTTGAAATTATACCACTACACGTCAGTGCTTCAGGCCTGTGACATTTTTCATTCTGGTTTATCTTATGGTGTATATCGAATGGAGCTAGGTAATGACCTTGCTCCTGTAGTCTGGTTAACCACGAGCCCAAGTTGGAAGAATCATGGACTGCCAGAGGGAAGTTTAATAACGGGTAAGGGTGATTTAGATTTAGTCCGTCAACGTGAGGGTGTATCTAGTAAAACGTTATACTCAATGGATAAAACAAAGATCAGAATAGACCTAGATGATACTTATCTTCAAACGCTAGACATAAGTGCATACCGCGGTACCGACCGACAAGATTGGAGTGGGCTCATTGACTTTGAGAAATTCAGTAAATACATTCTAAGAGAATCAAAAAACTTTCGTAACCGTCTTGGGCATTCTACAGATCCAAGTTATAAAGCGTTTTCTAAGGACGAGAGAACCGCGCTGAGCTGTAAAAAGCCTAAAAATATTTCTACTTGGAAGTTGTACTTTGGAAGCATTCAGCCAGAAAGATTTATGTCCGTCAAATATAGAGAAGGAAACGAGTATGTACCGTTTGATTTTTTTAAACATGGTTACTCGGCGATGGAAAGTAGTGGTGTGGTCTATCTTAGAGAAAAATATCTTAAGCAATTTCATGGCCTATGCCCGCCAATAAATGATTTTGAAGTTCCAAAGATTGCTGCATTCTGTACAAGTGCTGATTCCATTCCTCATTTGATATGCAAGTATGGGGAAAGTTCTTGGATAGTATATCTTGATGAAGACTTGACTGTGGAATTAACGCGCGGTGTCCTGCCAGAAAATATAGATAATATCCTGAATCCGTGAAGCCGGCGCCGACACTTTCCCTATCACCGCCAGCGAGCACTTTTTGATCATTCGCCCCGTGCAAGTTGGCTTTCGCAAGCCCGTTATTGCCAAAACCCACCGTGCTGA
>NZ_JABWCV010000016.1 GCF_013371085.1 Vreelandella maris | reverse complement strand
GAAGTACACCTGGCTGCCCTTGAGTGCCTATCTCTCGTTTGAACGTCTACATGAAGAGGTACACCGCTTACTCGGTGGTTACGGAACTGATCACGCGATTAATTTTGAATAGGCACTTACTCTCAGGGCGCTCATTGTTATGTTGGCACTGTTTCCATCCGCGCTGCTTGCTCAGGATGCCCATATTGGTAGCGTGCGAACGGAGTTCAAACTATTGGGCCCGAATAACACTATTGAAGTGGAGCGCTTTGATGACCCGAAAGTGCAGGGCATCTCCTGCTATCTTTCCTACTCTCAAATTGGTGGGATCACTGGCGCGGTGGGGCTTGCCGAGGAAGCTAGCGAGGCGAGTGTGGCGTGTCGTCAGACGGGTGAGATTGTGTTTGACCCAGCTGAAGTCGAGGAGCAAGAAGTAATTTTTACTCAGCGGCGCTCGGCGCTGTTTAAAAATATGCGCGTTGTTCGTATGCACGATACCGAAACGCAGACCTTTGTATACCTGACCTATAGCACCAAACTGGTAGATGGCTCGCCTAAAAATGCGATTACGGCCGTCCACTACGGTGAGTTAGGAGGCGGCCAGTAATTGACTCGTGTGTGCTTAGCGGGGTTTGCCTAGCGTTTGTGTCCAGTAGGTTGAATAGCGTGATTCTGAATCGTTTGCTTTCGCCATGCCCATTTCAGTAAAAGCGTCGTTCATGATGTTTTGGCAGTGGCCGGGACTTGATAACCAGCCGCTCACCACGGCAGATACCGAGGTATGGCCAGCGGCGATATTTTCACCGACAGCTTGCCAGCTGTAGTCTTGGTTACTGACTCGTTGCTCAATTCCACTACCATCCTGGGCGGTATGGCTAAAGTAGTCGTTCTTAGCCATGTCTTGGGAGTGCAGTTCGGCGGCTGCTTCAAGCTCACAACTCCACGTTAACGACTCCACTGCCTCAAACCGTTGGTCGCCGCATTGCCGCTGCTGACTGCGCGCCTCGTTAATCAGAGAGAGCATTTTCCGCTTTTGATCGGTGAATTCACACTGACCTTGCATGCTGGCCTTATCGCTCTGGGATTCGTCAGTTGCCCATGAGCTATTTGAGCCCATGAGCATGACAAGCATTAGGCTGAAAAGCGCCCCGTCAGCAGGGCGCTTGCTAAGGAGGTTAGCCACCGAATTTTTCATTCTCGCCTAGGTCTGGAGTGGCGTCCTTTTTGAGATTAGCTTTGGCGATCTCATAGAGCTGAAAGGTTTTACTCTCTTTGGCTTTCCAGTGTTCACCCATCTGGACTTTAACTTCAAGCAGTGCGACGTCTGGATCGTCCTTTCCTTCAGGAAACCAAGCGCCGACGAAAGGGTTCCAGTATTTTTCGATCAGATCACGGTTATCGATCAGGTTGGCTTTGCCCGACAGCGAAACGTACACGCCCTCTTCTTGATCAGAAAAACTGAGACACACATCATGATCACTCTTGGTTTCAAACACTTTTTCAGCACTGCGACGAGTAAAGAACCACAGGGTACCGTCATACTCTTCCTGCACTAAGTGCATCGGCCGAGCTCGCGGCATATCGTGATCCAGCGTAACGAGCATGCCAACTTTAATGTCTTTGATCATCTTCCAGATCTTTTGCTTATGTTCAGGGCTGGACATAGCTTCACTCTCCATATGAATTAAGTGTTGCGAGTTGCGAATAGCCATCGACAATGCTTGTACGTCGATGTTGCTAGCTACAGCCTAGCTACCATTGTCGACATCAGCAAACGCCAAATAGTGCAGGCGAGGTGGTTACTAATGCCGTGCAGGATTAAAGTGGATGGCTATACGCTTTAATGTTGATAGCAGGAGGCTGCCATGTGGTTGGGCACCGGACGCTATTGCCACTTGCCGGATGGACGGTCGAGAACCAGTGGCGGCTATACCGTATGGAGCGGCTCGACAACGACTAGGGCTTTATTGAACGCTTTCCATGACTGATATCGAGCACGAATATGCGTCTTAGTTATACAGGCCCACTACCGGAAATGGTGGGCTTTTTATTGTTGCCCCAGTATTCGATGATGGCGTTCTTTGCGGCGGTGGAGCCGCTGCGGATCGCTAACCGCATTGCCAATCGCCCGCTGTTCGACTGGACCTTGATCAGCGCGGACGGCGGGCCGGTGACAGCCTCCAATGGCATGACCCTAATGGCGGATCAGGCAACGGCGGATGTACATCATCTACCCTCACTGGCGGTATGCAGCGGCTTTACCCCGGAGGCGCACCTAACCCGGCCGTTGATGGCGTGGCTGCACCAGTTGGATCAGGCGGGCTGCTGCCTGGGCGGTATCGATACCGGGGCGTTTCTGCTCGCTGCTACCGGGTTGTTGAAGCACGAGCGGGTGGCGCTGCACTGGGAGAGCCTGCCTGCATTCCGTGAGCGATTCCCGGGGGTTGATACGACCGATGAATTGTATGAGCTTGGCGAGCGGCGCTTCTCCTGCGCAGGTGGCGCGGCGGCGATGGATATGGCGCTGGAGGTGATTGCCCGACGGCATGGTGCCAAACTGGCGATTGATGTGTCCGAGCAGCTGATTCACGATCGTATCCGCGCCCGTAGCGACCAGCAGCGCATGGCGCTGGTGAAACGCCTTGGTACCCACAAGCGGCGTGTGGTCGAGGCGGTGGCGCTGATGGAGCAGAACCTTGAAGAGCCACTTTCCCTTGAAGAGGTCGCGAGCCGTGTAGAAGTGTCAGTTCGCCAACTTCAGCGCTTATTTGAGCAGGAGCTAAACGTTACCCCGCGGCAGTGGTACTTGCAGCTGCGCATCAAGCGCGCCCGGCGACTGTTAGCGGAAACGGATCTTGCCGTGCTGGCGGTGGGATTAGCCTGCGGGTTTAACTCGTCATCTAGCTTTGCGCGTTCATTTCGTATGTATTACGGCTATTCGCCGCGGCAAGTACGCGAGGAAAACGTTTAAGGCCTAGTGTTCGTCGTGTTATGTCTGGTAAGCGTCGCCTAGTGCCTAGTAGTGGTAAGGCAGCCGCGCATACTAACTAAACCCATCTAATAAGAGGTTTAGCCATATGTCTGTCACTACTTTCTCTGCCACTACCAAGTCATTGTCGCTGAAAGCGGGGTTTCTACTCTCTGCGTTCGTTGCCACGCCTGCTATGGCAGAGCTCGATGAGCTGCGTTTCGGGGTGCCGCCGTGGCCGGGGGTGACGGTTAAGTCTGAAGTGGCTGCCCAACTGGTTGAAGTGATGGGGTACGAGACGCGCCAGCAAGATCTGGCCGTAAGCGTCATTCTGGAAGGCCTGTCGGGCAACGACCTGGAAATCTATCTGGGCGGCTGGTACCCGGTACAGACTGATATGGTCGAGCCGCTGGTAGCGGATGGCAAAGTCGAGAAGGTGGTTTCCAATATCAGCGGGGCCAATTCCGGGCTGGTGGTTCCCCAGTATGTCTACGATGCCGGCGTGACCACGGTGGCTGAATTAGCAACGCATCGCGATCAGTTCGACGGTGAGATCCAGGGGATAGAAGCGGGCACCGGGATCAATGAGGCCATTCTCAACGCCATCGATAACGACCTTGCGGGTCTAGGCGATTGGCAGCTCCGTGAAAGCTCGACCTCGGCCATGCTTGCCCAGGCGGAGCAAAAAATGGCTGACGAAGAGTGGGTCACGTTTGTCGGCTGGGAACCTCACTGGATGAACGTGAGCTTTGATTTAGCCTATTTAGCCGACAGCGATGATGCGGGCGTGGCATCCATTGAAAGCACCGTGTGGACTATTACCCCGGCAAGCCTTGCCGATGAGGCACCACAGGTGCACCGCTTCCTGTCGCAATACGTGGTGGCGATCGAGGACCAGAACGAGTGGGTGCACGAGTACAGCTACGAAGAGCGCCCGGCGGATGAAGTGGCGAACGAGTGGATTGGCAATAACCTGGATACCGTTGCCGAATGGTTAGACGGTGTTGAAACCCGCGATGGCGAATCCGCTATTGAGCAAGTGCGGGCCCAGTTTGATTCTTAATAGCTCGGCTCTTAATAGCTTGATTCTTAATAGTTCGACTCTTAATAGAACGTTTTTTACGAACTGAACGACGAAACGGCGCCTTATTAATTAAGGCGCCGTTTTAGTGTGTGGCAAAAGCCCTGCCAAGCGGCACTCATCTCGGGTAGCTGAGCTTGGGCGTGAAGCGCGCCATGTACCATCTGCGGCGCGCAGTGGTAGCCAATAGACGCCCCCGCTTGCTGCCAGAGCGCTACCGCCGTTTCGACAGGGTGTGTTAACGGATCGTGCTCTACCGTGAGCACTTCGATGGTGCTAGCAGGAGGGCTGCGATCCCGCTGGGTGGCGATAATCTTAGGGCACTGTTCGCGAATACTGAGCACATCGCTGCGTGACAACAGGGGTGCATCTTCCCCAAGACAGTTAATTGCAAGTTCGCCCACCGGCGGGTAGATCAATCCGAGCGGCGGTGCTTCATTAAGCTGATGGGCAAGGTCGATAGCCAATCGCCCGCCCGCGCTGTCGCCTACCAGTGCGACAGGATGAACCGCCTCTAGCACTGCTTGGCAGTCTGCCAACATGGCGGGGTAATCTACCTCTGGTGCCAGCCGATAGTTAACGCTTACCACCTCACGCTCAAGCAGCTGAGCCAAGCTGGCGGCGAGGCCGTGGTGGCTCTCCGCTGAGCCGATCGTAAAACCGCCGCCATGGATAAACAGCACGCAGCCTGGCGTTCGCCGTTGGGGGATAAAGCGGCGCACGCTAACACCCTCACAAATGCTATTGTCGATCCGCATTCCTGCCGGGTCGGGTGGGGCGAAGGTGCGACAAAGCTTATCGTAGGCGCGCCGCGCTTGAGGCAAGGGCAGTTCCTCCATCATGGCCAGCCCTGCGCTAAAGCGTTGAATAAAGGCGTCTACGTTCATCTTTGATGTCACCCTCAGCGTCGAATACCGATGGTGCGGCCAGCAAGCTCCGGCCAGGCATCGCTCTCTGCCCGTGGTAGTGCCGCCACATGATTTGCGACCGCTTCGGGAAACGGGCTTGGTCGTCCTGAGGCTTGCTTCATGCCCATCAGCATCTGTTCGCTGGTTGCCAGCAGGTTGCCTTCGTCATCGAACATGGCGAAAAACACGTGCAGGCGTTTTGCATCGCTATCGAGCAGTGTTAGGTCAATATTGAGCGGCTGACCTTGGTGCGCCTCGCGGCGATAGCAGAGATGAGTTTCCAGCGTGTAGATCGTGTAACCATAGTGCTCACGGCCTGCTTCGTCTAAGCCTATCTGGTCAATCAGCGCTTCGCAGGCGTGGGAAAAGACGCGGGCGTACTCCGCGTCGTTCATGTGCCCGTTGTAGTCGACCCAGTCAGCAGCGACCTGGGTTTTCAGGATGATCATTAAATACGCCCCTTTAAGCCTTCGGCTTCCGGCCAGTATTTCTGCACTGCTTCCATTAGCTCGACTAAAAAGTCATCCCTGCGGCGATCCAGCGTCGCGACCGAGCGGCCAGCTGCTTGGTGTTCGCAGCCTTCGACCACTTTATCGATTAACTCATCGGTAAGCTCGGGGGCTTCCAGCTTGGTCCAGGGTAGTTTTAAGGCGGGGCCAAACTGCTCCAGCATATGGCGCATGCCGGGTTCGCCACCTGCGAGGTGGAAGGTGAGGAACGTGCCCATTAGCGACCAGCGCAGCCCGCAGCCGTAAACCACCGCTGCATCGATCTCTTCGGTGGTGGCCACGCCATCGTTGACCAAGTGCAAGGCTTCACGCCACAGCGCTTCCATCAAGCGGTCGGCGATATGGCCCTCTATTTCACGGCGCACCACCAGCGGCCGCATGGCGAGCGACTGATACAACCCTTGAGCGCTGGCGATCTGGGCGGGCTGGGTGGCCTCACCGCCAACAAGCTCTACCAATGGCAGCAAATACACCGGGTTGAAGGGGTGAGCGACGATCACGCGCCCAGGTGCTTGCCGACACTGCTGCTGCAGGTCGGTGGGTTTGAAGCCGGAAGTCGACGAGCCAATGATGACGTCCGGTGCGGCAGCGGCATCGATAGTGGCTAAAATTTCCTGCTTTAGCGGTAGACGCTCGGGCACGTTCTCCTGAATCAGGTCCGCGCCGTTCACGGCCTCTTCGATCGTGGTCGCAAAGGTTAACCGCTCAGAGCTAGCACTGGGCGCAAGGCCAAGCTGGGTTAACGAAGCCCAGGCATTGTCGATAAACGATTGCGTGCGCGCTGGCGCGTTGGGATCCGGGTCGAAGGCGACGACGTCCCAGCCTTGGGCGAGCGCGCGGGCAATCCAACCGTTGCCAATCACACCAGTACCAATCACGGCTAAGCGGTTCATACAGCATCTCCTGACGGGTTGCGTAACTTCAGATGTGCCCGGGTTTCTGCAGGTGTCATTACTCGGGCACCGAGGTTTTCAATAATGGTTGACGCTTTCTCGACCAGTTGGCCGTTGTTTGCCAGCACGCCTTTCTCTAAAAACAGGTTATCTTCCAACCCGACCCGTGCGTGGCCACCTAACAGCACGGCTTGGGCGACCATGGGCATTTGATGGCGACCAATGCCAAAAGCGGCCCAGTTAGCGTTGGTAGGTAATTTGTTACGCATGGCCAGCATGGTTTCGGTGTCCGCTTCGGCGCCCCAGGGAATTCCCAGGCAGAGCTGGTAGAGCGGGTCGCCATCGATCAATCCCTCTTGCTGAAGCTGGCGGGCAAACCAGACGTGACCCAGATCAAAGCATTCCAGCTCCGGCTTAACACCTGCGGCTTGAACGAGGCGGGCGTGTTCGCGCAGCCAGTCAGCGGGGTTGACGTAGACCATGTCGCCAAAATTGAGGCTGCCGCAGTCCAACGTGCACAGTTCGGGGAGCAGTTCGCCGACCGGGGCGTGACGTTCGGCGGGCGTTTGGATATCGGTGCCGGAACCGCCACGGGTGGGGTCTGTGACATCGGGTATCCAGTCGCCGCCGCCACCCGCGGTGATGTTCATCACGATATCCACATCCGCTTCGCGAACCCGCTCCATTACCTCACGAAAATGCTCGGTAGAGTGGCTGATGCCGCCGGTTTCCGGGTCGCGAACGTGGATGTGCGCGATGCTGGCTCCGGCGCGGGCAGCTTCAATGCAGGACGCCGCGATGGCCTTGGGCGTCACGGGGACGTTGGGATTCTTGGCGGTGGTTTCGCCTGCGCCAGTGACGGCACAGGTGAGGATGACATTGCGATTCATGGCGTGCTCTCTACTTAGCAGTTTATTCGCTGACTAGTGTGTCGCGCTGAGCCATAAAGAGTTGTCGAAAAGCGACATTCAATATACGTAACAGACATTTTTCGCCGTGCGCTTATTACTCAGCGTTACCTGCCGTGATGCTGCGGGTAGGAAAATTTTAGACAAGCAATTATTGACAAAGAGTATTGACCGCCCTGATTGCCGATCTAAACTCAATGAGCGCGTGCAATGTAAATAAAAATTACAAACAACGTAAGGAAGGAGAGCTTGCCATGTCCCCCAAAACCACTCTGCGACCGCTATGTGCAGCCATCGCCTCTGCGGTAATCGTCGGCTTCCCAGCGGTCACGACTGCCAATGAACCTGAACTCAGCCAGACTGAGGTGTTAACCGGTCTTGAAAACCCTTGGGATATGGCCTTTCTGCCCGATGGGACGATGTTTTACACCGAACGCTGTCTTGGGCTTTCGGTACGGCTCCCCGATGGTGAAGTAGAGCATCTGCTAGGCATGGAAGGCACGGAGGAGTACGCCACCACCGCCGATGATCTTGTTTGCGAAGGTCAGGCCGGGATGAACGGTGTGGCCATCGACCCCGATTTTGACGAAAACCGCACCGTCTACGTCTACTCTGCCTCCAACATGTCTGAGCCACGCACTAACCGTGTGCTGCGCATGACGGTAAACAGTGATTTCACTCAGGTATCGGATCGTACCGACATTGTCGAGGATATTCCGTACAAGCCCGCTGCCACCGACCACCCGTTCGGCGATGCTGGCGCACACAATGGCGGGCGTATCCGCTTCAGCCCCGAAGATGGCTACCTTTATGTGACCACTGGCGATAACCATAACAGTGAGATACCGCAGTCACCGAAGCTTCTTGGTGGCAAGGTGCTGCGTATCGACCAGGATGGTAAGGCTGCCGAGGGTAACGAATCGCCTGAGGGCTTCGATCCTCGCATCTATACTTATGGGCACCGCAACGTACAGGGCATCACCTTCCACCCAACTACTGGACAACCGATTGTGACGGAACACGGCCCCTGGCATTCGGATGAGATCAATGCGCTAGTTAATGGTGGTAATAGTGGCTGGGATCCGAAACCCAACATGGCGGGCCGTGGCGACTGCCCGGACGATTATTGCGGTTATGAGCCCAATCAGACCGAGGGGATGGATCCAAAAGAGCGTGCGGCCTATATGCCGGTGACCGATACCGAAACCTACCCTGACGCTATGCAGCCCGCTTGGCAGAACGATGGGCTTTCTCAAGGTATCTCGTCTGCCGAGTTTCTTGTCGGCGAGCAGTGGGGCGATTGGGACGGCCGTTTGGTTGTCGGTTTTATGGGCATCGGTTTCGGCGGTACGCCGGTGGGGCAGCGTATTAACCTGATTGATATCGCGGAGGATGGTCTTTCGGTCAATGACGTTGCCAAAATGCCGGTGCCCATGGGAGCTGCTCGCTTCCGTTCATTGGTACTGGGCCCGGAGGGTGATCTTTATACGGCGGTTGATGAAGGTAGCATTTACCGCATTACCCCAGAGTGAGTTATTGGCAGCCGCGCTGGCGTATGCCAGTGCGGCTGCACAATTGACTCAATCCGCCTCACGCTTTTTGTTCAAGACCACACGACTGGGAAAAGGCCATAATGAATACGTCACTGTTTATCGTCATTGCGGCTGCGCTGGCGATGGGGTCGGCTACAGGTCAGGCGGCAGATAAGTCCGCCGGAGAAGCGCTATTTGCCGACGCATGTGCCCAATGTCACGGACCAAACGGGAAGGGAATGGCTAGCTTTCCATCTCTTAGCGGTCGGGATGCGGAGTATATTACCTCCCGCCTTGAAACGTACCGGGCCGGTGAAAAGGTGGGATCAAACTCCTTTCTGATGATCCCCAATGCTACCGATTTATCGGATGATGATATTGCTAATCTAGCTGCCTTTATCGCAGAGAGCGCCGAGTGACATGGCTGCTTAAACATAAATTACGCCACTTTCTTATTAATATCCTGTCATTTCCAGATAACCCTCGCCAAGCGGTTCGCCGCTGGCGCGGTCACTGATCTCCACTTCACCCTCCCAGTACGGCACGCTGGTGGTCATCCAGCGGTTGGCGTAGGGCGCTTCAACATTGATATCGACGCTCGCTGAAGGCACTTCCAGTCGCCAGCGGGTGGGAATGTCGCGCCCGGCCACAGCCGACGTTGCCAGCGGCGTCATGATGAAGTCGGTATTGGCCAATGGAGTGGGTTCACCTTGCGGGGTAATCCAGGTGCCCGAGCGATAGTCAGCGCCTTGCTCTTGATCCGTGTTGTCACCACCGCCACGTAGCTGAAACGCCATCAGCTTATGACCATCGTTAAAATGCAGCGATAGCCAATCCCAGCCTGACTGACGGGCATCGAGTAGCTGGCTGCTCCATTCGCGATCGAGCCAGCCTCGCCCGTTGACAGCTTTGGTCTCGCCGTTAAGGGTGACATTGCCGTCTATCTGCCAGAAAGGTTGGCTGTAGTACATAGAGCCTTGACCATTGGCGGCTTTCTGACTGAACCCTTGTTGCCCATGTAATACCAGCGGCCCTTGGGCGGTAAGCGTTAACGAATAGCCAAAGCGCGACTCGTCTTCGCCGCTATAGGCGGTGAGCGTTAGAGGGCTAAAAGCGTCGCTGCCAGCTTCTCCACTCGCTTTAAGCTGCCAATCATCTAACCAGGCATGAAAGGGGCTAGAGATGATGCCTGCTTGGCTATCCTGGTGGACGCTCAGGTCGGCCTGAGAGTGGCTGCGCCCGAAGCGCTCGGCCACTTCGTGCTGTTCTCCTTGGGAGATCGCCATATGGGCCATCCAGAGTTGGTCAGCCGCCCAGGGTGTGGGAGCAGGGCGCTCGCTGGGCGGCATTAACGCTTGACGAAAAAGTGTCCACTGCAGGCCAAGTGGCTCGCCAGAGGCATCTTCTAAGTTGGCAGTTAAGTACCACCACTCGATACGGTAATCCGGGTGTGCAGCGTGATCCGTTGGAAACGTAAGTAACTGGTTTGGCTTGGCATATTGAAAGCCATCAGCCTCCTGGCCCAACCCGGCAAAGCCTGTGTCAGCCGTCGACGTTGATTCTTCTGAACTGCAGCCGTAAAGCATCAGCGTTGCGGTGAACGCCAGTAGAAGACGGAAGTTTTGCAGTCGACTTAAGCTCATTGATTTAGGCTCACTGATTGGCCTCTTCTGCTAGTAACGTGCGCGGTGAGGCACGCCAAAAGCGCAGCGCAGGCAGTGCTGCAGATAACAGCGCCACGGCAACCGCGGTCGCCAGGGTGACAGCCATTTCCCAAGGGAATAGATGAAGTGGTAAGCGCCAACCAAAGGCAGCCACATTAATGATCGCCACCAAGCTCCAGGTGATCGCGATACCCAGTGGCAGTGCCAGCAGGCCAGTGACCAATGCCGCACCCCCCAGCTGTACCAAACTAAGCTGGGCCAGCTGTGCCCTAGGAACACCCAGCGCCCAGAGCGGTGCTAGCTGTTGGCGTCGGCTGCGGGCCTGGGCAAGCAGGCTGGCCAGCAGCGCCAGGGCTGCTACCGCTAAGGTCAGTACATTCAGGGCACGGGTAATGGTAAAGGTGCGCTCGAAAATCTCGGTGGCGATGCGCTTGATCTCGCGTTGGTCGCTAAGGGCATCGCTGCCCAGGCCAAAGCGCTCGGTAAGTGCTTCACGCAGGGCATCCACATCGGCATTGAGATGCAGCACCACGCCCATCGAGCTAGGCGGGGCATTAAAGCGCGCGGCAAGCTGGGGCGATGCCATGAGAACCTGCCCGCTGGGATTGCCATAGTCAGGGTAAGTCGCGGCGATGGTCAGCGTTTCACTGACGCCCGGCGCGCGAAGGTTTAGCTGGTCGCCGGGGGAAAGATTCTCAGCAGTAGCGAGTTGTTCGTTAACAAAAGCCGCGCCATGGCTGAAGTCTGCCCAGGCAGTGTCGCGGTCTTGCTGGGTCGCCAAGAGCGGCCAGTGAGGTGTCAAAGATTCGCCTGGCGTAATGCCATAAAGCTCGATAGGAGTGCCCAAAGCGCGACTGCCTTTGGGCGTGATGATGGACTCAAGGATGGCCTCGCTTCGCCGAGTGAGCAGGCGTTCTGAGACGTCAGGATGATCAGCCAGCCAAGCATCAATATCAGTATATTGCTCGGCGGGAGCATTCAAATAGAGGGGGGCGACCAAACGCTGATCCAGCCACTCTAAAAAGGTGAGACGAAAACCACCGACCATACTGCCGACCCCTAGATTGGTCGCCAGGGCGATGAGTAGGGCCATCATGGCAAGCGAGATCTTGGGTAGCTGGAGCTGCATATCCGCCAGTGCCCAGTGAACCAACGGGCGTCGTCGGGCGAGATGTGTCAGCACTTTCAATACGAGGGCTAGCAAGGGGGGGAGCCACAGTGCGCTGGCCAGAAGTAACGCGGCAACCAGCGCAAAGCCTGCCACTAAGCCATCGCCTGGGGGCTGAAAGCGAAGCCAACCATACAATGCTAGCGCAACGCCCGCTACGAAAGCGCCGCCGATACTCATCAACATTAACTGCCGACGGTAACCACTTCGCCATGCCTGCATCTGGCCTAATTCCAGCGTGTTTAAGCGTGCAGCGCGCCATAGCACGCCGCCGCCCGCCAGCAGTAGCCCACCAAGGCTAACCGCTAGCCCACCGACCCAGTAATGCCAGGGTAAGTTGAGCTCTCTGCCAACGCCTGCGCCATAGAGTGAGCCTAGGGTGGCCGCTACATCGGGCAATAATAGGCGTGCCAGCCATACGCCGCTTGCGATGCCAGCAGCGGCACCTATCAGGCCGAGCAGGAGTAGTTCTACGCTGAGCGCTAGAACCAGACTACGCCCTGAGACCCCCAGTACTCGAAGGGTGCGCAGCATACCCAAACGTTGCTCCAGGGCCAGACCTAATGCGGCCTGCACGATAAATAGCCCTACGACCCAAGCGAGTAGCCCCAACGCCGTAAGGTTTAAGTGAAAACTTTCGGTAAGTTGACCGGGGGTGGCAATACGAGTGGCACGGGTGAGCGTGAATCCGGCCGGCGCCTCCGCCAGTGCTCCCGGCGCGGCCACAAGGCGCGTGATTTCTTCACCGCTTTGAAGTAGCCGTGCTGCAGCGGCGATATCCATTATCAGCGTGTCCGGCGGTATCGCTGGTGCTAATACAAGAGG
The DNA here is from genome assembly GCF_013371085.1 of Vreelandella maris. Classification (GTDB taxonomy): domain Bacteria; phylum Pseudomonadota; class Gammaproteobacteria; order Pseudomonadales; family Halomonadaceae; genus Vreelandella; species Vreelandella maris. The sequence goes on along the minus strand of NZ_JABWCV010000016.1, from coordinate 82,693 downwards.
CGGGAGTGCTTTGCCGTTCGCAAGGGTCGTGGTGGCCGTTAAGGCATCGGGGGCTGCACGCGTTTGCCACGGCGCGGTCATGAAGTCCGTTAACGATCCCGAGGAGTCTGCTTGGGCCAGCGGGTTATTATTAGCCAGGGTCAGCGGATCAATGCCGATCAATGTTAGCCGGGTGCCATCTTGAGTGACAACTTCACCCTCTAGCATGGGCGAAACGGGCAAGCCCGCTTGCCGTAGGGCGTGATAGTCCGCACGAGTGAGGGGAGCGCCATCGCGTCGCTCAAGCTGATCCAACTGGGTATCAAACATGGCGTCCGCGCGGGCGTAGCTATCGCGAGCCGTGGCGTTGATGGCTTGAATGCCACTCCATAGAGCGCTAGCTACCCACAGGCCGAGTAGTAGCATGGCTAATTGGCCAGGGTGACGCCGATAGTGAGCGAGCAGCGTCGCCAGCACCGTGGGCAGGGCTTTGATCATAATTCCGTGTTAATCAGTTGTCCGTGGCGTAAACGCAGGCAGCGGTCCAGCGGGGCGGCCACTTGCGGGCTGTGGGTCACGACTAGAAGAGCGCACTGGGTTTCGCGGACAAGGCTTAATAGCAGTTCAAGCACTTCACCTGCGGTGGTTTCATCCAAGTTGCCCGTCGGTTCGTCGGCTAGTAACAGCGGCGGGCGCGGGGCTAAAGCGCGGCCAATGGCCAGGCGTTGTTGTTGCCCGCCGGAGAGCTGTTCCGGGTAACGTTTTTCCAGCCCCTCTAGCCCCAGCCGTGCGATTAAATAGGCTGTCCAGTCGGTATCGTCACGGTTGGCCAGACGCGCCTGAAGGCGCAGATTGTCGATGACCGTTAGGCTGGGGACTAAGTGAAATTGCTGAAATACTAAGCCCAATTTTTCGCGGCGTAGCTTGGCGCGGTCGGATTCGGCTAGCGTCGATACGTTCTGTCCCGCGAGTGTGATACTGCCCTGATCAGGCAGGTCCAAACCGGCAGCAAGATGGAGGAGAGTGGATTTACCGCTTCCCGATTCGCCCATTAATGCCAGGCTTTGGCCGGGTGCCAAGCGAAGGGAGACATCGTCGAGTACTTTTAGCGGGCCTTGAGGCGTCGTATAGGTTTTGTGTACCTGTTGAAGTTCCAGCATAGGCTGCTCTTTTTACTGAGGTAAGGCACTAATCGCAAACGCCAGACTAGTCATCAATAGGCGTAATCGGTGCGCCGCGCTCGCCATACACGGCTATGCCGCCGCGCCCTGTGCGCTTGATGAAATACATGCTTTTATCAGCCGCATCAATTAGCTCGCCTGCGCTGCCAAACCCGCCATCATCTAAACAGGCAATACCAATAGAGACGGAGACATGGATGGGAACATTGCCATCATGACCCATTGGGATTTTTTCTAAACGCTCGCCAATTCGCTTTGCGAAAACATGGGCAGCTTTGGCGTTTTCATCAGGTAAAATGATCAAAAATTCCTCACCGCCCCAGCGGCCGGCCAAGTCACCTTCGCGAATTAACGCTTGAAGCGTCTTGCCGAATTTTTCGAGCACTTGGTCGCCCATTTGGTGCCCGTACTTATCGTTCAGTTTTTTGAAATGGTCCAGGTCAATAAATACGACTGACATGATGCGAGACTGTTGCTGACACAGGGCAAAACGCTTTTGCATCTGCACTTCCAGCCAGGCACGGTTCGCAAGGCCTGTGAGCGTATCGGTTCGCGAGCGCTCTTCTAGCTCATCTTGTCGTTGACGCAACGAAGCGAGTTCCGCCTGTTGCATCTCAAGACGCGCATTGAGCTGTAACGTCTGCCGAAATAGTAGTTGTTGCGCCTCAGCAAGCAGCGATTCGTTATCTTGTAGCGGAGGGGCTGACATTTGCAACATGTCAGCCAACGCCGGTAACTGCTGCTGAATATTTTCTAATAAATGCCGCAAAGAGATCGTGTGGGTGCCCCGATAGGTTTCAAATTCCCTTATCACAGTGACTAATGATTGCGCTGGGTTTGAAGAGAGCCAGGCATCGGCAATGGGGCCAGATAACTGAATACATACCATGTCCGGGGCGGCAATGTCGTATTCACCGTGGCTATCACAGATACGTTGGGCAAGAGGTGTTGGAACTCCCCATTTAGCGGCAATCCAAGCACCTACTTGAGAGTGGTCGCAGCCAAAAAGCCGTTGCTCTGATTCTGCTAACTGCCGATGTGATAGGGCGGCTTCAGAATATAAATGGCTGCTTTCTAGAGGATAAGTCGCACGCAAGGCAATAATGCCAATGTCTTGGAGCAAGGCTGCCGTAAAAACAGGTCCTGCCATGTCGGCGCAGAGATGAATGGCAAGGTGTCGTGCTGCTAAGGAGGCAATGATCGAGCGCATCCATACACGCTGATAATGGGTATCGACCGCCCTGTTTTGAAGTAGGCTGAAACTCATTACTGCTGCCAGTGTGGCATCTAATCCCAAGCGGGCAGCCGCTTCACGGCACGTGTGCACTTTAATGTGGGTACGCGAGAAAAATGCACTGTTCGCAAGCGTAATGATCCGCATGGTTAAGGCTGGATCACGCTCAATAGCGTTGGCATACTCGCTAACCGAAGGGTTCTCTGTGCGTGCTATCTTCAAAACATTAATAGCGACAGAAGGTAAAGAGGGCAGATTAGGACACTTGAGGAGATCAGCTACTAAAAATTCAGGTAGTGCAGTCGTTAAGGCTAGATCTTTCGAATAGTCTTTTCCCTGAATGACCTCCATTACTTTCTCCTTGCTTTTATTGGCTAGCTTCAGCAGCCTTCAGCCTTTCCTAGCTATTGCGTCGAGGCCGATGATGCTCGTATTCAAGCGTTCGTTTTAATTCATCATAGGTGATTCACTGACAAAATACTTACATTTGGATCTACTGATTTTTCTTTGTCGCTCCCAAAAGTACTCTAATCGGTACTGTTTTGTAAGATATCTCCTAGTTATTTGTAAGTAATTTCTTACGTAGAGGGATGAGAAATTAGCTAGTTTTAAGAATTCATGTCCAGCTTGTTACTTTAAGTTTCCTTTATTTACTCCCGGTTGCTTTAAATTTCTTTCAGTGACAGGCGCCGTTCATAGAGGACATTTTCAGCCCAATTAGTTAAAGCGCAAGCATGTGCAGTTAGCCAGCAGCACGTTTAGATATAGGCCGTTTTATGTGTGACGCCGTAGTCGGTAACCTAGATCTTCGGCTAGATTTTCTCGCCAAACTATTTTAATAAGAAGGCTTGGCCTCGACGCCAGGAATTGGCTGTGTCGGCCCAGGAAACTCGCCTTTCAAGGCATCAATGCCACTTTGTGGCTTTGCTAATGGCACTAAATCTTGCCGTGCTCTGCGCCGTTCTTCTGTATCAATGCCCATCCGTTGGTCGCGTTCCTCAATCAGTCTTGGTTTCGCCTCACCGTCACGATTGAACGACCACGCCAGAGAGGGCTCTCCAAGGGGTAATGAAAGTTCATTATCCTCACTATGCGCTGTACCCCACGTATGCCATGTTTTACCGTAGCTGTTCACCTTGCTTTTCATAAGTTCATGTTCGGCGGCTACTGGTAAATTAGGAGCTACCAACTGGCCTGAAAGGATTTCTCCATTATGCGGATGCCAGTATTGTTTCTCTTCTTCTGGGAGTTGCTCGAAGAGTGTTTCAGAGATGATGTATTCAATACCGTTTAGCTTCGCATCATCAGTATTGCCGTCGTAAAGAGCGCACTGTAAGAAGTCTTCATTTACCTGATCACAGAAGTGATGGGCCTCAAACTGGTGCAGTGGCTCTTTTTTTAACGGGTGAAAACCGACGAGGTAAACATTAAGACGCGATGGGGGAGCGTTTGTTTGCATCATGCTTGCTCCTGCTTCTAATAGTTGAGATTTTGCACTCTCAGCTCTACCAGGAACCTCAGTAGTCGAGTGCGTCTCCCCCATGCCGGTGCAACCAGCTAGAGTAAAGATCGATGCGACAAACGTACCGTAATGAAAGCCATTAATGTTGAGCATAAAACCACCTACTATTTGGCTATAAACATATTGCTATTTTTTAGGTTAGCCCGTTACCGGTGGTTTTCAATTGAGTGCTCCATGTTTGATCTTAGATAAATTACGCCAACCGCCGCGTGTCTGATGCATTGCAGTGAAGGGACTACGGAATCATTGTTAGAGACCATTGTTTTTTATAAATTGGAAGAGCAGGGGGCGACTAACAGTGACTGAGAAGGGCTACTTTTTAAGCCCTGCGAGCGGTGGGTTAAGAGTTGATGACCCCATTCGTTATTGTCGATATTGCCTTGCCCCAGCAGCCGCGCACCGCCCCAGGGCTGTTGGTGGAAGCGTTGGCGCGGCGCCGTGAGAAAGGCATTGCCCTCTTTACGGTGCTCTCTTGCGACAATATGCCGAATAATGGTAAGCGAAAACACCAAGAGGTGGCGCAGCTAGCCGAGCAGGAACGTTTACCGCTGCGCCCGGATCACGGCCACCAGCTTCTTGATGATCGACAGCGCAATACCGGCACCCGGCTACCCGCTTTACGGGAGCCTGAGCGGCCTAGCCGAACTGCGCGGGATGCGTCAGTTAACACTCAGATAAGTGGCTACGTTCTAAAGGAAGCGTATGCGTTCACATGGATTAGTAGTAGATAAAGGCGTGGTGGAGGTAGGCCCTAATTTGTTGTCCGGTGTCAGCCTTCCCGCTGCCGTGGTGCATGAAGGCCCACTAGCTCATAACCTAGAGTGGATGCAGCGCTTTGCAGAGGCTCACGGTGCTAACTTGGCGCCCCATGGAAAAACCACCATGACGCCCGCGCTTTTCCATCGACAGATCCAGGCAGGTGCATGGGGTATCACACTTGCCACTGCACCCCAGTGTCGTGCTGCCTTTGCCAATGGCATCACCCGAATAGTGATGGCGAACCAATTGGTGGGCCAGGCCAATATGGCCATTATCGCCAGTCTGATTGAGCAGGGTGCTACATTTTACTGCGTAGTCGACAGCCATGAGAACGTGCGCCAGCTTGGGCGCTTTTTTGCCGATCGGGGGCTGACGCTGTCAGTGCTGATTGAAGTGGGCGTGGCCGGAGGGCGGTGTGGCTGCCGCAATCAGCAGCAGGTTCTCTCGCTTGCCGAGACCATTGCTGATGAGCCAGCGCTCTCCCTCGTGGGCCTGGAGGGCTATGAAGGTGTGGTTCACGGGGATAACCCCGAATCAGGTATTCGTACCTATGCTAACTACCTGGTGGATATTGCCGTAGAGCTTGAAGCTGCTGGACGCTTTGCTGAAGAAAACCCGATTGTCACCGCGTCAGGTTCCGCCTGGTATGACGTGATTGCGGAGTCCTTTCAGGGCGCACCACTGCAGGGGAAGTTTACCCCTGTGCTACGCCCAGGTTGCTACATCGTTCACGACCATGGGCTTTATCGTGAAGCGCAATCGGCGGTATTAGCCCGTCGGCCGGATTTGCAACAGGGACTTGTGCCTGCCTTGGAAGTTTTTGCCCAGGTGCAGTCGCTTCCCGAACCTGGGCTTGCGATTGTGGCGCTAGGTAAGCGTGATATCGGACATGATCAGTTGCCCATTGTCCTGCGTCGCTACCGGGAAGCTGGTACGCCAGCGCAGCCGTTATCGGTGGCTGGCTGGGAAGTGACGAAAATCATGGATCAGCACACGTTCGTGCGGCTGCCGGACGATGCTCAGTACGTTGAGATCGGTGACATTGTGGCGTTTGGGGCCTCTCACCCGTGCCTAACGTTCGATAAATGGCGTCAACTGCTGCTGGTCGATGACGCCTTGAACGTGAAAGAACACATGGCGACTTGCTTTTAAAAGCCTCCTCGCTCCTGCCGCTAAGCGATAGCGGCGGTCGATAAGCGTGAAATTGCCGCTGGCAGTTCGCTTGCGTGATGAATCCCCACGGCGCCCTCAGGGGTGCTTTCCTCGTTCGGGAAATGGTTGAGATGAATAACGTGCATATCTGCCGCCAGGCCGGCTTCCACTCCCACGGCCGCATCGTCAATCACAATACAGCGTTGGGGGGCAAAGCCCATGGCGGCCGCCGCTTTAAGATAAAGCTCAGGGTCGGGTTTCCAGACATTGAGGGTATAAGCGCTAAATAAATTACCTGCAAAGTGATGACCCAGCTGGGTGCTTTCCAGAGCGCAGCGAATTTTGCGCTCTGGCCCATTAGATACCACGGCTTTAGGGTGGTTGCTTAACTGTTCTAACGCGGCGGGCATGCCAGGTATCGCGATAAGTTCAGCGCGCATGCGCGCTTCCATACGTGTTCGCATACCCGCCTCAAGCTGGGAAAAAGCGTCTTCTTCTAACGCCTGAAAACGGTTTTCCAGCATTTGGACAATCGTCTGGAAACGTACCCCTCTAAATTCGTCCATATACTGCTGTGCTGAGAAGGGTAAACCGAATTCGGGAAGGATCGCGCCCATTACCTCGGCAAGCAGTATTTCGCTATCCACCAGGGTGCCGTCGCAGTCGAAGAGTAAGCAGAAAGGCGAGGATGGGGACTTATCAGTACTCATCGGCAGGCTTCCTCATTCACTAGGCTAATTGGGCGTTCGCCCTGCAGCGCTAGGCGAATATTGTCCACCGCGCGCTGGGCCATGGCGTCGCGGGTTTCATGGGTGGCGGAGCCTATATGAGGCAGGGCGACCACATTGGGCATCTTCGTCAGCGGTGACGTAGCGCGTAGCGGCTCCTGCTCAAATACATCCAGCCCGGCTGCTTGAATAACGCCGTTTTCCAAGGCGTCTATTAAAGCGCTTTCATCGACGACTTTGCCTCGGGCGATATTGATAAAAATGCCCGAAGGTTTCATCAGCGCGAACTCCTGGGCACCGACCAATCGTTCGGTTTCGGCCGTGAGTGGGACCGTCACGCAGACAAAATCGGCCTCGGCTAGCAGCTCGTTGAGTTCGCGACGCTGCGCGCCTAATTCGCTTTCTAATTCAGGCTTGGGAGAGGCGTTGGAGTAAATCACTTTCATACCAAACCCTAGGGCACCACGCCGGGCGACCGCCTGACCAATGCGCCCAAACCCGACCATGCCCAAGGTTTTGCCATGTACATCACTGCCAAACAGTGCAGGGCCAATACTCGCTTGCCACTTGTCGGCTTTGACCCACTCTGCTAATTCAACTACCCGGCGAGCCGTGGCCATGATCAGGGTAAAGCCGGTATCGGCGGTGGTTTCAGTGAGCACATCTGGTGTGTTGCATAGCATGATGCCGCGTTTGGTCAGTTCATCAACAGGGATGTTGTCGTAACCAACAGAGATAGTCGCGATGACTTTCAATTTAGGCGCTGCGTCTAAAAGCTGAGGAGTAATCGCTAAGCCGGAACCTATAATGCCATGAACGTTAGCCAGTAGAGCGTGATTAGCAGGATCATTCAGTGCGGTCGTTTTCGGCAGCACCTCCACCTCAAACAAGCCGCTAAGCTCGGCTAACTGAGCATCGCTGAGTCGTCCTTGAACCACTAGTTGTTTTTTCATTGTTGTCTCCTGGTTATAAAGCGCTTAATAAAGCATAACGGGGCGAATTAAGCAGTGGGTTGATCGGTTTCAAGCGCTTGAAGTTGCTGGCGGTTAGGCAGGCCTTCCATATCGCCAACCACCTGAATGGCTTGAGCACCAATGAGGTTGCCCCGTTGGGCTGCTTGACGTGCCGAGCAACCGTCAAGCAGGGCGCTGATCACGCCGACAGCGAAACCATCGCCAGCACCTACGGTATCCACAACGTCTGCTACGTGGCAACCGTCTGCCGTAAAGCTCTCTTCCTGCCCACCTAGGTTGCCGCGATAATAACTACCTTCCGGCCCCAGCTTGATGATCACCGCCGAGGCGCCTTGATCCAGATAGTAGCCTGCTACGTCGTAAGGCGTCTTCTGCCCAGTGAGAAGTTGGCCCTCTGAAAGCCCAGGTAATACCCAGTCGGAGAGCATGGCAAGGGCATTGAGCGTCTCGCGCATGTCAGCTTCACTGGCCCACAGGCTGGGACGTAGATTGGGGTCAAAAGAAATACTGGCACCCTTAGCTCGGGCTTCTTTAAGCGTATGGTGAGCGAGTTCACGGGCAGAGGCGGAGAGGGCGGGGGGAATGCCCGTTGCATGTACATGGCGCAGGGCGCCGAAGTCAATTTCGCTAGCGTCTTGTGGGGTTAGGTAACTGGCTGCGCTGCCGCGACGAAAATACTCCACTTTTGGGTCTGCACCGCCAAGTGCACGCTCTTTAAAAAGTAGCCCGGTGGGGTGCTTGGTATCTGTATGAAGATGACGGCAATCCAGACCTTCGTTTTCTAACGTATTGCGAATAAAGTCGCCAAAGCTATCACTGCCCACACGGCTTAACCAGCCGACATGAAACCCTAAACGCGCCAGACCAATCGCCACATTGGTATCTGCGCCTGCAATCCGGCGCTGGAAATGCTCAACCTCGGAAAGCTTGCCGGGGGAGTCAGCCACGAACATGGTCATGGCTTCGCCAAAAGTGAGGATTTCTGGTGGGTTAGTAAAGGAGTGGGACATGGTCAGTCATCTCTTGATGTTGTTGGTCGTCGGTTAATGGGAACGATACCATTTGTGTTGCTTTTATAAAGCTTGGGCGATCATAAAATGCTAACGCCGGGTGGAGCCTCTTGCGATTAGGGTAGGTGTAAAACTCAATGTTGTCGGCTGCGGCGATGTTTGAGATGTAATTCTATGCCTCAAGCATTGAAGCGCCGTTTTCCCGATAGCATCGGTTGGCTGGGCAAGCGTGGTAATGCCAGGAGGCACTAGATCGCACCAGTCGAGTTCATCAATGCCCATTAAGCCGACTTGACCAAGGGGTAGACCTAGCTGCTGGAAAAGGCGCGTTACCGTCAAGGTCACATTGCCGTTGCCACATAGTACGGCGCAGGCGTGTTGAGGATGGGTGGCTAAAAAATGGCTTAGCGCCTGGCGCGTGTTGGTGTCACCTGTTAACAGTAGCGTTGCATGGCTTAACGCACGCTGTTGGGCTCCCTGGTTAAAGCAGGCCAGCCGTCGTTGCCGTGTGCTCGACTGCTCAGGGGCTTCGCTGACATACAACACGGCTTGGTAACCCTGGGCAGAAAGGTGATCAAGTGCGCTATCAATCGCTAGCTGGTTATCAAGCCCTACTACTTCTGCATCCACATTGCTGACTTCGCGGTCTAGCAGCACGACTGGCGTTCCATGTCTGATGAACGCCTGTATTTGGGTTTCGGGGCTGCCGGTGGCATTAACCACCAAGCCTGCCACCTGATACGCTCCTAGAAGGTCTAAATGCTGGCGCTCCTGCTCAGAATCGTTGTCGGTATTGCATACCAATAATGAGTAGCCGTACTGGCGGCATGCTTGTTCGACACCGTGGGTAATCGCCACGGAAAAAGGGTTGCGGATATCCGCTACCAGCATTCCGATGAGTTTGGAGCGCCCACCCTTCAATCCACGTGCCATTTGGTTGGGCTGGTAATCTAGGGTGCTTGCTGCATGGGCAATGCGGTCCTGAAGAGTGGGCGATAGACGTTCCCGTTCATCGCCAAAATAGCGCGAAACGCTGGTTTTTGAAGCACCGGCTAAACGAGCGACTTCAAGAATGGTAGAACGCCGACCTGCAGATGACATAATGGTCTTCATGAAATGGTAACGGTTCCATTTTGATTATACTTAACATCAAAAGCAACGGTACCTAGTCAATTAGGCGTGATTAACCATATGAATATCGTACTCGGAGGGATTCACCGTGCCCTCCAGTCGACCAATTTGGGTGAAATCATTGTTCTCAAGGACGGTATCAATAGACGTATCTTTGAAAGATAAATTTTTAATAACGTTTACTTTGCAGGGCATACCCTTAGCGTCAACGTCCATAATCCAGGCTAGAAAACCGTTTGAAAATTTAGCCAAGCTGCCGATGGGGTAAAGGCCAAAGTGTTGGATATACTCCACAAGTAATGATTTCTCATAAAGATTAGGAAGGTCATTAACCCAGCGATAGGCATCAAGCGGTTGTCGTGGCTGTTGACTGTTTCGCTCATGGGTTAATTTGTTGATAATTTTTATGACACTGATTAAACGCACCCGCTCTGACAATACATCTGCGGTTTTACCGTCTGGATAGCCACTGCCATCCAGACGCTCGTTAGCATTTAAAATAATGTCACGGCAGGTAGGGCTGGGCGTCCACCCAAGGCTTGAGAGCTTATGATCCAGTGCTTGCACGTGGCTTTTAAGTATTTCCGTTTGTGACGGTGAAATATGCATTTTAAGGGAGGGCAGTTTCTCACTAATCAGTAGTGGCTTGCCCATGGTGTGCAATAGGGCACCAGCTACCGCTTCTCGTGTCTGAGAGTTGTGTGGGTCACGACTGATTAATATCATCGCTAGTTGACTCGCCACCTTTACGGCATGGCGTACCCACTCGGGCTCGTTGTGCAAAAATGCCAGAGCGTACTTCACTACTTTCTGATCTTGGTTAATCATATATAGGAGACTATCAACACATTCATATAGGCTTTCTTCAGGCAGCAAGTTTTTGCTTTTAATAAACATTAATATGACTTGTATTTGGTGAGCGATTTCCTGAATGCCTCTTAGTAACGGAGATTTTTGGGTGTTTTGGATCTGCTCCCGCTCTTCTTTGTGCTGTAACTTCTTCTCTTTAGCATCTGCTATAAAAAGCCGTGACTTCACCCGTGAAGCATTATCTTGCAGGCCCGAACGAAAAGCGGCTTCGAACTCAGATTCCGATACATAATGGAAAAGTGTCTCGGTCATAGTGGGTGTCATATTAATAAACTCAATACCAATGGCCGCATAATCATGGCTACCAAAAGGACGCATATGACGGATACGCCCCTCGGCCGTGAAGGTATCGCCATTGGGAAACTCGAGGGTCACGCCTGGCAGTATCTGATTGACGGTGAGTGCCATGCTGTCTTCAAGACTGACATATACCAGGCAGCCCCCCACCGATAAATTGCGTACCTTGCCTTCAAGGTAAAGCTCATGCAAAAAAACGTTAAGGTGCGCACGGGCTTGCATGCCAAGAATGAAAGGGACACGTAGAGCGCCGCGATTGTCGGAGGCAAAAATCGAATTGGGGAGTTGGCACTCCAAGTGATAAGTGCAGGTATCAATTTTGGTCACGTGAGCAGGCACATGCTCAATATTATAGATTTGCTCCTCTTCTCCGGTGCCGTGCCGAAGCGTTTCAATGTCAAAGCAAATGGTATCGTTTTTTAAGTAAGGAGATAGGGAATTGCCAGAATAAGTTATTTCTAATGTTATTTTTCCGCCGTCCAGATCTGTTTTTATAGCGGTTGCTTCAATAGCGTAAGCCGCTTCTTTAGAAAAAATGGAAATAGTGTGGTCTTTGTGAAGTAGCGACTTTAGTATTTGGCTTGTGGCGTTTGGTGTTGCTGTATGGATTGACATGTCATATTCACCATATTTTTTTTAGTTAGCTATTGTCTTGGTGATGACTTTTACAAATTAGCATTATTATAGTAGCGTTAACCCCCCTTTACCCTCGGAAATACCTATTGATGAGTTGATTAGCCATCATTTAACGCCTATTTGCAAATCTATTCATTTTTATTTTTGTTATGTAGGGTGGTTTTTTGATAGCTTTTTGCTATAAGAGGCGTTGTGAAGTATGCCGTTCGGCTGGGCAGGACGAATCAGGTAAACTGCGCCTTTTCTCGCAAAAGCGATGCCCACGGTATGCACCCAAACGATGTGCCAAAAAGCTATGACTTAACAGAGGCTGGCGATCGCTATTTCGATGGCTTGGCCGATAAGTTCTCTCGTTCACTCTATCAGGCACCCCGTGGCGAGTTGCGCTTAGCGATGCTTGACTATTTATTGCCGCAAATGTTGCTTTTAAACGAGCAGAACGTCCTCGACGTGGGCGGTGGTCTGGGCCAACAAACGGCGTGGTTTGCCAAGCGTGGGCATAAGGTAACCATGGCGGAGCCTTCGAAAGACATGCTCAGTTATGCCCAACAGTGGCATCACGATGATCCCACGCTACCTCACTCTTCCATTACTTACCGACAAGCGTCCTTGCAGGATCTGCCCCCGCAGGCACCGGGGCCATGGTCGCTGATTACTTGCCACGCAGTGTTGGAGTGGCTGGGTGACCCGCAAGCAGCCCTGGCTAACCTAAGTGATCTGCTGGCGCCTGGTGGCCAGCTTAGCTTGATGGTGTTTAATCGCGATGCGCTGCGTTTCTCTAATGTGGTTAAAGGCAATCTTGAGAAGGCGTTGAGTGACCGATTGGAGGGGAAAGGAAAACGGCAACGTTTAACGCCCATTTCGCCGATAACGCACAACGACATTGTCCAGTGGAGCGCAGCAAACGGACTGAAAATAGATGCCGTCGCTGGCATCCGGGTGTTTCAAGATTACTTACGCCATCCCCCCGCAACGCCTGCAGAAAAAGAAACGCTACTGGCGCTGGAGAAACAGTACTGTCGCCAAGACCCGCACTGGCGATTGGGTCGTTACCTACTGTACACATTAACGAAACCGGAGAGCCCTGAATGAGTGCCCAAGCCCCTGCGTGTCAGTTATTAGAGCGCCAAAGAGATAAGTACGCAGCGCTATGGGTCGTAGGCCCGCCTGTGGATAGCTGGCTTATTGACCAGTCAGCGGGCGTGTTGAGCGGTGATTTTGCGGTGCTAAATGAGTGGAAGGCAAAGGGCAAGCAAGCCCGGACACCTTTTGACTTGGCCCCGGGAGAGCCATTAGGGAAAGAAGTGGTGCTGTTTTGGCCAAAAGCCCATCAGTTAGGTATCTGGTGGCTGAAGTGGTTATGTGAACAGCTACCTAGCGGCACGCCGTTAGAGATTGTGGGCGAGCATCAAGGGGGGATCAAGCGCGTTCCTAAGATGCTGGATGAGCTGGGAATGACGTGGGACAAGCGCGATAACGCGCGTCGCTGTTCACTCTTTGCCACCCATACTATTGCGTTAAATTCAGCTAGTGATAGCGCTTGGCAAAACATTGAAGCGCTGGGTTTAACGTTGGCCAGCCATCCCGGTGTCTTTGGCCATGGCAAAGTCGATGAAGGAACGCTGTTAATGTTGGCAAGCATTGAGGATAGCTTGCCGAAAAAACCGCTCAAAGTACTGGATATGGGCTGTGGCGACGGTATTGTCAGCGCTTGGTTGGCCCAGCGAGGTCATCTGGTGACCGCCGTAGACGTTAGCGCCTTTGCAATAGAAGCCTGTAAGCGCACTTTAACTGCGAATGGTTTAGAGGGGCGCGTGCTGTGTAGTGATGTGTTCAGCGCACTTGAGGGCGAACAGTTCGACTGGATTGTCAGCAATCCCCCCTTCCATAAAGAGCGTGATATCAGCTATGGCCCCAGCCAGCGCTTAATTAGCCAAGCGCCCGAGCACCTAAACACTGGTGGGCGTTTGGTCATTGTGGCGAATGGTTTTCTGCCTTACCCCGATCACTTACAGCGCGCTTTTCAAGATTTTCATATCTTGGCGGATAATCGCCGCTTCAAGGTATACGGTGCAAAGCAACTAAGTCGCTAGCCTCACCGCCACCAGCTTCGACTAAAAATGAGATTTCATAAGCCGCTATTTGGCCCTAGGTACGCTTGCCAGGGCCAAAGTTGCTCGTCCATACTCGATTTATTGGTCAAGCTATCATACAGTCAGATGTTCCGACTCTAGGCATGTGCCTACCATTCTGGGTCATGCCGCTACCAGGGATGTGCCACATGATGCGACTCAACAACAAAAATGCACTGGTCACCGCCGCTGCGAATGGCATTGGACGCGCTACCGCCGAACGCTTTGTAGCTGAAGGTGCGCGCGTATTTGCAGTAGATATCGATATTGCCACGCTAGAAGGTGTGGAGGGCGTTGATGCCTACTGTCTGGATGTAACGGACAGCAAAGCGATTCATGAACTGGCTAGCTCACTGCCTAATCTGGACATACTCTTCAACTGTGCGGGCATGGTGGCCGGTGGCTCCGTACTCGAGTGTGATGAGGCTACCTGGCAGCGCTCGCTGGATTTAAATGTCACTTCCATGTTTCATACCTTGCAGGCTTTTTTGCCAGGCATGTTGGCAAACGGCGGTGGCAGCGTTATCAATATGGCTTCTTTGGCATCCAGTGTTAAAGGGGTGGCGAACCGCTGCGCTTACGGTGCTTCCAAAGCCGCCGTCATCGGGCTCACCAAATCAGTCGCCGCCGATTTCATGACCCAAGGTATTCGCTGCAATGCCATCTGCCCAGGCACTGTCGACTCGCCCTCGTTAAAGCAGCGTATTGCAGAGCAGGCGAGTAAAGAGGGGCGCAGCGATGCTGATGTTCTGGCCTCCTTTATTGCGCGCCAGCCAATGGGCAGGCTGGGGCGGGTGGAGGAAGTTGCAGCGCTAGCCACTTTCCTGGCCAGCGATGAAGCAGCGTTTATTACAGGCACCACACAACTGATTGATGGCGGCTGGGCAAACTGATCATTTAATAAGGTATAACACTATGAAACTTTTACGTTTTGGAGCGTCTGGTCAGGAAAAGCCGGGCATCCTCGATAGCCAGGGAAAGGTGCGTGATCTTTCGGGCGTCATTGACGATATCGCCGGTGACCTGTTGAGCGATGAAGCGCTGCAGACACTGCGTGATACGGGTCTTTCTGCCCTGCCTGAGGTAGCGGCGGATGTGCGTCTAGGGCCCTGTGTGGGTCGGGTCGGCAAGTTTATCTGTATTGGCCTCAACTACTCCGACCACGCGGCAGAAACCGGCGCCGAGGTGCCGCCAGAGCCCGTGATTTTTAACAAATGGACCAGCGCCATCTGTGGCCCCAATGACGATGTTGAAATACCTCGCGACTCGAAGAAGACCGATTGGGAGGTTGAGCTTGGCGTGGTTATCGGCAAAGGCGGTCGTTATATCGATGAAGCCGATGCTATGTCCCATGTGGCTGGCTACTGTGTGGTCAACGACGTGTCTGAGCGTGAGTTCCAGCTGGAGCGGAGTGGTACCTGGGACAAGGGCAAAGGTTGCGATACGTTTGGCCCCTTGGGGCCCTGGCTGGTCACGCGCGATGAGGTGGCTGACCCTCATCAATTGAGCATGTGGCTGGAAGTGGACGGCAAGCGTTACCAGGATGGCAGTACACGCACCATGGTGTATCAAGTGCCTTTTCTGATCAGTTACTTGAGTCGTTTCATGAGCCTGCAGCCAGGTGATGTGATTTCAACGGGAACGCCACCAGGTGTAGGAATGGGCCAGAAGCCCCCGGTTTACCTACGCGACGGGCAGCAAATGCGCTTAGGTATCGAAGGCTTGGGTGAGCAGCAGCAGCGCGTCGTACAAGCCTGAACGCGACGAGGCGGTGGTATGCTCACCAATAGCCACGATCGCTAATACTCACCGCTTCCTCAAACTTGCCTCAATCAGCCGCCGACGAATTGACCTTTAAGGTCTATCTTTAAGGGCTACGATGCAAATAAGTAGTCGTTAATTTAACGGCAGTTTGTGGGAGTGGCTGAAATGGCGGGCAGTATTCGAAATACGGTGGTACTGGCAAGTGCCGTTTTGCTTGGCGGGTTGCTGGCGCTGGGACTAGTTGTCGGCGGCAGCTATATCAAGGGGGCTGCTGAAGTGTGGCAGCAGTCCTCCCGCAGCGTAACGGTGCGCGGCTTGTCAGAGCGGGAAGTGCCAGCAGATTTAGTGCTATGGCCGTTCAACTACAGTGTCAGCGCCAACACCTTGAGTGACCTGGAGCGACAGCTATCCGATGACGAGCAGTCGATTCGCGCTTTCCTTCAGGGCCAGGGATTTGCGCCGGAGCATGTCAGTTCCACTCCGCCGCGAATTACAGATCAGTTTAGCAATCAATATAGCGGCCAGCGCCCAGACGAGCGTTACCGGGCTGAAGCAACGCTATTACTGCGCTCACCTGATGTCGAGGGCGTGATTGAGGCGATCCCTAGCGCTACTTCGCTGGTTCGTGAAGGCGTGCTGCTTTCACCCAGCTATGAATACCGCACGGAATTCCTGTTTACCGGCCTGGATGCGATCAAACCCGAAATGATTGCAGCGGCAACGGCGGATGCGCGCAACGCCGCACAGCAGTTTGCTGAAGATTCCGGTAGCCAAGTGGGGCAGATTCGTCAGGCCACTCAAGGCTACTTTTCCATTGAAGATCTGGATAGCTACACGCCACAAACCAAACGCGTCCGCGTCGTCACCACGGTGGACTATTCTTTGCAGGACCATTCTTTGCAGGACTAGGCTTAATTGGAACGCGCCAAGGGAAGGGCGGTCAGCCTGTGTATTCTAGGGCGGTGATGGTATAAAACATCTCACCATTGGGGGTGAGTACCTTCGCCTCATCGCCTATCTGCTTGCTCAGCAGGGCCTTGGCCATGGGGGCATCGATACTGATCCAGCGTTTTTTAGTGTCGATTTCATCGTGGCCAACAATTCTGAGATGTACCTGCTCGCCGTTTTCATCTTCCAGGCTCACATAGGCGCCGAAAAATACCTTGCTAGTATCGGCAGGCAGCCGATCGACAATTTGAAGTTCATCTAAACGTTTTATCAGGTAGGTAATCCGGGCAATAACGCGGTTTAGCTCTTTCTTATTATAAGTGTAATCGGCGTTTTCACTGCGATCGCCCTGAGCGGCGGCTTCGCCGACTTTCTCTGAAAGGGCCGGGCGTTTAACCCGAGAAAGATGATCCAGTATAGCGCGCAGACGTGACGCCCCTTCCGGGGTGATCAGATTGCTCTTAGGGGCTTGACGCGGGTCTTTGGCTGGATCGCGCCAGCGGGTCATGTTGCGGCCTTTCATTACCTGTTCCCCTTCGTGTTTCGAGCTACCTACTTTACGTTAATTGCGCGAAGCATACCAAGCAACATACCACTGGCGAATCATTCAAACGTTCGTTACATTATGTGAGAGGCCCACCATTGGTGGGGCTACGCTGGACAATAATAATTCAGGAGCATGTATGCGAAGTCTCTCTTTATTACCCATGTCTTTACCACGTTCCCTGATCGCCGCCGCGATGGGTACCGTACTGGTACTGTCACCGTTGACCGCGACCGCCTTCGAAGGCGAGCTGTTTTCACTGAAAAATCGCTGGGAGCATACCGTGACAGAAATGCCTGCCAATGAGCGGGAAAGTACGTTGAAAGCGTTGGCAGGCGAAGTGGAACAATTGGCTGAACAGCACAAAGATGAAGCAGATGTACTTGTCTGGCAGGGCATTATTTTGGCCTCCTATGCCCGGGAAAGGGGTGGCTTGGGTGCGTTGGGAACTGCAGGTGATGCGCGCGATGCGCTAGAGGAAGCGATTGAAATCAATCCGCAAGGGTTGAGCGGTTCGGCCTACGTCACGCTAGGCGCGCTTTACGACCGCGCGCCGGGTCGGCCACTGGGCTTCGGTAATAGCGAGACGGCTGAACGCATGTTTCAGCGTGCCCTGGAAATCCGCCCGGACGGTATCGATGTTAACTACTACTATGCCGCTTTCTTGAAAGAAGAGGGCAATGAGCAGGCAGCGCGTGAGCACGCCCAGCGGGCGGTTAACGGCACTGCTCGCGAGAACCGGCAAGTCTCGGATGAAGCGCTGCGTCGAGATGCCGAGACGCTACTCAATCAGCTTTAATCCGCTAACTGGATTGGCATTCCCGGTGGCAAGCACTGATAATAGAGCGATTGTCACCACCGGGAGTGCCCCATGGCGTCTAGCCCTAAAAACGCTGAGTTTGGAAATTCTCCATCTCAAAAGGCCCCTTTTCGAAGCACATCACTTAGCGTTCCGCAGTTAAAGCGCGGTGATGTTGAGCTGCTCAAGCGTGAGGCTTTGCATCAGGGGTTTTTCCGCCTAGAAGGCCTAGAGCTTCGTCACCGCCTATTCGAAGGTGGCTGGAGCGAACCAATACGCCGAGAAGTACACAGCCGTTTTGATGCAGTGGGTGTGCTGCTTTACGACCCCGCCCGCGATTTAGTGGTATTGATTGAGCAGTTTCGCGCAGGCGCCATCGATGATGCCGTGTCTCCCTGGAAGCTCGAACTGGTGGCGGGCTTGGTGGAAGATGGCGAGTCGCTGGAAGGCGTGGCCCGCCGTGAAGCGTGGGAAGAAGCGGGTTGTAAAGTGGCCGAACTGACCAAATTACACACTTATTATCCAAGTCCCGGCGCCTGCAACGAGCAAGTGACCCTATTTTGTGGTCTGGTGGATTGCCAAGGGCTAGGCGGGATTCATGGCTTAGACGAAGAGCATGAGGACATTCGGGTGCATGTCATGCCGTTTGCCAATGCCTGGGAACTCTTGACGCAAGGACGACTCGACAACGCCATGTGTCTGATTGGGCTACATTGGCTTAATAGTCAACGAGCCTCACTTCGCGCCGTTTCACAGCAGGCGATGACACAAAGCGAAACAAACGAGGAGTGAATATGGCGAGAACGGCCTATGTCACCGATTTAAAATCGCTCCAAGGGGAGTGCAGCGCCAATTATTTGCGTTTGGTGCGCCTGGTGGGCGATATGGAGGCCGGCCAGCGACGTGATATTGCCCTGCGCGGTGATAAACAGCATTTCGGTGACCTGCACCTCTATATTCAAGAGCAGGCGCCTTATACCACCATGGTGAATGTTTCCCAGACTGGCCCGTTAGACACCGTTATTGAGGGGCCGCGCATGCGCGTGCATCTCTATCACGATGTCCGCATGGCGGAAGTGACCGACTTTCAGCGCGAGCGCCATTTTAGTGGCCGCTACCGGTACCCCAATGCGCGGATGCACCAACCGGATGAAAAGCTCCAGCTCAACCGCTTCTTGGGTGAGTGGCTGGCTCACGGCCTTGCCCACGGCCACACCATTGACGTGCCGGAGATGCCCTGATGCGTGTGGTTCAGATTACCGACGCCCATCTCTATGCGGACACCGAGGCACGTTCCCGTGCAGGTATTCCTTGGCGGCAGTTTCAGCAGGTAATCAGTGCGGTTGTAGATGAGCAACCTGAAATCGTGCTGTTTACGGGTGATATCAGCCAGGATGAATCCTCTGCTTCTTACGCCTTGGCGGTTCAGGCGATGGAGCAGCTGCCTTGCCCTTGGTACTGGCTGCCAGGTAATCACGATCAGCCCGAGTTTATGGCTGCCGAGCGTCCGCTGGTGGATGAAGTCGACTTGAATGCCTGGCACATCCTGCTGCTCAATACCCAGGTAGAGGGCAAACCTTACGGTGAACTCGGGAGTGAGCAGCTTGCTGCACTAGCGGAACGCTTGCAGGCGGACACTCGACCAACCTTGATTGCCATGCACCACCCGCCGGTGAATGTGGGGGCAGTGTGGATGGATGCCATTGGCCTTCAGGATCGTGATGCTTTTTGGGCGCTGCTAAGCAAACATGCGCACGTTCACATCATCCTGTTTGGCCATGTACATCAAGCCTACGCCGAACACCGCAGCGTGGGTGAGACCACTATTGACGTTTACGGTTGCCCAGCCATGGCGGATCAGTTCCTGCCCGGTGCCGAGCACTTCGCTATTGATGAAGCATCCCGCCCTGGCTACCGCGTTATCGATTTACAGTGGAGTGAGCGCCTAGGCAGCGAGTGGCAGAGCTGGATTGAGCGTATTGATTGCCAGATCTGTTCCCTTACTTAGTCTTCGTTAGGTGATTAAGGAATAAAAAGATAGTTATTAATTCTTTTGGGTTATTATCGTCTCGGCGTTACCCTACCCGCATTCGAACATAAAATACTTCTAGCTTGTGTAACGAGCTTGTTCTTGCGAGGTAAGGGGCTATGACCCAATTGTCTACACTGTCTTTAAAGGAAGGGTCTTCAAAAGAGCAGTCTTCAAAGGCAAGTTCTTCAGAGACGCGATCTTCAGCGCCACAGCAGGAGGCTTTTAGTGCTCCTGATGCCGCGCGCTTGACCCACCTCAAGCAATTAGAAGCCGAATCTATTCATATTATCCGTGAAGTCGCCGCTGAGTTCTCCAACCCAGTGATGATGTACTCCATAGGTAAAGACTCGTCGGTCATGCTGCATCTAGCGCGTAAAGCCTTTTATCCAGGTACACCGCCATTCCCGCTGATGCATGTAGATACAACCTGGAAATTTCGCGAAATGATCGAGTTTCGTAACCGCATGGCAGAAGAAGCGGGTATGGAGCTAATCGTGCATACCAACGAAGAGGGGCGGGCGGCCAATATCAACCCGTTCGACCACGGTAGTGCCAAATACACCGATATCATGAAAACCCAGGCGCTCAAGCAGGCGTTGGATAAATACGGTTTTGATGCAGCCTTTGGTGGCGCCCGCCGCGATGAAGAAGCTTCACGTGCCAAAGAGCGCGTTTACTCGTTTCGCGATAAATACCACCGCTGGGATCCCAAGAATCAGCGCCCTGAGCTGTGGAACGTGTATAACGCCAAGGTCAATAAAGGCGAATCGATCCGCGTATTCCCACTCTCCAATTGGACCGAGCTGGATATCTGGCAGTACATCTATCTGGAATCGATCCCCATCGTGCCTCTTTACTACTCTGCCAAGCGCCCGGTAGTCGAGCGCGACGGTATGCAGATTATGGTCGATGACGACCGCTTGCCTTTAGCGCCTGGTGAAGTGCCGGAAGAGAAGTCGGTGCGGTTTAGAACGCTAGGCTGCTACCCGCTGACCGGCGCTGTGGAATCCGAAGCTGCGACGCTTCCGGAAATTATTCAAGAGATGCTGCTGACCCGAACCAGTGAGCGAAGTGGTCGTGCCATTGACCGCGATCAAGTGGGTTCGATGGAGAAGAAAAAGCGCGAGGGGTACTTCTAATGTCTCATCAATCCAATTTAATCGCTGATAATATCGAGCAGTACCTACACGAGCATGAAAACAAAGATCTACTGCGCTTTATTACTTGCGGCAGCGTGGACGACGGAAAATCGACGCTAATCGGTCGCATGCTCCATGACTCAAAAATGATCTTTGAAGATCAGCTAGCGGCGATCACTCAGGCCTCTAAAACCAGCGGTACTACCGGTGATACCGTTGATTTGGCGCTATTAGTGGATGGCTTGCAGTCAGAGCGCGAGCAGGGCATCACCATCGATGTGGCGTACCGCTTTTTCTCCACCGATAAGCGCAAGTTCATTATTGCCGATACGCCTGGGCATGAGCAGTACACGCGCAACATGGCCACCGGTGCTTCAACGGCCAGTCTGGCAATTATTCTGATTGATGCCCGTTACGGGGTGCAGACTCAGACCCGGCGCCATAGCTTTATCGCCGATCTGCTGGGTATTCAGCATCTGGTGATTGCGGTTAACAAGATGGATCTGGTGGGATTCTCCGAGCAGCGTTTTAATGAAATTGTTGCAGAATACCGTGCCTTTGCTGAGAACCTGCAAGCGCCGGATATTCGCTTTGTGCCAATGTCGGCGCTCAACGGCGACAACGTAGTGAATCGCAGCGAACAAACACCCTGGTATTTTACCAACAATTACCAAGGGGAAACGCTGATCGAGCTATTAGAGAGTGTCGAGATCACACGCGATCAGAACCTCAGCGATCTGCGTTTACCGGTTCAGTACGTTAACCGGCCCAATCTCGATTTTCGTGGCTACTGCGGCACCCTGGCTGCAGGTGTCATTCGCCCTGGGCAGGCGGTCAAGGTGTTACCTTCGGGCAAAACCTCTACCGTGGCGCGGGTCGTTACCTACGATGGTGATCTTGCCGCCGCTTATCCAGGCCAAGCAATTACTGTGACCTTGGAAGACGAGATCGATATCTCCCGCGGTGATTGGCTGGTGGCAGCGGATAGCGAATTACCGCTTTCCAATACTTTCAAAGCCGATATTGTCTGGATGCACGAAGACGTGTTAACGCCAGGCAAGCTTTATGATTTTAAGTTGGCGACGCGCGATCTTTCCGGGCAGGTAAGCGCCATTGATTACCAAATCGATGTCAACACGCTGGAAAAGCATACGACGCATTCGCTGGGCCTTAATGCGATTGCCCGCTGTGATGTGGAATTGACCGCGGCCATTCCGGTGGATAATTATCGCACCAGCCCTGGCACCGGCAGCTTTATCATCATTGATCGTCTGACCAATGTCACCGTAGGCGCCGGGATGATTCGCGGCACGGCAAGTGAGGTAGGCACTGCCACGCAGTCAACCGATTGGGCCGCCTTTGAACGCGACCTGAATGCGCTGGTGCGTAAGCATTTTCCACACTGGGAAGCCAAAGATATCAGCGGTTTATTCAACCGCTAAGCGCTTTGACTCACAGCAGTACAACGCAAAACACAACGGCCCGCTTTTAAAGCGGGCCGTTGTGTTTGGGTGAGCTTAACTACTACTCAGCGTTAGGGAAAAACAGCTGCTGGCCGTCTACCTCAAAATCCGCAATCGCTTGCTGACCTTCTTCAGAGACCAGCCACTCGTGCCACTGCGCTGCAAGATCGTGTTTCAGGTCTGGGTGGCGCTCTTCAGAAAGCAGTAGGCTGCCGTACTGGTTAAACAGCGCTTCGTCGCCTTCAAACAGCAGCGTCAAATCCTGAGGATTTTCAAACGCGACCCAGGTGGCACGGTCGGTAAACGTGTAGGCATCCATACCCGCCGCGGTGTTCAGTGTCGGCCCCATGCCGCTGCCCAGCTCACGGTACCACTCGCCCTCAGCCGTCACTCCCGCATCTTCCCACAAACGCAGCTCAGCGCGGTTAGTGCCGCTGTCATCGCCGCGCGAAGCAAACGGGGACTCGCTTTCCGCTATGCGCTGCATGGCCTCAATGACGTTTTCACTGTCACTGATGCCCGCCGGGTCATCACTCGGCCCAACGATAACGAAGTCGTTGTACATCACGTTCAGGCGTTCAGTGGCATAGCCTTCCGCCACAAACTTCTCTTCACCCGCAGTGTCATGCACTAAAAGACTATCGGCATCGCCACGGCGACCGATTTCAAACGCTTGACCCGTACCGACAGCCACCACACGAACTTCGATGCCCGTTTCTTCGGTGAAGGTGGGGATGATCGCGTCGAACAAACCTGAATTTTCAGTGGAGGTGGTGGAAGCCAGGGTGATGTAATCATCGGCCGCCATCAGCGTGCCGCTAAAAGTCATACCCAGGGCGCCTGCCGTTATCAATGCGGTGGCTTTCTTCATTTTATTGCTCCTTGCTCATTTTTGATTAGTCACAGAGTTCATGCTTTTCAGGGTTACCAAACCAGCTCACCCCGAATAAATGCCCCTGCCTCGGGTGAAGAGGGGGCAGTAAAAAAAACATTGGCTGGGGTATGTTCGAGTAATTCGCCGTTATGCAAAAAAAGCACATCGTTGGCTAAGCGACGTGCTTGATGTAAATCATGGGTAGTCATCACGATACGGGTACCGCTGTGATGGAACTCAAGCACCGCATCTTCCACTGCTTTGATAGCCGCCGGGTCGAGGGCAGAGGTGGGTTCGTCTAAAAATAGTACGCGCGGGTTGAGCAGCCAGGCCCGTGCCAGCGCCAAACGCTGTTGTTCGCCACCGGAAAGCACCCGTGCAGGCCGTTTGGCCAACGGCGCCAAGCCAAACTTTTCAAGCGCGCTCATCGCCTGCGCTTTGCGGGATAATCCTTTTAGCTCGGGGCGTGGGGGATTGTTGATCGCTAGCACATAGGTGAGATTATCCAGCGCCGAGCGGCGCAGTAGCACTGGGCGTTGAAACACCATCGCTTGAGCAGGTGGTTCACTTTGCCAGTGCACCGAGCCACTAGTGGGCGTGAGAAGGCCGTGGGACAGACGCATCAGCAGGCTTTTACCCGCGCCGTTAGGGCCCATGATGAGTGTTCGGTGGCAGCCCGCCAGTTGCAGTGTGGTCGGCTTGAGCAGCGTGCTGCCCCGGTGCACAAAGCTGACGTTTTCCAGTTGCAGCGTGGCAACGGGGGGCGCTTGATATATCGTCATCCCAGCCGCCTTTTTGCCGTCTCACCGATGACATGAGCAATTGCATTAATCATGGTGACTAATCCGAGTAGAATAATTCCCAGCCCTAGCGCCATGGGCAAGTTACCTTTGCTGGTTTCCAGCACAATGCTGGTAGTCATGACACGGGTCACGCCATCGATGTTGCCGCCTACAATCATCACCGCGCCCACCTCAGCGCTGGCGCGGCCAAAGCCCGCTAAAATGACGGTCATAAGCGCAAAACGGGCATCCCAAAGCAGGGTAGGGATCATCCGGCTACGCGTTAAGCCAAAGGAGTTCAACTGCTCGGCATACTCGCCGTGGAGTGCCTCGACTTGTTGGCGGGTTAGGGCGGCGATAATCGGTAGAACGAGAATGACTTGCGCGATGACCATCGCCGTGGGGGTAAACAGCAAACCCCATTCACCCAGCGGCCCAGCGCGTGAAAGCAGCAAATAAACGCACAGCCCCGCAACCACCGGTGGTAAGCCCATCAGGGCATTAAGGGCCACAATCACCACGTTGCGCCCCGGAAAGCGCCACAGCGCGAGAGCGGCACCCAGCGGAAGTGCGAGCAAGCTGGCAATAAAAACCGCCATTAGCGATACCTGCAGCGACAGCATCACGATTGAGATTAAGGCGCTGTCCATGCTCATAATCAAAGCGAGGGCAGTGCTGAAGGCGTTGTCACTAGTCAACATTGAGTATTGGCGTCGTTATTAGGTTCGTATCGGCATAATGTACCCAAAAATGACCGATTGCACTCTAGACTGAAATTGATGCAGTCTTATGCAAGGAAAATCATTGATGGCGTAACCGCAGCGAAGGAGCTTATCGCGATGACTGAACGGCATGCTTACTTAACCACTGCGGAAGTCGCCGACTACCTGCGCCTGAAGGAGCGCAAGGTGTATGACTTGGTTAGTCAGGGTCAGATCCCCTGCAGCCGGGTCACCGGCAAATTGCTGTTTCCACGTCAGCAGATCGATTTATGGGTACTGAGCCATTTGGAAGGGGATCAGGCGCAGCGGTTAACCGTACCGGTAGTGGTGGCGGGTAGTCAGGATCCGCTATTAGAGTGGGCCGTGCGAGAAAGTGGTTCAGATTTGGCCATGCTGTGCCAAGGCAGCGGTGATGGCGTGCGTCGCCTGCTGGATGGCAAGGCCATGCTGGCCGGTATCCATTTGCTGGACCCATCAACACAGCGCTATAACGAACCCAGTGCGCTCGGCTTAAGCGGAATGCGTGACCTGCTAATCGTCCGCTGGGCCACACGACGTCAAGGGCTGCTCGTGCCCACTGATAATCCGCTGAAGATCAAGGCGCTCAACGACCTAAAACGCCCACACTTGCGCGTGGCGCATCGTCAGCCTGAAGCGGGCGCGGCCCGCTTGCTTGGCTTTTTATTGCAGCAAGCGGGGATCGATAGCTCAGCGCTTAATTGGGCGCCGCATGCTTCTTTAAGTGAAGATGATTTGGCATTGAGCATTTGCCAGGGCGAGGCCGATGTGGGGCTGGGGGTAGAAGCCGCGGCCCATCGCCAGCAATTAGGTTTTGTTCCTCTCTGCGAGGAGCCATTTGATTTAATTATGCAACGGCGCAGCTATTTCGAACCCGCCGTACAGCGGCTGATGGCGTTTGCTCAACAAGCCCGTTTCGCAGAGCGTTCAATCCATTTGGGTGGTTACACTATTGCTGAAACAGGCAAGATTATACATAACGCCTAGCGCCCCCCCCCGATAGCCTTGATTGATTAGCAGGGTAGCTTGACGCTGTTACTATATGCGCCACAATAGTGAAGCGTTACTGACGCAAATCATCACGAAAAGGAGAGCATGATGAAACAAGCACTGAATGGTAAACGAGTAGCTATTTTAGCCGCCGCTGGTTTTGAAGAGTCTGAGTTGAGCGTGCCGCGTACAGCCTTACAGAAAGAGGGCGTCGAGGTTCACATTGTAACGCCTGATGGTAAGGGCATTCGCGCTTGGGCGGAAACTGAGTGGGGCGATACCTACGAGGCTGATAAAGCTCTTGCCGATGTCAATGAGTCTGACTATCACGCGCTGGTTCTGCCCGGTGGCTTATTCAATCCCGACGAACTGCGCACTAACGATGAAGCGTTGAGCTTCGTAAAAGCGTTTTTCCAGGCAGGCAAGCCTGTCGCCGCTATATGCCATGCCCCATGGATTTTAATTAACGCAGGCGTGGTTGAAGGGCGTCGTATGACCTCTGTTCCTAGCGTTGCACAAGACCTTCTTAATGCTGGCGCTGAATGGGTGGATGAGCCCGTCGTTGTCGACAGTGGCCTTGTATCCAGCCGTACGCCAAAAGACTTGGATGCCTTTAATACCAAGTTACTCGAAGAATTGCAGGAAGGTCGTCACTCCGGTCAGCACGCTTGATGGGGCTATTGCGTCAGTGGGCAAGCTTTGCCAAAAGGCTTGTCCACGTTATTTCCAAACCCATCAAAGGAGACAGTAGCCGTGGGGGGATGGTGGTTCATCCTTACCGCGGCTATGGTTCCCAGAATGAAATATTTGTCATGGGCAGGGTTTTTCGTCAAGCAGCCCTGGGGCAGGCGATTCCCCGCCATGGTATGTTGCGTGATACGGCTGATGTCGCGCGACGAGTTTTTCGCCGCGGGCTTGCCGATGCGCAGGTAGAGGTTCGAATTGGTGATAATCAGCTTTGTGTCAGCACAGATCGCGATGGCTATTTCGATGTCCATTTGCCGATCAGTCATACCCTGCCGATCGATGTCTCCTGGCACCGCGCTGATATTTTGGTACATCGTGCGGACCAAACGACGGTGCGAACTCATGTAGAAGTCTACGTGCCACCGCCAGAAGCGGATTTGCTGGTGATTAGCGATATCGATGACACCGTTATGTTTACCGGTGTGGCAGAAAAGCTCAAAATGCTTTATCGCCTATTTGTAAAAAAACCCCACCGTCGCACTGCCTTTCCCGGCGTCGCATCGCTGTATCAGGCGTTGTATCGAGGCGTTAGTGAGCGCGCCGAACGGCCCATTTTATATGTCTCACGCGGGCCTTGGGCGATTTACGAAATGCTCGAAACGTTTTTTCAGATCAATCGTATCCCAGTAGGCCCCATCCTTTTCTTACGCGAATGGGGTATCTCATGGCGCCGTCCCTGGCCACGGCGTGCAGAAGAGCATAAACGCGAATTGATCGACCGCATGCTGACCCTCTACAACGATTTGCCGTGTATATTAATTGGTGACAGCGGCCAGCATGATCCAGAAGTGTACATTGAAATCGTTAAAGCCTACCCGAACCGTATTAAAGCCATTTATATACGGCGAGTGGATAAAGACCCCAAAAGAGAGGCGGCGATTCAGCGGTTGCGCGATGAGTTGGTCGGCACTCAATGTGATTTGGTACTAGCTGCCGATAGCGTGCTGATTGCTGAACATGCGCACGCCCAGGGCGATATTTCTATTCATGGTTTGCAGGCAGTCAAGCGCGATGTGGAAGAACACCGCAATAATCCCGCCTAAAAACCATCCAGCCTAACAATATGTCCGCTTAACAGTGTTGCCAAGCCAGCCCCCATGGTAAAAGCTACGCATCGGAGAAGTTTGTTTGACGACGGCTGTTTTTAGATGGTTGTTTGTACAAAGCTTTTTTGTGGACAGGAACTGCCATGGTTATTCTACTGATCATTTTTGCACTGGCTGTTTTTGTGCTCCCAAATATCTGGGCCAAGTGGGTGCTTAAGCGCTACACGAAGGGCCGTGACGATTATCCCGGTACAGGGGCCGAACTTGCCGATCATTTGCTACGCCGCCTGGGTGTTGAGGGCGCTAGCGTAGAGCGCACGGAGTTCGGTGACCATTACGATCCTGAGACACGCTGCGTGCGGCTTTCCCCGGATAACTACGATGGCCGTTCGCTTACCGCCGTCACCGTGGCTGCCCATGAAGTGGGGCATGCCATTCAGCATTATCAGGGGTATGCGCCATTAATAGCGCGCAGCCGGTTAGTTAGCGTAGCTCAAAAAGCCGAAAAACTCGGTGCTCTACTGATGATGGCCGCACCGTTTCTATTTTTATTAACACGCCTGCCGGGAGGCTTGGCAATCGTGATTGCCATGGCCGTCATTAGCTTTGGCACCGCAGCGGTGGTGCATCTAGTGACGCTGCCGGTGGAGTTCGATGCCAGCTTCAATCGGGCGCTACCGCTGTTGAAAGAGTACGTGCCGCCTGCCGACATGGCAGGTGCCCGGCATGTGCTCACCGCCTGCGCATTTACTTACGTGGCCGCTTCGCTGGCAAGCGTAATGAATCTGAGCCGCTGGCTGGTGATTTTGCGGCGGTAAGTAACGCTATCTCTTCAGCCCGTAGATTGTGTTAAATCCTGCCCCAGGGCTGCTATCGATGCCGCTAGCCAGTGATCGCAGCCAGCTGCGCATCGGCACGCTGAGCGAGGCCATCGCGGGAAAGTCTGGCCCTGTCACGGGCGTCGTCGCTGCCGAGTTGACTGGCATTGGCATCCACGTTGAGCAGCACGCTGTGCAGCGAGGCATGAATCAACCTAGCCCCAGCATGCGCGTCGCTAACAAACTGCTGCTCGATGTGTTCTCCCGCCTGCCGCGTCAGTGCCAGCGCCGCAGCACACAGCTGCGCCGTTTTCAGCGGCACTTCAACGGCAGTTTCGGCCGCCGCATGAAGGGCGCTTTGACGCCCTTCGTCCTCCTCATCCCGGCCGACGGCTGCCATAAATGCCTCAAAGGCGGCCACATCTTCTTGGGCCAGTGGCGCTAGGCGCTGTTTAAGTGAGGCACCTTCATCAATCAACGCCTGACGCGGCGTCGTGGCGCTGGCTCAAGTGCAGCCCCTTG
Organism: Vreelandella maris; assembly: GCF_013371085.1. Classification (GTDB taxonomy): domain Bacteria; phylum Pseudomonadota; class Gammaproteobacteria; order Pseudomonadales; family Halomonadaceae; genus Vreelandella; species Vreelandella maris. The sequence continues at coordinate 53,880 of NZ_JABWCV010000016.1, read as the reverse complement.
AGCACGAGCGCCAGGCCCAGGTCGGCACTCACCACGGCCACGGCGCCGCAGCCAGGCATCGGCTCGCGGGCCACGGTGTCGCGAAAATCGCTCAGTCTGTGCTCCCAGAGCGGTGCGGTGTTATCCGGCATGCGTCCTATCCTTTTTACATAGGGTAGTGGTTATACCCCAGCACGTTTCATGCTTTACACAATGCGCTCAAGTGCGGTTTTCAATGCTTGGCGCGTCTCGGGGCGCACGCAGCGCGACTGTTCCTGGCCATCCCTTAGAAAGATCAGCGTCGGCCAGAGCTTAACCTTGTATGACCGTCCCAGTCGTTTTCCCTTGCCATCCTCGACTCGCACATGGCGTACCCCAGGGGTTTGATCAATCACTTCCCTGATCAGTGGCTGCGCCGCACGACAGTAGCCGCACCAGGGCGTGCCAAATTCCACCACTACCGCCCCCTGACTGGCATCCAGTTCGCTTCGCTTTGGTACGATGCTATCGGGTAGGGTCATGTGTTCTCTCCTGAGAGGATGACAGGCCCCGCATCCCTGGAGGCCTGGTTAGTTTAGCGAATGATCAAGATAAACGAGATAAACCCGGTTTATTCGCCACTATCACCGCGCGACGCGGTGCAGGGTAGCTTTCAATGGTGCGGCTGCGGTCTTCCGGGTCAAGAAAATCGGCCAGCGATTGGTAGGTCATCCATTCTGTCGAGCGCTGCTCATCCAGCGTAGTGACCGCCTCATCCACCACGCGCACATTGGTAAAGCCGCAGCGTTCCAGCCAGTGGCAGAGCGCTTTTGAAGAAGGCAGAAAGTAGACATTCGGCATGGCCGCATAACGTTCGCCGGGCACGAAGACGGTCTGCTCGTCGCCTTCCACTACCAGCGTTTCCAGGACTAGCTCGCCGCCGGGCGCCAAGGCTGATTTTAACTGTTGAAGATGTTCCAGGGGCGCAGGGCGATGGTAGAGCACGCCCATGGAAAATACCGTATCGAAAAAACCGAGGTTCTCCGGCACATCCTCAATGCCCACCGGTAAGAACAGCGTTTTTCCGCCATCGGCATCGCCGACGAAGTGGCGTACCGCCTGAAACTGCCAGTAAAAGCGTGGCGAGGGGTCTATGATCAGCACGAAGGCCGCGCCTGCCCCGGCCATCCGCCAGGCGTGATAACCGCTGCCACCACCCACGTCGAGCACCTTACGATATTGTAGCGGTGCCAAGTGCGGGGCCACTCGTTGCCACTTCCAGTCCGAGCGCCATTCGGTATCAATATGAATGCCACCCAGTTGAAAAGGGCCTTTACGCCAGGGGGCGAGCTTTCTTAGCAGGTTAAAGCACTGACGCTGCTGGCTGTCACTCAGGGCAAGGTCGACGGTGACCGTATCGCTGTTTAAGTCCACGTGCCTGTCAGAGGGCAGCGCTGGCAGTTTAGCAACAGCCTTTTCCCAGGCGGAGAGGTCGCCATGGCGGTTACGATCTAACCCGTGGGCTAACTGCTTAGGTAGCTTTGCAAGCCAGGGTGTTAGCGAAGCATCCAGGGTTGCTTGATCCAAAAACGCCTGATAAATCGCACGATGATCGTCGGGTAACAGCGCCACCTTTAACCCTCCTTAAACGCAATTAGCGAGGCAAAGTTAAGGTACTGGAACCAGGTCATCGAGCGTGGAAAGCCAGCCTGCTTCAAGCGGCCATGAAGAGCGTCGAGGGTATCCGGTACCAGCACGTTTTCAAGGGCGGTGCGCTTTTGGCTTATTTCCAGGTCGCTATAGCCATTGGCACGCTTGAAATCATGGTAGCGCTCGACCCGCCAGGCGTTATCGCGCTCGTCGGCATCCACGGTTTTCTCTGAGAGAATCAAGACGCCACCCGGCTCCAGCGCCGCGTAAAGCCTTGCCAACAGCGCATCGCGGTCTGCGGCAGGGAGAAACTGCAGCGTAAAGTTGAGAATGATCATGCCCGAAGGTGCATACTCCAGGGTACGAATATCAGCTTCTTCTACCTGCATAGCATACGCAGGGCACTCGTCGGCAAAGGTTTGCCGGGCCTGGGTGACCATGGCGGGCGAGAGATCAACGCCCGTATAGCGAAAGGCGTCTGGCGCCAGCGCGCCCGCTAACGCCAAGCCCGAGGCGCCCAACGAGCAGCCCAAATCATACACATGGGCGCCATGACGCAAATGGCGCTGGGCAATCAGGCTCAGCATGCCAAGAATTTGTCCGTATCCTGGCACCGAGCGGCGGATCATATCAGGAAAGCAAGCGACCACTTTTTCGTCGAAAGAGAATCGCGCTACGCGGTCAAGGGGTGTCGAAAAGATAGCGTCACGGTAAGATGCATCACTCATGGGCAAGCCGGGATTGTAAATGAGGCTGAGTAGTTTACGCGCCCTTGTTAACACAGAACAGAGTTAACGCAGAACAGACCTGTCTGGCAAAGACACGGACTGCAAGGATCGACGCCACAGGAGACGGCATATGGCTTCAGCAACAAACGCTACCCCCGATACGCTGCCTGCGTGGCAGACGTTGAAGCATCACGCTGAAACGCTGCAGCACGTTCACTTGAAAACGTTGTTTGGTACCGAACCCTCACGCTGGGAAAGCTTCACTCGTCAGGTAGCAGGCTTAACGTTAGATCTTTCCAAGCAGCGTTGGGATGACGATACGCTTGAACATCTGTTTACCCTGGCCAGCGAAGCGGGTGTACCCTCGGCGATTGAGGCGCTGCTAAGTGGTAAGCGAGTGAACGTCAGCGAAAACCGTCCAGCCCTGCACACGGCGCTGCGTTTACCCGCCAATGCGACACTGGAGGTTGAAGGTGAAGATATCGTCACCGCCGTCCACGAAAGCCTTGCCCAAATGGAGCGTTTGGTTAGCCGTTTACATGCCGGGCAGTGGCGCGGGGCCACCGGCAAGCCGATTCGTCATGTAGTTAATCTAGGTGTCGGCGGTTCTGACCTTGGGCCGTTAATGGTTACCCATGCATTGACAGATTTCCGACCCAAAGATGTTCATCCAGTCGAAGTCCACTTTGCCTCGACCATGGATGGCTCGCAGTTAGCGGATTATCTGAGCCGGTTAAACCCGGAAACCACTATCTTTGTATTGTCGTCAAAATCGTTTACGACTATCGATACGCTCTCCAACGCCAACACGGCTCGCGAGTGGCTGTTGAGCCGCTTAACCCAGCATGGCGCGACGCCGATTAGCGCTGAATTAGTGGTACGTCAGCATTTTATTGGTGTTTCGGCAAGCCCTGAAAAAATGAGTGAGTGGGGAATCACTCCGGACCACCAATTGACTTTCTGGGAGTGGGTGGGCGGACGTTATTCGCTGTGGGGCACGATCGGCTTGCCGATTGCCCTTGTGGTAGGGATGGATAATTTCCGAGAATTCCTAGCGGGGGCGCACGAGATGGACCGGCACTTTGCCGAAGCGCCGATGGAAGACAACTTGCCCGTGCTGCTCGGCTTGGCAGGGATCTGGAACGTCAACTTTCTGGACATTCGCGCGCACTCTATTCTGCCCTACGATGGGCGTTTGGAGTACTTTGCCGCTTACCTTGAACAGCTAGAGATGGAGTCCAACGGCAAGTCAGTTACTCGCCAAGGTCAGCCCGTTAACTATTCTACCTGCCCGGTGCTCTGGGGGCAGTTGGGGCCCAATGCGCAGCACGCTTTTTATCAGCTGCTGCACCAGGGCACTCAACCGGTCGTGTGCGATTTTATAGCGCCGCTGAAGCGCTATGACGAAGTAGAAGATCCGGATACCCGCCACCACCTTAAAGCCCAGCACCGCTTGTCGCTGGCGAACTGCTTTGCTCAGTCCCGTGTTCTCATGCTTGGCGACGATGCCTTGGAAGATGACGGCCCGCGGCCCGAGCATAAGCGCTACCGTGGCAATCAGCCTTCAACCACGGTGCTGCTTGACCAATTGACGCCCGCTACCCTGGGTTCGCTTATCGCGCTATATGAACACAAAGTGTTTGTTCAGGCGGTAATTTGGGATATCAACCCGTTTGACCAGTGGGGCGTTGAGCTAGGTAAACAGATCGCCACGGACACTCAAAAGATTATCGACCATCAGGGCGATCTATCGCGTATGGATGCCTCCAGCCGTGGATTGATTGAAGCATTTTGGGCGGCTGAGCAGGAGTGAATTAAGGAGATAGCCGGGGCTAACCCGGCGACAGGCCTACGAGGAGGCGCTGTGAACCCATCCTTGGGCGCTACATTTGCCATCTGACCGCCATGGATGGCGGAAATGCCGGAATTGAAGGGATCACTTTTCCGGCCATGGCAAACGACCTCCTCTACGACCTATCCCCGGCGCCCCTGGTAATAAGCATGAAGCATGGCTAGATATACAGCTTTTTGCTTTTCCGCTATCCTGTGGCTCTTTGTAAACTGCTGAACTCTATTTTTAACGTCTGCTTTTAACCACTGACATAACGCCCAGCGAGGCTGCTAGCACTATTTTTTCAGGAATCGACGTTACATGACCCAGTTTGATGCCTCTCAGTACGGCGCGAGTTCCATCGAAGTCCTGTCCGGGCTCGAGCCGGTACGTAAGCGTCCCGGTATGTATACCGACACCACACGCCCCAATCACTTAGCCCAGGAAGTCATAGATAACAGCGTCGATGAAGCGCTGGCGGGTCACGCCACCATGATCAACGTCGTGCTGCATAGCGACGGCGGGATCGAAGTACAGGACAACGGCCGAGGGATGCCGATCGATCTGCATCCTGAGCACGGTGTCTCAGGCGTTGAACTGATATTTACCAAGCTACACTCGGGCGGTAAGTTCTCTTCCACGAGCTACCGCTTCTCGGGCGGTTTGCATGGGGTAGGGGTGTCGGTGGTTAACGCGCTGTCGCGCCGCTTAGATGTGGAAGTCACCCGCGATGGCGCATGCCATGCCATGGCCTTCGAGTTCGGCGAGAAAGTCGAAGAGCTGCATGAAATTGGCAAAGCCCCCAAGCGAGCAAGCGGCACGCTGGTGCGCTTCTGGCCGGACGAAAGCTACTTCGATAGTCCCAAGCTCGCGCTAACGCGACTGAAACACCTGCTGCGTGCCAAGGCAGTGCTTTGCCCCGGCTTGAAAGTCACCTTGGTCGAACCCGACGGCACTACCACCGAGTGGGAATTTGCCGATGGCCTGCGCGACTATTTGGTTGAAGCCACCGACGGCTACGAAGTGCTCCCCCGCGAACCTTTCGTTGGCCACTTCAATGACGACGAACATGGGGTCGATTGGGCGGTTCAATGGCTACCGGAAGGCGGTGAAGCGCTGCTGGAGAGTTACGTCAACCTGATCCCCACCCCGCAGGGCGGCACTCACGTCAACGGCTTTCGTTCAGGGCTGCTGGATGCGCTGCGGGAGTTCTGTGAATACCGCAGCCTGCTGCCCCGTGGAATTAAATTGACCGCCGATGACCTTTGGGAGCGCGCCTCTTTTGTGCTCTCGGTAAAAATGCTCGACCCCCAGTTTGCCGGACAAACCAAAGAGCGGCTCTCGTCGCGCACCATTGCTGGCTTTGTATCGGGGGTGGTGAAAGACGCTTTCTCGCTGTGGCTTAACCACCACGTGGATCAGGCCGAAGCGATTGCCGAACTTGTCATTAGCGCGGCGCAAAATCGTCAGAAAAAAGCCAAAAAAGTGGCCCGTAAAAAGGTCACTTCCGGCCCGGCGCTGCCCGGTAAGCTGGCGGACTGCTCCGGTCAGGACCCTGCTCAGAGCGAGCTGTTTTTAGTCGAAGGGGACTCGGCGGGTGGCAGTGCCAAGCAGGCGCGTAACCGTGAAACCCAGGCGATCTTGCCGCTGCGCGGCAAGATCCTCAATACCTGGGAAGTGGAAACTCACGATATCTACGGCTCCCAGGAAGTTCATGATATCGCCGTGGCGATTGGCGCCGACCCCGGCAGCGCTGATCTGGAAAAGCTGCGCTACCACAAGATCTGTATTCTCGCAGATGCCGACTCTGACGGCCTGCACATCGCGACGCTGCTCTGCGCACTGTTCGTGCGCCACTTCCCCAGTTTGGTGGATGCAGGGCATGTCTATGTCGCGATGCCACCGCTTTACCGCATCGATTTGGGCAAAGAAGTGCATTACGCCCTGGATGAGAGCGAAAAAGCCGCCATTCTCAAGCAGCTCGCTAACAAGCGTGGCACGCCCAACGTCCAGCGCTTCAAGGGCCTGGGTGAGATGAGCCCGCTGCAACTGCGTGAAACCACCATGTCGACGGAAACTCGACGCCTCGTCCAGCTCACTTTAACGGAAGGCGACGGCACCATGGAAATGATGGATATGCTGCTGGCCAAAAAGCGTGCCAGTGATCGCAAAAAGTGGCTGGAAGATTACGGCAACCTCGCAGACATTGAGGTATAACCCCCGATGACCATGGATATTCAAGTAGCGGAGGGCGACGTCGAACGTCTCTCCCTGCGCGACTACACCGAAAAAGCGTACCTCGATTACTCGATGTACGTCATTCTAGACCGTGCACTGCCCAATATCGGCGACGGTATGAAGCCCGTTCAGCGCCGCATCATTTACGCCATGCGGGAGCTGGCGTTGCATGCCAACGCCAAGTACAAAAAATCGGCTCGTACCGTTGGTGACGTGCTGGGTAAGTTTCATCCCCATGGCGACAGCGCCTGCTATGAAGCCATGGTGCTGATGGCGCAGCCGTTTAGCTACCGTTACCCATTGGTGGATGGCCAAGGCAACTGGGGTAGCCCTGATGACCCCAAATCCTTCGCCGCCATGCGCTACACCGAGGCCAAACTCTCCAAGTTCGCCGAAGTGCTGCTGGGTGAACTAGGCCAAGGCACCGTCGATTGGGCACCCAACTTCGACGGCACCATGCAAGAGCCGCTGGTACTCCCCGCGAAATTACCCCATGTGCTGCTCAATGGCGGTACTGGGATTGCTGTCGGTATGGCTACCGATATTCCGCCGCACAATGTGTCGGAAGTCGTCGAAGCCACCTGCCATCTGCTGCGCAACCCCAAGGCGACCACTGCCGATTTAATGGAATTCGTGCCTGCGCCGGATTTCCCTACCGATGCGGAAATTATTACCCTGCCTGCGGACCTGCGTAAGCTCTACGAATCAGGCCGCGGCTCGGTCAAACTGCGCGCCCGCTACATCCGCGAAGAAGCCAATATCGTTATTACCTCGGTACCCTACCAAGTCAGCGGTGCCAAGGTGCTGGAGCAGATCGCCGCGCAAATGCAGGCCAAAAAACTGCCCATGGTGGCCGACCTGCGCGATGAGTCGACTCATGAAGAGCCGACCCGGCTGGTCATTGAGCCGCGCTCCAACCGCATTGACGTTGAATCGCTGATGGCGCACCTGTTCGCCACCACCGACTTGGAAAAAAACGTGCGGGTGAACATGAACGTGATCGGCCTGGATGGGCGCCCACGGGTCATGCCGCTGCCGGAAATGCTAGGCGAATGGCTTCAGTTCCGCCGTAGCACGGTGCGTCGTCGTTTAGAGCACCGCCTAGGCAAAGTCGAAGATCGTTTACATATCCTGGAAGGCCTGCTGATTGCCTACCTCGATCTTGACGAAGTGATCCGCATTATTCGTGAAGAGGATGATCCGAAAGCCTCGCTGATTGCGACCTTCAGCCTCTCCGAGCGCCAAGCGGAAGCCATTTTAGAGCTGCGCCTGCGTCATCTTGCCAAACTCGAAGAGATGAAAATTCGCGGTGAGCAGAATGAGCTGGAAAAAGAGCGCAAATATTTAGAAGGTCTGCTGGGCAGCGAAGCCAAGCTCACAACGCTGATCGAAAAAGAGATTCGCGCAGCGGGTAAAGAGCATGGTGATGAGCGCCGCTCACCGTTGGTTGAGCGGGCAGAGTCCAAGGCGCTGTCTGAAGTAGAACTGTTAGGCGCTGACCCCATTACCGTGGTGCTCTCGGATAAAGGCTGGATTCGTGCGGCCAAGGGACATGATATCGACCCCGAAGGGCTCTCCTATAAAGCCGGGGATAGTTTCCAACTGGCGGCAAAAGGTAAAACCAACCAGCCGCTGGTGCTACTGGACGATACCGGGCGTGCCTATACGCTGTCTGCGCATAACTTACCCAGTGCGCGGGGCCAGGGTGAGCCGGTTACCGGGCGTGCTAACGTTGCCGCCGGAGCGAAAATGGCGGGGCTGATGTTTGCGCCACCGGAACGGCGCTTCGTACTTGCCACTGATGGCGGCTATGGCTTTGTGGCGCGGCTTGATACGCTCACCGGTAAAAACAAAGCCGGTAAAGCGGTACTTAGCCTGCCCAAGGGCTGCAATGTCATGGCGCCAGTGGAAGTGCCTGAGGGCGACGAGGAGCTGTGGGTGGCTTCTGTTTCAAATGAGGGCCGACTGCTGCTGTTCCCCTTGGATCAGTTACCCGAGATGTCTAAAGGTAAGGGCAATAAAATGCTCGATATCCCAGGCCCAAGAGCCGCCCGCCGGGAGGAGTTTGTTACCGGCATTGTGGTGCTAGCCGCCAGTGATGCGCTGTTGATCCATGCAGGCAAGCGCAAGCTGACACTAAAAGCCGACGACTTGGCATACTATCGCGGTGAGCGTGGTCGGCGTGGTAGCAAGCTGCCCCGCGGCTTCCAGAAAGTAGATCGACTAGAGGCAGGGGAGTAAGTAATGGCACGCGGTGATTTGATCCTAACCGTACTAGCGTCGGATTTAACCGCCGACATTCAAGCGCAGGTAGATGCTCTCATTACGCAGTTTAATCTGAACGTGGAGAGTACCCAGCGGCTTGCCGATGTCTCATTTCAGTCAGGTGAAGGCATCGACTGTATTGAATACTGCTTGTCTGGTGACGCAGATAGCAAAGCAGTGCGCGACGCCGCGCTTTTGCTGAGTGAAACGCTGGGTATTGATATCGTTGCCCAACCTGATACTCGCGATCACGTGCAGCCCCGTTTGGTCTGTTTCGATATGGACTCCACGTTGATTAAAGCTGAGGTGATTGATGAGCTTGCTCGCCGCCATGGCGTGGGTGAAGAAGTCGCTGAAGTCACCGAGCGTGCCATGCGCGGGGAAATTGATTTCAAGGCGAGCTTTCGCGAGCGGATGAGCAAACTGGTCGGTTTGGATGAGTCGGTGCTGGCGGAAATCGCTGAGGAGTTGCCGTTGATGGAAGGCGTTGAACGCCTGATGATCAATCTAAAGCGGTTAGGCTATCGCACCGCCATACTCTCAGGTGGCTTTACCTACTTTGCCCTCCACTTACAGAAGAAGCTTGGCTTTGACGAGATCCATGCTAATGAGCTGATCATTGAAAATGGCAAAGTGACCGGCGAAGTAAGCGAACCAATCGTAGATGCTGAGCGCAAAGCCGAGCTGCTCGAAGTCATTGCATTCCGGCAGGGCTTTAGCCTCGATCAGACGATAGCCGTGGGTGACGGTGCCAACGATCTTAAAATGCTGGCCAAAGCGGGGATGGGCATTGCGTTTCGGGCCAAGCCGTTGGTGCGTGCCCAAGCGTGTCAGGCGATATCGACATCGGGTCTTGACGGTGTGCTCTACCTGCTCGGCTATCAGCAGCAGGATTTAACACCGTAGAGCAGTATAAGAGTAGGAAGTAAAAAAGCGGGTGGTGCTTTTCGGCACCACCCGCTTTTTATTTTATGCCGTTTCAGCCATGGCCTTTATCGGGGTGCGGTACCGGTTTGTCGCCGACTTCTTCTGGACGCAGCTCTACCGGCTTACCCTGGGTTTTATCAGCGTGCTTTAAACGCAGGTGCAAGCCAGATTTGGCCAGCAGGTGGGCGCTGACGGGGGCGGTGATAAACAGGAAAAGCGTAATCAGCAGTTCTTGGATATCCGGTTTGCCGTCCACGCTCCAGAAATACAGCATCGAAGCGATGAGCATACAGCCGATGCCCAAGGTGGTGGCCTTGGTGGGGCCATGCAGGCGCATATAGAAATCGCGCAGGTGCGCCATCCCCAGCGAACCGATAAAGACAAAGATCCCGCCAGCGATCAGCAGCAGTGAAATAAGTGCTTCAACGATTACTGACATAAATCCCCCTGGCTGATATTCATCGTTCGATAGCTCCTGTTAATCATTCGATGATGTCTCCGCGCAGAATATATTTGCACACCGCCACGGTGCTGATAAAACCTAGCATTGCGATCAACAGCGCTGACTCGAAATAGGTTTTGCTGTTCAGCCACAGCCCCAGCAGTACGATAAGCGCAATGGAGTTAACGTACATGGTGTCTAACGCGAGTACGCGATCAGGCAAGCTGGGCCCAATGGTCAGGCGGTAGAGGTTCATCAACAGCGCCATCACGACCAGAGCTAAGGTGACATAGAGTGCAGTGCTTAACATTCGTAGATCTCCTTGAGTGGGCGTTCATAGCGCTCGCGAATCTGGTTAATCAGCACTTCCTCATCGTCCACGTTTAAGGCGTGAATCAGCAGTGATTTACCATCCATGCGCAGATTGGCCGACACGGTGCCCGGTGTCAGGCTGATCGTGCTGGCGAGCAGCGTGATGGTGAACCGCTCCTCTAGCATTAGCGGGTATTCAATAAAATGGGGTTTAAGCTTGCGCCATGGGTTGGCGATTAGATAAGCCACTTCAAAGTTCGCGGTGATGATGTCGCCCAGCACACGGAAGATAAAACGCAGCAAGGCAAAGGGTTTGGCGATAAGAGACCGTGCATCCCAAAACCGATGGGTCAGTAGGGGAATCAAAATAGCTAATGAGCCGCCTAACACGAACTGACCAAACGCGTAGCTGCGTACTAACAACAACCACACAACAAGTAGCAGTATCGATAATACAGGCGTGGGTAGCCAGGAGCGCGGGGCGATCATTGGGCATCTCCAGTAGCATTGGGTAGTAGCGTGCGAATTAGCACCTGAGGGTTGGCTAATTGATCAGCGGTGGCTTGAGTGTAGCTGCTTACTGGCCCTGCCAGTGCAACCAACAGCGGTGCTGCACTAAGCAGCCAGATAACGCCAAACCACTGGCGCCGGGCTAACGGTGAACCACTAATGTTGCCACGGTGGCTACGCCAAAACAGCGTAGAGCCTGCGCGGGAAAGCGCAATCAGCGAGGCTAGGCTGGTCAACAGCAGTAACGGCCAAAGCCAGAGACGCTGCGTGCCTTCGGCAGCATTAAGCATTAATGCCTTGCCGATAGCGCCTGAAAACGGCGGAACGCCAGCGACGGCGATGGCGCCAACGAAAAATAGCATAGCGAGTCCAGCGCCCTGAACCATCGGACGACCCTTCACCAGGCGCGTCCCCGCTTTACCACGCTGCAGGCTGATCATTTCCGCTAACAGGAACAAACCACCGGTAACCAGCGTGGTGTGGATCAGGTAATAGAGCAGGGCCGAGACAGCCTGAGGTGAGCGCATGCCGATACCCGCCAGCAGCGTGCCTACGGATACCAACACCAAATAAGCTACCAGCAAGCGCAAATCTCGTGCGGCCATTACGCCGACACCAGCGGCCGCCAAGGTGGCAAGCGAGAGCCACCAAACCCAAGATTGCTCCAGTGCTTCCAGCCCGCCAGCGGTGTCACCAAACAGCAGTGAATAGACACGCAGAATAGCGTAGATACCTACCTTGGTCATTATGGCAAACAGCGCCGCCACTGGCGCAGGCGCGGATGCATAGGCTTTGGGTAGCCAGAAATAGAGAGGCAGGATGGCGGCTTTTAACCCAAACACCACCAGTAGCATTAATGCGCCGGCGGTGACTAAGCCTTCACGCTCTGTAGGCAGTTCAGCCACGCGGATCGCCATATCGGCCATATTGAGCGTGCCCGTGGCGCCGTACAGAATCCCCACTGCGATGAGAAACAGCGAAGAGCCTGCCAGATTAAGAACCACGTAGTGGACGCTGGCTTGAATGCGCGCTTTACCTCCACCGTGCAAAAGCAGAGCGTAAGAGGCTAATAGCAGTACTTCAAAAAAGACGAACAGGTTAAACAAATCACCGGTTAAAAAGGCGCCGTTGATGCCCAGCAGTTGCCACTGAAAAAGGCCATGAAAGTTACTGCCTTTTTCATCATCTCCCGCGCAGGCAAATACCACTGCGCCAACCGCTAAAACAGCAGTGACCAGCAGCATCAGTGCTGACAGGCGATCCAGTACTAGCACAATGCCGAACGGTGCTTGCCAATCGCCCAGGGCATAATAAGTCACCTGATCACTGGCGGCTTGGCGCAAAAGGCCGGTTGCAACCAGCAGTAATAACACGGTGGCGGCAACGCTGACGGCACGCTTATAGCGCACTAAGCCTTGCCGTTGGTAGAGCAGTAATATACCCGCCACTAGCGGTAAAACGACAGGAAAAACAATCAGGTGCTGCATCATTCTCGGTCTTCCTTTTTACCGTCGACGTGGTCGTTACCCACTTCACTGCGCGCCCGCATGGCTAGAATTACCACGAAGGCGGTCATCGCAAAGCCGATCACAATGGCCGTGAGCACTAGCGCCTGAGGGAGTGGGTCGGCATAGTTCGTTCCTTCGGACACAATGGCTGGCCCATCAGTGGTGAGACCCCCCATCGAAAACAGAAACAAGTTCACTGCGTAAGAGAGCAGCGTTAGGCCGACCACCACGGGAAAGGTGCGGCCTCGCAAGGTTAAGTAGAGACCGCAGGCGGTTAAGACACCGGTGGTCATTGCATAGAGCAGTTCCATTAGCGAGGCTCCTTAGCAGAAGAGGTTGCAGCAGCGGCATCGGTGTCTTTTCCCGAGGTTTCAGTCACCGGTCGGTGCGCCGTAGTGACTTTGCCAAGGTTGGCCAAAATCATCAGCGTGGCGCCTACCACGGCTAAGTACACGCCCAGATCAAAGAGCAGCGCGGTAGCCAGTTCAAAGGTGCCGATCAGCGGTAGGCTGAAGTAACCGAATGCGGAGGTTAGGAAGGGATGACCAAACAGCCAGCTACCCAACCCCGTTAGCGTGGCAACGGCGACCCCGATAACAGCTACCGGTTGGAAGGGGAAATCCAGACGCTCTTGCGCCCACGCCACGCCACGCGCCATATAGAGCAGGATGAGGGCGACGGCGGTAATAAGTCCGGCAATAAAACCACCGCCCGGCTGATTGTGGCCACGCAGGAAGATAAACGCAGAGACCAAGAGCGCCAACGGCAGCAGTGTCATTGAAATTGACGTTAGCACCGCCGGGTAGCGATCAGGTGACCATACCCGTCCCTCACCGTCACTGTGCGGCATAAACAGGCGTAAGCGGTTAAGCAGCTTAAAAATCGCCAGGCCCGCGATGGCCAATACGGTGATTTCCCCTAAGGTATCGAAACCCCGGAAGTCGACCAGAATGACGTTGACGACATTATAGCCGCCGCCGCCCGGCTTGCTGTTTTCCACAAAGAAACTGGAAATCGACAGCGTATCGCGCGTCATGACGGCGTAGTTAAGGCTGGCGATCACCAAGCCAAGCGTACCTGCGAGTAGCATATCGCGAACGTTGCGTAGTGGGCTGGATTCGCGCGGCGTTTTTTGTGGCAAGAAAAATAGCGCTAGCATCAGTAGAATCATGGTCACAACTTCCACAGAGAGCTGTGTCAGCGCTAGATCGGGTGCCGAGAAACGGGCAAAGGTCAGTGCAACGAACAGCCCTACTACCGATAGCATCAATAGCGAAATCAACCGGTAGCGATGGGTGGCGGCGGTCGCCACGCCACCAAACATCAGCATCACTGCGCCTAGAATAAGGATGCCGTCCAGCGGCTGATTTCCTGCTGCGCCGGTCAAATCGGTGATTTGCACGAGGCCAATACCACCCATCACCAGCGCCGCCAGCCATAGCCAACCCACATAACGTTGAAGCGAGTTGCCTTCCAGTGCCGCAATCAGTTGCTCCGAGCGGTAGCCAATCGAGATAAGAATGCGCTCAAAAACGCGCCGGGCGTCAATGCCCGCAAACTGTTGAGTAAATCGGCGCACATTGCCATGGCGCCAATAAAGCGCAATACCGACGACAAAGGCCAGCAAACTCATAATGAGCGGCAGATTAACGCCGTGCCAGATAGCCAGATGAAAATCGAGTGGGCTTCCAATCACCGCTTCGCTGGCAAGTTCTAATAACCCTGTCGCCATAAATGCCGGAAATAGGCCAACCACAACGCAAAGCACCACTAAGATTTCAACCGGTAGGCGCATCAAATGCGGCGGTTCATGGGGCGTTTTTGGCGGTTCTTCACGGGCAGGTTTGAAGAAGACTGCGTGAACTAAACGCAGCGAATAAGCGACCGAGAGGATGCCTCCAAGTGTCGCTAGCGCGGGTAATAGCCAGCTGACCCCACCCAAAACGGGCGTTGCTAGCGACTCGGTAAAGAACATCTCTTTTGATAAAAAGCCATTAAATAGCGGCACGCCCGCCATGGCAGCAGCCGCCAGCGTGGTCAAAAGCGCGGTAACAGGCATGGCTTTTTTCAGGCCACCCAGCTGCTTTAGCTCCCGAGTGCCGGTTTCATGATCGATAATGCCTGCGCTCATAAACAGGGCGGCTTTGAAAGTAGCGTGGTTGAGGATATGGAACAGCGCGGCCAAGATCGCCATGGGGCTGCCAATGCCTAACAACACCGTGATTAAACCTAAATGACTGACCGTGGAGAACGCTAAAATGCCCTTTAGGTCGGTTTTCATCAGAGCAAACCAAGCGCCGTACAGCATGGTGACGATGCCGACCAGGGAGACGACCACGCTCCACAGCTCGCTACCTGCGATGGCAGGGTGCAACCGAGCCATCAGGAAAATGCCCGCTTTCACCATCGTCGCCGAGTGGAGATACGCCGATACCGGCGTGGGTGCCGCCATTGCATGGGGTAACCAAAAATGGAAAGGAAACTGTGCGGATTTAGTAAAGGCCCCTAGCAGTACCAAGCCGAGCATGAGCGGGTAGCGCGGGTCGGCAAGAATAACGTCTCCGCTGGCTAATACATCGCCCATATTGAAACTGCCCGCCATATCGCCTAGCAGCAGTAAACCAGCCAGTAGTGCAAGACCACCCGCGCCGGTCACCGTTAGCGCCATACGTGCGCCTTTGCGCGCATCACTGCGGTAGGACCAGTAACCGATCAGTAAAAACGAAGAGAGACTGGTTAGCTCCCAGAATAGCCAAAGCAGAATCAGGTTATCCGACATTGAAATACCGACCATTGACGCCATAAAAAGCATCAGGAAGGCGTAGAATCGGCCAAAGGGTTCATCTTTTGCCAAGTAGTAGTGGGCATACAGAATAATCAGTAGGCCAATGCCCAGTATCAGCAAATTAAACAGCAGCGATAGGCCATCGAGGCGGAACGCTAAGTCCAGCGCCAACTCAGGCATCCATGTGACTGAAAAGCGTAGTTGCTCACCGTCTAGCAGGGCTGGCACGTTGAGTAGCGTCATTACTAAGGCGGTCGCTGGCAGCACTGCCGTCGCAAGTGAACAGAAGCTGCGACCACGCTGTGCGGTAAGTGCCGGCACCAGTACGCCTAGCAGAGGCAATAAGGCTATCCAAAGCAGTGTCATGGGAGATCATCCAGCGGCTAAAGTTAAAAAAATCAAAAGAGTACCAAACAGGGCTCTTTAGGAGCGTTCTGATGGCTTAGGATACATCAAGTGAAACAACAGGATATCACTTGTGTAGAAGGTGTGTAGTTTTAGTATAAAGTGTGCCGGTCAACCGTTGAGAGATTTTATGTTCCATGAGTGAACCCTTTAATACCTGGCAAGCCCGTTTTGAAAAGCTGCGCTCAAATAAATTGTTTGAGGCGGTCGTGATCGCCATTATCGTCATTTCTGCCCTGGTGATAGGGGCAAAAACCTATGAAGAAACTACTCAAGTTGAGCAGTGGTTGCTCTATCTCGACATCGCGGTCACCATATTTTTCCTGATTGAGATTTTAATCAGGATGGCCGCTGAACGCACGCTGCTGAGTTTCTTCAAGAAAGGTTGGAACGTCTTTGACTTCCTCATCGTGACCGCCAGCCTGATTCCCATGGATGACTCTGAAATGGTGCTGCTGGCCAGGCTACTGCGTATTTTCCGGGTGCTGCGCTTGGTGTCGATGATACCCGAGCTACAAATGCTGTTAAGCGCCTTGGTCAAGTCGGTTCCTCGGATGGGGTATGTCGTCCTATTGATGTTTATCATCTTCTACATATACGCCGCCATTGGGAGCTTCCTGTTCCACAATGTGGACGAGGGGCTATGGGGCAATATTTCTCTGGCCATGTTGACGCTGTTTCAAGTGGCGACCTTCGAGAGCTGGGCCACGGCGGTGCTTTACCCGGCCATGGAGGTTTATCCCTACGCCTGGATCTATTTTTTAACCTTCATCTTTTTGAATGCCTTTATTTTTCTCAATATGATGATCGGTATTGTGCTGGATGTGATGCAGAAAGAGAGCGCTCAAATGGCGCTAGACAACGGCGAAGGTGAAGAAGCCGAACTGCAGTCGCTGCGCAATGATGTTCGCGGGCTGAAAGCGCAGCTTGACCGTATGGAGTCAGCGCTCTCTCAAGCATACTCGACAGCCCCAACACACCAGAATGATGCGG
The DNA here is from genome assembly GCF_013371085.1 of Vreelandella maris. Taxonomy (GTDB): domain Bacteria; phylum Pseudomonadota; class Gammaproteobacteria; order Pseudomonadales; family Halomonadaceae; genus Vreelandella; species Vreelandella maris. The sequence continues at coordinate 37,328 of NZ_JABWCV010000016.1, read as the reverse complement.
GCGGTAAGCACAGCGATAAGCCCACCACTGACTGATTTTAGGAGAGCCGCCATGATGTTGTCTGACCCCGCCAAAAAGTACCGTCCCTTTGTGGCCGTTGATCTGCCTGACCGCCAGTGGCCGAGCCAGCGCATTGAAGCAGCGCCTGTTTGGTGCAGTGTGGATCTGCGCGACGGCAATCAATCGCTGATTGATCCGATGGATCAGGAGCGTAAGCAGCGTTTATTCGACATGCTGTTGAATGTTGGCTTTAAGCAGATTGAAGTCGGCTTTCCTTCGGCCTCACAAACCGATTTTGATTTTGTCCGCTCGCTGATTGAGCAGGATAAAATCCCTGAGGATGTGACCATTCAGGTGCTGACCCAGGCGCGCCCACACTTGATTGAGCGCACCTTTGAGGCACTTCAGGGCGCTAAAAACGCGATCGTCCACGTCTATAACGCCACTGACCCGATGTTTCGCCGGGTGGTGTTTAATGTCGATAAAGCCGAGTGTGTGCAAATCGCCGTAGAGGCTACCCAACAGATTCGCGCGCAGATGGAAGCCGCGCCGCAAACCAATTGGACGTTTCAGTACTCCCCAGAGCTCTTCACCACTACCGAGATGGATTTCGCCGTTGAGATCGTCGAAGCGGTCATGGAAGCCTATGGCACCAGTGGTGAAAAGCCGATGATCGTGAACCTGCCCGCCACGGTAGAAGTCGCTACGCCCAATAACTATGCCGACCAAATTGAGTGGTTCTGTCGCAACGTCAAAAATCGTGATCATCTGATTGTCAGCGTTCACCCCCACAACGACCGCGGTACCGGCGTGGCAGCAGCAGAATTGACGCTAATGGCGGGAGCTGACCGCGTTGAGGGCACGCTGTTTGGTAACGGCGAGCGTACCGGTAACGTCGATATCGTCACATTGGCGATGAACATGTACACCCAGGGCGTTCACCCTCAGCTCGATTTCTCCAATATCACCCCGATCATGCGCGAAGTGGAGTACTGCAACCAGTTGCCGGTGCATCCGCGCCACCCCTACGTGGGCGATTTGGTATTCACCGCGTTCTCTGGCTCTCATCAGGATGCGATCAAAAAAGGCATGGCGTATCGCCGCGCTAATCCAGATGCTGTGTGGGATGTGCCTTATTTACCTATCGATCCGCTCGACGTGGGCCGCAGCTACGAAGCCGTTATCCGGGTTAACAGCCAATCGGGTAAAGGCGGCGTTTCTTACCTGCTTGAGCAGGAGCACGGCATTGAGTTGCCGCGTCGCCTTTCGATTGAGTTCAGCCAAGTGGTGCAGGAAGTCGCTGAGCGCACCGGGCGCGAGATCACCTCGAAGATGATTTACCAAGCGTTCTCGGATGAGTATCTGGAGCAGCAAGCACCCTTTGGGCTGGTGAGTCACCGACTCTCTTCTGAACCTGACAGCCCCAAAGTGACGCTGGAAGCCGTCGTTGAGACTGATGGCAACCGCCAAACCCTCAGCGGTGAAGGCAATGGCCCGCTAGCCGCCTTTGTTAAAGCGCTGGCCGCCGCCGGGCACGATGTGGAAATCATCGACTATCACGAGCACTCCCGCGGCCAAGGCGCCGATGCTGAGGCAATCGCTTACGTGGAAGTACGTATCGATGGTAAAGCGGTGTTCGGCGTGGGCACTGACGAAAGTATTACTAGCGCTTCCATGAAAGGCGTCCTTAGCGCTATCAACCGCCACCATTCGACCCAACCCGCAGCGGCGAACGTGACAGCGGAGACATTAGGGTAATTAGGCAGTTACCCAGTTAGCGAGGCGAAAGCGATGCGGCCCTGGCAGATCATAGTGTTGACAGCGATAGTAATCGCAGGGCTTGCCTCCGCGGTGGCTTCCCACGAACCGTTTGAATCCAAACTGGTGCGATTGGAGGCGCAGCGGGCGCTGCCCACGCTAGAGGCGTCGCTTCAACAGGAAGCTCTAGAGATCAACGCGCTCTTTCTTCATTATGCCTCGGATCAGGCGTTATGGATGAGTGCTTCGTTGGCAATGTTGCGCCATGGCGATGTGGCCCGCGAAGTATTAAAAGAGTATGGCCTGTCACCTCAGTTCCAAGAGGTGTTAACACGCTTTGGCGCAGACGCCGTTTTGCCTATCAGCTACTTTCGTACTCACGATGTGGCCATGCTACGTGCACAGCACTGGGTCGGCGAGCGCTATCAACAAGTCAGTCGCTGGTGGAGTGATGAAGAGGTAGCTACGAATGAGGAATTAACCCCTTTCCGGCGCGGGCAGATGGGCATTACGCTACTTGAAGATAATGGTCACGCGCTGCTTAACCAATTTGTAGTGAGTGAACAAGGCGAAGTGGAGTGGCTGCAGAGTGAGCGAGTGGTCGCGGGCGTAGGCGATTTCTTTACTAGTGGCCTTCGCGATCTCGAAAGCCAGTGGCGGCAGGGCGACGCCATTGGTGCAGCCGATCTAGGCTGGGCTGGGGTAGATCTGCTGGTCATGGCCAGCACCGTTAAGGTGCTGCGGGCAGGCAGAGCCGCACGTGCTGCTCGTGTAGGTAGTATCGAAGCGCAGGGTGCTCGGACAGGGCTCCGCCAAGGGGTGCTGGCTACCAGCAGCCGTTTTGCGACGTTACCGCGCATGGCCAAGGTCGCCGCCGTGGCGGGCACCGCTTATGTGGTGGTTCGCCACCCAAGCTTAGTGAGCGCACTCGGTGCTAATCTCTCGACCTGGCTTGGCTGGCCGGTTTGGTTCGGTCAGTTTCTTATCTGGCTGATCGTACTATTGCCGATCCTGTTCATTGCTCGCTTTGTCTATCACTGGTTACTCACGCCACTATTGTGGCTGTTGGTACCAGTAATACGGGTGTGTTTTGGCGCAGCAAATAAACAGTTAGCCAAGCGTACCAAGTCTCAGAGCAGTGATCTGGGTTGAAGCAGAGTGAGAATGTAGCTGTTAACGCAAACGGGCGGCCTTAGAGGCCGCCCGTTTGTTATTTGCCCATGTGCTAGCTTTATTCTGGCAGGGCGTAAACCGTGATTTGATCACCTACCTGATTTTTCAGAATGGTATTGCCGCCGGAAATAAAGGCAACATATTCGCGACCGTCGTACTCGTAAACGGCTGGGTTGGAGACAGATGGGGCCTCGGTCTGATCTGACCAGAGCTCTTCGCCGGTTTCAAGGGAGTAAGCACGTACCTTGGCATCCATTGAGGCACCGATAAAGATAACGTTACCCGCGGTGACCGCTGGGCCACCAATGGTAGGAGAGCCCCAGCTTTCCGGCATGTAGAAACCATACTGCTGTGAAGCACCCAATGGGCGGCGCCATTTGATATCGCCAGTGGTCATGTCGAGCGCCACGAGCTCCCCAAACGGCGGTTCCCAGCAGGGCATGCCTAGCCTGTTAAGGGCAACCTCAAGGCGCATGCCGTAGGGCGCACCTTCCTGAGACGCAAAGCCACTCTCGTTGCCCGATGCTCGATTGGCTGACTCGTAAGCTTCACGGTCATAAAGCCTGATGTACTGCACGATATGCGACGTGTTGACCACCGCCGTCTGACTTTCAGGATCGAATGCTACGCCGCCCCATTGCACGCCACCTGCGCTGATGGGAAAGCCTAACGTACCTTCACCCTCGGTAGTGGGTGGGGTGTACATACCTTCATAGCGAAGTTCCTCCCACAGTGCTGAACACTCTCCGAAGCTAACCGCGTCGGCCAGGGCCCACACCTTGGGCTTTTCTGCCTGATCCATCAGCGGGGCAGGTTTAGTGGGGAAGGGCTGAGTGGGCGCATAGACTTCCCCCTCAACGGAGCCGTCACCACCCGGAACCGGCCGCTCTTCAATCGGCCAGACGTCTTCACCGGTTTCGCGATTGACCACAAACAGAAAGCCCATCTTGGTCGCCTGGATCAATGCCGGTATCTCTTCACCATCTACCGTAATGTCCATTAGCGTTGGCGCAGAATTAATATCGTAATCCCAGATGTCGTGATGAACCCACTGGCGCGACCAGACCACTTCGCCCGTTTCAATATCCAGGGCAGTGGTTGAGGTACCGAGGGGGACTTCTTCAGTACGGTTGCCGCCCCAATAGTTAGGCGAGGGTGAAGAAACCGGCAGATAGACCAGCCCGCGCTCTTCGTCTGCAGACATGTGTGTCCACACGTTGGCGGTACCGCTCTGCTCGCGCATCTGATCGCTCAGAGCCTGGAATGTCCATTCAAGCTCGCCAGTACGGGCATTGATTGAAAAGACGGTGCCGGGGGGCGCCTCTTCATAGGCCCAGTCCATGCCCGCCCAACCTAGAATCAGGCGATCTCCCACCACGGTAGGCGGCTGCAGCAGCGACAATGGCCACTTATCGTTGGTGTCGTTCCACTGATTGGCATTGAGAACACCGTTATCGGCAAACCCTTGGCACGGCTCGCCGCTGTCGGCATCGACCGCAAACAGTCGCGCATCCATGGTGCCCATGTAGATGATTTTCTGGCACGATTCGCCAGCCACCGGATTATCGGCCTCCCAGTAAGCCACGCCACGATTCTTTAAGGCGGGCTGGGTGAGTGCTTCAAGTGAGGACTGGGTATCGAAACTCCACTTCTCTTCGCCACTTGCTGGGTCAAGCGCGATAATTCGGTAGAACGGTGTGCCGATATAGAGCGTGTCGTTGGCAAATACTGGCGTTGCAGACCACACCGTCGCCGGTAAATCGCCTGAGCCATCGGCGACATCGCCGGTATGGAGTTCCCATACTTTCTCTAACTCGCCAACATTATCGGCATTGATTTGGTCAAGCGGGCTATATTTTTGCGCGTTGAGCTGGCCATGAAAGCTATCCCAAATGGGCTCGCCAGGCACCAGCGGGATGGGCGCAGTGTTGGTTGTCTCTGCCGGACTATTTTCCGGGCTATTTGCCAGCTCATCTGGCGAGTCTTGTGCCAGTAACGGCATGGGTGATAAACAAAGCGCCAGTGCTGTAGCGGTACCCCAGCCCAGCGTGATGGTATTAAAGTGAGGTCGTTTAGCAAATGAAGTTGGCATCGTCGGCTCCTCAGGCATGGGTAGGGCGGGTATGGTGTGATGGGCGAACCATATCAAGGATCAGGCCGATTAAGCCGACCACCATAGCAGCGCAGATCCACCATTGATGAAGTAGCATGCCAGCGAAAAAAGTGCCGGTGAGGCCCACCAAGATGAGTACTCTCAATGCAATAGAAGCGCCTCGCCCCTTGATGGCCGCGAGAAGGAGTGCCAACACCGCAAGGGCGAGGCAGGCCAAAATGGCCACCAGGGCGCCGAGTGTCCCGGTCACACCGGTTAGTGGAGTGGAATAGGCGTATACAGCGATGGCAAGCCCGGCGAGTGAGGCAATGAGAAGTACGATAGAACCCAGCCGGGTCGAGTGTAATAGCGACATGGCGTTATTTCCTCCTTGAAAACTTCATGATAGTAAGGCGAACGCCTCACAACAAAGTGATTAGCACTATAACGTTAGCAGAGAACGATACCTTTTCGACCTAACGGCACGAATGAGAAGCTTGACGTCCTCCCCCGCCTAAAGTCGGGGGATTCCAACTGCTTGAGGGCAACGTCCTGCCCCAAGACTTAGGATATTGCGGGCTGCATTCACATCCCGGTCATGCGAGGCACCACACTCGCTGCATATCCAGTCTCTTATTCCAAGACCTGCGATACCTTTCGGCCTTTCCTTGGGCAGTGCGCCACAATTCGAGCAGGTCTGGGTGGTGTAGGCTTCATTGACTTCTTTGAAGACGGTGCCTGCGTGGTCGCATTTGTATTCCAGCATCGTCTTCAATTGGTACCAGCCAGCGTCCAGCACTGACTTGGCCATCTTGGTTTTTGCCAGCTTTGAGGCGCTGACATTACCTACTACGATAGTGCCGTACTGGCTGATCAGGTTGCGGCTAAACTTGTGGTTGGCATCCTTGCGACGATTCTTGATCTTGGCGTGGATCGCTTTCACACGCCCCTTATTGCCCGCTCTTTGGGCGGCTGCCAGTTTGGCTTCCAAGTCGCGGTAGAAGCGCCCTGCCTCCAGCTTTTGGCCGTCGCTGCATGTCGCGGTATCTTTAAGGCCAAGATCAATGCCAACCTCACCCTGGGCCTGATTAGGCGGAATATCCACCTCAACCACGACATTAAAGTACCAACGGCCTCGGGCATCTTCATTGAAGCTGCCTGAACGGAATTTGTATTGGCTAAGGCCGTAGCTATCCCAGACCTTGAAGTAGGTGCCGTTGTGGAACACTTGACCACTCTTCCACTTAGCCGCGCCGGTATTCACTGGAATCCAGCCTAGTGAGCGACGAACACCGCCGGACTTGCGCCACGCCAACCGCGACCTCTTGAACTGTTTGCGGCGAGTCGTGTATTCACGGGCGACTTCCTGCAACGTTTGGCTGTGCAGTCCCAGGTCCGTGCCTGCACCTTTTGTGTAGGGGTGCATATCGTAGGCCGATAGAAACAGAGCGCGCTCACGAATCGCTCGTGAACTCAGTTCGTTGAGGTAGTTCCAGACAAAGTTCACGTTGCGCGCCATACGATTGAGTTGGGCGACGTGCTTGTCTTTGACTCGAACCTTCAAGGTCTTGGTCTGTTTCATGCTTTGGAGCATAATTGGTCTATGGACACTAAACAAGAAATTAGAACTGGTAGGCATTGCGTTTTCATGATTCATGCCCACTTGGTCTTTGTAACAAAATTCCGAGGCAGGATCTTTAATGCCGAACACCTCGACTCCCTCGAAGCTCTTTTTCGGCGGGTATGCGCTGACTTCGAAACAGAGCTGGTGGAATTTAATGGCGAGACGGATCACGTTCATCTGCTGGTGAACTACCCGCCAAAGGTGGCGCTATCCAAACTGGTGAACAGCCTGAAAGGCGTATCAAGCAGGCGTATGAAGCTATTGCACCCTGAGCTGGCGAAACCGGCATACCTGAAAAACGCCCTATGGAGCCCCAGTTACTTTGCAGGAAGTGTCGGTGGTGCGCCTATATCGGTAGTCCGTCAATACATTGAGGGACAAAACCGCCCCAACAAGTCGCCCTAGCGGGCGACGCGCTCTACATCCCCGCACTAGAAGTACGGGGTTTTCCGCGCAAATCTGATAAAACCGCCAGAAAATCCCACAACAGCTGTGCCATTTTCACCGCACGCTGGGGTCGCGATGCCGGTTAGAGGCGAGCAGTTCAGTTCGATCACCTCACTGCCCACCGTTACCAGCTTGGCAATCGTTATGCTGCGCATCGGAGGCATCGTGAGTTGACGAAAGCCAGGTGGTTAAAATGACGTCACAAAGGCGTTTTGCTCATTTTGCCAGGCACTTCGCGGACTAGCCGGGGCATAAGAAAGCCGGGTAGGTGTTCTAGTAACTCTTTTACCAGTGCTTGCGCCACTGCATCGGGTACATCAAAGTGGGCGGCGCCCTGAACTGGGTCGAGCACGTGCAGGTAGTAAGGCAGCACGCCTGCTTCAAATAGCCGTTCAGAGAGAGTTGCCAGCGTTGGCACGCTGTCGTTGACACCTTTTAGAAGAACGCTCTGGTTCAGCAGCGTCACGCCTGCTTGCTTGAGGCGGGTACAGGCATCTACCACGGCCTGATCAATTTCATTGGCGTGGTTGATATGCAGCACCACCACTTTTTGCAGGCGGCTTTTGCTTAACCAGCCGAGCAGTGCGTCATCAATCCGGTCAGGAATCACCACGGGCAAGCGGGTATGTATGCGTAGCCGTTTGAGGTGAGGGATGCTTTCAAGCTGTTCGGCCAGCCAGGCAAGCTGCCGGTCGCTTGCTGCTAGAGGGTCGCCGCCGGAAAGTATCGCCTCGTGAATGGAGGGGTCGGCACGCAAGTACTCCAGTGCTTCTTGCCACTGCGCCCGGGAAGGCGAGTTCTCGCTATACGGGAAGTGGCGGCGAAAACAGTAGCGGCAGTTGATTGCACAGGCTGGGCTTGCAATTAGTAGCACGCGGTTAGCGTATTTATGAATCAGTCCTTTAGCGGGCTGATGATCGGCTTCTTCCAGCGGGTCAGCGACGTAGCCTGGAGTCGTTGAGGCTTCTTTGCCCAAGGGCAGCACCTGAAGAAGCAGGGGGTCGCTCAAATCCGCAGGGGCTATTTTAGCCAGATAGGCTTCAGGCACACATACCTCAAACAGCTCATGACCTAGCTGAGCGCCTGCCAGCAGGTCGCTGTCTAGCCCGAGCCGTTCGCACAATACCTGCGGGTCGCGGATGGCCTGTGAGAGTTGCTGTTGCCAATTGGAACGGACCATCGTGTGGCACTGTTGTTGCGTTTCAGAGGCTGAAATAATGATGTTCTCCTGCAAAAAAGCCCTCCTTCGGGTTATCATGCGCGCACTTATTGAATGACGCTATCAACGACGAAGCAGGGCTTCGTGCATCACGTTACTGACATAAAACATTGAGAGGCATTATGGCGAACTATTCTACCAATGAATTCAAAGGCGGTTTGAAAGTAATGCTCGACGGCGATCCTTGTTCGATCGTCGAAAACGAGCTGGTCAAGCCTGGCAAGGGGCAGGCGTTTAACCGCGTTAAGCTGCGTAACTTGATGACGGGCCGTGTGGGTGAGAAGACTTTCAAATCTGGTGATTCGCTGGAAGGCGCTGATGTCATGGATTTGGAGATGGAGTACCTCTACACCGATGGTGATATGTGGCATTTCATGAAGACCGATGGCTCCTTTGAGCAGTACGCCGTGGAAAAGAAAGCCTTGGGTGATACTGCTAAATGGCTGAAAGAGCAGGTGCCCTATATCATTACGCTTTGGAATGATAAGGCCATTTCTGTGACGCCGCCCAACTTCATTGAGCTGGAAGTGGTTGAAACTGATCCAGGTTTGAAAGGCGATACGGCGCAAGGTGGCTCTAAGCCTGCTACGCTATCATCTGGCGCTGTAGTGCGCGTGCCGTTGTTTATCAATCAGGGCGAAGTGTTGAAAATTGATACGCGCAGCGGGGAATACGTCTCTCGCGCTTAATCACTTTTCGCGATGTTTTTCGGTTTGGTAATGATGATGGCCACGCTTTTTGCGTGGCCATTTTTTGCTAAAAATAGCTTGTCTATAGCTTATCTAAGGAGAAGTGATGGCCATTGATTGGCAACCCTCGGCGTCGATTGAAACGCTCCGCGAGCGTGCACGGTTAATGGCCAAAGTGCGGGCATTTTTTGACCAGCGTGACGTGCTGGAAGTGGAAACGCCGGTCTTGGGGCAGGGGGGGAGCACGGATGTGCATCTGGTATCGCTTCATGCCCTGGCTCGCACCGATAGAGGGCAGCGCCGTTTATGGCTGCAAACTTCGCCTGAATTCCATATGAAGCGGTTATTGGCGGCCGGTAGCGGACCGATATTTCAGCTCGCCAAAAGTTTTCGCGATGGTGAAGTCGGGGCTCGCCACAATATCGAGTTCACCATGCTGGAGTGGTATCGGCCGCAGTTTACGCTGGATAAACTAATTGATGAGACGGCTACCCTGGTCATGTCACTGCTACCCAGTTTCCCCGGTCCGGTCGTGCATTATCGCTATCGGGAGCTTTTCCATACCCACCTAGAGGTGGACCCCTTTACCACGTCGCTGGAAAAGTTGCGTTTGGTTGCCGCGGAGCGGGCGCAAATGTCTGCGCAATCCTTGGCCGGTGAAGATCGCGAGACCTGCCTTGACCTGCTTATGAGCGTAGTGATCGAGCCACAGTTAGGCCAGCATGAGCTAAGTGTTGTGGTTGATTATCCCGCTAGCCAGGCCGCTCTGGCGCAACGTCACCAGGATGTAGATGGTGAGTGGGTGGCTTCCCGCTTCGAGCTCTACCTGAAAGGTGTTGAGTTGGCCAATGGTTACCAAGAGTTGACCGATGCCTCGGAACAGAGAGTGCGGTTTACGGATGATAACGCTGAGCGCCGCCGCTTGGGCTTGCCGGAAGTGGATGTGGATGAGCGTCTGCTGGCCGCTCTAGAGCACGGCATGCCAACTGGTGCGGGTGTCGCGCTGGGGATTGATCGCCTCATTCAACTGGCGCTAGGCAAAGCACGCCTGGAAGACGTGCTCGCCTTTTCTACGCCTCGCTGCTAAACCATCGGCTCGCTAGTAGGGGGCGCATCGCTATCATGAGTCGGTTTATCAATGTGGCCCAGCGCTTGCCCCATGCTGACCATGACACCCGTAGGATAGTCATCAAAGACAACCGGTTTAGTGAAGCACATCACTACCGTGGAGCCGAGTTTGAAACGGCCCATTTCAGCGCCTTTTTCCAACGTGATAGGTTGCCCAAACTGCATGCGCTGAGGCTGGCCTGCAAGCGGTGTTACCTGGCCTGACCAGACGGTCTCGATGGCCGCTACAATCATTGCACCTACTAACACCATTGCCATGGGGCCGTGCTCGGTATCAAAGATGCACACTAGGCGTTCGTTACGGGCAAACAAGCCCGGCACATAGTTGGCGGTTGCCTGGTTGACCGAGAAGAGTCGTCCGGGTACGTAAATCATTTCTCTTAATGTACCGGTCACCGGCATATGCACGCGGTGGTAGTCTCGTGGAGAGAGGTAGACAGTGGCAAAGCTGCCGCCGAGAAACTCTTCCGCCAGGGCTGTGTCGCCGCCCAGCAGGGTCTGCGCAGAGTAGGTGTGGCCCTTGGCTTGCACCAGTTGGCCGGCCTGTAGGCGCCCGTATTGGGAGAGCGTGCCATCGGCAGGGCTCAATATTCCTTCGCCTAATGGGCGCGCATCGGCTTTTAACGCCCGGGTAAAAAAGTCATTGAACGTTGCATAGGCGCTAGGATCGGGTTCCAACGCTTGGCTCATGTCGACATTAAAGCGTTTGATAAAGGCCTTGATCAGGGTGCTTTTCACCCAAGGGTTGTCGCACTGGCCGAATTTGCCGGATAGACGCGAAAGAGCGTGCTGAGGCAGTGGGTACTGAAGTAGCGAAAAGGCTTTTTGGGAAAGAGTCACAGTAATATTTTCACTTCTCAATCGGGGTGTCGTCGCGGTTGCCCCATTCACCCCAGGACCCCGCGTAGCCACGCATATTAAAGCCTAGTGCCTTGCCCACCAGCCAGGTAAAGCTGCTGCGGTGGTGGCTCTGGCAGTGGGTAGCGATTTCCATATCGGGGGTCAGGCCCAGGGCGCCAAGTTCGGTGATCAGCTCGGCGTAATCGCGAATGCGCAGTGCGCGCTGTCGGTCCATGGCGTGGAGCCAGTCCATATTAACGGCACCGGGAATGTGCCCCAGGTGCTTGTTGTTACCTCGGACGCCATCGTACTCATCTTTGGAGCGCGCATCCCACACCGCGAAGTGTTTATCGCTGAGCTTCTCTTTGATCTCTTCAAACGTGATCAAGGCGTTAGGGTTGAGAATTTCAGCGTGATACTCACTTTGGGTGGGGGCGGTAGGCTCGGTGCTCTCTTCCATGCCTGCATCGCGCCAGGCGTGTATGCCGCCATTCAAATAGGAGTAACGCGTATGGCCGATGAGCTCTAATGACCACAAAAGACGTGCCGCCCAGCCACCGCCTTCGTCATCGTAGGCCACCACGTGGGTGTCGCGGGTTAGACCTAATGCGCTGAACAGACGTGAAAGCGCCTCAACGCTAGGAACGTCACTCGGTACCGGCCCTTCACCGCGCATTAAATAGCGAAAGTCGAGGAAGATGGCGCCGGGCACATGGCCCTGACGATAGCTGTCGCCATTGGCTGGCACATCAATGATCAGCAGCTGTGGGTCATCTAAATGCGCCTGCAGCTGTTCCGGTTCAATAATCAGCGGCAGAAGGTTAGCTTCCGACGATTGGCTTTCAATACTCATGGGTAACTCCTATCAACGTTAGCTATCCAAACTATCAAGAATCCGTCGATAGCTGGCAAAGCGTGCTGGATGAATCTTGCCTGCCTCGACCGCTGCGAGTAAAGCGCAACCGGGCTCATTACGGTGACGACAATCACGAAAACGGCAGTAACCAATATAGTCGTGAAACTCAATGAAACCGTCGGTGACTTCCTGCTCGTTGAGGTGCACCAAGCCAAACTCGCGAATACCCGGTGAGTCGATGACATCGCCATCGGCCACGTCAGCTCGGCTCATGGTATAGAGGCGTGCCGTGGTGGTGGTATGGGTGCCCTTGCGGGAGTCTTCCGAGAGCGCGCCAATACGCAGGTTTTCATCCGGTAGCAACAGGTCGATTAGCGAGGATTTGCCCACGCCGCTTTGACCCACGAATACGGAGGTGCGCCCTTCAAGCTGACTGCGCAGCTCATCCAGCCCGGTGTCTGTAGCAGTGGTGGTGCGCACGACGGGGTAGCCTAAATCGCGATAGCGTTCAAGCAGTTTACCGAGTTCGCCGCCATCTTCTGGTAGCAAGTCGGTTTTATTGAGCACCAGTACTGGCGCAATGCCGGTAGCTTCGGCGGCGACCAAATAGCGGTCAATAAGGTTGGCGTGAGGTGCAGGCTCTACCGCAAACACGATCAACAGCTGATCAATGTTGGCGGCCACCGGTTTGAGCAGGCCGCGAGCATCCGGGCGCTTTAACACGCTGTCGCGCTCTTCCCGAGCCACTACCACGCCAGAGCCTTCCTGCCCGGCACGCCATATCACGCGGTCGCCGGTGACCAAACCATCCAGGTTGGCGCGTAAATGACAGCGCACCGGTTCATTATCGCTATTGCGTACCTCTAGGGTACGACCAAAGTGAGCAACGACGCGGCCCGGCTGTTCAGCACCGTATTCGCCAGCGGCGAGTTTTTCAGCATCTTGCACATCACGCTTTTCCGCACGCTGGGCACGTTCCGCCTGGACTTTCTCGACTCGCCACTGCTGCTGACGACTTAATTTACGTTTGCTCATGACCACCTGATGATCGCTACAATAAACGTCATTGTACCTATCAACGATGGCATTGTACTTATCAAAGATGCCATCAAACAGCCAGGCGGTTCTATATGGGCTGCTTGATGTTGTCATTTAAGGCACACTGGCACGATATTAATGACCATTTAGGCAAAGGGATAACGGTAATGAGCAACGAAACAACGGATTCAGCGGCGCCACGCAATGATCTGCTGATATGGATTGATCTAGAGATGACCGGTTTAGATCCAAATAAAGAGCGCATCATTGAAGTAGCCACACTCATTACTGATGCCGATTTGAATGTGGTCGCGGAAGGGCCGGTCATTGCGGTGAAGCAGCCCGATAGCCTGCTGGCGCAGATGGACGATTGGAACCAGAAAACCCACGGCGAGTCGGGATTAGTCGCCCGGGTGAAAGCAAGCCAAATGGAAACAGCCGAAGCCGAGCAGCAAACCCTGGCATTTCTGCAGCAGTACGCAGTGGCCGGATCGTCACCCATGTGTGGCAACAGTATCCATCAGGACCGGCGTTTTCTTGAGCGTGAAATGCCTGCGCTGCTCAACTTTTTCCACTACCGCAATCTTGATGTGTCTACCATAAAAGAAGTGGCCAAACGCTGGAATCCAGGCGCCTTGGCGGGCTTCAGCAAACAGAATGTGCACCTGGCGATGGATGATATTAAAGAGTCGATTGCTGAGCTGGCTCACTACCGTAATACGTTTTTGCGCGTTGAACAGCGCAGCGACGAAGAAGAGTAAAGCGGTTAAGACATATCAGTGGCAATACGCCTGCCGCGCTTGAGGCGTTGTTCCTCAAGCGCCCAGGCGACGTGTTCACGCACCAGTTCGCTTGGGTAGGCTCGGCGCGCCCATAGCGCGGCTTCCGCGGCCTCGCTCCAAGGGGCGTTTCCTAGGCCTATGGCGATATTGCGCAGCCAGCGCTCGTAGCCAATGCGCCGAATAGGGCTGCCAGCGGTTTTATCCAGGAACTCCGCCTCGCCCCAAGCTAACAGGCTGATTAGCGTAGCGCGATCTAAATCATGGCGCGGCGCAAAGTCATCTTCCTGGGTCATGCGGGTAAAGCGGGTAAAAGGGCATACCAGTTGGCAATCGTCGCAGCCGTAAATACGGTTGCCCATGGCGCGGCGAAACTCAACCGGTATGGCGCCGTGTAGTTCGATAGTGAGATACGAAATGCACTTGCGTGAGTCGACCACCTTATCGTCAACAATAGCGCCGGTGGGACAGGCGGTGCGGCACGCGCTGCAGCTGCCGCAGTGCTCTTGCTCAAATGGCGCATCGATAGGTAGGGGAAGATCCGTATAGAGTTCGCCCAGGAAAAACAGCGAGCCCGCTTTGGGGTTAAGCAGCATGGCATTTTTGCCGAACCAGCCAAGCCCGGCTTTTTGGGCCAGTGCGCGCTCCATTACCGGTGCTGAGTCGACAAAAGCGCGGTAACCAAATTCGCCTACTTCTTGCTCAATCTTTTTTGCTAATTGGGCTAACCGTTTACGCATTAGCTTGTGATAATCGCGCCCTAGGGCGTAACGCGATACATAGGCGCGGTTGGGCTGGCCCAGTACCTTGGTGCTTTCCACTTCAGCGGGCAGATAATCCATGCGTACGCTGATAATGCGCTGAGTGCCGGGTTCAAGCTCTGCGGGGCGAGTGCGCTTGCTGCCATGCTTGGCCATAAAGCCCATCTCGCCGTGGTAGTCATTTTCCAGCCACGCGTCGAGATGGCTTTCATGGGCCGACAATTCAGTGTCAGTAATGCCGACTTGCTGAAAGCCCAGCTCTCGCCCCCAGGTTTTAATCAGGTCGGCAAGGCGAGCAAGTTTCTGGTCAGTCATTGCACTATCAGAACGTGCAAAGGCAGTGGAATTAGACATAGTCAATCAACAGCAAGGCATTAAGCGCGCTATGCTAACGCATCAGCAGCCATCAAAACATGTGAAAGGAGAGATCGTGACGATCCCGAATACTTCCATGCTACGCCCTCTATATAAAGCCGCCCAGGTGCGCGAGCTCGACCGGCGCACCATTGCCGGTGGTATCGATGGTTTTGCATTGATGCAGCGTGCCGCCTCAAGCGCTTGGCACAGCTTTCGTTCACGCTGGCCTCAGGTGCGCAGCTTAACCGTAATGTGTGGAAGTGGTAATAACGGGGGTGACGGTCATGTGCTGGCAGCGCTGGCCATGCAGTCTGGCCTCAAAGTGCAGCGAGTGACGCTGAAGCCTCTTGATGAGCTAAGCGGAGACGCAGCCCGCGCTGCACAATTGGCAACCTCCGCGGGCGTAGGTTGCGAAGAGTGGGAACCCAGCACTGTATTGACGGGGGAAGTCATTATTGATGCCTTGTTAGGCACCGGTTTGACGGGTGAGGTAGAGGGCCGGTTTCGGCTTGCCATCGAAATGATCAATGCTGCTCAGAGGCCGGTACTGGCAATTGATATTCCCTCGGGATTGGTTGCTGATACCGGTGCAGCGACAGGAGTTGCCGTTAAGGCTGCCTGCACGGTGACTTTTATCGGCGATAAGATCGGTTTGTATACTGGTGATGCACCCGCTTATACCGGTGAGATCGATTTTCGCCCGCTGGGTGTTAAAGCCCAGGCATATTTTGATATTCCAGCCACCGCTTGGCGGCTGGATGATTCGCTCTTAGCGGATGCCTTTGCTCCCCGGCTGCGCACGAGCCATAAAGGGGATATGGGACATATGCTGGTGATGGGCGGCGCTCCCGGCTTTGGCGGCGCGGCGCTACTGGCCAGCCAGGCCGCTGCGCGGATGGGGGCGGGTAAGGTGAGCTTGGCGACGGCCCCTGAGCATATCACCGCTAGTTTGGTACGCTGCCCGGAAGTAATGGCCCACAGCGTGCGCGGTGGCGCCGAAGCGGCTGAGCTAACTGCGATGGCCGACGTTGTCGTGGTAGGGCCGGGGCTTGGTCAGGCGGCCTGGGGGCAGGCTGTATTACAGAGTGCGCTTAAGTCAGACGCGCCGTTGGTAGTAGATGCTGATGGGCTGAATCTTTTAGCACGCCAGTGGCCAGATATTCGACGCGATAATTGGATATTAACCCCGCATCCCGGTGAAGCGGCACGGCTATTGGGCTGTTCCGTGGCGGAGGTTCAGGCCGACCGACCCGCCGCTGCCCAGGCCCTGCAGCGGGCACGTGGCGGCGTGGTGGTGTTGAAAGGCGCTGGTAGTTTGATTGCTGGCCCCACTGGTTTAGTGGTGTGCCCCTACGGAAACCCAGGCATGGCTAGCGGTGGCATGGGCGATGTGCTCAGTGGCATGCTAGGTGCATTGATGGCGCAGCGCGGAGATGTGGAGTTCAGTGCCTGGCTAGCCACGATGGTGCACGCGTTAGCGGCTGATCGAGCAGCACAACAAGAAGGCGAGCGTGGCCTGCTGGCGAGCGATCTGGCATCCTATGCGCGAAAATTGATTAATCCGTGAAGGCAGCCCACATGCAGGTGCAATTAGACAACGAAGAGGCTCAGGTCGCGTTTGGCGAAGCGCTAGGGCAGGTATTACAAGGTCGTGGGTTGATCTACCTGGAAGGTGAGTTAGGCGCCGGTAAAACCACGTTAACACGGGGTATTCTACGGGCGTACGGCCATCAAGGGGCGGTGAAAAGCCCCACCTATACGCTGATAGAGCCCTACGAGCTGGGCTCTCAGCGAGTGTATCATTTAGATCTGTATCGCTTATCCGACCCTGAGGAGCTTGAGTTTATCGGTGGTCGCGATGTATTGGCCGACGAGGCAGTGTGTATTATTGAGTGGCCGAGCCGGGGAGAAGGGTGGTTACCCACACCTGACCTGCGCCTTGCTTTGGCAGTGGCTGAACAAGGCCGTTTGATCACTTTAACGGCTTGCAGTGATTTGGGCGCGCGTATCCTGTCATTGCTAGAGCGCCAAGCCCATGAAGTAAGCCAGGCCAGTGCAACAAGTAAGTTAAGCGACGATCAGTTGGAGAATGGTGTGATTCAATGGAAATGAAGGCCGCTGCAGCTCGTGTGTATCGTCTATTGGCCGTTAGTTTCTTTGCTCTCACGGCGATCAACGTTCAAGCGTCCAGCGTCGAAAGCATGCGCTTATGGGCGGCGCCTGATCACGCGCGTCTGGTGTTTGATCTGTCTGCGGCCACCAGTGCCAATGTGTTTTCGTTACAAAATCCCGCGCGTTTAGTGATCGATTTAGACGATACGCAAATGGATACCGACCCTAGCACGTTGCCGCTGCATGACAGTGCCATTACCTCAGTGCGAACAGGTAAGCGGGAGGGCGGCGGTTTACGCGTAGTGCTTGAGCTTAATCGAGCTATAGAGCCGCGCCATTTTACCCTGACGCCTAATGATCAGTATGGGCATCGGCTGGTGGTTGATCTCGAGTATCCGGGTGAAAGTGCCGTTGAGAATCCCATTGACCCTATCGAGGCGATGATTCGTGAGCAGGAGATTCAGGCGCAGCGTGCCTCGACTCAAGCTCAACTGCCCGGCAGTGTAGAGCCACCCCGTAATGAAGCGCCGACGGCCGTGCAGGAAGCCAAGCCGCATCCGCGTAGAGATATTATTATTGCGGTTGATGCTGGGCACGGCGGGGAAGACCCAGGCGCCATTGGCCCTTCAGGCACGCGTGAAAAAGATGTAGTGCTGGAAATCGCCCGCCGTTTAGCCTCGGAGGTGAACGGCACCGAAGGTTTTAAAGCCGTGCTGGTTCGTGATGGCGACTATTATCTGGGGCTTCGTCAACGTACCGCCTTGGCTCGTGAGCAAAAAGCCGACTTTTTTGTCTCGGTACACGCCGACGCCTTTACCAGTCCTCGCCCTCAAGGCAGCTCGGTTTATGCGCTCTCTCAACGTGGTGCTACCTCGGAAACAGCCCAGTGGCTGGCGGATAGTGAAAACCGTTCTGACCTGATCGGCGGCGTCGATGGTAGCTTGTCGCTGCGAGACAAAGACCAGGTGCTGCGTGGCGTACTTTTAGATCTCACCATGACCGCGACGTTGAATGATTCGCTCTCTATCGGCGGGCAAGTGCTGGAACAATTAGGACGGGTGAATCGGTTGCATAAATCACGAGTTGAACAGGCCGGGTTTATGGTGCTGAAGTCTCCTGATATTCCTTCGCTATTGATTGAGGTGGGCTTTATATCCAACCCTGACGAAGAGCGTCGCCTGCGCGATCCGGTTCATCAGGGAGGGCTCGCCCAGGCTATTTTCAGTGGCTTGCGCGATCACTTCCAGCGTTACCCACCGCCTGCCAGTTTGCTTGCCTGGCAGCGCGATAATCAACGTAGTCCTGCGGGTAATGAATACCGTATCCAGTCGGGCGATACCCTGTCGGCGATTGCTGTACGTCACGGTGTACCGGTGAATCAATTGAAGCAGGCCAATGATATTAATGGTGATGTGATACGGGTTGGCCAAGTGTTACAAATTCCCCGTTCATGAGAAATCGTTCTTGAGGTGTCGTGTTGACTGAGATGACCGCAACTGCGCCGCGAATTCATGTGCTCGACCCACGGTTGGCCAACCAGATTGCCGCTGGCGAGGTGGTTGAGCGCCCCTCGTCGGTGACAAAAGAGCTGATTGAAAACGCCATTGATGCGGGTAGCCAGCGCATTGAAGTAGAAATTGAGCAGGGCGGAACGCGGCTTATTAAGGTGCGTGATGATGGCATTGGTATTGGCGAAGAGGATTTACCGCTCGCTTTGGCACGTCATGCCACCAGTAAGATTGGTAGCCTCGAAGACCTGGAAGGCGTTAGCTCGTTAGGTTTTAGGGGGGAGGCGCTGGCCTCAATTAGCTCTGTTTCCCGGCTTGAGCTGATCTCCAACGCTGAGGAAGATCCTCGTCATGGCTGGCGGGTGGTCGCGGAAGGGCGAGGAATGGAGGCACGAGTGACGCCTGCGCCGCACCCCCGCGGGACTAGCGTTGGCGTGCGCGATCTGTTTTTTAACACTCCCGCACGGCGCAAGTTTCTGCGTACCGAAAAGACCGAATTTGCGCATGTTGAAGAGGCCTTTCGCCGTCAGGCACTATCGCGCTACGACATCGCCTGGGTATTGCGCCACAACCAGAAAGTGATTCATCAACTTCCTCCTGGGCACTCGGCGGCAGCTCGCGAGCGGCGAATTGCCTCGCTGCTAGGTAAAAACTTTATCGAGCACGCCCGCTATATCGAACGCGAAGCGGGTGGTTTGCGACTAAGTGGTTGGGTGGGGCTGCCGACTCACTCCCGCTCTCAGGCTGATCAGCAATACTTTTTCGTTAATGGCCGTGTGGTGCGTGACCGTTTGGTGGCCCATGCGGTGCGTCAGGCGTATCGCGATGTGCTGTTTAACGGTCGGCATCCGGTGTTTGTGCTCTACCTGGAGCTTGATCCGGATGTAGTGGACGTCAATGTTCACCCTACCAAGCATGAAGTCCGTTTTCGTGATGGCCGTATGGTGCACGATTTTCTGTACTCCAGCCTGCATCACTGCTTGGCGTCCTCTAAGCCTGCAGAAAGCGGTGACGAAAATAGCGACGAAGAGGCGAATGGTGTCGTTGCTTCTCAGCAGCAAGAGCGTGGGCAGCCGCCCCAGGTAGGTGCGGGGGCAGGTGAAAACGCCGAGCAACCTCGCTGGCAGCAGCAGGGCATTGCGCTGACTCACTCTTCGGATCGCCACCCTGGTGCTGAGCGTGTGCGCCGCTTTATGCAAGGCTATCAGGCGCTTCACCCCAACCATGAAGAGACGCTGTTAACGCCGCAGGTTGACGTGGCGAGTGAAGGCGAAAACGAAGTGCGTGAAGCGCCTCTGGCGATGCCTGATAACGACCCCACGGTGGCACCGCCGCTTGGGTTTGCGCTGGGGCAACTGCACGGTATTTATATTCTGGCCCAGAACGCTCAGGGTTTGGTGGTGGTGGATATGCATGCCGCCCATGAACGAATTGTCTATGAGCGTATGAAAACACAGCTAGCGGCTGCTAAAGGAGTAGATGCCCAGCCGCTGCTAGTGCCGGTTTCTATCGCCGCTAGTCGGGCAGAAGTGGCGACGGCTGAGAGCGAGCAAGAGGCTATCGCCAAGTTGGGCATTGAGCTGGATGTTGCCGGACCGGAAACGCTGCTGGTGCGCCAGTTGCCAGCGTTGCTCTCCCAGGCGGATCCAGAAGCCCTGGTACGCCAGATGTTGGAGGAGCTGGCGCGTTACGGGCGGACCCATCAAGTCGAGGCGCGGCTTCATGAATTGCTCTCCACCATGGCTTGCCACGGTAGCGTGCGCGCCAATCGGCGGCTCACCATTGATGAAATGAATGCGCTGCTGCGCGACATGGAGCGCACGGAGCGCAGTGATCAGTGCAATCACGGCCGACCCACCTGGACGCAGATGGGACTAAAAGCGCTTGATCGGCTGTTCTTAAGAGGCCAATAGCAGCACGATCGAAAATTTAATTTCTGTTAAATATTGGAGCACTACCCGCGCATGGCTGATACGCGCCCTTGGGCAATTTTTTTGATGGGCCCGACAGCGGCCGGGAAAACCGATACCGCGATGGCGTTGCATGAGCGCTTAGGGCATGAGCTGATCAGCGTTGATTCAGCGATGGTGTATCGCGGTATGGATATTGGCAGCGCCAAACCTAGTACCGCTGAACTTGCCCGTGCACCCCATCACTTGATTGATATCCGCGACCCTGCTGAGCCTTATTCAGCGGCTGACTTCCGTGAAGATGCGATAAAACTGATGCGACAAATCAGCGCGGCAGGCCGGGTTCCTCTGTTGGTCGGCGGTACCATGCTTTATTACAAGCGGCTGATAGAAGGTGTGGCCAATTTACCTTCGGCTGACCCGGTCATTCGCCAACAGCTTGAAACGCAATGGCAATATGAGGGGCTGGAGTCTCTGCATAAACGATTGGCTGAAGTGGATGCGGTTTCCGCTCAACGTATCCATCCCAATGATCCTCAACGCTTAATACGTGCGCTAGAAGTGTATTATGCCAGCGGGCGGCCAATGAGTGAGTTATGGGCGGAGCAACAGCCTGAAACCTTTCCATGGCGCGTGTTGTCGATAGCGTTGGCGCCTAGTGATCGTGCCCTTTTGCATCAACGTATCGCTAAGCGCTTTGAACTAATGATGGATGAGGGCTTGATAAATGAAGTTACTGCCCTCAAAAAGCGTAATGACTTGCATTTAGGCCTACCGGCGATGAAGAGTGTTGGTTATCGTCAAGTGTGGGAGTACCTGGAAGGTGAATATGATTACGCCACGCTTGTTGAGCGGGGCATAATCGCGACTCGCCAACTCGCAAAGCGTCAGCTAACGTGGTTAAGAAGCTGGCCATCGCTTGAATGGGTAGATTCGCAGCGCCCTGACGCGCTTGATAAGGTATTGAAACTCGTGCGTGAAAGCGGTGCTTAGCGTAAGATAGTTCTTCAAGATAGTGATTTAGTAAGCGTATGTTTTCGAATGGCCACTTGGCTTTTTCGACAACATTAGGCCTTTCGGGCAAAAAGATTGCGGCGTAGCACTAGTAGGGCACGCCATTTGATAATTAACCCCCAACGACAGTTTTAGGGAGAGCAACATGTCCAAAGGGCAGTCCCTTCAAGACCCGTACTTGAACATTCTGCGCAAAGAGCGCATTCCGGTCTCCATCTTTTTGGTCAATGGCATTAAGCTTCAGGGCCAGATCGAATCGTTTGACCAGTTTGTTATCTTGTTGCGCAACACCGTCAGTCAGATGGTTTATAAACACGCTATTTCTACGGTTGTTCCGTCTCGTAACGTACGCTTGCCTGCGCAAGACCCGGCAGAGCAAGACGCCGAGATTTAACACCGCTGGATAAGCAAGAGATTCCACGAGGTATTGATTGTTTTTCGAACGCCCAGACGCCGGTGAAACGGCAGTTCTTGTTCATGTCGATTTCTATGATGAGCAAAAACGTGAAGACCCGGGTGAGTTTCTAGAGCTCGTACGCTCTGCGGGTGCAGAGCCTGCGACTCTACTCACTGCCAGCCGCCACCGGCCTGACTCACGCACATTTATTGGGTCAGGAAAGCTGGAAGAGTTGCGGGCAATGCTCGCGGCTCACGCGGCAGAATTGGTGATCTTCAATCACAGCTTAAGTCCCTCTCAAGAGCGCAATGTTGAGCAAGAGCTCAAGTGCCGAGTGCTTGACCGTACCGGTCTTATTCTCGATATTTTTGCGCAGCGGGCAAGAACGCATGAAGGTAAGCTGCAAGTAGAGCTTGCACAGCTTGAATATATGTCGACTCGCCTAGTACGCGGGTGGACACACCTTGAGCGCCAAAAAGGCGGGATTGGCCTGCGCGGCCCAGGTGAAACTCAGCTTGAAACTGACCGACGCCTGCTGCGTGGACGGATTAAATCGATTCACAAGCGGCTTGATAAAGTGCGTAGCCAGCGCGATCAGAATCGTCGCGCCCGTGCTCGTGCTGAAATCCACAGTGTATCGCTGGTGGGCTATACCAACGCGGGTAAATCGACGTTGTTCAACGCGTTAACTAACTCTGATGTTTACGCCGCTGATCAGCTGTTTGCCACACTAGACCCAACGTTGCGTCGGCTTGAAATTGAAGACGTCGGACCTGTGGTAATGGCTGACACCGTCGGGTTTATCCGTCATTTACCGCACAAGCTGGTCGAGGCGTTTCAAGCGACGCTTCAAGAAGCTTCAGAAGCGTCGTTGCTGGTACACGTGATTGATGCAGCAGACCCTGACCGCGAGTTAAATGTGGAGCAGGTGGAGCTAGTGCTAAAAGAGATTGGTGCAGATGATGTGCCAGTGCTCAAAGTCATGAATAAAATCGATAAGCTCGACAGCGCGCCGCGTATTGAACGTGATGGTCATGGTGTGCCAGAGGTGGTTTGGCTCTCAGCGCAGCAGGGCCAGGGGCTTGAATTACTTCATGAAGCACTGACCGAACGCTTAGCAAACGATGTGATTGGCTTCTCGCTGACACTTAACCCTGAGCAAGGTAAGCTGCGTGCTGGTCTTCACGAACTAAATGCAGTTCGTGAGGAAGCTTTTGATGAGCAGGGGCATTCGGTGCTAGATGTGCGTTTGCCGCGGCGCGATTTTAATCAGTTGATGGCTCAGTTAGGCGAGCGTGCCAATACTTATTTACCGGTAGCGTTACAAGAATCCGATGAGTGGTAGGCTACTCATTACGAATCTTAAAGCACTGCTTGTATTCTGCTTTGTATAAAAATGGTACAAGGTTTATAGAGCAATAATATCAAAACGCAATGCTATCGTTTAAAACGCTGGCATTTGCGTTAGCGAATACCTTAGTGGAGACGAAGTATGGCCTGGAATGAGCCTGGTGGTGGCAACCAGCACGACCCTTGGAGTAGTGGCGGCCGACGCGGTGGAAATGATAACGATGGAAACCGTGGTAGTAATAATGGTGGCAACAACGGCAATAAAGGAGGCGGTAACCAAGGTCCTCCTGATCTGGATGAAGCGCTGAAAAAATTTCAGGATAAGCTCAACAGTATGCTGGGTGGCGGTAAAAAAGGGGGCAGCAAAAAAAGCGATGGTGGTGGCGGTGGCGGTAAAAGCCGTAACCCTTTCGCTTTGCCTGGCTTACTGATTATTGTTGCGCTGGCGATTTGGGCCGCGATGGGCTTTTACTTAGTCGACCAATCCGAGCGTGGTGTTGTGCTTCGTTTTGGCGAATTCCAGGGCATTGTAGAACCTGGCCTGCAGTGGAATCCGCCTTTGATTGATGATGTGCGGATGGTGAATGTGACGCGCGTGCGGTCATTGACTCAAACGCAGTCCATGCTGACCCGCGATGAAAACATCGTTGAAGTGGAAATTTCAGCACAGTACCAAGTCGCTAATCCTCGTGATTTCGTTTTAAACGTACGTGATCCCGCTATCTCTATTGAGAATGCGTTGGATTCGGCACTGCGTCACGTGGTTGGCGGTACTGATATGATCGATATTCTGACCTCGGGTCGTGAGATTCTGGGCAGCTCTGTCTCTAGCCGTCTGCAGTCCTATCTCGATAACTATGGTGCTGGTATTCGTTTACAAACCATCAACATTGAGTCGACGTCTGCTCCTGCACCGGTAATTGATGCCTTTGATGACGTTATCCGTGCCCGTGAAGATCGTCAGCGTACGATCAACGAAGGGATGGCGTACGCTAATGCGATCATTCCTGCAGCTCAGGGCCAGGCGCAGCGTATAGTTGAGCAGGGCCAAGGGTATCGTGAGTCGGTGGTAGCTGAAGCGCAGGGTCAAGCCAACCGCTTTAACTCGCTACTCTCGGAGTACGGTAATGCGCCGGATATCATGCGCGAGCGTATGTATCTAGACACAATGGAAGAAGTGTTCAGTAATTCGCCGAAAGTGCTGCTGGATGTGAGCGAAAACGCCCCATTAATGTATCTCCCGCTGGATCAAATGCGCGGCGGTACTGGTGGCAATCGCAACGATTCATCGTCTGGCAATAGCGAGAATAGCAGTAATGAGCAGTTGGACGCCGATGTGCTTGAGCGGCTACGCAGTACCCAGAGTAGCTCATCAACGAATACCAATAGTAGTAACTCCATCCGCAGGGAGGGCCGGTAAATGATTAATAATCGATCCCTGCTGATTGTTGGTGGTCTGGCTGCCGTTGCGTGGCTGGCGAGCAACACTCTGTACGTGGTAGACGAAACTGAACGTGCCGTTAAGTTGCGTTTTGGTGAAGTCATCGAAGAGAATATTCAGCCTGGTTTGCACGCAAAAGTGCCGATCGCGCAAACGATTCGTAAGTTTGATACGCGTTTGCTGACGCTGGATACAGACACTAGTCGCTATCTGACGCTTGAGCAGAAGGCAGTTATCGTCGATTCCTACGTTAAGTGGCAGGTGGTTAATCCAACACGCTACTACGAAGCGACGGCAGGCGATGAGCTAATGGCTATTCGACTGATTCAGCCGCGTGTGGATGAAAGCCTGCGTAACGAGTTTGGCCGTTTGAATCTTCAGGAAATCATCGCTGAACGACGTGATGACCTGATGACCGGCCCTACCGCAGAGCTCGATGAGCTAATGCGTGAAGAGCTAGGTGTAGCTATCCGCGATATTCGTATTAAGCGAATCGACTTGCCCGAAGACGTCTCGGCAGCGGTGTTTGAGCGTATGCGCTCCGAGCGTGAGCGTGAAGCTCGCGAATGGCGTGCTCAAGGTCAGGAAGAGGCTGAGCGTATTCGGGCCAACGCAGATCGTCGCCGTCAGGTGTTGCTTGCTCAAGCCAATGAGCGCTCAGAAACACTGCGTGGTGAAGGTGATGCCCAGGCTGCTGCGATCTTCTCTGAAGCGTATGGTCAGAACGAGGAGTTCTTCTCCTTCTGGCGTAGTCTAGAAGCTTATCGCGAAAGCTTTGCTGATGATGGCAATCTAATGGTGCTGGAGCCGAATAGCGATTTCTTCCGCTATTTGCGTAACCCAGAGCCGGAAGGTCGCGAAAGCGACAGCGAGTAAGTCGCTTTTGGCCGGTGCACCTCGTCACGTCATTCCTAGGGCCTGGCGGGGTTTATCCGGCCAATAAACGTGATAGAATTTATCAACCGGGCGTCGCCCGGTTTTTTTGTGGCCCTCATTTAACGCTGGCGTCGGCAATCATATTGCTTCGTTACTGCTTGAGTTTGTTGGGCCTTCATCGTCTTGCAGGATTGTTCACATGACCATCGCTGACCGCTGGCTACTGCCCGACGGCATGGATGAGGTGCTGCCGCCTCAGGCAAGCCGCATGGAAGAGCTGCGCCGCGCGCTGCTCGATCTTTACCATTGCTGGGGCTATGACCAAGTAATGCCGCCGCCGGTGGAGTTTTTGGACTCCTTGTTAACAGGTACGGGGACAGATCTCGATCTGCAGACCTTTAAGCTGACCGACCAGCTCACCGGCCGCATGATGGGCGCCTCGGCTGACGTAACGCCGCAAGTAGCGCGTATGGACGCCCATTCGCTTAAGCGACAGGGGCCAGTGCGCCTTTGTTATTGCACCAACGTATTGCGTGCAAAGGCGGATCAGCACCAAGGCGGGCGCAGTCCCGTGCAGGTAGGCGCTGAACTGTTTGGCCATGCTGGGCTTGAGGCTGACAGTGAAATTATTCACTTGGCGCTGGCGAGTATGAAAGCGGCCGGCGCTCAGGAGATCCACTTAGCGCTTGGGCACATCGGTATTTACCGTAGCCTAGTTGAAGCAGCTGCGCTCAGTGATGAGCAAGAGAGCGCGCTATTCGAAGCGCTGGCGCTAAAATCGCCTACGCAATTAGCACAGCTTGTAGACGCTAGTGTTAGTGACCCGGCATTAGCGGATATGTTGCTGGCGCTTGGTGAGCTGCATGGCGGAGCGGATATTTTAAGCCAAGCGCGCGAGCGTTTTGCTGGCGCTCCTGCCTCGGTCACGGCGGCATTGGATCAGTTGGATGCGCTCTATCAAGGCGTATTGGCGCGCTTTGATGTGTCGCTCTACTTTGACTTGGCTGAGTTGCGTGGCTATCAGTACCATACCGGTATGATGTTTGCCGCCTACGTGCCGGGCTATGGGCATGCGCTTGCTAAAGGCGGGCGTTATGACGACACAGGGCGAGCCTTTGGTCGCGCTCGCCCCGCTACCGGTTTCTCGATGGATCTTAAGCAGCTGGCGTCGTTGGCTCTGGCTGCCCCGAGTCGCGGTAGTATTTGGGCACCCGCCCAGCAGGATGAGTCGCTCAACGCTGCCATTGTTGCACTGCGTGAGCAAGGGGAACGCGTGATTCAAGCGCTGCCTGGGCAGCGTACTGGGCCGGCGGAGCATGAATGTGACCGCCGTCTTGAGCTTATCAATGGTCGTTGGCAGCCAACGGCCCTGACACAAGAGACGAGTGCATCATAATGGGTAAGAATGTCGTAGTGCTGGGCACCCAATGGGGTGACGAGGGCAAAGGTAAGATTGTTGACCTGTTGACTGAATCAGCATCCGCCGTGGTGCGTTTCCAAGGTGGTCACAATGCTGGCCATACGCTGGTCATCGACGGTGAAAAAACCGTTCTTCACCTGATTCCTTCCGGCGTTTTGCGTCCAGGCAAAACCTGCGTGATTGGTAATGGCGTGGTGCTTTCACCTGAAGCGCTGATCAAAGAGATCCGTGAGCTGGAAGCCAAAGGCGTACCGGTACGTGAGCGCCTGCGTCTTTCACCCGCTTGTCCGCTGATCCTGCCTTACCATGTGCGCCTGGATCAGGCCCGTGAAAAGGCCCGGGGCATCGCTAAAATTGGCACCACCGGCCGTGGCATTGGTCCCGCTTACGAAGATAAAGTGGCCCGCCGTGGCCTGCGCTTAGGCGATATGCTTCATCGCGAGCGCTTTGCTTCCAAGCTGGGCGAAGTGCTCGACTACCACAACTTCGTGTTGGTGAATTACCACGGCGAACCGGCGGTCGACTTCCAGGAAGTGCTGGATACTGCAATGCAGATGGCTGAAGAGCTGCGCCCAATGGTCTGCGACACCGTCAGCATGGTGCACGACCTCCGTAAAGCTGGTGAGAATATCCTGTTTGAAGGTGCTCAAGGCTCGCTGCTGGATATCGACCACGGTACCTACCCGTACGTAACCAGCTCAAACACCACTGCAGGTGGCACGGCCACAGGCTCTGGCGTCGGCCCGCTTTATTTGGATTACGTGCTGGGCATTACTAAGGCATATACCACTCGCGTTGGCTCAGGCCCATTCCCCACTGAGCTATTTGACGTTGATGGCCGCCACCTTGCCGAGCGTGGTCATGAGTTTGGTGCCACGACTGGCCGTGCACGCCGCTGCGGTTGGTTTGACGCCGTGGCCCTGCGTCACGCGGTGCAGATCAACTCGGTCTCTGGCATCTGCCTGACCAAGCTGGATGTACTGGATGGGTTGGAAAATATCCGCGTCTGCGTTGGCTATCGCAGTAAAGATGGCGACGTATTGGATAACCCTGTGGATTCGGAAGGCTACGAAGCCGTCGAACCGCTTTACCAGGATTTACCTGGCTGGAAAGAGTCCACGTTGGGCGCTAAACAGGTCGAAGATTTGCCTGCCAATGCCCGCGCCTACATCAGCTTCCTTGAAGAGCAGGTGGGTACAAGTATTGATATCATTTCTACTGGTCCAGACCGTATGGAAACCATCGTGCTGCGTAACCCGTTCGATAGTTAATAACGGTTCAAGTTGGCTATTGAGAAGCAGATGAGCAAAAGGGGCAACTGAGTTGCCCCTTTTCTGTATGTGTAAGCTTATTTTTAAAAGTCGATACCGCGGCGCGCTTGTAAGCCGTTATTGAAGGCATGACGAACTTCCTGCATTTCAGTCACCGTATCGGCCATGGCGACTAGCTCGCGATGGGCATTTCTTCCCGTAATAATCACCGTCTGTTCCGTCGGGCGTTTCTCCAGCGCTTGTTTAACGGTTTCAATGTCCAAGTAACCAAACTTGAGCATATAGGTAATTTCATCAAGCACCACCAGATAGATCTCTGGGTCCGCTAGCATACGCTCGGCGTCTTTCCATACCGCGTGGCACGCCTCTGTGTCCGCTTGGCGATTCTGGGTATCCCAGGTAAAGCCGGTGGCCATTATCGCTACCTCAAGATTGGTGTCTTCCTCCAATCGTTTACGTTCGCCGCACTCCCAGAGACCTTTAATAAACTGCACCACGCCAACTTTATAGCCATAACCCAAGGCACGGGTGACCGTCCCCCAGGCTGCGGTGGTTTTGCCTTTTCCGTTACCGGTATTAACAATGATTAGGCCGCGCTGTTCGTCGGCACTGGCGACCTTCTCATCTACGCGTGCTTTCAACTTCTGCATGGAGGCTTTATGGCGGGTCTCGCGGTCACTCATGATGTCTCCTGGGGGTAACGTTTTTAAGATAGCAAGAAGGCTATCGCGCTAGCCTAAGTCATCTAACAGGGGTTGAACATCTTTTTGAAGAGCTTGATGGATAACTTTTGTATAGATTTAGGTGGGTGATAATCAGGTTTTGGTTCAATAAAACATGCTTCAAAACCGAAAAGGACAAGAGATAAACAACAGAATTGGCCCCTAGGGGGCTGGCTGCTCTAGAATAGGTGGTCATGTCTTGTCAGGAATTACATCATGCCTTCATTTGATATTGTCTCAGAGTTCGATAAGCACGAAGGTGCTAACGCCGTTGATCAAGCCAACCGCGAAGTGCAATCGCGTTTTGATTTTAAAGGCGTCGACGCCAGCTTCACTTTGGAAGGCGATAAAGTGCAGCTAGAGGCGGAAGTTGATTTCCAGCTTAAGCAAATGCTTGATGTGCTGCGAGCCCGTCTTATCGCCCGTGGCATTGATGCCCGCTGTATGGACGTTCAAGACCCGGTGCTCTCCGGTGTAAAAGCCCGCCAGGAAGTTGCTTTAAAGGAAGGGCTTGATGCGGCGGAAGCCAAAGATGTGGTTAAGCGCATCAAAGCCAGCAAGCTCAAAGTACAGGCACAAATTCAGGGTGAGAAGGTGCGGGTAACGGGTAAAAAGCGCGACGATTTACAAGCTGTTATGGCGTTGCTGCGGGGCGAAGAGGGACCAGATTTGCCGCTCCAGTTTGATAATTTCCGCGACTAACTAGCAGGGCAGCGCCACTCGCCGCCGTCACCCGGTATTAACTATATAAATATTCGTTTTATACAGGAGTCACGCATTATGTCTGATCCGCAGCCGGTTTATTTAAGCGACTACCAGCCACCCGCTTACCGGGTAACTCATACCGAGCTGACGTTTGATCTTGACCCCGCCGCGACCCGTGTGAAGGCGCGATTGTTGATAGAGCGACATGCGAAAGCTGACGCGAATGCGCCGCTGGTGTTAAACGGCGAACATTTAAAGCTCATCTCCCTGTCGATCGATGCAACGCCGCTGAATGAATCCGCGTATCAAGTAGATGCAGAGACCCTAAGTATTGCCAATGTTCCAGAGCGGTTTGTGTTGGAGAGTGAGGTAGAGATCGCACCGCAAGAGAACACGGCGTTAGAAGGGCTTTATCAGTCCAACGGCATGTACTGTACTCAGTGCGAAGCCGAGGGTTTTCGACGTATTACCTTTTACCCCGACCGCCCAGATGTCATGGCGACCTTCAAGGTCACGGTGATCGGCGATCAGCAGCGTGAACCAGTATTACTGGCTAACGGTAACCCGTTAGAGCGCGGCGAGCTGGAAGGTGGTCGTCATTTCGTCACCTGGGAAGATCCGCACCCCAAGCCCTGTTACCTATTCGCTCTAGTGGCAGGCAACCTGCATAGCGTAGAAGACCACTTCACCACCATGAGCGGTCGCGAGGTCACGCTGCAAGTTTGGGTGGAGCAAGAGAACCTGGATAAGACCGAACATGCTATGGCCTCGTTGAAACGCGCCATGGTGTGGGATGAGCAGGCGTATGGCCGTGAATACGACCTGGATCTATTTATGATCGTGGCCGTCAATGATTTCAATATGGGGGCGATGGAGAATAAAGGCCTTAATATCTTTAACTCCGCCGCGGTGCTGACGCATCCCCATACCGCTACCGATGCCGCCTTTCAGAATGTTGAAGGCATCGTCGCCCACGAATACTTTCATAACTGGTCAGGCAATCGTGTCACTTGTCGCGACTGGTTCCAGCTTTCGTTGAAAGAGGGCTTTACGGTCTTCCGTGATCAGTGTTTCTCGGCGGATACCAATTCAGCACCGGTTAAGCGCATCCAGGATGTCTCCTTTTTCCGCACGGCACAGTTTGCCGAAGATGCTGGTCCTACGGCGCATCCGATTCGCCCTGACCACTTTATTGAAATTACCAACTTCTACACCCTGACGATTTATGAGAAGGGAGCAGAAGTCGTACGCATGCTGCGTAATTTAGTGGGGGAGGAGAATTTCCGTCGCGGCTCAGACCTTTACTTTGAGCGATTCGATGGCCAAGCGGTGACGATTGAAGACTTTGTAGGCTGCATGGCGGAAACCTCCGGCGAGGATTTAAGCCAGTTTATGCGTTGGTACTCCCAGGCAGGTACGCCGGATATTGATGCTCACGGCGAGTATGACTATGTGCATGGTGAATATCATTTAACGTTGCGTCAGCGCACGCCCGCGACACCAGGCCAGCCCGATAAACTGCCGCTGCATATTCCCGTACGTATGGGGTTAGTCGGTACAAAATCAGGTCAAGACTTAACGTTAACCCTCAATGGCGAAAAAATAGGCAAAGATGCCGTTATTCACCTACGTGATGATGAGCAGACATTTGTCTTTACTGATGTCGCTGAAGCGCCGGTGCCGTCTTTACTACGTGAATTTTCAGCGCCCGTTAAGTTGCACTTCCCCTATTCACGAGAAGATCTGGCCTTTTTGTTGACCCACGACAGCGATGGCTTCAACCGCTGGGATGCTGGCCAGCGCTTGGCGCTGTTGGCGTTGGATGACTTAATTGCTGCCCACCGTAACAGTGTCGAGAAGGTGATGGACAGCCGTGTTGTTGATGCCTTTAAAACACTTCTGAACGGCCCAATCAGCGATAAGGCGGTATTAGCTGAAATGCTGACACTTCCTTCAGAAGCGTATATAGCGGAGCAGCAGCCTATTGTGGATGTCGACGCCATACACGCGGCACGTGAATTTGTGCGCCAATCGCTGGCGTTAGCCCTACGCGAAGAGTTTGTGGCGATCTATGAGGCCAATGTGACGGAGGAGCCTTACGCCCCGACGCCTGAGCAAATTGCCCAACGTAGTCTGAAAAATGTCGCGCTCTCCTATCTCATGTCGATAGAAGATGAGCAAGGTTTAGCGCTATGTGAAGCGCAATTTTCCGCTGACCATAATATGACCGATGTGCGTCAAGCGCTGACGTTACTGGTGCACAGCGATCGCGATGATTTGGCCTCGCCAGCATTGAAATCATTTGGCGAAAAATGGGCGCATGACCCCTTAGTGATGGATCAGTGGTTCACCATTCAGGTCTCACGCCCGCAGGGAGATGTGCTTGAGCGCGTGAAGTACCTGATGCAACACCCCGCTTTTTCACTTAAGAATCCCAACAAAGTGCGTGCCCTCATTGGGGCGTTTGCCCAGAACCGAGTCAATTTCCACCGCTTAGATGGTCAGGGCTACCAGCTGTTGGCCGATGTGGTGATTGAACTCAACCGGCTTAATCCAGAAATTGCCGCGCGGCTTATCACGCCGCTAACGCGCTGGCAGCGTTTTGATGAAACCCGCCAAGTATTAATGCGGTCTCAGCTAGAACGTATTAGGCAACAGCCGCTGTCTCCAAATGTGTATGAGGTGGTCGAGAAAGCATTGGCTTAGGTACAGGTAGAGGCATAGTGGGCAAAAGCAGTTAACCAAGGAAAGGAACAACAACGGTGACAGATTCGCAGCAACACTATTTACTTATTATTAATGGTAAATCTGCCGGTAACCCGGCATTGCGTGAAGCAGTCAATGAACAACGCCAAGCAGGGATGCAAATTACTGTTCGAGCTACCTGGGAAGGGGGCGACGCTGCTGATATTGCTGAGCTATCTGACACCATGGGTATTACGCATGTGATTGCCTGCGGTGGCGATGGCACGGTTAGCGAAGTCATGAACGGGCTGATGCGTTTGCCCCATGATCGTCGGCCGGCATTAGGTATCGTGCCATTAGGCAGTGCCAATGATTTTGCCACCTCAGTTGGTTTGCCATTAGAGCCAGGCCCTGCTTTAGCCGCCGCAAGAGCGCTAAGTGCCTACCCCATTGACGTTGTGCGTGTGACGGCTGGTGCGGGTGGTGAGTCCGCAACCAGCTACTATATCAATATGACGACCGGGGGATTTGGCGCTGAAATTACCTCATCAACGCCGAAAACCCTAAAGCGACTATTGGGGGGCGGCGCGTATTCATTGATGGGCGCGCTCAAAGCATGGCGACACCGCAGCTATCGCGGCACGCTACATTGGGATGAAAAAGAGGAGAGTGCATCGCTACTGTTGCTAGCACTAGGCAATGGCCGCCAATCAGGCGGAGGGCAGGTACTGGGGCCACGGGCCAAGCTTGATGATGGTCGTCTGGATGTGCTTCTGGTCAAGGACTTTAGTTCGGTGACAGAGCTGAGCAAGTTGATTAGCGAGCTGCAAAGCTTTCCCTCTGAGGGGCGATTTGTGCGCTATTTCACCACGACTCAACTAACGCTGACGACACAGGCGGGTGATCCGCCCTGGCCATTAACGCTGGATGGTGAGGCGCGCTGTTATGACCATTTCTGTGCCGAAGTAGTACCTCTAGCGTTGCGTGTGTTGTTACCAGAAGAGTGCCCCTTGCTCTCTTCCAGCAACCAGCCTTAACTGATTTGACTCAGTTTTAAACGTTATAAAGGAGAAGTATCTAATGGCAAATCGCGTGTGGATACCTGTAGTTGCCGCAATGGCTCTACTGCTGAGTGCCTGCGGTGACTCCCAGGAAGATCCCACCGTAACACCAGATGATAATTCTGATGTGACGGATGATGAAACAGTGCGCGAAGAGGAGTCCCCAGCAGCGGCTGAAAATGCGGCCGAAATGTCTAGCCCCGAAGAAGTAGAGGATGATATTGAGGCACAGCAAGCCGCTGAAGAACTTGAGCAAGCGGAAGCTCTGGACAGCCAAAATGGTGATAGTTCTGCTGATGCTGCGACGGTAGAGGCCGAAGAAGATACACTTGCCGCCGACCCTGACGATGTGCTTGATGAGGAAAGCGCAATGCCGGGGGAAGCAACCCGTTCGGATGTCGATGAGATGATTGCCGAAACTGAACGCCGCTTTGAAGAAGCGGAAAAGCGCCTTGAAGAGCAGTTTCAAGAGGTAGAGCAGCAGGCGCCCACGTTAGAGCCGATGGAAAATGAAGATTTCTCGTCTAGCTGGGACGAAGACAGCAGCTTGCCAGAGCGGACGCCGTTGGAAGATAACCGTGAAGCTACCGACGTTGAGGCTTTGATCGAGGATACAGAGCGTCGCTTTGAAGAAGCGCAGCAGCGTCTTGAAGAGCAGTTTCAGGAATTGGAGAGTCGAGAGGCCGAGACTGGCCCAGCGATCGAGTCAGACGCGAGTGATAGTGATATAGGCGCTAGTGAGATGGATGAGCTTGATACCAGTGCAGATAGCCAAGCAGCTAACCGTAATCGTGAGGAATAAACAGTTGTGGCTAAGCTGAGCCTTAAAAATCAGCCATAAAAAAGGCCCGCGTTAGCGGGCCTTTGTCCATCCGGTAGCAATTAAGCTGGGCGGATGTTGGAAGCCTGAAGGCCTTTTTTACCCTGAGTCACTTCAAAGCTGACTTTTTGACCGTCTTGCAGGGTCTTGAAGCCTTCAGCTTGAATTTCGGAGAAGTGGGCGAACAGATCGTCTCCGCCGTCATCAGGAGAGATGAAGCCGAAGCCTTTAGTATCGTTGAACCACTTAACTGTGCCAGTTGCCATTTTCTATTTCCTTAACATGCTTAATATTCAAACGGGCAACTCAATTGTCCACCCGCTACAATTACTCTAGATGCAAACGCGGCTGTCGTCCAGCCACATACCTAAGATTTTTTATTTCTTTGCGAGCAAGCACAAATGATGCAGTTGGATTTTGTTGATGCGCAGTTTATTTCCTTCCTGGTGGCTATCACGCTGCTTACGATTAGCCCTGGCGTCGACACGCTGCTAGTCATCCGTAACACGGCTCGTGGAGGCATTCGCGATGGTGTGACTACCAGTGTAGCTATCTGCTGTGGGCTGTTTATCCATGCCACTATCTCTGCGTTAGGCATCTCGCTTATTCTGCTGCAATCGGCCTGGGCATTTCATATGTTGAAGCTGGTAGGGGCGGGATACTTGATTTGGCTGGGGATCACCAGTTTATTGGCAGCGAGGCGAGGGCAGCCGCTGCCCGTTAATGGCGTACTAAAAGATACGCCTGCTGTTTCTCGCTGGCAGCCAGTCAAAGAGGGCTTTTTGTCCAATGTGTTGAACCCCAAAACGGTGGTCTTCTACATGGCGTTTTTGCCTCAGTTTATCGCCCCCGGCGATCCTGCTTTGCTGAAATCCCTTTGGCTGGCTGGCGTGCATTTCATTATCGCCAATATTTGGCAGATCAGCGTGGTAATGATGGTGGGGAGTGCCGGTAAGTGGCTCGCCAACGCGCGTTTTGCGCAAACCTTGAACGCCGCTACGGGAACCGTGTTGGTTATCTTTGGTATCCGGCTTGCACTCACTCAGCGCCCGGTTTAGACCGGGCGCCAAGGCTAGTGGGTAGCTAGCCTAACGACGGGCGAGCAACGCCCGGTCGTAGCGTACCTGCTGTTCGTTATCGCTCAGCAGCGAAACGCCTTCGCTGTTGCCACCGTTAGCAAGGCTTTCAAAAATCACACGATAGCTCAGGACGGCCTGTACGTAGTCGCGGGTTTCGCGGAAGGGGATGCTTTCCACAAATAGGTCAAACGCCTCCACGCCATCACCTAGCCATTGGTCAACTCGACCAGGGCCAGCGTTATAAGCCGCAGCGGCTGCTAAGCGATTGCCCTGGTAGCGTTGCAGCTTGTCACGCAAGTAGGTGCTTCCCAAACGGATATTTAGCTCTGGGTCCAGCACGCCGTAGGGGCCTGGATCGTTAATGCCCAGCTCGCGGCTGACTTGGCTAGCAGTGCCTGGCATTAGTTGCATTAAGCCTCGCGCGCCTGCAGGCGAAAGGGCGTTTGGATTATAAGCACTTTCGCGGCGGGTAATGGCCATCAGTAGGTAGGGATCAACGCCGGTGAGCCGGCCCCAGTGCTGAAAGCTATCGTGGTAGGCCTGGGGAAAACGCCAATCCAAGGCGTCCCACATCTCGGCTGCAATGGTGGTTTGCACCAAGCGAGCATGCCACTGCTGCTGGGCAGCATAATCGGCTAATGCGCGTGCCTGCTGTGGAGAGCCAGTTTGTACCGCATGCAGCCACTCGCTATTGGCAAGCCCATCTTCACCAATACGAAGCAATGCCTCGGTACGCTGCACGGCAGGCAGTTGCGCTATACGCTGCCGCGACGCTTCGTCAAAATGATTACGTTCCATATTCAACTGGTAGGGCTGACCGAGTTTTTCGGCGGCGGCAAAGCCGTAAAAACTGCGATCTGTCGCCGCCTGCTGGTAACGTTCCTCAGCGGCTGTATGGTTGCCAAGTTGCGCGTTGGCACGGCCCAGCCAGTACTGCCAGCGACTATTTTCCTGTTGGTCTACCGGCATTTCGGCAACCCAGTGAAGCACGCCGTTCCAGTCACGGTTAGCCAATGCATGGCGGACACGCAGCTCTAAGACACGCTCGCTCTCAAGGGTTGGTAGCACGCTGTCGACCCAGCTAAGTGTACCCGGCACATCGCGGACCAAAGCGTAAAAAGCCAGCTCTTCCTCAATGGCTGCACGGTCGCTGGGTAGCAGGTTTAGGCGTGGTGAGAGCGTTTGCCAAGCAGCAAATGCTGCGGGCGTATCTTCTCGCGTAAATCGCTGCATGGCCGCCTGATAAAAGCTAGCGGTAGCCGCACACTCCGGACCTAGGCACGAAGGTGCCTGAGTGATTGCGTGACTGCTGTTGGTGACACTGTCGATGGTGTCCAGCGCGGTTTGCCACTGGCCACTTAATAGCCCGCCCAGATAATTTGAAAGGCGCGTTTCTCCGGCTTGCCAAGCCAACATTTTGCGTTCCCAGATGGCCGTGGCATCAATAGTGCCGTTAGCGCGCAGGCGGTTAAACAACGGATCGCACGCATCAGGCTGTGAACTGCCCGTGCGCCACAAATTAAGGCCTGCTTCGCTGGCCTGCTGGGGTTGAGTAGCCAGTAGTGCCGTGTAGTAATAACATTGCCGCGCTTTACCTGCTGGCTCGCCGTCAGCGACCGCTAGTAAGTCATTGTAACGTCCCGCATGGCCATACTTTGCAATCGCTTGGCCGCGCATCCAGACCGCTAGTGGTGAATCAGCGTACTGGTTGATAAAACCTTGCACTCTGTCAGGCGATAGATGGGGCAGCTGCCCCCTCAGCCGGTGATATTCCACATAGCCCTTTAAGGGATGACTTTCTATTGAGCGGGTATCAACTTGCTCCCACTGTTGCTCTCTTGCGGCAGCGAGTGCATCGCGTAACTCACTGTCTGAGGCGGCCCACGAAAACGCGGGTAGCCCCACCAGCAGGGTTGTACATAGTGCGCGAGCGGTATGGCGAAATGGTGAAGCCAACATGGTGCTCTCTCTCTATCAATTTAACTCTGTTTAAGCTCGGTGGAGGTAGTCCACAGGTATTATCGAGCAACCGCTATATTGAACGAATGTAAATAACCATGATCTGACTGCCCAGATACTAGGGTCTGTTGACGTTTCACATGGGCAGCCATAAACAACCACAAGCTAAGGCCACCATGCTTTCGTAGTTTCGCTTGAGCTTGTCGTAACGCGTCGCTATGGCGCGATACGGCTTCA
>NZ_JABWCV010000015.1 GCF_013371085.1 Vreelandella maris | reverse complement strand
GGAAGAAGCAGTTCCTGATCAGGTGAATAGGGGCGGAAGGTGGTTCCCATCGGATTCTCCGGTGCTGAAGAATTTTTACGTATTATGCCAGAAGGTGGCTCCTGCCGCGCAGACTCCTAGCGCGGGTAAAAAGAGGGCGCCCTATCAGCATCGATTGCAGATAGGGCGCCCATAATGAAACCAGTTGTTTTGAAGCTTTTTAGACGTAGAAATCCAGATCTTCCTGCGCTTTCAATAGATCGCGCATTTTGATGGGGTCATCTCCAAAGAAGAAGAGCAGGCCCCAGTGTGTCCCGAAGGCTGAGCGGTCAGGAACGGTTTCTTCTGCTGGCGCGACCAGTTCGTGGGACTCGAAATAGGGATGCTCAATCGTTTCTTTGGGCATTTCCAGCTTGCTGACCACCCGGCGGCGTGGGTACACACCGAAGCAGCCAGCGTAGCCTTTCGCATCGACCACTTCACGGGGGAAGAACGCTGCCACTTCCTCTTTTGTGCTTTTCGGATCAAACACGAGCATCGATGCTTGATAGGCGTTGAACCCGTAAGCTTTTTCGATCAGCTCGAAAGCTTTGAAGCCGGGTGGGCGGTAGGCAACCTCGCCAAAGTACATCTCACCATCAGCTGTGACGAAGTACTCGGGGTGAATCAAGCCAAACTGAATATCGAACGTTTTAATCAGCAGTTCGATCTGTTTAGTGATCGCAGTGCGCCAGCTCTCGAGTTCCGCCGTCGCGGGTACGAATACTGAATAGCCAAGCGTCACGTATTCTGAAATATTCAGGAACTGGATTTTGCCATCGTGTATCCAGGCCTCAACGGCGAACTCCCAGCCATCCAGATGGCTTTCCATTAGGAGGGGATATTCTTCGTCCGGAATGTTGTCGATCTCTTCGATCTTGCGGATCATTCGGTGACCGAGGCAACCGGCTTTGTCGAATGCCTTGACGTGAATTGGGTCATCCGGGTCGCCATCAAGTTTAAGCAGCGTTTGGTTGACGCGCTTCATGAAGCGAACGATGTCTTCTTTCTCATGCGCCTCTTCGAAAATACCGACGCGAATACCGCCAAGTTGGGCACGACGCTTCATTAACGCCTTGTCACGGAACAGAATGGACTGCCCGAACATACGAGGACTGTCGAGAAGAACCGAGTTGATCGCACCGGACCATTCAACGGTTTCTTCAAACAGGGGGATGGCGATATCGACGCCTTCCTCTTTTAGCTTTTCGGCGATTTCCATGGACCGGTCGTTTAGCCGGATAAAGTCCCACGGAAGAAAAGGAATGTTGTTCGCGGTACAGAAATCCGCTGCCCATTCAGGAGCAACAACGATATATCGACGATCAAATTTCTGCGCAGCCTTGATCGCGTTGACACTCCAGCCAAGCAAGGCGATATAGCCTTTGTTGGGGTCTTTGGGAGTTTCGGTACCTTTGACCGAGTCCATTTCCGGATCACGCCAAGACGCTACTGCTTCGGGTAATTGCTTTTCTGATGTAATCGACATTCGATGTTCTCCTTGCTGGTTGACCCAAATTGACTGTGCTGAGGTTGGAGCGCACCAGGTGATCTGAGCCACACTCAGAAGTGTTCAGGAACGATTGAGTCAGCCAGTATTAGAAAAGTTATTAGCGCACCCGTTGTAACTAACCTAGTCGATATTGTTACAAATGGCAATTAAACTGTAGAGTTATTGTTAAATAGCTGTAGAGCTTTTTTTCTGCTTGGGAGTTGATTATTTTTTCAAACGCACATAAGTAAAATCAGTGAAAGCTCATACAACAACAGCATGAAAGAGCGGTAGCTAGGTCATTATTGAATAGGTTGTTAGGTATTAATATGTAGTTAATCTAGCAAAAGCGACTTATCTATTGCGATAAACTTATTAGCTTCATTAA
The DNA here is from genome assembly GCF_013371085.1 of Vreelandella maris. Lineage (GTDB taxonomy): Bacteria > Pseudomonadota > Gammaproteobacteria > Pseudomonadales > Halomonadaceae > Vreelandella > Vreelandella maris. The sequence goes on along the minus strand of NZ_JABWCV010000015.1, from coordinate 112,423 downwards.
TTAAAGATGCTGCGGTGAGCTGAGGAACACCATACACTTCAACTTTTTTACCGTACTTAACGCGTATTTTATTGACTAAAAGATCAAAGTCTCCATCGCCGGACACGAGCACAATAACGTCCGCCTGCTCAGCGTATTCCATGGCATCAAGCGCAATGCCTACATCCCAATCACCCTTCGCAGAACCATCTGAGCGTTGGATAAAGGGTTTCAACTTTACGTTAAAACCAATAGCTCTGAGTATAGTTTGGAACTCCCTTTGCTTTTGGTCACCTCTGTCGATGGCGTAGCAAAAAGCTTGCACCACTTTTCTATTAGCGGTTGCTTGTGCCCAAAATTTATTGAAATCAAAGTTCCTGCCGTAGGCTTGGCGTGAGGTGTAGTAGACATTTTGAATATCAACAAATATCGCCACTTTTGTTATAGGCATTAAGCTTTTCTCATTAGTTGTCGGTTGTCGCGTAATTAATTACCTAGTGAGTAAATAACATGAACGTTTAGCCTGCTCTTCTTTCATCGCTGTCATCGGCAATCGTTGGCGCAGCGCCTTCTGCGGAATATAGTGATTGTACAGTCAGTGGGCACACTATGGCACAACCTAGGCGGCCTCAGGGACTGGGCGGCAGTATTCTAGGATGGTTGGACCGTAGCTTTGCTGATATGACCTTGATCCTTACTCCAAGTCAGCGCAACGATAACGGCGCTTCCTTCTTGAAACAGATTGTCACTGAACATTGGTTTTGGGAACGACCTCTAGCGTTTCATTTGCGACAAAAACTTAGATCTACGCGATAGTTTTGTCGCTATCCGCCCTGTTCGTGCCAATATACGACTAAAGAGCAATGCCGTCCCTGCACGTGTGAAAGTTTAACGCAGTAAAGGGCAACTAAAAGACGCCAGCGACACCTACGCTAACAAGAAAAAATATAATGCTCTAAAGGTGACGGAGGGTAAAGCGATGACTTCAAATCAAGCAACAAACCCGGCAGTAAACCCCAAACGTGTCGGCGAACCGCAGACCCTTGGCTTTCTACTGTTAGATAACTTCACACTGATTTCCCTGGCGTCGGCAATAGAGCCCTTGCGGATGGCCAATCAACTGGCTGGCAGTGAACTGTATCGCTGGTACACCCTGACACAAGATGGTTTGCCGGTGCGTGCCAGCGATGGGGTGCAGGTGACGCCTGATGCCTCCATGCACGCGCCGCTGTCATTGGAGTGGGTGGTCGTTTGCGGCGGAGTAGGCCCGCAGCACAGCGTTACCCGTGAGCATGTGCGCTGGCTTCAGTCGCAATCGCGTAAGCTCAGGCGGTTAGGCTCGGTCTGTACGGGCAGTTGGGCATTGGGCCAGGCGGGGTTGCTTGATCACTATGAAGCCAGTATCCATTGGGAGTGTTTGGCTTCCATGCAGGAAGCGTTTCCGAACGTCATCTTGACGACCTATCTCTTCTCCATCGACCGGGATCGATTCACCGCTTCGGGCGGCACCGCGCCGCTCGATATGATGCTCAACTTGATTACGCATGACCATGGCCGTGAGCTTTCGGCAGGCATTTCTGAAATGTTTATCTACGAGCGCGTGCGTAACGAACATGATCAGCAACGTGTTCCTCTTAAGCACGTGCTGGGCACTACTCAGCCCAAGCTGTTGGAAATCGTTGCCTTGATGGAATCCAACCTGGAAGAACCCATCGAGCTCGATGAACTGGCAAGCTATGTGAATGTGTCGCGCCGTCAGTTAGAGCGATTATTCCAACGCTACCTGCTTTGCTCACCGTCTCGCTACTATCTCAAGCTGCGGCTGGTGCGTGCGCGGCAATTGCTCAAGCAAACGCCGCTGTCGATCATCGAGATTGCGTCTGTTTGCGGTTTCGTTTCCACGCCCCATTTTTCCAAGTGCTACCGCGAATACTTTGGTGTACCGCCGAGGAACGAGCGCCTGGGTAGCCACGACAGGCAGGGAAATAGCAGCAAAACGCCGACTCTTATAAAGCGCTGGGGAGAAGAGCCCACTGCCAACGAGCCGTCCTCGTGCGCTCGTCAGGCTCTGGCAAACGCCCAAGGCGAGCCCACCTTTGCCAGCGTGCGGCTATTAAGCTGATGCCCACGGCGTCATCAATAATTTGAAACGTGCTTGAAACGTGCTGCTCGGTGACGGGCAGCACGTTTTTTTTATGGCGCGGGTAGCTGTCGTGTTTACGACACAATGACGCTTTTGGAATTTCCGCCGTCGTTTCCAAGCGCCGTCTAAGCTAACGTCAGCGCTATGCTCGCTGCATTAACCAATGTTGGAGCTTAGCCATGACCCCCTCTGAACTGCACGACGACGCTATCGTCATCGATGGTCTGATCATCGCCAAATGGAACCGTGAGCTGCTTGAAGACATGCGGCGCGGCGGCCTTACCGCTGCCAACTGCACCGTCTCGGTGTGGGAAGGGTTTCAGGCCACGGTCGATAACATTGTCGCCTCCAATCAATTGATGGCTGAATGTAGCGATCTGGTGCGCCCTGTTCGCACCACCGCTGACATCACTCGCGCGAAAGAAGAGGGCAAGACCGGCATCATCTTCGGCTTCCAGAATGCCCACGCCTTTGAAGACCAGATCGGCTATGTCGAGATATTCAAGCAGCTGGGCGTGGGCATCGTGCAGATGTGCTACAACACCCAGAATCTGGTGGGTACCGGCTGCTACGAGCGCGACGGCGGCCTCTCCGGTTTTGGCCGCGAAATCGTGGCTGAGATGAACCGTGTTGGCATGATGTGCGACCTCTCTCATGTCGGCGCCAAAACCTCTGAGGAAGTCATCCTCGAGTCCAAAAAGCCGGTCTGCTACTCCCACTGTTTGCCCTCCGGCCTCAAAGAGCATCCGCGCAATAAGTCCGATCAAGAGCTCAAGTTCATTGCCGACCACGGCGGCTTTGTTGGCGTCACTATGTTCGCCCCGTTCCTCAAAAAGGGCATTGACTCAACCATCGAAGACTACTGTGAAGCTATCGAGTACGTCATGAACATCGTGGGTGAAGACGCCATCGGGATTGGTACTGATTTCACCCAAGGGCACGATCAAGCCTTCTTTGAGTGGTTGACCCATGACAAGGGCTACGCTCGCCGCCTCACTGACTTTGGCAAGATCATCAATCCTAAAGGAATTCGCACCATTGGGGAGTTCCCCAATCTCACCGAGGCACTCCTCAAGCGCGGCTTAAGTGAGACCCAGGTGCGCAAGATCATGGGCGAGAACTGGGTGCGTGTGCTTAAGGATGTATGGGGCGCCTGACTAAGCGCAGGCGGCTGTCTCCGAAGTGAGGGGCGCCGGGAGCCCCGTCGATAACCTGACATAACAACGATCCGAGGAATACAACCGTGACCAAACTGGCCCCCGCACTGCCCATCGAAGTGGATAGCGAAACCGGTGTCTGGACGAGCGACGCCCTACCCATGCTGTATGTGCCACGACACTTCTTTATCAACAACCATGTGGCCGTCGAAGAGGCGCTGGGTGCCGAGAAGTACGCTGAGATCCTCTATCACGCAGGCTACAAAAGCGCCTGGCACTGGTGCGAAAAAGAGGCCGAACTACACGGCATTAGCGGGGAGGCCGTCTTTGAGCACTATATGCTGCGCCTCTCTCAGCGCGGTTGGGGGCTTTTCATTACTGAACAGATTGACCTTGAGTCAGGTACCGCTCAGGTGCGCCTCGAACACAGCGCCTTCGTTTATCAGATAGGCAAGGTGGGACGTAAGGTGGAGTACATGTTCACCGGCTGGTTCGCAGGCGCCATGGACCAGATCCTCGCCGCGCGCGGCAGCGACCTGCGTACCGTCGCCGAGCAGACCCAAAGCGCTGCCGAGCCTGGCTGCGACGTTGGCATCTTCGTCGTTAAGCCGCTGACTGATGCCGCCCGCTAACCCGGCTACGAGGAGAGAACATCATGGCATTTGACGCAATCTTCGAGCCGATCGAGATCGGCAAGCTGACTATCCGCAACCGCGTAGTGAGTACCGCGCACGCCGAGGTGCATGCCACCGACGGCGGCATGACGACGGAACGCTACGTCAGGTACTACGAAGAGAAGGCCAAGGGCGGCTGCGGTCTTTGTATCTGCGGTGGCTCATCAGTGGTATCCATCGATAGCCCCCAGGGCTGGTGGAGTTCGGTGAATCTTTCCACCGACCGCATCATTCCTCACTTTCAGAACCTAGCCGATGCCGTGCACAAGCATGGCGGCAAGATCATGATCCAGATTACCCACATGGGGCGTCGTTCCCGTTGGGACGGTTTTGACTGGTCGACGCTGCTATCGCCCTCTGGTATCCGCGAGCCGGTGCACCGTTCTACCTGCAAGACCATCGAGGAAGAGGATATCTGGCGGATCGTCGGCGACTTTGCGCAGGCCGCGCGCCGGGCAAAGGAAGGCGGGCTCGACGGCGTTGAGCTTTCCGCGGTACACCAGCATCTGATCGATCAGTTCTGGAGCCCGCGGGTTAATAAACGCGAGGACGAGTGGGGCGGCAGCTTCGAGAACCGTATGCGCTTCGGCATGGAAGTGCTTAAGGCGGTGCGTGCCGAAGTGGGGGATGACTTCTGCGTCGGCATGCGTATCTGCGGCGACGAGTTCCATCCGGACGGTCTCTCCCACGACGACATGAAACAGATCGCCGCTTACTACGATGCTACCGGCATAGTGGACTTCTTCGGCGTCATCGGCTCTGGCTGCGATACTCACAATACCCTAGCCAACGTCATCCCTAATATGTCCTACCCGCCGGAGCCTTTTTTACACCTGGCGGCGGGGATCAAGGAAGTGGTGAACGTCCCGGTGATCCACGCCCAGAACATTAAAGACCCCAATCAGGCCCAGCGTATCCTCAAAGGCGGCTACGTAGACCTGGTGGGCATGACCCGGGCACATATTGCCGACCCTCACCTGATCGCCAAGATCAAGATGGGCCAGATCGATCAGATCAAGCAGTGCGTGGGCGCTAACTACTGCATCGACCGCCAGTACCAGGGCCTTGATGTGCTGTGTATCCAAAACGCCGCCACGTCCCGGGAGTACATGGGTCTGCCCCACATCATTGAGAAAACCGAGGGCGCCAAGCGCAAAATCGTCGTGGTGGGCGGTGGCCCCGGCGGCATGGAGGCGGCGCGCGTCGCCGCTGAACGCGGTCACGATGTCACTCTGTTTGAGGCCGCTGACGCCTTGGGCGGGCAGATCACGATTGCCGCCCAGGCACCTCAGCGTGACCAGATCGCCGGTATCACTCGCTGGTTCCAGCTGGAGCTGGCGCGTCTTAAAGTCGACCTGCGACTGGGCACCCGCGCCGATGAGGCGACGCTGCTCGACCTGCGTCCGGATATCGTCGTGCTAGCCACCGGCGGCCAGCCCTTCCTTAGCCAGCACCCAGAGTGGGGCTATTCGGAGAATGCCGAAGAGAGCTTGGTAGTCAGCACTTGGGATATTCTCTCAGGCAAAGTGGCGCCAGGTAAAAACGTGCTGATTTATGACGCCATCTGTGAGTTCTCCGGCGTCTCTGCAGCAGATTTTCTCGCCGACAAAGGCGCCAAGGTGGAAATCGTCACCGACGATATCAAACCCGGTGCGGCGGTGGGTGGCACCACCTTCCCCACCTATTACCGCAGCCTCTACGAGAAAGAGGTGATCATGACCTCCGATCTGATGCTGCATAAGGTTTACCGCGAGGGCGACGGCTTGGTGGCGGTGCTTGAAAATGAGTACACCGGTGCCCTGGAAGAGCGTGTGGTCGATCAGGTGGTCGTTGAGAACGGCGTGCGCCCCGATGAGGCGCTCTACTACGCCCTCAAAGAGCAGTCCCGCAACAAAGGGCAGGTGGATCTGGAAGCGCTTTACGCTATTCAGCCGCAACCCTGCCTGGTTGATGAGAGCGGCGAAGAGGGGGAGGGCTTCCTGCTGTTCCGCCTGGGCGACTGCACGGCACCGCGTAACACCCATGCGGCCATCTACGACGCCCTGCGAATCTGCAAAGACTTTTGACGGCTAAGGAGGGAGGCACCATGCTCGAAACGCTCTTGCCGATATTAATCTTCACCGCCCTGGCCCTGGCGGCGATCGGCGCCGTGCGCCGTATCCGCCTGTGGCGTCAGGGTCGCCCCTCGCCGGTCAATCTTTTCAAGGGGCTGGCGGCTCTGCCGCGCCGTTACCTGGTGGATCTTCACCATGTGATAGGGCGTGACAAAATGATCTCCAACACCCACGTGGCTACCGCCGGTGGCTTCGTAGCTGCCGCCGTGCTGATGATTCTGGTACACGGCCTGGGTATCGCCAACCCATTGCTAGGCGGATTGCTGCTACTGGCCAGCGCTTCGATGTTCGTCGGTAGCCTGTTTGTCGCTCGCCGACGCATTAACCCACCAAAGCGGCTCTCCAAGGGGCCCTGGATGCGCCTGCCCAAGAGTTTGATGGCGTTTTCGATAGGCGTCTTCCTGATCACGCTGCCCACAGTAGGTTTGCTGCCCGAAGGTTTACTTGAAGGTGGCGGTAGTTGGTTGCTGGCGCTGGTATTAGCGGGCGTCGTAGCCTGGGGGCTGGGTGAAATGTTTTTCGGCATGACTTGGGGCGGCCCCATGAAGCATGCCTTCGCCGGCGCCCTGCATCTGGCCTTCCACCGACGCGCCGAGCGCTTCTCCACGAAAAAAGGGGGCGTCGGCCGCTCAACAGGTCTCAAGGCGTTAAACCTGGAGGATGAAGCGGCGCCTCTGGGCGTGGAAAAGCCCGCCGACTTTACCTGGAACCAACTGCTGGGCTTCGATGCCTGCGTACAGTGCGGCCGCTGCGAGGCGGTGTGTCCGGCCTTTGCCGCCGGTCAGCCGCTCAACCCTAAGAAGCTGATTCAGGACATGGTGGTGGGCATGGCAGGAGGCAGCGATGCTGCCTATGCTGGCTCCCCCTACCCTGGTAAGCCGGTAGGTGAACACGCAGGCGCTCCCCATGCGCCGATTGTGGCGCCTGTTGTGATGAAAGAGGGGAAGGCCCTGGTCGACGCCGATACCCTATGGTCGTGTACGACCTGCCGCGCCTGTGTCGAAGAGTGCCCGATGATGATTGAGCACGTGGATGCGATTGTCGATATGCGCCGCCACCTGACGCTTGAGCGCGGTAAAACGCCCAATAAAGGCGCCGAGGTGCTCGATAACCTGATCGCCACCGACAATCCCGGCGGTTTCGATCCTAGCTCGCGGCTCAACTGGGCGGCGGATCTTAACCTGCCGCTCATGGCCGTTCTCAAACAGGTCGACGTGCTGCTATGGCTGGGTGATGGCGCCTTTGATATGCGCAACCAGCGAACCCTGCGCGCCCTGGTCAAAGTATTGCGCGCCGCCGAGGTAGACTTCGCGGTGTTGGGTACTGAGGAACGCGATAGCGGCGACGTGGCCCGGCGACTAGGCGATGAGGCGACGTTTCAATCCCTGGCGAAGCGCAATATTGCCACTCTGGCCAAGTATCGCTTCCTGCAGATTGTTACCTGCGACCCCCACAGCTTTCATGTGCTGGGCAATGAGTATGGCGAACTGGGTGGTGTTTATGATGTACGCCACCACAGCACCTTTATCGCCGAGCTGTTTGATGCCGGTCGGTTGACCTTTACCCCTTGGAAAGGCGGTCGTGTTACCTATCACGACCCGTGTTACCTGGGGCGCTATAACGGTGAGTACGAGGCACCTCGCAACGTGCTTAAGGCACTGGGCATCGAGGTCAAGGAGATGGAACGCTCTGGTTTCCGCTCGCGTTGCTGCGGCGGCGGTGGCGGGGCACCGATTACCGATATTCCCGGTGAGCGGCGGATTCCCGATATGCGCATGAACGACGTCAAAGAGAGTGGTGCCGAGGTGGTTGCAGTGGGCTGCCCGCAGTGCACCGCCATGCTGGAAGGCGTGGTGGATGCCAGCGCTGAAGTACGCGATATCGCGGAGCTGGTGGCCGATGCCCTGGTCGAGTCTCCCGCCGCCGATACGTCCCGACGGCCTACTGCAACGACGATGGCTGAAGAGGTGATCGTATGAGTGAGATTATTCGCCGCGATCCACGTCGTGAGTGGATTGCCCGTAACCGCCTGCATCCAGATCACGCCAGTGTGCTTGCCGCCCTTGGTGTAAACAGGGGCGGCGCAGCAGTCAGTGAATGGCTGGGCCCCCACGGCGTGGTGCGCAAGAACCCCCATGCCATCGGTTTTATCGGCCCCAATGACGTCAAACGGATTGACCGTAGCGGCTTCCAGCAAGGCGGGCAGTCGGCTGCGACAACGCCTGTTGCGCAAGATAGCCGTCGAACGGTGACGATTGATCAACCCGCCTTCCTGGTGGCCGTGGTGCCCGACCTAACCGGCGGGCGCCTCTCCGCTCATGATAAGGATCTGCTGGGGCTGGCCCGGCGTGTGGCGGATGCCGACGCCGACCAGCCCGGCGCCGTGGTGGCGATTCTGTTTGGTGAGCATAAGGGCGAGGGGGACGGCGAGCTTAAGGAGCAGGCGCTGGGGGACGCCGGGATTGATCGCGTCGTGCATCTTAATGATGAGTTTTACGCGGGGTTTGCGCCTGAAGCGCGTCTGGCGGCTTTAAGCGCCGTTGAACGGGAGATGATGCCGCGCTTCTGGCTATTGCCGGACTCCCCCCTGGGCGGAGCCGATCTGGGGCGGCGGCTTGCTTTACGCCTGGGTGAACGCGCTGCCACGGGGGTGTGGCAGGTGGAGGCAGATAATGAGGCCTCTTTGGGTTGGCGCTGCACGGCCCGTGGCGGCGCTGGGAGTCTGGATATCCAGCGCCCTCTGCCGCGGGTTGCACTGGCGCTGGCCGAGTGCGCCGAACCGGTGGATGAGACCCGGCATGCGGCCGAGCAACTGACCCTGGCAGCGTCAATTCCCACCACTCTATCGCGCATTGAAGATCTGGGGCAGGTGGCGGTGGACCCCGCTGGCGTGGCGCTGGCTGAGGCCGAATTCATCCTCTCCGGCGGCAACGGCGTCAAGGAATGGGGCGCCTTCCATCACGCCGCGAAAGTCCTCGGCGCTACCGAAGGGGCCTCGCGTGTCGCAGTGGATGACGGCTTTATGGCCCGCGATCGTCAGGTGGGCGCGACTGGCACCTGGGTAACCGCGCGGGTATATATGGCGGTGGGTATTTCAGGCGCTATCCAGCACCTCCAGGGCATTCAGCGCTGCGACAAGGTAGTGGCAATCAATCTCGATCCGGGGTGTGACATCATCAAGCGCGCTGATCTGGCGGTGATTGGCGACAGCACGCAAATCCTGGCCGCGTTAGTGACCATGGTGGAACAGCAGCGGGGAGGGCAGCGCGATGCAGCCTGATCTACACCAGAAGCAACAACAACAGGGAATCGACGTGGCGGTGCTGGTCTCCATCGGCCGTCACCCTACCACCGGCCGTGCGAGGCGCGCAGAGCAGGATGCCCGGGGTCTGGAGCTTGCGCTGGCCATGGAAGCCGAGCTGCCGGGCACCCGGATCAGCATGCTCCACGCGGGTTCCCAGGACGATAGCAGCGAAGCAGCTCTGCGCGGCTACTTAGGTATGGCCACGGGAGTCGGCATGGGGCTCGAGTCCATGACCCTGCTCGAGCAGCCTGAGGGCAGCGATGCCATTCCGGCCCTGGCGAAACACCTGGCCGCAACCTCTCCTCAGCTAGTGATCACCGGCGCCCGCGCAGAGCGCGGTGAAGGCTCTGGGCTTTTGCCCTATGCGTTGGCAGAACATCTCGGCTGGCCATTGGTTAATAGTTTAGCGTCGGTAGAAAAGGTGGAAAATGGCGTGGTAACGCTGCTTCAGGCGTTGCCACGGGGCCAGCGTCGTCGCCTCAAAGTGCGCCTGCCCGCCATTATTAGTGTGGATGAAGCGGCGCCAGCGGCGCGTCAAAGCGCCTTCGGTCCGGCGCGTCGAGCCACCTTTGAGATTACGCCCACTAGCCCTGAAGCCGACAGCGAGCTGGCGCAGTGGCACTTGGCACCCGCTCGTAAACGGCCAAAGCGTCTAAAAATCGTCAAAGCCGCGTCGGCCAGGGATCGCTTCAAGGCGGCGGCCTCCAAGTCTGAGGGCAAGGGCGGGCAAGTGCTCACCGATGTGACCCCCGAGCAAGGTGCCGAGGCGATTTACAAGCTGCTCAAGGAAGAGGATGTGCTGCGTTAAAGCTTTTTGCTCTTCAGGCTTTTAACCACCGTTCAAGCCCGCCTTTTGTGGCGGGCTTGAACGGTGGTCCACGTCTTTTTTATTGTCGATTGGCCAGCAAGGCCTGAATAACCAAGAAGACAACCGCCCGCCGTGTAGACGGGCGGTTGAAAGGGTATTAACTAGCGGTTTTTGGTACCGCGTTGAGTTCCCCCCACTCTTTGTGAAGCCCTTTGTAAAGGCTGAAACACATCACCAGAAGCACCACGGTAAAGGGGAGCCCTGTGGCCACCGCGCCCGCCTGTAACGCGCTGAGGGCGGTGCTTCCCCCGCCGTAGAGCAACACACCGGCAATCACGCCTTCCAGTGTGGCCCAGAAAACCCGCTGACTCTTGGGGGCATCGGTTTTGCCGCCGGCGGTGATACTGTCGATGACCAGCGAGCCGGAGTCCGAGGAGGTAATGAAGAACACCAGCACTAGAATAATAGCCAGCGTCGAGGTGATGCTGGTCAGGGGGAGCTGTTCCAGCATGTGGAACATAGCAAGTGAAACATCGCCAATGCCGTTGGCCAGTTCGCCCACGCCGTTAGCAGCCTGGTAAAGCGCCGTACCACCAAAGGCACTCATCCATACCAGCGTGACCAGAGTGGGCACCAACAGCACCGCGATCAGAAACTCACGCACTGTACGGCCCCGGGATACGCGGGCGATGAACATGCCGACAAACGGGGACCAGGAGATCCACCACGCCCAGTAGAAGATGGTCCAGCCGTGATACCAGGTGTCGTCATCGCGACCAACCCAGTTTGACAGCGGCAGAAGGTGGCCCACGTAGTCCAACGCCGTGGTGCCAATGCCGGTCAGGATCATTAGGGTAGGCCCTGCTACAACCACAAATACTAGCAGCACCGCCGCGATAATCATGTTGATGTTAGAGAACAGCTTGACGCCGCCGTCGATCCCCCGCCATACCGAGATCAGAGCGAGCACCGTAACCACAATGATAATTGCCAGCTGGGTGCCGATGGTGTTGGGAATGTCGAACAGATAGGCGAGGCCGCTAGCTGCTTGGGTAGCGCCAAAACCAAGCGAGGTAGCCAAACCAAAGATAGTAGCCAGCACGGCAAGGATATCGATGATATGGCCTGCCCAGCCACGGGTTCGTTCGCCCAGAATTGGGTAGAAGGCGGAGCGAAGTGTAAGCGGCAAGCCCTTGTTATAAGAGAAGAAGGCCAGTGAGAGGGCTACCACCCCATAAATGGCCCAGGGGTGGAGGCCCCAATGAAACATGGTCGCACCCATGGCGGCGCTGGCGCCTTCCGGCGTGCTCGCTGGAACATTCAAAGGCGTTCCGTACCAATCGGTGTAGTAGGCCACCGGCTCGGCCACGCTCCAGAACATCAAACCGATTCCCATACCTGCCGCAAACAGCATGGCGAACCAGGAGGTGCGCGTGTATTCCGGTTTTGCATCCTTGCCACCCAGACGAATCCGCCCTAGCGGCAAGCAGATCAGTACGAGGCAGAACACCACAAACACATTGCCTGCAATCATGAACAACCAGTCGAAGTGTTCAATCGACCAGTTTTTGGCAAGCCCCAGGTGCGTATTAGCCGCATCCGGGTAGACCAATGCGTAAAGAATAAACAGCAAAATAGCGAGAGCGGAGAGTGGAAAGACGGGGTTATGAAAATCCAACCCCATTATCTGGGTATTGTCCTGTCCAGGCGACAGAACTGGGTCGTCATTGTTCTTCATTGGGGTTCCTTGGTTGGCTCTTGTTAGGCGTCGGCATTGCGTGATATCGCCGACGCTAGGAAGTGTTGAGCCTGTTTCAAAGCAGCAGTATCGTGAAAGCGACCTCCAGCTATTCATCTTGACTAGGATGTCTTGAATAGATATGTGAGTGCCTTTTTGGGGTAAGTCCTAAGACGCGGAGGGGCTAGGGTGGGAAAGCGCCATCAACCATGACAAACACAACAATAATCACAGGAGCCAGCCATGAATGCAGCCAACCGCGGAGTGATCTATAAGGGGCCGGGTGAAGTCGCCGTTGAGTCCATCGCTTATCCTGAGCTCGCCCTCGGCAATCGCAAATGTGAGCACGGCGTGATTCTCAAGGTCGTGACCACCAATATTTGTGGCAGCGACCAGCACATGGTGCGTGGCCGTACCACCGCCCCGTCGGGCCTGGTACTCGGCCACGAGATCACCGGCATGGTTGTCGAGTGCGGCCGCGACGTTGAGTACATCCGTCCGGGCGATCTAGTCTCGGTGCCGTTCAATATTGCCTGTGGCCGTTGCCGCAACTGTAAGGAAGGCCGCACCGGTATCTGCCTCAACGTTAATCCAGCCCGTCCTGGCGCCGCCTACGGCTATGTGGATATGGGCGGCTGGGTCGGCGGCCAGACCGAATACGTGATGGTTCCTTATGCCGACTTTAACCTGCTGAAATTCCCGGATGCCGATCAGGCCATGGAGAAGATCAAGGATCTGACGTTGCTCTCTGACATTTTCCCCACTGGCTTCCACGGTTGCGTGACCGCCGGTGTGGGCCCCGGTAGCACTGTCTATATTGCTGGTGCCGGGCCCGTCGGGCTGGCGGCGGCGGTCTCTGCTCAGCTGCTGGGTGCGGCCTGCGTGATCGTCGGCGATATGATCGAAGAGCGACTGGCTCAGGCTCGCAGCTTTGGTTGCGAGACTATCGACTTGACCCAGGACGGTGACATGGCGGATAAGATCGAGGTGATTCTCGGCGAGCGTGAGGTTGATGCCTTTGTCGACTGCGTCGGCTTCGAGGCTCACGCCTGTGGCTGTAACCACGGTAAGGAAGCGCCTGCCACCGTGCTCAATTCTGCGATGACGCTGACCCGTGCGGGTGGCCAGATCGGCATCCCGGGCCTCTATGTGACCGAAGATCCTGGCGCAGCTGACGACGCCGCCAAACAGGGCGCCCTGAGCATGCGCTTTGGTCTTGGCTGGGCTAAATCCCATAGCTTCCACACCGGCCAGTGCCCGGTGATGAAGTACCATCGGCCGCTGATGCAGGCGATCCTGTTCGGTAAGGTTAATATTGCCGATGCGGTGAATGTTCAGATGATCACCCTGGACCAAGCGCCCCAAGGCTATGCTGACTTCGATGGCGGTGCTGCCAAGAAATTTGTCATTGACCCCCATGGCAGTGTGGCTTAATAACTTATTTAATAAGGATCGGGTAATAAGTACTGGGTATAAGCACTGAGCAGCAAGGCCTGAGTAACAAGCCCTGGCCCCTGCCTGAGGGCAGGTTAGTGTGACCCTAGACGGCGCCCCGCGGGGTGCCGTCTTCGTTCATTCGGCATAAAGCCGATCAAGATAATAATAGGTATTCAATGACCGTCCAGACCGTGACCCCCAAGCGCCGCTTCCGCGGTAAGCCCCGTGGCCGTGAACTTGATCCTCGTCTACTTGAGGGGTTACGTGAGCTGCTGGGCGACGAACGCCAGGACGCCACGCTGCGCCGCCGCGACCTACTGATTGAACACCTGCATGTCATTCAAGACACCCGGGGTCATCTGCCGCTGGCGGAACTGCGTGCCTTGGCGGCTTACATGAACCTGCCCATGGCAGCGGTCTACGAGACCGCCACTTTCTATGCGCACTTTAACGTCATCCACGACGACCAGCTGCCGCCGCCCGCGGTGACCATCCGCGTTTGCGATTCCCTGACCTGCCAACTAGCCGGTGCCGAGGCGCTTAAAGCACAGCTGGACGCGAACATGGATACCGAACAGGTACGGGTGCTGCGGGCGCCCTGCATGGGGCGCTGCGATACGGCACCGGTAGCCGAGGTGGGGCATCATCATGTGTTGTTCGCCACCCAGGCGCGGATCGCGTCTGTGATCGAAAAGGGTCACTTTCACCCGGATCCCGTCGACTGGCAGCGATTGGACAACTATCGCCGCGAGGGCGGTTTTGCGCTACTGCAAGCCTGCCGCGAGGGAGAGGTCACGGTGGAAGCGCTGATGGAAGCCATGCAGCAGGCCAATCTGCGCGGCCTGGGCGGTGCGGGTTTTCCTACCTTCAAGAAGTGGTCTTTCGTTCGCCAGGAGGCGGGTCCCCGTTACTGCGCCATCAACGCCGACGAGGGCGAGCCTGGTACCTTTAAGGATCGCTATTACCTGGAGCGCTCGCCGCACCAGTTTCTTGAAGGCGCCTTGGTCAGTGCCTGGGCGGTAGACGCCGAGGCACTGTATATTTATCTGCGCGATGAGTACCCGGCCTTGCATGGCGTGGTGCGCGAGGCGATTGGTGAGCTTGAGGCTGCGGGCCTGGTGGCGCCGGGTTACATCGTGCTGCGCCGTGGCGCGGGTGCTTACATCTGCGGCGAAGAGTCGGCGATGATCGAGTCTCTGGAAGGCAAACCGGGCAAGCCCCGTCACCGCCCGCCATTTGTGGCTCAGAAGGGGCTCTTTGACCGCCCAACGCTGGTCAATAATGTCGAGACCGTCTATTGGATTCCCATTATTTGGCAGCGCGGCGCGGAGGCCTTTTCTAGCCAAGGACGCAACGGTCGCGTGGGGCTGCGCAGCTACTCGGTGTCGGGCCGGGTCAAGCGTCCTGGTGTGTATTTAGCGCCAGCGGGCATCACCCTCAATGAACTGATTGACGAGTATGGCGGCGGTATGGCTGACGGCCACCGTTTGGCCGCCTACCTGCCCGGCGGCGCCTCGGGCGGTATTTTGCCCGCAGCCAAGGCCGATATCCCCCTTGACTTCGATACGCTTCAGGCGCACGGCTGTTTTATCGGTTCGGCCGCGGTGATCGTGCTCTCCGATCAGGACGATCTGCGCGGGGTCGCGACCAATCTGCTGGCGTTCTTTGCCGATGAATCCTGTGGCCAGTGCACCCCGTGCCGGGTGGGCACGGAAAAAATGCTCACCCTGCTCGAGCGCAATGAATGGGATGCCGGGCTGATGACGCAGCTCTCCCAGGTGATGATCGATGCCTCCATCTGTGGGCTGGGCCAGGCGGCGCCTAACCCGGTGCTGGGGCTGCTCAAGGATTTTCGCGGCGAACTTGCCGCCCAGAACGTTATCGTCAAGGGGTAGGGGAGATGAACATGAGCATGAGCGAACAGACCCTAGGCTCCAGCTTCACGCTGACGCTGGACGGCGTAGAAGTCAGCGCGCACCCCGGCGAAAGTCTCTGGCAGGTGGCCAAGCGCGCTGGCGAGACCATTCCTCACCTGTGTTTCAAGGACACCAGCGGCTACCGCGCCGACGGCAACTGCCGCGCCTGCATGGTGGAAATCGAGGGCGAGCGCACCCTGGCCGCCAGCTGTTTGCGCGAAGCAGCCCCCGGCATGGTGGTCAATAGTGCAAGCTCCGAACGCGCGCACACGGCCCGCAAGATGGTCATGGAGATGCTGCTGGTCGACCAACCGGAGCGGGAGGATAGCCCCGACCGTGCCAGCCATTTCTGGACCATGGCCGACCAACTGGCTATTGATGCCACGGCGGTGCGCCGCAAGCTCCCTCGGCGCGACGAGCGCGAGACGCCCACCGTGCACCATGTGGTCTCCCGGGCGGATAGCCTGGCGCAAGACAGCAGCCACTCTGCCATGCGCGTCAATCTTGATGCCTGTATCGAGTGCAACCTGTGTGTGCGCGCCTGCCGCGAGGTGCAGGTCAACGACGTTATCGGCTTGGCACATCGCGGAGCGGCGTCCAAGATCGTGTTTGATTTCGACGACCCCATGGGGGATAGCACCTGCGTGGCCTGTGGCGAGTGCGTTCAAGCTTGCCCCACCGGCGCTCTAATGCCTGCTACCCTGGTGGATGAGGCAGGGCGCGGCGATTCTGCCGTGGCCGACCGCAAGGTCGACTCGGTATGCCCCTACTGTGGGGTAGGCTGCCAGCTCACTTACCATATCAAGGACGACGAGATCCTTTATGTGGAAGGCCGCGACGGCCCCTCCAACCAGAACCGGCTGTGTGTCAAAGGTCGCTTTGGCTACGACTATCCGCGCCATCCCTCTCGGCTGTCCACCCCGCTGATTCGTCGTGAGGGCGTTGCCAAGGGCATCGATCCGGATTTCGACCCCGCTAAGCCGCTTACGCATTTTCGCGAGGCCAGTTGGGATGAGGCGCTGGGCTTCGCCGCTAAGGGACTTGTTGATCTCAAGGCGGTTCATGGTTCTGACGCCCTGGCGGGGTTCGGCAGCGCCAAGTGTTCCAATGAAGAAGCGTGGCTGTTCCAGAAGCTGGTGCGCACCGGTTTTGGCTCCAACCATGTGGATCACTGCACGCGTTTGTGCCACGCCAGTTCAGTAGCGGCACTCATGGAGTGCATTGGTTCCGGTTCGGTGACCGCCTCCTTTATGCAGGCCAGCCAGGCCGACGTGGTGATTCTTACCGGCTGCAACCCGGCAGTGAACCATCCGGTGGCGGCCACCTTCTTTAAACAGGCCGCCAAACGTGGCACCAAGATCGTGATTATCGACCCCCGTGGTCAGGCGCTGGATGCCTACGCCCACTTGAGCGTGCGCTTTTCACCGGGCGCCGACGTGGCCCTGTTTAATGCCATGCTGAATGTGGTCATCAGCGAAGAACTTTATGACACGGCCTATATCGCCGAGCATACCGAGGGCTTCGAGGCCCTGAAAACGCACACGGTGGACATGACCCCCGAAGCGATGAGCGGCCTGTGCGGCGTCGAGCCCGAGACCATCCGCGAGGTGGCACGGCTCTACGCCAACGCCGAGCGGGCGATGATTTTCTGGGGCATGGGTATTTCCCAGCACACTCACGGAACAGATAATGCCCGCTGCCTGATTTCGCTGACGTTGGCCTGCGGCCAGACCGGTCGACCTGGCACCGGCCTGCACCCTTTGCGGGGGCAGAACAACGTTCAAGGAGCGTCTGATGCCGGGCTGATCCCCATGGTGATGCCGGACTACCAGCCGGTCAGCGACGCCCAGGTACGCGCGGCGTTTGAAGAGCTGTGGAATACCAAGCTGGACCCCACGCCCGGCCTCACCGTGGTGGAAATCATGGATGCCATCACCGCAGGCACCATTCGTGGCATGTACATCCAAGGCGAAAATCCGGCCATGTCCGACCCGGATCTCGCCCATGCGCGGGCTGCCCTGGCCAAGCTGGAACATCTGGTGGTGCAGGATCTGTTTGTCACTGAGACCGCCCAGTTCGCCGATGTCATCCTGCCTGCCTCTGCCTGGCCGGAGAAGGATGGGTCGGTTACCAATACGAATCGTCAGGTACAGCTGGGGCGTGCGGCGGTGCCGCTCCCCGGCCAGGCAAAGCCGGACTGGTGGATCATTCAGGAAATTGCCAAACGCTTCGGCCTGGGCTGGCACTACCAGCACCCGCGGGACGTCTTCGCCGAGATGAAGCAAGGCATGGCCTCTCTTGACAATATCTCCTGGGAGCGTCTGGAGCGCGAGCAGTCAGTGACCTACCCCTGCCCAGCGGAAGACGCACCGGGGCACGACGTGGTCTTCAGCGACGCCTTCCCCACCGCCAGCGGCCGGGCGAAATTCGCGCCCACGCGGCCGCTGCCCCCGGATGAGCCGGTCGACAACGACTACCCAACGGTACTGACCACCGGGCGTCAGCTGGAGCACTGGCACACCGGTTCCATGACCCGTCGTGCCAAAGTGCTCGATGATTTGGAGCCGGAAGCCGTGGCAAGCTTAGCACCTGCTGAGTTTATCCGGCTGGGGATGGCGCCGGGCGATGAGCTAACAATCACCACCCGGCGAGGCTCCATTACCCTCAAGGCGAGAACGGATTCTGGGATGCCCGAAGGTATGGTCTTCGTGCCTTTCTGCTACGGAGAAGCGGCGGCGAATCTCTTGACTAATCCAGCGCTGGATCCGTTCGGCAAGATACCGGAGTTCAAGTATGCGGCCTGCAGCCTTTCCTCTGCCGGAAAGTTGCCCGCCGATGGTGGAACTATATAGGTAGTGGATCGGCGGTTGTATTAAAGGTCTTTGACCAACCTGAGCGCGTCATAGATGGCCGCGTGGGTGTTCCGGGACTCGACGGCATCGCTGATCCGGAACAGCTGGAAGCGGCCATCCGGGTTGCTAGTCACGCTCTGGGGGGCGCCCACGATCAGGTCATCGTAATTCACCTCGCCGCGGTTGCTGGAGTGCGGTTTTAGCTCGAAATAGATGTCGGCCATCGGTGTAATGCCGTAGTTGACCACCACTTGGTCGATACGCCGCTCATGATTTATATCCTGCTGACCATGAACCGCATAATCGCTGGTGATTTCGGCGAGCAGTTGGCTGCCGTCGCGCTGCACGGACTTCAGCCGGTAAGTCGGTGTGAAGGTGACATTAGCGCGCTGTAGGGAACGCATGTAGGGCACCAGATTCATGGCCATAATCTCTGCCGAGAAGGTACGGTCCGGCGTCATAATCTCGAGCTCGGCCCCCGCAGCGGTAATGATCTCCGCCGCCTGCAGGGCAGCATGGTCGCCTGCGTCGTCGAACAGCAATATCCGTTTGCCTGGTAGCACGTGCCCCGAGAGAATATCCCAGGTATTGACGACTAAGTCGCTGCCGACCGCGGGCTGGTCTTCCATCGGGAAGCCACCGGTAGCCACGATCACCACATCCGGTTTTTCGGCGAGCACTTCCTCGGCTTCGGCCCAGACGTTGTAGCGGATCTCGACGCCGAGTGCTTCACAGCGCGACAGGCGCCAATCGATTATGCCCAGCATCTCGCGACGTCGCTCACTCTGCGCCGTGAGGCGTATCTGCCCGCCAGCATCGCTGGCGGCTTCGAACACCACCACCGAATGGCCACGCTCACCGGCAACACGAGCGGCTTCTAATCCTGCTGGCCCTGCGCCGATAATCACGACTCGCCGTTGCAGTGCCGCCTTGGGAATGGTGTGCGGCATGGTGGTTTCGCGCCCGGTGGCGGCGTTATGGATGCAGTAGGCGGCGCCGCCTTGATAGATGCGATCAAGGCAGTAGTTGGCACCGACGCAGGGGCGGATCTCTTCCTCTCGCCCTTCGGCGATCTTGCGCACGATGTGTGGGTCAGCCATGTGGGCGCGGGTCATGCCGATCATGTCGACCTTGCCTGAGGCGATGGCATAACGGGCAGTGGCGACATCCTGGATTTTGGCGCCATGGAAGGTGGGGAAGTCGATCTCACGACGTATTTCGCCGGCAAAATCCAGGTGTGGGGCGCTGGGCATGCCTTGGATGGGAATCACGTCGGTGAGCCCTGCGTCGGTGTCGATGTGGCCGCGAACCACGTTGAGGAAGTCGACCAGGCCGCTACTCTTCAAGCGTCGCGATATCTCCATTCCATCGCCGGATGTCAGCCCTCCCGGCAGCATCTCGTCGCCGGTGTAGCGCACGCCTACGATGAACGCGTCACCCACCCGCTGGCGAATAGCGCGCAGCACGTCGAAGGTGAAACGCAGTCGGTTATCGAGATCGCCGCCATAAGGTTCCTCAAGGGTATTGGTCAGTGGCGACCAGAACTGATCCATCAGGTGGCCATAGGCCTGTAGCTCGATGCCATCGAGACCGGCGGCATGCATGCGCTCGGCGGCATCGGCGTAATCGCGGATCAGGCGCTCGATATCCCAATCCTCTACCTGCTTGGGAAATGCGCGGTGGGACGCTTCGCGACGGTGAGAGGGCGACACTGCTGGCAGCCAGTCGCCCTTGTCCCAACGGGTGCGCCGACCCAGGTGGGTGAGTTGGATCATTACTGCGGTGCCGTGCTCGTGACAGGCATCGGTCAGCTCACGCATCCAGGGCACTACTTCATCCTTATAGGCGAGGATGTTATTGAATACGGGCGGGCTGTCCTTGGCCACCGCGGCGGATCCGGCTGTCATTGTCAGGCCAAGGCCTGCCTTGGCGCGCTCGACGTGGTAGGCACGGTAGAGCGCCTTGGGCATTCCATCCTCAGGATAAGCGGGCTCATGGGCTGTCATCATGAGCCTATTTTTTAGGGTGAGATGTTTTAGCTGGAAGGGCTGCAGCAGCGGATCGTTAACCATGGGTAGCGCTCTATTTTGTTGTGTATTTGACAAATTTAGGCGCCAATGTTCATAGTTGTCAATATAATGTTCATCAATGTACATAGCGGCAAGGCTGTGGCCGGTACAGGTCGCTATCACGCAGCTGGAGCGTTGCTGACACGAGGTTGGTTCGTGGCCTAGGAGGTGGAAACATGAGGCAAGACATCGTGATCGGCATCATCGGTGGGCAGGGGTGGATGGGGCGGGCCCTCGGGCTTGCCCTGCTGGAGCAGGGCATCGTGTCTGCTGATCGATTAGTCGTCTCATCGCGCTCCGGGAGCAGCAATGCTTACCGCGATTGGCGTGGCGTTCGCTGTGTTAAGAACAACCGTGAATTGGTTGGGTTGGTTGACGTCATCATTCTTTCGGTGCGGCCGCAAGATCTCACCAGCGTCGATATCGATGCTGGCGGGAAGTTGGTTATCTCCCTGCTGGCGATGGCTTCCTTGCAGGAAGTCTCTAGTCGAGTGGGGAGTGGCCGGGTAGTGCGCGCCATGCCGAACGCGGCGGCGGAAATCCGTCGGGCCTATTTTCCCTGGTTTGCCGCCCAGCAGGTCACAGAGGCTGACAAACGGCTGGTGCAAACGTTGTTGGAGAGCTGCGGCAAAGCACGGGAGGTCGCCAACGAGCGTGATCTCGATTATCTGACGGCCTTGAGCGGGGCTGGGCCTGCCTACCCCGCTTTGCTGGCGCAATCAATGTTGGAGCACGCTAAGCAGATGGGGATCGCCGACGATATCGCACTTGAGGCCGTCATGCAGACCCTGGTAGGCGGCAGCCTGTTGCTGGAAAGGCTGGGAACCGATCCCAGTGATATGGTTGAGCGACTGATTGCTTATGACGGCACTACGGCCCAGGGGCTGCGAACAATGCTGGATGAAGGTATCGACCAAGCGGTTCATCGTGGTCTTGAGGCGGCCCACCGGGTAGCCAATGGCACGGGTAAGGCGCCCTCATAGGCGCAACACCTAACTGAAGGCAAACGTCTGGGGGGCGCCGAACAGAACACTGCGCCTCTTAGGCGCTTTATTTCGCTATATAACCATGGCGGGCATGGAAGCGTTGTAATTCCCTTGCGCCAGGCGGCTGGCCGGTGAAGATTTCGACATAGGCGGGGATGCGCTGCATGCGCACCTCGAGCGGTTCCTGGGTCTTCATCGAGATATAGCCGATCTGGGTTAGGTAGATGGTGCGACCACGAACGTTGGCCGCCAGCGGATCATAGCCGTAACGCTGGAACATTCGCGCCAGTGCTTCGATACGGGTGGCATCAGCCGCATCGATTTCACTCACTACGGATGCTGACTGTAGCGCCCAGCTGCGCATGGCGAACTCTAACGGGGAGTCGAACAGGTTAGGGTCCAGCCAACAGTCGAAGACATTGAGCATCGCCTCGACGATATTTTCGGCATAGGCTTCGGTTTGATGCACTAGCCCTTGGGTATTCTTTTCACGCCAGCGTGCGATTAGTGCCTCCAGCAGCGCCTCGCGATCCTTGAAGAACCAGTAGAAACTGGTTCGAGAAAGCTTTAGTCGCTTGGCTAGGGAAAGAATGCGCACGCTATCGACGCCCGATTCGAGTAGCAGCTCAAACGCCGCATCAAGCCAGACGTCTTGAGAACCCTTGGCAGCGGGAATATCGGTGGATGGCATTGAGCAGGTCTCTAAGAATAGTCTAGGAATAGTGTGGCAAAGTGTACACAGGTGTCTCTTCTGTGTACACGGTGTCAGCTACTCTGTCCTAGTCCTAGTGACGGTCACTATCGCTGCCTTAATACTTCACGTTTTAACCTTGGGCTAAATGTAACGTCGGCGCATCGTGTTCTAAATTCTCAAGCATACGAGCAGCATACCAGTCGATAAAGTCGATAACACCGAACTCGTAGGTCTCGGAATATGGGCCGGGTTGGTAAGCCTTGGAGTTAATGCCACGCTGGTTCTCCTCGGCGAGTTGGCGGTCCTGGTCGTTGGTAGCATCCCACACGCGGCGCAACTTCTCGGGGTCGTAGTCAACGCCTTCCACGGCGTCCTTGTGAACCAGCCACTTGGTGGTCACCACGGTTTGCTGCGGGCCAAGCGGTAGCACGCGAAAGACCACTGCGTGATCGCCCATGAAATGGTTCCATGAGTTGGGCAGGTGCAGAATGCGCAGAGAGCCCATGTCAGGGTTTGATAAGCGGCCCATCAGCTTCTGACAGCCCGGTTTGCCGTCCATCGTCATCGACACAATGCCATCCAGCAGCGGCGTGCGGGTCAAGCGGTTGCGCCTGCCAAGCCGCGTCAACTGGTGAGGAACCTGCTCCCGATCCCAATCCGCCTGTTTGCGGGCCACCAACGCTTTGTAGGCGGGCGTTGCGCGCGGATCGTCGGTGTCATCAAACTCCTGCAGCGAGTTCAGCAACTCGGGGTGAGCGCCGTTGCAGTGATAACACTCGCGGTTGTTTTCAATCACCAGCTTCCAGTTGGCTTGCTCAACGATACTGGACTCGGTGGCGACCTTGACGTTGTCCATCTGGTACGGCTCGAGATAGTGCTCAAGCGTTGTTAGAAAGTCATCAATTGCGGGCGGCTCATCGCTCAGGTTGATAAAGACGAAACCGCCGGCAGTGCGCACATTGACCGGTTTGAGGCCAAATTGATCGAGCTTGAAGTCAGTGCCCATATCGCTACCGGCAAACAGCAAGCGGCCATCAAGTTCATAGGTCCACTGGTGATAGGGGCAGACAAGCTTGGCCACCTTGCCCTTATCTTTTACGCAAAGACGCGAGCCGCGGTGGCGGCAGACATTGTGAAACGCATGAATAATGCCGTCACTGCCTCGCACGATGACAATGGGGTTATCACCAATATCCAGTGTCATGAAGTTACCCTTGGCCGGGATCTCGCACGTCATGCCAGCAAACAGCCATTCCTTCTCGAAGACCTCCTGCATATCAAGCGCGAACAGGCGGGCATCGTTATAAAACGGCTGCGGAAGCGAAAAGGTACGCCCTCTTTCCTGCAGCATCTGGACCGTTGCCGCACGCGCCGCGGCGAGTGGGTCATCCATCCGGTTAGAAACACTTTTTTCCATTACCAGTATCCTCGTAAACCTCCGCTCCCCCCTCAAAGGGCTGCGAATCGGCCGATAGTCAAGATTGCGTCTCTTGTTGTTCTGTTGCGTAACCTGGCGTTTGATTTAAATGTGGCCTGACGTCAGGCACCGATTGTGTTGCAGGCGCTGCACTGTCAATTATCTGCCCGCGACATTAGATGGCGTAGCGGCGACTAAAAAAGAGGTTTCTAAACGATAGAGAGTGGCACGAGGTAAGTGTGAGTCGCTGTCAGGTAAGTCGGTTAGCGAGTGCATACCCAAAATGCAGCTCAAAGGTGCTGGCTGTATCGCAAATACGGTTCGGCGATGCATAGTGATGAAGGCTGTTCAGGCAGAGGCGATAATGACAACTAATTTCTTCAATCCGGTCACGACCCAAACCTGGACCAATGGCCGCCACCAGGTGCGTTGCGTCAAGGTGATCCAGGAAACCCAGGATGTGCGCACGTTCTGTTTCATGGCTGAGCAGCCTGTGCTGTTCTTCTTCAAGCCCGGTCAGTTCGTCACGCTGGAGCTTGAGATTGACCATCAGCCGATCATGCGCTCCTATACGATTTCCAGCTCTCCCTCTATTCCTTACAGCTTTTCAATCACCGTTAAACAGGTGCCGGGGGGCAAGGTATCCAATTGGCTACACGCAAATCTAAAGGTGGGCGATGAGCTGGCCGTGCACGGGCCGGTCGGTAATTTTAATTCGATTGATTACCCCGCCGAGAAAGTGCTGTTTCTCTCTGGCGGTGTGGGCATTACGCCCTTGATGTCCATGACGCGCTGGCTTTTCGATACCAATGCCGCTGTCGATGTTGAGTTCATACACAGTGCCCGCGCCCCGCGTGATGTGATTTATCACCGTGAGCTGGTGCATATGTTTTCGCGTATCCCTGAATTCAAGCTGCATATCATTTGCGAGAGCAAGGAAGATATTGGTGAGGCTTGGGCTGGCTACCGTGGTTACCTCACCCAGCCGCTGTTCGAACTGATGGTGCCGGACTTTATGGAGCGGGAGATCTTTTGTTGCGGCCCGACCCCCTACATGAACGCCATCAAAAATATTCTGCGTAGCAACAATTTCAACATGGATCATTACCATGAAGAGTCGTTTGGTGCTACACCAGTTGAAGTGCGTGAGGATGTCCGTGAGCTGGCCGAACAGGCAGAGGTCGACGCCGAAAATGTCGACACCAGCGATCTGCACAGCATCGAATTCGCCTCATCAGGGAAAAGTGTCCGTATCCAGCCGGGTGAGACGGTACATGCGGCAGCGGCCAAGCTGGGGCTGCATATTCCCAAGGCTTGCGGTATGGGTATTTGCGGTACTTGCCGAGTAGAGCTCAAATCAGGTGAAGTGGAAATGGAGCATAACGGCGGTATTACTGAAGAAGATGTTGAAGAGGGCTACATTCTGTCTTGCTGTAGTCGGCCTAAAGGGGATCTGGTGGTGGATTTTTAGCCCACGGCTAGCACCTTGCTACCCAGGTTCAAGCGCCCTAAACGGTTACTGCCCGTCTAGGGCGCTTTGCTTTTATGGGTAATAAGTCATCGTCCCTTCTACGAAGCATCCTAAATGATGCGGATGTCGCAAATGCATCGCGTGGTGACGTCGGCAAGCATCTTGGGGCCGGACACCAACGATAGTATCGCGGTAACAACGCGTTGATAGGGACTTTGGTTGAAAGCGACCTGGGTTTATCAGCATTAAAGAGTATGTCCAGCACTTAATAAAAAAGTGACTCATCAGGAGGCGGTAATGCTTCAAAATAATTTTTCGCCCAACGCCCGCTTGGCCAATTACGACTCGTTGCTTGCTGAGGCAATTGCTGAAGAAACGGTTCGCCAAGAAGCGCATATTGAATTGATCGCCTCCGAAAATTACACCAGCAAACTTGTGATGGAAGCGCAAGGCACACAGCTGACCAACAAGTATGCTGAAGGTTATCCAGGTCGCCGTTACTACGGCGGGTGTGAGTTCGTTGACAAGGTTGAAGCTCTCGCCATTGAGCGAGCTTGTAATTTATTTAGCGCCAACTATGCCAATGTGCAGCCACATTCCGGGGCTCAGGCTAATGCCGCCGTCTTCATGGCGCTGGTCTCTCCGGGCGATACCGTGTTGGGGATGAGCTTGGCCCACGGCGGCCACTTAACCCATGGCGCAGCCCCTAATTTCTCGGGCAAGCACTACAACGCCGTACAGTATGGCCTCAAGCCGGAAACCGGCGAAATCGACTACGAAGAAGTTGAGCGCCTGGCGCGTGAACATCAGCCGAAGATGATCATTGCGGGATTCTCTGCTTACTCACGCGTAGTGGACTGGCGGCGTTTTCGCACTATCGCCGATGAAGTGGGCGCTTGGTTGATGGTCGATATGGCGCATGTTGCGGGCTTGGTTGCCGCTGGCCTCTACCCAAGCCCGCTCCCATTTGCGCATGTGGTGACCACGACGACCCACAAAACGCTGCGTGGCCCTCGGGGTGGTTTGATACTCTCTGCCCATGGCGACGAAGCGCTCTATAAAAAGCTTAATGGGGCCGTGTTCCCAGGTCAGCAGGGCGGGCCGTTGATGCATGTGATCGCCGCCAAGGCGGTGGCTTTTAAGGAGGCCATGAACCAGGAGTTTGTGCGCTATCAACAGCAGGTGATTGATAACGCTCGGGCGATGGCCCATGTGTTCGTTGAGCGCGGCTATGACGTGGTGTCTGGCGGTACCGATGACCACCTCTTCCTTGTCTCCCTTATTCGCCAGGGCATTACCGGTAAGGATGCGGATGCAGCACTAGGCCGCGCGCATATCACGGTCAATAAGAACACGGTGCCCAATGACCCTCAGAGCCCCTTCGTAACGTCCGGCCTGCGTATTGGTACCCCGGCGGTCACCACGCGTGGTTTTGATGCCCACGAGTGTAGTGAGTTGGCGGGATGGATTTGCGACATCTTGGACGAGCTGGCCGCAGGCAAAGACACCGCTTCCATTGAAGCTAAAGTGCAAGCCAAAGTGGCTGATGTGTGTGCCCGGCATCCTGTCTACGCTGAAACTGCTGCTGAAGCCGTCGAATCCATTGCTTGAGAGGAGACCACTATGCAACGTTATTCCGGCTTCGGCCTGGTCAAGCACGCGCTGAGCCACCACGAGAACTGGGAGCGCCAGTGGCGCAACCCCACACCCAAGAAGCAGTACGATGTGATCATCGTCGGCGGTGGCGGCCACGGTTTGGCCACGGCCTACTACCTGGCGAAAGAGTTCGGCGTCAAAAACGTGGCGGTGATTGAGAAAGGTTGGCTGGGCGGCGGCAACACCGCCCGTAATACCACTATCGTGCGTTCCAACTATTTATGGGACGAATCGGCCGTCCTTTACGAACATGCCATGAAATTGTGGGAAGGGCTCTCGCAGGATCTGAACTATAACGTGATGTTCTCGCAGCGAGGGGTGCTCAATCTCGGGCATACCCTGCAGGACATGCGCGATATCCAACGCCGGGTTAACGCCAACCGCCTGAACGGTATCGATGGCGAGGTGCTGGATGCTAAGGGCGTACAGGCGTTGGTGCCGATCATGGACTGCTCCAAGAATGCTCGCTACCCGGTGATGGGCGCTTCATGGCAACCGCGCGCCGGGGTGGCGCGCCACGACGCCGTGGCCTGGGGCTATGCCCGCGGCGCCGATGCCCATGGCGTGGATATCCTTCAGCAGACCGAAGTCACCGGTTTCAAGATTCGTGACGGTCAGATCTACGGCGTACACACCAACCGTGGCGACATCGAGGCCAAGACCGTGGGCTGCGTGGCCGCCGGTAATTCCAGCGTGCTGGCTAAGATGGGAGGTTTTAACTTACCGCTGGAATCCCATCCATTGCAGGCGCTGGTGTCCGAACCGATCAAACCTATTCTCGATACGGTGGTGATGTCCAACCAGGTGCATGGCTACATCAGCCAGTCCGACAAGGGTGACCTAGTCATCGGTGCGGGCATCGACGGCTATAACGGCTATGGGCAACGTGGCAGTTATCCCACCGTGGAACATACCCTTCAGGCGATCGTCGAGATGTTCCCGATCTTCTCTCGGGTGCGCATGAACCGCCAGTGGGGCGGCATCGTCGATACCTGCCCCGACGCTTGCCCGATCATCTCCAAAACACCGGTGAAAGGGCTGTACTTCAACTGCGGTTGGGGCACCGGCGGCTTCAAGGCGACGCCAGGGTCGGGGCATGTGTTCGCCGCCAGCCTGGCCAAGGGGGAAATGCATCCCATCGCCGAGCCGTTCTCCATGTTCCGCTTCCACAGCGGTGCGCTGATCGACGAGCACGGCGCTGCTGGCGTGGCCCACTAGGGTTCATACGAGAGGAGTATTCGCATGTTCTATATCTACTGCCCCTACTGCGGCGAACACCGTGAGGAAGAGGAGTTTCACCCCAAGGGCCAGGCGCATATCGAGCGCCCCAAGGAACCCGAGGCGTGTAGTGACGAAGAGTGGGGTAACTACCTGTTTTTCCGCGACAACCCCCGTGGCGTACACCATGAAATGTGGGTGCATGCGGTGGGCTGTCGTAAGTTCTTCAACATGACGCGTCACACCGTGAGCTACGAGATTCTCGAGACCTACAAAATGGGCGAGCAGCCGTCGATTACCGCCGACAGCCAGGCTAAGCCTCGCGAGGCCGCCGCGGTAAGCCAACAAGAAGGAGTGCGGGCATGAGCCAGTCCAAGCAACAAATGTTCCGCCTTAACACGGGCGGGCGCATCGACCGCTCCCGCACGTTGAGCTTTACCTTTAACGGTCAGCGTTACCAAGGACACCCAGGGGATACCCTGGCCTCGGCGCTGCTGGCTAACGGCGTGGATATCGTCAACCGCAGCTTTAAATACTCGCGGCCTCGCGGCATCGTTGCCGCCGGTGCTGAAGAGCCGAATGCCATCGTGCAGTTGGGCAGCAACGAAGCGGCCCAGGTGCCCAACGTACGCGCCACCCAGCAGGCGTTATTTGACGGCTTGACCGCCTGTAGCACCAATGGCTGGCCGAACGTGCAGCGCGACCTAATGGGCTTGGTTGGCAAGCTGGGCGGGCAATTTATGCCGCCGGGCTTCTACTACAAGACTTTTATGGCGCCGGCCTCGATGTGGCTGACCTACGAGAAGTACATCCGCAAGGCTGCTGGCTTGGGGCGCAGCCCCATGGAAGCCGATCCGGATAGCTATGATCACTTCAATCAGCACTGCGATGTGCTGGTCGTCGGCGCAGGCGCCGCGGGTCTGGCGGCAGCGCTGGCCGCCGCGCGCAGCGGCGCTCGGGTGATCGTTGCCGATGAGCAGGAAGAAATGGGCGGATCGCTGTTGGCCAGCCGCGAAACTCTGGAAGGCAAGCCGGCGGACCAGTGGGTGGCCCGGGTGCTGGGCGAGTTGGCGAGCTACGAGAACGTCACGCTGCTGCCGCGCACCACGGCCAACGGCTATCACGATCACAATTTTGTGACGCTGCATGAGCGGCGCACCGAGCATCTGGGCGATACGGCGCCGGTGGAAAATGGCCACCGTCAGGTACGCGCGCGTCTGCACCGGGTTCGCGCCGGCCAGGTGATCCTGTCCACGGGCGCCCACGAGCGACCACTGGTTTACGCGGGCAATGACGTGCCGGGCAACCTGCTGGCCGGCGCTGTGTCGACCTACATTCGCCGCTATGGCGTGGCGCCGGGCCGCAAGCTGGTGCTCTCCACCAGCAACGACTACGGCTACCGCGCTGCCCTGGACTGGAAAGAGGCCGGTTGCGAGGTCGTCGCGATCGTGGACGCCCGCGAGGCGCCGGCGGGCGATTGGGTCGATGCCGCTCGCGCCCAGGGCATCAAAATCATTACTGGTAGTGCCGTGATTGAGGCGAAGGGCAGCAATCGGGTCACCGCTGCACGAGTTGCCAAGATCGATATTGACGCGTTCAAAGTGAGCGGCCCGGTTCAGGAACTGGCCTGCGACACCATTGCTAGTTCCGGCGGCTACAGCCCGGTGATTCACTTGGCTTCTCATACCGGCGCTCGGCCTACCTGGCGCGAAGATATTCTCGGCTTCGTGCCGGGGCTCGTGAAGGGCGTGCAGGCTTGCGGCGGGGCGAAGGGGACCTATACATTGGGCGATGTACTCGCCGAGGGTGTCGAGGCGGGTATCCGGGCGGCAGCCACCACGGGATACACCGCCCAGACGGTCAGCCTGCCTAGCGCTGAACGCCTTCAGCAGGGGCCTGCGGTGGCGCTCTTCCAGGTGCCCCACGAGAAGTCCACGCTGCGTGGTCCCAAACAGTTCGTCGACCTGCAGAACGACGTCACGGCGGCGGGTATCGAGCTGGCGACCCGGGAAGGCTTCGAGTCCATTGAACACATTAAGCGCTATACCGCGATGGGCTTCGGTACGGATCAGGGCAAGTTGGGCAATATCAACGGCATGGCGATTGCAGCCCGCTGTCTGAAACGATCCATCCCCGAGGTGGGCACCACGGTGTTCCGTCCCAACTATACCCCGGTGACTTTCGGTGCCATCGTCGGTCGCCACTGCCGTGATTTGTTCGATCCCGAACGTTACACCGCGCTTCACCATTGGCACGTGGAGCGTGGCGCCGAGTTCGAGGATGTCGGTCAGTGGAAGCGCCCCTGGTACTATCCACAAAAGGTGAATGGCAAGGCCGAGACGATACAGGAGGCGGTTGCTCGCGAGTGCCTGGCGGTGCGTGAGAAGGTCGGTATCCTCGACGCCTCGACGCTTGGCAAAATCGATATTCAAGGGCCGGATGCGCGTGAGTTTCTAGCGCGGGTTTACACCAACAAGTGGGAGAAACTGGCGGTCGGCAAGTGCCGTTACGGCCTGATGTGCAAGGACGATGGCATGGTCACCGACGACGGCGTGACGAGCTGTCTTGCTGAAAACCACTTTTTGATGACCACCACCACCGGTGGCGCTGCCGCGATTCTGGAATGGTTGGAGTTATGGCATCAGACCGAGTGGCCGGAACTGGATGTCTACTTCTCTTCAGTGACCGACCACTGGGCCACCATGACGATCACCGGCCCGGAAGCGCGCAAGCTGCTCGCTGAGATCAGTGATATCGATCTTGATCGCGATAGCTTTAAGTTTATGGATTGGCGCTCCGGGAAAGTGGCGGGGGTACCTGCACGGGTCTTCCGCATCTCCTTTACTGGTGAGCTGACCTTTGAGATCAACGTGCAAGCCAACTACGCCATGCATGTCTGGCAGACCCTGTTCAAGCATGGCGAGAAGTATGGCTTGACGCCCTATGGCACCGAAACCATGCACGTCCTGCGGGCGGAAAAGGGCTTTATTATCGTGGGTCAGGAAACCGACGGCTCTGTTACGCCGGAAGACCTGGGTATGCAGTGGGCAATCGGCTATGACAAGCCCTACTCATGGATTGGCAAGCGCGCCCTAACCCGTTCCGACACTAAGCGCGAGAACCGCAAGCAGCTGGTGGGGCTCAGGCCGAAAGACCCGAAGGTGGTGCTCGAAGAGGGTGCCCAGATCGTGCTTGATCCCAAGCATGCGATCCCTATGCCAATGGTGGGGCACGTGACCTCCAGCTATTACAGCCCGATCCTGGATTCAGGCTTTGCGCTAGCGGTAGTCAAGGGTGGCCACCAGAGGTTGGGTGAGACTGTCTATCTGCCCATGGCGGACGGCCAAACCTTTGAGGCCGAAATCGTCAGCACCATTTTCTACGACCCCAAGGGAGAGCGCCAGAATGTCTAACGCGGCCACCTTCGACACCCGTACTGATACCGCTATTCCGGTAGAGTCCCCGTTAGCCTATAGCTATCGCCGCAGCGGCGCTCCTCAGGCCGGCGGCTCAAGCCGGCTCCAGCTGCGCGAGCGGGCGATGCTGGGCCATTTGATCCTGCGTGGCGGCGCCATCGTTCTCGACGAGGCGGTGCGCGACGTGCTGGGGCTCAACCTGCCCGGCCGGCCCCAGACGCTGGTGCAGGACGCCAGCGGCGAGCGCTCTATTCAGTGGCTTTCCCCGGACGAGTGGCTGGTGATCGTACCCGGCGGTGAGGAATTTCCGCTGGAGACCAAGCTGCGCGAGCATTTGGGCAGCGCCCACTTTGCGATCAGCGATGTCAGCGGTGGTCAGACGTTGTTAGAGATTTCAGGCGAGGCCGCCCGAGAGTTGCTGATGAAAACGGTGATCTACGATGTTCATCCCAGCAACTTCCCGGTGGGCAAGGGCGTCACGACCGTCTTCGCCAAGGCGACCACCATTATTCGCCGCCCCAGCGAGGATCGTTGGGAGCTAGTGGTGCGGCGCAGCTTTGCCGACTACTGCTACCGCTGGTTACTGGATGCCGGGGCAGAATTCGGCGTTAACGTACAACAATAAGCGGGCAGGCCGGAACTGCATTCCAGCCCTACGCCTGCCGCTAACCGAGAAACATGCACTATGAGCCGAATGAGTGATACCTGGATACTTGCCGCCCAATGCCCAAGCCGTTTAGGGACGGTGGACGTCGTCACGCGCTTTCTAAAAGAGCAGCAGTGTTATATCACTGAACTCAACTCTTTCGATGATCGGCTCGGTGGCCGTTTTTTCATTCGCGCGGAGTTTCGCCCAGAGCGAGACGCGTTCCATGAAGAGCGCTTCCATACCGATTTTGCAGCGCGGGCGAACGAATTCGACATGCATTTTGAACTGACTGCGCCAGGAAAACGCACGGGAACCGTGATCCTCGTTTCGAAAGCGGATCACTGCTTAAATGATCTTCTCTATCGTTATCGTACCGGGCAACTGCCACTGGATATTAAAGCGGTGATTTCC
Organism: Vreelandella maris; assembly: GCF_013371085.1. Lineage (GTDB taxonomy): Bacteria > Pseudomonadota > Gammaproteobacteria > Pseudomonadales > Halomonadaceae > Vreelandella > Vreelandella maris. The sequence continues at coordinate 80,314 of NZ_JABWCV010000015.1, read as the reverse complement.
AATCATCCGGATCTGGAGCCTTTGGCAAGGTGGCATGGCCTGCCTTATCACTATCTGCCGATCAGCCCAGAGACGAAATTGCAGCAGGAATCGCGAGTACGCGCCATCATTGCGGAAACTGACGCGGAACTGGTAGTGCTGGCAAGATACATGCAGGTGCTTTCGCCCTCCATGTGTGAACTGTTGGCAGGGCGTGCGATTAATATTCATCACTCTTTGCTACCTGGTTTTAAAGGCGCTAAGCCTTATCACCAAGCGTATGAGAAAGGGGTTAAGCTGGTCGGCGCAACGGCGCATTATATTAATAATGACCTTGATGAAGGGCCGATTATTGCCCAAGGGGTCGAGCCCGTCGACCATACTCATTATCCCGAAGACCTGGTTGCCAAGGGGCGTGATATCGAATGCTTAACGTTGGCCAGGGCGATTAGCTATCACTTAGAACGCCGTGTGTTTTTCTATTCAGGGCGCACGGTGGTTTTTGGTAATTAATGCTTTTCATAATACGTATTTAATTAACGCTGATGTTTAAAGTGCGTTTTTATAATGGGGTTGCTATCGCTAGGAACAGGCTTATTTTAGCGTGCTAAGAAACCCTTTATTTGACGTGCTTAATAGTCCGTTTGTTTTAATAGCGCTGTTTTTTTAACAGTGCTGTTTGATAAGTATAAAAACTATCAAGAAAGATGATGAAAAGTATTTATCGCCACATTAATGATTCTGTAAATCTCAGGCGTCGCCTGATTTCTCCTATTTAAATCTCAAAAGGTGAGCCAATGCCTATCAGTGTCTTCGACCTTTTTAAGATTGGAGTGGGCCCCTCCAGTTCACACACCGTGGGGCCTATGCAGGCAGCTTTTAAGTATGTAAACGCGCTGCGCGAAAACAACCTGCTTAATGATGTGGAACATCTTGAGGTTCATCTTTATGGTTCGCTATCAGCGACAGGGGTTGGGCATGCCACCGATCATGCGATCATTATGGGGCTGATGGGAGAACGTCCTGACACGATTGATCCCACGCTGATTGAGCCATCCATAAAATCGCTAAAAGAGAGTAGGCGGTTAAATCTGGGTCGACAAAAAGAAGTAACCTTTACGTGGGATAGCGATATTTATTTTCATGAAGAGTGTTTGCCTCATCACCCCAATGCCATGAGGCTGGCTGCGTTTACGCCTCAACGCCAATTATTGTATGAGAACACCTATTATTCGGTGGGTGGTGGTTTTGTAGTAGAGCAAGCCCAAGTGGATATGCCGCTAGACGATTTGGATGGGGCTATTATTCCGTACAACTTTGACACCGCCGATGAGCTCTTAGCGCTATGTAAAAAGGAGCAGCTAAGCGTCAGCCGATTGATGCTGGAAAATGAGAAGGTTTGGCGGACAGAGGAGGAGGTTAGAAACGAGCTGTGGCGTATCTGGCAAGTCATGTGTGAATGCATTGACAATGGATTGGCCCATGAAGGGGTATTGCCTGGTGGCTTGAACGTCAAACGACGGGCCAAGTTGCTTCACCAACGCCTTCAAGCGGCAGAGCAGAATGATTGCCTGATCGCCTCGACGTTTTCTGCGATGGAATGGGTGAATATCTTTGCCCTCGCCGTCAACGAAGAAAACGCCGCGGGCGGGCGCATGGTCACGGCGCCCACCAACGGCGCCGCGGGCATTATTCCCGCCGTCTTACACTATTATATGAAGTTTCAGCCCAACGCCTGCGAGAAAAATGTGGTGGATTTTCTGTTGGCGGCTGGCGCCATTGGCATTCTCTGCAAGAAAAATGCTTCTATTTCTGGCGCCGAAGTGGGCTGCCAAGGGGAGGTCGGGTCGGCATGTGCCATGGCGGCAGCCGGTTTAGCTGATGTGATGGGAGGAACGCCGGAACAAGTAGAGCACGCAGCAGAAATTGGGTTGGAACACAATTTAGGATTAACCTGCGATCCTGTGGGTGGATTAGTTCAGATTCCTTGTATCGAGCGCAACGCCATCGCAACGGTAAAGGCGATCAATGCCGCTCAGATGGCATTACGCGGCGATGGCACTCACTTTATATCGTTGGATAAAGTCATTCGTACCATGCGCGATACAGGGAGAGACATGTTGGATAAATACAAAGAAACATCCAAAGGTGGGTTAGCCGTTAATGCCATTGAGTGTTAAGTAGTTTTAACGTGAACTCTTGAAAATTTAGCCCCTTCTTAAGCAACATGTGACCTATATAGTTTGCTTATTCAGGGGCTTATCAAACCAACCATCACGTTTTCGGCAATCAACCCCGCTTAGACGCCGCCAGCGTATACAAAAACTCAAGCCCTAACGTCGCAGCAGCGAGCGACGTAATGTCGCCGTGATCGTAGGCAGGATTGACTTCCACCACATCCATGCCAACCAATTCCATGCCCACCATGCCGCGAATGACTTTCAGCATCAGGTCGGTAGACATGCCTCCGCAGACCGGGGTGCCGGTGCCGGGGGCGTAGGCGGGGTCCAGCCCATCAATGTCCAGGCTGACGTAAGCAGGATGATGACCCACTTTGGCGCGAATACGCTCCAGTACAGCGGCGGCACCGTGGTCGTTGACCCAGTCCGCATCCAGCACTTCATAAGGGTGATTGTGGCGGTCGTAGCTGGTGCGAATACCAATTTGCAGCGAGTGCTCGGGCACGACCAGGCCCTCTTTGAGGGCGTGATGGAAAATGGTGCCATGGTCGAAGCGCGTGCCTTGTTCGTAGGTGTCGGTGTGGGCGTCAAAGTGAATCAGTGCCAGCGGCCCGTGCACGCGTGCGTGAGCGCGCAGTAGCGGCAGGCTAATGTAATGGTCGCCGCCCAGGGTGAGCATCTTTTTACCCGCACTTAGCCAGCGCTGGGCATGATTTTCCAGATTATCGACCAAACTTTCGGGCTCGCCGTAGGCGTAATCCACGTTGCCTGAATCACATACCTTGAGGCGCTCTTCCAAGGCAAAATCCCAGGGCCAGCGTTTGCCTTCCCAGATCAAGTTAGCGGTACTTTGACGAATAGCATTCGGCCCCATGCGAGTACCTGCACGGCCGGAACACGCCAGATCAAAGGGCACGCCGCTCACCACGACCTCAGCGTCCGTCGCGTGCGGGTCAGTGGCTTTGGGCACGCCCATGAACGTGGAGATAACATCACCAAACAGGCTGGGCATGATCTGCGATTGGTTCACCTAGAGTGTTCTCCTATCGGCGTGCAGTAAAAGTGCGGCTGGCGCAGGGGTGTTGGCTACAAAGAAGCGCGACGATAAGGAATTTTTAGCGATGAATAAAATGAATGTTTAGAATGAAATCATTCTTCCTATCAATAGTGAGTCGTTATGCGTTCGCTCCGCCAATTTGATTTAAACCTGTTGTTAGTATTCGAGGCGCTCATGCGTGAACGCCACGTGACGCGCGCGGCTGAACGACTTTATTTGAGCCAGCCAGCCTTGAGCCATTCGCTAAAACGCCTGCGTGAGTCACTGGATGACCCGCTGTTTATTCGTACCGAAAAGGGCATGCAACCAACCCCACGGGCACAGGCGCTGCAGCCAGTCGTACAGCAAGCGCTGGCGCTTTTGAGGGAAGGCTTGGCGCCGCCTGCGCTGTTTTCACCCGCCAATAGCACCCGTCGTTTTACGCTGGCGACGACGGACTATTTTGAAGAAGTGATGTACCCAACGTTTCTTAGTCAACTGCTGGCCTATGCGCCGGGTATCAGTTTTTCCATTGAGCTCATTACCCAGGAAGTGTTGAGCGAGGGGTTAGAGCAGCGCCAAGTGGATATGGTCGTCGGGCTGGATAGCCAAAGTGTGCTACCCAGCGGCGTGATTCAGACTCCGTGGATGGACGAGGAACTGGTCTGCCTGGCTGCTAGCCATAACGAGCGCGTAGGCGAGGCACTGGATATTGCGCAGTTTGCCCGAGAGACCCATGTGGAACTGGCTGATATCAGCGGCCTGCTGCCCAGCAACATTGATAGCTGTTTAGCGCAGCACGGCTTAACCCGGCGGGTGATCTCTAAAAACCTTAACTACATTGCGGCGGCCCGCGTAGTGGCGCTGACGGAAGCGATCATGACGCTGCCGCGGCAAATGGCGGAGCGCTTTGTGACCATGCTGCCGGTGCGCTTGGTGGAGCCACCCAAGGAGCTACCATCGTTGAAAATGACCCTGATTCAGCATGGGCTGTATGCCAACGATCCTGCTAACGTGTGGCTCTATCAAGTGCTTACTGAGTTTGCTAACGAGTTTAGACGTTAGGTTAGCCATCATGCATACTACCTATGTTGTAATTAAACAACGCTGTTGTATCAAAGGTTGAATAGTATCTGGCAGTCACCCCGTTAGATCCTAGGCTGCTAAAAGGCGTTATGAATGACGTCGTTATAGTGTCGCGCCCAGCTGGGTAGTGGCGGGGCAGAACTATCAATAATGGGAGAACGCGAGTGAAAATAGGTGCACCGAAGGAGAGTGCCCGGGGGGAAGCGCGTGTCGCGCTGACCCCTGAGAGCGCCAAACAGATTCAGAAGCTAGGCCACGAGTGCTTGGTGGAAACCGGCGCTGGCTTGGCCGCGGGCTTTAATGACGACACTTATCGCGATGCTGGCGTTACCGTGGTGGAGGGTGCCGATGCACTCTGGCGCGACGCTGAGGTGGTCATTAAAGTCCGCGAGCCCTCTGATGAAGAGGCCGAGCGGCTGCGTGAAGGTCAAACGCTGATTGCCTTCTTCTGGCCAGCGCAAAACGAAGCGCTGCTGGAAAAGTGCAAGGCCCAGGGCGCCACCGTGATTGCCATGGATATGGTGCCGAGGATTTCACGGGCGCAGAAAATGGACGCGCTCTCCTCCATGGCCAATATTGCCGGCTACCGCGCGGTGATCGAGGCGGGCAATAACTTTGGTCGCTTCTTCACAGGACAGGTAACCGCGGCGGGTAAAGTGCCCCCCGCCAAAGTGCTGGTGATTGGTGCCGGTGTGGCAGGTTTGGCGGCGATCGGTACGGCTACCAGCCTGGGCGCCGTCGTGCGCGCCTTTGACGTGCGTCCCGAGGTTTCTGAGCAGATTGAATCCATGGGCGCCGAATTCCTGTTCCTCGATTTCGAGGATAGCCAGGACGGTTCCGAAAGCGGTGGCTACGCCTCGCCTTCAAGCCCGGAGTTCCGCGAAAAGCAGCTTGCGTGCTTCCGCGAGCAGGCGCCGGACGTGGATATCGTGATTACCACCGCGCTGATTCCCGGCAAACCTGCGCCCAAGCTGTGGCTGGAAGATATGGTCGCGGCGATGAAGCCGGGCTCGGTGATTATTGATCTGGCCGCTGAGAAAGGCGGTAACTGCGACCTGACCAAGCCTGATGAGCGCGTAGTATCGGATAACGGCGTCGTAGTCATCGGCTACACCGATTTTCCTTCCCGCATGGCAACGCAATCATCGCTGCTCTACGCCACCAATATCCGCCATATGTTGACCGATCTGACGCCCGAGAAAGACGGCGTAATCAACCATAATATGGAAGATGACGTGATTCGTGGCGCTACGGTGACGCATCAGGGCGAAATCACCTTCCCGCCGCCGCCGCCCAAAGTGAAAGCGATTGGCGCCTCAAAACCCAAGAAGAAAGAGAAAGAGCCCACGCCGGAAGAGAAAAAGGCCGCTGAGCTAGCCGCCTTCAAAGCGCAAACCAAGCGTCAAGTGAGCCTATTGGCTGTTGGCGGCGTACTGATGCTGTTGCTGGGTCAAGTAGCGCCAGCCTCGTTTATGCAGCACTTCATTGTCTTTGTACTAGCCTGCTTTATCGGCTTCCAGGTGATTTGGAAAGTGAGCCACTCGCTGCATACCCCGCTAATGGCGGTGACCAATGCGATCTCGGGTATCATTATTTTGGGGGCGATTCTGCAGATTGGCTCCGGCAGCGCAGTGGTGAGCGTGCTGGCGGCGATTTCAGTACTGATCGCATCAATCAATATCGTGGGTGGCTTCCTGGTGACACGCCGGATGCTGGCCATGTTCCAAAAATCCTAAGCGGCGGAGAGACGATATGTTAGAGCAAGGATTCGTATCTGCCGCGGCAATTGCGGCAAGTGTGTTGTTTATTCTGTCGCTGGGCGGCTTGAGTAACCAGGAGAAAGCCAAGCGGGCCGTATGGTATGGCATCGTGGGCATGACGGTGGCGGTGTTCTTCACTGCTCTCGGCCCAGGCATTGGCGGTTACTGGTGGCTGATCCCGATGATGCTGATCGGCGCTGGTATTGGCGCCTACGTGGCGGGCAAGGTCGAGATGACCGAAATGCCTCAGCTGGTGGCCGCACTCCACAGCTTTGTGGGCTTGGCGGCGGTATTGGTGGCCTGGAGCGCGGATTTAGAGCGCCGCCGGGTGATGGCCGCGCGTGCTGCCGAGGCGTCGTTGGATCAGTTCTCCGCCTTCGCCGCGCTGGTCGCCACCAAAGCCCCCGACGAACTGATGTTCCTGCAAGTCGAAGTCGTGTTAGGCATCTTTATTGGCGCGGTGACGTTTACCGGCTCGGTGATTGCCTTTGGTAAGCTGGCTGGCAAGGTCGATGGTAAACCCCGCCAGTTGCCCGGTGGGCATATGCTGAATGCCGGGGCGGCGGTACTGTCGCTGCTGCTGGCAATTCTCTACCTGAACGGTGCGGGCTTCTGGACGCTGATTGTGCTGGCTGCGCTGGCCTTCTTTATCGGCTACCACCTGATCATGGGCATTGGCGGCGCCGACATGCCGGTGGTCGTTTCAATGCTCAACAGCTACTCCGGCTGGGCGGCGGCCGCTATCGGTTTCACGCTCTCCAACGACCTGCTGATTGTCACTGGTGCGCTGGTGGGCTCCTCCGGTGCGATTCTCTCTTACATTATGTGTAAGGCGATGAACCGCAACTTTATCAACGTCATTTTGGGCGGCTTTGGTGGCAGCCAAGGGCCCGCGGCGGAGATCGAAGGCGAGCAGGTGGCGATTGACGCCGGTGGCGTAGCAAGCGCCCTGAACGATGCCGACAGCGTGATCATCGTGCCGGGCTACGGTATGGCCGTGGCCCAGGCGCAAACGGCGGTGAGCGATTTGGTGCGTAAACTGCGTGCAGCGGGCAAGACCGTGCGCTTCGGTATCCATCCGGTCGCGGGCCGCTTGCCAGGGCACATGAACGTGCTGCTGGCGGAGGCCAAGGTACCTTACGACATCGTGCTGGAGATGGATGAAATCAATGACGATTTCGCCACCACCGACGTGGTGATCGTGATTGGCTCCAACGACATCGTGAACCCTGCGGCCGAAGAAGATCCCAATAGCCCCATCGCCGGTATGCCAGTATTGAAGGTGTGGGAGGCCAAGCAGGTGTTTGTCAGCAAACGCGGCCAGGGCACCGGCTACTCGGGTATCGAGAACCCGCTGTTCTTCAAAGAGAACACGCGCATGTTCTACGGCGATGCCCGGGATAGCTTGAATACGCTGTTGCCGCTGATTGATTAGGTCTAGGCCTAACCATTCGGTACTGAGCCCGCGAGAGATCGCGGGCTTTTTTGATTCTGTGCATGGCAATGGCACTCCTGCTATGGTCGAGTACTGCCTCTCTTTGTTGAGCATTTATTTCCATGAATCAACGCCCTAATCCCCGCGTGCTGTTGCGCTTGCTGGGGCTGCTACGTCCTTATCGGCTACGTTTGGCCCTGGCGGGTCTGGCGCTGTTATTGGCCTCAGGCAGCGTACTGCTGCTAGGCAACGGGCTGCGGTTAGTCATTGATCGCGGCTTTTTAGATGCCGATGCACAGGCGCTAGGCCAAGCGCTGGTGTTGATGCTGGTGGTAGTAACGGTGTTGGCGTTCGCTTCCGCGCTGCGTTACTACCAAGTGACCTGGATTGGCGAGCGTTTGGCTGCCGACCTACGCCAGCGGGTGTTCGATCATTTACTCACCCTGGAGCCCAGCTTTTTTGAGAGCGCAAGCGACGGCCGTGCCGCGGGGGAAATAGCCTCACGATTAACCGCGGATACCAGCGTACTGCAGAGCCTGTTTGGCTCTTCGGTCTCGCTGGCGCTGCGTAATCTGGTCATGCTGGTAGGCGCCGTGGTGCTAATGCTGATCACCCAACCGTGGCTCTCGGCGATGGTGCTGGTCGGGATTCCGGCGACGCTCTTGCCCATCGTGTGGTACGGCCGGCGGGTGCGGCGACTTTCGCGCACCAGCCAGGATCGCGTGGCCGAACTGGGCCGCTATGCCGAGGAGGCGCTGAGTGGTATTCGAACCCTCCAGGCGTTTACCCATGAAGCGGCGGATAAAACCCACTACGGTCAGCGCGTGGAGCAGGCGTTCGGCAGCGCTGTTGAGCGCACCCAGCAGCGTGCCTGGTTGACCGGGATCGCCATGCTAGTGGTGTTTACGGCGGTTGGCTTAATGCTCTGGCAGGGTGGTCAGGCGGTGTTAGATGGCACCATGAGCGCGGGCGAGCTGTCGGCGTTTATTTTTTATGCCGTGCTGGCAGCGGGGGCTATCGCCACCTTGGCTGAAGTCGCGGGAGATGTGCAGCGTGCGGCAGGGGCGGCGGAACGCTTATTGGAGCTGCTCGATACTCAGCCCGCTATCCAGTCACCAGCGAATCCCCATCTTCTTCCAATGCCATCACAAGGTGACATTGTGCTGGAGAACGTCAGCTTCACCTACCCCGGCCGGGAAACGCCAGCGCTCGACGGCTTTGATCTGCATATTCAGCCGGGAGAACGGGTAGCGGTGGTGGGCCCATCAGGCGCGGGTAAAAGCACCCTGTTGGCACTGCTGCTGCGCTTTTATGACCCCAGCCAAGGGCGTATAACGCTGGATGGGATCGATGTCCGTTACTTAGACCTTGCTGCATTACGGCGCGCCATGGGGCTGGTTGCCCAGGACCCGGTGCTGTTTAGTGGCTCGGTGGCCGATAATCTTCGCTATGGCGACCCTGATGCGGACAATGAGCGGCTGCGCATCGCCGCTCAGGATGCCAGCGCCCTCGATTTTATCGAAGCGCTCCCCCAGGGCTTTGATACGCCCCTTGGCCCCGGTGGCGTGCAGCTCTCCGGCGGCCAGCGCCAGCGGCTGGCTATTGCTCGGGCGCTGCTTAAAAATCCTGCCGTGTTGTTGTTGGATGAAGCCACCAGCGCCTTGGATGCGGAAAGCGAGCGGCTGGTACAGCAGGCGCTGGATCGACTGATGGTGGGGCGCACCAGTATTGTGATCGCCCATCGGCTCGCCACCGTTATTGCTGCCGACCGCTTGCTAGTGCTTGATGGTGGAAAGCTAATCGCGGCGGGCACCCACGACGAATTGATCACCACCAGCCCACTCTATCGCCACTTAGCTGCGCTGCAGTTTGGCGGTGAAAGATGATGAAATTATTTTGTTAACGCCAGGAGTTGCTATGACGAGTTTTTTCCAACGCCTTAATGCTGTTAATGCCCCGTCTATTGGCCTGGGCTGTATGAACCTCTCCCACGGTTATGGCAGCATCGTGCCTGAAAACGCGGCCATACGAGCGTTGGATGAGGCGTTTGAGATGGGCTATCGCCACTTTGACACTGCCACCCTGTACGGCGCCACAGCCAATGAGAAAGTGGTCGGGCGCGCTTTGGAGGGCAAGCGGCATCAGCTCTTTCTGGCCAGTAAATGCGGCATGGCGATGGACCCTGAGTCAGGCAAACGCGTTATTGACGGCCGCCCGGCAACACTGCGCAAACAGTGCGAAGCAAGCCTTGCGCGCCTGCGTACCGATCATTTGGATCTCTACTACCTGCACCGCTTGGATCGCCAGGTCCCCATTGAAGAGAGCGTCGGCGCGCTAGGGCGCTTGATGGAAGAGGGCAAAATTGGAGGCGTGGGGTTGTCGGAAATCTCTGCGCTAACATTGCGCCGTGCGGCAGCTGAATATCCTATCGCCGCCGTGCAGTCGGAGTATTCGCTGTGGACGCGCAACCCTGAAATCGCCCTGATCGATGCGTGCCGAGAGGTGGGCGCGGCCATGGTCGCATTTAGTCCTCTGGGGCGAGGCTTCTTAACCGGCGCCATTCAAGATCCCGCGCGCCTTGAAGAGGGCGATATGCGCCGTAATATGCCGCGCTTCAGCGCCGAGAACTACCCGCATAATATAAAACTATTTAAACGCCTTGCGGCGCTGGCGCAGGCCTTGAGCGGATCGCCGGGGCAGCTGGCACTGGCTTGGTTGAAGGCCAAAGGCGACGACATTATTCCCATTCCGGGTACCCGCTCGCCTGATCATATGCGGGAAAACTTAGCGGCGGAATCGCTGCGCCTGGATGTCACCGCAATGCAGCAGTTGGATGCCATGATGACGCCCGACCAAGTCGTGGGTGCCCGTTATAGCGAGGCGCAGCAGGCGGATATCGATACAGAAGAATTCACCGTTTAGTTAGGTGAAGCAGAGTGCGATGGGTAAAAACTATTGGAGCAGTCGCAAAAAGTAAATTGTGGCTATAAGGGAACTGCTTTAAAAAGTACCAAGTTCATGATGCGTCCGTACTAGTAGCAAAGGCACTGTTCGGGACGCTCAACGTCAGTTGACTTGGTAGTTCGAAAGCGAGCGCCACCAAGAAAAAAGCAGCTAACACAAAATAAAGTGATGGGAGAGCGTGATGAGTGGTAAATGTCCTGTAATGCACGGTGGTAATACTTCCACAGGTACGTCGAATAAAGACTGGTGGCCTGAAGGAATCAACCTGGATATTTTGCACCAGCAAGACCGTAAGTCGAACCCGATGGATGCGGATTTTGACTATCGGGAAGAGGTCAGAAAACTCGATTTTGACGCGCTCAAGCAAGACGTCCACGCGCTGATGACTGACAGCCAGTCGTGGTGGCCAGCTGATTGGGGTCACTACGGCGGTCTTATGATCCGCATGGCATGGCATTCTGCTGGTACCTACCGTCTTGCCGACGGTCGTGGCGGCGGCGGTACCGGTAGCCAGCGTTTTGCACCCCTCAACTCCTGGCCGGATAACGTCAGCCTTGATAAGGCGCGTCGTCTACTGTGGCCAATCAAGAAGAAGTACGGCAATAAAATCAGCTGGGCCGATCTGATGATCCTGGCCGGTACCGTTGCCTATGAATCGATGGGGCTGCCTGCTTACGGCTTCTCGTTTGGCCGTGAGGATATCTGGGAACCCGAAAAAGATATCTACTGGGGCGATGAGAAAGAGTGGCTGGCGCCTTCTGACGAGCGCTATGGCGATGTTGAAAAGCCAGAAACCATGGAAAACCCGCTTGCTGCGGTTCAGATGGGGCTTATCTACGTCAACCCGGAAGGCGTTAACGGTGTGCCCGACCCGCTGAAAACCGGTCAGCAGATTCGCGAAACCTTTGCCCGCATGGCAATGAATGACGAAGAGACGGCTGCCCTTACTGCCGGTGGCCACACCGTGGGTAAGTGCCACGGTAACGGCGACGCGGCAGCGCTGGCGGCTGAGCCAGAAGCCTCTGATGTTGAGAACCAGGGCTTTGGCTGGGGCAACCCGACCATGGGTGGCAAGGCGAGCAATGCCGTTACATCGGGCATTGAAGGCGCCTGGACCACTCACCCCACCAAGTTCGACATGGGCTATTTCGACCTGCTGTTCGGCCATGAGTGGGAACTGCGCAAAAGCCCAGCTGGCGCTCACCAGTGGGAACCCATCAACATTAAGGAAGAGGATAAGCCGGTTGACGCCAGCGACCCCTCCATTCGCCACAATCCGATCATGACCGATGCGGATATGGCCATGAAGGTGGATCCGACCTACCGCGCCATTTGTGAAAAATTCATGGCGGATCCGGAGTACTTCAAGAAGACCTTCGCCAAGGCGTGGTTCAAGCTGACTCACCGTGACCTAGGCCCGAAAGCACGCTACATCGGCCCGGAAGTGCCCGCTGAAGACTTGATCTGGCAGGATCCGATTCCGGCTGGCAGCACCGACTACAGCGAAGAAGTGGTTAAGCAGAAAATCGCCGATGCCGGCCTGAGTATCAGCGATATGGTTAGCACCGCGTGGGACAGCGCGCGCACTTACCGTGGTTCTGATATGCGCGGCGGTGCCAACGGTGCGCGCATTCGCTTGGCGCCCCAGAAGGATTGGGAAGGCAACGAGCCTGCGCGTCTTGCCAGCGTATTAGCCGTGTACGAGCAGATTTCTGCTGATACCGGCGCTAGCCTTGCCGATGTCATCGTTCTGGCCGGTAGTGTCGCGATCGAGAAAGCCGCTAAAGCCGCAGGCTATGACGTTCGCGTACCTTTCCTGAAAGGCCGTGGCGATGCTTCTGCCGAGATGACTGACGGCGAATCCTTCGAGCCGCTAGAGCCGCTGGCCGACGGTTTCCGCAACTGGCAGAAGAAAGACTACGTCGTGAAGCCGGAAGAGCTGCTGCTGGATCGCGCGCAGTTGATGGGGCTGACTGGTCCAGAAATGGTCGTGTTACTCGGCGGCATGCGTGTGCTGGGCACCAACTATGGTGGCACCAAGCATGGCGTATTCACTGACCGTGAAGGCCAGTTGACCAATGACTTCTTCGTTAACCTGACCGATATGGGCAACACCTGGAAGCCAGTGAGTAAAAGCACCTACGAAATCCGTGATCGTCAAACGGATGCCGTTAAGTGGACTGCTTCTCGCGTTGACCTGGTGTTCGGTTCTAACTCGCTGCTGCGCTCCTACGCGGAAGTCTACGCCCAGGACGATAACGACGAGAAATTCGTCAAAGACTTCGTCGCCGCCTGGACGAAAGTGATGAACGCGGACCGCTTTGATGTCGCGTAACCAACACTAAGCGTTACGTCTCTACCCAAGCCCGCATCGAAAGATGCGGGTTTTTTATTACTTGCTGATAGGGTGACCATCGATTGCTTAACAGCATGGCGTTTTTGAGGCGGGAGTTTTCTCGCCCTGACGCTGTCAGTAGAAGTGACCTTTCCAAGGAGTATAACGATGCAGAAAGCCAGAATCTTGCAGCAGGGCAGTATTCACTGCTTCCCCGTTGGCCTGCGCGATGAGCAGGGAAAGCTCGCCAATGCCGAAGTGTCGGCCGTTATGTACGACGGTGAGCGGTTACTGCTGGCCAGCGATAAGCCGATTCCAGGAGAGCATCGTTCCGCGGTCTTTGCCTTGCCCATGACGGATGACAGGCCGGATGATTCGCAGCTTGAGTATTTTACAACGCCGCTGATTAAGCGCGCGGTGAAGTATGAAGACTTTGCACTGACCGCCGATGGTAAGCATGTATTGGCCACGACGGGTTTTGATCGCATCGATGATGTGACCCATGACCTGAATGCTTATAACCATCTATTGATCTGGCCGCTGGGCGAGCCTGAAAAAGCCCAGGCGGTGGACCCTGACCCCCGTGACGGGGTTGAAGGGTCGTTGGAGTTACGCAATAAGCTGAACCATGCGATAGGCTTACCTTACTACAAGATTGAAGGGCTGGCGGCAGTGCCGGGCGAGCGAGGCGATGGGCTGCTGCTTTTCGGCGTACGCGAGCAGGGGCAGCGTCATGATGACTTCTCCTATGTGAGCCGTGTAGTGGGTGCCCACTATGTGGTAAATGCGTCTGGCAATCTCGAGTTTATCGATGAGTTGCGCGAACTTTACGCTTTTGAACCGACTGATCATGAAGGGGTAGCGATTGAGTGCGGGTTGTCGAGCCTTGAGTATGACCCTTACCACCACCGGCTTTATCTGATGACCAGTTTTGAGACGGAGGTCGATAACGTCGCCCGCATTGGTGGCTACCTATGGCTGATGGAGCTGGATAACCTCACCACTGGCGAGCCACCTGCCTTGGTCCGTGGGATGGATGGCTCCCCGTTTGAATTCGAGCACAAGGCTGAAGGGTTGGCCGTGCTGGATCATGAGCGTGTCTTTGTGGTGTACGACAATGACCGTGAAATGGGCGTGGGCAGCATCGACGAGCGTGATGAACGCCATGCCAGCGAAGCGCTTTATACGCTTTTGCATATGGAGTAACGCCCGCACGCTATCAGACTAGCATTAAGAAAAAAGGCACCCAAACGGGTGCCTTTGGCGTTTCTTATGAGGGGGGTTAGAACTCTTCCCACTCCGCTACTTCATGCTTTTGCTGGGCGGCCTGTGGGCGGTGGCTAGATGCTTGGGGTAAAGAAGTCTTTGCGCGTGCTTGATGCGCTGCCGTATAGGGCAGTGCTGAGTTCTCGGTGGCGCCATCACTGAGCACAAACTCGCTCATTAACTGATCCAGACTGCGGGCGTTGTCACGCATGGAAGCGGCAAGGTTTGCACTTTGGCTGACCATGGCGGCATTCTGCTGGGTCATCATATCCATCTCTGCCACGGCGGTGTTGACCTGCTGGATACCGGTTGTCTGCTCTCGTGCACCTGCGGCAATTTCGGCAATCACATCAGATACCTGGGTGACACTGTGGCGGATCTCCTGCATTCGCTCAGCCGCTGCCTTGACGATGTCGCCGCCTTCTTTTGAGTGGCTAACGGACATATCGATCAACGCACGAATATCGTGAGCAGCAGAAGCCGAGCGACTGGCGAGGGTGCGCACTTCGCTGGCGACCACGGCAAACCCGCGGCCCTGTTCACCGGCACGGGCGGCCTCTACCGAAGCGTTGAGTGCCAATATATTGGTCTGGAACGCAATCGAATCAATCAAGCCAATGATATCGCTGATCTTGTTGGCCGAATCACTGATGGCCGCCATCTTGGCTTCCATCTGGTTCATGGATTCAGTGCCACGTTCAGAGGCATTGGCAGCCTCTAGTGCAAGGCTATTGGCTTGTTCAGAGGCCTGAGAAGTGTGCGCCACTGTGGAGTGGATTTGCTCCATGGAAGCGGAGGTTTCCTGAAGGTTGGCGGCTGCTTGTTCGGTACGCGATGAAAGCTCCTGCGTACCATCGGCCATATCGCTAGCGTCCGATAATACCGTGCGCGCGTTTTGGCGTACTTCCTGAAGTGTGGACTGCATACGTTCCACAAAGGCATTGAAGCCATGGGCGAGGTCGCCAATTTCATCCTGCGTCTTGGCTTCCAGGCGCCGTGTCAAATCACCTTTGCCCTGGGCAATATCCGCCATGGCATTGGCCGTCTGCTTGATCGGTGCGAGCGCGCGTCGAGCCGCGAAGGCCACGATGACCAACAAGAGGATAAGCAGCAGCGCACCAGCAATGAGTAGTGATTGAAGCAGGTCGCTGGTAACCGCGGTGAAGGTGCTGACAGGCACATTGACGCCGACTACCCATGAGGTTCCTTCTACCGGGCTCCACATGATGGCGTCCTGTTGCCCGTTAGGCAGTGTGACCACGCCGGACCCGGCGGTTCCATTCAGCATTTCCTGGCTCAGGCCATCCATTCCCTGGTAACCATGCTGGTCGGCATCGGTGAAGTTCAGCGTCATTCGTGCTGCTTCATCAGGGTGGGCGATGACCTGCCCTTGGCTATCGATCATCCACCCGTAGCTACCTTCCCCGACATCAATGGCCGAGGTGATATCAGAGACCGCCGCCATGGAAACGGTCATGCCCAGCAGGCCCACCCGATTGCCGCGATCATCGAAGACCGTGTCGGCCACGATCGCAGTGGGCAGGCCGCTCACCATCGACACCACCGGATCAATCAGCAGACTATCGCTGGTGCCCTCGGTAACCAGTGTCTTGAAATAGGAGCGCTCCGTGACATCCAGCTCCACGCCCGCGTGGGTCAAAGTAGCACCAGAGGCATTGCTAAAAAATAGTGATTCGATGGTGGTTCCGGCAGGGTGGCGTTTTGCCAGCCAGTCCAGATGATCGTTGATGGGAATGTCCGCCGCCAGCCGCTCGTCTTGAGCCAATACGGCGATCCAATCGCGGTGGCCTTCAACCCAACGGCTGATCTCATCTGCCCGTGCTTCTACCTGTTTGGTACTGGCATTTTCCACCAGATCAGTGACTGCCCGGTTCAACTGTTGATTGACGACAATACCCAGAATGACAGCCACCGCTAACAGCGGAATGGCGACAGCAGCCAGCAGTTTCTGCGTCAGTGAGAGACGAGAAATTTTTTTCATTTGTTGCCTCGATGTGTTGGCCAGTAGCAGGGTACTGTCGATAAGGCAGTGCCGGGCTCTGGCTGTTTTATGGTTCCCTGGAAGTTCTCTTACTACCGCTACTTATTAACGGCTGCTAATATTTAAACTTAAATCTAAAATATTTTTTGTCACATCTTTTTTAATTTAATCGTTATTTTTACCTAAAAAGAGGCAGCAAAAATTATAGTTTAAAATAACTAAAGCGGCCTAGCTTGCCTGCTTTATCGCTAATGACTTTATATAGCTACAGCTCATGTCGGTTTTTTCCACGATAAAGACGCACAATATCGGCCATGACTGCTAATGCAATCTCGGACGGTGTTTTGCTGCCTAAATTGAGACCAATAGGCATGGTAATCCTTTCCAGCTGAGTGTCTTTCAGGCCACCGGAGCGCAATAGCCGTGCTGCTCGCTGTTGCGACGTTTGCTGAGACCCCATCACGCCAATGTAAAACGCCTCCGTGCGGACGGCTTCGATCATCGCCAGGTCATCAATACGCGGATCATGAGTCAACGCGACCACTGCTGTATTGACATGGCAGCCGCCCGAGGCGATAAAAACGGAAGGCAGTACCGCTTGCACTTCCACGCCAGGCACGTCGAAATTCTTGCGAGCATCATCGTTGGGGTCGCAGACAATGACTTCAAAACCGAGCGATTGGGCAAACAGGGCGCAGGGCGAAGTGACCGAAGAGATGCCGGCAATGATCAGCCGTAGCGCTGGGCCAATGCGGACATTGACGCTGGTGGCATCAAAAGTAACGGCAGGTTCTGACAATGTGGATGGGTTGAAGCGCTTGCGCCCATCGGACAATGAGATACAGCGAGTGAGCGGCTGTCGGCCCAGCAAGGTGGCATGCATCACTTCAAGGTGAACGAGGTTGTCGGCAGAGGGGGCCAATTGTTCAACGAGCACCTCCAGACTGCCGCCGCAGGGCAAGCGAACAGTGGTTGAGCTGTCGTCGCCGCCATACATTATCCGTTGGGCGGGTTGGTCAAACTCGCCTCGTTGCAGTCGGGCGATAAAATCTTCTTCCACACAGCCACCCGACAGTGATCCCAGATAGTCTCCCGTCGAACAAGCGACAAGCATGGCACCCGGTTCTCTGGGGGATGAGCCGAAGGTTTTCAAAACCGTGCAGAGCCAAACGGTCAGCCCCTGATTGGCCCATTTCAACGCGCGTTCGATAACCTGCAGATCAAGGTGGTGCATTAACTGATTGCCTCCATGGGGAGTCGAAAGGAGGCTTTAACTGCGTTGCGAATAGTCTCAGGGGTAAAAGGGGGATGGGTAAAACGTACCCCCGTGGCATCAAAAAGCGCATTGGCAATCGCAGGAGCACCGGGCAGCGAGGCGGATTCTCCAACGCCGAGCGGGGGCAGTTCAGGGCGATCAAGCAGCATGACGTCGATGGGAGGAAGCTCCGAGAAACGCAGAATGGGGTAGCCGCCCCATTCTCTGCTGGTCGGTAAACCATCCTCAAAGGTTACCCTCTCCTTTAAAGTGCGGCTGAGCATCTGGATCACATTGCCATGCACCTGATGGCGAACGCCGGCGGGGTTCACCATCAAGCCCGCATCCTGACCTACATATAAGTTCTCGACGACAACCCGCCCACTCTTCACATTGACTTTAAGTTCAATCACCCAGGCGGCGAGCGCGGCGCCAAAACCTGGGAATTTACTATGCACGTACTGGGCGTAAGCGAAGCCTCGGCCGTAGCGCCACTCGCCATCGTTTCTCGGATTAGCGTTGGCGGTGCTGGGTTTCCAGTTCGCACGTTCGGCTAACGCTTCGACAAGCTCGCAAGCGCGGTTATCGGCTAAGTAGCGCAACCGGTAGGTGACAGGATCTTCATCCGCCAAGTAGGCGAGTTCATCAATATAGCTTTCATGGGCGAAGGTGCTGGGCAGCGCCGAGACACCACGCAGCCAGGAGGCACGCACCAGGGTTGGAACGTCGTCGCACACTATTTGACGATGAGGGTAGCGGTAGGGCGGCACCGACGTTCGATCACCCATTTCAAAGGGGATATCAATCGGTGAGGCAGCACCAGTCAGCAGTAGTGCCAGGGTGGGCGCACTGTTAGAGGGGTAGCGCGTATTAAAGCGATAGCCTGCTGGGCTGCCATCGGCGTTTAAGCCGCCCTGGATGGCCATATACTGAGCAGCCCCTTTAGGCTCCCAGGTGTGCTCCTGCTCACGGGTTAGTTGCACGCGGACAGGACGGCCCACCGCCTGAGAGAGCAGCACCGCATCGGCACCCACGTCGTCGGCGCAGTTGCGGCCATAGCAGCCCGAGGTTTCCATGCGGGTAATGGTGATAACGCCTTCGTCCAAACCGGTAAGGCGGGCGAGGTCGGCGCGCAGGCTGTGTGGATTTTGGGTGCCCGACCATACGTGAAGGCCATCTTCGTTGGCATCGGCGACGGAGCACGAAGGGCCAATGGAGCCATGCAGCTGGAAAGGCCACACATAGTGACGATTGAGCGGATGTTGTGCGGTGGCCAGAGCGCTGTCCAGATCACCCTCTTTGAGGAGTATGCGCTGCTTGCTGGGCAGGTCGAGCAGTGCTTGCTCTATATTGTCTAGCTGAGGCAAGCCCTTGATCGAACGCCACTGGATCTTTAGTTGTTTGGCTGCGGCGGCAGCCTGCTCTTCACGCTCGGCCACTACGCCAACAAAGTCACCGACCACCACGACACTTACCACACCAGGCAAATGTGCCACAGAGCTTTCATCTACCGCGATTAAACTGTTGCCAATAAAGTCGCCGCTATCATGGCCTACATAAGGCGGGCGAATCACTCGCCCATGCAGCATGCCGGGCAGGCGTAAGTCGTGGATAAAGGTCAATTGCCCGGTGGCTTTGGCGGGTATATCCACGCGGGAGGTCGATTGACCGACCAGAGTATAATGGCTGACCGGCTTAAGCAGCACCTCATCGGCGAGCTTTAATGCATGGCGGCTGCCTAGCAGTAACTCCCCAAAGCTAACGGATGAGCGGTTATTATCACTTGGCGTAATAGCGCCGTTCTGGCAGCTAAGTAGCGAGTGCTCGGTGTCAAAGTGCTTTGCTGCCAGTGTTAATAGATACTCCCGCGCCTGAGCCGCAGCTCGGCGTAAAGGCTCGGCAGTGATCTGAATCGACGCACTGGCAATGGTGGGGCCTTGGTTGGGGGCTTCAACGGAGTTGCCCAGCACCATGGTAACGCTATCGAACGTGACGCTAAGCTCTTCTGCGACAATTTGAGCGAGCGCTGTGCGTATCCCAGTGCCCAAGTCTACGTGGCCGTTGAAAGCCACGATATGACTATCGCTCAGTACAGCAATGAATATCTCAGGCTCACGTGGGGTAAAGTTTGAGTGTGTACCTGGCTGTCCAGGCGCGGGCTTGGGAGGCGTAACCGGGTCGCGATAGATCACCAGAATATCAGACCCATACAGCAGTGACTCTCTTGTATAGTCTGATTTATCTGCCATGTCTGCCTCCCACGCTAGTGTTTAAGATGATCAGTACGGATGAATTTGAGATGATGAAAGAGCGATAACTAAGGTAAAATTATAGCGTGTACGCCATAAAAGCATGATGAATTGATCCAGCGCAAGCAGTATTTCATACGTTGATGCATCATTTTGTTAACCAGTGCCATACTCGATACACGACGTCGCCAATAGATTAAGGATATGGAATGACAACGGATAGTGCGCTCAACCACTCGTCTTCCGGCGAGCACCCTACACCTTCAGAGCAGGGGTATGATTTTTCTGAGCAAGTAGGGCATCTACTGCGTAAAGCCTACCAGCGGCATACGGCTATTTTTCAGCGCTACAGCAGCGATAAACAGCTCACGGCCATCCAGTTTGTCACGCTGTGCACGGTGATGGAGCGTGGCCCCAGCTCGTTAACCGATATCGTCAACGCCACGGCGATTGATCCCGCCACTATCCGTGGCGTCATTAAACGCCTTAAAGCGCGGGGGTGGATCTCGCTAACCACCGACCCCAATGATCAACGCAAAGTCATGGTCGTGATCACTGGGGCCGGGGAGACATTAGTCGAGGCTATGGTGCCCAGTGCCAAGCAAATTAGCGATCAGACCATGAAAAATCTCAACCCGGCAGAGCGGGTTGCCTTAATGCATCTGTTGGAAAAAATGAACGCGGACTGATTACTCAACAGAGACGTCCGCTTTACCTGCGTTTTCGGATACTCCTAACGCTTCATTAAGTATCCCAATGTTTCATCCAGTCCAATCACATCGCCATATTTGCTATCGATATCAAACAGGTTGGCTTCATGGGGCGCGGGATGGCGGTCACCGACGCAATCGCGCACGACCATCACCCGAAAGCCGTGCTGTACGCCGTCAACGGCGGTGGCACGAATGCAACCACTGGTGGAGCAGCCGGTGATGATCAGCGTATCGATCCCCATGGCGACCAGTGTGGAGGCAAGCGAAGTTCCAAAGAACGCACTGGCATACTGCTTGGTCATTACCAGCTCATCTTCACGAGGTGCCACCTCGGTGCAGAACTCGGCGTAAGGGTTGCCCGCCACCATCGCCCGCATGACCGGCGCCTTCTTGACCCAAATGCCACCGTCGATTTGATCCGGGGCGTGATACAGGATGTTGGTGTGGATAACAGGCGTGCCAGTGCGCCGTGCGGTATTGAGTAGCGGCGGCATATTGGCCACCGCATCCACCACGCCCTGGGCAAATAGCGGCGAACCTGGTGTGGTGTAGCCTTGCATAAAATCAACCACCAGCAGCGCAGGCGTTTTGCCAAAACCGATGCGCCCATCCCACACGCCTCGGTAGTTGTCCGTGGCAGTGTTATCGCTAACGCCATCGCTGTTATCAGTCGTGTGTGGCGACATGGTCGTCTCCTTAATCAGTACTCTATATCGTCAATAAGTAACTGATTTTGTTAGTAAGCCCCTGACAAGAGGGCGCCCGCGCCCGGTACGATGGGCTCCAGGTCGAGTGCCTTGAGCATGGCATAGGTGGTCGCGATAGCTGCGGTAACCACCGGCTTGCCGGTCAGGGCTTCGACCTTGGCGACGGCCGGTAGTGATGGCATTTGCACACAGGCTGACAAGACGATAGCGTCCACGTTACTTAAATCGAGACTGGCTACGATCTCGGGAAGATTGGCGGGATCGTGGCGAGCGACATCCAGGTTATTGGGGATCTCAAGAGCCCGGTAGTCGAGCACGTCAATGCCTTCCTGACGGATGTAGTCCACCACCATTTCGGTCAGCGGCTTCATGTAGGGGGCCACTACCACCACGCGCTTGGCTTTCATCACACCCAGGGCATCAACCAGAGCACCGGCGCTGGTGACCACCGGCGTGTCGCAGCCGTTCTCTTCGGTGCGGCTGCGCAAACGCTTTTGTGACTCTCGGTGGTAGCCGGGCCCCATCGCCATAATGGCAACCAGGCAGGCATATCCCATCACATCCACCGCTGCATCAGAAAGCTCCAGGGCGCAGCGATCCGACTCTGCGTCCATGGCAGCCAGCTCGTCCTTGCTGACGTTCTTCATGCGCATGCGGCTGGAGTGAAAGGTAAAGCGTTCCGGGCGGATTAACTGCCGCGCCGTCAGCATGGCAGGAATTTCGGTCTCCATGGTGATATTGGAGCTGGGGACGATCTGGCCGATGCGGTATGTTTTGGTCGTGGAATTGTTAGACATAGTGCTGTGATTCATGATCATTGGCCTTTGTTAGAGTTGTGTGCCCAGGAAGTCTTCAAACGCGGCAAAAAAACCGTCGAAGTCATCCCAGGGAATCATGTGACCCGCTTGTTCCGCGGTAGAAATACGAACCGTCGGTAGAAGGGCGCGTATTTCGGCGCGATCTTCATCCTGGATAACACCGCCTTTGCCTGCACACATCAGCAGCGTGGGCACTTTGATAGCGGGGAAATCCTGGTGGATATCGACGCTGTGGAACTCTTCAAACGCCTGAACGATGGCGGGCTCAAAGCAAGTATGTAACCACTCGGCGCGCAACCGCAGCTGCTCGTCGCTCCAGGTGGGGCAGTAGTGGCGCATAGTCTCGATATCGGCACCACGTGTGCAGTCGCGAATCGAATCCACGTACCAGGGCAGCTTGCTGGGGTACTCCCGGCGGCCGGGCCCTGAAACCGGTGGGTCGATAAGTACCAGTTTGTCGATTCCCTTGGCGCCGCGATTCATGGCGCGTAGCGCAAAGCGCGCACCCATGGAGTGGCCCGCCAGAATGACATTGCTCAGACCCAGCGCATCGATAAAGGCGATCACATCGTCGGCGCAAGTGTCGGTGTCATAATCGAGCTCGGGCCCGGTAGACGACAAGCCGCGTCCACGGACATCCAGCACATAAGTGTCGAAGTGCTGACCGAGCCGCTCGGCCACAAAACGCCAAGTGATGGCCGGGCTGGTAATGCCTGGTATCAGTACCAGCGGCTGGCGCGAGGTCTCGGCGCTGTCACTGAAGCGCAGGTAGTGCTGACGAATACCATTGGCGTGCACGTTGGCGCCATAGAGATAGGTGCTGCTCATGCTGGGCTCCCTTGACTGGTTGGTTGCTTCAGCGGTACTTCAAAGGGGTCATAGGCGAATACCCAGGCCGGGTCTTCGTCTTCCCGTAACCAGGTATTGTCGTGGGAAACCTGCTGAACCCTCGAGGCGCGTTCAAAACGGTTGGTGCGGTAAAGTTCGAATGCCTGCTGGTAGTTCTCGGCGCCCACTTCCTCCAGGCAGCGTACCAGCATGGCGGCATCCTCGATGGCCATGGCAGCGCCCTGGGCCATATGAGGCTTCATCGGGTGGCAGGCATCGCCCAGCAGCACCAGTCGATTTTCATGCCACAGTGGCAGCGGGTTGCGCTCCAGCAAGGGCCATTTGGTGACGGTTTCAGTGCAGTCAATCAGCGCTTGTACGGTGGGGTGGTAACCCTCGAATGCTTTGCGCATCTCTTCCCGTGAGCTGTCGACGAAGGAAGTGCCGTGGTTCCAATCGGGTTCAGGCACGCCGGTCACGTAGTAATACTCCTTCTCGTCGCCGGTCACGAAGTACACCATCATGTGCCGGTCTTCCGACCACCACTTCACGCAGGCTTCGAAATCCAGGTCATATGCCTTGAGTTTTTCGGCAGAGATAATTGCCCGGTGAGCGACCCAGCCGCTATAGATCGGAGCCTCTGGGCCCAGTAGCTTCTCGCGCAGCCGCGAATTGACACCGTCTGCGCCGATTACCAGGTCGGCCTCTTCCGTTGAGCCGTCAGCGAAGGTCATGACGACCTTGTTGCCGCTGTCGTCGACATCGACCAGGCGCTTATCGAAATAGAGGTTGTCCTGGTCGAGCGTGCTGACCATCAATTCGTGCAGATCACCACGGTGTACGGTGATGTAGGCCGCCCCATAGTTTTCGCGAGCAAACTCGCCTAGCGGGATGCGAGACTGATATTCACCGGTCATGCCGTTGCGGCTGAACCAGTAATCGGGGTGTGAGCCCATGGCATTGAGCTTCTCTTCAATACCAATGCGGCGCATTACTTTCATCACGTTGGGCCCAAGGTGAATGCCTGCCCCAAGGCGCGCAAACGCGGGTGCCTGTTCGTACACCTTGGTGGGGTAACCCGCTTTCTGCAGTAGCGCGCCTGCAGCGGCGCCGCCAAGACCAGCACCAATGACGGCTATGGTGGGTTTATTGTTCATATCCTGGTTTCCTCGCTGTTTTATTCGCCTATCGCTCGTTTCTTCACGCAACACCTATCTTCACGCAACACCTAGGGGGAACTGACATGGTTGACTGCCTTGTGAGGTGTTTTTGAATGTGTTTGTGAATGCTATAAAACAACGTATACACCATTTATTTTTTGGTCAAGAATTAGTTTTGAAATTATTTTTTAACGCAAACAATGCGGTGTTTTTAAATAAATATATGAATTTAATATATTTATCGTTGTTTTTTTGGTTTTATGCAAAAACTTGAAAAACGCATCCATTGAGTGCTATACGTTTATTAGGCTTATTTTTATAGCGTATGCACCTTTAATGCTCGATGGGTATTAGCTCTGCACTTGGCTGGTGCAAGTCGATTGGCAGTATGTGAAAGGTAGATGAAAATAGGCGGGTTTAAGGTGCTACGAAGCGTGTTTGGCAGGCAGTATTTATTAGTAACATCTAAGTCATATCCAAGCCCTATCCAGAGCAAGAGGGCGGGCTTAACAATAACGATGATGATCCCCTATGACGCTAAAGCTAACTATCAATGGGCAAGAACGCGAGCTGGCTGTGCCGCCGCAGACACCATTGCTCAATGTGTTGCGTAACGACCTGGCGCTCAATGGGCCTAAGTATGGCTGTGGTTTGGGTGAGTGTGGGGCATGCAGCGTATTGATTGATGGCATGGCCGCACGCACCTGCGTGCTGCCCGTGTCCGCTGCCGTTGGCCATGAGGTAACCACCCTTGATGGTCTTTCCCAGGGCGGTGAGCTTGACCCTGTACAACAAGCCTTTATCGATGCTCAGGCAGCCCAGTGTGGCTACTGTTTGAACGGTATGATCATCACTGTTCGTGCGCTGCTAAATCATAATACCCAACCCTCTGCGCAGCAGATTCGCACCGCTTTAGAGCATAACCTCTGTCGATGTGGCACCCATGTTGAAATTCTGCAGGCAGCGGAGCGTGCCGTCGTCATTAACGCGGCCGCGTTGCAGGAGGCTCCTCATGAGTGAAGGGTCGATGCTCCATGGCCAGCAAAAACAGGCCGGCATTCCCGCGCTGCTAGCGCAGGCACGTTTTGGTGTTGTCGTGCGTCCACCTTACTACTGGTGGAATGGTGAGCGTTTTGAGAGTGATCGCTTAGTTGGCGTCGATAGCAGCAGCATTGCCTCAATATCTGAATCTGTTGAAGTCGTGGTGGAAGGGAATTTTGTGGGGGTGGTTGCCGATAGTTTGGCCTTGGCGACCGATGCCGCTAAACAACTGAAGGTTGAGTGGCAGGCCGTTCAACAGGCACCCGGAAAAGCTACTTATAGCGATCAAAAGCCCTCTGAATCGCCTCTTGTTAAGCCTAGCCAGTCGTACATGCACTCGAATCATGCGTATAGCTGGCCGAGTCGCATGCGCTGGGGCAATCACCCCAGCTGGGTAACTGCCGAGTGTTGCGACCAACAATTGAGTGTGTGGGGGCAAACTGTCACCCCAGCGGCGCTTAAACAGGATCTAAGCCGGTTAACCGCGCTGGATATTAGCCAGATTGAGCTTTACAGCGCCGATGGTAAACACGCATCAAATCAGGCCTCAGGGTTGGGTCGCCATTGCGGTGACGATGCCGCCGTGGATGCGGCGTTGATGTCGCGGACGGTGGGTGGCCCGGTAGCCGTTTGGCTCGATGCCCGCTACGCCAAAGATGTTCATGCATTGGGCCAAGCACAGCGAATTACCCTAAACGCGGATATTGCCAGTAGTGGTGAGATAGCCCGTTATCACTATCAGCAGGCCAATCTCACTGGTGAGGTGGCTGCCGTAGGGTTGTTGTTAAGTGGTAGGGCCGCGATAACAACGTCTAGCGCTGAGGCCTCCACCGGCGAGCAAGACACAACGCCGTTCTCGCCCTATGTATTTCGCGACCAATACCTTGCCGCACGCTCCCAGCCAGACTCGCTCTCCACCAATTCCACCTTGATGGGTATACAGCAGACGTTCGCTCGGGAATCTTTTTTAGATGAGGTTGCCCGCGAGAGTGACCAAGACCCTGTCGCGCTGCGACTTCGCCACCTTGACGATGCGCGTGGCATAGAGCTGATTGAGTCCGTTGCTAAACGGGCCGAGTGGCAAAGGGCGTTCAATCCATCAGCGGACTCTTTACCTCAGGAACTATTGTGCGGGCGGGGTTTTGCCTACTCCCAACTACCTGACCGCGAACAACGCGTGGAATCGGGAGTGCGCTCTGCCTGGATTGCCGATGTGGAAGTCAATCGTGTTACCGGCGATGTTCAGCTTACCCGTTTGGTAGTTGGTCAGGATGTCGGCTCTGATGTGGATACTGATCGCCTTCAGCAAACGCTACAGGCCCGGGTCTTGGGTGAAGCGCGCCCCCTTTTGGGGCAGGCGCCCAGCTTCGACGAATGGGGTGACGGCAGTCGTACGCTGACTAAAAGTGAATATTCAGCAGGATTACCAACCACCGCTTCTTCGCCAAGCCCTGTTGAGGAAGGTGTTAATCAAACCGCCGGTGAAGACGTATTAACCGGTGCGGAGCTATCGCCGGGTGTTGCGGTAATAGCCAATGCGCTTTTTGATGCCACTGGCCTGCGTTTTCGCCAACCACCGTTTACCGCCAAGCGCGTGCGCCAGGCACTCGAAGCTTCGTCCACCGAGGAGGCAGGGCGCCCATCTAAATTGAAACCGCCTCGGTCAACGAAACGGCGCTGGTTAGCCGCAGCAGCGTTCACCACCATTGCGGGCACTGCGGCCATGGCATGGCCGTGGAAAGGGGCCATTGCGCCTGTCTCACGGCCAGCCGCCAACCTTTATTCCGCTGAGACCATTGAGCGCGGACGACTCGTTGCGGCTGCAGGTGACTGCGCGGCGTGTCATACCACAGAAGGTGGCGTGACCAATGCAGGCGGGCGTGGGTTTGAGACGCCTTTCGGGACGCTCTACAGCACGAACATTACGCCGGATGAGGCGACGGGGATTGGTCAGTGGTCTTACGCAGCCTTTGAGCGCGCCATGCGCCACGGCATTAGCCGCGATGGCAGCCACCTTTATCCCGCGTTCCCCTATACGGCGTTTGCCAAGACCAGTGATGCCGATTTACAGGCGCTTTACGCCTACTTAATGGCTCAGCCTCCCGTGTCGACTGAAAAGACCGCCAATGCGCTCACCTTCCCTTTCAATGTGCGCAGCTTAATGGCGGGCTGGAATACGCTTTATCACGATGCAACGCCTTTCCAGCCTGACCCCATGCAAAGTGAACTGTATAACAGGGGAGCCTACCTTGCCGAAGGGCTAGGCCACTGCAGCGCCTGCCATAGCCCCCGCAATGCTATGGGGGCTGAGAAAAACGGCGAGGCGTATTTTGCCGGTGCCTTTGTAGATGGTTGGGAAGCGCCACCGCTTAATTCGCTGTCGCGTGCGCCGATCCCGTGGAGTGAAACATCGCTTTACGACTATCTGCGCCACGGTGAATCTGAGCTTCACGGCGTTGCCTCTGGCCCTATGGCCCCGGTGGTAGCGGGGCTGGCTGAGCTGCCTGAATACGATGTGCGGGCTATTGCCCACTATGTGGCCGCCCAGATGCAGGCGCCAACAGGTAATAGCGATGCGGCTGTGGCGGACGCTACGCAGCGCGTGACCAGTGCAGCCGTTGGCTCAACAGAAATGGAGGCAGGGGAGCGGCTCTTCGAGGGCGCCTGCGCGGCGTGCCATGTCGATTCTGGCGTTCCTACCTTTTCGAGGGCGAGCACTAATCTGGCGCTGAATACCAATTTGCACAGCGATCATCCCGATAACGTTATTCAGTCAATTTTGGGCGGTGTTCACGCCGAACACGTTCCAGGTATTGGTAGCATGCCAGGCTTTGCCGACAGCTTTAGTAATACCCAGGTCGCTGATTTGACGACCTATCTCCGAGCGCGTTTTGCCCCAGAGAAAGCGCCTTGGCAAAAAGTAAAACAACGTATTGCAGATATACGCCAGCCTCACCACAACAACACTCACTCTACTCCCTGACGTAATAAAACGAGGTGGATTATGAAACGCAGTAAATGGATATGGCTAGTATGGGCCGTCGTCTTACTGAGCTATTTAGTGCCTTACACCCTATTGAGCGGGGTCGCGTTCTGGTACGGCAGCTTCCTGTTCTGGATGTTGGCAGGGTTGGCCATCATTGCGCTGAATGTGTTTATCACTAAAGATTTTGAGGAGCACAGCAATGACTGAGTCACTCATCTGGTGGTCCATTGCCATCTACTTATTGATCGCTATTGGCATTGCGATTATGTCTCGCCAAGGTCCTTCCGAAAGTATGTCGGGATACTTCCTGGGTAACCGACAAATGAACGGCTTTGTCTCGGCGCTGAGTTACAGTGCCACGACGTATAGTGCCTTTATGATGGTGGGCCTGGCAGGTCTTACCTATGCCGGCGGTGTTGGCGCGCTAGGCTTTGAAATCATCTATTTCGCCGGTGTCTCTCTGGTGGCTGTTTTCGGTCCCAAATTCTGGGCAGTCGGCAAGAAGTTCGGCTATGTGACGCCCAGCGAGATGCTGGGCCACCGCTACAACAGCAAACATGTGGCCATGGCTGTCTCGATTGCCAGTTGTATCTTCCTGATTCCCTACTCGGCCGTTCAACTCGCGGGTGTCGGTTACCTGTTGCAGGGGATTACTGATGGCGCGATTACCTTTACTACCGGGGTGGTGCTGGCCACGGTGATCGCCATCTTCTTCTCCTATATCGCGGGGATTCGTTCGGTGATGTGGACCGACTCGCTCCAGGCCATCATGATGATTGTTGCCTCAACCCTGGTGGCCTTCCTGGTGATCCAGGGCTTGGGTGGTTTCGGCGCACTATTCGATACGCTGGCAACGGAACATCCGCAGTCACTCACGGTGCCTGGCCCTGGCCTGTTCAGCTTTGTCACTTTCCTGGGGCTCACCATTCCCTGGTTCTTCTTTAGTATCTCCAACCCACAGGTCAGTCAACGCCTGTTTATGCCCTCCTCGCTGCGCTCCATGCGCCACATGCTGATTGGCTTCCTGGTGTTTGGTTTTATCTACACCATGGTCTCCGTACTGTGGGGTTTCTCTGCCTTAGCTGCTTTCCCAAGTCTTGCAAGTGCAGATTTAGCCACGCCCACGCTGCTGGCCTCGGAGTTTGTTCCGCCAGTATTAGGGGTGATCGTAATGATCGGCATCATGGCCGCCGCGGTCTCTACTATCGATTCGATCATGCTGACCCTGGCGTCCATGGTTTCCCGCGACGTCTATGCGAACGTTAAACCGAACGTCAGTGAAAAGCGCCAACTGCTGGTGGGCAAGTTCGTGGTGCCGGTGATTGCACTGATGGCGCTGGCCTTTGCCGAGCTGCAGCTTGACCTTATTGCGGTGCTGTCGGTGGCTGCTTCCTCTGGTCTGGTAGCCATGGTGCCCGCACTTATCGGTGCCTTCTATTGGAAGCGCGGTACTGGCGTCGGTGCACTGGTAAGCGTGGTGGGCACCAGCGCCTTTGTACTGCTGATGTATGCCACTGGCAATTCGCTGCTGGGCCTGCCTGCTGGCGTTTGGGGCATTGTGGTCGCTAGCGTGCTGTTTGTTAGCGTGAGCCTTATGACCAAACCTCATCAAGCCTCTTCGGACGCCTTCTTTACCGCCATCGCGGAAGAGCTGGGTAAAAAGCGCCGTACTACCACAGAGCAAGCGACGAAAGAGGCGGCTGCCTAATTGACGTTCAGCTTTGAACCGATAACACCCTAGAGCGCTTGGTGTGCCCAAAGGCGAGCACGAGCGCTCTCAGCTAACACTTCCCGGAACGCTATAGCTGTGCTTTCGCCTGGGGAGTTAGGAGACTTTATGGATCACGCAAGCTTTGCTGAAATTTGCCTCCATCAGCTAAAAATGTCCGGCGTACATGAAGGCGAAAAACTCGTCGTGCTGACCCAGGGCAGCGAACGCCTTGATTATGCGGATGCCTTTATGGCGGCGGGGCAGCGTTTAGGCGCCAATATGTACCACATGCGGTTACCCGCGCCGTTACCTACCGGTGGCTGGGCCGTGGGGGCAACGGGGCTTGCCAGCATGCCCGATGCAGTGGAAGCGCTTAAAAACTGCGACATGTTGATCGATTGTATTTTCCTGCTGTTCTCTCCCGAACAAATGGCGATCCAAGCCGCGGGTACGCGCATATTAACGGCGGTTGAACCGCCAGAACTGCTGGCCAGAATGTTGCCCACCAAGGAGCTAAGGGAAAAGGTTGAACTAGCCGCCGCGCTGCTGGAAAAAGCCAAAGTGATGCGCATCACCTCGCCCCATGGCACGGATGTCACCTACCAACTGAATACGTATGAGACGGTTGCTGAGTATGCCTGTACCGACGAACCGGGGCGTTGGGATCACTGGCCCTCTGGTTTTGTCTTTACCGGCGGTGATGACGATGGCGTTGATGGCACCATTGTCGTTGCGCCGGGCGACATTCTGCTCCCCCAGAACATGTATGTCAGAGAGCCCATTACCTACACCATTGAAAAGGGCTGGATTACCGATATACGCGGTGGGCTGGATGCGGAGCTAGTGAAGTCCTATATGGATAGCTTTAACGACCCGCGCGGCATGGGCATGAGCCATGTGGGCTGGGGCATGAACCCGAACGCTAAATGGCATCGCATGGTGCCGGGGGAGTTCCCGGGTGGCATGGGGATGGAGCCGCGCAGCTTTTATGGCAACGTAATGTTCTCCACCGGCCCGAACAGCGAGCTGGGTGGGTCTAACGATACTGCCTGCCATTTGGATATTCCTATGCGCAACTGCTCCCTATTTCTCGATGATGAACCCGTTGTCATTGATGGTGATATTGTCGTTAAAGAGCTGCAGATGGCTAGAGGCTAATACTTCAATAATGAGTGTTACTGACTAAAGCCCCCGCTCGGGGGCTTTTTAGGTTTAACGCCAAACCGTTAACTGCTTGCGGTAATCCTCTTGCGCCTGGCTGGCGCTGACCGGTGTCAGCCACACTTGGGTGCCGGGCAAACACTGGGCCAGAGTGGCGCAAGCAATCGGGGTGAGAGCGCCTAAACGCGGGTAGCCGCCAATGGTCTGGCGGTCATTCATCAGTACGATGGGCTGGCCATCAGGCGGGATCTGTACCGCCCCCAACGGAATGCCTTCGGAAATAATCCCCGTTAGGGTGCCATGCAGGGCAGGGCCGGTCAGCCGCACGCCCATACGATCGGCACGGTTATCCACTGTCCATGGTTGGTTGAAGGCCTGGAAAAGTGAGCGGCCGCTGAAGGCGGCGACTTGTGAACCGAGCACGATGGGTAGGTGGCAGTTTGATGCTGGCATCTGCGGGCCTTGGCCTGCCGCAATACGGCGAACCGTCGGAGCGGCGCCTTTCCAGGTTAACCGGTCGCCCACTTTTAGCGGTTTGCCATCTTCGTGCAGGCCGCCCAATTGCTCGCGGGCAGTACAGGCGCGGCTGCCCAGCACTTCCGGTGCATTCAGCCCGCCTGGAAAGGCGAGATAGGCGCGCAGGCCCTGGCGCGGCTGGCGAAACACCAAACGCTGGCCGGGCAGTAGCGTAAAGCTTGCGTTGGGCGCGAGTGGCTTGCCATCCAGTTGGGCATCCAGGTCGGCGCCGGTCAGAGCGAGGCGCACTTCGCTTTCAGTTTCAAAGCTCAAACCGCCGCCCATGACGATTTCCAGCGCGGCGCTGTTGGGTGCGTTACCCAAGAGCCAGTTGGCCCAGCGAAATGAAATCCAGTCGGCAGCGCCGCCCTGGGTAACCCCTAAATGACCAACGCCAAATCGCCCGGCATCTTGAATCAGCGCCAGCGGGCCTGCCTGCTTAACCACCAGCCCTTTTGATGCATCATTGTTAGCCGCGTGACTCATGGCCGCTCCTCCATGGGCGTCGTATCGCCACCGTCCGCTTCGAACTCTTCGCGGGAGATCGCTCTAAAGCGCACCTTATCGCCGGGGCGAAACAGTGGTTCACCGCGCTTGGCGTATTCGAATAGCGGCACATTGGTGCGGCCCAGAATGTTCCAGCCACCCGGCGAAAGCAGCGGATAGATCGCCGTTTGCCGGTCGGCAATACCGACGCTGCCAGCGGCTACCTTACGACGCGGCGTTTTCAGGCGTGGCGTTGCCAACGCTTCGTCTACCAGGCCCATAAAGCCATAGCCGGGGGCAAAGCCCAGCGCGAACACGCAGTAGTCGTGATTACAATGCTGCTGGATCAGCTCGTCGACACTCAAGCCTGCACGTTTAGCGACCAGGGGCAGCTCGGGTCCGACGCTTTCGTCATACCACACGGGAATATCGTGCAGCTCCCCCGCCTGGGTGTCGGCAGGTTCGAGGCCCGAAAGCGTCTTATTGATCAGACCGAGCGCCTCGGCGTGATTCATTTGCTGGCAGTCGTAATGGACTAGCAGTGTGGTATAGGAGGGCACTAAATCAATCAAGGCAGCCCCGAAAGCACAGCGCAGCGCTTGGTCGGCGGCGATCACCCAAGCCATGTTGGCCTCGTCGATGGTGTCGAACAGTCGCACCATCAAGGCATCCATGGCGGCGGTTTCAATGCGAATTTTAATGCGGATCGCTTCAATTTGTGTTGTTTCAATGCCTGGTTTCACGCTTTCTCCAGCGCCTGAAAGGCCTCGCGAATGGCGCGCACGGCCGCCACGGACTCCGGGTTGTCGCCGTGAACGCAGAGCGTGTCGCAGGCTAACTGTAGCGGTGTGCCGTCGAGTGCGGTGAGCGGCTCGCCTTTGGCCAGCATTACCGCTTGGTTAACGATGGTATTCTGGTCGTGGTGCACGGCGTTGGGTAACCGGCGCGAAGCCAGGTGGCCGTTGGCGTCGTAAGCGCGGTCGGCAAAGGTTTCAAACCACAGGGTAATACCCAATTTAGCGGCTAGCTCGCGGTGCGGCTCGGGATTGGCGGTCGACATGATCATTAGCGGCAGGCTGGCGTCATATGCACGCACGGCGCGCATGACGCCTTCAAGCAGCGCCGGGTTGGCAGCCATGTCGTTATACAGCGCCCCGTGGGGTTTGATGTAGCTGAGCCGTGCGCCTTCGGCTTGGCAAATGCCTGCCAGGGCGCCGACCTGGTAGAGCACCATGTCTTCCGCTTCTTCGGCCGAGCAGGCCATGGAACGGCGCCCAAACCCCATTAAATCCGGGTAACCAGGATGCGCGCCAATGCGTACGTCATTTTGTACCGCCAGCTTGACGGTGCGTCGCATTACATGGGGGTCAGACGCGTGGAAGCCGCAGGCGATGTTGGCGCAATCGACATAAGGCATCGCCTCAGCATCTAAACCAATAGTCCAGTTGCCGAAACTTTCGCCCATATCGCAATTAAGCAGGGGGATGGCCATAGCGACTCCTGTCGTTGATGCAGTGGATGCGTTGACTTGGCTGAAGCTAATTTGTAATCCACCACCAATATATGAACACGGCAAGCTCAGTGCCAATCGTTTTTGACGATACTAACTATCGGGTGCTTCTATCATATTGTTATTTGGTGGAAAAATGGTTGACGCTTGGGCACGATACGCTTATCACAGTAAGGGCGGGGCGTGATAATAACGTTGGTGAAACAGCACTGCCGAAGATGGTCTCGAAGTTGCATAGTGATCTTGTGTTCACGAGCATCAGCACAAAGCAATCAGCGCTGCGTGCCAGCAAGACGGCGCTTAGTCACTCTCAAAAGTCATTCGTAGGCGTGTCACTATGCTCGATTTTAAGGAACTTGAGGCGTTTGTATGGGCGGTGAGGCTGGGCTCCTTCCGTAAGGCGGCGACCCGTTTGCACCTGACCCAGCCCTCAGTTTCTGAGCGTATTTCACGTCTTGAAACCGCCGTGGGGGAGCTGCTGCTAGAGCGTGCCGCCCGGCCCATTCAGCCCACCATGCGGGGCCGCGAGTTCTTTGTGCACGCTGAGCGAATGCTGAACCAGCGTGACGAGGCAATGAGGCTTTTCGATGATGAAGAGGCGTTTTCTGCACCATTGCGGCTCGGCACGATTGAAACGATTGCCCATAGCTGGTTTCCCGAGTTTATGCGCAGGCTCACCGAGCGCTACCCACGCCTGACTATCGAGCTAACAGTGGATTACTCACCGGTGCTCAATGAGCGGCTACTCGGCAACGAGCTGGATATCGTGCTGGCGATGAACGGATATTCACCCCAGAAGCAGATCGATTATGAGTCGTTGAGTCCTTATGAGATGGGCATGTTTGTCTCACCCCGACACGTGCCGTTGCTCAGCGAAAGTGCCGACATCTGGGGCAGGCAACTGCCGTTTATTTCCTTTGGCAAGCTGGCGCGTCCCTATACAGAATTGGTGAATTACCTGGCCGAGCAGGGCGTAGCCAGCCCACGTATTCATAGCGTCAGTACGCTGATGACGATTGTACGTATGACCACGGAGGGGTTAGGGATCGGCGCGCTGCCGGTGGCCACTGTGCTGGAAGAGTGGCAGCGAGGGGAGCTTTACCGGCTTGAACTGCCGGTGCCGTTACCGGCGATGCACTATGATGTGATATGGCGCCACGCTAACCATCCGCGCTTTTGTCGCGGCGTTGCCCGGCTGGCCCAAGAGTGTGCCTGCCGCTATGCGCAAGCGCGCCGTGCCGATATGACCACAACACTTTTCTCCGGGCGTTGGGTTACCACCCGCGCCTCCTCTGGTACCACCAAAGCACCACACTGTTAGCACCATACGGTTAGCACAATACTATTAATAGAAATAAGAGGGTCTCACAATGCGCAAGACATTAACTTCCACACTGCTTCTAGCCACCGCCTGCGGTTTAACGGTCACGGCGCACGCCGCAGAGTGGACCATGGCCACTCCGTACGGTGATGCCAGCTTCCACACCCAAAACACCAAGCAGTTTGCTGAAGATGTCGCCGAGGCGACGGACGGCGAATTAACCATTACCGTGCATAGCGGTGGTTCTCTTGTGGCACACGGAGAGATCAAACCGTCTGTGCGTCGCGGCACTATCGATGCGGGCGAAGTCTTCCTTTCTGTACTTTCCAATGATGATCCCATTTTCGAAGTGGACACACTGCCGGGGGTTGCAGGCAGCTACGATGATGCTTATGCGTTGTGGGAAGCCACCAAGCCCATGATCACCGAACTCTTCGCCTATGAAGGGTTGATTCCGCTCTACGCGGTCGCCTGGCCTGCACAAGGGATCTACACATCAGAGCCGCTTACCGATCCTGCACAGTTTGAAGGTCTGCGCGTGCGCGCACCCAACATCAATACCCAGCGCTTCGTCGACAACCTGGGCGGTAGCCCCACTGAAACCGAAGAGTCTGATATCCCCACCGCCTTCAGCACTGGCCGTGTGGACGCCATGATTACCTCGAGCTCCACTGGGAACTCTATGGCGGCTTGGGACTATGTCACCGACTACACCGACGCTAACCTGTGGTTGCCCAAGAACATTGTCTTCATCAGCCAGCGCAGTTTCGATGGCCTGGATGAAGCGACCCAGGAAGCCCTGATGGAAGCCGCCGCTGAGGCTGAAAAACGTGGTTGGGAGATGAGCCGCGAAGATAACCAGGCAAGCCTGGATGCCTTAGAAGAGAACGGTATTTCGGTTTCTGAGCCGAACGATGCTATTTCCGAGGCGCTGCAAGCCGCTGGTGATGAGCTGTTTGAAGATTGGCAGTCACGTGCCGACGATGAAGCCAAACAGGCGCTGGAAAACTACCGCGAGCAACGCGACAGTTAATCACCGGCTTCAATGTTTCTTGCAGGGGCGGGATAACGTCTCCGTCCCTGCCTTTCCCGCGCGCTTCACGAGGCTGCGAACATGACGTTTAAATTCGACAAACTCTATCGCCTCGGTGCTTGGGGTGCGGCGGCGTGCATGGTGGCTATTTGTGCGCTGATCGCGCTCCAGGTAACCTTCCGCCTGGTAGATGCCCTGCTGGTGCTGGTTGGCTTGAGCCGACTAGGCTTGAGTATTACCGGCGTTTCAGAAATTGCGTCTTACTTATTAGTCGGCGCGACCTTTTTGGGCTTGGCCTACACCTTTGTGCATCACGCTCATATTCGTGTGACGCTGCTGATTACCCGTTTGCCGCCGGCCATTCGTGTGTGGTTTGAAGTGTTTGGCCTCATCATTGCGCTGGCGATCAGCCTGATGCTTAGTTATGGCCTGGTGGGGCTGGCGCGCGAGAGCATCCAGTACAACGATGTCTCTTCAGGATTTGTGTCGATTCCGCTCTGGATTCCCCAGCTGGTACTCGCGACCAGTGTAGGGCTGCTGTGCTTGGCGCTGGCTGAAGCCCTGTTCATGGCGGTGCGTATTGCCATTCGCGACCCTTCAAGTTTCCGCGAAGCGACGGCCCCCGATGAAAGCGAGGGTCACTAAATGGCGACCTTCACTCACCTGCCCCCTAAATCGGAGAGCTCCTCGTGCTGCTACTAAGTCTCGCCACCATTTTTACGCTTGTGCTGTTACTGGGGAGCGGGGTATGGATCGCCTTCGCTCTGATTGGTACTGCCTGGATAGCACTCGAATTCTTCAGCTCATTTTCACCAGCTTCTATCCTGGCCTCTGATTTCTGGGGTGCCAGCTATGGGTGGGACCTTACCGCGCTGCCCATGTTTATCTGGATGGGCGAGATACTCTTTCGGTCGGGGCTCGCCGATAATATGTTCCGCGGCCTGTCGCCCTGGTTAAACCGCCTGCCGGGGCGTTTGTTGCATACCAACATCATTGGCAGCGGTATGTTTGCCGCGGTGTGCGGCTCTTCGGCTGCCACCTGCGCAACGGTGGGCAAAATGACGCTGCCGGAACTCGAGCGGCGTGGCTACGACAGCAACATGGCGATTGGCACCCTGGCCAGCGCCTCTACGCTAGGGCTGCTGATTCCGCCTTCCATCGTGCTGATTGTCTACGGCGTGGTCACCGAGCAGTCGATCTCCAGACTGTTTATGGCGGGCATCGGCCCCGGCCTGATGATCCTGGCGATGTTCATGAGCTATCTCATTTTGTGGTCGCTATTGAAAGGTAACCGCGAAGGCCTGACCGGTGAAGATGAGTCAGGCATGAGTTTTGGGGAAAAGCTGCGCAACACCTGGTCGCTGGTGCCCATTCTGCTGCTGATCGGCGGCATCATCTTCTCGATCTATGGTGGCTTGGCCTCACCCACGGAGGCAGCAGCGGTCGGTGTGGTGCTGTCGATCGTGATTGCCCGCTTCAATGGTCACTTTGACCGCGAGATATTCAAGAACTCGCTGTTTGCCGCTGTGCGTACCGCCTGCATGATCGCCTTCATTATTGCGGGGGCGTCTTTCCTGACTTCGGCCATGGGCTTCACCCAGGTGCCGATGAAGCTGGCGCAGGCGATTGGTGAAATGGGGCTTTCACCCACCATGCTGTTGATCGCACTCACCTTGCTGCTGCTAATCATGGGCTGCTTTCTTGATGGTATTTCGCTGATTCTGCTGGTTACCGCGATTATCATGCCGCTGGTGAGCGCCGCCGGGTTTGACCTGATCTGGTTTGGCATCTATCTGGTGATCGTCGTCGAAATGTCGCAGATTACGCCGCCGGTTGGCTTCAATCTGTTCGTGATTCAGGGGCTGACGGGTAAGGATATTCTGACCATTACCAAGGCCACGCTGCCGTTCTTCCTGCTGATGCTGTTGGCGATTGCCTTAATGCATCTCTTTCCCGGTATCGCGCTCTACCTGCCCGAGGCCATGACCCGTTAACGCTCACTATCGTCCACGGTCAATCATCCAGGCGGCTGTCATGCAGGCCTGGATGTTGATTGGGTGCTTCTTTGTCGCTTCGCTTCGCGCTAAGCTACAGAAAAAGCGGGAATAGGTGGCTCCACCCATGCGCACGAGGAATGACGCTACAGAGATATTTCGACAGTTGGCCGAAGGCATGGGTCACAGTGGGAGCTCTCACTTTTACGCCACGCTGGTAGAGCGCTTGGCAGCCTTACTGGGCGTTGATCATGTATTGATGGCCGATGTAACCCAGTTGCATCAGGCTAAGACGTTAGCGGTCTGGTCCAATGGCGGTCTGCTTGGCAATATCACCTACTCGCTGTCCGGCACCCCTTGCGAAACTGCGCTAGGGCGCGGTTCCTGCCTGTATGCGTGTGATGTTCAATTGCTCTTTCCAGACGATAAGCTGCTCTGCAAGCTCGGCGCCGAGAGTTATATGGGGCGCCCCCTCTACGCTGCCGATGGCGCGCTGATTGGCCTGCTGGCGGTGCTTAAGAACTCCCCTATGCAGTTGGATGAGCTAGCCAATGAAATTTTGCAAATTGCCGCCGCTCAGGCCGGCGCGGAGCTAGGTCGCCAAAAGGCAGAGCAGGCATTAAGAGCAAGCGAAGAAGTCGCACGGGAGAGTGAGCGACGCCTGGATACGCTGCTGAATCACCTGCCTGGCATGGCCTACCGTTGCTTCAATGACCGTGACTGGACCATGCAGGTGGTAAGCCAAGGGGCCGAGGCACTGACCGGGTACCGTCCGGATGAGTTGCAAGGTAACCGGGTGACCAGCTTCGCCGCGTTGATTCATCCCGATGATCAGGAAAAACTCTTCGAAGAGGTGCAGTTGGCCGTTGCCAACAAGCGGCCTTACCGGGTGGTGTATCGGTTGAAGCATCGCGACGGGGAGAGTCGCTGGATGTGGGAGCAGGGCCAGGCGGTCATGGGTCCTGACGGTGAGATCGTTTGCCTGGAAGGCTTTATCTCGGATGTGACCGATCAGCAAGAGTCGCAACGGGTACAAAACGCCGTGCTTCAGGTTGCTTCGACGGTCACTACGCGGGTGGGTGACGGTTATTTTCAGCAGCTGATTGCCACGCTGGTCGAGGTGCTGGAAGCCGACGCAGGCTTCATTGCATTACTGCATACCTCCCCTCAGGGCGAGGAAGAAGTCTATGGCCAGGCAACCACGGTCAGTATGGTGGTCAGTGGCGAACAGCGTGAGCAGCACGCTTTCGCACTGCGCGGGTCGCCTAGCGAGCAGGTGGTGCTGGAGCGTGAAGCGGTGATGCATGACGGCCCGCCGCTGCTATTAGCGGGCACGCAGCTACCGGTCAGGGCGTGGATTGGTCGCCGCTTAGATAACGCCAACGGCGAAGCCATTGGCGTGATGATGGTGTTTTACCGCCAACCGCTGACGACTAATGCGTTCGCCACCTCAGTGTTGCAAATCCTTTCTACTGGCGCCGCGGCAGAGCTTGAACGCCGCCGGGACCACCGCCATATGCATCAGTTGGCCTACACGGACAGCACTACTGGGCTACCTAACCGTACCCGCTTCATGGAGCTGTTAGCGCAGATGTGGCAAGAGGCCCATCATACTGGGCAGGGGCTTTCGCTGCTGCTGCTGGATATTCGTCGCTTTAAAGAAGTGAATGACCTGCATGGCCACCAAGTAGGTGATCAACTACTGGTGTCAGTCGCGGACCGCTTGCAGAAGATCAGCCACGCCTATGGCCCATTGGCGCGTTTATCTGGCGATGAGTTTGCCATGCTGGTGGCCGACGCTGATATCAGAAACATAAATGCTCTCGTCGAGCAGTTGCGCTCAGCCGTAACACAGCCGCTGCAGCTGGAGCGCCGTGTGTTTAACCTTGATGTCAGCATCGGTTATGCCCGTTACCCCCAAGATGTGTCACAAGCGAGTGAGCTGTTCAATGCCACTAGTATTGCGCTTCACCACGCCAAACGCCGCGACAACAGCACCTGCCCCTATACCCAAGCGATGCATCACGCGCTCCAGCGCCGTCAACGGATGAGCGAGCGGCTCAGCGTGGCTATCAGTGAAAACAAACTGGCACTCTATTTTCAGCCCCAGGTGGACCTTGCCAGTGGGCAGCTGACAGGCGCTGAGGCTCTCTGCCGCTGGCATGACACGGAGTGGGGGTGGGTCAGTCCCGGGGAGTTTATTCCTTTGGCCGAAGAGCGTGGCCTGATTCGTGCCCTGGGCGATTGGGTGCTGGAAGAGTCTGCCAGGCAACTGATGGCATGGCGCCAACAGTGCGCCAAGCCACTACCCGGCAGGTTGTCGATCAACATTTCCGCTCAGCAGTTCGCCGACCCACAGCTTACCCACCACATCGCGCACCTCACGGCGGGTATTTCCCCGAGCGCGATTGCGCTGGAACTCACCGAAAGCGATTTTATGCGCGACCCCGACCAGGCGGTGGAGATTACCCACACCATGCGGCAAGCGGGCTATGCGCTCTCCATCGACGACTTTGGCACGGGGTATTCATCGCTCTCCTATCTACGCCGTTTCGCCGCCGATGCCTTGAAGATCGATATCTCTTTTGTGCGCGAAATGCTCGATAACCACCATGACCGCACCATTGTGCAGACCATCATTGCCATGGCGAAAGCGCTAGAGATGAAAACGGTGGCAGAAGGGGTAGAGACCCCAGCGCAGGCCCGCCTGCTGGCCGACATGGGCTGTAATGAAGCCCAGGGCTACTGGTTCGGTCGACCGTTACCAGCCAATGAGTTTGCCGCAGCGTGGTTGAGCAAGTAGCCACGCGATATCGCCGTCAGCGTCATCGTCCTGTCATCACCTTTGGCATATCCTACGCGCCGCCAACCCGCGATGAAAGGAGTGCCCCCCATGCGCCTGGCCCTGTTTGATCTTGATGACACCCTCCTGGATGGAGACTGCAGCGACCGCTGGAATTTATGGATGATAGAGCAAGGTTGGATCAGCGATGCCGAGACCTTCATGGCGCGTGCCGAGCAGATGCAGCGGGCTTATCACGCGGGCAAGCTAAAGCTCGAAGAGTATCTAGCCATGACCCTGGCGCCGCTGCGCGGGCGCCGGGTAACGGATGTGCAAAAAGAGGTCGAGCGGTTTGTCGCCACGCACCTTCAGCCGCGTATCTTCACTCAGGCCTGGGCCTGCCTGGAAGGGCATCGCCAAGCAGGCGATACCCTGCTGCTGATTTCTGCATCTGCGCGGCATTTGGTTCAGCCCATTGCGGCTGCTCTAGGGATTGAACACGTGCTGGCGGTAGAGCTGAGCATCGAACATGGCATCAATGAAGACGCGCGCTATACCGGTGGTAGTGAAGGTGTTTTTTCCTATCGCGGCGGCAAAGTGCTGCGCCTGAAGCAGTGGCTGGTCGAGCAGCAGATCACCCCCAGCCACACCACGTTTTACTCTGATTCCCGCAACGACCTTCCGCTGCTGCAGTACGTGGATTGCCCGGTGGCGGTCAACCCCGACCCGGTATTGGCCGAGGTGGCTAGCGTTGAAGGGTGGCGGCGCTTAGACTGGCGGGCGAAAAACCAGCAACTAAGCCGTCTTTCCCGCGCATCCACTAAATAGCCTGATAAATCAAATTAAAACCAACTAAAAACATCGCTAAAATCACTAGTCGATAAAACAGCTTTTCATTGACGCGGCTCTGCAGCCAAAGACCGTTACGTACACCGATCCAAGCAACGGGTACCAGCAGCAGCGAGGCCCAGGCGCTGGTCGTGTTGACCTCGCCTAACCACACATAAGGCCCCAGTTTGATGGAGTTCACGACTGCGTAGGTCACCGTGCAGGTGGCAATAAAGGTCTCTTTGGAGAGCTTGCGCGGCATCAAGTACATATTCATCGGCGGTGCGCCTGCATGGGCAATAAAACTAGTGAACCCGCAAACGCTGGCGGCAGGTAGCGCCCATCGGGAAGAGATAGGTTTCTTGGCCACGGGTTTCAGCAACATATAGGCCGCAAACACTACCGAGAGAAGGCCCAGCACCAGCCGCACTCCTTGCTCACTCAGGCTGCCAAACAGCAGCGTTCCCACCGTGACGCCAATGAATAACCCTGGCACAAAGCGCCACACTTCCGCGCTATCGTGTTTACCCCACCACGCTTTTACCGCAAACACATCCATCACCAGCAATAGCGGCAACAGTAATCCGGCTGCTTGGGTCGGGCTAATCGCCAGCGCCATCAAGGGCACTGAAAGCGTGCCGAAGCCACCCGCAAAGCCGCCTTTTGATACGCCGGTCAAGTAAACGGAAAATACGATTAACAGCCAAGCAATCACGGTATAGTCGGGGAGCATGAACGCCTCAGGATATTCAAAAAAGTGAACCACAAAAAAAGCCCCGCATTAGCGGGGCTCATCAGCATAGCATTAGATAAACGTTAGCGGGCGAAGTGAGTGGCGACGCCGCTTGCACCATTCAATGGCTTTGATCACAAAATAATCAGCGTCGCGAGCCCCAAGAACGATAGAAAGCCCACCACATCCGTGACCGTGGTGAGAATTACCGCGCCGGAGAGGGCAGGGTCAATCTGTAGCCGTTTCAAAACCAGGGGAATGAGGACGCCGGATAGGTTGGCGAGGCTCATATTGATGAAAATCGCCAGGGTAATGACCAGAGTAATCAACAGGTCGCTAAACCACAGGTAGGAAATACCGCCGACCACCAGGGCCCACACCAGGCCATTACTCATCCCCACCCATAGCTCTTTATTATACAGCCAGCGTTTATTGTTACCGGCAAGCTGCCCGAGCGCCAAACCGCGTATCACTACTGTCAGGGTCTGGCTTCCGGCAATTCCGCCCATGCTAGCGACTACGGGCATGAGAATGGCGAGCGCGACGATTTGATCCAGTACGGCTTCAAACTGCCCAATCACAAAGGCCGCCAAAAAGGCGGTCAGCAGATTAATACCCAGCCAAATACCGCGACTTTTCGCGCTGCGCGCAATGGGGGTAAACACTTCTTCTTCGTCGCTAACGCCTGACATGTGTTTCAACGTCATGTCAGCATCGTCTTGGGTGATTTCTAATACGTCGGCAGCGTTTAGCTGGCCGACCAATAACCCATCGCTATCGCACACTGGCACAAAGTGGAGTTCTTTAGAGCGCAATAATGCAGCGGCGTCACTCACTTTCATTTGATCGTTTAGGGTGAAAAAATCATCCATATAATCATCAACCACGGCTTCTTGTGGTTGTTTGATTAAATCAATCAGGCTCAGGGTGCCGAGTAGGCGTTTATCCTTGTCTGTAATCATGATTTGCTGTGATTCATCATCGAGCAGGTGATGAATCCGGATATAGCGTTGTACAGCCTCTAATGACACGCCTTGTTTTACATTGACCGTCTCGGGGTCCATGTATCGACCCACCACATCATCTTCATAGGCATGAAGGTTCTCAACCTGGGCGCGTATCTCTTGGTCCAAGCTGGCATAGA
Organism: Vreelandella maris; assembly: GCF_013371085.1. Lineage (GTDB taxonomy): Bacteria > Pseudomonadota > Gammaproteobacteria > Pseudomonadales > Halomonadaceae > Vreelandella > Vreelandella maris. Next base: position 37,295 of record NZ_JABWCV010000015.1, on the reverse strand, counting down.
CGGTGGTTTTGATCTCTTCGTCGGCGACATCAAGAACCTCGGCGACTTCCTGGGCATCCAAGCCTCTGACAATCTGTTCAACATCGCTGGCAGAAAGATCCTCAATATAGTCAGCGCGAATATCCTCATCGACTTCTGCTAGGACTTCACCAAGCACATCGTCTGGAATGTAATCCCAAAGTAAATCACGGGTTTTAGCGGGGAACGACTCAAGCGTGCGCGCAATCGCTAATATATCGAGCTCTTGAAATAGCTCGTTGAGGGCATCGGTATCTTCTTCGTCTAACAACTTTTGAAGATACAGCAGTTGCTCCTCGGTATTGGTATATTTTTCCTCATCGCGCATAGAGTCCATCCTTATAAACACTCATTTTTAACACAACCACTTGAAAGCTCGTGATGGCTCACCATGGATCTTATCGGCAGGCTTGGTTGAAAGCCATCCCGGCTTTTTTGCACGGCATTTTCTGCGCCCTGGAGGCGTTGAGTTCTGATATGCGGCAAGGGCGAGGAAGGTAGGGACGAGGATGGCAGTGACAAAGATAGCAGAGAGTAGTGACAGGCTTCAGAAGCTGGAATACCGCCTAGTTGAGCCTTTCATCCCCACTAGCTTAGCCGTATCGCGGGCGATACGCAGTATTTGCTCGTGACCATTGGGGGCTGCGGGAAGTGGTCTCGACCCATAAGGTGCCGATTTAGTGATGCGTTAAGACGAAGAAGAGGGCTCTGGCCGGGTAGCTAACCACAGCGCGATCATTACCAGTAAGGCGACCACACCCCAGCGCAGCCAGCCCTGGCCGAGTGACCAGACCACGATCAGCGCACTCAATGCGATCATGCTGACGGCTGCGAGCTTGGCACGCCGGGGAATGGCGCGCTCTTGCTCCCAGGTGATCAGCAATGGGCCGACATAATCACGGGAGCGGATCCAGGCCTCGAAACGAGGCGAGCCCTTTGAGGCACAGTAAACTGCGATCAGCATAAAAATAGTGGTGGGCATTAGCGGTAAAAAAATACCCACCAGCCCCAGGCTGAAACTAATAGCCGCCAACGCCACCCATATGATGCTGATCAGTCTCATCCTTGCTCCCGATTGGCTTGCTGTTACTCAGTGCATTGCATTATGTGTTAATAAGTATGGTCTTATATCACGGCTTCGCCATGCAGGTAGTGAGTCTTCATATAAATGCAGACACTCCGTCATCGTCCTGTCATTTAGCTCCTTTAGTGTCTCCTAACGTTTAATCGTTGGCTAACAAACGATCAGGGGAGGCCACCATGAGTAAAGAGATCGAAGATCATCGCCTGTTTAACCGCAGCAGCAATCAACCCTTCGCCGAGGTGCTGGCACGGCACGTATCCCGCCGTGATGTGATGCGCGGCGGTTTGGGAGTCGCTGCTGCCTCGATGCTCAGTTTTGGTGGCGCTGCCCAGGCGTTGGCTTCCAATGGTGCGCAGAAAACACCTCTGACGCTCGCCTTTGAAGCGGTGCACGGTTCGCTCACTGACGCGATTGTGGTGCCGGAAGGCTATGTGGCTCAGGTGTTGGTGCCTTGGGGCACACCATTGAGCACAGGCGATGCGTGGCAGGCCGACCAGACCATGACGCCTGAGCAACAGGCGGAAAGTGTCGGTATGCATCATGACGGCATGGCCGGTTTTGCCTTAGATGCTGATAACGCTTCACGTCGATTTATACTGGCTCTCAATAACGAATATATCGACCAAGCCGCACTATGGGCACCTCAGGGCGGCCCCACCAATGCCGACGCGGGCCAGCGTCCAGCAGATGAGTCGCGCACCGAGATCAACGCTCACGGTGTCACGCTTGTCGAAGTCGAAAAAGACGCCAATGGCCAATGGTCGCATGTGCCGGGGTCGCGCTATAACCGCCGCTTCACCAGCGCAACGGTGATGGAGCTTTCCGGGCCCGTGGCTGGCAGTGACTACGTCAAGACACAGTTCTCTCCGACAGGCATGCAAACCCGCGGCACGAACAATAATTGCGGTAATGGGGTAACCCCCTGGGGAACCTATATTGCCTGTGAAGAGAACTGGCCCGATATCTTCGTCAATCGTGGCGAACGCTTTCAGGACGACGCTCGTATCGGCATCCCAACGGACAAGAGCCGCTACGGTTGGGATACCTCCGCAGGCGATGCCTCCGAGGAGAGTGGTGAGTTCGCACGCTTTGATATCACCCCACGTGGCGAGCGGGCGGAGAATGATTATCGCAACGAGGCACGCACCTTCGGCTATCAGGTGGAGGTTGATCCCTATAGCGGAGTGCGGGCCGTCAAGCGGACAGCGCTTGGGCGTTTCCGCCATGAGGGATGCTGGTTAGGCAAGCTGGAAGCCGGTCAGCCGGTGGTCTACTACTCGGGACACGATGCCCGCAACGAGTATGTGTATAAATACGTCTCCGACGCTGCCTGGGATCCCGCCGATGCCAATCGCCCCGGCGAAGCGTATGACCGTCTTGTCATCGGCAGCAAATACCTGGACAACGGCACGCTGTTCGTGGCGCGTTTCCATGCTGATGGCAGCGGTGAATGGCTGCCGCTAACACCCAGTGCTCAAACGCGTGATGGCCGCACATTGGCCGCGGCGCTGGGGCTTGCCAGCGATGATCAAGCAGGCATTATCATCAATACCTGTGACGCGGCGGATTTGTTGGGCGCCACACCGATGGATCGTCCTGAGTGGGCCTCTGTTGACCCTGCCTCAGGCGATGTCTATCTCACGCTAACCAATAATAGCCAGCGCACCGCTGAGGACTCCACGCCGACGTACACGAACGACGGCGAGCGTCTTGAGCAGAATGGCGTCGGTTACGATCTGGCACCGACCAACGCGGCCAATCCACGTGCCAATAATGAGGCGGGACACATCATCCGCTGGCGTGAAAGTCGTCTGCCGAATGCCTTTACCTGGGAGGTTTTCGTGTTTGGTGCGGCGACCGATGATGCGGATAACCACTCTGGCCTGACGGAAATGAACCAGTTTGCCAGCCCCGACGGGCTATGGTTCGACGAGCGCGGCGATGGGCAGGGTATTCTCTGGATCCAGACGGATAACGGCTATGAAGGTATCACCGAGTACACCAACGACCAGTTGCTTGCGGTCGTGCCTAACGGTCTCGATGATATTCAAGGCACCGGACCCGTCATTAACAGTAGCAACCAGCAGCAGCTCAAACGTTTTGCGGTGGGGCCGAACGGCTGCGAAGTGACCGGTATCTTTGCCACACCTGATAAAACCGCGCTGTTTATCAACATTCAGCATCCGGGCAATTGGCCAGCCGATGCTAGCGCGCTGGTGCAAGACGCTACGGTTGCCGCCAGTGGTCAAGTGCGCCCCCGCGCAGCGACCGTGGTGATACAGAAGCGTGACGGCGGCCCGGTGGGAGTGTAAAAGCTATTAAGTTGCTAATGCATAATGTAGTGATAGCACTAGCGCTTAGCCAATAGTGCCAATTGCTAAAACGAGCGGGAAAGGGTGGGCTTGATTAATTAAGCCCACCCTATAAAAACACTTTATAAAAGCATTTTATAAAAAGTTAACCAGCTTTCTTGTTAACGTTCTCTTTCGCTAACATATTCAACTTATCATCCGCGGATTTTTCTTCCTTCAGCGTTTCGGCCAGGATGTTTTTAGCTTCGGTATAACCTAACTGTTCTGCAAGAGAACACAGCGTGCCATAGGTGGCGATTTCATAGTGTTCTACTTTTTGTGCAGCACCAATCAGGCCAGCATCACGTACAGCGCCTTTTTCGGTCGCTTCAATCAGTTCCTGCGCTTCCTCTATCAAGCTCTCCATGGCGTAACACTTCAGCCGTTTGATACGGATATCAGGCACGCTATCAGCGACTTGCTCTAGTCTTTCTACCTGTCCTTGGGTTTCATCAAGGTGATGTTTAAAAGCATCGACCAGCTTGGGGTCATCTGCGGCACGTGCCATTTTGGGCAGCGCGCGGGTCATTTGCTTTTCTGCGCTATTTGTCTCAGAAAGTAGCCGAACGAAAAGCTCGTTAGCGTTTTTAATAATCATGATTTGCTCCATGCTGATAAAAAGATAAACCGTCGCAAATCCATGCGACGGTTTAAAGCTAGCAAGGAATGTAGGGGCGATAAATATATATAAGTTAAGTTTTAACGCCAATGTTGGCTTTTTCCTCTAACGCTTGCACAGCATCGACGCTCAGGGGCAGCTGATTGGCCCAGTGAATATTTTCACGGCAATGACCAATATCCTGTAGTACGTGGTCATCGTAGGCCAATAGAGGCACTACATGGCGGCGAAAAAGCTGCCGACGCCGGTAGTGCCACCAGCGCATTTCAAGCCTGTGGATCAAGGTCAGCGACGGCATCGCTGGCATATAAAATTCCAGCCGGGGCGGTTTAGGCGGCGGAGTTAGTTGGCTGGCTTGCTGCCAAGCATACTCAGCATGTTGGGTAGGGTTGTCGTGATTCATTGCACACCTCCATCATACACCTGCTATCCAGCCACGGCGCCTGCGCGTCTGCTGGTTAGGTGCTATCTGTCGTTGTTAAGAAGGAGGGTCGCGACCTCTGATAATTAGCTTGGTGCACAGCCTTGGATCAATCAAACGAAAAGAACTACACTATGCCTTAAGTTTTTCTGAAAGGTGGCGTGATGAATCAGCTAACGAATGTGGTGAGCAGCCGGGCTGCCTTGCCGCTACTGGATAGTGAAGTGCTACGCAGCTTTGTAACGATTGCGGAACGTGGCAGCTTCACTCGCGCTGCCCAGCAGCTGTTTCGGACCCCTTCCGCACTGAGCATGCAGATCAAACGCCTGGAAGAGACACTGGGACAGACGCTATTTGTACGCGAAGCGCGCCACGTGCGCCTGACGGCAGAGGGGGAAGTGCTGCTTGGTTATGGCCGACGGCTACTGAAACTCAATGCAGAGGCGGTGACACAATTCTTGGCGCCGACACTGGAAGGGCGTGTAGGGCTTGGCATTACCGATGACGTTGTTGGGCGTGTACTGCCCACCGTACTGGCCCAGTTTGCGCGCTCACATCCGGCCGTGCAGGTCGATGTCATCGTTGGCCGCAGTGTCGAGCTGCTCGCTAGATTGGATGAGGCTGAACTTGACTTGGCCCTGGTGATGGCTGGCGAACCTGGGCAGGCGACGCGTGGCGAGATCGTGCATAGCGAACCGCTGGTATGGGCGGGCCGTGAAGATGGTGTTGCCGTACAACGTTCGCCGCTACCGGTGACACTGGCTCAACAGGGGTGTGCATGGCGTAGAATTGCACTCCAAGCACTGGATAGCGCCGGGATGAATTACCGAATTGCCTACTCCTGCGACCACTGTGCCGGGCAGGAAGCCGCTATGTTGGCAGATCTGGCCATTTCACCGTTTCCGAAAAGCTTGATTCGCCCCCCGCTCAAGCGTCTCACTAACGAATCGCTACCCTCATTGGGTGATTATCAGGTAGCGCTGGTTAAACGGCCTGGCAGTGGCGATGCCAGCGAAGTGTTGGCCGAGCGGGTGGTGGAGGCCTTTCGGGAGGGGTGAGTCCATATTTTAATTACATCGATATATGATCATCTGTCTGGCTCCAGCGCTGTCTATCGTGCTTGAGCCTAAGTACTGCCGCCGATTTGAAGCGTAAACCCCACATCGTGCTGGCGGCGGTAGACGTTTTTGCCGCCTAGTCGCCGGATAAGCTCCTTGGCGGCGAGGCGGCCCATTTCTTCTCTGGGAGAGAGAATGGTCGTGAGCTGAGGCGTCACGTGCTGTCCAAGCGGCAGGCCGTTAAACCCGGCAATGGCGATATCCTCGGGCACGTTTAGCCCTTGGCGCTGAGCAGCCAGCAGGGCGCCTACCGCTAGGTCGTCGTTGGCAAAGTGAATGGCCTGGGTATGGGGATATTGCGCGAGCACTTGGGCCAGTCCTTCCGCGCCCGCTTGCAGGCTGCCCAGGGTGTCTAGTTCCAGTAGCGGGGCATCGATCCCTTTCTCCTTTAGCACCGCTTTATGTCCATCAAAGCGCATGCTGGCGCGGTAATCCTGAGCTAGCCGTGCGCCCACATAAACAATATGGCGGTAACCTTGGTCGATCAGGTGGGTAGCCATACAGCGGCCGGCGGCCACGTGATCCAGCCCGACATTTAAATCCATGCCCTGACCCAGTTCCATGACTTCCATGATGGGGTGATCCCAGTTCGCCAGCAACGTATGGCACGCCGAGTTATGGCGCAGCCCTGCCGTGACCAGCGCCGAACATGACCAGCCTAAAAACGTGCGCACCAACTGATACTCACGGTCTAGATCGTAGTCGGTGTTACCCAGCAGTATCTGGTAGCCCTCGGCTTCCAGCGTTTCCTGCAGCCCCTTGATGACCTCCACAAACACGCTATTGATCAGTGACGGCACAATCACCGCTATCAGTCGTGAGCGGGCAGAAGCCAGGCTACCGGCAACCAAGTTGGGTACGTACCCCAAGTTCTCCACGGCCTGAAGAACACTGCGCCGTGCGCTATCGCTAACTTTATCGGGATAGTTCAGTGCCCGCGATGCTGTGATCGGCGATACCCCAGCCGCTTGTGCCACTTGGCTGAGCGTGACTTGGTCTGAGCTTCGTCGCTGCCTAGCGTTGTTAGGCAGGGCAGGCGTTGTCACATTTTTGGCGCGCGAGTCAGCGTTAGGTGAGTCTTTAGACATTGGTCGCAGGGCCCTAATGTTCAGCTTGTCGTTACGCAGAGAATAATCTAAAACAAATGGTAGCGCTATCATGACAGCGCTACCATTTGCCTTTCAGCAACGGGCTAGGATTAGGAGAACAGCGCCGCGACGATAGCAACAAAAACAACAACACTTTCAACAAAGCGAGGTGTCGGCAGGTGAGTCAACACGATCAACAATCACTTCAAGTAGGCGTTATTGGCCTGGGTGCCATGGGCATGGGCACTGCTACCGTATTGCTCCAACACGGGTTTAACGTCACGGGCTGCGATATTTCTGCAGACGCTCGCGATGCCTTCGTGGCGGCAGGGGGCAGAAGTGTTGCAACACCTGCCGAGCTTGCTCACTGCCATATTGTGTTGGTGGTTGTGGTTAACGGCTTACAGGTTGAGCAGGTGTTGTTCGGAGAGCAGGGCGTGGTCAGCCAATTGGCACCGGGCAGTCTTATTATGCAGTGCGCCACGGTGGCGCCCAGTCAAGCCAAACAGCTAGGTGAGCGCTTGTCGGGACAGGGTTTAATGATGCTGGATGCGCCGATTAGCGGCGGCGCGGCGAAAGCCAAAAGCGGTGAGCTATCGGTCATGGCCTCCGGCGCACCAGAAACCTTCACGTATTCGCAGGGAGTGCTTGATGCCATGGCCGCCAAGGTCTATCGCCTTGGCGATGCCCCCGGGGTGGGCTCCAGTATGAAGCTGGTCAATCAACTGCTGGCTGGCGTGCATATTGCCACCGCCGCCGAAGCCATGGCGCTGGGGATTCGTATGGGCCTCGACCCCGAGGTGATTTATGACGTCATTACCCACTCGGCGGGTAATTCCTGGATGTTCGAGAACCGCGTGCCGCACATTCTGAGTGGTGATTACACACCGCTTTCCGCGGTGGATATCTTCGTCAAGGATCTCAACATCGTGCATCAAACCGGCCGCGAGCTGGCGTTGGCAACGCCGGTGGCGTCCAGTGCACTGCAGCAGTTTACCGCTGCCAGCGGTGCAGGCTTTGGCCGCGAAGATGATTCAGCGGTGATCAAGGTGTATCAGCGGCTCTCCGGCATCGCCTTGCCGGAAGCCGCCAACGATGCCCAGGGAGCCTGATAAAAATGGGTATGGGATCGAACATTGTATTAGGCGCCATCGCCGACGACTTCACCGGGGCCACCGACCTTGCTAATAACCTGGTGCGCGGCGGCATGCGCTGCCTGCAGGTGATTGGCGTGCCGCAAGAAGAGATTGATCTGCAAGAAATTGATGCGGTGGTGGTGGCGCTTAAATCACGCTCCTGCCCGGTAGAGGAAGCAGTTAATGATTCGCTCGCTGCGTTAGATTGGCTGCAAAAGCAGGGTGCCCGCCAGCTGTTTTTTAAGTACTGCTCCACCTTTGACTCCACTGACCAGGGCAATATCGGCCCGGTGGCGGATGCGTTGTTGGAAGCATTGGGCGCTTCCCAAACGGTGATGGTGCCCGCCTTCCCGATTAACGGCCGTACGGTCTACCAGGGCCATCTGTTTGTGGGTGATCGCTTGCTCAACGACAGCGGCATGCAGCACCACCCATTGAACCCTATGCAGGATGCGGACTTAGTGCGCGTGCTTGCCCGCCAAACGCCGCACCCGGTGGGGTTGGCCAACCGCGCAGTGCTTGCCCAAGGATCAACGGCCACCCGTGCTCATTTATCGGCGCTGGAAGCACAAGACGTTCGCCATGTGATCTGTGATTCCCTGGATGAGCAGGATCTGGACGTGCTGGCCGAAGCGACAGTGTTAATGCCCTTGGTCACCGGCGGCTCGGGCCTGGGGCAGGCATTGCCTGCCCAGTACCGTGCCCAGGGCTGGTTAGCCACCATTACTGAACCGGGACGTTTATCGCCTGCCTCGGGCGGGGCGTTGGTGCTTTCCGGTAGTTGTTCCCGCGCCACACTGGCCCAGGTGGCGGATTTTCTGGCCAAGCACCCTGATGGTGGCTTTGCCCTGGAGCCTTTATCGCTGTCGGAAGGCGAACAACAGCAGACACAGGCGCTGGCGTTTGCTCGGCAGCGGTTATCTGAACAGGCGCCGGTACTGATTTACGCCTCGGCAGAGCCAACCAACGTAGCCGCGGCACAGCAAGCGTTAGGGGCCGCGCGTGCCGGGCAGCTCGTGGAAGAAGCCTTGAGCCAGCTGGCGGTCACTCTGGTTAACGAAGGCGTAGGGCGATTACTGGTTGCCGGGGGCGAAACCTCTGGCGCGGTGGTCTCGGCGCTGGGCATTACCACCCTGCGCATCGGCGAGCAGATCGACCCCGGCGTGCCCTGGACCCAAGCCCCGCTAGCCGGTCGCGATGCGCCGCTGTCGTTGGCGCTGAAGTCCGGTAACTTCGGCGGCGTCGATTTCTTTGCCCGGGCGTTTGAGGTGCTGGCATGAGCATCCACTTGCATCGCCATCCCCAGAACAGCTTGCGGGAGCAGATCAGTACCCTGGGCAAATCGTTGTTTGACCGCGGCCTGACCATGGGCTCTAGCGGCAATATCAGCGTACGGCTGGACGATGGCGGCTGGCTGATGACACCGACCAACGCCTGTTTGGGAAGGTTAGACCCGGCGTGCATTTCCCATTTGGATAACAACGGCCAACTGTTGAGTGGCGATAAGCCCACCAAAGAGCAGTTTCTACATATGGCGATGTACGAAGAGCGCCCGCAGTCCGGCGCTATCGTACATCTGCACTCTACCCATTCGGTGGCGGTCTCCTGCTTGCCGGAAGTCGATCCCTGCGACTGCATTCCGCCGCTGACCGCCTATTACGTGATGCGGGTGGGCAAGCTACCGCTGGTGCCTTACCACATGCCCGGCGACCCAAAACTGGGCGATGCAGTGCGGGGCTTAGCGGGCAAGCATAGCGCGGTACTGTTGGCCAACCACGGCCCGGTGGTAGCGGGGAAAAATCTTGAGGCGGCGGTGTACGCCACCGAAGAGCTGGAAGAGACCGCCAAGCTCTATCTACTGTTGCGAGGCGAGAACCCTCGGGGGTTAACGCCCGAGCAGGTAGCCGAGTTAGAAGCGCGCTTTCCACGGGATTAACTACAAATTTAATAGCGTACTTAACAACAAGAGCACCACGATGATTCGATTAGCCGCCAACCTCAGCATGCTGTTTAACGAGCACGCCTTTATCGATCGCTTTGCTGCCGCTGCGGACGCGGGCTTTAAAGGTGTCGAATATCTATTTCCCTATGCGTTTTCTCCGGAAGAGTTGCGCCATGCGCTGCAGGAAACGCAGTTGGAACAGGTGCTGTTCAACCTGCCGCCAGGAGATTGGGATGACGGAGAACGGGGGCTGGCAAGCCTGCCTGGTCGAGAAGGGGAGTTTCGTGACTCGGTGGTAGAGGCTCTGCGTTATGCCGAGGCGCTCAACTGCCCCCGCGTGCATGCCATGGCGGGCCTGTTACCTGAAGGTGCCGATGCTGCGACGAAAGCTGAGCATCAGGCGACCTATGTTCGCAATTTGCGTTTTGCGGCGGGTGAGGCGGCAAAAGCCGGTCGAGAGGTACTCATCGAACCCATCAATACCCGCGATATGCCGGGATTTTTCCTGTCTCGCCAAGCGCAAGCCATGGCAGTGCTGGAAGAAGTGGGGGCGGAAAATCTCAAGTTACAGTTTGATCTCTACCACTGCCAGATCATGGATGGCGATTTGATTCGCCACCTTGAACGCCAGTTCAGCGCCATCGGCCATATCCAAGTGGCAGGTGTGCCCGAGCGCCACGAGCCGAATGTTGGAGAAGTGCACTACCCCGCCATTTTTGAGCGATTGAGTGCGCTGGGCTACTCCGGCTGGATCGGCTGTGAGTATCGCCCCAAGGCAGAAACCCGTGCGGGGCTAGGGTGGGGCGAAGCTTGGGGGTTAACCACTCACTGATATTCGCCAGGCCAAATAACAAACGAGAAAAACGCAAACAATAACAACAGTGCATAGGAGAAAACGATGCATATAGCCATTACCGGTGCGGCAGGCTTTCTAGGCCAACGGTTAGTGCAACAGCTGCTGACTAGAGGTGAGCTTCGCCAGCAGCCGATTACTAGGCTAACGCTAATTGATCAGATAGAAGCACCTTTGCCTGATTCGGGAAACGTCACTGTGACATCAAGGGCGCTGGATATTACCGAGTCCGGCGCACTGGATAGCGTACTGGAACAACGCCCTGACGTTATTTATCACCTCGCGGCGGTAGTGAGCTCTGCCGCAGAAGCCGATTTGGAACTCGGTATGCGGGTTAATTTCGATGCCACGCGGGCGCTGTTGGAAGGCTGCCGGAAGCAGTCACTGACCGATACTCGCTTGATTATGGCCAGCTCCGTGGCGGCATACGGCGGTGAGCTGCCGGAAGTGTTGGATGATATGACGGCACTCCATCCGCAAAATTCCTACGGCGCCCAAAAAGCCATGTGTGAGCTGCTCATCAACGATTACAGCCGCCGTGGGCTTATCGACGGCCTAGTGCTGCGCCTGCCGACCATTGTGATTCGTCCTGGCCGACCGAACGCCGCGGCCTCCAGCTTTGCTTCCAGCATTCTGCGTGAGCCGCTCAATGGCGAAGAGGCGGTTTGCCCGGTGCCCGTTGAGTTTCCGGTGTTTGTGATGTCGCCAGGCAAGGTGGTGGATGCGCTAATCCATGGTGCTGAGGTGCCAAGTGAGGCGCTGGCGCCTTTTAGAGCCTTTATGCTGCCGGGCATCACCGTCACGGTGGCCCAAATGCTTAAAGCGCTGGGTGACGTCGCGGGAGAAAAAGCGCTTTCACTGGTACGTCATGAACCCGACCCACGCATTGAAGCCATTGTGGCAAGTTGGCCCGCCCGGTTTGAAACCACGAAAGCCAAGCAGCTTGGCTTTGTCGGCGATGACAACTTCAAGCAGATCATTGATGCGTTCGTTTCTGAACAGCCGTGACTTCCTCTCCTATCCGTAACGGTAGGAAACTGCCTGGGCGACCCCCGCGATCGGGTAAGTTGCCTCAATGACCACCCTCACAACAATAAAAGAGGGCACTACAATGACTAAACAACATGTGAAACTGGCATTTAAACGCCATGTCCTGGTAGCGGCAATCAGTGGGATCGCAACCGCCGGTATGGCACTTCAGGCCCACGCCGCAACGGAAGTGAACCTTGGCCATACACTCTCCTCGACCTCGCACTACTCGGTAGGTGCTGATGCGTTTAAAGAGACGCTGGAGCGATTATCCGATGGCGAGTTCACGGTTACCGAGCACACTTCTGGGTCGCTGGGCGGCGAACGGGAGATGATCGAAGGCCTGCAGATCGGCACGGTCGACGTGGTGATTACCTCCACTGGTCCGCTGGGTAACTTTGTACCGGAAAGCTATGTGCTCGACCTGCCGTTCCTGTTTGAAAACTACGACCAGGCTCGCTGCGTGTTGGATAGCGAACTGGGCGATGAGCTGTTGGAAAAAATGGGCGAGCACGACTTGGTGGGTTTGGCGTGGTCTGAAAATGGGTTTCGCCACCTAACCAATAGCCAACGCGAGATCGCCACGCCCGCGGATGCCGAGGGCTTGCGCGTACGCACCATGGAGAACGCGGTACACCAGGAAGCGTTCCGCCAGATGGGTGCCCGCCCAACACCGATGGCGTTCCCTGAGCTGTTCACCGCGCTTCAGCAGGGCACTGTCGATGGTCAGGAAAACCCTATTACCGTTATCGTCGCCACCAACTTCTGGGAAGTGCAGGACTACCTCTCGCTCACCGGGCATGTCTACTCACCGGCCATCGTGCTGGGGTCACCCATTCTGCTGGACGGTTTAAGTGATGAGGAGCGTGGTTGGTTTATGGAGGCCGCTGCGGCCTCTGCTCAGGCAACCCGGGAAGAAGTTTCGCGCCTAGAGCGTGAAGGGGTAGCGCTGCTGGAAGAGAATGGCATGACGGTAAAAATCGATATCGATATCGCCCCCTTCCAGGAAGCGGTACAGCCTGCCTATGAGATATTTACCTCGGAATACGGCACTGAAATGCTTGAGCGTGTTCAGGAAACAGCCAGCGGTTGTTAAGTAACCCTGACAAGCGCTTCCCTACCTCGGCCTCCGGCATCTCGGAGGCCGCTTTGGCATGGTGACTTCTTATGCTAGCGGTCTTTCTTCGTTTTGAGCGCCAGTTAACCCGGCTCGCTATGCTGCTTGCCGTGGCGATGCTGGCGATCTCGGTGACGCTCAGTTTTTATCAGGTGCTCACCCGATTTGTCTTCAATGCGCCTTCGACCTGGACGGAAGTGGCTTCCCGAGCGGCTATGATCTGGTGTGTGTTTCTGGCCGCTGCCGCCACCTTCAGGGGCGGTTATATGATGGCGGTAGAGGTCGTTTATAAGCTAGTGCCCGCGCGCTTTCTGAGACTACTGGAAGTTGCCATTGTGGTGTGCTGCCTGCTGGTGTTGGTGGTGCTGATTCACTATGGCATTCAAATGACCATGCGGGTGAGCAATCAAACCATGTCAGGAATGAACATCTCGATGGCGTGGGCGTATGCAGCGATTCCGACGGGCTCTAGCTTTGCCATTGTGGCCGTGGTGGCGAGGCTGCTCGCGCAGCTTGCTGGCCGGGAAAAGGTGGGCCCTGAAAATAGCGAGATCGTGCCGGAGGCTGAAGCATCCCAGGGTGCGCCGCGATCAGAGCGGGAGGTACAGCCATGAACATGGTTATCGGCCTGTCGCTGATCATTCTGTTTACCTTCGGGGTGCCGATTGCGATTTCGATAATCCTGGCCTCGATTATCGGCATTGAATTCTTCACGCGTCTGCCACTGCTGCTGGTGCCTCAGCAGATGTTTATCGGTATCGATAAATTTCCGCTAATGGCGATTCCTTTTTTTATCCTCGCCGGAAATCTGATGGCCGCGGGGGGCATCTCCCAGCGCTTGGTGGACCTGGCAAAATCCATCGTTGGCCGGGTGCAGGGCGGGCTGGCCATGTCCTGCGTACTGACCTGCATGATGTTTGCGGCGGTGTCCGGTTCCAGCGTGGCCACTACGTTTGCGATCGGGGCTATCTTGATTCCCGCCATGGTCAAGCATGGTTATCCCAAGCCGCTGGCTGCCTCCATACAGGCTTCCTCAGCAGAGCTTGGGGTGCTGATCCCACCCTCGATTCCCTTGATCCTTTACGGCGTGAGTACCGATACCTCTATCGGACAGCTGTTTCTAGCGGGCATTGGCCCCGGCATACTGATTGGCTGTGCTCTGATCCTCTTTCTCTACCTGTTCTGCAAAGTGCGGGGCTACGGAAAAGACGACTATAAAGACAGCACCGGTTTTATGGTCTCGGTGAAGCGTGCCTGGGTTGCGATGCTGATGCCGGTGGTCGTGATTGGGGGTATCTATGGTGGGGTATTTACCCCGACGGAGGCCTCCGCCGTGGCCGTGTTTTTTGCGCTGATCGTGGGTGGTTTCTACTACCGGGAACTAAAAGTCGACGACCTCTGGCCAATTATGCGCCAGAGCGTTGTCTCTACCGCTGCGGTCATGCTGATTATCGCCGCCGCCTCGCTCTTTAGCTTTCTGCTCAGCCGAACGGGGCTGCCTGCGCAAATTGCCACTCTTGTCACCAGCACCATCAATGACCCGCTGATGTTTCTGCTGGTGGTCAATGCGTTGCTGTTAGTCGTCGGCATGTTTATTGAAACTTCCGCCGCTATTTTGGTGCTGGCGCCCATCTTAACGCCGATCGCTATTCAGTTCGGTATTCATCCCGTCCATTTTGGCCTGGTCATGGTGGTTAATCTGGCTCTGGGCATGATCACCCCGCCGTTGGGCGTGAACCTGTTTGCTGCCTGTGCGGTCGCCAAAATATCGATTGATCAGATGCTGCCCTGGCTGGTGCGCTTTGTGCTGGTGGTGCTGGCCTGCCTCATGGCGATTACCTATATGCCGTGGATTTCCATGGGGTTGGTAAACATCTTCTATGGTTAGTAAGTCGTTATGTACAGTGAGCAAAAACAACGACAATAAAAGGAGTATTTAATGTCGCATTCAATGACCTTACCGCCACAGCAGGCGTTGATTGGTGGAGAGTGGGTAACGACCGCCGCTACGCTACAGGTAGAAGCCCCCGCCACGGGTGACCCTTTAGCGCGTATTGCGCGTAGCCAGATGGAAGAGGTCGATGCCGCCGTGCAGGCAGCGCGTCAGGCATTTTCCGGCCAGTTAGGCGAGTGGGCTCGCTGGTCAGCCCGGCAGCGTAGCGAATGGCTGCTGCGTTTTGCCGATGTGATTGAGGCGCATCATGAACAGCTAGCACAGCTCGAGTGTGCCGATACCGGTAAGCCGATGACGCAAGCCAAAGGGGATATATCCGCCTGTGCTCGCTACTTCCGCTTTTATGGCGGTGCGGCGGACAAGCTTCACGGTGAAACCATTCCCTTTGAGACCGACTTCACGGTCATGACCCTGCGCGAGCCTTACGGCGTATGTGCGCAGATTATTCCCTGGAATTATCCTTCTCAGATATTCGGGCGCTGCGTGGCTGCCGCGCTGGCGGCAGGTAACTGTGTGGTGCTTAAGCCCGCCGAAGATGCCTGTTTAAGCGTGCTGCGCTTGGCAGAACTGGCTGTAAGTAATGGGCTTCCGGCGGGAGCACTCAACGTTGTGCCAGGCTTTGGTTATGAAGCAGGCGCAGCGCTTGCCGCCCATCCCCTAATTGATCATCTCTCCTTCACCGGCTCACCTGAGACTGGTACCCATGTCGCCCAAGCGGCCGCCCAGCACCATGTGCCGGTCACGTTGGAGCTAGGGGGGAAATCGCCTCAGCTAGTGTTTGCCGATGCGGATTTAGAGGAAGCGCTGCCTGCCGTGGTGCGCGGGATTATCCAAAATGCTGGTCAGACCTGTTCAGCGGGTAGCCGCCTGCTGGTGCAGCGTGAAATCGCCGATAGCGTGGTGGCCAATCTGTGTGAGCGCTTTGCTGCTTTGCGCTGTGATGCGGGTGAAGCCGACGCCGACTGTGGGCCGCTGATCAATGCGCGCCAAAAAGCCAAACTGGAAGAACGGTTGGCGGCGGCCAAAGCCGATGGCATTCGCGTTGCGGCCATAGGCGAGCTAGCGCCGAGCGCACCGGGTGGTGGTCACTTTGTACTCCCTCAACTGCTGACCGATATTCCTGATGGGCATGAAGTACTGCGCGAAGAGCTGTTTGGCCCGGTACTGGTGGTGCAGGTGTTTGAGGACGAAGCCGAAGCGCTAGCACTCGCTAATGCCACCGATTTTGGCCTGTGTGCCGGTATCTGGACGCGTGACGGCGGACGTCAGCTGCGCTTGGCCAAAGGTATTCGCAGTGGCCAGGTGTTCATCAATAATTACGGCGCCGCCGGTGGTGTTGAACTACCTTTTGGTGGCATTGGGCGCTCCGGGCACGGCCGGGAAAAGGGCTTTGAAGGCTTGCGGAGCTATACTCGAATCAAGACCGTCGCTATCAAACACGGCTAGGACAGTAACCAAGTAAAAGGAGTCATCATAATGACAACAACTCGCCAGGTAGGCATCGTCGGCGTTGGTCTGATGGGCCATGGGATCGCCAGTAGCCTGTTACGTGCAGGCCATCAGGTATGTTTTCTTGAACACCCAGGTAATCAGCCAGTGGATGATCTAGTGGTCGCTGGCGCCACCGCGCTGAGCTCAGGTCGGGAAGTGGCACAGCGCGCAGAGGTGGTCATTCTGTGTGTTACCGGCTCACCTCAAGTAGAAGCCGTGCTGTTTGAACCCAACGGCGTATTAGAAGGGCTAACTCCTGGCAGTATTGTGGTGGATTGCTCCACTGCTCTACCTAGTTCGACAGAAAAAGTCGCTGCCCGAGTCACAGAGGCGGGCGGACGCTTTATGGATGCGGCAATGACGCGCACGCCGAAAGAAGCGGCGGAAGGGCGGCTCAACTTGATTGTCGGTGCACCGAAGCCACTGTTCGATGAAACGCTGCCTCTGCTGCAAGGGTTTGCCGAAAATATAGCCCATGCGGGGGATGTAGGCGCAGGGCACACCCTCAAGTTGCTGCATAACTTTGTCTCGTTAGGCTTTTCTGCGGTACTCGCCGAAGCCACGGCTGCTTCTCGCAAAGCGGGGATAAGTGATACCGCCTTACTAGAGGTGCTTGGGGCCGGCGGTGGGGGCGGGGTGGTGCTTGAGCGGTTACGCCCTTACATTGCTGAAAATGACCCTTCGGGTTTCAGATTTACGGTTGCCAATGCCAGCAAGGATCTCGGTTACTATCACACCATGACCAATGAGCTGGGAGTAGAGCGTGGAGTTGCCGGTGCCGTTCATGCGCTTTATACATCAATCGACGACAGTTCGCTGGCGGTGCCTGAAGTGATTGGCGTATTGGAGCAGCGGCGCTAGGCTGGCGGTAAATGCCTGCTATGGTGCAGCCATTGCTGAAAAGCATGTTCTGAACAAAAGACCCTATCGGCATTTGTTTTTTGGAGAGACATAGCCTACGTTATGTTAATGAATTGTAATGAATAATATCATAAGAGTAACTTTGGTGTTAAATATGGCGTGAAATCTCGCGGTGGCAGAGGTGAGTACCCGCATAGATATGGCAATGGTGCTGATGCCTAACAATATGGCTGCTATGTTCAGCCATATGACCGCACGACTATT
Organism: Vreelandella maris; assembly: GCF_013371085.1. Lineage (GTDB taxonomy): Bacteria > Pseudomonadota > Gammaproteobacteria > Pseudomonadales > Halomonadaceae > Vreelandella > Vreelandella maris. The sequence continues at coordinate 19,949 of NZ_JABWCV010000015.1, read as the reverse complement.
TCACAGGGATGAGTAAATAGAATGTACCAGCACTATTCGCATCCAGGATCGGATGCAGACGGCGAACAGGCTGGCCATGCGGTGGCGATCCTGAGCGTTCAGGAAGGCTCGCCAGGGGTTCGCATCGTCGATGTCAATACTGACTACCAGCGTTTATGGGGTGGCAGCCGCGAAGCGTGGCTGGGTGCTCCCCCCGTGGTTGTGCAGCAGGAAGCTGCTAACCGCCAGATTTTCGCACAGCTGCATGAAGCACTCCACCCGCTAAAAGACAGTGCTCACGGTGCTTTTGAAGGCATCAGTGGTCGCGAAGTATCCCGCCATCATGATGGCAAACGCCGTCATGTTGAGTGGCGCATTACGGCGATGGGGACATGCCATAATGGGCAGTTTACGCTGGTATTAACCCAGCGCGATGTTACTGAGCAGATGGAAAAAGAGGCTCAGCTTGAGCGGTTAGCAACGACCGATATGCTGACTGGATTGGTTAATCGATCGCAGTTCGATATGGTGCTTAAAAATGAGTTCAACCGACAGCACCGCTACTCACGCCCTCTCTCCTTAATCATGCTTGATCTTGATTACTTTAAAGATATCAATGATAACTATGGGCACGATGTCGGTGACCAAGTACTAATGGAGCTTGCCGATCTGCTGAAGCGTAATTTGCGTAAAGCAGACTGCTGCGCGCGCTGGGGCGGTGAGGAGTTTATGCTTTTAGCCCCTGAAACCTCGCTTGAACAGGCTGTACGGCTTGCCGACAAAATCCGAGGCGCTATCAAACATACCGCTTTTCCGCTTCAAAGCAGCGTCACGGCAAGCTTTGGGGTGGTAGAGGTTCATTCGCAAGAATCGGTTAAAAGCGTCATGAAGCGAGTCGATAACGCCCTTTATCTCGCTAAAAATAAAGGGCGTGATCGGGTATCAACAGGCGGCTTATTGTCTTCAGCGAAGCAGGCTTAAGCCGGGTCGCGGTCAATGGCAAATGCTGACCACGCTTGCCGCACCGGCATTATTTCCAACCGATTAATATTGATATGGGCGGGCAGTGTCGCTAGGTAGAAAAGTTGCTCGGCAATATCTTCCGCTTGAAGTGGCGTTGTTCCTTTATAAAGTGCGTCTGACGCGGCCTGATTGCCCTTGGTTCTTACCAGCGTAAACTCGGTTTCTGCCATGCCGGGGGCAAGATCGGTCACGCGGACACCCGTTCCTAGCAGGTCGCAGCGCAGGTTATAACTAAACTGCTGAACAAACGCTTTTGACGCCCCATACACATGCCCGCCCGGATACGGCCACTGGCCTGCGACTGAGCCTAAATTAAGAATGCTCGCACCTTCGCTGTTTTTGAGCAGTAGCGGCAATGCCGCGTGGGTGACGTTGACCAACCCGGTGATGTTGGTATCGATCATGGTGTGCCAATCCTGCAGCGCGACTTTTTGCGCTGGCTCCGGCGCTAATGCTAATCCAGCATTGTTAATCAGGCACGTCAGCGGCAGAAAGCTTTCCGGCAGGTTGCTAATAGTGTCAGTCACAGCGTCGCTGTCGCGGACATCCAGTGCCAGTGTAAGTACTGGAACCTGCTGGCTTAGCTCTTTTTCCAGTGCATCTAAGCGTTCCTGGCGGCGGCCGGTGAGGATCAACGACCAGCCTGCTTTGGCGAAGCGCTGTGCTGCCGCTTTACCAAACCCTGAGGTTGCTCCTGTGATAAGTACGCTAGGCATTATAATATCTCCATGTTTATAAACACATTTAAAACAACAGTGTTCACTGTAAGCAACGCTGACTCAAGCCTTTAGAGCCAGTTGGCAATAGCCGGTGTGACATCGCATCTGTCCCCTGGGTACGTGATGATTGGCCCTACAGCTTAATGGGTCGAACTCACTAGGCTGGCAAGCACGCTATTTCCTTATGGATTAAACAGGGTGCTTGTTATGAATGCCAATCTTGCCGCTTCTTACTCAACCCAACAGGATGCGGATAACCGCTATGTACACAGCCTGGACCGTCAGTATGTGTTCCACTCCTGGGCACAGCAAGGCAGTTTAGATCCAATGGTTATCGCGTGCGCTCAAGGGTGCCGGGTATGGGATTATGCAGGACAGTCGTATTTGGATTTTAGTAGTCAATTAGCGAATACCAATATCGGTCACCAACACAAAAAAGTGGTGAGCGCGATTCAAGCCCAGGCTGCCAGCCTGTGTACCATTGCCCCCGCCCATGCCAACCTTGCCCGCAGTGAGGCAGCCAAGCGCATTATTGCCAAAGCACCCGCCGTTTAATTAAAAAGGAGGGAATGCCCCCTCCTGATTTATTCCAGCACGTCACACTGAGTGTGATGCTCTCGCTGGTGCCGATGCTTCTTCCGCCGCTTGCACCGCATCCGCCAGCATATCGGCGGTAATCGCAGAGAGCGTCCAGCCCAGGTGGCCGTGGCCGGTGTTGTAGAACACGGTGGGTAATTTGCCGGGGCCGACCTTAGGCAGCATGTTGGGAAGCATCGGGCGTAGCCCTGCCCAGGGCACTACGCGCCGGGTGCTGACGCCGGGGAAGCACTCTTCCACCCAGCGGATTAGCGGGCGGATACGGTTGTCGCGAATATCGCGATTGAAGCCGTTGAATTCGGCGGTCCCCGCGATGCGAAAGCGTTCATCGCCTAGGCGGCTGGTCACCAATTTGGTTTCATCATCCAGCAGGCTCACAGTAGGCGAGGCCTGCTGAGAGGCGGCGTCATCGAGCTGCACGGTGATCGAGTAGCCTTTGACCGGGTAGATATTGACCCGGTCACCCAGTTTGGCAGCCAGGGCGCGGCTGCCCACCCCGGCGCAGACCACCACACTATCGAATGTTTCACGTACCGGTTCACCGTCAGCCTCGCCTTCAATGGTGGCGGTGACCCAGGTGTGCTTTTCGTCCGCGCCTAGATCCTGCACGCTGTGGCCATATTTAAGCGTTACGCCGCGGCGCTCGGCGGCTTGAGCCAGGCCGTGGGTAAACTTATGAATATCGCCCGTGGCATCGCTTTCAGTAAAGAAACCACCGTAGTAGTTGCCCGCCAGCGTCGGCTCAATGGTGCGCATCTCATCAGGGGTGACTGCCCGGCGTTCCAGGCCGCCTTTGCTGAGCAGTTGTGAGACCTTGGCGGCGTGGTCATAGCCCGCTTTATCGCGGTAAATATGCAGAATGCCTTTCTGCTTTAAATCAAAATCGATTTGCTCTTCCTGCGCCCACTGAAACAGATGCTCGCGTGCCGCAATCGCCAGCCGCGCGGTCTCGGTAGTGTTCTCAGAGTAGCGGGGAATCGAGGCGATAAATTCGCCAAACCAACTGAGCTTGTGCCAGCTGGGGCGAGGGTTGACCAGCAGCGGGGCGTCGTTTCGGAGCATCCAGCGCATGCCCTTGATCACGGTGGGCCAGTGGTTCCACACTTCGGCATTCGAGGCCGAGAGCTGACCACCGTTGGCGAACGAGGTCTCCATGGCGGCGTAACGATGTTTTTCAAACACGGTGACCTGATAGCCACGTTTGGCCAGGGCGTAGGCGCTGGTAATGCCGGTGATACCACCACCGATAACGGCAATGCGTTGCATGAGTCTCTCCAGATTGTATGAGCGTCGGGAATACCACCTAACGGCGTAGCTGTTGGCGTACCCCTTCCGTCATGGAACCTGAGAGATTCACGTGCCCGTTGGGCGCGCTTGCTCCTTCGGTGGGCTGAGTGACGCAGTCATCAGCCGCTCTTCGGAAAGTGATGGTGATAGCGGTCCGGTTGCCTGAGAGTTTCCGGGGCTGTTGCTCCTTCGGCGCTGGCGTCATCATAGTTTGATGTACCAAGCTCTCCCGCTATCACGTTGCTGCTTATTGTTTTACAGCATTAGTTCTAACGCGATCAGTTTTAGCATGGAAGTCGACCATGGTCGTGAACGCTTATTCCACGGGGCTCATTCCAGGGGCTGAGCACGCTCGATGATTGCCGCGCAATCCAGCCCGGTGGGCAACGTGCCTGAATTGAGGCTGCTGCGGTCAGCAAGCCGCCCAGCACAGAACGCATCGGCCACATAAGCGGGGGCGTGCTGTACCAGCAGCGCGCCTTGTAATGCCAGGGCCATGCCGTCCGCCAACTGGCGGGCGCGGTACTGGAGCGCTTGGGTATCCTGCATCTGCCGCTGTAATTGGTGGATAAAGCGGTCAAGATGCCCATTGGCACCTTGCGCTTTGGCAAGCTCGGCGAAGTAGGCGTCGAGCACTTCGGGCTGCTTTTCAATTGCGCGCAGGATATCCAAACACTGCACATTCCCGCTGCCTTCCCAGATGGCGTTGATGGGCGACTCGCGAAACAGGCGCGCCATTATGTGAGTCTCCATCACGCCGCTACCGCCAATCACCTCCATTGCCTCGTAAGCGTGGTGGGGAGTGCGCTTGCAGATCCAGTACTTGCCCACAGGGGTAGCGATTCGCGAAAGCAGGCGCTCATGCTCATCGTCTTGATAATCCATAGCCCGGGCCATGCGCAGCATCAGGGTGGTGGCGGCTTCGCTCTCGATAGCTAGGTCGGCGAGCACATTTTGCATCAGCGGCTGCTCGCTTAGGCGCGCCCCAAAGGCATGCCGATGAGAGGCGTGGTGAATCGCCTGGGCGGTGGCTTGGCGCATTCCTGCAGCTGAGCCAATCATGCAGTCGTAGCGGGTCATGGCGACCATCTCAATGATCGTACGCACGCCACGGCCTTCGTCGCCCACCATCCAGGCAAAGGCACCGCGCAGTTCCGTCTCGCTGGAGGCGTTCGCCACGTTGCCCATTTTGCGCTTCAACTGCTGAATATGCAGTGGGTTCTTGCTGCCGTCGGGCCGCCAGCGCGGCAGCAGAAAGCAGCTCAAGCCGCCGGGCGCCTGGGCGAGTACCAGGAAGGCGTCGCACATCGGTGCCGAGACAAACCACTTATGCCCCACCAGCTCAAAAGCTTCACCCGGCCCGCCTTGGCCAATCGGGTAGGCGCGAGTGGTGTTCTGACGCACATCGGAGCCACCTTGCTTTTCGGTCATTGCCATGCCGATGGTAACGCCCTGTTTCTCAAAATAAGGCACGTTGCGCGGGTCGTAATGAGGCGCGGTGATTTTGTCTCCCCAGCTCTCAAGCAAGCTGGGCTGGTGGCGCAAAGCTGGCAGGGCAGCAAACGTCATGGTGATGGGGCAGCCATGGCCCGCTTCTACCTGGGCCTGTAAAAAGTAGTTGGCGGCCCGATTAACATGCGCACCGGGTTGAGGGGTTCGCCAGGGGCTAGCATGCAAGCCGTGCTCTACCGCCGTTTGCATAAGCTGATGGTAGGCAGGGTGAAACTCGATCAGATCAACTCGATGCCCTTGCCGGTCATGGGTGACCAACTGAGGTGCGTAACGATTGGCGTCAAAGCCCAGGGCAATGGCCTCGGTGGAGCCCGCCCACTGCCCAAACGTCTTGAGAGCGCTATTGTGAGTACCACCTTCGCGTTTAACGCCCTCTTGAAGTGCGCGGTCAGCGGTGTAGCTGTTGTAGTTTTCCAGCGTTGGTGGCTGGTTTTCCACCTGATGGGTATTAGCCTGGAGTTTGTCGGCAAGTGGATAGTGGTGCGTCATGGTGAGAACCTAGTGTCAGATAATTATATTTATTTAAACGATCGTTTTATGTCTTTAATAGTAGTTGCTTGGTGAGGAAGGCGCTAAAAATTTAGCGTAAAAAGAAGCGGGATTTGTTCTGCTTTGCTCAGTCAGCGTATTTAACCGACAATGCTGCTTATCCTTCTCAGCTTTGGGTACTATCGATGCAGCCAAATGCAATGCAGGCAAACGGTTTTTTTGACGAAATTGGCGAAACTATCGGTGAAGCCATCCGCGTGGTGGTTGAGTTTCTGCTGGGCATTTTCACCAACTTCTTCGGTGCGTTCGGCGATTTCATCGATGGCTTGACGCGTTCGCTGGGAATCAGTGATTCCTTTTTCAGCATTGCTGTCTTAGTGATTGGGCTGCTGATTCTGTGGGGCGGTTTGCGCGCTTTTCTGCGAGGCTCGATAATCGGCGGTGTTGTACGTACCGTATTGGGGCTGTTTATTCTTTCGTGGTTGATGATGTAGAGAAGCCGTTTCCGCCTAATCTGTCTTCTTGAGTCAGCTTCATCCAAGGCATGATGGATTGTCATTTGCTTATTTGGTGCATTTTGCCATCATCTGCACTCATTTTGTGCAAAGCGAGTGCAATGAAAACTTATCTAGGCAAGATGCGAGGGCAGCCCATTAAGCGCACCCGAGTGGGTTGGCAGGATGCGGTGTGGTCATGGGTTGGCGCCTTTAGCGGTATGGCGGTTATCTGCTGGTTAAGCTCGGCTTGGCTCTCGCAACAGCTGCTGATCGTAGGCTCCTTCGGGGCGACATCCGTTCTTATCTATGCAGCACCGGAAAGCCCCTTTGCTCAGCCAAGCCATGTGCTGTTTGGCAGCGTATTATCAGCGGGTATCGGCGTCGCTTGCTACCAGCTGCTGGGGGCGACACCGCTCTCGATGTCTCTGGCTGTATCACTGTCGATACTTGTTATGCAAATAACCCACACGGTTCACCCACCGGGAGCCGCGGCTGCACTGATTGCAGTAGGCGGCGGGGCTAGCGTTCATCAGTTGGGTTGGTGGTACCCGCTGTTACCGATTGGCGCAGGTAGTGTAGTGATGCTGATCATTGCTATCTTGGTCAATAACCTTGCCCGGCATCGTCGCTATCCACGCTACTGGTAATGTTAAAAGCGGCTCAACTGCTGTTCCAGGGCAAAGATATGAGCGTCTTTGGCGCCTAGCTCCCGTAGCGCCTTGGCGAGGTTGACTAAGTAGTCGCGGTTGGGGCCGCTGGGCCCATGGGCGTTGGCAATTTGCTGGGCGATTTCATCAAGCGGCGCGTCGCCCAAAAAGGCCGGGTTATCTTCGCTGGCGAGATAAATAAGCCCTTCGCTCTGTTCAGGTGTTTCGCTGCTGACATCGGTAAACGTCAGCGGCACTTTCTCCCGTAGGTAGCCGTTTTTCTCTCGAATATCCAGCGGTGCCAGCACTTCCGGGGTAATCCGGTAGGCCATACCATGGCACACCGCTCCCTCAGCGGGAATCAAAGTGGCAACCCGGCCCGGTGATTCAAGCGTACCGCGATGGTCATGGGAGCCTTGCCAAAATCGCCGTTCCCAGCCGGTGATAAACGCCGGGCGGCGCTCTATATAGGCAAAGTCCGCCTTCCAGATCAGCGAACCATAGCCAAATAGCCAAATCTCGGTATGGCCATCGAAGAAATTTCTTTGCTGGTTAAGCGCAGTGGTATCAAGCATCGGTATCAGGCAACGTTTTTAAGTCACATTTTTCAAGTAACATGGTGGGCAACGACGGTGTAAAACCACCATCTTAACATGTCATGGTTGATCACCTATTTGATCGCCAAGGCCACAACAGGAGGCTGCCATGCGCGCGATTTTTTTGGTCGATAACGGCTCGCTACGAGCGCAGGCAACGCTTAATTTACGTCGCGTGGCGGCGTCGCTTAGTGAGCTTATGGGTGAAACCGTACAGGCGGCCTCACTACTGCACTCCAATAAGATTCCCGTGGAAGAGGTTGATGGTGTTCCCGCCACCACGCTTGGCCCCGCCGCTGAACGCAGTGCCGAACAAGGGGCGACAGAGATCTTGATCCTGCCGTTCTTTTTTGGCCCCAGCAAAGCACTGACCGGCTACCTACCTGAACGCATGGCGACGCTGCAAGAGCGCTTTCCCCACGTGAAGGTGCGTGTGGCCCAGCCCTTGGTGGATGAATTGGGGGATAACGACCTGCGTTTAGCCCATCTGCTGGCCGACAACGTGCGCGAGAAGCTTCGGCTAGGTACTAAGCCCCATGTGGCACTGGTAGATCACGGCAGCCCGATTCCTGACGTTACCGCCGTGCGTAACCGCTTAGCGGGGCAGCTTAGCGTGCTGTTAGCCGATGACGTAGCGTGTGTTGCTGCTGCTTCTATGGAACGCCGCGAGGGTGATGAGTACCGCTTTAACGAGCCGCTGCTGGAAAACTTGCTGTTGTCACCCGAGTTCAATGCAGGCCCGGTCATCCTGGCGATGCTGTTTCTTTCGCCGGGGCGCCATGCGGGAGAGGGGGGCGATATCGCTGAAATATGCGCGGCGGCTGAACAGCAGCATCCAGAACTTTCCGTTACTACGACCAAGCTGGTGGGCGAACATCCAGATATTGTCGATATTCTTGCTACTCGATTGCGCCAAGCGCTTGATGATGAACGCTTTCTGCTCGATATCCCGGCAATCAACTGAATGCCCTGGCGGATGATGGATGAATGCCTGCCCAATAGCGCGTAGAATCGCGAGCCTTTCGTATTGTAAATAACACGCTAACCGGGCTCCTTTTGTGATCGCAACCGCCAATATCACCATGCAGTTTGGGGCCAAGCCCCTGTTTGAAAATGTCTCCGTTAAATTCAATAACGGCAATCGCTACGGCCTGATTGGCGCGAACGGCTGCGGCAAATCCACCTTTATGAAAATTCTCGGTGGCGATTTGGAGCCCACTTCTGGCCAGGTGATGCTGGATAGCAGTACACGGCTGGGTAAGTTGCGTCAGGATCAATTTGCGTTTGAAAACGAGCGCGTCATCGACACCGTGATCATGGGCAATGTCGAACTCTGGTCGGTGGCTGCCGAGCGCGAGCGTATTTACTCGCTGGCAGAGATGAGCGAAGAGGACGGCATGGCCGTCGCTGATCTAGAAGTGCGCTTCGCCGAGCTGGATGGCTACACCGCCGAGCCCCGCGCCGGCGAATTGCTACTGGGCTTGGGCATCCCCATTGAGCAACACACGGGCCCGATGAGCGAAGTCTCTCCCGGCTGGAAGCTGCGTGTGCTGCTCGCCCAGGCGCTATTCGCTGACCCGGATGTACTGTTGCTGGATGAGCCGACCAACCACCTGGATATCAACACCATCCGCTGGCTGGAAGATATTCTTAAAGCGCGCAGCAGCACCATGATCATCATCTCTCACGACCGCCATTTCCTGAATAGCGTCTGCACCCACATGGCGGATCTGGATTACGGCGAAATTACCCTGTTCCCGGGTAACTATGATGACTACATGACCGCCGCTACCGCGGTTCGCGAGCGTCAGCACTCGGATAACGCCAAGAAAAAGGCCCAGATTGCCGAGCTGCAGCAGTTCGTTAGCCGCTTCTCTGCCAACGCCTCGAAGGCCAAACAGGCTACCTCGCGAGCGCGTCAGATCGACAAAATCAAGCTGGAAGATATCAAACCTTCCAGTCGTGTTAGTCCGTTTATTCGTTTTGACCAGGCCAAGAAAATTCACCGTAACGCTGTCAACGTGGATGGCATTACTAAAAGCTATAACGGCGAGAAGCCGCTGTTTGAGCGCCTCTCCATGACCGTGGAAGCCGGCGAGCGTATTGCTATCATCGGCCCCAATGGCATTGGTAAAACCACGCTGCTCAAAACGCTGGCAGGCGAGCTGCACCCGGATGCGGGTGAAGTGAAGTGGACAGAAGCCGCGGATATAGGTGTTTTTGCCCAAGATCACAGCGATGACTTTGCCGTCGATGCCACGCTGTTTGAGTGGATGTCGAGCTGGACCACCGGCGGCGAGCAGGTGGTTCGGGGCGCGTTAGGACGGATGCTGTTTTCCAGCGATGATATCGGCAAATCGGTAAAGGTGATTTCCGGTGGCGAACAGGGGCGCATGCTGTTCGGTAAGTTAATCCTTACTCAGCCCAACGTGATGCTGATGGATGAGCCGACCAACCACCTGGATATGGAGTCTATCGAAGCGTTGAACCTGGCTTTGGAGAACTACCCCGGTACGCTGCTGTTTGTCAGCCACGACCGCGAGTTTGTCTCTTCACTGGCGACGCGCATTATTGATATGCAGCCGGAAGGTATTGTCGATTTCAGCGGCAGTTATGACGACTACCTGCGCAGCCAGGGAGTAGTGTGACGCTGTTTTTGTCAGCATAGCGCTGTAAGTCTATTCGCCGATAATTTGCTCAAAGGTGCTGTCAGTGGCGAGTTCGCGCTCGTCATTGAGCATTTTGCTGCTAAACACCGTCTGCATCTCTTTGGCGAGTTCTACGTAGACATGCATTTGTTGATTACGTCGCTTACGTAACGGTGGTTTCACTAATAAGCTAATACCCCTGATGGGCTCATGGGTTTCCCCACGCAGCAGGTCAGGCATTTCCCCCGGTGGAAATGCGTTGGCGATAGTGACTGGGTTAGACGGCTGTTGGCCGTCGATTAGAAATATTTTCTTGAGCGCGTCGTAGTGGGCATTTTTCTCCCTTAGCCACTGGATAAGGCGCTCGTCTGAATCTGCACTAGGCTGATCAAAGATTATAAAAAGCGAATGCTGCTTAACTTTTTTAGTTTGCTTTGAAGGTGCATATGCGTCAGGTTCTTGAACTTCGTCAGAGCTGTCTACTTGTACCGGACGAGGGGCAGCGGCTTTCGCTTTCGCTGCGCGCCGTCGGCGGCGCCAGGGTACAACGACATATATAAATATCGCTGTTGCCATTGCGCCTAATACCAGCGATGCGAAGGCGAGTACTATTATAGTAGTGGTGCGATCCATACTCTCAGAACCCTTTGTTTTTTTAATCCACGCTCAGGCTTTATTTAGCCGAAAAATAGTGGCATTGAGGGTTAGCGCCAACGCTACCCATAACCCATAAGGCACCATTAACCACGCGGCTAGCGTGCTTACTTGGGAAAACAACGCAATGGCGATAATAATTAACCCTAGTAATACCACAATATCGATCAGTGCGATGGCAATCTGTTTGCGTCCGAAGAACAGCCAGGACCACGCCGCATTGGCGAAAAGTTGTAGCACGTAAACCGCTAAGCTGGCGGTGCGCCACGCCGAGTCATCGGCCATGTAAAGCCGCCACGCAGCAATAGCCATCAATAAATACAGTATGCCCCACGCAATAGGAAAGGCGATATCCGGTGGTGTCCAGGTCGGCTTGCGTAACTCTCGGTACCAGCTATCAGGGCGAAAACGCACACCGGTACTGGCGGTTAGGCCAACCAGCAAGAGCGACACCAGTAGAGAAAACAAGGAACCAACCCCAGTAGAGAAAACAAGGAACCAACCATGTATCACCTTTTCGTTAAAACGAAAGAATCAATAGCCTAGCAGCGTTTGATAATAATCAGACATAAAAAAGCATCACCTAAGTGATGCTTTTCTGGGGAAAGGGCTCAGCCATGGGCTAAAGTTAGATTAGCTTACCCTTTGCGGTCGTAGCCATTATCCATAAACGGATAATCGGTGTAGCCCTTCTCATCGCCACCGTAGAACGTTTCGTGGTTCGGCTCGGTGAGCGGCGCATTAACACGAAAGCGCTCCGGTAGATCCGGGTTAGCGATGTAAGGGCGGCCAAAGGCGACGGCATCAGTGGAGTTTTCACTGATGCGTGTCTCGGCGCTTTCGGCATCGTAGTTGCCGCAGTAGATCAGGCTGCCGCTAAAGCGTTCGCGCATCTGCTCACGGAAACCGTTAGGGAAGGTAATATCGCCGCCCGCCCAGTTAGGCTCGTTCAGGTGCAGATAGGCGAGGCCACGCTTGGAAAGCTGCTCGGCCATGTAAAATGCCATTGCTTCCGGCTCATCGTCGGTCAACCCAAAGAGCTCGATAAACGGCGTCATGCGGATGCCGACCCGGTCTGCACCATAAACCTCAATCACCGCATCAATCACTTCCAGCGGGAAGCGGGCGCGATTTTCCAACGAACCGCCGTACTGGTCGGTACGCTTGTTGGTGCCAGTCGCCAGAAACTGGTTGAGCAGGTAGGCGTTTGCCGCGTGCACTTCGACCATATCGAAACCAGCACGTTTAGCGCGCTCGGCCGCTTGGCGATAGTCATCGACAATGCCTGGAATTTCATCGGTTTCCAGCGCACGCGGTGTGCTGGTGGGGTGCTGACCCGCAGTGCCGTCTTCAAACTCGACAAAACACTGGGCGCCTTCGCCTTTCAGCGCGCTTGGCGCTACTGGCTGCTGCCCATCGGGTTGAACCATTTCGTGTGAAACGCGCCCAACGTGCCAAAGCTGCAGCGCCATACGACCGCCTTTGGCATGTACAGCATCCACAACGTCTTTCCAGCTGGCTTCCTGTTCATCGGTCCAGATGCCTGGCGTATACACATAACCGCGGGCGGTCGCGGAGATGTTGGTGGCTTCACTAATAATCAACCCAGATCCAGCACGTTGCCCATAGTAGGCTTCCTGCATCTTGCCCGGCACGCTATCAGGCGTACGCGCACGAGTCAGCGGCGCCATGATGACGCGGTTAGGAATCGTCAGGCTACCAAGCGATGTAGGGGTAAATAGTGTTTCGAAAGCCATCAAGTAAGCTCCTTTTGAATGCTTCAATAAATAGTACGCTCCAGAATAGACCAGTTTACTAGTTAACGCCAACGACTATGTCATTCCCTTATTGATGGGGCCGTTACGCTCAAAACAAAACCCCGACAGGAAAATCAGGCGGGATGGGTATGAAAAAGAAATGAGCCGCTAGCGCTTTAGCCACAGCCTGCTTTCCGAGAATTGCATTTGCAGGCATCGTTCTACATTATTAGGTTAACTTAAACGTTATAAGGCCTGACTAGTGCGATATGACGTCAACCAAACGGCTGAAAAAACGGCATGACACCTAAACTCCCCATCAACATCGATGACTTGCTTCATCACCGCACGGTGGAAAGTGAACGCATTGAATATAAAGAAGGCTGGAACCCTGAATCCATCCTGCATACTTTGTGTGCGTTCGCTAATGACTTCCACAATTTGGGTGGCGGGTATGTCCTGGTTGGTATTGCTGAAGAGAATGGTCAACCGCAATTGCCGCCTGCCGGTTTATTGCCGGAGCAAATCGATGCCGTTCAAAAAGAGTTATTAAATCTAGGGCACTCAGCGCTTGCGCCGCACTACCACCCATTAACCGCGACCTATGAGATTCAGGGCAAAACCATTCTGGTGCTATGGGCGCCGGGCGGTGAAACACGGCCCTATAAAGCTAAAACCAGCTTGAGCAAGAAGAGTGATTGGGCCTATTACCTGCGTAAACATACCAGCACGGTGAAAGCATCGGGGCGGGATGAGCGTGAGCTGTTAAGTTTGGCGGCTACGGTACCGTTTGATGATCGCTATCGACAAACCGCGACATTAAATGACCTTTCCTCCTATTTGATGCGCGACTTTCTCCACGATATTAATAGCGAATTGGCACCTGAAGCCCGCGAGCTGGATATTGAAACCCTGGGCCGCCGAATGAATGTGGTTGGTGGGCCAAGCGAAATGGCTTTTCCTAAAAATGTAGGGCTTTTGTTCTTTAACGAGCAACCTGAGCAGCTTTTCCCCGCGACTCAGATAGATGTGGTGTATTTTCCAGACGGTGCCGGTGGCGACCATTTTGAAGAGAAAATATTCAAGGGCCCGCTGGGGCGCATAACCCGCACGGCATTGGACTACATTAATCGCAACTATTTAAAAGAGGGCGTAACAAAACACGCTGATCGCCCAGAAGCTGAGCGTTTCTGGAATTTTCCACTGGGCGCCATTGAAGAAGCAGTGGTGAATGCGGTGTATCACCGCTCTTATGAAATTCGTGAGCCCATTGAAATCCGTATTGATGGTCGGGAGCTTGTGGTGCTCAGCTTTCCAGGACCCGACCACTCTATTCGTATGCAAGACCTGCAGGCAGGTAAAGCAGTCAGCCGCCGCTACCGCAACCGGCGTATTGGCGAGTTTTTAAAAGAATTGGATTTAACCGAAGGCCGTTCAACGGGCGTGCCGAAAATTCTTCGGGTGATGAAGACGAACGGTTCGCCAGAACCGGTGTTCGAAACCGACGATGAACGTAGTTACTTTTTAATTCGTTTACCCGTTCACGAGGGATTTACGGTCGCTGAGGACACAGCATCTGCAGTACCCAAGCAAGTAGCCGAACAAGTAACCGAACAAGTAACCGAACAAGTAATGCGGTTGTTGCAAGCTTTGCTTGAAGAGCCAAGGAGCACTAAAGCTCTTCTCAAGGCGTTATCACTTACGCATCGTCCCACGTTTTTACAAAATTATTTGCAACCAGCTTTGGCACTGTCATTGATTGAAATGACGCAACCTGACTCGCCGCGTAGCCCCACCCAAAAATATCGATTAACCGATCTAGGTAAGCAAGTGCTTGCCACTAAAAATACGCATTAATGAACACCGACCCTATCATTTCCAAGGTCTGGAGCTTCTGCTAGTAATCATCATGAGCGCATACCCACTGGTAGCGAAGAAATGCTAAAGGTTGGTTAGTGCCACTTCGTCCAAGGCCAGCGCCGCTTGGCAGGGCTATCAATTTGCTGAAGGGCGCTGGCTAGCGGCAGCATGATGGCGCTCAACTGGCGGTGGCAAACGGCACTACTGAGCACCCCGGGGCACTGCTTCAGCAGCAGGTCACACTGTTGCGAGGCGATGTAAAGTTGCTCCGTAACGGGAGGTGCAAACAGTGGCTTCGACTGCTGGCAGCAGCGGGTCAGCTCGCGGGAAAGCATCGACATCATGGCGGTATCCATCCAGCAGGGCAGCGGGTCTTCCAAACGGCCAGCAATGGAATGCTGAACCGCTTCAAACGAGGTGCGTAAAAACGTGACTGTTTGGCGAAGTTGCCGCTGCTCGCTAGTCATCCCACTGATCCCTCACTACTGTGGCTATCGATGGGTACAGATCCCATCATCTACTCGAAAAATAAAGAGAGTGTTTCTCATTTGCATCTGTGGTGACGATAGCGCTACTCAATAGAAGTGTCAATGCAATCGCTATGAGGGCGCCTCAAACAGCTGCCAGTCGTTATTGGTTAGCGGCTTGGCTCCCTGCTCGGTCACCACCACGGTATCGCTGATGCCGACGCCCCATTGGCCGGGCACGCGTAGGCAGAGCGGTAAATGAAACACCATATTTGCTTCAAAGGTGCGCGACTGGCCTTTGGCGATAAAGCCCGTGCCCTCTACCCAGCTAGGCGGGAACTGCGCGCCCACGGCGTAGCCAAACACGCCGGAGAAAAAATACTGGTCGCGCTGCGGGGCGAGTAAAGCATCAACCGCTTGGGCGGCGGCGTCGAAACTATTGCCGGGCCGCATAGCGTCGCAAAGCGCCTCGAATATAGAACGGCAAAGGTCGCGAGTGGCGGAGAGAGCCGCGTTGGGAGTGCCGGTCACCGCGGTGCGCATCATGGGGGCCGTGTAGCGCTGATACGCGGCGCCGAACTCCAAGAACACTGGCTCATTAGGCTGAATCACGCGCCGCTTATGATTGACGTGTATCACACCAATGCGGTGCCCGCTGGTCACGATCGGCTGCAGGCTCATAAACTCGCTGCCATTTTCCAGCAGCGCTTTGGCACCCACCGCGGCAATATCGTTATCGGTCATGCCTGGGCGAATGCTCTGAATCGCCGTCTCTAAACCGAGTGCCGTGATACGGGCACTCTCTTGCAGCATCTCGAGTTCAGCAGGGCTTTTCACAATTCGAATGGCGTCGACTAGCGCGCCTGCTTCGCTGAATCGTTCGCGGCCAATGGTCTGCATCAATGCATCAATCACCCCAAAACGCAGCCCGCTGCTCCAGCCATCAATACCGATGTGCTGGCAGGGGGTAAGCAGATCCGCCAGCGGGGTGATGATCTCATCCAGGTTTTCCCAGCGGTAGCCGATAATCTCATCGACCCGAGCGGTGACCACCGCCGCACCGGTTTCAATGGAGGCAACTTGCAGCACTAACCGTTCTTGCGTGCAGACCAAACAGGCATGAACCGAGACTTCAAAGGTGTGGTAGCCCGTGAGGTAGTTAATATCGGCGGGGTCGGTGAGCAGCAGCGCATCTAACCCTTGCTCGGTCATCGCCTGACGCACCTTGTCCAGGCGCGCTTGGTATTCGGCAGCGGGAAAGGGCACTTCACTCTGGGCAAGTGTTTCAGTCAGGGCTTTGCGGTAGTGATGATAATCCATAGCGACCTCCGTTGATGGCTATGGTCAGTATAGGCATCAACGGCAAGCCCGCTTTTATCGCCCTCAACGCTAGCGGGTGAGCAAGAATATCCCCTGCGCAAAGTAGAAAATACCGATGCCGGTCACGATCCAGCGGGTCCAGGTGCGAAAGTTGGCATCGGTGAGGCGGTGCAAAATGCGGTTCCCCGCTTGCGTACCGAGCATGGCAAACGGTGCGGCTAGCAATACGATGCCCCATTCGCCCGCGCTAAGCGCCATGGCGGCGCCTAGGTAGAAGATGATTTTAATGCTGTGGGCCACTACTTGAATCATCGCCTTGGTGGCCACCACTTGGCGGCGGTCCATGCGTGAGCGCACAAAGAAAATATCGATCAGTGGCCCGGAAACCCCGGCTGCAATGGTTAACCCGCCTGATGCAATGCCGCAGCAAAACGCATGGCTGGCGCGGTTGGCATCCAGATGAAACCAGCGCTTAGGCATCCACACCAATATGGGCATCAAACCAATCAAAATCGAGACGCTGGCGGCATTAGGACTGTAGTTGAATAGCAGCAGTAGGCCAGCGGCGCTCAACACGCCCAGCGCCATAAACGCGACGATGCGCCAGACGATATAGTGTCGCGAGAGCCAAGCGCGCGACCCATTCGCCGTGAGCTGTATCACGCCATGCACGGCCATTGCCGTACCGGCGGGGAATACCAACAGCAGAAACCACAGCAGCACCAAGCCGCCCGCCATCCCAAATACGCCGGAAAGCATCGAGGTGAAAAACACCACGCTGACCAGCGCCACACCAATCCATAGTGACATCGTTTATTCCTTAACTACGGCAAAATGGCCAGACTTGGTAAAACTTCCGGCACTGAAACTCCGCTTCACAGCTGTTGAGTTGGGCTTGGTAACGATTAGCGCGCGCTGCTACTTCTCGACCTGCCCTCAATACCTGCGGTTTGCCGCGGTACGTGCCGCGTTGATAGCCACCGGCCCCTTCATGATAGGCGTAATAAAGGTGCTCAGGATTACTCAGCGATATTCCCGCCTGCTGTTGGGAACGGCGGTTGTACCAGCCGATAAAATCGGTGGCGTGCTTCATATGCGTTCGGCGCGCAAATAGGCTGCCCGCTTGGTCTTCGTATTCGCCCCATACCGGGTCCTGTGCCTGGGCATAACCCTTGGCTGATGAGGGACGTGGGCCGGGAATAAAGCCCAGGTAATATTTGCGATCCGGGCGGACATGGCTGCGAAACGAGGACTCTTGCTGAATAAACGACATCTGAGTCGCAATCGGCGTGCCCCATTTCTCCTCGGACTCCTGGGCGTAGTCGTACCAAGTGGGCTGCTCGCGGAATATCTCGCAGAGATTGGTTTGATCTTGAGGCGGGTTGGGGGCAAAGGTGGCGCAGCCAGAGAGCAGCAGCACAAAAGCCAGTGATGCCCAAAGGCGTAGGCGAGCGAACGCATTTGAAGAGGCAACGGTAAAACGATCAACAGGGCAGCGCATAAATGTCCTTGTGAATAAGCTCTTGTGAGTAAATCCTTGTGGATAAGTCGTTGAAAGCTTGTGGCTAAGGTGTTGAGAAGTGCTTCCTTCTTCACCCATGCGTTATCAGTAACGCCTAACGCAGCAGCGCTTCCAGACTGCGACGTAGCCGCTGTGCTTCACGCACCAGCGTTTCCCCAGACAGCATGCCGACGCCCATCACCAAGCCAACCCTTGGGTCGGTGGGCGCACACACCGGGCTTAAAGGCCGCACGATTAAATGCTCTTTCAGCAGTGATTGAGCGATTCCCACATCATTGACGCCCGGCGTAAACTCAACGCAAAGGCTAATCGCGCTGCTGGGCGGTGAAACGCTGCGTACTTGTGGTAGCGAACGCAGTTGGTCATGCAGCACCTGCTGACGCCCTAAATAGTCGCGCTGAATGCGTCGGCACCAGGCATCCAGGTCGCCATCAAAAATGAACTGGGCCAGCACGGCTTGATCCAGCATGCGCCCTTCGCGGAACAATTCGCTGCGCAGACGATTCATCGGCGCCGCCAAGTGGCGTGGAACTACTAAATAACCCAGCCGCAGCCCCGGAAACATCATCTTGGAAAACGATCCTACCAGCAAGTGGCGCTCTGATTGGGGCGAAAAGAGCAGGTTAGGGTGGTCGTCGCGATTGAACTCATAATCATCCTCGACAATGTAAGCGGGTGACAAGGCATCGCATAAGCGCTGCTTATCGGTGGCGCTGGTGGGCACGCTAAGTGGGTAGTGATGCGAGCCGGTTAGATAAGCCAGCTTCACCGGGGCAGCAGCAGGCGGGAGTATATGCCCCTGCTCTGGCAGCCACGGCACCGCTTCAATGTTTAAACCAGCCGCGGTAAAGACGTTGCGCGCTCCCCAGTAGCAGGGCGACTCCATGGCAACGGTGTCGCCCACATCTGCCAGCGCCATGGCACACAGCTCAATGCCGTTATGGGTGCCGTCGGTAATGATGATCTGCTCGATATCGCAATCAAGGTTACGCCAGCGGGCTAGAAAATCGCGAATGGCGCGCTTTAGCGGGCCATAGCCGCCCGTGGAGTAAGAGAGCAGTAGGGCGTTTTGCGGCACCGTTACGCTCGCATAGAGCTGACGCCACTTACGCATCGGGAACTGGGCGATATCAGGAATCCCGGGCACGAAGGCGCCGCTTTGAACAGTACTCGCCCCCGGCCAACGCAACACTCGTTGTGCACGTTTTGATAGCTGCACACTTGTGGGTTTTGAGACAGCAGGGGCCGACACTTTACAGCTCCAAGTGCCACTGCCATGAGAAGTCTTAAGCAGACCCTCTTTAAGCAGCGTCGCAACGGCTAGTGACAGTGTATACCGAGCAACGCCTAACGCTGACGCTAGTTGCCGGTGAGAAGGTAGGCGAGTCTGGTTAGGCCACTCCTGGGTAACCGCTTGTCTCAAAGCTTGCTCTATTCGCACTTGCTTACTTAAGCGTTCAGGTTGCTGCGCATAGTGTTCTACGAGTTGTTGTAAAGCTGACTGGCCATCCATTCTTATCCTCAACATCACAGTGCTCAACAATGTTTCAGTAAAACAGAAAAGTGGTCTAGTTGAACGCAAAAGTGGTGCATTCGCCTGCAATCACATTACTGCTAGCGTGCACGTAGTGTTATTAATCAGGAGAAGACCATGAGCTTTATCGAACAGTGGTTACATGATGCAGTGCCTGCCCTGGTGGGCAGCGAGTGGCGCAAAGGTCAGCAGAGCTTTGCCGTCGATAACCCCGCCACCGGCGAAACCATTGCCCGCGTGGCCGAGATGGGCGCCGACGATGCCCGTGACGCCGTGGCCGCCGCTTACCAAGCCGGTGCCGCGTGGCGCGCCACGCCCGTCAAACAGCGCTCGGCGCTGCTGCGCCGCTGGTTTGAGCTGATCAATGAGCACGCCGACGACCTGGCCCGCCTGATGACCCTAGAGCAGGGCAAGCCGCTGGCGGAAGCCAAAGGCGAAGTCACCTACGGCGCCTCGTTTATCGAGTTCTTCGCCGAAGAAGCCAAGCGCATGGCGGGGGAAACGCTGCCCAGCCACGGCGCCGACAAGCGCCTGCTGGTACTGCGCGAGCCGGTCGGCGTGGTGGCGGCAATCACTCCCTGGAACTTCCCGCTGGCGATGATCACCCGCAAGTGCGCCCCGGCCCTGGCTGCGGGTTGCACCGTGGTGATCAAACCTGCGGAAGCGACGCCGCTTACCGCGCTGGCAGCCGCCTATTTAGCGCTGGAAGCGGGCCTGCCTGCGGGCACCATCAACGTGGTCACCGCTTCCAAACCCGCGGCCGTGGGTGAAGTGCTCACCACCGACCCCCGAGTGCGCAAAGTCTCGTTCACTGGCTCCACCCCGGTGGGCAAACACCTGC
>NZ_JABWCV010000014.1 GCF_013371085.1 Vreelandella maris | reverse complement strand
TCATCTGTGAGCATCAGTCGGGGCATGGCAAGCTCGCAGTTTGTTGGTGTCGGAACCTGTATTCTGTGAGTTTGCCCCTATCCTGCCAATGCTATCCCTCAAAACGTCAACAGGCCCTAGTGGTATGTGTCGATGGCTGTTTTGAATTTGCACGACACTAAACCACCTTCAAGAGATAGTCGACCATACAAAAGTATATGTTGAACAATTGCTCTTAATGTTCAACATTACCCTCTCCATATGGGTCGCTGACCCCGTTCACCACCACTTTCTCCACAACAAGAATCTTGAGGAATAGTGCCATGCTCACATCGAAATACAGTTTGCTACTCACTGGCTCAGCGCTGCTGCTAGGCCTTTCAACAGCTCAGGCGGCCGAATACGAGTGGAAGTTTCAGGCGTCAGAAACCTCGGGCGAGCCCAGCTTTAAGATCAAACAGGAATGGGCTAATAAGATCACAGCAATGACCGATGGCCGTGTTGAGATTGAGGTAATGCCGATTAACGCCGTGGTTGGCCCCACCGAAACGCTCTCGGCGGTCAGTGCCGGTATTCTGCAGGGTCATATGACCGACCCCAGCTACTTTTCTGGCCAGGATCCCGCGTTCGGCATGCTCGGCAACCTTGTTGGCGCCTGGCAGAATCCCTACGACTTCTTGGAGTACATGAAGTACGGCGGCGGCGAAGATCTGTACAACGAACTAGTCGAACCTTATGGCGCGCATTTGATCAGCGCAGCGACCTTTCCGCTGGAGTCAGTACCCTCCACGGTACCTATCGAATCCATCGCCGATTTTGAAGGGCTTAAGATCCGCGCCCCCCAAGGCATGGTGTACAACATCTTCGAGCGCATTGGCGCCACGCCCGTCAATCTGCCGGGCTCTGAGGTATATACCGGTCTGGAAAAAGGTGTGATCGACGCTGCTGACTCCACGGTGCTCTCCAACAACGACGCCATGGGCCTGCACGCCTTCGCCCCTTACCCGCTTTACCCTGGCTTTCACTCCATGCCAATGATCGCTGTCTCGATCAACAAGGATATCTGGGATGGCCTGCCCGAGGAGCTACAAACGACGTTAAATACCGCCTTTGATGGCATGGCGTATGACCTGATTGCGCGCCTCAAAGAGCAGGATATTGAGACCTTACAGCGGCTTCAGGATGACCCAGACGTTCATCCCTTCAACTTGCCCGAAGAAGAGCGTAAGAAATTCCGCACCGCGGCTGAGCAGGAGTGGAAAGAGTGGGCGGGTGAAAATGAGATGACCCAGAAAGTCTATGACTCGGCGACCGCCTTTTTGCGCTCGCGCAATCTGCTCTAACGCCCTGTTCTCAATTTTCTGCCTCACTAACCTAACCAACGCATCGCTCGGGAAACATCCCGAGCGATGCGCGTAGAGTCGCGCCATGTCTCAAAAAACGCCTGACAATCAATATCGCTCTCCTCCCACACATGATCTTCCCGAGATTCTCGAAACGGTAGAGGAGATCTCTCCCGAGCGTAATGCGCTTGACCGATTGATCGCCCGTGGTGGCCAAGCTGTTTCCTGGTTGGTGCTGGTGGCAATGGGTATCAGCGTCGTCGAAGTCTTTATGCGTTACGGCTTTAACAACCCGACCTCGTGGGTGCACGAAACCGTCGTGTTTCTCATCGCCGTCATCTTTGTGCTGGGCGGACCAGCGGCCATGGCGCGCAACAGCCATATCCGCGTCAAAGTGCTCTACGACAGCGCCGGGCCACGCTTAAAATGCTGGATGGACCGCTTCAACGACCTACTCACCCTGATTTTCTGCCTGTCAATGAGCTACGCCGCTTTTCATATGTTTTGGGGCGCTTCCCATAACCCGCTTGGCGAATGGTCGCTGGAGCGCTCCGGCACCTCTTGGAATCCGCCCTTTCCAGCCATGGTGAAGGGCATGATTCTATTTGCTCTGGCATTAATGACCCTTCAAGCCTCACTGCATTTGTGGCAATCGATCCGAGCTAAGCCTAGCGCTGCAAGTGAGGAGCCTCGCTAATGGATATTTCAACTGCAACGATCCTCATGGTCGGAGCCATTTTCGCGCTGCTGGTCACTGGCCTGCCGCTGGCGTTTATCACCGGTTTGGTGGCGATGGCGTTCACATTCGGCTGGTTTGGCGAAGCGGCGCTGCCGCTGGTCACCAGCCGCGTCTATGGTTTTATCACCGAGTATTCGCTGGTAGCGGTGCCCATGTTCGTGTTGATGGCATCGCTGCTGGATCGATCCGGCATCGCTAAAGATCTGTTCAACGCCATGCGCGTTTTCGCTGGCCGCTTGCCGGGCGGCGTTGCTGTGCAAACCATCGTCGTGGCGTTTTTCCTGGCTGCCCTCTCGGGCATTATCGGCGGTGAAATCGTACTGCTAGGTATTTTGGCGTTGCCGCAAATGCTGCGTCTTGGCTATGACAAGCATCTCTCCATCGGGGTAGTGTGTGCCGGTGGCGCCCTGGGCACCATGATGCCGCCCTCAATCGTACTAATTATCTACGGCCTGATCGCCAGCGTATCGATTGCCGACCTGTTCGCCGCGGCCGTGACGCCAGCGGTGATTCTGATGGGGTCTTATATTGCCTATGTCCTGGTGCGCTGCCTAAAAAATCCAGCCCTAGGGCCGCCGTTAGATAAAAATGCTCAAGATAACCCCTTCGCCACCAAGCTGGACGCGGCGAAAGCCATTTTGCTGCCTGGGCTGATTGCCTTTTTGGTGTTAGGCACTATCTATGGTGGGGTCGCCTCGGTCACTGAAGCAGCGGCCATGGGCGTCTTTGGCGTACTGCTTGCCACCATCATTCGCGGCGAATTCACCCCAGGCATGCTGCACCACAGCTTGGGCCAAACCATGAATACCTGCGGCATGATCATCTGGATCGGCATCGGCGCCGCCGCTCTGGTGGGCGTCTACAACCTGATGGGGGGCAACCGCTTTGTCTCAAGCTTGATTCTGGGGCTTGATGTAGCGCCGATTGTGATTATCCTGGTAATGATGGCGATTATGTTGGTGCTGGGGCTATTCCTCGATTGGATTGGGATTGCCATGCTGGCCCTGCCAATCTTTCTGCCCATTGTTATTCAGCTCGGTTTCGACCCGATCTGGTTCGGCATTCTGTTCGCCGTCAATATGCAGGTGTCGTTCCTGTCACCGCCCTTCGGGCCCGCCGCTTTCTACCTTAAAAGCGTGGCACCCCCGGATATCAGCCTGAAGGATATTTACCTATCCGTACTGCCCTTTATGGCTATTCAGCTGTGTGTACTCGCGGCGCTATTGATGTGGCCGCAACTCGCCATCTGGCCGCTTTGATAACGACTACAATAGGTTTCATAAGGAGATCACTATGCGACTGATTCAGTGTGACTACCAAGGCCAAGTTCGCGCCGCGCTGGTAGAGAGTGAACAGCAAGTTAGGCTGCTCGACTGCGACACCTATACGCTCGCCAACCGCGCCATTAACGCTGGTCAGTCACTTAGTGACTCTGTGACCGCCGCGCTGACCGACACGCGTTTGGATTACCAAGCGTTAGTAGACGATAAGCAGCTGCTGCCACCATTGACCCATTCCGATCCGGCCCACTGCCTGGTGACCGGCACCGGCCTCACCCACCTGGGCAGTGCCGACACCCGCTCGGCGATGCATGCTAAAGCCCAAGCTGCGGAAGAAGATCTAACCGACTCCATGCGCATGTTTAAGCTGGGGGTGGAAGGCGGCAAACCCAACGCGGGCGAGATCGGCGCGCAACCTGAGTGGTTCTACAAGGGTGATGGCCAGTGTGTGGTAGCGCCGGAAGCAGCGATCCCGTCGCCAGCGTTCGCTCAGGATGCAGGCGAGGAACCCGAACTGGCAGGCCTTTACGTTATTGGCAAGGACGGTCTACCCTGGAGAGTCGGGTACGCGCTGGGCAACGAGTTTTCTGACCATGTCACCGAGCGCTTTAATTATTTATGGCTGGCTCACTCCAAGCTACGCGCCTGCAGCTTTGGGCCCGAGCTATTGATTGGCGAGCTGCCAGCCCATTTAGAAGGCTCAAGCTCGATTCAACGTAACGGCGAGACCGTATGGGAAAAGCCTTTTTTGACCGGCGAAGCCAACATGGCCCACAGTCTGGCCAACCTTGAATACCATCACTTTAAGTACCCAGGTTTCCGGCGCCCTGGCGATATCCACGTACATTTTTTCGGCACTGCTACGCTAAGCTTTGCTGACAACATCAAAGTGCGCGAAGGCGACCGCTTTGAGATCCGTATCAACGAATTTGGCCGGGCTCTGCGCAATCCGCTTCAGGTGGAGGCAGACGCACCGGCGGTTACTGTTCAATCGCTTTGACACTATTTTTTAGCACCAGCAGGAGGTTATATGAATTTGGAAGGCAAACTACTAATTGGTCAGCAGGCCATTAGCGGCCAACAGGCTGACATTCAAGCCGTTAATCCCGCCACCGGTGAAAAGCTAAGCCCCGCCTACCCTGGCGGCAGCAAAGCCGAAGTCGAACAGGCCTGTGCGTTAGCCGAAGCAGCATTTGATAGCTATCGCGAAACCGGCCTAGAGGCGCGGGCAACGTTTCTTGAGACGATTGCCGCTGAAATCGAAGGGATTGGTGATGAGTTGGTTGAGCGCGCCATGGCCGAAACCGGCCTGCCCCGCCCGCGCATAGAAGGCGAACGTGGCCGTACTTGTGGCCAGCTTCGTCTGTTCGCCTCGGTAGTCCGTGCCGGGGAGTGGCTGGATGTGCGTATCGATCCGGCCATGCCCGATCGTGAGCCGCTACCGCGCGCCGACCTGCGTCAGCGCCATATTGCGCTAGGCCCCGTGGCGGTGTTTGGCGCCAGCAACTTCCCGCTCGCCTTCAGTGTGGCCGGTGGCGATACCGCCTCTGCGCTGGCGGCTGGCTGCCCGGTCGTGGTTAAAGGTCACTCTGCCCACCCCGGCACTTCCGAGCTGGTAGGCCGCGCGATTCAGCGCGCCGTGGCCAAGTGCAAACTGCCTGAGGGCGTTTTCTCACTGCTATTCGGTTCTGGCAAAGAGATCGGTCAGGCCCTGGTCGCTGACCCGCGCATTCAAGCCGTTGGCTTTACCGGTTCACGCAGTGGTGGCACGGCCTTGATGGCTACCGCCCAGGCACGGCCACAGCCGATCCCGGTGTATGCTGAAATGAGCTCGATCAACCCGGTCTTCCTGCTGCCCGAAGCGCTCAAGGCGCGCGGTAAAGCGATTGCCGAAGGGTTTGTCGGCTCGCTCAACATGGGCGCTGGCCAGTTCTGTACCAACCCTGGGCTGGTCATTGCGGTGGAAGGCCCTGAGCTGGATGCCTTTGTTGCGGCAGCCGGTGAAGGCGTTAAGGGTAGCGCAGGCCAAACCATGCTGACGCCGGGCATTCATGACGCCTATCAGCAGGGCGTTAGTCGGCTCGCAAGCCATGACAAGGTCACCGAGGTGGCGCGCGGTCAGGCCGGAGAGACAGCGCACCCCTGCCAAGCGGGCCTATTCGTTACCCAGGCTGAGGCTTTCCTGAGTGACCCCGCGTTACAAGAAGAAGTGTTCGGTTCCACATCGCTGGTCATCGCCTGTGCCGATGCTCAGGAAGTGGCCCGTGTGGCGGCTCAGTTGGAAGGTCAGCTCACCATTACGCTGCAGATGGATGACGGTGACTTGGCGACTGCCAAGCAGCTGCTGCCGACGCTAGAACGCAAGGCGGGACGCATTCTGGCCAACGGCTGGCCGACGGGCGTAGAAGTATGCCACGCCATGGTACACGGCGGCCCTTATCCGGCGACTTCGGATTCACGCACCACCTCGGTGGGCAGCGCGGCGATTTTCCGCTTCCTGCGCCCGGTGTGCTACCAGGCGCTGCCGGAAGGCCTGCTGCCTGAGGCGATTCGTGATGGTAACCCGGCTGGCGTATCACGCTTGGTCGATGGTAAGCGTGAATAAACCAGCGTCACTCAAGACGTTACTCAATGAAGGCGTCGGTGGTTTCTCGATGACCGTATAGAAACGCATCGGCGACTTGGCGCAGCGGGGCAACATCCACCTCGCTGCGCCTGTTTGCGATTAGCTCAGCAAAACGTGCGTAGAGGCCTTGATACTCGCGCTCTTCGGCTTCCACCACGAGCTCGCCGTCAATCATCAAGCAGCAGCCGCCTTGGGTAAGACTCAAGCGACTGCCATCACTACTCTCGACATGCATATCCCAGGTGGGCGGACCGCTCTGACGAAAGTCAAAGGCTGCCGCAATGGCTGCGCCTTCAGGGTCTGTAAAGGAGAGCTCCGCCGCAATCGGCGTTTGCGCATTGCTCGGCACTAGCAGCCGCGCTTGTTGCAGAAAAAACGGTTGAGGCAGAATTTCAGTCGCAATCGATAGCGCGTTAATACCAGGATCAAACACGCCCATGCCACCCGGCTGCCAGATCCACGCCTGCCCCGGATGCCACACCCGTACATCCTCCTTCCACTCGATCTCAACCCGCTGCACCTGACGGTCGGCTAACCACTGCTGTGCGTGCGCTACGCCGGGCGCAAAGCGCGAGTGCCAAGCCGCGAACAGACTGACGCCTTGTTGCTTAGCGCAGGCAATCAAGTCCTCCACTTCACTCAGCGTCGCCCCAGGCGGCTTTTCCAGCAGCACGTGTTTGCCACGCATCAATGCTGCTCGCGCCTGTGAATAGCGAAGGTGCGTTGGCGTACAAATGGCAACAGCGGTGATCTCTGGATGCGCATCGAGCATCGCCTCCAAGCCTTGGTAAGCGGGTAGATCCGGCAGCGAAGCGTGGGGATCCGCCGTGGCCACAAGATGGCAGTTTGGAGTGGCGGCGATTGCCGGTAGGTGTTGGTCGCGAACAATCTTGCCCACGCCCACCAGGCCAAGCTTAAAGCCAGAGTTGAAGTCAGACATACGCTTGCCTCTGTTTTAAGAGAATAATCGTTTTAAGAGAAAATCGTTGTAAGGGAAGAATCGTTTTAACGAAAGCAACGAACCCAGAATCGCTTAACTGAAAGTGGCCAAGAGGGGTCAGGGTCAATGCGTGTTATAGGGCAACTCGACACTGCGGCCCAGTGAGCTGGCGCTGTGCTCTAAGCCCAACGCAGCGGCGGTGCCTGCCAATACAGCCTGAGCCGCTAAAAATGCTTCGCGGGGACGGCGCAAGCGAATGCTTTCCATCAGCTGACGATGACGCTCCAGACTCTCATCGGGGTCAACGGCATTCTCGTTGGACATGGATACCAGCATAAAGATAGAGGGCCGCAGGATATGCGATAGCTGCGCCCAGACAATATTGTGGGTCGCTTTGAAGATCGCCTCATGGAAGGCAACATCACACTCGCTATGTAGCCGCCGCTCCTCCTCGCAGGTGGCATTGCGCAGGTTCTGCCCCAGCCCTTCAAAGGCTTCTTCGATGGCGACCAGATCACGCGCTTTAGCGCGTTTGGCGGCGGTCATCGCCACATAGGGTTCTACATCCAAACGAAAGGCGAGGATTTCGCGCTGTATTTCCGGGTTGGGGGCGGCGTAGCGGGTCAGCCAGTCGGTCACCTGAGCATCGAGAATATGCCACTCCGAGTACTCGCGTACTTTGGAGCCGTGCCCAGAGATACGCTCGATAATGCCCGCCTCCACCAGTTGGCGAAGGTCGCTGCGCACCGCCGAGCGATTGATCGCAAAGCGTTCACATAGATCCATTTCACGCGGCACAAGGTCGCCGGGATGATAGCGCCCGCCAAAGATCTCCTCGGCGAGGTATTCGGCGATACTGGGGCGAGCGGCTGGCTTGCTGAGAGATGACGTCACTACGTTAAGACCCTATTTCGATTCCTGCCCATCATAACGTACTTGACCGGTCTACTGTTATCGGTGAAGCAGGTTCAAATCCGGCGCGCATGCGTAGCTCAAGGCGCCTTTCATAGAGGCCCTTCGCACTCAGTGTGCCCAGTACCAGAAGGCCGCCGACTATGGCGATCGGCGCGGGTTGTTCACCTATAATCCACCAAGCTAATAGCGTCCCCACCACCACTTCAAGCAATAACAGTAGGCCAACTTCCGCAGAGGGTAGATAGAGCGGACCGCGCTGCAGCAGCGTCACCCCGCAGGGCACGATAATCAGGCACAGCAGGATCACGACGGCGAGCTGGTTGGTGGCTGGTAGGCTCGGTTCACTCCCCGCCAGCCAAAACAGCCCCGCCGTGCTGCCGACAATCAGGCCGTTAAACACTAGCATCGGGCTCATATCCACCCCCGGCCGCGTGCGGCAGAGAGTGAAGTTAATGGCCAGGGTGGTTGCTGCCATCAAGGCGAAAGCGTTCCCCACCCACGAGCCGGCACCCGCATCATCCAGCGCGATCATCGCTATACCCATCATACAGAGACAAATCGCCAGCCAAGTACGCCTGGGCAACCGCTCCTTGAGGATAATCCAGGAGAGAACGGCGGCGATAATCGGCGAACTGGCTAGTATCATCAGCACGTTGCCTGCCTTGGTGTACTGGTTCCCCAGCACGAAACCACAGGTGGTCAGGCTGAATAGCAGCGCCACGGCGATGCCGGTCCAGCCACAGCGACGGTAGGCTGCCAGCGTGCCTCGGCCATAGCGCGCCAAGGCAATCAGCAGAAAACCCAGCCCGGAGAGAAAACCGCGCCACATCAGTATTTCCGCATCGGGCAGGTTAGCTACCTTGATCAGCAAGGCGTCCGGCGCCATGATTATCGCGCCGCCGCCGGTCAACAGCAGCCCCTGCTGACGATGCGAAAAGGTACTCCAACGACTCATGTGTGGTAACGATTCCTTTAGTGATTGTCTCTAGGCGGATGCCGACGGGCGACATCGCGATACTTGGTGGCGGGCTCCAGGGTCATCCCGCGATCCAGCGGCTCGACCATACTGCGCTGGATCTCTTGCCAGGGAGTCTGGTGGCCGGGGTAGCGGTAGCCACCCTGTTGAGCTAAGCGCTCGCGGCGTACTTCCAGCTCACTGGCTTCAATCAAAAGCTGTACCTCACCACGTTTGAGATCGACCCGCAGCCGATCACCGCTTTCCAGCAGCGCCAGGCCGCCGCCGGTAGCGGCTTCTGGGGAGGCATTAAGGATCGACGGCGAGCCAGAGGTGCCTGACTGACGCCCATCGCCCAGGCACGGCAGCGATTCGATGCCTTGCTTGATCAGCGCCTCTGGCGGCTGCATGTTGACGACCTCGGCACCGCCGGGGTGGCCAACCGGGCCTGCGCCGCGCATCACCAGAATGGTACGAGCATCAATGTTCAGCGCCGGGTCATCGATACGGGCGTGGTAATCCTCCGAGCCGTCAAATACCACGACCTTGCCTTCAAAGGCTTCCGGGTCGTTGGGATCATTCAGAAAGCGCTCGCGGAAATCCCGCGAGATCACGCTGGTTTTCATCAGCGCCGAGTCGAACAGGTTGCCCTTGAGATTGAGGAAGCCCGCATGCTCGACCAGCGGATCGCCGTAGCGACAAATCACATCGGGGTCCTGGGTTTCGCGACCCTGTAGATTATCGCCTATCGAGCGGCCGTTGACCGTCAGCGCATCGCCGTGCAGTTTACCCGCCGTTTGTAACTCGTGGAGAATCGCGGGAACGCCGCCAGCGCGGTGGAACTCTTCGCACAGAAAGGCACCCGCAGGCATCACGTTGGCCAGCAGCGGGATTTCATGGCCCAGACGCTGCCAGTCGTCGTTATTAATCTCGATACCCGCATGGCGGGCAATCGCATTAATGTGCACCGGCGCGTTTGAAGAGCCACCCAGCGCGGAGCACGCCACAATCGCGTTCTCAAACGCTTCGCGGGTCAGGATATCCAGCGGGCGCAGATCTTCCCAGACCATATCGACAATCCGCGTACCGGTGTCGTAGGCGACCATGGCGCGCTCTTTATAAGGCGCGGGAATCACTGCGGAACCGGGCAGGCTCATGCCCAGCACTTCCGCCATGGAGTTCATGGTGGAGGCGGTGCCCATGGTGTTGCAGTGGCCTATCGAGGGTGCTGAATCGCTGGCACGGGAAAGGAACTCTGCGTAGTCGATATCGCCTGCTGCCAGGCGCTTGCGTAGCTCCCAGATAATCGTACCCGAACCCACCCGCTCGGCGCCGCGCCAGCCGTTGAGCATCGGCCCGCCGGAAAGCACGATAGCCGGGATATTCACCGTTGCCGCTGCCATTAGCGCGGCGGGAGTAGTTTTATCGCAGCCGGTGGTCAATACGACGCCGTCTAGTGGGTAGCCGTGGAGCACTTCCACGATGCCCAAATAGGCGAGGTTACGGTCCAGCGCCGCAGTGGGCCGCCGCACGTTCTCATGAATCGGGTGCATGGGAAATTCAAACGGCACGCCGCCTGCGGCGCGAATACCGTCTTTCACCCGCTTGACCAAATCAATATGGTGGCGGTTACACGGGGTTAAATCCGAGCCAGACTGGCAAATACCGATAATCGGTTTACCGCTGGTCAACTCATCCAGCGTGATGCCGTAATTGAGATAGCGCTCAATGCACAGCGCCGTGGTACCGGGGTGATCAGGGTTATCGAACCAGTAGCGTGAACGCAGCTGCTCAGGCGTTATGCGTTGAAAATTGGCCATGGGGACACTCCACGCCTAAAGTAAAGGTTGTAAGAAGGGTCGTAAGAACGGTTTGTAAAAACCGTTCTTATAAACAAAAAAAGATTGCCACGAAGGTACGCTTTCTTTACTGCGGCGTCGATACATACAAAAGTATATGTTGAACATATACGAAAAACGTTACACATTCACCTAAGGGTTGCGGTACTGATGCGTTAATGCCAGTGCCGCTGACAGACAACAACAACAGCCACCACGCTGTAGCTCGCTTAGAAGATTCCCTTAGTAAAGCGGCCTACAGCACGCCAGGAGAATGACGATTATGCATCATCTTTGGAAGCGCACTCTGTTAGTGACCGGTGCCACGCTGCTCAGCTCAGGCTTGGTTTACGCGCAAACGCCCGACCTATCCGACCCGCCGGAGATTGAGGGCGACACAGTAGGTGACCACGGTAGCGTCACGTTACGCATGGGGCTTGGGTTGGCCGAAAGCTCGCCACAGTATATTTCCAGCCAGTATTTTGCCGATATTCTTGACGAGCGCAGTGAAGGGCGCATTACCGTCAATATTTTCCCTAATAGCCAGCTTGGCGATGACGTGCAGATGATGGAAATGCTGCAAACCGGCACGCTGGATATGACCTATCCTTCTTCTTCTCCCGCCACGGGCTATGTTGAAGAACTGGCGGTTTTCGACCTACCGTTCTTGCTACCTACCCGGGAAGCAGCTGTTAAGGCCATGCGCAGCGATGCTGCCCAAGAGATGCTCGACGCGTTCGATGGCACCGGCTTGAAAGCGCTAGCGTTCTCTGAAAATGGTTTCCGCCAGCTCTCTAATAGCGCACGGGAAGTTACTTCACCAGAAGATGTGGCGGGTCTAGATGTTCGCGGCTTGTCGATCCGCACCATGGAAAACCCGGTGCACTTAGCCATTTGGGAAGCGCTGGGCGCCAACCCTACCCCCATGGCGTTTGGTGAACTGTTCTCCGCCATGGAACAGGGCGTAGTGGATGGTCAGGAAAACCCCTGGAGCACCATTCTGACCTCCAACTTCCATGAAGTGCAGGATTATGGCTCCGAAACCCGCCACGTCTACACGCCCTTCATTAAAATGATCTCTCAGCGTACCTGGGACCGCCTTGATCCTGAGTATCAGGAACTTGTTCAGGAAGCCGCGCTGCAGGCTGCCGATTACGAAATCCAACTTTCCAGCGAGTACGACGACTGGGCACGCGAGCAGCTTGAAGAGCGTGGCATGAAAATCACCCGTCTTAATGAAGAGCAGATTGCCGCTTTCCAGGAAGCCGTGCAGCCGGTTTACGAAGAGTGGGCACCGCGCATTGGCGAAGATCTCGTAGCTGAATTCCAAGAGATTGCTAAATCGACAATGGCCGAGTGATGCCATCCCTGCCGCCGAACAAAAAGGCGGCAGGACTATTTCTATGGCTTATAAAGCATTAAGAAGCGTCCGAGAGGCGCTTTTTTAGCTGCATATAAGTGCCGTAATGACGATCGAGGTGGCGCCGCATGGCCGCCTCGGCCGCATCCGGGTCGCGGGACTCAATGGCCGCAATGATTTCGGTGTGGGCAGCGGTTGCGGCTTTATCTTCATCTTTTTGCTGTAATACCAGCGCACGGCGATCATCCAGCCATTCGGAAAGCGCTACGTGAATGGCATCGAAAATAGGGTTACGGCCAATGCTGGCCAACACGCCATGGAAGTCATTATCGGATCGCTTGAAGCGAGCTTCGTCACCAATGGCATCGCGGTTATCCGCCAACGCAGCATGTAGCCTAGCAAGGTCCTCCTCGCTGGCGTGGCGAGCCGCGTAGCGTGCCAGGGATATCTCGAACATGGCCCGCGCTTCCTGAAAATACTGCTGACCATCGGGCTTGGAAAGCAGTTGCCGGGTAACGCCGGAGAGTCTCGCCATTACCGCCTCGGCGGTAGGACGAATCACCCGGGCCCGTGTACCGCTGTTGATGGCGATGAGTCCAAGCTGCTGCAGGTGGAAAAGCGCCTCGCGCACGGCGGGCCTGCCAACGCCAAACTGCTCCATCAATTCCCGTTCTGACGGCAATTGATCATTTTCACTTAGCCGCCCTTCGAGAATCTCCGCCTCGAGCTGTTCAGCGACCTGTTCGGACAGCGTTTTACGCTCGATCCGGTATCTGCTCATAGGCAGTCACCCCTGGTTAACCTGAAATTCACCGCCATTTTACGGCATTTCTCGTCATTATCCTTCAAACCAGCTGAGAGAGCGGCGTTATTTGGTACTGCTCGGCGATCTCGGCATAGGCTATTTGATTGGCAGAATCGAGCGGAATGCCTTCGGCGTCGCGCTGGGCCTGGCAGCGCCATTCGCGATCCCCAGGCGCCATTACCTGGGCATTGGGTGCAGCAGGTTGGGCACGCAGATCGGCCAAGTACTCGGCCATTCCGTGCGCAAAGGTGCCCGCCTCCACAAACGCATCTGGCTTCATGACCAGGAAGAAATGCCCTACCCCGCGTGGCGTCGACATGTCTGGTCCGCCCATGGGCAACAGCTTGAAGCCATGCTGCATGCCCGACAGCATCGAACTCAGAACCTCAACCATGCCGCCCAACCCCGCACCCTTGAAGCCGAAGCCGCTGCCGCCCAGCGGTAACAGTGCGGCCACTTCGCTAGGCGTGCGGCTTACCTGCCCGGCAGCATCCGCCGCGACTTGATCCGGCAGTTCACGGCCAATCGCACCGAACTGCTGCACACGATTCCAGGGCACCGAGCTAGTCGCCATATCCAGCAGGTAAGGCGACTCGCCCGCTACCGGTGCCGCAAAGGCGATGGGGTTGGTACCGTGAAAAGGCTTGGCGCCCTCATGCAGCAGCACAAATGGGTCAGAATTACAGAACGCCATCCCCACATAGCCACGCTCAGCTGCAGCCAGCGCGTAGCACCCGGCTGCTCCAAAATGCGATGAGTTACCCACTGCCACAGCGCCGATGCCCGTCACTTCGGCCATGGCAGTGGCGTGCTCCATAGCGGTGTATCCCGCCAAGTGGCCCAACCCGTCATCCGCATCTAAAAAGCCCGTGGCCGCTAGGCGCTGGTTAAACACCATGTTGGGGGCGCCGTTAATACGCCCCCCTTTGAGGGCCTGCAAATAGTGGGGCAACAGTCGTAAACCGTGGCTATCGGTCCCCATCCGCGAAGCAGTGACAAGGGCTCGGGTTACTGCATCCGCTGATGCCTGATCAGCTCCCGTAGCCGCCAACGCGGCTTGCATAAAACGGCTAAGGTCTTCACGGTTCACGCGAAACTCTTGCAATGTACCTGGCAACGTATCACTCATGGGTTAGATACTCCTGGTCTTAATTTTAATCCGTTACCGGTACAACCTAGCGATAAATAAGTGTGGGTAGCCACATGGAGATCGCCGGAATAAAGGTCACCAATAGCAGGCAGATGACCAAGGGAATCAGGAACGGCATGGTGCCGCGCATGCAGCGCTCGAAGCTGACGTTAGAGACTCTGGAAAGCACATAAAGCACCATGCCGACCGGCGGGGTTAGTAGCCCTATCATTAAATTGAGCACCATGATCACCCCAAAGTGAACCGGATCGACGCCCACGGCAACGGCCATGGGCAGCAGCACCGGCACCAGAATAGTGATTGCGGCGATGGTTTCCATAAAACAGCCAACGATAATCAACACGATATTGGCCATCATCAGCACGGCGAACTTGCTGTCAGCAAAGGGGCCCATTAGGGCAATCACGTTCTGGGTGACCTGATTGCTGGTGAGGATCCAGGCAAAGATCGATGCCGAGGAGACAATAAACAGGATGACCGCCGTGGTCTCGATGGTTTCCATGCTGACTTTCAGCAGCTTGCGCCAAGTCAGCGTGCGGTAAACCACCACGCCCAAAAGCAGCGCATAGAAAACCGCCGCTACCGCGGCCTCAGTGGGTGTAAAAGCCCCGGTGATAATCCCGCCAACAATAATGATCGGCGTCATCAGCGATAAGAAAGCCCGTTTAAAGGTATGACCAAGCACGCGCATCGAGAACACCGCGTCGCGCTGATAGCCGCGCCGACGCGAGATAATAAAGATCATCAGCATCAGCATGGCGCCCATAAGCAGTCCTGGAATCAGCCCCGCTGCGAACAGCTGGCCCACCGAGGCCGAGGCCATCACGCCGTAAATCACCATGGGCAGGCTAGGCGGGATAATCGGACCGATGGTAGAGGAAGCAGCGGTAATCCCTACCGCGAACTCCTCATCGTAGCCGGCATCTTTCATCGCTTTAACTTCAATCATGCCTAGGCCGCCGGCATCCGCCACAGCAGCCCCCGACATTCCGGAAAACACAATGCTGGCACCAACGTTGACGTGACCCAGGCCACCGCGCATCCAGCCCATTAGGGCCTTGGCGAAATTGAAGATCCGCTCGGTAATGCCGCCGTTGTTCATCAAACTACCGGCAAAGATAAAGAACGGAATCGCCAACAGCGGGAAGCTGTCGATGCCGTTAATCATGCGGTGGGCCACCACGATATTGGGGACTTGTCCGGTAATCAGCACAAACATCAAGCAGGCGCCCGCTAGGCTGATGGCAATCGGCACGCCCAGCACCAGCATGGTGAATAGCGCGAAAAACAAAAAAGCAAGATGGTAGCCCATCAGCGGTAAGATCACGCAGCCCAACACTGCCAACGCCGCCAGCAGCGGGGACACCAGTGGCGTCTGCCAGCGCATCAAGGAAATTCGGGACATGGGAAACCTCTCAATGAAAATGGCACGACCGGAAACCACCCTTCACGCATCATTGGTACGATCCCGATACTTCAAATAAAGCCGCTGCACGGTGCGAAACGCCATCAGTACAAACGCCCCGCACACGGTGAAATAGATAATGCTCTTGGGTAGGTCGATGGAGACCATCAAACTACTGGTGCGGGATGCCAGTTGGTAAGTCACCCATGCCATCGCTATATAGAAACTAAGACTTACGAGGTTAACGAGCCGCTCCAGCAAAAGGGCTTGCCACGCAGGCATATAATGGTAGAAAAACTCCACCATGATATGGCTGCCATTGCGGGCAGCCATCACGCTACCCATAAAGCCCACTCCGATCAGCAAATAGCGGGCTATCTCCTCAGTCCATCCAATAGAGTCACCCATTACGTAGCGGCTAAAAAATTGGGCAAACACCACTAAAATCAGCGCCCAAAAGAGGATAAGGGTCACCAAATCTTCAATCCGGTAATCACTTAGCCTAAACGGAGCATCATCAAAGGCGGATTCAAAATCGATCATGGGATCGCCGATTGGCGCGGCGTCTTCTCGCGTATCATTCATGGCACCAAGCTCCAGGCACTCCGCTCGATTAAAAGCGGAGTGCTACTAAACAAGGGTTGGATTACTGGCCGATAGCCTGAAGACGATCGTAGGTTTCCTGATCCCACGTAGCAGCGTCGCCATTGTGTGCAGGCACTACGGCTTCACGAAAGATGTCGCGATCCACTTCGTTCACCGTGTTGCCCTGCTCTTCGAACCATGCCACCAGCTCTTCCTCTGATTTGAGGATATCCTGAGTGTTGTTCTCGGCAGCTTCCTGGAAAACCTCGCGGAATATTTCACGATCCTCTTCGGAGAGCTGGTTCCAACGTGGGCCACCGACAATAGTGATTAACGAGTCGGTGATATGGCCGGTCAGGTTGATGTAATCCTGCACTTCGTGGAAAGCCTTGGCACGAATGGTAGGTAGCGGGTTTTCCTGTGCGTCTACCACGCCTTGTTGCAGCGCTAGATAGACCTCGTCAAAGGCGATGGGGGTGGGGTTTGCGCCAACGGCTTCGGGCATCATCATATACATCGGCGCGTTGGGAACGCGGATCTTCAGGCCTTCCATGTCCGCCGGCTCGTTGATTGCCTCATTGGAAGTGACATGACGCTCGCCATAGTAGTTGAGCGCTAGGGGAACGTTGCCTGTTTGATCCTGATAGCCCTGTGAAATCTCCTTGAATAGGTCACTGTCGGCAAAGGCCTGCCAGTGATCAAAGTCGCGGAACATATAAGCAGCACCGGCAATGCCGATAGGGCCGTAAGCGCGTCCAGCAAACTGTGTGCCGGTATAAATAACGTCCACAGTGCCCAGTTCAAGCCCTTCGTTAATGTCCTCTTCTTTACCTAACGATGAGGCAGGATGCACCTGCATGGTGTAGCGGCCATCGGTTCGTTCCTCGATTTCATCAGCGGCCCATAGCGCCCATTTGTGGAAGGGCTCAGAGGTTTCATAAACGTGGGCGAAGCGCAGATTTTCGGCGGCTTGAGCCGCAGCGGTAAAACCGATGCCTGCAGCGATTAGAGTGGCGGTCAGTAAGCGGGCCATTTTGATATGGCGTTGGCTTTTGTGGCTCATCGTGTACTCCTCACAACCATTGGATTTGTTGTTGGTTATAGTGCGAGTGGCAGTAGCAACGTAACCGATCATAGTGCTATATACGTGTCATACCACCTGTTTCAAACCTAGTTGGTCGCCTACCATTGCGCAACCTTCTCGATAAGGATTTTAATCATGTTGATGATTATTCAGATGGCGGAGTGAGCTGTTCATGCAAGCGCACTAGCAGCTGGGGATCGCCAAAGCCTCCCGCTTTCGTCATTACCCGCCGCCGCTTATCGCCGTCCATATACCCCAACGCTACCCCTGGCGACCACTCGGATTCTACGTTGATATAGCTCACACCCTGCTGCGAGAGCACGGCCATGGCAATATCACCTCCGGTTAAAAACAGCAAACGCGCTTTTTCGCTCCGCCAAGCAGACGTAATCTCGTCCACTTGGGCAGCCATCGCCTCGGCTACTTGGCTTGCCGTGCGCTCTTTATCTTTTCCATCTTCTCCAGGCACCACGGCACAGACACCCATTGCAGAGTGGAGATGCGTCTCTCCACTGGCCTCAATAACAGCCAAATCGGGTAAAAGTTGGCGCAGTAGCTGGAACTGTTCGGCAGCGCGTGGGCTTCTAGATCCCACAGCGTAAAGCACATTTTCAATGCTATCTAGCGAGTGAAAAGGGGCATCAGTCGATCCGCAAAGGTTCTTGGCCATTGCCGTTGCCAGCCCCGCTGCACCCGCCATAGCCCAGCGGTCGCCAGCACTCAGCACGCACTGATAGAGCGCCGAAAGCTCCTCGTCGCTTTCGGCATCGGCGATGCAGTCCTCGCGAGGGAGCGGAACGTCACGTCCAGGTTGATAGCGCTGTAGCGGCAAACCGCTGGCGTCAAATGCCCGATCAATCGGGCCGACCAGCGGCGTCGAACGGGCATCCTGTTGATAGGTGGTATCGGCCAATGGAGTGCCATCCACCCACACTTCCGCGTTGCGAACGAGCCTCCCCTGGGCGGGCACCGCAGGCGCCAGCAGCAGGGGCAAACCAAGCGCCTCTCGCAGCGCTTTACACTCAGCGACCACCTGGCCACGCAGGGTGGAATCGACTTTCTTGAACCACTGCTGCGGCGCTACTCGCGTGAGCAAACGCACCGCTTCGCTCACCCGAAGCGCCGCCGCCTCGGCTGGCAAATGGCGCGATTCGGTATTCACGGCGATGACCACAGGCCACTGGCCTTGCCAGGTCTCCAGCGTTGTAGCTAATGCCTCCAGGCTGATCACCACGCGGGCATCTGCGCCCCGCGCGGCGAATGGGGCGGCCGTGTCCAGCGCGCCTGAGAGGTCGTCGGCAATAATCACCAACTGACAGCTACTCATGCCTTGGCGCCACTGGCTAATCGACGGGCGTAGGCAATCGCTGACCCCATGTTGGTAGCATCGGCTTTGCCCTGCCAGGCAATATCAAAAGCGGTGCCGTGATCTACCGAGGTGCGCTGAAGCGGCAGGCCAAGGCTGACATTCACCGTGGTATCAAAGGCGATCAGCTTGACGGGGATATGCCCCTGGTCATGGTACTGGGCGATGACCAAATCGAATTCGCCTTTTGAGGCGCGGTAAAACACCGTATCCGCCGAGATAGGCCCGCTCACATCGAAACCGCGCTCGCGCAAGCGCTCCACTGCCGGAGCGATACAGCGGCTATCTTCGTCGCCAAAAATACCGCCTTCACCGCAATGCGGGTTAAGGCCTGCCACGGCAATGCGCGGTGCCTGCATACCCAGCGCGACCAAATGCGCATGCCCCGCCTCAACGGTGGCGATAATGCGCTCGGGGGTGACTCGGTCGATCGCCTCGCGCAGCGAAACGTGAGTAGACACATGCAGCGTCGAGAGCGTTTCCGATGCCAGCAGCATAAACGACGAGGGCGCACCGGTCAGCGATGCCAGCATCCCGGTGTGGCCATCATAGTGGTGCCCGGCTTCATGCAGCGCCGCCTTGTTCAGTGGGGCGGTGACAATCACCTGCGCCCGCCCCGCCTGCACCAGTTCTACGGCCTTTTGAACGCAGCGAAACGCCATATCGCCCGCCCCGGCGCTGATTTGTCCATCAGGAACCTCAACGCCTTTCGGCAGCTCGACCACGCCGACCGCCACATGATCCTTACCGCTTTGTGCATGCTCTAGTGGCACGAATTCAAGCGCGGCGCCAATACTCGCCGCTGCCCGGCGATAGATCACCGGGTCACCGATGACCATCGCCGTGGCGCGCTCAGCAGCCGACATAGCACTCAAGGCGCGGCAAATGATCTCTGGGCCGATACCAGCAGGATCGCCCATGGTGATCGCAATGTCGTAACCGTTTTGACGTTCAACAGGTGGCGAGCTATTCATGGCATTAGCTGCCCGCCGTTGACCTCGATGATCTGCCCGGTGACATAGCCACTCAGCGTCTCTGTTCCGAGGAAAACATAAGCCCCGACACACTCTTCCGACGTGCCCAAGCGGCCCATCGGGATCGATGCCCGCGCTGCGTTGAGATGCGCCTCGCTTGAGTGACGATCATGAAAATCGGTGGCAATCGTGCCAGGGGCAACGGCGTTAACGCGGATATTATCTCCCGCCAGCTCCTTGGCCATATTGCGGGTGATGGTACTCACAAAGCCTTTGGCAGAGGCGTATAACCCAGCGCCACCCCCGCCGCCATTACGCGCGGCAATCGAGGTGGTGTGAATGATATTTCCGCCGCCTGCGCGCCGAAAATGCGGCAGCGCTGCGCGGCTGGCCATGACAACCGAGCGAACATTGAGATCCATGACCCGGTCATATTGATCATCGTCCATTTCCTCTAAACCAACACGGCCCAGCATGTCGCCAGCGTTATTGATCAACAGGTCTAAACCGCCCAGACGCTCGGCGGCCTCATCGACCAGTTGTTGGGTCTCGCTAGTGTGGCTGACGTCTGCTTTCAGGGTAAAAGCGTCGCCACCCGCATCGCGAATAGCTTTAGCCACTGCCTCCGCGGGCGCTTCACTGCTGTGGTAGTGCACCGCGACGTGCGCTCCCAACGCCCCCAGCTGTTTTGCAACCGCCGCGCCAATGCCACGGCTGGCACCGGTGATCAATACTCGCTTACCTTTCCACTCGTCTAACATGAAATTCTCCTTACCACTTTTTGTTTTATGGTGAGAGCTGTGCTTAGCGCCACCGTCTTTATCCAGATAGATTTAACTATCGACCCGAAATGGAACGGTGCGCTAAAGTAAGCCATGAACTGGCATACCTGTCATACAACACGACATCTATAACATGATAGGCGATGACGTGTTTAGCGCCAGTCGCCTACCACTGCTAACGATTAAAACTAATTCTAAGAACGAATGGAGAAGCACATGAAGCCACTTTCATCGACGGACACACTTCCCGCCGACCTGGGTAACGCGCTGCTGGTTGGCCGCGTTTGGCTGGAAGGCAGCCATCCCGGCCCTGCGCTAGTGACTGTCAACAACGGTCAGGTGATCGACATTACCGAATTCGGCCCCACCATGGCTGACCTGCTGGAACGCGACGATCTACAGGAAGTCGTGCAACGGGCGGAAGGGCCCCATCTGTGCAGTGTCGAGGCACTGCTGGAAAACTCTCAGTTATCCCAACCACAAGCGCCCTACCTACTTGCGCCTTGTGATGTGCAGGCCGTAAAAGCGTGCGGCGTCACCTTTGCTGTCAGCCTGTTAGAGCGAGTGATCGAAGAACAAGCGGGCGGCGACCCGGCGAGGGCAGTTGCACTGCGTGAGGATCTTCAAGCACTGATCGGCACTGATCTTTCCAAGATGGTGCCGGGTTCTGAAGAGGCGATGTCGCTGAAAAAGGCACTGCAGGCGCGCGGAGGTTGGTCACAATACATGGAAGTAGGCATCGGCCCCGACGCGGAAGTGTTCACCAAATCTCAGCCGCTCTCATCAGTGGGTTTTGGCGCCCCTGTAGGCTTACACCCCTCCTCTCAATGGAACAATCCTGAACCCGAAATCGTGCTGGCCGTCGATAGCCGCGGGAAAGTTCGCGGTGCCACGCTGGGCAACGACGTCAACCTGCGTGACGTCGAGGGACGCAGCGCCCTGCTACTCGGCAAGGCGAAAGACAATAACGCCTCCTGCTCACTCGGCCCGTTCATTCGGCTGTTTGACGATCACTTCGATATCGACAGCGTGCGCAATTGCCAGGTATCGCTACGTATCGAGGGCGAAGACGACGACTTCTTGCTCCAGGGCGAGAGCGACATGCGCGAGATCAGCCGCGATCCGCTGGATCTAGTGCAGCAAACCATTGGCGCCCATCACCAATATCCGGACGGTTTTATGCTGTTCCTGGGCACCATGTTCTCGCCGATTCAGGACCGCGACGGGGAAGGCCAGGGGTTTACCCATCATATGGGTGATCGCGTCACCATCGCCACTCCAGCCCTGGGCGCGCTGGTCAATCGGGTAGGCAGAAGTGATCAGCTGCCGCCCTGGACCTACGGCATTCGCGAGCTGATGCGCCACTTGGCACGCCGCTGATTCTG
The DNA here is from genome assembly GCF_013371085.1 of Vreelandella maris. Taxonomy (GTDB): domain Bacteria; phylum Pseudomonadota; class Gammaproteobacteria; order Pseudomonadales; family Halomonadaceae; genus Vreelandella; species Vreelandella maris. The sequence continues at coordinate 96,637 of NZ_JABWCV010000014.1, read as the reverse complement.
ACAACCATTACGCTACTCATCGCACCGCCAAGGAGAGCACAATGACAACGATTACTCGCGTCGACATTCAAGACATTCGCTTCCCCACCTCGCGTTCGCTGGATGGCTCGGATGCCATGAATGCCGCGCCAGACTACTCCGCCGCCTACGTCATCCTACACACCGATGACGGCAGCCCAGAGGGGCACGGTTTAACCTTTACCATTGGTCGGGGCAACGAGATTGTCGTCACGGCGCTGCAGTCGCTGGCACCTCTGGTTGAAGGGCGCACGCTGGCCTCGATTACCGATAACATGGGCACCTTCTGGCGGGAAATCACTGGTGACAGCCAGCTACGCTGGATTGGCCCCGATAAAGGCGCGATTCACCTGGCGACCGCCGCCATCGTCAACGCCGTGTGGGATATGTGGGCGAAAAAAGAAGGCAAGCCGGTGTGGAAACTGCTGGTGGATATGACGCCGGAGCAGTTGGTGCGCTGCCTTGATTTCCGCTTTGTGACGGATGCACTAACCCCAGAAGAAGCGATCTGCCTGCTACGCCGCCAAGCTCCTGGAAAAGCAGCACGGGAAGCTGAAATGCGCAGTGAAGGCTACCCCGGCTACACGACCTCAGCAGGCTGGCTGGGTTACAGCGATGAAAAAGTGCGCAGCCTGGCGCGTGAAGCACTGGCCGAGGGCTGGACGCACTTCAAACAGAAAATTGGCGGCGACATCGAAGAGGACGCCCGCCGCGCAGCGCTGCTGCGTGATGAGATCGGTTGGGACAACGTGCTGATGATGGACGCCAACCAGGTGTGGGAAGTCGACGAGACGATCACCAAAATGCGCCGCCTGGCAGAATTCGATCCGTTATGGATCGAAGAGCCCACCAGCCCTGACGACATTCTCGGCCACGCCGAGATCCGCCATCGAGTGGCACCGATTGGCGTAGCCACCGGCGAACACTGCCACAACAAGGTGATGTTCAAGCAGTTCTTCCAGGCGGATGCCATCGACTACTGCCAGTTGGATGCGGCGCGCTTGGGCGGGCTAAACGAAGTCATCCTGGTCGTACTGATGGCCGCTAAATTCGGCGTACCGATTTGCCCCCATGGCGGTGGCGTTGGGCTATGCGAATACACCCAACATATCTCACTGTTCGACTACATCGCGGTATCCGGCAGCCTGGAAGGCCGCGTGCTGGAGTACGTAGACCACCTTCACGAGCACTTTATCGACCCGGTAGTCATCAACCGCGGCCGCTACCAAGTGCCCGAAGCGCCGGGTTACAGCATTGCCATGCACGCAGAGTCCCAAGCACAGCACCGCTTCCCTGAGGGTGCAGCCTGGCAGGAAGAGCATTGATGACCGACACCGCTACCTTTCTAAATGAGTTAACCAGCCTACTCGGCGAGCGCGGTTTACTGCGCGAACCGGACGACATGGCGCGCTATATGAGTGATTGGGCAGGCGATACGCTGGGCATGCCGCTGGCCGTGGCACGCCCGGCCAACACCGCTGAGGTCGCCGAGATAGCAAAGCGCTGCTATGAGCATGGGATCGCGATGACGCCACAGGGCGGTCATAGCGGCTTAGTGGCAGGCGCCTTGCCCGCCGCCAATGGCCAGGAGCTAGTGATCAGCTTGGAGCGCCTAAACAACGTGCGCGCCATTGACCCGATCAACTTCACCATCACGGTAGACGCAGGCTGCATTCTTGAGAACGTCAAGCTGGCTGCTTTTGATCATGATTGCGATTTTCCGCTCTCGCTCGGCGCGCAAGGCAGTTGTCAGATTGGCGGCAATATCGCCACTAACGCAGGCGGGCTTAACGTGCTGCGCTACGGCATGATGCGCGAGCTGGTGCTGGGACTTGAAGTAGTGCTCCCCGATGGACGCACCTGGGAAAGCCTGAATGCACTGCATAAGGACAATCGCGGCTATGACCTTCAGCAGCTGTTTCTGGGCAGTGAAGGCACCTTGGGCATCGTCACTGGAGCGGTGTTAAAACTATCACCGCGCCCCACCCAAAACCGGACGGCGCTGCTGGGCCTGCCCTCTGTTCAGGCGGTGATTGACCTTTACGGCTTGGCACGCCGGGAGTGCTGCGATCTGCTAACGGCGTTTGAGCTGATTCCCCGCCGCTGCATCGAGCTGGCGATCGAAGCGACCCCGGAACTGCGCGACCCGCTGGATAGCGCCTACCCCTGGTACGTGCTGATGGAAGTCGCCGCCACGGGGCCAGTCGATCTGAGTGCCTTGCTGGAAGCGCTGCTGGAAACCGGCATGGAACGCGAGCTGGTGCTGGACGGCGCGCTGGCTGGCAGTGACACCCAGTCCGCCCAGCTGTGGCAGTTCCGCGAAAGCATGCTGGAAGGCCAACGGCGGCGCGGCGAGCATCTGCGCACCGATATTTCGGTACCCATCTCAGCGATTCCCGACTTCGTTAGCCGGGCCAGCGAGGTGGTGATGGCGGCGTCACCGGAGTGCGACATTATTGCCTACGGCCATGTGGGTGACGGCAATTTGCACTTCAATATTCTACCGCCCGCGGCCATGGCGGATAGCGATAAGAAAGCCCACCTGCATGATCTGGAGGAACGGCTTTTTGAGGTGCTCGACGGTGTTCACGGCAGCATCAGCGCCGAGCATGGCATTGGCCGCACCAAGCAAGCACCTTATCTGGCGCGGCTATCGCCGATTGAGCGAGAGATGGTCAGCGGCGTTAAAGCGCTGTTCGACCCCAAAGGGTTGATGAACCCTGGCAGGATTTTGCCTGCTGGGGAGTAATCCCCAGCGTGGTTCACACTATTTGGTTCATTCCTGCCTGAAACGCTCCGCTAGACCGCGCAGCGCATTGGCGTAAAGCAGCGTATCGATGCCAACGCCAACGAAGGTACAGCCTGCGGCGAGATAGCCGCGGGCTGCCAGCTCGTCCACCGTGACAATACCCGCTGCCTTACCCGCAGCGCGTATCTTGTTAATGGCGTCACTAACCGCTTCTGTCACTTCAGGGTGGTTGGCATTGCCGAGATGCCCCATAGACGCTGACAAATCCGCCGGGCCAATAAACACCCCATCGACACCGTCTACTGCAGCGATAGCCTCCAGGTTAGCAAGCGCCTGGGGGCTCTCCACCTGCAGCATGAGGCAGATTTCGTCATCAGCGCGGGAGAGGTAATCTTCTGCCTGCCCCCAACGCGAGGCGCGTGCCAGCACATGACCAACCCCACGAATACCGTGGGGCGGATAACGTGTGGCTGCCACCAGCTCAGCCGCTTGTTCGGCGGTCTCTACCATGGGGATAAGCAGGTTTTGCACGCCAATATCCAGGTAACGCTTGATCAGCACCGCATCGCCAGTGGGCGGACGCACCACCGGGTGGCTTTGATAGGGGGCCAGCGCCTGCAGCTGAGAAAGCAGGCTGGCTAGATCATTGGGGGAATGTTCCACATCGATCAGTAGCCAGTCGAAGCCCGCCGTGGCGGCAATCTCAGCCGTATAAGCACTGCTCAAACCGAGCCAAATGCCCGTTTGGGGGTGGCCCGCCAGAAGCTGTTGCTTAAAGGCGTTGCGCGGCATTTTCATACGAGCTCCTCTGGATTAATACCCCATGATATCGGGCAACCAAGTGGCCAGCCCAGGCAAGGCAATCAACAGCAAAATGGTCGCTATGATCGGCAGTAGGAACGGCAGTATCGCGGTCACCACTTGGCCATAACGCAGCCGGGTAATGCCCACCATCAGGAACAGCACCGTGCCGAACGGTGGCGTAATGACCCCAACCGATAGCGTGATGACCATCACGATGCCGAAATGTACCGGATCCAGACCGGCGCTGAGCGCCGCTGGCACCACAATCGGCGTAAAAATCAGGATGCTTTCGATCACCGACATAAAGCAACCGATGAGCAGGAAGAACAGCGCAAAACAGAGTAGCAGCGCAAACATCGGCATATCGATGCTGGCGACCTGGCCCGCTAACGCCTGAGGAATCCCCATGCGTACCAGTATCCAGCCATAAAAGCTGGAGACCGCGATAATCAGCAGAATGACTGCACTGAACATCAGGGTACGCCGAAAGGCGTTGAAAAGGTCCCGCCAATTCAAATCACGATACACCAGGCCGCCCAGAATCACTGCGTAAAGCGATGCAATGGCGCCGGCTTCCGTCGGAGTGAAAAAACCACCCCAGATACCGCCAACGATAATCGCTGGCATCATCAAAGGCAGAATAGCGCGCTTACCGGTACGGACGACTTCGCAGGCGTCAAAGGGCGTGGGTTTGGGCATTACCACCCGGCCGCTGGCAGAGAGCAATACGGTCATGCCCATTAGCAGCAGCGCCATCAAGATACCCGGCAGCAGCCCCGCCATGAACAGCCCGCCAATACTCACATTGGCCAGCCAGCCATAAACCACGAGCGCGATACTGGGCGGCAGAATTGGCCCGATCACGCTGGAGGCGGCAGTGATACCGGTTGAGTAACCCAACTCGTAGCCACGCTCTTTCATCGCCTTGATTTCGATACTGCCCAGCCCGGCAGCGTCGGCGACCGCGGTGCCCGACATGGTGGCGAAAATGGAGCTGGCCACAACGTTAGCGTGGCCAAGGCCACCCTTGGTGAAACCCACCAGCGCGGTAGCAAAATCAAAAATCCGCGTCGTCGTGGAGCCAATATTCATGATGTTAGCGGCCAGAATAAACAGTGGAATCGCCAGCAGGGTAAAGTTATTAAGGGTTTGCACCATGCGCAGCGGCAGCAGCTCGACGGGTAGCCCGCCGGTGCCGGTCGCTACCAAGGCGATAAAGGAGGTCACGCCAATGGCGACCACCACGGGCAAGCCAATGGCCATCAGAACTAACAGGCCACCGACGAAAATCAGTAGTTCGGTCATGGCTGAGAGGCCTCCTCTTCATGGGACGTTTCCAACCACGCCACCGGGCCGCGCAGCATTTGCCAGAGGGCAATCAGCGCCATGCCCACAAAGCTGAAAAAGATGCCGTAATAGAGGTAGCTGAAACTGATACTTAGCGAAACGGTTTTATTGTTGGCGCTCATATCTGACATGATCCAAGCCCCCCAGGCGGCCAGTGCAAAAAAGCCGCAGGAGATCAGCGCGGTGAGCCGGTACTGGATATTTTTACCCAGCCCGGAAAGCTTATGGCTGAACAAATCGACCACCAGATGCTCGCTGCGTACCCAGGCGGATAGCGACCCGAAGCCAATCGCGTAAATCGCCAGCATAGACGCCACTTCTTCGGTCCAGGGCATCCCTAGCCCCAGCAGGTCACGGGCAATCACGGCCGCCACGATCAGCAGCAGAATGGCGGCCATCAGCGCCACGCCCACCCCATCGCACAGGCGTGTAACGCCGCGCAGCGTATAGAAAGCAATTCGATCCGGCCCCTTATTGGGCACTACCGCGTCTTCCACAGGAGAACTCCTTACCCTGACTGCTTTTTAGTCTTACATGAAAACTTATTTGTAATGAAGAAAAGCGACGGCCCGATGGGCCGCCGCAATTTCTGTCCAGCGCGTTTTACTCGCTGTCGTTACCCAGCGCATCTTCACGAACGCCCTCGGCCATGTCAGCCATGACACGATCGATAGCCGGTAACGCCGCCTCGCGGAAAGGTGTTACATCCGGCTCGATGACGGTCATGCCTTCATCCTGCAGCGCTTCCAGATAGAACTCATCAAGTTCGCGCTCTTGCTCTGACCCATACTGGCGAGCCACCTCAATGGCCTCCTCGATCAGCGCTTGATCTTCCTCTTCCAAGCCATCCCACCAGCGAGCACTGGCCACCCAGCTCCACGGAAACTGCACGTGGCTGGTCATGATCAGGTAGTCCTGCACTTCCCATAGCCGCCGGGTATAAGGGGAGGAGAGCGAGTTTTCGTGGCCATCGACCTGGCCGGTCTGCATGGCAAGATAAATCTCTGGCGCAGGCACATTGACTACCTGAGCGCCGATCTCTTCCCACACTTCCAGCCATACCGGCAGTGAGGGCAAGCGCAGGCGGAAGCCATCCAGATCCGCCGGGGAGTGGATCTCTTTATTCGCGGTCATATGCCGTGGACCGCGGTGCTGCAGGCCAAAATATTTCAGGCCGCCCTGGTTCTCTGCTTTCTCGACCAGCGCTTGGCCGGAAGGGCTCTCCATATAGGCGTCGACTTCATCCCAGGTAGTGAACACGAAGGGAACCGTAATGGCGTCGTATTCAGGCGCATACTGCTGACGCCAGTTACCACCGGTCAGAGAGAGCTGGGTTTGGCCCAGATTTAGCAGCTCCAATACGGCATTCTCACCGCCCAGAGAACCCGCTAAAAAGGGGCGCACTTCAAAGCGGCCTGGGGCCTGCTCTTCTAGATACTCAGCAAAGCGTTCCACCGCGGCGCTTTCCGAACCGCCTTCGCTCATGGTGTTGTTGACTTGAATTTCGATGGGGTTAGCCAGGACGAACGGGGCCGTCGTTAGCATTCCTAGGGTAGCCAGCGTGGCAAGCAATTGTTTCCGCATGGGATCACTCTCTACGGTTGTCGTTGTTGGGTGTGGTGCCTGGGTAGCTCCTGTCGGCAGGAGCTGATGTCACTTGTCTGATCTTGAAACAAGCAGCCGAAGGGCTCAAATCGACGTTCGAGAAGGATGACTTCGTAAAATACGATGGCTAGAAACGCCGACATAACGCGCTTTTTGACCGAGGCGCTGGTGGCCATACGACTAAAGGTGGATGGCCGACCGCCTTCAAGTCCCTCTTTAGAGGCAAAGTTGACGAGTTTCAGCGGCACGTTTCAGAGCCGTCACTCAGGACATGGTGCCAGCCTGGATATTGACCAGCTTTCACGAAGCGCGAAGCCATATTTAGGCTTTTGCCGCTAGCGCTCGTCTGTTGCCTGGGTGAGGTGGTCGACCAGATGCCGCGCCGTCACGTGCAGCGAAGCGTAGCGGCGCATGCCAATCACCAGCTCACGCTGGGCCCAAGGATCGCTAAGCGGAATACTTTTGAGCTGCAAATCACCCAGATCACGATAGATGGTCTGCTCGGGGAGTACGCCAACGCCCATGCCATGGTGAATCATCCGGCAAATGGCATCGAAACTGCGTACCTGAATGCGCATACGCAGCGTCTTTCCTGCCAGAGTAGCCTGCTCGTACAGTAGCGACTGCAGCGAGGCATCCTGCTGTAAGCCAATAAAGTCGAAGGCCAGCGCTTCGTTAAAAGCGATGCTTTCACGCTCAGCCAAGGGGTGATCAATGGGTGTCATCAACACGAGACGGTCATGTCGATAAGAGAGCTGCTGAAGATCTGGGGCGGGCACGTGCCCGGCGAAAATACCGATATCGGTCAACCCATCGCGCACGGCGGCAATGATTTCACTACTGACCCGTTCCTGCAGATCAATCTTGATTTCAGGATAGAGGCGGGAAAAGGCGCTGAGATCCTGAGGGAGAAAAGCAATGATCGCCGAGGTATTGGAGTGAATACGCACATGGCCACGCACCCCTTCGCCGTACTCGCTGAGCTCGGCATGGAGGCGTTCGATGTTATCCAGAATACGCCTAGCGTGATGCAAAAATGCCTGCCCAGCGGGCGTCAGCTCAACACCGCGCGGGCGACGATACAGCAGCGTGGTACCTACCAGCGCCTCCAGATCACTAATCCGCTTGCTCACCGCGGCGAGCGCTAAATGCTCACGCTCAGCGGCGGCGGTCAGGCGGCCCTCATCTGCCACGGAGATAAACAGCTTAAGAGTGACGAAATCGAAGCGGCGCATGACACATGACTCCCGTAAGACAAGCGCATTATGCTAACGCACCCCTTCGCTAACCACGAACCCTTTGTTACCGATTGCCTAATTGTCGGCCTGTAGTGGCTCACGCATGCTGAAGATCAATGATGATAACGACAAATAGAGGAAAGCCTAGATGAACGCTACCGAAGCCCGCCAGCTTCCGCTAAAGGGCTTAAAAGTGCTTGAGCTTGGCCAACTGATTGCAGGGCCTTTCGGCACCAAACTGCTGGGGGAGTTCGGCGCCGACGTGATCAAGATCGAACCGCCCGGCACCGGCGACCCACTTCGCAAATGGCGAATGATAGAGGATGGCACCTCGCTGTGGTGGCATGTGCAAACCCGCAACAAGCGCTCGGTGGCGCTAGATTTAAGAAGCGAAGAGGGTCAGGCCTTAGTACGAAAGCTCTCCTCCGAGGCGGACGTAGTGGTAGAAAATTTCCGCCCCGGCACGCTGGAAAATTGGGGGCTGGGCTGGGAAGCGCTCTCCAAACTCAACCCTCGGCTGATCATGGTGCATATTTCCGGCTACGGGCAAACGGGACCCTACCGCGATAAACCCGGTTTTGGCGTGATTGGCGAGGCCATGGGCGGGCTGCGTTACCTCACCGGCCAGCCGGGCGAGCCTTCGGTGCGCGTAGGCGTCAGCATTGGTGATTCGCTTTCCGCGCTCTACGCCGTCATCGGCACGTTGTTAGCACTTCAGGAGCGCAACCGCAGCGGCTTGGGCCAAGAGATCGACGTCGCGCTGTATGAATCGGTGTTTGCGATGATGGAGAGCCTGCTGCCGGAGTTCGATGCCAGCGGTCAGATTCGCGAACCCAGCGGCAGCGCCCTGCCCGGTATTACCCCATCCAACGCCTACCGCTGCCAAGGCGGTGATTACGTACTGATTGCCGGTAATGGCGACAGTATCTTCAAGCGCTTGATGGGCGTAATTGGCCGTGACGATCTCGCCAACGCCCCGGCCCTGGCCCATAATGATGGGCGAAGCCAGCAAGCCGAAATGATTGATGCCGCGATTCAAACGTGGACGGAAGAGCGCCCGCGCGATGCCATTCTACAAGCTCTGGATGACGCCCGCGTGCCCGCAGGCTACCCCTACACGGCCGAAGATATCGCCTTTGACCCCCATTATTTGGCGCGGGAGATGATTCAAACCTTCACTCGCCCCAACGGCAAACCGCTAAAAGTGCCCGGCGTACTGCCCAAGCTTAGCGCTACCCCCGGGCGAATAGGCGAAGGCGGCCCCAAGCTTGGCCAGCATACCGATGACGTATTGGATGAGCTGGGCATCGATCACGAAACCCGCGCCAAGCTGCGCCAAGCGGGCATTATTTAGGGAGTGTTTTTATGAAGTTGGTAACACCTTGCCCCACCAAAATCGAGATCAACGAAGTCGCTCCCCGGGACGGCCTGCAGATTGAAGCACGCTTTGTACCCACCGAAGAGAAGATCCGCTGGATCGATGCGCTCTCTACCACTGGCCTACGGCGTATTGAAGCAACGTCGTTCACATCGCCTAAAGCGATCCCCAACCTGCGCGATGCTGCTGAAGTGGTGACCGGCATTCAGCGCCGGAAAGGCGTCGATATCACCGTGCTGGTGCCCAACGTAAAAGGCACCGAGCGGGCGCTCGCCTGCCAGGTGGATGAGATCAATCTGGTGATGTCCGCCAGCAATAGCCACGGGCTGGCCAACCTGCGCATGACGCCGGAACAGTCCCTTGAACAGTTTGCGGCCATTCTGGACGTCACTGAAGGCAGCGGTGTGTTTATCAACGCCTCGCTTTCCACGACCTTTGGCTGCCCTTTTGAGGGCGACGTCCCTGAAGCGCGGGTGCTGGAACTGGTTGAAAAGCTGATTGGCCTTGGCATTCAGGGCGTCACGCTCTGCGACACCACCGGCATGGCCAACCCTGCCCAAGTCAAACGGCTATGCAAAGCCGTGCTTGATCGCTGGGCTCAAACGCCGTTCACGCTGCACTTCCACAACACGCGCGGGATGGGCTTAGCCAATGCATTGGCGGCTTGGCAGGCGGGCATCAGCCGCTTCGATGCCTCATTAGGCGGGCTGGGCGGCTGCCCCTTTGCTCCAGGTGCGACGGGCAACGTATGCACCGAGGATCTGGTGCATATGTTCGAATCCATGGGCGTCGATACCGGCGTCGATCTGGATGCACTGTTGGAAATCGCCGTCACCCTCCCCGACCTTATCGGCCACGATGTGCCGGGGCAGGTGGTCAAAGCCGGGAAATCGACCCGGCGTTATGCGATGCCTGAGCGCTAGTCTTAAGCGGGCGCTATTTCGGGCCTATCACATGCTTTACTTCTAGATAGGCGCTTAGCCCCCAAGGGCCCAATTCACGGCCAATGCCGCTGCGCTTGAAGCCGCCCCAAGCGGTTTCGGGTAGTACCAACTGCTCGCTGTTGTACCAAATGCTGCCAGCCTTGAGCTGGCGGCCGATGCGTTTTGCCCGCTCAGGGTCGCCGCTGATGACCGTTGCTGCCAGGCCAAAGCTGCTGTCGTTGGCAAGCTGAATGGCTTCGGCTTCGCTTGACACGCTGCGGGCGCAGAGCACCGGGCCGAAAATCTCCTCTTTCCACAGACGGCTTTCCACCGGCACATCGCGGTAGAGCGTGGGTGCCAGAAAGTAGCCCTGGGTAGGCAGCGTGCGGTGCGTCGTATCGCGCACGACTGTCAGTCCTTCCTGTTCGGCCAGATCCAAATAGCGCTGTACCGCGTCGCGCTGTTTGGCGCTGGTCAACGGGCCTAAGTCGGTGCCTTCGGCAAGCGGGTCGCCCAGCGTTAGCGCATCCACTCGCTCTCCAAGCGCGGTATAGAGCGCTTCCGCGACGTCTTCGTGTACTAATAGCCGCGAAGTTGCTGAGCAGATTTGTCCGGCATTGAAGTAAATGCCCGCCATTACCCAGTCGGCGGCCTGTTCCGGGTCGGCGTCTTCCATCACTAGAATGGGGGATTTGCCGCCTAGCTCCAGCGATACACTCGCGGTGCGGGCGCTGGCCGCTTGCATCACCGCTTCACCGACGCGGTTGCTGCCGGTAAAGGAAATTTTATCCACATCCGGATGGTTGGTCAGCGGTGCACCGATGCCCTCACCGTCGCCGTTTAGAAGGTTGAGCACCCCAGCAGGTAGGCCAATCTCCAGGGCTATTTCTGCCAGCACCCGCTCGGGGAGCGGCGTAACTTCGGACGGTTTAAGCACCGCGGTACAACCGGCTGCCAAGGCGGGCGCCAGCTTCCAGGCGCTGGTCACCAGAGGGAAATTCCACGGCGCAATCAGCCCCACCACGCCCACGGGGTCGTGATAGGTGCGCGCTTCAACCCCCTCCATTTCAACACTCACTAACTCACCCTGGCGGGCATCCAACGCTTTAGCCTGTTTGGCGTAGTAGCGGTAGCAGGCAATGGCATCCTCTAGATCGATCTCCGCTTCCACCAGTGGCTTACCGTTATTGGTCGCCGACAGCGTCATCAGCGCCTCTCGCCGGGCTTCCAGTGCATCGGCAAATCCATCAAGGTAGTTTGCACGTGCGGTACCGCCCAACGCCTGCCAATCGGGCTGCGCTTGCTGGGCCGCTGTTACGGCGGCGTCTACATCCGAGGCATCCCCCGCAGTAACCTGAGCAATGCGCTCTTCGCGATAAGGATTCATCACATCAAGCAGGCGCGTGCCGTTTGAGGGCACCCATTGGTTGCTGATGAACTGTTTATCAAGCAGAGAAGCGTGTTCTATTTTAGATGTCGTAGACACGATTAAGGCTCCTTAAAGCTCGTGTTGGCGAAGCCAATCATCAATAAGTTGGCTTAAATGCTGGCCGCTAAAACTGGGAAAATGGCCCCCATGGACGGTACGAACCGGCAACTGGCGTAGCCGGCGCATACTAGCGGCATAATCAGTGAGATCGCTGTGCCACAGATTTTCAATGAGCGGACCATCGTAAATCAGGTCTCCGGAGATGAGCGTTTGGGTTTTCGCCTCCCACAGTGCAATACCACCTGGGGAGTGGCCAGGCGTATGAATGACTTCCCACTGGCGGTTCCCTAAATCCAGTATCTCGCCATCCTTTAGCGGAGATACCATTTGCGGCGCCTGAATACGGTAACGATCATGTGAATAGGGTGCTGGGGGTAGCGCCTCAAACATATCATCGCTGAGAAACTGGTCTGCCAATGTGCGCGTGTTGTCAGGCGAGGTCAGAATGTCCGCCTCGGCAGCATGCACGTGACAGCAGCCAAACTCATGAGCCGCACCGATATGATCAAAGTGGGTATGACTGGCGACCGCCAAAAGATTACGTTCGCTCAGTAGTGCCACCTGCTCACGCAGCGGCACTGCGCCCAGCCCAAAGTCCACGACCATGCCGCGCTGGCTACCCTGAACATGCCAGATATTGCAGCGGTAAAACGGTTTGATCCACGGCTCATCCACTAGGGTGATACCGTCCGCCTTAGGGGTGGTGCGGTACCACTGAGGAGCACCTGCATTAGGCAGTTTGAAGTCACTCATGCTTGAACTCCTGGTAATTTCCGCAAATCCTTAATGTAGTTCTGATGGTTTCGACTTTGATCAATTCTCCTAAGATCAATGTCAACCACTAAAATACCTACTTCAATACCCAGAAGACCAAGAACTTCCCCATCAGGTCCGGCTACAAGGCTATTGCCACAATAATGCAACTCATCCTCTACACCTGAGCGATTGACACAAGCAACGAAGCACTGATTATCAATTGCCCTAGCACGAACTTGTAACTGCTGACGATCAGAGTTTGGCATCATGTTGGCGGTGGGAGACAAGATAATTTCAGCCCCACGTTGTGCCAGTGCACGACTAATTTCAGGAAATTCGTTGTCATAACAAATCATTAGCCCAACACAACCAAGCCGTGTATTGACTACACAAATATCCTCCCCTGCAACAAAGTACTGTTGTTCTTGACCCCAAAGCTGACGCTTATGATAAGTGGCTAAGCGCTCACCTTTGTCATTAAAGAGCATTGCCGAATTGGCAATCCGATGGTTATCAATTCGTTCTGCCATACCAAATAGCAAGTGCAATTGATACTTCTCGGCTAGCGCTGCGACACGCTTCACAATTTGGCCATTTTCAAACTCAGCTAATTGATGCAACTGACTAAAAATATTGTATCCAGAAAAAGCCAGCTCTGGCAGCGCTAGCAGGTCGACACCTGCTAGCTGCGCTTGCTGGCACAGGCGTTCTAGTTCGTTCAAATTATCTGCAATTTCACCTCGAACAGGATCTGTCTGGGCCAGCATTAATCTCATGTAGACATCACTCCAAATAAAAAGTAGCTAAAATTAACTACAAAATTTTATTTATAACTTTCAACAGGTGTTTTAACCAGCACAGAAGCTCCCAACCAGTATAAAGCTCCAGTAATTATAAAGACTGGCAGTGATGCTCCGAAGGGAAGAGGGTCTAAGAGAGTCCAGTATGCAGCTAATGTCGCCCCTATCAGATAAGATCCAATCGCAATGAAAGCTGTGGATCGTCCTTGTTGCTGTGTAGCTGTAAGCAATCCCTCATCATAGCCTTCCTTACCTACCAAGTAGTAATCCGCCACCATAACTGAGAAAGCAGGAATAAATAGTGCACCAATTATCAGTAAAAAGTTCTGAAACTGGTCAAGAATACCGGGAATTAATGCACCGAAGACTGTCACCATTCCAATCACCAACGCTGGCTTCCAAAAGGTCATGCTTGGAGCAACATTCATGCAAGAGAGAGTGGCACTGTATACCGCCATAACATTGGTCGTCATGACCGAGAAAAAGATCACTAAAGCTGCTGGCAAGCCAAAACCGAAGCCCGATAGTAGACGGGTTGGGTCGTAGGTCTGATCCATACCATTGAGCACTGAAAGACCAGAAACGACGGCTCCAAGCCCCATGGCGACTATTGCTGCCAGCACATAACCCGCCCAAGTGCCCCAAACAGCAATGACACCGCTCTTACAGTTACGGTTGTAATCAGCGGAAGAGGATATCCACGAGAAGGCAGTAGCAATGACAATATCAAAAGCGATGCCCAGTGTTATACCATTTCGGTTTTCTGCTGGCATATCCAACAACATACTGACATCGTAATGCTTGTTAAGTTGATAGAGCACTAATGCTGCCAACCCCATCATTACAAGTGCAGCCCAGCGCTCCACACGTTCAATACCTATGTGGCCACGCAATACAATTAATACCACCACCACTTCACATAGAATGGTCATAAGAGGCAGGTTTGAGTAACCCGTCGTGCTCTCTATAGCGTAGTTTAATGACATGCCAGCTAACAAAGCTTGAATCCAGCTCCAGGCAATAAGTACGCACATGTTAACTAATGAAATGGCTCGGCTACCTATTGGGCCATAAGCGCGACGTGTTAGAACCATAGAAGGCAAGCCTGTTCGTTGCCCCATAAGGCCAACAAGTACTAGCGGGATGGCACCGATGATTGAGCCAATAGCTACACTGCTCATGGCTATGCTGAAGTTCAAATCTGGCACTAGCAGCATGCCAGTGAGAATAGTAGTGACAACAACATTTGCCCCAAGCCATAAAGCAAACGTACCGGATAGACCGAGGCTATGCTTTACATCCTTGGCTGAAAGCGTATCTCGACCAAAAGAATAATTCGTTTTCATATTACACCCATTGAAAGTGGTTATTGGAGGTGGGCTGACGTCATCCGTAAGGAAAGCATGACTTTCCTTCCAATCTATTATCATTAGCGCCTTATCAGGTCGGCGCCTTTTAAATCAAAACTGTCTTAAGAGCGGCTTAGTCGCCACGCTTCACGCCCGGCAGGACGCAGAGCATTTCATACAGCAGCGTGGCGCCCATCAGTGCGGTGTTGCCGCTGGGGTCGTAGGGCGGGGATACTTCAACCAGATCACAGCCGACAATATTCAGGCCCAAGGCGCCACGAACAATTTCCAATCCCTGAGTAGACGTTAGGCCACCCATCTCTACCGTGCCGGTACCGGGGGCAACAGAGGGATCCAAACCATCAATATCGAAACTGATGTACACCGGAATATCGCCCATCTGTTCGCGCACTTCCTGCATCAACGGCGCTAGCGAGCGGTACCAGCACTCCTCAGCGGGAACAACGCGGAAACCTTGATCGCGGCACCAGTCGAAATCCTCAGCGGCGTAACCAGTACCACGCAGACCGATTTGTACGACCTTACCGTGGGCCAACAAGCCCTCTTCCTGAGCACGACGAAATGGAGTGCCGTGAGCAATCGGCTCGCCGAACATATGCTCGTTTACATCGGCATGAGCGTCGATATGAATCAATCCCACCGGGCCATGCTTTTTGGCCATGGCGCGTAGAATTGGCAGCGTCAACGTGTGCTCGCCGCCCAGGGTCATCGGAATGCAGTCATGCTTTAACACGTCGTCGTAAAAGGCCGTGATAATGTCGACGCTTTTCGGCAGATGGAACGTATTGATCGGTACATCACCAATATCGGCTACCTGGAGGCTTTCAAACGGCGCGGCGCGGGTTGCCATATTATAGGGGCGCAGCATGCGCGACTCATCGCGGATCTGGCGCGGCCCAAGGCGCGTGCCGGGGCGGTTCGAGGTACCGATATCCATGGGAATGCCGATAAACGCCGCATCTAAACCTTCAGCGGTGTCTTGGGTAGGCAGGCGCATCATGGTGGCGGGCCCTGCAAAGCGCGGCATGGTGTTGCCGCCCAACGGCTGGTTGAACTCCGACATACACATCTCCTTGGATTTGTTGTGACGATTTAGCCTATGCAACTTTCCTGACTTTCGGCCTTAGCTATCTCCTATAGACATTGCACAGATCATGCCAAGTCGTAGATCCCTATAAAGTGGTGGGATTACCGGCCAAACGATGCAAAAATGAATCAATTTGACGCTTAATCAATTCATTATTGAATCAAAGATCCAATAATGAATTATTTGAAAGGAGTCGATTGCAGTGAGTGAAATAGACATACATGTGCTGCAAACCATTGTAGAGACTGCTAACGATCACTTCTTTATCGTCAGTGGCGATGGGCAGATCGTGGATGTCAGCCCAGGTGCTGAAGCGGTTTATGGAGTATCGCGTGAAGAGCTGCTTTCCAGCAGCGTTCAACAGCTACAGGCGGCTGGGGTATTGAAGCCCTCCATTACCATGGAAGTCATGCGTACCCGTCGGCCCGCGCAATTGATGCAAATCACAGGCACAGGCCGCCGCGTCATTGCAGAAGCCTATCCGGTGTTCGTGAATGGCAAGCTGGAACGCATTATCAGTCGCTCGCGAGATTTAACCGACCTCCAGTTGCTGCAAGACGAATACGCGCTGCTCCAAAAACGCTTTAGCGAACACTTAAAGCGCAGCCATGCCGCGCCGGATGCCGAAGAGCAGGCGCTGGATGATGCCCTGGATAACCTGCAGGTGCGCAGCAGCGTGATGCGTGAAATTGCGCTACTACTCAAGCGGGTCGCACCATCAGATGCCAATGTGCTAATGCTGGGTGAATCGGGCGTGGGTAAAACCGCCTTTGCTAAACAGCTACACCGCTGGAGCCAGCGCTGTGACGGGCCGTTTATTGACGTTAACTGCGCGGCCATTCCTGAGAATTTGTTTGAGTCCGAGATGTTTGGCTATCAGCCCGGCGCTTTTAGCGGTGCGGCGCGGCAAGGTAAGGCGGGACTATTGGAGCAGGCCGAGGGCGGCACGCTGTTCCTTGATGAAATCGGCGAGCTGCCGCTGCTAATGCAAACCAAACTGTTAAAGGTCATTCAAGATGGCAGCCTGACTCGGCTGGGTGACACTCGCTCCCGCAAGGTCAACTTCCGCTTGGTTGTGGCCACTAACCAAGACTTGGCTAAACAGGTTGAGGCTGGGCGGTTTCGGTTAGATCTTTACTACCGTCTCAATGTCATCCCGGTCACCCTGCCACCCCTTCGCGACCGCCGGGAGGATATTCCCGACCTTGTCGAAGCGTGTTTAAACCGGCTGAACCAGCGCTATGGGCGGCAAAAAATTCTCGATACCCGCGTTTGGTCGACCCTAATGGGCAGTGAATGGCTGGGCAACGTTCGTGAGTTGGAGAACTGGTTGGAACGGGCTTGGCTTTCCAGCCCTACCGATCAAATCGAGGTGCCTGCCGCTCAACCATATACCGATCAACACCATGCAAGCCTGCCGAGCTCGTCACCAGCAACGTCGATACCTGGGCTGGAGCCTCATGAAACACTTAAGCAGTATATGGCCCGTTTAGAGCGGGAAACGCTTGAGGCGCTGTGCACCACTCACCCCAGTACCTATGCCATCGCCGAGCGGCTGGGCATCAGTCAGTCCAGCGTGGTGCGTAGGCTTCAGCGCTATGGCATTAAAGTCGCCAAATGATTTTCTGCTTGACACAACGGCTGTCATAAACGATCCATGTAAGTGTCATACAACGGCAACACCTTCAACACAAGCTGAACCAATAACAACCAACAGCCGGTGATGTGTGTGCTATGTCAAACCAATCGCGTATCCGCCTGGAACGTGTCACCAAACGTTGGGACGCGACCACTGCTGTCGATGATATCTCCTTCGACGTCACGCCTGGGCAATTTGTCATTCTGCTAGGCCCTTCGGGCTGCGGCAAATCAACCACGCTGCGTATGATCGCAGGCTTGGAAGAAGCCAGCAGCGGGCGTATTCATATCGGCGAGCGCGACGTCACACGCCTGCCGCCCGGCGACCGAGGGCTGAGCATGGTGTTTCAGTCCTATGCCCTGTTTCCGCATTTAAGCGTTGCCGACAACATCGTCTTTGGCCTGCGTAGCCGCAAGGTGCCCAAAGCCGAGCAGCGCGAACGGCTTGCCAGAGTCGCCGAATTGGTCGATCTCACCGATTACCTGGATCGCAAACCTGCCAAGCTTTCCGGTGGGCAGCGCCAGCGAGTGGCCCTGGCACGCTCGATTATCTCCGAACACCCCATTTGCCTGATGGATGAGCCGCTCTCCAACCTGGATGCCCGGCTGCGCAGCGACATGCGCCGGGAAATCAAAGCGCTCCAAAGTCGCCTAAACATGACGGTGATTTACGTTACCCACGATCAGGTCGAAGCCATGAGCATGGGCGACCGCGTCATTCTGATGCAGCACGGCAAAATCGTGCAGGACGGTACGCCCGACGAGCTTTATAACCGCCCCGCCAGCGCCTTTGCCGCAAGCTTTATTGGTAGCCCAGCGATGAATTTGCTGCCGTTGGTGGCCGGTGAGACTGGCGCCGTCATAGAAGGTGAGCCGAGCACGCTTGTGGCGCCAATGGAGGCCGCCGGTGGACACTTGGGCGTGCGCCCAGAAGATATTGAGCTACGTCCAGCAGCGTCGCCAGGCGTACCCGCCAAGGTAGTAAGTGAAGAGTACTTGGGGGCAGATACCATTGCCTATGTCGAGGTGGGCTCGCATACCCTGCGCGTTCGATTAAGCGGCAAACCGCTATTGACTGGCCAGCCCTGCAGCCTCTTTTGGGCGTCCAAGAACATACACCTTTTCGATGCTAACGGCCTGCGGCGCGATGACATGCCACTAAGCGATTTCGCGCCGCCAATCCGCAGCATTCCTCGTCCACCGGCGGTGGGCTCTTTCCAACACTGATCGCTTTTCAACCTTGGTTCAGTCCTGATACTTGTGGAGTCTTTTATGCGTGCGCGGATCCCTTTTGCGATGACGGCCCTGGCAGCGGGCTTATTAAGTGCCGCTCAGGTTAACGCTGACAGCGTCGATCTGACCATGTACTACCCGGTCTCGGTGGGCGGGGCGCTCACCGATGTGGTGGACAACCTAGTCATGGAGTTTGAAAGCGAACACCCCGATATCAACGTCGAAGCGATCTACGCCGGTAACTACGACGACACCCGCGTACGCGCCATGTCAGCCATGGAAGCCGGCGACACGCCGCAACTGTCGGTCATGTTTTCCATCGATCTGTATGAGCTGATCGAACAAAACGCCATCGTGGCTTTCGATGACCTAATCGAAACCGACGAGGAGCGCGAATGGCTGGATAGCTTCTACCCCGGCCTGATGGAAAACGGCCAGTTGGATGGCAAAACCTACGGCATCCCCTTCCAGCGCTCCACCATCGTACTGTTCTGGAATAAAGACGCTTTTGAAGCCGCTGGCCTAGATCCGGAAACACCGCCTGAAAACTGGGAAGAGATGGCCGAGATGGCCGCCACTGTTCGGGAAGCCTCCAACGGCGAACAGTGGGGCGTGATGGTGCCCTCTACCGGCTACCCCTACTGGATGTTCCAGGCCTTTGCGTTTCAGAACGGCCATCGCTTGATGAGCGAAGATGGCACCGAGGTCTACTTTGACGACCCCGCCGCCGTGGAAGCGCTGGAGTACTGGGTATCGCTGGCTGACGAGCATAACGCCATGCCCGATGGCACCATTGAGTGGGGCACGCTGCGCCAGAACTTCCTAGAGCAGTCCACCGCCATGATGTGGCACACCACCGGCAACCTGACCGCCGTGCGCAGCGAAGCTGATTTCGACTTCGGTGTTGCTATGCTGCCAATGAAAACCCAGCGCGGCAGCCCCACTGGCGGCGGTAATTTCTACATCTTTGAAGATACCAGCGAAGAAGAGCAGCGCGCGGCGATGACCTTCATTCGCTGGATGACCGCGCCCGAGCGTGCCGCGGCCTGGTCGATCGAAACCGGCTATATGGGCGTTAGCCCCGCTGCCTACGAAACCGATGCACTGAAAAGCTATGTGGAAGAGTTCGCGCCTGCAGCCGTGGCCCGCGACCAGCTTGAGCACGGCACTGCCGAGCTTTCTACCTACCAAGGTGGCCGTGTGCGCCGCGCACTGGATAACGCCGTGCAAGCAGCACTGACTGGCCAACTGACGCCAGAAGAAGCGTTAAGCCAAGCGCAGCAAGAAGCCGATAGCGTGCTGCGCCGCTACGCCCGTTAATCGTTATAGGTTTCACTGTTCGCCGGGGCTCGCCCCGGCTTCTTTCACTTGCGGTGTGCCATCATGTCCTTAACCGCCTACCATAAAATGCAGCTTTACGGCGCGCTACTGTTGTTACCGGCGGCGGTACTGCTGACGACTTTCGCTTACCTTCCGACGATCACGACGGTGATCAACAGCCTGTTTTTACCGGGCTTTCGCGGCGCCCCCACTGAATTTGTCGGGCTGGAAAACTATCAGGTGTTGTTCGATGACCCGACGTTTTGGAAAGTAGCGCGCAACAACTTAATCTACGCCATCGGTACGATCCCTACCTCTATCGCGCTGGCCTTATGCATGGCGCTATTCGTTAACGGCAAACTGCGCGGGCGCGGCGTTGTGCGCATGGCCTACTTTACGCCGACCATCCTGCCGATGATCGCCGCGGCCAATATCTGGATGTTTTTCTACGCGCCGCAGATTGGCCTATTCAATCAACTGCTCGGTATCCTCGGGTTTTCCGGCGTCAATTGGCTCGGTGACCCCAGCGTTGCACTGGGCTCCGTGATTGCGATGTCGGTGTGGAAAGAGGCCGGCTTTTTTATGATCTTCTACTTGGCGGCGCTGCAAAGTATGCCCCCCGAGCTAAAAGAGGCATCCGACCTTGAAGGTACCAGCCGCTGGCACTTTTTTTGGCGGGTGACCTTCCCACTATTGATGCCCACCACGCTATTCGTGCTCATCAATGCGCTGATTAACGCGGTAAGGGTGGTGGATCACCTGTTCATTTTGACCAAAGGTGGCCCGAATAACGCCACCAACCTGCTGCTCTACTACGTCTACGAGAACGCCTTTTCATTTTTTGACGGCACCACGGCCGCCACCATTACGGTGGTTATTCTGCTGGTACTCGCCGTCGTCGCCACGCTTAAGTTCACGATTCTAGATCGTAGGACGCACTACCAATGAATACGACGACACCCTATGCCCCCCGCGACCGTTTCGTCTCCATTTCATCACTGGAAACCGTGGCCGCGTGGCTGCTGGCGATTATTTGGATTTTTCCGCTGCTGTATGCCTTTTGGGCCGCCTTCCACCCCAGCGAGTTTATGGTGAATTTCGAACTTTTCGCCCCGCTGACGCTGGAGAACTTCGCCAACGCCTGGTCGCAAGCGCCCTTTGCTCGTTACTACCTGAATACCTTCGCCCTGGTGACGGGGGTAGTGATCGGTCAGTTTGTGGTCTGCACCCTGGCGGCGTTTGCCTTTGCGCGCTTCCCGATTCCCGGCAAGAACGTTCTGTTTATGCTGGTGCTGATTCAGCTTTTTGTGTTCCCCGAAGTGCTGATTGTCGAGAACTACCGCATCGCCAGTGAGTTGGGACTGATCAACACCATTACCGGGATTGGCCTGCCCTATGTGGCCAGCGCCCTGGGTATTTTTCTGCTGCGCCAAACCTTTAAAACCATTCCAAGGGAGCTGGAAGACGCCGCACGCATCGAAGGCTGCAACTGGCTGGAAATTTTGTGGAAGGTGTACGTACCGCTCGCCAAGCCCACTTACCTGGCTTATGGGCTGGTCTCGATTAGCCACCACTGGAACAACTTTATCTGGCCCTTAGTGGTGACCAACTCGGTAGAGAGCCGCCCGCTTACGGTAGGGTTAGGGGTCTTTTCTGCGCCCGAAACCGGCGTTAACTGGGCGACCGTCAGTGCCGCAACCCTGCTCAGTATCGCCCCGCTGCTGGTCGCCTTTCTGCTGTTCCAACGCCAGTTCGTACAATCATTTTTACGGGCAGGGATTCGCTAGGCCAACTCCCTTGAATTTTCGTGCGACAATTAGCTCTCTAGCACGAGACAAGGAGAGCATTGATGCACGGCGACCCGGCAGCCCTCAAGGTACTGCAGGAGGTATTTGGCTACGACAGCTTTCGCGGCCCGCAGCAGGGGATCATTGAGCATGTGATCGCCGGTGGTGATGCGCTGGTGCTGATGCCTACCGGTGGAGGCAAGTCGCTGTGTTATCAGATCCCAGCACTGCTGCGCGAAGGCACCGCCATTGTGGTCTCGCCACTGATCGCGCTGATGCAGGATCAGGTGGCGGCGCTTAAGCAGAACGGGGTTAGGGCGGACTACCTCAACTCCAGCCTCGACTATCACGAGGCAGTCGAGGTAGAGAATCGGCTACGGGCAGGCGAGCTGGATCTTTTATATGTCGCGCCCGAGCGGTTGGCCACGCCGCGTATGCAGAGGCTGCTGGAGCAGACCCGGATTGCGCTGTTCGCCATTGATGAAGCCCACTGTGTCTCCCAGTGGGGCCACGATTTCCGCCCCGAGTATCGCCAGCTCTCCCAGCTACACCAGCGCTTTCCCCAGGTGCCGCGCATCGCCCTCACCGCCACTGCCGATGTGCCCACCCGGGGCGATATCATGGAGCATCTGCAGCTCCAGGAGGCGGCGCTTTACAACAGCGGCTTTGACCGCCCCAACATCCGCTACCATATCGCCGAAAATCAGGGTAACGCCAAGGAACAGCTGCTGCGCTTTATCCGCGAGCACCACGACGGCGAGGCGGGCATCATTTACTGCCTTTCCCGGCGCAAGGTGGAGGAGACCGCCGCCTGGCTGGAACGCCAGGGGTTGACGGCACTGCCCTACCACGCGGGGCTTCCTCCCGAGCAGCGCCAGCACCACCAGACCCGCTTTCTGCGTGAAGATGGCGTGGTCGTCGTGGCCACCATTGCCTTTGGCATGGGCATCGACAAGCCCGACGTGCGCTTTGTCGCGCATCTCAACCTGCCCAAGAGCATCGAAGCCTACTATCAGGAGACAGGCCGCGCCGGGCGTGATGGCCTGCCCGCCGATGCCTGGATGGCCTATGGACTTCAGGATGTGATCACGCTACGCCAGATGCAGCAGGACTCCAGCGCCGCCGACCAGCAAAAGCGCATCGAACAGCAAAAGCTCGATGCCATGCTGGGGCTGTGCGAGATCATCAGCTGCCGCCGCCAGGCGCTTTTGCACTACTTTGGCGATCACCTGGACGCCCCTTGCGGCAACTGCGATAACTGCCTGACCCCACCCGAGACCTGGGAGGCCACCGTGGCGGTGCAAAAGGCACTGTCGTGCGTCTACCGCACCGAGCAGCGCTTCGGCGTGACCTACCTCGTGGATGTACTGCTAGGCAAAAGCAATGAACGTATCGCCCGCTTTGGCCACGACCGCCTCAGCACCTTCGGCATCGGCAAAGACCTCACGGCCAGCGAATGGAAAGCGCTCTTTCGCCAACTGATTGCCAGCGGCTTTTTGAGCGTGGATATGGAAGGCCACGGCGCCATCAAGCTCACCGCCAATGCCAAGCCGGTGCTTCGCAGCGAGCAGAACCTCACCCTGCGCAAGCCAAGCAAAGCCAACCCTGCCCGGCGGGGAAGCAAAGGCGCCTCAGCCACTCTGGGCCATGGCGCGCTATGGGAAGCCCTTCGCCAGCACCGCCGGGAACTGGCCGAAGCCCAGGGCGTGCCAGCCTATGTGATCTTCCACGACGCCACCCTGGCTGAAATGGTCGAGCAGAATCCCCAGAGTTTAGCGGCACTGGGCGCCATATCCGGCATCGGCGCGCGCAAGTTGGCAGATTACGGCGTGGGCTTTTTGGCCGTTATTCTGGCGCACCCAAACGAACCTGCCACCAGTGCCAATCCGGGCGCCAGCGCTCTGGAATCCGCAGCGCTACTACGTCAGGGGTTAACGCCGGAACAAGTCGCCGAGCAGCGCGGCTTAGCCGCTAATACCGTGTATCGCCACCTAAGCGATGCGATTCAAAGCGGCGAGCTGGCGCTTGAAGAAGTGATCGCCCTGGACGCTGCAACCTTAGAGCAGGTCCGCGCCGCCTTTGTGCAATATCCAGATCAAGGGTTAAAAGTGGTGTTCGACGCACTGGAAGGGCGTATTGATTATGCGATTCTGCAATGCGTGCGGGCATCCATGGCCGCAAAGGGTTAACTTCGCCCCAGAAAATGCTCGCCGCGCTCAATGGCGGCGGCATCAAAAACCCCGGTATCCAAAATCCAGGCAGTGACGAGTTTGGCGGGGGTGACGTCAAAGGCGGGATTCCATACCGGGGCGTTGTCGGGTGCCCAAATTACCTCACCAAAAGCCCCTGCGGCGCCGCGCACCTCAGCGGGATCGCGCTGCTCAATAGGAATGTCCGCGCCAGTGGCGCAGGCAGGATCTACTGTGGTGTAGGGGGCCACCACATAGAACGGCACCTGATGGTAGTGAGCGATTACCGCCAGCATGTAAGTGCCCACTTTATTGGCGAAGTCGCCGTTGGCGCAGATACGGTCAGCCCCCACCATCACTTTATCCACCTTGCCTAACGCCATCAGGCTCGCGGCCATGCTGTCGGTAATTAACTGGTAGGGAATACCCAGATCAGCCATTTCCCAGGCGGTTAAGCGGCCACCTTGCAGCAGCGGGCGGGTTTCATCCACATACACATGAAGGTCTACGCCACGCTGTTTGGCCACCGCCAGCGCGCCAATCGCGGTGCCCACCCCTGCAGTGGCCAGCGCCCCAGTGTTGCAGTGGGTGAGCACACGATCACCCATTTCCAGCAAGTCAGCGCCCCGTTCGGCCATTTGTTGGCACAGCGCACGATCCTCTGCAAACAGCGCGGCGGCGCGCTCGGCTAGAGCATTGGCGCCTTGCTCAAAGCAGGCTTCCATGGCATCCAGGCAGTACATTAGATTGACGGCTGTCGGACGTGTGGCGCGCAGGCGATCGCTGACTTCCTGCCAATCGTGTTCTGGATGGCGCGCGGCGTACTGCGCCAGCACGAAAGCGGCGCTCAAACCAATCAGTGGTGCGCCACGAATGGCTAGGTTCTTAACCGCCCCCTGCCACGCCTCGGGAGAGTCACAGGGCACCCACTTTTCAGCTTGCGGCAACTGGGTTTGATCCAAGTACTCAAGCGTATCGGCATGGACCCGCAAACTGCGTGACTGAAGTTGAGGCATCGATGGACTCCTTGAGTACTTGATCGGAACAGCTACACGGCTTATCAGCCGCGAAGCTTATCATATAGAATGGCTGCCAATAGAAGAGGTGACGCAGACCTTATGATGACGCTACAAACTGAACTGCTGGCCGCCATTTCATGGGCGGCGCAGCAAGGCTGGACTCCTGCTACCGGCGGTAATTTTTCCGCCCGCACCGAGGCGGGCTATCTTGTGACCGCCTCTGGCCGGGATAAAACCTGCATTCAGGCTGATGACCTATTGCTGTGTGACCTGGATGGCAAGGTGCTATCAGGTGATGGTAAGCCGAGCGCGGAGAGCGATCTGCATGCCGCGCTCTATCGCTTAGACGCTTCGATTAACTGCGTGCTCCACACTCACACCGTGGCCAGCACGGTGCTGTCGCGGCGCTTTCCAAAGGGTATCGAGCTAAGCGGTTTTGAAATGCAAAAAGCGCTACAGGGCAACGCTACTCACTACGAGACCATCCATTTGCCCGTCGTGCCCAACTCCCAAAATATGGAAGAACTGGCCGAGCATGTGCGCCTCGGCTGGCCAATGCCCTGGGGCTTTTTGGTCGCAGGGCACGGCATTTATGCCGTGGGTGATAGCATTGCCAGTTGCCGCCGTCACCTGGAAGCGATTGAGTTTTTACTTGCCTGTGTACTTGAAGAGAGTCGGTGGTCTTAAATGAGTAGTCTTAAATGAGTAACCCAACTGTTCGCGCCATTGTGACCGATATTGAAGGCACCACCACGGACATTAACTTCGTGCACAAGGTGCTGTTTCCCTACGCCCACAATAAGTTACCTGAGTTTCTACGCGCTAACGCAGAAACCCCAGCCGTCGCCGAGCAGATCGACGCCGTGCGCAGCGAAATGGGTGACCCTGATGCCACGCTGGAAGCTGTCATTGTTGAATTGCTGCACTGGATAGAAACCGATCAAAAAGTCACCCCGCTGAAAGCACTGCAGGGCATGGTATGGGCCGACGGCTACCAGCGTGGCGATTTTAAAGGTCACCTATATAGCGATGTAGCACCTGCATTGCACCAGTGGAAAGAGACAGGCAAAGCCCTTTACGTTTATTCGTCAGGCTCCGTACAGGCCCAAAAACTGCTGTTTGGCTACAGCAATGAGGGCGATTTAACCCCGCTGTTTAGCGGCTACTTCGATACCCATATTGGTCATAAGCGCGAGGCGACTGCTTATCAGCGTATTGTTGCCGAGCTTGACCTGCCTGCGGATGCGGTGCTGTTCTTGTCGGATGTGGTCGAAGAGCTGGATGCCGCCAAGCAGGCGGGCATGCAAACGCTGCAACTGGTACGTGAAGGTACTCAGGCCGGTACCCATCATGCATGCGTCACCCGCTTCGATGAGATCGTTCTGTAACGTTCATCGCACGTCACTTTTAAGGAGAGTTGTAGATGTCGCAACTAAAAGTATTTGCTGATCAAAACCCGAACGATGCTCTGATCGACACCACTGACGGCGAACAAATGACCACTGAGCTCAACAAGGTGGGTGTGCTGTTTGAGCGCTGGGCAGCGCCGGGCGAGATTGCTGACGATGCCACCCAGGAAGATATTTTGGCGCTTTACCAGGAAGATATTGACCGGGTCAAAGCTAAGGGCGGCTATCAGACCGTCGATGTGCTGCACATGGTGCCCACGCACCCAGAGAAGGACGCCATGCGGCAGAAGTTCTTAAACGAGCATCGCCACCACGAAGATGAAGTGCGTTTCTTCGTTAAGGGCCAGGGGCTATTCTGCCTGCACATCGATAACAAGGTGTATCAGGTGCTGTGCTCTCGCAATGACCTGATCAGCGTGCCTGCCAACACGCCCCATTGGTTCGATATGGGCCCAGCGCCGGAATTCACCGCGCTACGTTTCTTCGATAACGTGGAAGGCTGGGTGCCCCACTGGACCGAAAGCGATATCGCCGGGAAGTTTGATCGTTTGGATCAGCTTTAAATAGCTCGGCTATAGGAAAAACTTAGCCTGGGCCGGGACAAACCGTAGCGGGGGTCTTTCGCCATGGATGGCGAAAGTAGCGCCCAGGGATGGGGTCACAGCGCCCCGTGTAGGTTTGTCCCGGCCCTGCCTGCTCGTTCTAACTCCCCTGTAAACCGTTTACAACACCTCTTGCTGGTTATACGCCCTGGCTAAATCCGCCAGCGCATTCAGGTCACAGTAGGCTTCCGGCTCCATGATCAGCGTTTGTCCCATCAGCACATTGCGCGCTTCAAGCTTGGCGCGTAGCGCGGTGTCTTTAATCTCTTCAAAGTCGGCGTTGTGGGCCAGAGATAACACCCGGCGGTGCATTTCGATACCGCAGTAGGCCAGCGCATCCAGGCGGATCTCTTCAAGCAGCGCATCGCAGGCGTCGTCTGCGCTATTGCCTTGCTCTTCAAACAGCGACTTGGGAAATAGAATACCAGTCCGCTCGGTTTGCCAAAGGTGGCGAAATTCGGCATCAAAATGGGTAAAGCAGGCTTCGATCACCTCCAATATCCACGCCTGATAAGCCTCAAGCTCATCTTCTAGGCGATGAGCGGGCTGGCTGAAATAGGCCATCAGGAAGTTGGCCACCGCCATGCCCAAGTCAAAGGCCATTGGACCGTATTGGGAGAACTCAGGGTCAATGACCCGCACGTCAGTATCCGTGGCCATAATCGAGCCGGAGTGCAGATCACCGTGCAGCATGGTTTCGGTGTTCGAGGTGAACTTCATTAACAGCCGCTGCACCTTGGCTTTCAGACGCGCACTGCGGCGCAGCTCGTCCACTACCGGCGAAAGTTCCGGAGTGTGGTGGTTCATTTCGGCGCCATAATAGGGGTCGGTAAACACCAGCGACTCGGTGATGGCGGGAATCGCCACATTGCCTGAGAACAATCCTACGTCCGCTTTTTTCTCCGGGCTGCTCAGCGAAAGCTCCGAGCCGCGAAACGCGGTGCGTGCGCAGAATTGGCCGATGGTTTCGCCAAGCTGGGCAACTCGCTCACCGTTGATTAACTTGCGGCGCAAAATCGTGTGCGGGTGAAGGTACTCCATCACAAACAGCGCCTGGGGTTTGTCGAAGTAGTACACCTCGGGGGCAATGCCGGGCGCACGCTTGGCTTGGCGAACCAGCGCATAATATTCAAAGTGGGCGCGATAAATCGGTAGCGGCCAGCTTTCGCCCACCATGCGTACATAGGGAAGCGCCTGCTTAACCACGACACTGCCTACGTCACCGGAGACGATAAACACTAGGTTGAGGTTGCCGTCACCCACCTCGCGAATGTCCCAGCTAGTGGGTTCTCCGCCCACTCGACTCGCCACCGCCTCAACCCCTCCCAGCCGTTGGGATAGCGTGTCGACGCCGAGCGCGCGGTAATGTTGATCAATCTCCACAGGCCAATCCTCACCAAAACATTGCATATATTCAGACCCGAATAAGGGGCTTTAAGACGTTGATTATCAGAGAGTAACGGTTAAAAGTTAATAAGGGGACTATCGTCATCGTTATTAATGGTGATCCCAATAGGGTCGTTCGCCAATCTCCGTGAACAAATGCTCTAAAAAGGCGGCCACTTTCTGCGAGCGCAGTCGGTTTTCAGGGTAGATAAAATGAATTCCCTCTCGCGTCGCTTCACCTAAGGCTTCATAGGTTTCTAGAATGGGCGTTAGGCCGCCATCGCGCAGCGCATCGAATAGCAACCATGTGGGGAATAGCACAATACCTTGACCTTGCAGAGCGGCTTCCACAAGACTCTCGGCATTGTTGCTATGCAAATTGCCTTTTACCGAATAACGCTGCGCTTGAGGATTGCCAGTCCCCTGGAAATACCAAGGTTGAACGCCGCGTGTTCCTTTATAGACTAAGCAGTTATGGTCACTCAATTGTTCAGGATGGTGGGGCTCGCCGCACCGCGTTAAATACGCGGGGGAAGCGCAAGCGACAAAGCGCTGGGGCGCGAGCTGCCGGGCCACCAAGCTTGAATTCCCCAGCGATCCCACCCGTATTACGACATCGGCGCCCTCTTGTACCGGGTCGATAAAGGCATCGCTCAAGGTTAGCTCTACCTCCACGGCCGGGTTTGCCTGCTGAAAACTAGCCAATAAAGGCGCGACATGCCGACGCCCAAACGCCACAGGTGCATTAAGACGCAACAATCCCTGCGGTTGCTTAGCGCCGCTGATTACCTGCTCGGTAGCGGCATCCAAGCTTTCTAATATGCTTCTTACCTCCCGATAGTAGCGCTCTCCGGCATCGGTGAGCCTTACCGCTCGCGTATGACGGTAGAGCAACCGCTGGCCTAGCGCACGCTCTAACCCTGCAATGTGCCGCGAGACCGAAGAGGCCGGCAAATCGAAGTAGCGCGCGGCTTCAGCGAAGCTGCCACTTGAGGCCACTCGCACAAAAAGGCGTAACGCTAACAGGCGAAGCGAGTTGTCCAAAATGCAATAGTCCTTTGCTGTTTTGACGCATTGTAGCAATAACACTAACTCTCTACAGTACGCGCTTCTTTTACTTAGCGGAGCCACCTATGCGTCACGCACTTATTCTGCTCGGCGTGCTAATGGCCGGGATGGGGCTATCGGTCGAAGCCGGCTTGCTAGGCCCGCTTGGCGAGCAGGTTGGGCACTTATCGGCCACCTTGTCGATTTTTATGGTGGGCGCACTACTGCTCTCGCTAGCACTGGTGTTTGCGCCTAAACGACAGCTGGGAGCCCTTTTTAAGCAGCCGCGCTGGCTACTGACGGGCGGCATCTTAGGCCCGGTCTACGTCATTGTGTTAACGCTTGCGACGCCGCTGGTAGGTGTTGGAATGACGATGGTGGGGATTTTGTGCGGCCAGGTAGCGGCTAGCGTCGCTATCGACCACTTTGGCTGGCTGGGAAGCGAACAGCGTAAAGTCGACGGCTACCGTATTGGCGCCTTGGCGATGATTCTTGCCGCCCTGTGGTTAATGTAACGGCTAACGTATTCAGGAGCTAAACCATGTTACTCCCTCTTATCTTTATCTTACTGCTCGTCGGCGGTGCGGTACTGGCAGCTCAGTCCTCCATCAATGGCCGTTTGGGTGCAAAAGCAGGCGTCATCGAGAGTTCTTGGCTGACCTTTGTGATCGGCGCCGTCCTGACCTTTTTATTGATGTTCTTTTTTGAGCCAGCACAGCAAGCGACGCTCTTCAGCGTACCCAAATGGCAGCTAACCGGCGCGCTGTTTGGCGTGGTCTATATGTTGGCAATTGTGTTTGCCGTACCCCGAGTAGGCACCGCAGCGGCCACGGTAGCAGTCATTTCTGGCCAACTGTTGATGAGCCTGCTGATTGATCATTTCGGCTGGTTAAGCAATGCCGTGCGACCGTTAGATGCGTCACGCTATATCGCGATGGCGCTGCTCATCGGTGCTATCGGCTTAATCTATCTAAGTCACCAGCAGCGTCATCGTCGACTGGCAAGCCAGCCAAGTTAGTTATTCAGGCTCACCACTTTAACGTAGCTGGCTATCTTTGCTGCCGCGGCGATTATAGCCACTAAAGCTCGACCGCTTTTTATCTAGTTCACTCTGGCATTCCACGCAGAGCCGAACGCCTGGAATTGCCTTGCGGCGCGCTTCGGGAATGGGTTCGCCACACTCCTCACAAGTCTCAAGACTTTCGCCGCGAGGCAGTTGGCTACGCGCACGCCGCACCGCATCCTCCAGCGTGCTCTCCATCTGCTCTTGTTCGGCGCCATCTTTCGCCCATCCACCTGCCATCATCGCGCTCCTCGCTTCGGCACTAGCAATCTATCAGCATAGCAGTAACGCCCGCTATTAGCGTTGCAGGCTCAAGGGGGCATTGACAGTGGCTGGTGGTTAAAACTGAACAGGCAGGCATCCACAGACTAGCTTGAACGGTCATTATTAGTAATCACCTCAAGCACTTCCGGATCTTCGAACACATCGGGATATTTACGTTTTGCCCGCGCTAAACGAATGATAGTGATGATATTGGTCACAACGATTAGCCCTTCTGCAAGAGTGCCGCCAATAGAGCCAATTAATAAATTGCTCAACATCCATAGCGTGGCCGCCAAACCTAAAAACACCCGCATCGATATCCCGCGCAGCAGAAACATACCAAAGGTACCGAGCACCATGGCAGCAATGGGTAAAAAGTCCACCCAGCTTTGCCAAGTGAAAGTAGCAGCGACGCCGCTGGCCAGCAGCACGCCGACCATCACCGTTTTACTCCCCATATAACGACGGGCCAACACAATCCGCACAATCACCAGCAAGGTCAGTACGGCAGCTGTCCAGCTTTCAAAAAAAACGAACTGCAAGACAAAAGCCACATTGGCAGAAATCAGTAACATCAACAGTCTGTCGTCGCTCTTACTGGCAAAGGCGACGACACAAATAACCAGCGCGACTAATCCACACACCTGACCAGCCAGGGCAGTGTCGCCGAGGTTTTCTAGCATCATGACCTGCCCTCTTTTAGCTCTTTTCGTTGCCCTATACTCGCATATAGAGCACTAACCCATCTTCATAAACCTCTTCCTGAGGAGCTATAAATAAGTAGTCAGACGATGGGAAGACAGGCAATGGCGATAACATCGTTGTGGTAATGATCGTTGCGCTTATATTCGCGATAGCCTGTCGATGCGACCATGGAAGACGCCCTCTACGAGATCGAGTCCATGCGCCAATTCGCCGGTTTGAAGCTGGATCGATTGCCGGACGAAACCACGATTCTCAAGTGTCGCCATTTTCTAGAACGCCACGGCCTTAGCAAGGTGTTGTTTCAGGAAGTGAACAAGCACCTGGAGGAAAATGGCCTGATGCTGCACGAAGGGAGCATTGTCGATACCACTATCATCTCTGCGCCTAGTTCCACCAAAAAAAAAGGCGAGCGCGCCCCCGAAATGCACCAGACTAAAAAGGGGCTCTTGGCACTTTGGCATGAAAATGCACATAGGTGTCGACGATAAACTTGGGTTGATTCACAGTATCGAGACCACGGCTGCCAATGTCCTTGACATTATGTCTGCCGATCAGCTGCTTCACGGTGAAGAGATTGCGCCCGTTTTCCGTTCAATGAGCGGGAAACGGGCAAAAATACACAAAGAACGGGAGAAGAGTGTCTGAATTTTCGATTTTTGTCAGCTCAAGTGAGCGTTAATGAATATCGGCATTTATTCAGACCTTCCTTAAGTCTAATAAATGAGCATCTGCAGAGTGTGTAAGCACACGTTCAAATCTTCGATGATGCCATGCTGCTTTTTCGCTGCCACAGCAGCACCATCAACGGTACCAACGCAACGGGAATCAACAGCAAGTTAAGTGTCGCCCAGCCTAAGCCGCTGACCAAGGGCCCAGCGAGCAGCGCAGTGATAGCCGCGGTGCCAAACACTAAAAATTCATTGGCGGCCTGGGTGCGTGCTTTATCCACGGGGCGATAGCTCTCAGTAAGCAGCCCTGTGGCGGGCAGAAAAGTAAAGTTCCAACCCAGCCCCAACAAAATCAGCGCCACATTGAAACCGGCTAAACTGATACCCAATTGTGCGACTAAAGCGCTCGCCACCAGCAGCAGGCAACCAGCCACGATGACCCGCTTAGCACCGAAACGGGTAGCTAAATGCCCGGTAAAGAATGAGGGTAAAAACATCGCCACCACGTGCCACTGAATAGTCATTGAAACGTGGTTAAAGTGGTGTCCGGCTCCCGCCATGGCGAGCGGTGTGGCGGTCATGGCCAGGTTCATCACACCGTAACCGACCATCGCCGCGCTTACCGCCAGAATAAACGCGGGCTGGCGGAGTATCTTGATTAGCGGCAGTGCGATACCTTCGTCATGGGTGCGGGATGCGGGCGGTAGTTGCGTCAGCATCAACACCACTAATGCCAGCGCGTAGAGTGCGGCTAAACCAACAAAGCTGCCCAGAAACGGCACTTCGCCCAGCTCACGGCTTACTCTTGCCAGCCATGGCCCGGCAAACGCGGCCAGCACACCGCCACCCATTACCAAGCCAATCGCGCGATCACGCATCGGCGTAGGCGCAGCTTCTACCGCGGCAAAGCGATAGAGCTGGCCAAAGCCAATGCCGATACCAATTAACCAAGTTGCCAACAAAAACAGCCCAAAGCGCTCGCCGATCAGCGCCTGCACAGCAACCAGCGCGCCGATTAGACCAACGAGGTTGCCCAGCATGAAACCGCGCTTACGGCCCAACCTTGCCATGATCAACGAAGCAGGAATGGTCGCGCACATCAGTCCAAGCCACTGGGTGGCAACCGGAGCGGTCGACCAAGACGCGCTTGGGGCTAACGATGCGCCAATCAGTGGCGAGACGGCAATCAGCAGGACATTGCCAGTGACCAGCAGCGCTTGGCAAAGCGATAACAGTGTGACAGTTAAAGGCATGAGGCGCTCTCCTGAAGTGGATCGGTATGGGAAGACGCAAAGCGTTGGCGATAGACCGAAGGTGACACACCGTAGTAGCGCTGAAACTGACGGCGCAACTGCTCTGCACCGCCCAGTCGCCAGCGTTGCGCGAGCCGCTCAAGGGAGACCGGCTCGCGTTTACTGAGCAGTGCCAGGCGCGCTTGTTCAAGGCGTAGCTGGGTCAGGTAAGCACCCGGGGTCGTATTTAGGTGGCGTCTAAACAGTCGGGTTAAATGACGCGTGGAGACGGCCACCAGATCGGCCATGCTCTCAAGCCCGTGGTCTACGCTGGGGTCGGCGTGGAGTTGATCCAGCAAGCGGCGCAGCGGCCCTGCCTCTTGTTGGTGTCGCAGTATCTCGCTGAACTGCGACTGGCCCCCTGGGCGCTGCAAAAATACCACCAACTCACGAGCCACTCGCCCAGCAAGATCAGCACCGTGATCCGCCTCTACCAGCGAAAGCGCCAGATCAATACCCGCCGTGACGCCTGCGCTGGTGTAGCGACCGTTGCTTTCGATATACAGCGCATCGGGCTCGACGCTTAGCGCGGGGTACTCCTCAGCCAGTTGAGGTGCATGACGCCAGTGGGTGGTAACGCGACACCCATCCAGCAACCCTGCAGCGGCTAACAAAAATGCCCCGGAGCAGATAGAACCTAGCCGCCTCACCTCTGGGGCGATCTCACCAAGCACCTGCTTCACGGCGGCTATGTCACGCTGCTGCATCACGCCACTGCCGCCCGCTACCAATAGCGTATCCAGGGGCAGTAAACGAGTAAGTTGCTGGTAGGTGTGGGTGGCATGCACGGCAGGCCGCCGTTGGTGACAACCGGGCCGACGGCATCGGCAATCAGGGTCAACTGATAGAGCGGCTGGGGGCTTAACGCATTGGCGCTGGCAAACACCTGCCAGGGGCCGCTGACATCCAGCAGTTGGCAGTCGGGGTAAGCCAATAGGGCAATATGGCGAGTCACTGTCTCTCTCCGCGGGGTATCGAAGCATTAGAGAGAGTGTCAGCGCTGCGCTCGATGTCGGCAAGGACCATTACCCCACCGATTCGGACATGGGACTAGGTCAACCATCAGCGGGCCAAAATTAGCCCGTTCTTTCTAACGGTGCCTCCATACGGCGGACGCTGGAAACGAAGTCACTAAAGCGCTCGCCCTGAATCAGCACATGATCACTAAGCGCTTGCTGTGCAGCCAAGGGGTCACCTTTTTCAATCGCTTCCACGATGGCTTGGTGCTCGCTGAGGGAATTATTTACCCGTTGGCGCACCTGCAGCTGCAGGCGCCGGTAAGGCTTTAAGCGCTGCTTTAGTTGGCGCGCTTCGCTGGCCAAAAAGGCGTTGTGGCTAGCGGTGTAGATACAGTCGTGAAAACCTTCGTTTTCGTAGTAATACTCATCGCTATCACCGGCCAGCGCCGCCGCTTCGCAGCGTTGGTGTGCTTCGCGAAGCGCGACCAGCTCGGGCTCGGTGATCCGGCGGGCCGCTAGGCGCCCGCACATGCCTTCAAGTTCCGCCATGACCTCGAACATCTCGATCAATTGATCAATTCCTACCTTCGCCACAAAGGTGCCTTTTTTGGGCGAAACCGTCACTAGGCCACTCGCTACCAACTGCTGAAAAGCTTCACGCACGGGTGTTCGCGAGACCTGAAACTCACGCCCCAAGGCTTCCGGGTCCAAGCGCTCTCCCGGCAAACGGCGGCCATTGATGATGTCATCCTCAAGAGAATCCCTTAATCGCTGAGCGTTGGAGCGCTTGGTGCCCGTCATGTTTACCTCCATGGATCGCGACTTATTTCAGGCCATTAAAATTGTCATAAAGTTGACATTAGCATATTTAAGCGCTATTGAAATATATATCAGATCTTCTGATAAACATATAAAGCTCATCCAAACACACAACAACAATTGTTGGAGAAGCCACATGCAACGCTATTTGATCTCAACTGCCACCGCCCTAGGCCTCGCCATCGCGGCGTCACACGCCTCTGCCGATACCGTACTGCGAGCTTCGCATCAATTCCCCGGTGGTCAAGGGGACGTGCGCGATGAAATGGTGCAAATGATGGCCCGCGAAGTAGCTGATGCAGATGTCGGGCTGACCATTGAAGTCTATCCCGGCCAATCGCTGTTTAAAGCGCGTGAACAGTGGGGCGCCATCGCCCGTGGTCGTTTGGACATCACTTCTCTACCGCTGGATTACGCTAGCGGCCGCCACCCGGAGTTCTCGGCTACGCTGATGCCGGGATTGGTGCGTAATCAGGAACATGCCCAACGCCTGAATGACTCTGAGTATATGGAGATGATTAAAGAGGTCATTCGCGAAGGCGGCGCTCGGGTACTTGCAGATGCTTGGCTATCGGGCGGTTTTGCCTCTAGCGAGCAGTGCGTTACCTCGCCTGATACCGTCGAGGGTCAGAACTTCCGCGCCGCCGGGCCTGCGTTTGAACAAATGCTGGAAGCAGCCGGTGCCTCCATCGCCTCCATGCCCTCTTCCGAGGTGTATACCGCCATGCAAACCGGCGTGCTGGATGCCGCTAATACCTCATCGATGTCGTTTATCTCCTTTCGGCTTTACGAACAGGTTGAGTGCTTGACCGAGCCCGGCGACTTCGCGCTGTGGTACATGTACGAACCCATTCTTATTTCCGAGCAGGTGTGGCAAGGGCTCAACGAAGAGCAGCAAACAGCCCTGATGGAAGCAGGTGAAGCCGCCGAGGCGTTCTTTGTGGAAGAGGCCGCCGCCATTGACCAGGAGATGGTCGACCTCTACGCAGAGAATGGCGTGGAGGTGGTCAGCATGAGCGAGGACGACTACAACGCCTGGCTCGATATCGCTAAGGAAACCTCCTACAAAAACTTCGCCGAGAACGTTCCCAACGGCCAAGCCATTATCGATGCGGCGCTGGCCGTCGAGTAAGCAATAGCCAATCGCCTTACGGCACGGCCATTCCGACAGGAATGGCCGCCTTCTACTGATGATTGCTTGGCTTGGTGAGATAACCAGCTTGACGAGGGAACTATGGCACCTGCAACGACACACACTGCCCTTGCGCGGCGGGGCATCATTGGCGGCTACATTCGCGTCATGGACAAGCTCTCGCGGCTTTCTGCCTACTTGGCCTGCGCCCTGTTTATCGCTGGCGTACTCGTGATTTGTCAGATGGTATTTATTCGCTACTTACTGGGAATGAGCACCAGTTGGCAGACTGAATTCACCATCTTCTCAGTAACGGCGGCGATGTTGATGGGCAGCCCCTATGTATTGATGACTGGCGGCCATGTCGCCATCACGATTGTTCCCGATGCACTGGGCGGTATTACCCGCACTATCATGCGCCTGATCGCGTCGCTGTTTGGGTTAGGTTTTTGCGCTGCATTGGCGTATGCCAGTTGGGTCTATGTTTTTGAGGCGCTCCACGGCGAGTGGACCACGGGCTCGGTATGGAATCCGCCACTGTGGCCCGCCTTACTGCCTATGGCGGTCGGCGCCACCCTACTTTCGCTGCAGTATGTGGCTGAAATTTTGCGTGGGGAGAACTGAGCATGGATCCCATCACGTTAGGCATTATCGTTGCCATCGCGCTGATTGCGCTGATGGCCATTGGCACCCCTATCGCTTTCGCCCTGGGCGGTGTATCGCTGCTGGCACTGATCTACGACCGTGGCCTTGCTGAGCTCACCTACTTCGGAGAAACCTTTTTTGACCGCATCGCAGAGTTTGGCTTTGTTGCCATTCCGATGTTTATTTTGATGGGCGCCGCAGTGGCCTCCTCCCCCACCGGGCGTGACCTGTATCGCTCGCTGGATCTGTGGATGGGCAAACTGCCCGGCGGTCTGGCGGTTTCCAATATTGGCGCCTGCTCCATTTTTGCGGCTCTGTCGGGATCATCCCCCGCCACCTGTGCGGCAATTGGTAAAATGGGCATTCCTGAAATGCGCAAGCGCGGCTATCCCGATGGCGTGGCAGCAGGCTGTATTGCCGCAGGCGGTACCCTGGGCATTTTGATTCCGCCGTCGGTCACCATGATCATCTACGGCATTTCCACCGAAACCTCGATTGGACGGCTATTTATTGCCGGGGTAGTACCAGGCTTTATGCTCGCGGGCCTGTTTATGGTCTGGACCATGATTGCCTGCAAGATGGCCGGTGGCTACAACAACCCCATGGCCGAGTCCGTCGAACGGCTAAAAGAGAACGTTAAGCAGAATGTCGATAGTAACCTGAAAGCATTAGTACGGGTTCTCCCTTTCCTAGGCGTGGTCGCGGGCATCCTGTTTGCCCTTTACGGCGGGGTGGCCACACCTTCCGAGGCGGCGGGCGTTGGCGCGTTTTTATGCTTGGCACTAGCGATCCTCATCTACCGCATGTGGCAGTTGGGCCCCATCAAGTTGATCATGCGCGACTCACTGCGCGAAAGCGTGATGATCATGCTGGTCATCGCCACCGCTGAAGTGTTCGCCTATGCACTCTCCTCCATGTTCATCACCCAAACCGTAGCGGCGGCGATTGCTGGTCTGGAGATTAACCGCTGGGCACTGATGGGGGTGATTAACCTCTTTTTGCTAGTAGCTGGCTTCTTCCTGCCGCCCGTGGCCGTGATCGTGATGACTGCCCCGATCTTGTTGCCCATCATCCTCGCGGCCAACTTCGACCCGTACTGGTTTGCGGTGATCCTGACTATCAACCTGGAGATTGGCCTGATCACACCGCCGGTGGGGCTCAACCTGTTCATTATTAAAGGCATCGCACCGGATATCTCGCTGCGCGACATTCTGATGGGAAGCTTGCCCTACGCGCTATGCATGGTGCTGGGTATCTTGTTGCTGTGTCTTTTCCCAGGCATCGCGCTTTGGCTACCTAACTTGATCATGGGCTAAGGAGTTTAACCATGAACATGATGTTTTTGCAGGAGCTGTTTAACAACATCACCCAGCGTGATGCCTTGTTACGGCGACGTCAGCCTGAGACAGTGACGCCCGACCATCAGCAGTTGGTCAACGCGTGCCACAAGCTGCTGGAAAGCGATGGCGAAGCCTCCAGCATTGCGCTGGCAAGCCGTGCTTTGGCGATTTACCAGCGGCTTCCGGCAACTGAAAAAAACAGTTTTTTTGACCGTTTAATAACAGACTTTGCCGCCGACCCAGGCCCTATTGATGCGGCCTACACGGCGTATCGGGAAGCCCGCGACAACCCCACTTTACAGCGGCTATTTGAAGCCAGCGAACCTAGGCGCCAGGAACTTTTCCGGCGTTTAAACCTGGCCAGCGATGGTACCTATGAGTTGGTTAAAATGCGTGAAGATCTTCTGTCGTTGCTGCGTGAGCAGCCTGAGCTGAAGGCCATTGACGACGATTTTGCTCACCTGTTCGGCTCCTGGTTCAATCGCGGCTTTTTGATGCTCAAGCGCATTGATTGGAATACCCCCGCTTCAATTCTTGAGAAGATCATCCGCTACGAGGCGGTACACGAAATTCAGGACTGGGACGATCTACGTCGTCGACTGGATGCACGTGACCGCCGCTGTTTTGCCTTTTTCCACCCAGCGATTGGCGACGAGCCGTTGATCTTCGTCGAAGTCGCCCTGCACAAGGGACTGCCCAGCCGTATTCAGCCTATTTTATTGGGAGAAAGGGCGGGCGAAAGTAGCGCTAAAAAAGCTATCGACGAACCTGAAGACGCTGATACCGCGGCGTTCTTTGGTATCAGCAACTGCCAGACCGGTCTGCGCGGCATCTCCTTTGGTAACTTTTTGATCAAGCAAGTGGTGCAGGAGTTGTCTCAAGAGCTGCCGCAGTTGAAATACTTCGTCACTCTTTCGCCGGTGCCCGGCTTCGCCCAGTGGTTACAAGAACAGCGCGATGATGAGCAGTTGCCCGAGTCACTGCGTCAGTCGCTAAAAGGGCTTGAAACACCTGGCTGGCATCAAGATAAAACCCGTGAGGAGCCATTGAAATCCGCGATCCGCCCGTTGGCGGCGCGCTACTTAGCCGAGGAGAAGAACCGCCACGGCCTGCCGCTGAACCCGGTGGCCCGTTTCCACCTTGGCAATGGGGCCGAACTGCATCGTATCAATTGGCTGGGCGATATCTCCGAGAAGGGCATTAACCAGGCCGCAGGCTTGATGGTCAACTACCTGTACGTACTGGACGATATCGAACGCAACCACGAAAACTATACCGCCAAGGGCACCGTTGCCTGCTCCAATGAGGTGCGCGACCTCGCTCGTCGTGCCCGCAAGCTGGCCAAGGGAGAGACCACCAAATGAGCCATAACCTGTTTGAAACCTTTGCGGCCAAGATGCGCGAGCGCGCTGACGCCGATTTCATTACCACTCGTGAAGGCCGCCGCTACAGTTATACCGATGCGCTGAGCATAAGCGCGAAACTTGCCGGTGCGTTGACTGAGCTGGGCGTTAAGCAAGGCGACCGTGTCGCTGTGCAGGTGGATAAAAGCCCTGAAGCGATACTGCTTTATTTGGCCTGCCTGCGCATCGGCGGGGTCTACTTGCCCCTCAACACCGGCTATACCGGCGATGAAATCCGCTACTTTTTGAATGATGCCGAGCCTGCGTTGTTTGTCTGCCGACCCAAGATAGAAGAGCAAGCGCGAGCGCTTGCTGCTGAAACCGGCTGCCCGGCCGTGGCCACTCTAGGCAGCGCCGCCGATGGCAGCCTGATGGAAGCTGCCCGCGCAGCAACGCCAAGGGAGGATATCGTGGCACTGGGCGAGCGTGACCTGGCCGCTATTCTTTACACATCCGGCACCACCGGGCGCTCCAAAGGCGCCATGCTGACGCACAAGAACCTCGCCTCCAATGCTGAAACCTTGGTAACAGCCTGGCACTTCATCGCCGATGACCGGCTAATCCACGCGCTGCCGATCTTCCATACCCACGGTCTGTTCGTGGCCTGCAATGTCACTTTGATGGCAGGCGCCAGCATGCTGTTCTTGCCGAAGTTTGATGCCGATGTCATTTTCGAAGAGCTGCCCCGTGGCACTGTGATGATGGGCGTTCCTACCTTCTATACGCGCTTGGTTCAGGATGAGCGCCTGACGCCTGACGCTACTGCTAACATGCGGCTGTTCGTCTCCGGCTCTGCCCCGCTCACCGCCGAGACCCACGAGGCGTTTGAAGCCAAAACCGGCCATGCAATTCTTGAGCGCTACGGCATGACCGAAACCAATATGAACCTCTCCAACCCTTATGAAGGCGCACGGCGAGCAGGTACCGTGGGTATGCCGCTACCCGGCGTAGAGATGCGTATTACCAATCGTGAAACCGGCGAAGAGGTGCCTTCTGGTGAAATTGGCATGCTGCAGATTCGCGGCCCGAATGTCTTTATCGGCTACTGGCGGATGCCCGAAAAGACCCGCGAGGAGCTGTTAGACGATGGCTTTTTCATTACCGGCGATCTCGCCATGGTCGACGAGCAGGGCTATGTGCATATTGTGGGTCGCGACAAAGACCTGGTGATTTCAGGCGGCTACAACGTCTATCCCAAAGAGGTGGAGCAGGTGATCGATGAACTTGACCAAGTCGCTGAATCGGCGGTCATCGGCCTACCTCATCCCGACTTTGGTGAGGGAGTGACCGCTGTGGTGGTGCGCCAGCAAGGTACCATTGAAGAAAATCAGCTTAATGAAGATAAGGTGATCAGCCATCTAGACGGTCGGCTAGCCAAGTATAAGCAGCCCAAACGGGTCTTCTTTGTCGATGAACTACCCCGCAACACCATGGGCAAAGTGCAGAAAAACGAGCTGCGCAAACAATTTAACGATACCTATCGCACGCCATAGCCTTCTTTCCTGCCTGTATACGCCTGCCGTCCTTTTGCCCCGCCGCGTGCGGGGCTTTTACCAGCGCTTTGCTGGGAAAAGGAACCATTTGCTCTACTAAGTGTTAAGGTGAAACTACTTAACGAACGATGGAGCAAATCACCTTGACTACGCCTACCGTCACAAGCGGCATCACTGCTAGCGAACTCTATAAGTTAGTCAGCCAACCAGCTCCCGCCAGCAGCGAAAATGCGACCCTTGAATGGCCCGAAGCGACCATTAGCCTGGATGAGACGAACCAGACGCTGATCTGGGAGCTCAACGACTACGGCAACTTGCCGATTACCCTCTCGCGCAGCGAAAATGAGTGGGTCGCCATGGCGCCCATTGTGGCCGTCGACAGCGTCAAAAACAGCGCCGAACTTAACGAAGTGCTGCTGCGCCAGGGCATCTCGTTACCGCTGGCCTCTGTGGGTATTGTCGAGATCGACGGGCACGACTTTTATGTGGCATACGGACAGCTGTTTGGCGACTCCAAGCTTGAGTCAATTTGCGCTGAGCTGCACGCCACGGCCAGCGCAGCCATGGACGTCGCCGAACTGATACAAACGCACTTCGCCTAACGTTTACCCATTGTTCGTCTATTATCCAAATCACCGTTATCAATTAGTGTCACCACCCAGGTGACGTATAAGCGAGATTATTTATGTTAAGCAAAATCATGACCGCCCTACGTGGCAAAGCGACTGAAACCGGTCAAACAGTGGTAGATTCCCAGGCACTGCGCATTTTAGACCAGGAGATCCGCGACTCGGAAAATCACCTGAGTCAGTCTAAAACCGAGCTCACCCGCTTGATGGGCCAGCGCCAGCTGAACAGCAATAAAGCCGACACGCTGGAAAGCAAAATCGCCGAGCTGGAAAAAAGCGCCGAAGCCGCGCTGGATAAAGGCGAGGAAGCGCTTGCAGTAGAGGTGGCTGAACGCATGGTCGCGCTGCAGGATGACCTGGAAGCAGAGCGCGCGATTGTTAGCGAGTACGACGCCAGTATCGAAAAACTGCGTGGTGCCATTCGCGGTACCGACAACCAGCTTCGCCAGCTCAAGCAGCAGGTGAGCGTCGTTAAAGCCACCGAGTCAGCGCAAAAAGCCCAATCTGCCGTCGCGTCTCGCCATTCAGGCCAGAACAGCGCGATGAGCAGCGCTATGGAATCACTC
This sequence comes from Vreelandella maris, assembly GCF_013371085.1. Classification (GTDB taxonomy): domain Bacteria; phylum Pseudomonadota; class Gammaproteobacteria; order Pseudomonadales; family Halomonadaceae; genus Vreelandella; species Vreelandella maris. The sequence continues at coordinate 54,465 of NZ_JABWCV010000014.1, read as the reverse complement.
GATCGCATCAAAGAGCGTCAGCAGCTTAATTCGGCGCAAATGCAGGCCGCTGACGACATGGCCGCGGAAGAGAGCGGTAGTTCGCTGGAAGCCCGCCTCAAGGCAGCCGGGATTGGCGGTCAAGAGCGTAAAGCGGATGATGTGTTAGCGCGCCTGAAAGCCAAGAAAAACGCTCCACAAGAGTAAGTTCTCTCTAAAACCAGCTCATTAGCGAGGCAGGCCATGCTTAACAACTTGAAAGCACTTTTTCGCGCGACTACACAGAAGCAGCCTGAGCAGGCAACGGGCCGCCCGGTAGCCGCAGGCCTGCCGATGGGTGTCAGCCAGGAAGATCTTGAAGGCTTGCGGCTGGATGGTCGCGTCAATATTAAGCTGATTGGCCTGCGCGCTCATGCCGATGCGCTGTTTCACTGGGACGACGATGCCTATCACCACATTGCCGCCGTCGGGCATGTCGATCTAGGCCAGGGGGCGCACCTCGTGCGTTTCTATTTGGATAACGATACGTGGCTGCAGGCCAATATTGAGAACGGTCAGGTGCTTGAATATAAGCTGTTCGACTTTTACCGTGTTGCCCATCTCTCGGATGCCGAATTTGATAATTTGATCAACGGGGAAGATAAGCAGCCCGACAGCCTTGGCGCTCAAACCGTCTCGCTTACCTCGACCACTGAGGAGCCACGCACCTGTACGTATCAGCGAGTGTGGGGGGATAGCGACAGCCTTTGGTCGCCACCGGTGGTTCTTGAAGAGCAAGTAATGACCACCGAGAGCGTGTCTGCACGCCATGTGACCCATCATGCGATGCTCTATGAGCGCACTATTCTAGATACTGAACGCATGGAATACCTGCTGCTGAGCGCTGAAAACGACGGTGAAGGCAGCTTTATGTTGGTTCAAAACGTGGGGGTTGACGTGGCCTCCATCGATATCGACGCTATGTAATTTAAAAGGAAACGACCACCATGGTGAATTATCTCTACGGCTTGCCGTCATTTATCGCCTATCTAGTGACCGCAATTGTACTGCTTGCCGCTTTTATGTACTGCTACAGCCGCATTACCCCGCACCACGAGTGGACACTGATTCGCGAAGGAAATGCGGCGGCGGCCTCCGCCTACGGCGGCTCCATTCTGGGCTTTACCATTCCGCTGTATAGCGCAATGGCGCACTCGATCAACTTTATCGATTTTGTGCTTTGGGGCATCGTCGCTTTTATCGTTCAGTTAGCCACCTTCTTTGGCGTTAAGCTGTTTCTGCGCAAACAGGGCGAAAGCCTTTCCCAGCACATCACCGAAGGCCATCAGGCCTACGGCATTTTAATGGCCAGTGTGGCCGTGGCAGTCGGCTTGCTCAACGCCGCTTCGATGACTTGGTAACGACGACGTGGTAAAGGAGAGCCTGCATGTCTAAACACGATCACACACCCCATCTGCCCCGCCGTAAACGTAGTGCGCGTCTGTCATTGGCGATGATGGGCGCCAGCGCCTTTGGACTCACCGCCTGTGGCCAGCCGCCCCAGGAAGAGCAGATCACTGAGATCGAATTTGACGAGCCACGTAGCTTTGAAAGCGTAGAAGCCTGTGTCGCGGAGAATGTCTATACCCGTAGCGCCTGCGAAGACGCCTACGAAGCCTCTTTGGAAGCGGTGCCGCGTTATAGCACCCTGGAAGAGTGCGAAGCTGAGAATGGTGAAGGCGCTTGTACCGCGCCAACCGACGAGCAGTCTCAAGCGGCGACGGGGAGCACTGGTGGCAGTTGGTTCATGCCCGCCATGATGGGTTATATGGTGGGCAGCATGATGTCCAACACCAACCGTGGCCGCTCTTTTGAACGGGTTTACCAGGAGCCCGTGTACCGCAACCGGCAAAATCAGGGCAACTGGAATACGGCCACTAATCAGGCGACCCAGCGGGTAAACCAGCGAAACGATGCCATGCGTAACTCGGTAGCGACCTCTCAGCGTCGAGGATTTGGCTCACGCTCTTCAGCCCGGGGTGGCTGGGGCTCCTAGCCTTCATCGGATACTACCATGCTGCGAATCGATATCCCTGAACGAAGCAACTGGAAAGCCCTGGCTCACGAGCTGGGCTTTCATTTTCATACCATCGATGGTGAGCCTTACTGGAAAGAAGACGCCTACTACCAGTTCACCATGGAGCAGGTAGAGCGGGATATTGAAGGCCCTACCGAAGCGGTGCACGAGATGTGTATGGAGTTGGTCGATAAAGTCTGCCACTCCAATGCCTTAATGCAGCGCTTAGCACTGCCAGAACATATGTGGGACAGCATCCACAACTCATGGAAGTCGGGTCAGCCGCATCTCTACGGGCGAATGGATCTTGCCTACTCTGGCGATGGCCCAGCGAAACTGCTGGAGCTCAACTACGACACCCCTACCTCGCTCTACGAAGCGGGCTTTTTTCAGTGGGTGTGGCTTGAGCAAGCGATCCAGCAAGGCATTCTTCCCCGCCATGCTGACCAGTACAACTCGATCCAAGAGCGACTGATCAATGCCATGGCGCACCTTGGTGATCGCATTGAAGCGCGCACGCTCTACTTCTCCTGTATCAAGGATAACGCCGAAGAGCGCGCCACCGTGCACTACTTACAGGATGTCGCAGTGCAAGCGGGGCTCAAAGCGCCATTTATCTACACCGAAGATATTGGTCTGCGGCCCGGTGCCGAGCATTTCGTTGATCTGGATAACCAGCCCATTCATGCCCTGTTTAAGCTCTACCCCTGGGAAGAGATGGCTGACGATGCGTTTGGCGAGTACATCCCGCAGCTAAACACCCACTGGTTTGAGCCGCCCTGGAAAGCGATTCTCTCTAATAAGGGAATTCTGCCGCTGCTATGGGAGCACTTTGAGGGCCACCCCAACCTGCTACCGGCGTTTTTCGAGGATGCCAATAGCCCGCCGCTGCCAGCAGGCTGGGTGCGTAAGCCATTCTTCTCTCGAGAAGGCAGCAACGTTGAGTTGATCACACCAACCGGCCATCGCGAGGCAGTAGACGGCCCCTACACTGACAGCCCCTGGATTCGTCAGGCGTATCACCCTATGCCGCGCTTTGGTAACAATCACGCATTGATTGGCAGTTGGGTCGTGGGTGACCGCGCTTGTGGCATGGGCATTCGCGAAGACGTTGGTCGGATTACCAAAGACTCCTCCTGCTTTGTGCCCCACGCGATTGTATAAAAGCAAAGACTAAATCCCTCCGACAAACGCTGGACATCTCTACCGAAAAAAGCTGAAATCGAGGTTACTAATTTGGGGGTTACTCTAAAGAGCAGATCTAATGAGCCGATCTAATCAATAGAGTAGCACTCACCTCTTCACCTTTATTACCCTGAGCGTTACCCAACAGCGTTGATGCGAGTCTTGCCGCGTCTTCAGGGACACCGTTTACTTTGGAGCAACGGCGAATATGATGGCGCGCTGGAAACATCTACCCCTACGGCTTCGGCTATTTCTCTCTTTTGGAACGGTGCTCGCGCTTGCAATGCTGTTGGCGCTCTACCTTCAGGCTCGAACCCATAGTCAGGCGCGGCTTGATAACCTGCTAAATAATGAGCTGCCCGCTCAAATCGAAGGGCTTGCTGCCCATATCAACCTCAGCCTCAGTCAGGACTTAGCCGTTTCTGAGAGCCTCGCTAACAGCTACTTTGTTGAGCAGTGGGTACAGGAGGGCATGCCCCAAGAGCGCCAGGACGAGATCACGACTTATCTCTCGCGTTTGATGGCACAGCTGGATACGGAACTGCTCTTTATTGCCGCTCAATACCAGGGCAGGGGCTACTATTTTCAATTGCGCGACGGTGAATTTCTTCAGCGTATTATCCAACCGCCGGGTAACGAAGACGACTGGTACTACCGCTTCACGGAAGGTAATGCCATGTACGAGTTGAATTTGGATAGCGATACATTTTCAACAGATGAAGCCTTTGTATATGTTAATTACCGCAGTGTGGCAAATGCAGCCAACGGTCGACCGCTGGTAGTGGCAGGCGCAGGGCTTGATCTTTCTGACATGGCCATGCTTATTGAAGACTTTCGGCTAGGTGACGATGGCCGCGCTTCTCTGCTGAGTGCTGAAGGTGAGATGCTCGTTCACAGTGGTGAAACCATTAGTAGTGTTGACGTAGCGAAGGCCCTACCCCCACAAGCAGCGCAGCGCCTGCAACGTGACGAACAGCTAAAAGTAGACGAGATTGAGCGCAACGGCCAAACCCTACTGATCAGCACACGCTGGATACCGGAATTGCAGCGCTACCTCATGGTTGAAGTCAATAAAGAGGCGTACTTGGCGTCTACCCGCGAGCGCTTCCTGGCGTCCAGCGGTATAGGACTGCTCATTTTGCTAGCAGGTTTGTTGGTGCTCTACCCGCTAACGGGGAGACTTATTCGCCCGTTGATTGATTTTCAGGGTCAGCTTAAAGACATTACTCACAGTTTGGATCTATCGCGGCGGGTCAGTACCGACGACAAAGCGGAGCTGGGCGATTTAGCGGATCAAACCAACGAACTGCTTGAGCGCCTCTCCCGTGCTATTGCCGCGGTAGCCAAGAACTCCCAGGCGCTGACACACGTAGCGGAGCGTTTGGCAAAAACCGCAGGGCTTTCGGGTGTGCACGGTAGTGATATTCACCATGAAGCTAGCCAAACCATGGCAGCGGCCGTTGAAGAGATGGCGTCGTCGGTGGCTGAAATCACCTCAACGATGGAAGAGCTTTCCACCTCATCCACCCAAATAGCCGATCACTCCCAGTCGGTGGTAGATGTCGCCAACCAAACGTTAGAGCGTAGCCGTAAAGGCAGCACTGCTATGCAGCTTCTGCAGTCGAAAATGCAGGATATCCGTAGCGACAGCGAGCAGAGCCTCGCCGAAATAATGACCCTCGGAGCTAAATCCAAACAGATTAATAAGGTTATGGAACTGATCAACACATTGGCAGCCCAGACCAAACTGATCGCCTTTAATGCCGCGCTGGAAGCCTCAAGCGCAGGCGAGTCTGGACGCCGTTTTTCAGTGGTGGCCAATGAAATACGCCGCTTAGCTGACAGTGTGACGGACTCTACCCAGGAAATTGAAAAGCATACCGATGATATCCAGACGGCAATCAATCGTTTGGTGGTCGCGTCTGAAAAAGGCGCCTCTTCTATTGAGCAAGGCGTTGAGGCAAGTATGAGCACCGCACAAGATCTGGAAGCGCTGCTCAAAGCGGCCAGCCAAACCAGCAGCGCGGCACAGCAGATATCACTCTCTACTCAGCAGCAAAAAACCGCCAGTAGCCAGGTGGTCATGGCACTGCGTGATATCGATACGGCCAGTTCTCGTAATGCGCACTCGGTGCGCAGCATTACCGACATTAGCCAGGACATGATTGATATGTCGACCGAACTCAACGCGCTGGTGCAGGAGTTCACCATCGCTCAGGCAAAAACAGTTAACAACGATAAATAAAAAACCGCTGATTAGGATATCGGATGAGTGTAATTCGGGTAGTCATTGCCGACGACAGCCAAGTAGCCCGCGACGTGCTACGCGATATTCTCAGCCGAGACGGTGACATTGACATCGTCGGGGAAGCCACTAACGGCCGTGAGGCTGTTGAGCTGGCCAGACGTTTAGCGCCGCAGCTAATCACCATGGACCTCAACATGCCGGTGATGGATGGCCTAAGCGCCATCGAAGAGATCATGTACACCAAAGGCGTACCGATTTTGGTGATTAGTGACCGCTCCGATGCTCAAACGGCCTACCACGCGCTAGAAGTAGGCGCACTAGAAGTCATGCCAAAACCCTCTCTGGATGAGGCAGACGCCGAACGTCTGTTAGAGCGGGTTCGCCTACTGGCGGGGGTATCGGTGATTACTCGCTTGCGCCGGCGTTGCACGGTTTCCTCACCAACAACATCGTTTCACTCGACACTGATGACGCCACTGCGAGGTGTCCCCCGCGATTTTAAGCACGTTATCGCGATTGCTTGCTCTACCGGCGGCCCACAAGCATTAGTACGCGTGCTGCGGACACTACCCGACGGTTTTCCAGCACCCATTGTGATTGCTCAGCACATCAGTCATGGATTTATTGGCGGCATGGCCCAATGGCTGGCATCGCTGTGTGCCTTGCCAGTCAGTGTCGGCCAGGAAGGCGAGCAATTGCGCCCTGGGCATATTTACTTATCGCCATCAGAAAGTGATTTATGCGTGACGCCACGTCATCGCTTCCAGCTTCAACCCAGCCCCGAAAGCTCACTTTACCATCCCAGCTGCGATGTACTGCTGCAAAGCGTCGCCGAAGTCTATGGCGGTGATGCGATTGGCATTATTTTGACCGGTATGGGGCGTGACGGTGTTAATGGCATGCGGGCGATCTCTCAGGCAGGCGGCACCACCTTTGCGCAAGATGAAGCCAGTTCAGTGATATACGGCATGAATCAAGAAGCGGTTAAAGCAGGCGTCATTCAGTATGAATTGCCGCTCGATAGCCTGCCTAACCGGCTTTTACGCGCGGTACTCGGTCATCATGGCCGACCGGAGCCTTTCGCATGAGCACCTTTACCGCTTTTAAAACCCTGGTATATCAACGCTGTGGATTACACCTGGAGGGTTTAGCCGAAGCTCGGCTATTTCGGGCAGTCGCCAGTTTACAAGCCGCCACAGGACTCACTAACACCTCGCAGTTACTTGCGCTTTTAACCCGAGACCAGACACTATTTGACCATTTTGTCAGTCAGCTGACGGTTAACGAAACGTACTTTTGTCGCGAGCCAGACGCCTTAAACTGGTTGATTGACACTTATCTCCCTGAGCGTTTAGCCACTGAAAATGGCCCCATCTCTATCTTCAGTGCTGGCTGCTCTTCTGGCGAAGAGCCCTATAGCATCGCCATGATGCTATATGAGTGCTTTGGAGAACGAGCCAAAACGCTATTTAACATCTCAGGCGGCGACCTTGATCAACAAGTTCTCGCTAAGGCCCGCCAAGCCGTGTATGGCGGCATGGCGTTTCGCGCCCTCTCGACCTCCTTTAAAGAGCGTTACTTTTGCCCTCACCAGGGCCGCTTTAAGCTCCGCGAATCACTGCGCCAATGGGTTACCTTTCACTCCTTCAATCTATTAAACGCCGCAGAGACCCACCCAGGTGGTCCTTTCGATGTCATTCTATTTCGCAATGTATCGATCTATTTTGATCAGCAGACTCGGCGTCAAATTCATCAGCAGCTCAGCCAGTTACTGGCGCCCAATGGCATTTTACTCTGCGGGGTCACCGAAACCCTGGGGAATGATCTAGGCGTGTTTGAACTTACCGAAGCCCAGGGAGTTTTTTATTTTCGTCATCCAGAGCAGTCCATATCAATGCCAGTCGCTTCCTCTCAGCCCCCTTTGCTCGCGATGGGTAATTCGACTAATGGCAGTGCTGATGTCAGTGAGAACGCGAGCGAAGGGTTAGCCAGCGGCACTGGCTTACCCCCCCATACGTCAATGGAGTTCGCAACGCAAAGTGAACCAGCTGACAGCCTCACCCACCAGTTGCACACCGCCCATAGGTTGCTCAATCAAAACGCTTTTGATGACGCCGCCAAGCTACTTGAGGCCCTGCTTAAGCAACAGCCGTGGTCAATCGATGCGCTGGTACTGGCCGGGTTAGTCTCTCGCTGGCAGCACGAGCCTGAGCTCGCCTACGACTACTTTAAACGGGCTATTTATGCAGCCCCGGAGTGCTGGCCTGCACACTTCTATTTAGCTGAACTTTATCGCCAGGGCGAACTGACCGATGCGCCCTTACAGCAACAACGTTGCTATGCCGCCGTCGTTCGTCTATTAACAGCCGCGCCCACCGCGAGTGGCGGGTTAGAGACCATCGACCCACCGCTACCACCAGGCGATGCGCGCTTTTTAGCTGAGCGCTATTTAAAAGCGCTTAACATTACACTGGCAACGACCAGCAACGCACAGGGAGTGGGTTAATATGGCGCTGGATATTCGCCGCTTTATACAGCGCTTTGTGGAGGAGGCTGCCGATCATTTACCCCGCCTGCGCGAAGGGATTCATGCCTTGGAGCAGGGTAACGCTGATCGCGAGCAGATCAACGAGTTGTTTCGCGCTGCACATACACTGAAAGGCTCATCGCGCATGCTGAAACTGGTGCCCATCACGGCACTAGCGCATAGCACCGAAGAACTGCTCAGCGCCCTACGCGAAGGCACGCTCACCATAACGTCTGAGATGACAAGCTTGCTCAACCAAGCGGTTGATGAGCTGACAGACTTTGTTGGTCGGCTGGCCGAAGGAGCAACGGGAGAAGAGCTACCCGAGGCGAATGCGGCGCTATGCAGCGCGCTGGAAAACGCAGCGCATGGCCAACTGCCCACTCAGCCTAGTTCACCCGTTCCCGTTGCACCGGCCGCCGCGCCAACCTCTCCCTCAACGCCAGTGGCGGAGAGTGAATTACGCCTTAGCGATACGGTACGCGTGCGCCTGAACCGACTGGACGACGTGATTCGTTTGATGGGCGAAGTCCTTTCTGGCCACCATCACCTGCACTCACTCGTAGATCAGGCGCGCGAGCTGAGCGCTACACTCCCTGCCGACCAACAGTCGCCGTTTCAAGCCTTTCACCGGGAGCTGAAAGATAGCGTTTTGACGCATGATTCGTTGATGAGCGACCTGCATGATCGCGCCCTGCAAATGCGGATGCTGCCGCTCAGCGTGGTATTGGATCCTTTCGCGCAGATGTCGCGTGAATTAGCCCAGTCTCTTGGCAAACAGGTCGACTGCCGTGTACGCGGCAGCGAGATTGAACTTGATCGCCAAATGATTGACCGTCTGTCTGACCCGCTCATTCACCTGCTGCGTAATGCGTTAGACCACGGTTTGGAGCCCCCCGCCGAGCGCCAGGCGGCAGGTAAGCCGCCTCGGGGTCAGCTAGTCATCGAAGCGAGACAAGACGCTGGCTGGGTGGTAATTGAGATGCATGATGACGGCGCCGGTATTGCGCTGGACGCGGTGCACCAAAAAGCGCTCGCTAAGCAGCTGGTCAGCGAAGAACAGTTGAATGCCCTCAGCGAACAGGAAACGCTAGAACTTATTTTCCTGCCCGGCTTCTCTACCAAAAGTATGATTACCGACTTTTCTGGCCGCGGCGTAGGTATGGACGTGGTAAAACGCACCGTGGTAGATGAGCTTAACGGTGATTTACAGCTTGCAAGCGTCAGTGGCCGTGGCACACGCTTCACTCTACGTTTGCCGCTTTCGCTGGCGATGATGCGGGTATTGCTGGTCCGTGTCGTTGGCGTCACTTTGGGGGTGACGGCGCCTTACGTATCGGAACTCGTCGAGTGTTCAACAGATACCTTTATTGATACCGCTGGGCAGCGCACGCTAATTTTACGCAATGAATTTGTGCCCGTCGTGTCTTTGGCTCAGCTACTTAAACTGCCTAATACCACCTCAAATAATGGATCTACTCTGTTACTTGTCGTTCACCAACGTCATCAAAAACTTGCCCTAATCATTGATTCACTGATTGATGAACGCGATATGGTCATCAAGCCATTGCCTGTGCATCTACGCCATTTACCGCTGGTATCGGGGATGGTGTCCATGGGGCGCAATGCGCTGGTGAGCCTGCTGCACGTACCCGCTTTATTGGAGGCAACCCGGCGTAGTGTGCTGCATCCAAGCGTTGAGCGCCCATCATCAACCAGTGCGCAGCGAATTTTGGTGGTCGACGACTCGCTGAATACCCGTGAAATAGAAAAAGATGTCCTCGAAGCATGGGGCTATCATGTGACACTTGCCGAAAACGGCCGTGACGGCTTAGCCAAAGCACTGGCTGAGCCGTTTGACGCGGTACTGACCGATGTGGAAATGCCGGTGATGGATGGCTTTGCGCTGACTGCCCGACTGCGCGAAAATGAGGATTACCGTCATCGGCCCATTATTATTATCACCTCGCGGGAAAAAGAGGCCGATCGTCGGCGCGGCATTGAGGTCGGCGCTGACGCTTATATCGTCAAGGGCAGCTTTGACCAAAACAACTTGGTAGAGACACTTCAAGCCCTGCTGGGCTAACCGCGACTATCACTTACAGAACAATCATTACGAGGTTATGGGATGCACATTCTGGTCGTAGACGACGATCCGCTTGCAGGGGAAATGACGGCCGCACTGATTGGATCACAAGGTTATGAAACCTTAATGGCCTTTGATGCGATGGGTGCCGTCGAGCAACTGGACACACACAGTGATATCGCACTGATTGTTAGCGACATGCATATGCCTTTGATTAGCGGGTTAGCGCTGTTGGCAATGCTCCGCGAGCAAGATAATGACCTGCCGTTTATCTTACTCACCGGAGATACTCCAGATGATGAGCTGCGCCAGACGCCAGGCCTCCACGCTTGTCTAAGCAAAGATGCAGAGCTGGCTAGTAATCTGGAAACCGCCATAAAACAGGCGCTTAACAAGTAAGTAACGCAAGATGGAAGAAATAATGGATGGAATGGATCGCCGCTTTCGATCACTCACGCAGGTAGTTTGATGTCTAAGCCCGCCCCCTCGCTGCACGATAAGCTGAACCAGCTTCGTGAGCGCTTTATTGAGCAACTGCCCCACCGCTTAGCTCAAACCGCTGTGCAGTGGCAGCAAAGCCGTAACTCGGAGGAAGAGCAGACGCGGCTTGCGCCAGAGCTGCACCGTTTCTTTCACAGTCTAAAAGGCACCGGTCGCTCACTGGGCTTTGAACGGTTAGCCCTGCTCGCCGACCAAGCTGAAACGGCCCTGATCTCCTGCCCCACACGCAGCGATATCGATACCTATATCACTCAGCTTCTACAACAGATGGAGCGTGAGCAGCAGCACTTGCGTTCTCATCATGGCCAGCAGCAAGCCCTGGCGGCAGTGAATAGCTTCGAGCTTACCAACCAAGCAGAGCCGCTACGCAATAAACGCCAGCGGCTTATTTACTTATGTGATGACGAACCAGAACAGGTCAGTCACCTTATTCATCATCTGCGCTGTTTTGGCCATGAGGTCGTCCAGTTTATTGACACAGGGACCTTCTTTAATGCCGTTCTCACCCGCCGTCCCGATGCGGTGATTATGGATGTACACTTCCCCCAAGGCCAAACCGCCGGTACGGAAACCTTAACCAGTTTGAACAAGCTAACCGGCGAGCCGCTTCCCGCTATCGTGCTGTCAGCCCATGGCGATTTTCACTCGCGCCTTAGCGCCGTTCGCGCTGGCTGCGGTGGCTACTTTACCAAGCCGGTGAAACCGCTGGATCTGATGCTCGCCGTGGATGAGCTCACTGCCCCAGCGGCGGATGAACCGCTGAAAGTGCTTATTGTCGATGATGAGCCCGAAGTAGCTGCCTATCACGCCTTGCTGCTTGAGGAAGCCAGCATGATTGTGCAGCAGGTGCACCACCCTGCCGATGCACTCAATGCATTAGAACGCTTTAGCCCTGATTTAGTGCTGGTCGATGTGTATATGCCCGTGTGTTCGGGTGAAGAACTGGCAACGATTATTCGTCAGCAGCCAGAGCACGTTGGGCTACCGATTATTTATCTCTCCAGCGAGACCGATAGCCAAAAGCAGATTTCCGCCATGGCTGCCGGCGTTGAAGCGTTTCTTACCAAACCCGTGCAACCCGAAGAGCTCGTCTCTGCCGTGCGACTGCGCGCAGAACGCCTGCGCTTGCTGCGTTCTCTAATGACCCGCGACAGCATGACCGGGCTTTATAACCACAGTACGACGACCGACCTGATCACGAAAACCCTCTCGCAGGCACACCGCGAAGAGAACCAGCACGCCATGGCCATGATTGATATTGATCATTTCAAGCAAGTGAATGATACCCATGGCCACCTAGCGGGTGATCAAGTGATTATCACCCTGGCAAGGCTGCTTAAAAGTCGCTTGCGGCTCTCGGATATTATCGGCCGCTACGGCGGTGAAGAGTTCGTCGTATTGCTGAAAGGCGTTAGTGGGGAGCAGGCTGCTAGGCTCATCGAAAGCTTACGTGAAGACTTTGCACTGGTTGATTTTCACGCCGGTGATGTTCGCTTTCGCTGTACGTTCAGCGCGGGTGTTAGCAGTTTTCCCGAGCAACCGTCGACCGAGTCGCTGCGCCTAAGCTCCGACCAGGCACTTTACCGCGCTAAAGAGCTGGGTCGTAATCAGGTGAGTACGGAGTTAGCTGATGAATTCTGAAACCTCCCGCGACAGCCACGCTAATGATCAGCAGCAGATCTCCCAGACATTGGAAGAAGCGTTAGCTGCCCACCATGATGACGAAAGCGTAGTAGATGTTGATGAGCCCACGCAGCAGCTAGTGTTATTTCGTATTAACGGCCAGCGTTTTGCGTTGCCCGGTAGCGCAGTGAGTGAGATTTTACCCAGCGACCAGCCTGTCTATTATGTGCCGGGCTTACCAGCTTCTACCGAGGGTGTCCTGCACCTGCGCGGCAAAATCGAGTCGGTAATAAATCTGCAGCCGCTGCTCGATTTACCCACACCGGAAGGCACGCCTAGTGGCATGATTTTGTTGGTCAGTGCATCGGGTATTCGCAGCGGCGTGCGGATAGAGCAGCTTGATGATGTGTGTGAAGTCGCCCAGAGCCTGCTACAGCCACCCCCCGAAACGCTTTCCAGTACATTGCTTCCTTACGTCAGCGCGTTATGGCAGATTGATGAACGCCAAGCGCTGGCCCTACTTGACCCGGAGGCGTTGTTTAGTGCCTACCAGCAAGGGTTGGGTTAAGGTGCCCCTGGAACGCGAGCATCATGAGCAAGCCCAAGTCACCTTGGTGCTATTTTGGGTAGGACCTTATCGTGCTGCTATGGAAGCGTGTCACGTGCTCGCCATGACGGATCACCCTACGGCATTGCGCACTGCCAACGCTCACTCCCTGCTTTATGACGAGAGTAGCGATCAGCCCCAGCCTAGCCGCTGGTTAACCTTGCGCGATACTCAAACAGCCAAGGGCCAAACCGCCAGCACTTGGCAATTGGGCGTGGACGGAGACATCTCGCTTCAGCAACTGCCCGCCAGCACGCTCTATCCACTGCCTAAGCTGCTCCAGTCCCGCCTCTTCTCGCCAGCGCTATGCGGTTTCACCTTTGAGCAGCAGCAACTTGTGCTACTGCTGGATGCAGGCAAGCTTAGCCTTCACAAGCCCTACTCCACCAGCCCTAGCCCGCCAGCCATAAGCAGCTAATCACATCGCCTTCTGCGATTTCGCTATCGGGGGGAATCACCGCGAAGGCGTCCGCGTTGATACACGATGAAAGCACGCCAGAATTCTGATCCTCAAAGGCCATCGCCGTCACGCCGCGGGGCGTAAATTTCAGCGTCACGCGCATATAATGCTCGCGCGGGCCGGTAGTCGTGGCAAACCCTGCGCTGGCGGTAATGTTTGGCAGCGTTGCGAGCGCAGGACAACCCTGCATCGCGCCCAGTAGAGGCCGCAAAAAAAGCCAGGCGCCCACAAACCCAGAGACAGGATTACCCGGCAAGCCAACAAACCGAGCCTGGCTGCCATCATCGCGAGGCAAGCGACCGAGTGCTAGCGGCTTACCGGGCCGAATCGCCAGTTTCCACATATCAAGCTGTCCAATCGCTTCCAGCGCAGCTTTAACGTGGTCCTCTTCGCCCACGCTCACGCCGCCGGTGGTGACGACTAAATCTGCCTCAGCAGCGGCAGCCGTTAACAGTGCCACCGTGCGGGCATAGTCATCCGGCACGCTAACGGTACTTACTACCTCGGCGCCAAAGTTCTCCAACAGACGTTTAAGCATTGGTCGGTTGGAGTTGTAGAGCTGACCCGGCTTGAGCGGCGTGCCCGGATCAATGATCTCGTCACCGGTCGAAAGCAGCGCCACACGGGGCCGTCGACGCACACTGACGTGGGTAACCCCTTGCCCCGCCAAGTGGCCCAGTGCCGCCGCTTCGAGCCGCTCACCGGCTTCTAATAGTATGCTGCCCTGGCGCACGTCACGCCCTTTACGGCGAACGTTATCACCCACTGGAATATCGGCAGGAATCAGCGCACGCTCACCATCAACCTCCACACGCTCTTGCATCACTACGCAGTCAGCCCCCGAAGGGATCTCGCCGCCAGTAAAAATCCGTGCACAGCTGCCGGGCGCAAGCGCTTCAGCCTGCGTACCAGCCGCAATGCGTTGACTCACGGATAGCCACTGCCCTGCATCGGCGGCGCGTAAGGCGTAGCCGTCCATCGCGCTGTTATCAAACGGCGGCACATCCAGCTGTGCTGTCACTGCTTCGGCCAGCACACGCCCGGCGGCGGCTTCCAGTGGAACGCTCTCTGCTTTTAGTGCGCTCACATCTGCCAATAGCGCTTCAAGCGCGGCTGAAATCGGCTGCAAATCAGCCATGTTGCCCCCGGCCTGGGATGACCAGGTTGGCGAAGTTGCAAGGTTTGTGACGGCTATCCAACTGCTCAGCCAAAATGCCGTCCCAGCCGGTGCGGCAGGCGCCGGTTGAGCCCGGTAGGCAGAACACCACCGTGGCGTTGGCTAAGCCACCAAGGCAACGGCTTTGGATAGTGGAGCTGCCGATCTCGTCACCGCTTAGCTGGCGAAAGCGCTCACCAAAGCCTTCGATATGCTTATCCAGCAGCACAGAGATAGCTTCAGGCGTAGAGTCGCGACCAGTAAAGCCGGTACCGCCAGTGGTGATCACCACCTGCACGGTTGAGTCGGCTATCCAGTTCGCTACTACCGCACGAATGCGGTAAACGTCGTCAGGCACAATGCGCTTTTCAGCCAGCGTGTGGCCCGCCTTGGTTAAGCGCTCCACAAGGGCTTGCCCACTGCGATCGGTCTCTTCATTACGCGTGTCAGAGACCGTCAATACGGCTATGTTGAGGGGCACCATTGGTTCGCTCATTGACGTCACCCCTGTTTGGCTGCTTTCTTCTTAGCGTGGTGTGCTTCCCAAGCCGCCATTTGCTCTGGCGTGGCTTCCGGTTGATAAAGCTCTTTCCACTCGCTATAAGGCATACCGTAAACGTACTCACGGGCCTCATCGTAGTTGAGGCTTTCATCCCGCGCCTCAGCGGCACTCACCAGCCACTTAGATAAGCAGTTACGGCAAAAGTCCGCCAGAATCATCAGATCGATATTCTGGACATCCTTGTTATCGTCCAGGTGTTGAAGCAAGCGACGAAATGCGGCGGCTTCCAGCTCAGTGCGCGTCGCTGGGTCTAACTCATCAAATGCTGACATAACCGTTGCTCTCCTAAAATGACATTTGGCTATTTAAGAACTTAAGGTGAAGCATAACAAAAGACACCGCCAAAAGGCGGTGTCCTCGCTACCATAAAGCACGTATCAACTGGTTCGCGTTGCCGACGGTTCACTGCTACCGCCAGATGACTTACGCGCCGCCACCTCTTCTTCGGATAGCGTTTGGTCTTTGACCTCGTCGTACCATAGGTTGTGATGCTCTTTGGCCCAGGTTTCATCCACGTAGCCCGTGGTCATACCCTCAAGTGCACCTTCAGTACCCAGCGTGCCGATATAGATATGACCTAAGGAGATGGCGGTGAGTCCTAGCGCACCGACTGCGTGGATAATGTTAGCCCACTGCATGGTGTCGCGCCCCTGATTGAAGTTGGGGAAGTCGAGCACAAAGCCACTGGCGATGACAAGAATACCGACCGTCGCCAATATCCAGTACCACGCCTTCTCCCCACCGTTGGCAAAACCCGCATCTACATGCTTTTTGCCAATCATGCCGCCGCCTTTCTTAAACCACACCCAGTCGTGCTTTTTGGGAATGTTCTCTTTAATCAAACTAACCAGCAGTATGACGAGCAGAATGCCAAAGATCGGCCCTAGGTAGTTGTGCAGCACTTTCGTGGCCGCAATCATCCACGCCCAAATCCCATCGCCAAACAAGGGGCGGAACACGAACTTGCCGAACAGTAGCGTCATGCCGGTCAGTGCCAGAATGATAAACAGCGTCGCTACCGTCCAGTGCAGTGCGCGCTTCATCAGCGTCCAGCGCAACAGCAGCCGACCCGTGCGCGGTGCTTCAAGCTCCTTACGGCCCACAATGAAGTAGAATAGGGCGATCAGCGCGGCCATGCCAAATACCGCAATCAATCCAAACGGCGATACCCAGCGGTTACGAATCTCCCGCCAGGTTTCACCGCTTGAGTTGATCAGGCTGTAGTCGCTTTCATAGCGCGAGTCGCGGTAGTTGGGGCCAGTCTCACCACTACGCACCTGACGCCACTGGTCAGCGGTAATGCCGGGGGCAGCGGTGGTCATTTCGCGATCAGGGTCTGCTTGAGCTACTGCCACTTGCGTAAAGCCTAGGCTTAGCACCAAAGCAAGCGCCACCAATATAAAACGCCAAATGCCCAGGGCGAGCCCTTTACCTGAGCTTGGCACCCCACCGGGTGCCTGTGCAGTCAACAGGTTCATGACACGCCTCCTTACCCTTTATGGGCAGCATCATAGGCTAGGTTGTCGGCGCTGGCCTGGGGATTGTTGGACCAGGCGCCATCTTTATGGCCACGGTGTACAACGCGCTGGCGGAAAATATCGGCAACGTCTTGGGCATCACCAGCAAGCAGCGCTTTGGTAGAGCACATTTCTGCACATAGCGGTAGTTTGCCTTCGGCAATGCGGTTGGAACCGTACTTCTCGTACTCTTCTTCTTTGCTTTCGGCCGGGCCGCCCGCGCAGAAGGTACATTTGTCCATCTTGCCGCGCTCGCCGAACGCATCCTGCTGGGGAAACTGCGGGGCACCAAACGGGCAGGCGTAGAGGCAGTAGCCACAACCGATGCAGAGGTCTTTATCGTGCAGCACGATGCCGTCATCGGTCTTGTAGAAGCAGTCGGTGGGGCACACCGCCATGCAGGGGGCGTCGTCACAGTGCATACAAGCGACGGAAATGGACATTTCATCCGCTTCGCCGTCGTTGAGCGTAACCACGCGGCGGCGCTGAATGCCCCATTCGACATCGTTGGCATTTTTACAGGCGGTGACGCAGCCGTTGCATTCAATGCAGCGTTCTGCGTCACACATAAATTTCATTTGAGCCATGTTGTTCTCCTCATGCCGGTGCGGGATGGCTCCCGCACCGTCGTGCTGTCAGGTCGATCGCGTCTTTTGTTCTAAACTCAGTTTTCTAGACTCAAGTTTTCTAGATTCAGGCGCGCTCAATGCGGCAAATGGTGCACTTAGTCTCTTGCATTAGTGTCACCGGGTCGTAGCCGTAGGTGGTGGCGGTGTTAGCCGCTTCACCGATGATGTACGGGTCAGACCCATCCGGGTAACGGTCGCGCAGGCTTTCGCCCTGGAACATGCCGCCAAAGTGGAACGGCATGAATGCGACGTTACGATCAACGCGAGGCGTGACCAGTGCTTTAACTTTCACACGGCCCCCTTCAGCCCCTTCAACCCAGACATCATCACCATCTTTGATACTGAGGTCGTTGGCATCGGCCGGATTGATCTCGACAAACATCTCTTGCTGCAGCTCGGCAAGCCACGACATGGAGCGCGTCTCTTCACCGCCCCCTTCGTACTCAACCAGACGTCCGGAGGTGAGAATCATCGGATATTCGCCGGTGTTGTCGCGATCCTGGATGGTTTTGTACATGGTCGGCAGGCGCATGATCGAGTCGAAGTCGTCCCAGGTAGGGAAGCGTTCAACCAGATCGCGGCGCGTGGTGTAAAGCGGCTCACGGTGCTTAGGCACTTGGTCGGGGAAGGTCCAGACCACGGCGCGGGCCTTGGCGTTGCCGTAAGGTGCACAGCCATGCTCAATCGTGACTCGCTGGATACCGCCGGAGAGGTCGGTTTTCCAGTTTTTGCCTTCCGCCGCCTGCTTCTCTTCGGCGGTCAGGTCGTCCCACCAACCCAGATCCTTGAGCAGTTGGTCGTTGAACTCCGGGTAGCCGTCGTCGATATCGCCGCCGACAGGCGCTGAACCTTCCGCCAACAGGTTGACACCGTCACGCTCGATACCGAAACGGGCGCGGAAGCCCATGCCGCCTTCCATTACAGGAACGCTGGTATCGTAAAGGTTGGGCGAGCCCGGGTGTTTAAACTCAGGCGTGCCCCAGCAGGGCCACGGCAAGCCGTAGTAGTCACCATCCGCCGGGCCACCCTCTGCGCGCAAGTTCTCAAAGCTGAAGGTGTGCCAGTTTTTCTGGTGCTCTTTGAGGCGTTCGGGGCTTTGCCCGGTATAGCCTACCGTCCACATACCGCTGTTAATTTCGCGCAGAATATCGTCGATCAACGGCTCGTCGCCGTTCATCTGATAGTTTTTCACCAGCTCATTACCAATGCCCAGTTTGCGGGCAAACAGGTACATGATTTCGTGGTCGGGTTTAGACTCAAAAAGCGGCTCAATCACGCGGTCTCGCCACTGAATTGAGCGGTTGGTGGCGGTGACACTGCCGGTGGTTTCAAACTGGGTGGCAGCTGGCAGCAAATAAACACCATCGGTACGGTCATGCATGACGGAAGCGACGGTGGGATAAGGGTCAACGATGACCATCATTTCCAGCTTCTGCATCGCCTTTTGCATTTCCACACCGCGGGTTTGGGAGTTAACCGCGTGGCCCCAGTAGAACATCGCTTTCAGCGCGGTGCGCTGAGAGATGTTTTCGTCGTCTTCGAGCACGCCATCAACCCAGCGCGACACGGTAATGCCGGGGCTGTACATGGGCTTACCATCGGCGTATTCGGTATCGTCATAGCGGCCTTTAATCCACTCGTAGTCGACATCCCATACTTGCGCCCAGTGTTGCCATGCGCCTTCCGCCAAGCCGTAGTAGCCCGGCAGCGAGTCACAGCCAAGGCCAAGGTCAGTCGCACCCTGCACGTTATCGTGGCCACGCAGGATGTTGGCGCCGCCGCCAGCGACACCAATATTGCCCAACGCCAGCTCCAGAATGCAGTAAGCGCGGGTGTTGTTGTTGCCGGTGGTATGTTGGGTGCCGCCCATACACCAGACCACGCAGCCAGGCCGGTTGTCGGAGAGGCGCTTGGCGACATCGTACATCTCGGCTTCGGGCACGCCGGTGACTTCCTCGACGACGCTGGGTGGGAAGTTGGCGACTTCGGCGCGCACTTCGTCCATCCCGTAAACGCGCTGGTTGATGTACTCGTTATCTTCCCAGCCATTCTCGAAAATGTGCCACAGCAGGCCCCAGATATACGCCACATCAGAGCCAGGACGTAGACGCACGTATTTGTTGGCTTTGGCGGCAGTACGGGTAAAGCGCGGATCAGCAACGATGATGTCGCAATTATTACGCTCTTTGGCGATCAAGATATGCTGCATCGCGACCGGGTGCGCTTCACTGGGGTTAGAGCCAATGAACAGAATCGCCTTACTGTTATGCATGTCGTTGAGCGAGTTGGTCATCGCCCCGTAACCCCAGGTGTTCGCCACGCCCGCCACGGTGGTGGAGTGACAGATACGTGCCTGGTGGTCAGTGTTGTTGGTACCCCACAGCGATGCAAGCTTGCGCATCAAGTACGCTTGCTCGTTACTAAACTTCGCAGAGCCCAACCAGTAAACGCTGTCCGGGCCGTGCTCTTCGCGCAGCTCAAGCAGTTTGTCGCCGATTTCGTTAATGGCGTCTTCCCAGCTCATGCGCTCCCACTCACCAGCCACCAGCTTCATCGGGTACTTAAGGCGCCGCGTGGAGTGCCCGTGCTGGCGCAGTGAAGCGCCTTTTGCGCAGTGTGCGCCGCGGTTGATGGGGTGATCAAAAGCGGGTTCTTGCTTAGTCCAAATACCCTCTTGAACTTCGGCATAAACGCCACAACCCACTGAACAGTGGGAGCAGATGGTACGTTTGGTCTCTACCGGAGAGTCCAGTACCGGTGTTTTGTCCGCGGCTTCCGAGCGCTGCATCATCGGCGCGCCCATGAAGCCGACAGCGGCCACGCCGCCTGTGGCTGCACCGGTGCGCTTGAGGAATTGACGGCGGGAAATTCCCAGTCCAGAGGCCTTGGGGGTGTCTGTTTTGCGAGTTAAACGCATGGCAAATCTCCTGGCATTCCGCCGTCAGTCACGCAACGAGGCGTAGTAAGCGCGGACGTGGTCGGTCTCACGGTAGTTAACCGTTTGTTTTTCGTTTTTCACCGGGGCAGTGTCAGCCTGTGCCAGGGTGACATGACCGACTGCCGCTGCAGCGCCAGCAGCGGCAGTTCCCAACCCAACGGTTTTCATAAAACGGCGGCGCTCAGGATTGTGTGACGGGTGCATGGGTTTCTCCTCTTGCATGCCTTTATAGCGGGTCTTTTTATGCTGTTTTTTTGATTTTTACTGATTTTTTTATGGAGCCTGCGTTAAGGCTCAACAATACGCACCGGCGTATGACCCGCATCAACACTCAAGCGAGCCTCCTCACTTTCCATAAAAGCGCCACCCAACTGCCCCAGCGCTGCATAGAAAGCGGTGTCTACCTGCCCCAGGTCGGCAAAACAGCTGGCCGCCCAAGGGGCTAAATGTTGGCTAAAGAAATAGGCCTGCTCGTGACTGGCTGAGTCAATCAGCATTGCCATCACTTCGCATAGTGCCGCCAAGTGATCTTCAGGGTCACGGGTATGTTCACTGCGCACAAAACCGAGCACTTTCAAATCCTGACGCAGCGCCACCAGCGCCGCTTCCATCAATTCGCCATTGCGGTACCAAGAAGCATATGGCACCACTTCACCCTGAATGACGCCGACCAGGAGGCGGAAGTGAGCACGCTGCAGTCTTTCAACATCGGTATTCTTGGCGGCGGCTGCCAGCGCATGCCAACACTCGGCCAAACGGCTGCCGTCTTGTTCGATGTCCAGTTCAGCCAACCAATCTAGCAACTCGGCATCCGGAGTCTGGCGTAATAATGTGGCCAATAGCCGGTAAATATCGCCACGTAGCGCATCCGCTTCTTTCAGCGTGGGCAGTGCATCCGTCATCGGCTTATACCTTCAGTTGCGCGTCGGGATCGCGAATCATGGTTTTCCAAACATCCTTAACGCGGCAGTCTTCACACATTTCCAGACGAATCATCGCTTCGCCAGCAAAGTAGGGGTGGTTGGCCAGCTTTTCTTTAATAGTAGCTACCGTGCTGACAGTAGCAAACGGCTTGCCGCAGTTGATGCATTCAAAGGCTGCTTCTTCGTGACAGATATGGCGTGTTTCGCGAGCCTCCGATGCCAGGAAGCCGGGCATCAGGGTAATCGCATCTTCCGGGCAGGCTTGTTCACACAAGCCGCACTGCACACAATCCGCCTCAAGGAAACTCAGCGCGGGGGTTTTACCACCTGACTTGAGCGCGGGGGTTGGGCAGTTGCTGACGCAAGCGTGGCACAGCGTGCAGGCATCGCGGTCCACCTGAATGGCGCCGTAGGCAGCGCCCACCGGCATAGCAACCCGCTCATCACTGGGGTTACCCAACTCGGCTAACCGTGCCAGCACGCGGTTCAAGCGTGCCCGCTTTTCGGGCTCAGGTAGACTAAGCGGCGCCTCAGTCAGTGGAGTAAGCGCCGGTAGCGCATCGCGTGCGGCGTGGTCAGCTATCTCAATCAATGTTACACGGGCGCGATCATGGCCCAGCGCTTCCAACAAGGCATGTGCCTGGGCGACTTGATCGGTCAAAAAGGTACTCAAGCGGGCAGGCATATCAGGGTGCAGTTGGATACGCACCTCAGCGGCACCGGCAGCCAAGGCGGTTAGCCACTGGTCGTGGCCTGCAGCTCCCAGCTCTTCTAACGGTGCGTCAATGATATGGCCTGCGGGCACTACACCCGCAGCCCGCTCGGCATCTTGGGAGTCATGGGTAATAAAACGCAGCACCGGCACCTGACCACCGGCCTCACGGTAGGCTGCCAGCCAAGCGGATAGGGTGTCTTGCTGGCGGCGCGTTTCCGGTAGACGAAATTCGATAGCGCCCGTAGGGCAAGCGCTGGTGCAGCTGCCTACGCCTTGGCAGAGGAAGGGATCAATCTCAATATTAGACTCAATGCGCCCCTGAATGCTGGAGATGGCATCCGCCGGGCAAACATCTAAACAGCGGGTACAACCAATGTTGCCGCTGGTGGAATGGGCACATAAATCACTGTTGACTTGGAAATAGCGCGGCTTATCGAATTCGCCCACTAGCCCCACAAAATCGTCGAGAATATCGCTGCGCTGCTCAACGTCCTGCCACTGCATCACTACATAGCCAGGAGGCGGCAGCTCCCAGCGCTGGGTATGCGAAGCCGGAGCAAGATCGAGGATTAAGTCAAAGCCGTCACGCTCAATCAGTGCGCGAGCAATATCCAGCGGCGCATCTTCATCGTCAAGTTGAACGTTAAAGGCACCTAGATAGCCATTGATACGCAGTTGGCTGAGTTGTCCCTGGGTCAGCGTCTGGGCGACCAGCGGTTCGCTAGCCCCGAGAGGATCGACAGTATCGTTTCCTGGGCTGTTCGCGTCAGACTTAGTAACAAGTAACGTCAGCGATGCCAAGCCGCGCCCCTGTAGAGCGCGAGCGGCAGGGTAAACGTCGGCTTCGGTACCGATTAACAGCGCATGACCACGGCTGTGATAGGTCACATTGGCAGGCGTTAGGTTAGCTGGCCACGAGATACGTCGGCGTACCGTTTCCCGAGCCTCGGCATTGCGCTGGTCGTCTATCGACGCCAGTTGGATTCGTTGGTTCATGCGCTCTCACGGTCTGGGAATCATTCTTATTATATTTTTGAGTTATATATTTAACTATTGTGGCATAACAATACGTTGAAGCTAAGTTCAGCCTATGTGCAATGCTGATATTTGCCAACTTAATTACCGTCAACGCTGCCAACGCTAGCAACTAAATCAATGCTCAACTTATTGATTTTTATGTACTAAGGAATAATGTCATAGTTTGGTATGAGTGTCAGATAAATAATCAGACTGGTCGTCTACTGAAGGCTCTTTTACAACGTTGTTACTGGCCGTGCAAGGTGCGGAGTGCTCTTCGTCAGCAGCTGTCGATGGCTCACTGGCTGCCACTTCAGCCGGGGACTCGGTGTGGCCCTCGTCTACTGGCTTATCAAGCGCCTCTTCCACTTTATGCGTCCAGCGGCGCAGTTTACCGGCGAGATCTGCCGCCATCGGTTTCAACAGCTTATTGTAGTCGGCGTCGTAGTCGTCCAAGCCATCGCGTACGTTGTAGTTACCGGTGGTCCATAGGCGTTTCAATGCTTGTCGGCGTAAAGGGCCGCTAACGCCCGGCGCCATATACGCACTAAAATCGCTGCCTGCTTCCAGCGTGTCAGGGTCTGGCAAGGTGTGATCGAGACTGCCGGGTTCTGGCTCCTCGGCTGACGTTGCCAGAGATTGGTCATTCTCAGCGTTAGGTTGCTCGGCCTCATTATGAAGCGCTGCCTCATGGTCAACAGATGCCTCATCAACGGGCGTAGAATCTGGTGAAGAGGACGCCGATGCGTCCTCTTCTTTTTGAACATGGCGCTTTAGTCGCGACCAGCGTTCCAGGCGACTCATTACGGCTGCTCCTTGGAGGGCGTGTCTTTGGCGCGCCCAGCCCCTTTGCGTTTTTTCTTGCGCATTTCCAGTGGCGCTTCCCCATGGCGTGCCAGATAACTCTCAAGCCAGACCTGAATGGCCATTGGCATAGGTGCCTCTAGCACCTGCTGCTCGCCATCCATCCAACCAGCCGCAACGTCCTGACTAGCGGAAATCGCATCCGGCTTGGGTGTTTGTCCGGTAAAGCCTGCACGCACAAACAGTCGCGGAGTAGTCGAGGTTAGATTGAAGCGGTAAGCAGCACGCTCGGTCATCGACAGCTGCAGGTTAAGGACATTATCACCCTGATCGCCCAGCGTTATCTCAGCAATGCGCCACTGCGTCAGTGTAAAACGCTTCACCTGCTTGGGCTCAGCTACCAAGGTAATACTGATAGGGCGTAGGTTATCGCTCATATTTTAAAAACCCTGAACCTTGCATGGATGACATGTGGAAAAATAGCACCTAGAAAATAGCACTTAGAAAAAACGCACCTATAAGGATAGCGCTTGAATGGGTAGACAAGTAAGCATCCCCAGCGCCATCATCGTCAACCCTGTCGTTTTGCGAGAACTATTTCGCGAGGATTACCATGCCCGCCCTTCAGCCTGCCCTTCAGATAAGCCGAGCCCGCTTACCGGCCACCACCGAGATCAGCATCGTTGATGAATATGGCGATGCGCGTCAGCAGGCCATCGCCGCTGAACGGGCACTCACCGTGTATCTCAACAAACGTGAAATCGTCACGCTGATGACGCTCGGCGATGACCCTGAAGCGCTAGTGGTGGGCTATCTACGTAACCAAGGTTTACTGCGTGCCGCGGCTGACTTAGCCGCCGTTCAGGTCGATTGGGAAGTAGAAGCAGCGGTCGTCATTACACGCCACTTGCCCGAGGATTTAGAGGCGCGCTTAAGCACCCGCACGGTGACGACCGGCTGCGGCCAGGGCACGGTCTTTGGTAAACTGCTCGACCAAACCGCCCTGACGGTGCTTCCCGATACGCAGTTAGCACAGTCCACGCTCTATCAACTGCTGCAAAATCTCAACGCCTATAATGAGACCTACCGCAGCGCGGGCGCTGTTCACGGCTGTGCGCTTTGCCGCCAAACCGAGGTGCTCGATTTTGTTGAAGACGTAGGGCGGCACAACGCGGTGGATACCCTGGCCGGGCGCCAATGGTTGCAACAAGCCGACAGTGCCGATGCTGATATTTTCTATACCACAGGGCGCCTGACATCTGAGATGGTACTCAAAGTGGCGCAAATGGGCATTAGCGTACTGGTCTCGCGCTCCGGTGTTACCCAAAAAGGCGTCGAGCTGGCTGAACGCTTCGGCGTGATGCTGATTGCCCGCGCCAAAGGCCGCCACTTTCAAGCGATTAATACGCAGAATCGCTTGGCGCTGGATGCGATACCTAATCGACCATCTCATGCCCGTTCATCTAAAGAGGCAAGCTCATGATTCCCACTCACGAACTCACCGGCATGATTCTCGCAGGCGGCGAAGGGCGCAGAATGGGTGGCCGGGATAAAGGGCTTGAGCCGTTCGCGGGCCTGCCATTAGTCGGCCATGTCGTAAAACGCCTTGAAGGCCAAGTAGCCGAACTGCTGATTAACGCCAACCGCAATGCTGACGCCTACCGCTTCTTCGCCGATCGCGTGATTGCCGATGAAGAAGGCGGCTTTAAAGGCCCACTGATGGGTATCTATAGCGGCCTACGCGCGGCAAAAACGCCTTGGTTACTGGTCGCCCCCTGCGACTCCCCCGCCCTGCCTGACAATTTAGTGGCGCGCATGGTGGCTGGGGTTGGCGATCATGACATCGCCGTGGCCTTTGACGGCGAACGGCTGCATCCAGTGGTTGCCCTGCTGCGCACTTCGCTGGCGGACGATTTGGCCGCTACACTTTCCGAAGGCGAACGCAAGATTGACCGTTGGTACGCCCGCCATGCGTGGTGCAAGGTCGACATGTCGGATTGCCCCGATGCGTTTGCCAACCTTAATACCGAAGAAGAGAAGTTGCGTTTGGAAAGTCTGCTGGCAGCCGTCTCAGGGAAGGTGTCGACATGACGCTCTCCTGCTTTGACCTTGGCGAGCGCATGCTTAGCGTGGATGAAGCGCGCCAGGCACTCACCACCTTGATTGAGCGCCCGCTGGGCAGCGAACAGATTCCGCTAGCGCAGGCTCACGGCCGTCGGTTGGCTGCGGCCATCCAGGCCCCCATTAACGTGCCGCAAAATACCAATGCGGCCATGGATGGCGTAGCGCTCGCCTTGGCTAAAGAAGGTGTTGGGGCCAAGCAAACCCATTGGCCGCTGGCCGGTGAGGTGTTGGCCGGGCAGTATCGCAGCGAATTAGTACCTGCCGGTCACTGTGTGCGCATCACCACCGGTGCCCCGTTGCCGCCGGGCACCGATACCGTGGTGATGAGTGAACAGCTGCGCGAACCGTTAGATGATAAGCCTGCGCATGTGATTATTGAGTCGCCCGAGCTTCTCAAACACGGCCAACATGTTCGCCAGGCCGGTGAAGATATTGCCACTGGCGACACGGCGCTACCTGCGGGAGCACGGCTCGATGCCGCCTCAATGGGACTGTTAGCATCATTGGGTTACGCACAGGTTACCGTGTGCCAGCGCCCCAGGGTGGCGATTTTTTCCACCGGCAATGAAGTCACGGCCCCCGGCGAACCACTACCCAAGGCCGGCATTTACGATGCTAACCGCTTCACGCTGATCGGCTTACTCACCGAGCAGGGGGCCGAGGTGATCGATCTGGGCATTCTGCCGGACGACTTAAACGCGACCCAAACGGCGCTAAAGCAAGCCGCCGAACAGAGCGATTTAGTGATTACCAGCGGCGGCGTGTCAGTGGGTCAGGCCGACTTCACTCGCGCTGCACTGGAACAACTGGGCCGCCTGGCTTTTTGGCGCGTGGCACTGCGCCCAGGGCGCCCCATGGCCTGCGGCTGGCTAGGCGAATCGCGCACCCCATTTGTCGGTTTGCCCGGCAACCCGGTCGCTGTCATGGTAACCTTTGGACAGTTTGTGACACCGCTGCTGGCCCGCCTTCATGGGCAGCCCATGGCGCTACCCTATCGCCTGCATGCGATCGCCGATAACCTGTTAAAAAGTCGCTTAAAGCGTACTGACTTTATTCGCGGCGTTTACCATACTGATAAGAATGGACAGCTACACGTGCGCAGTACCGGCGCCCAGGGTTCGGGCATTTTAACCTCGATGGTGGCTGCTAACTGTTTGATTGAGCTTGCTGATGACCAAGACGGCGCACAATCAGGCGAGGTAGTCAGCATACAACCACTTACGGGATGGCTATGACCGAGCAACGACACGCTAATCCACAGCGATCTGCCCAGCCAGACACTGACCAGCAACTGATCGACGACTTTGGTCGGCGCATTAGCTATGTGCGTATCTCGGTCACCGATCGCTGCGATTTTCGCTGCGTGTACTGCATGAGCGAGGAGATGACGTTCCTGCCCCGCGCCCAGGTACTCACGCTGGAAGAGCTGGCTATGGTCGCCCGCGCCTTTACCGAACTCGGCGTGGAAAAAATTCGCCTGACCGGGGGTGAGCCGCTGGTGCGCCGTGATATCACCCAGTTGGTCGACGAAATCGGCTCGATGCCAGGCCTTAACGATTTCACCATGACCACCAACGGCGCCAGCCTGCGCAAACACGCCAAGCAGCTTTACGCCGGCGGTTTACGACGGCTAAATATCAGCCTGGATTCGCTGGATGCCGAACGCTTCAAGCAACTCACCCGCACCGGTGATTTAGCCAAAGTCATCGACGGTATTCATGCCGCTCAGGAAGCAGGCTTTAAGCGTATCAAGCTTAACGCGGTGATCTTGAAGGGGCGTAATGACGACGAAGTCATCGAACTGGTCACTTTTGCCCGCCGGGAAGGCCTCGATATTAGCTTTATCGAAGAGATGCCGCTGGGCGATGTGTCGGACCACTCCCGGGCAGAGACCTTCTACTCCAGCGACGACGTTCAGGCGTTGATCGAAACACGCTACCCGCTGATGCCCACGACGGAGAGCACACCGGGGCCGTCGCGCTACTTCAAAATGGCCGACAGCGACAGTCGGGTGGGCTTTATCTCGCCTCATAGCCATAATTTCTGCGATAGCTGCAATCGCGTACGGGTTACCGTAGAAGGACGCCTGCTGCTCTGCCTGGGTAATGAGCACTCGGTAGACCTGCGCGCCGTATTGCGCCGCCATCCTGGCGATATGCAGGCGCTCAAAACCGCCATTATTAACGCCCTACCGCTTAAGCCCGAACGCCACCACTTCACCACCGATGGCGACGTGCAGGTGGTGCGCTTTATGAACATGACCGGAGGTTAACCGTTGGCAGCCGCTTCACGCGTTCCCGTTCACATCGTCACCGGCTTTTTAGGTAGCGGCAAAACCACGCTTATCCACAGCCTGATTGAACAAAAGCCTGTGGGTGAGAAATGGGCCATTCTGGTCAACGAATTTGGCCAGATCGGCATTGATCAGGCGATGTTTGATGCGCGCGATGATGTGGTGGTGAAAGGCTTGCCCGGCGGCTGCCTATGCTGCCAGCTAGCGTTCGTGCTTCAGGCGGCGCTGGTCAATTTATTGGCGCGCAGCAAGCCCGATCGGGTGATTATCGAGCCATCGGGCCTTGGCCATCCGGCGGGGTTATTAGATTTACTGCGCGGCGAGGCGTTTCAAGACGTGGTGGCAGTGCAGGATATCATCGCTACGCTTGATCCCCGCCGCCTAGATGAAGCCCGCGTGCGCGAGCACGACACGTTTCAGGACCAGCTAAATATGGCCGACGCCATCGCTATCACCATGGGCGAGCAGGCAAGCGTAGCCCAGCATCAACAAGCGCAGCAGTTTATCGGCACGCTATGGCCTGCCCGTAAATGGGTGTACACCGTTGAGGAAGGGGTGCTGCCGGTGTCGCTCATCTTGGACAGCGGCCAGGCGCGCCAACAAGATCAGCCTGCGATGCCTGCCGAGCATCAGGCTCTGGCAGCCAGCCCTAGCCTAGAGGGCGCTTTTTTCGATTTTCCGCCCCCTCCTGGCCAGCCCCAACAGCAAACCGCCAATGCGCTGGGTTACACCAGCACAGGCCTGCGCTGGCACCCTACCGAGCGCTTCGACCTAGACCATCTTGCCCATTGTGTTAGCGAGCTGCCCACTACGGCGCGGGTAAAGGGAGTGTTCCACACCACCGACGGCTGGAAACGGTTCAACCGCTCGGATGGCGCCCTAAGCGTTGCCAGCAGCGCTTGGCGGCAGGACTCGCGGCTTGAGGTGATTACCCCCGAGAGCTTTGAGCACGCCGCGCTGATCGCGGCGTTACTCATCAAGCTGCATGCCTCAAGCGTAGGACTGAGCTAGCACGGCTGCTTCAATGTCATTAACGGACACCGGCCGTCCGAACAGATAGCCCTGAAAGGCGTGACAGCCATGGGCCATCAGCCACGCCTGCTGCGCTTCCACTTCCACCCCCTCGGCAATCACATCCAGGTTTAAGCTCTTCGCCAGGGCAATGGTACTTTCCACAATCGCCGCGTTTGCTTTGCTCTCTAGCACTTGCTGCACAAAGGATTGGTCAATTTTCAGCTGGTCCAACGGCAGTTGGGCCAAGTAAGCCAGCGACGAGTAGCCGGTGCCGAAGTCGTCCAGCGAGAAACGAACGCCCAAGGCTTTTAGACTGAGCATTTTATCGCGTGCATCGTCACGCGCCTCTACAAACAGAGTTTCAGTGACTTCTAATTTCAGCTGCTCTAGCGGCGCTTGAGTGCGCTGAAATACCTGCTCGACCCGCTGCAGAAAGTTGTTCTCGCGGAATTGTAGTGGGCTGATGTTCACCGAAATCGTGAGCCTATTCAGCAGCGGCGAACCTGCCCACTGGGCTAACTGCTGGCAAGCCTCTTCCAGCACCCACTCTCCGACATCATTAATCAGCCCTGTGCTCTCTAGCAGCGGTATAAACTCGCCCGGCGAGACTAACCCACGCTCAGGGTGCTGCCAGCGCAGTAGGGCTTCAACGCCTATTAATCTACCCAGACGATCAACCTGAGGTTGGTAATGCAGCCGCCATTGCTGATGCTCAAGCGCTTGGCGAAGCTCCGACTCTAGTTTTACCTTAGCTAGCAGTTTTGCCTGCATGGAAGGGTCAAAAAAGCGCACTGCTCGTCGGCCGCTGGCTTTCGCTTGAGAAAGTGCCATATCTCCCTGTTGAAGATAGTCGTCTGCGCTGCGCTGGCTATCTGCGATGATCGTAATACCTACGCTAGCGGTGACTAACGCACTCTCTTCCCCCACGCTGATCGGCTCATCCAGCGCCGCCAGCAGCTTATACGCGATATGTTCAGCCAGTTGCTGAGTTTGCCGTGGGCTACCATCAATCCCTTCAATCAGCACCGCAAACTCGTCGCTTCCCAACCTTGCCAAGGTGTCGGTATCTCGCAGCATTCGCCCAAAGCGCCGGGCAATACTTTGCAACAGCTGGTCGCCCGCATGGTGGCCTAGGGTATCGTTAACATGATTAAAGTTATCAATATCGATCAGGATTAACGCGCCGCAGCGCTGATGGCGGTTAAGCTCTTTTAACGCTGTACCAATACGATCAATAAACAGTCGACGGTTAGCAAAGCCGGTTAACGGGTCATAAAAGGCAAGCTGGTGGATCTCCTGCTCGGCCGCTTTACGCTCACTAATATCGCTCATGGTCGCCACGTAGTGGGTCAATTCACCGCCGTGGCCATACACAGCGCTAATGGTCAGCCATTCAGGAAACAGCTCGCCGTTTTTGCGCTGATTCCAGATCTCCCCTTCCCAGTTACCCGTTGCCATAACGCTACGCCACAGCCGACGATAAAACGCAGCGTTATGGTGGCCGGAACTAAACATACGCGGGTTTTTGCCAATCATCTCCTCATCGCTGTAACCGGTAATACGCTTAAAAGTATCATTAACCTTCAGGATATTGCCCCGCGCATCGGTCACCATAATGCCTAAATGCGCCTGGAATGCAGCAGCGGCGATTTGCAGTTCAACCTCGGCTTGCTTCGCGTCGGTAATATCGCGGGTCACAGAAAGCACTCCTTCAAAGTATTTTGTTTTGCTTGCCAAGGGGCTAACAGTGGCATGAAAGTAACGTTGCTGTTGGCCTAGCATCAGCGGGTATTCAAACGTCGCCACCTGACGGGTTTGCTGAACTTGATGAAAGATGGCGTCAAAGGTGTTTGCCAACGCGGGGGGCAACACCTGCTGATAGTGCAATCCTAGCGCTTGCTGGCTACCCAAGAGTAGCTTGTCCTTTTCGATGGCATGGATAAAGCGAAACCGACCCTCACCATCAAATACAAAAATCAGGTCTTGTAGGGAGTTAATCAGCGCATCCAGCCGCATCTCACGGGTCTGCAACTGATAAGAGAGTGCGAGGCGGTTCAAATAGTGGCGCACTCCCCACGCTCCCAACAGCGCAATGATCGCCATAACGCCCGTTAACACCAGTGTTCGTTGGCGCCAACCTGCTAATAACCGCTGCACATCCACGCCCACCGCCACCAGTACCGGGTAGTGACTGACTCGCTGCAAATGGAACAGGCGCTCCCGCCCATCAATGGATGAAAGCGCGGTAAATGTTTGTGACGCTTCTTGCGTCTTGAGCCACTGTTGCGTAGCAGAATCTTCAATTTGCCTGCCCACGGTAGCGCCGTTTGTGGGCATGGGATGGCGGGCAATTAACTTGAGGTTGGCGTCTATCAAGGCCATGCTTTCGCCGTCATAGACGCGCATTTGCTGCAGCGCTTCGATCAGGGTCTGCGGCACCAGCCGAGCAACCACCAAACCGTTAAAATTACCGCTTGCATCATTCACCCGCCGAGCGTGATAGAGGTAGAACTGCTGGTTCTGTGATGACCAGTAAAGCGGCGTGACCAGCTCTTGCTGCTTGCCTTGCTGGAAAGAGCGAAAAAAATCAGACTCACTAATATCAAGACCCGCATGCCGGTTATTGCTACTACTTACCCAGACACGCCCTTGGGCATTGAGAACGCCAAGCTCATCAATTAGTGGCATATAGCCAGTCAAACTTTCTAAAGCATACTGTATGCTCGCCGTATTATTGAGGCCCGCCCCTCCGACACTCTCCACTCGCTCCGCCAAGGTAAAAAGTGCCTGCCCACTCTGCCCCAGCATACCCTTTGCCCACTCGGCCACTACATTCGAACGCGAAATGGCTCGAGACTCAGCCGAGCGTATCTCTTGCTGGTACTGCCCTTCCAATAACCAACCGAATAGCAGCAACATGACGCACAGAGCCAACGCAAATATGACGATGGCTTGCCGCTGCTGTCGGCGATACATCGGCACTGCTTGAGTTTTGTGGGCTAACTCATCACTGCGAGAGGAGCGCATCAAATATTGGCCTTATTCAAGTGTCGCGCAAGCGCACCTGATACAGTGTAAAAATAACAGTGGAAGATACACCACCGCGACTTTATGGGCGCAATGCCAGATAGTGACGCTTCGCTTTTTTGATGTATATCAATTTTTTGTTAAACGCAATGCAGCAAAAAAACCCCTTTTTCCTGATCAAGAGACAGCTATGGCATCACTAGGCCAAATGAGCGACTACGAAATACGCCTGATCCGCATTTTTAAGACGGTCGTTGAGTGCGGCGGTTTTACCGCTTCGGAAACCACCTTGGGGATTAGTCGCTCGGCCATTAGCCAGCATATGAACGACCTGGAGGGACGGCTGGGGTTTTCCCTCTGTCAGCGAGGACGCGGCGGATTCAGCCTAACAGAAGAGGGGAAAGAGATTTATCAGGCAGGGCTAACACTGCTTACGGCGCTGGAGACCTTTAAAAGCGACGTTAACGCGCTGCATCACACTATCAAAGGCGAATTGAATATCGGTATTACCGATAACCTCGTCACGCTACCCGCCATGGATGTGACCCATGCGTTGGCAGCACTCACCGCCCCTCATCACGAGGTAACGGTCCATATTCATATGGAGCCATCGGACGCGGTGATTCGCGGCGTGATGGATGGTCACCTGCATGTGGGGGTAGTGCCTGCGGTGAATTTGCCCACCAGTTTAGAAACGCGGCTGTTGTACGACGAACCCTCTTACTTATACTGCTCCGCCGAACATCCACTGTTCAGCGTGCCCGATGAGGCATTGAGCCTTGCACAAATCGCCAGCCACCCGGCGATTCGCCCGCGCTACCCACTACCTGATGCTGCACGCCAAGCCCACGAAGCACTCAACCTACAGGCTTCTGCCTCGGACCGAGAAGGGGCCGCCTTTCTGATTTTGACCGGACGCTTTATGGGCTTTCTACCCGAACATGTCGCCGAGCAGTGGGTGGCAGCAGGCAAGATGCGCGCGCTTCACACCGCTACTCAGCACTACCGCATCCCGTTTGTACTGATTACCCGCCATGACCGCCGCCCCAATCGCGTGGTGGATGCGTTTTTGGGGTTTATCAGTGGGGGAGACTAAGCCTGACAAAGCTCGGCTAATTGCCGAGCTTTGTCATACAGCCACTATCATCGACAGCCGATCAGGATTGCTCTGTCACCTCGCTGGCCATCACTGGCGCAGGCCCCGCCTTTGGAGATGACGCCAATACCTGGCTTGCGACGTAGTAAACAATCGCCCCCAGCGCGGAGCCAGTGAACCAGCCGTAGTCATAGAACCAGTTCATCGTGCCGGTTAACAGTGACAGTAAGGTCAGTACGACAGGAACCCCGAAAGCGATAAAACCGGCCATGTTGACCGCGGGATAGGCGTGACTATCCAGGTACAGGCTGGGCACATCCAGGCGCTGCTTTTTAATCAGGAAGTAGTCCACCGCCATAATGCCCGCAATGGGGCCTAACAGACTGGAGTAACCCAGCAGCCAATTGGAGTACATCTGCTCAAGAGACACTCCAGGAGGAATGATGCCCGCCTTCTGTAACAGGTCATAGCCCATCAGCAGCACTCCCACCGCACCGGTTATCAGCACGCCACGCGTCTGATTGATCACTTTTGGCGCTATGTTCTGAAAATCATTGGTAGGGGAGACGATATTAGAAGCGGTGTTGGTCGAAATAGTGGCAATAATGATCAATAACATCGCCATAATGACCCAGAAGGGGCTGTCGATATAACCGATTAACCTCACCGGATCTGCAACGGTTTGCCCTACTAGCGATTCAGACGCAGCGGTTAGCACGACCCCAAGGGCAGCAAAGAAGAACATCGTCAGCGGTAGACCAATAATTTGGCCTGCAATTTGATCTTTTTGGCTTTTGGCAAAGCGGCTGAAGTCAGGAATATTTAGTGAGAGAGTCGCCCAAAAACCCACCATGGCGGTCAAACCGGCAAAGAAATAACCATAAACGGAAGCCCCCTCAGGGCGCGATGGCGGTTGAGCCAGCAGCTCGGTCATCGACATATGCGGCCACGCCCACATCATCAGGCCAACGCCTACGGCCAACAGCAGCGGTGCAGCCAGCGTTTCCAGCCACTTAATCGACTCCGCTCCGCGAATGACCACATACAGGTTCATCGCGCCGAAAACAAAAAAGCCGATCACTTCCCCCACGCCACCCAAAGCAGCCCAGGCGGGAATTAGCTCCGACAACAGCAGGTGAATGGCCAAGCCGCCAAACATGGTTTGAATACCGAACCAGCCGCAGCCCACCAGCGCGCGTACTAGGCACGGCACATTCGAGCCCAAAATACCGAAGGATGAGCGCAATACCACCGGAAAAGGAATCCCGAACTTAGTACCGGGAAAGGCATTCAGCGTCAGTGGAATCAGTACGATCACGTTGGCGAGCAAGATGGCAAAGAGCGCCTCACCCACGCTCAAGCCGAAGTAGGCGGTTAGCACCCCACCCAGCGTATACGTGGGCACGCAGATCGACATCCCCACCCATAGTGCCGCGATATTCCACTTACTCCAGGTACGCTCACTTGCCTGGGTAGGTGCAATATCTTTATTGAAGCGGGGACTATTGCGCACGTCCTCACCAACATTAAGTTCAATCAACCCCTCTCTGTCTACCATCTGGGTTCTTGAGCCAGTCATTTTATTCTCCTCAGCAGCGACATTGCCGACCGCATGTACGGGTTCAGCTTTTGTCGCAGCAATAAGCATGCCTAAACTGAAGACAGGATCGTTAACTTATTGAACAAAAAGCTGACTTGATCGACAGATAGGCAGTCACTAACTACGCGCTTGTTATTGTTTTCGCCAATGTATAGCAAACCCACTAAAAACCTTAGTTCGTTAAAAAAATATTGCACCATAAAAGCACCATAAAAAGTGCACAAACCAGCCAATAAAAAATCAAATCACTGATTTTAAAAGAATTTAAAAACCACCAAATATGTGCAAACACTCACTAAATTAGCAAAAAAAGATCACATAAAAAATAAAAACAAATAAAATCAATTGGTTAATACATAGCCGCACACCCCATAAAAAAACCTTGAAAAGTGACTACGTAAAGGTCTATGTTCAAAAAGCTGTCAAATATGACAACTTTTACTCATAACAATAAACATTTGGCTTTAAGCCGATGTCACTACACGCCAAGCGACCGCCGTATTTGCTAATCCATATTAGCAATACATGGTTTTACCTGACCGTTAATCACCGTTATGCGTTAGCAGACGGTTGGTGCGTATGACACGAGAGGGCTTTGTATGCAGAAGATGAAAATCGGCCTGATTCAAATGGGCCTGAAAACCAGTACCGAACTGGAACCCGCCGCTATTCGAGACGCGATGAACGAAGCGCATCTGCCGCTGATAAAACAAGCCGCTGAACAAGGTGTGCAAGTACTGTGCTTCCAGGAAGTATTCAACCAACCCTACTTTTGCCCCAGCCAGGACAGCAAATGGTACGCCGCTGCCGAGCGGGTGCCGGAAGGCCCCACCTGCCAGATGATGCAGAAGCTCGCGGCTGAGCACCGCATGGTGATCATCGTCCCTATCTATGAAGAGACCGAGACCGGCGTTTACTACAACACGGCAGCGGTATTCGACGCTGATGGTAGCTATCTGGGCAAATACCACAAAACACACATTCCCCAAGTGGCTGGCTTTTGGGAAAAATTCTTCTTTAAGCCTGGCCAATCTAACTGGCCGGTGTTCGATACCGCCTACGGCAAGATCGGCGTGTATATCTGCTACGACCGCCACTTCCCTGAAGGCTGGCGAGCACTGGCCCTTAACGGTGCCGAAGTCATCTTCAACCCCTCCGCGACTGTGGCCGGGCTATCCCAATATTTATGGGAGCTTGAACAACCCGCCTCGGCCGCCGCTAACGGCTGCTTTATCGCTGCCATCAACCGCGTGGGCAGCGAAGTGCCTTGGAATATCGGCGACTTTTACGGCTCCAGCTACATCGTTAACCCACGCGGCAAAATCGAAGCCCAGGCCAGCGAAACGGAAGACGAGCTGCTGGTACACGAGATCGATTTAGACATGGTGCGCGAGGTGCGCAACAACTGGCAGTTCTTCCGTGACCGCCGCCCGGAAACCTACACCCGCTTAACCGACGGCGAATAAGCCCCTCAGTCAATTATCCCAGGAGTGAATCATGAGTTTATTGATCAAGGGCGGCACCGTCGTCACCCACGCCGACACCTATCGCGCTGACGTGCTCTGCGTCGATGGAAAAATCCACGCCATTGGCACCGATTTAGACGTGCCGGAAGGCTGCGAGATTGTCGATGCCAGCCACCAATTGGTGATGCCCGGCGGTATCGACCCCCACACCCATATGCAGATGCCGTTTATGGGCGCGGTGGCCAGCGAAGATTTCTACACCGGCACCGCCGCGGCCATGGCGGGCGGCACGACAACCATCATCGACTTCGTGATCCCAAGCCCCGGCCAGTCGCTGCTGGAAGCGTTTAACACCTGGCAAGGCTGGGCCGAAAAAGCTGCCACCGATTTCGCTTTCCACGTGGCCATTACCTGGTGGGACGAGAGCGTCAAAGAAGAGATGGGGACGCTGGTTCGGGAGCATGGGGTCAACAGCTTCAAGCACTTTATGGCCTACAAGGGCGCGATCATGGCCACCGACGATATCCTGGTGGAGAGTTTCTCGCGGTGTTTAGAGCTTGGGGCGATCCCCACGGTACATGCGGAAAACGGCGAGCTGGTCTACCACATGCAGCAAAAGCTGCTCGCCCAGGGGATGACCGGGCCAGAAGCGCATCCGCTTTCCCGACCACCTCAGGTGGAAGGCGAAGCCGCCAGCCGGGCGATTCGTATTGCCAGCACCCTGGGTGCACCGGTTTATTTGGTACACGTTTCCACTAAGGACGCGGTGGACGAAATCGCCTACGCCCGACAGCAGGGCCATCCGGTGTTTGGCGAGTGCTTAGCGGGCCATCTGGTAATCGACGACAGCGTTTATCAAAACCCCGACTGGGCAACTGCCGCCGCCCATGTGATGAGCCCGCCCTTCCGTCCCAAAGGCCATCAGGAAGCGCTTTGGCACGGCCTGCAATCCGGCAATCTGCAAACCACCGCCACCGACCACTGTTGCTTCTGCGAAGAGCAGAAAGCCGCCGGGAAAGATGACTTTACTAAGATCCCTAACGGCACCGCGGGTGTAGAAGACCGCCTCGCCGTGCTGTGGGACGAAGGTGTGAATACCGGCAAGCTCTCGCCCCAGGAGTTCGTCGCCGTCACCTCCACCAACACCGCCAAGATCTTCAATCTCTACCCACGTAAAGGGGCGATTCAGGTGGGTTCCGATGCCGACATTGTGGTGTGGGATCCTAACGGCACCCGCACGATCTCCGCTAAAACCCACCACCAAAATGTCGATTTCAACATTTTCGAGGGCAAAACGGTGCGCGGCATTGCTCGCCACACCATCAGCCAGGGCAAGTGGACATGGCGGGACGGCGAACTCCATGCCGAACGCGGCGCAGGGCGCTACTTGGAACGCCCCGCCTACCCCGGCGTGTTCGAGCTGCTCGCCAAGCGCGCCGAGCTGAATGCGCCAATGGCCGTTAAGCGCTAACCCCGGCCCTCATCAAGAACAGAGCAATGGAGAAACGACCGTGACCCATTCACTTGATCACCTGCCCAGCGCAAAAGAGGTCGGCACCTACGACCCAGCGACGTTGGCGCATAATTTCAGCGACCTTCACCCACCGCTGACGCCGCGCCAGGCCATTATCGAAAGCCAGCGCTGTCTCTACTGCTATGACGCGCCCTGCGTCGAGGCCTGCCCGTCGGACATTGATATCCCTAGCTTTATTCGCCAAATCAGCGAAAACAATATCAATGGCGCGGCGGAAACCATTCTGGAAGCCAATATCCTAGGCGGCAGCTGCGCCCGCGTATGCCCCACCGAAATCCTCTGCGAGCGCAGCTGCGTGCGCAACCACGACGCCGAGTGTCAGCCTGTGCTGATCGGCTTGCTACAGCGCTACGCCACCGACCATATGCAGTTTGAGAGCCACCCCTTTAAGCGCGCCGCCAGCACTGGCCGCCACATCGCTGTGGTGGGTGCCGGGCCTGCGGGGCTCTCCTGCGCCCATCGACTGGCGATGCTCGGCCACCAAGTGACGGTTTTTGAAGCGGAGCAAAAGCCCGGCGGGCTAAACGAGTACGGCATCGCCCGCTACAAAATGACCGATGACTTTGCCCGCAAGGAAGTTGAGTTTTTACTGGAGGTCGGCGGCATTGACCTCCAGTATGGCCAGCGGCTCGGGTATAACCTCGAGCTTTCCACGCTGCAACAGCAGTATGACAGCGTGTTTCTCGGTTTAGGCCTGGGTGCCAGCCGCGCCCTGGGCCTAACCGGCGAGAATGCACCGGGCCTGATGCCTGCAGTGGATTACATCAAAACCCTGCGTCAAACCGATGACCTGGGCAGCCTCACCGTGGCCAAACGCTGCATTGTGATTGGTGCAGGCAATACTGCGATCGATATGGCAACGCAAATGGCTCGCCTGGGAGCCACCGAGGTGACGCTGGTCTACCGTCGCGGCGTGGAGGCGATGTCCGCCACCGACCACGAGCAGGAGATCGCCAAAGCCAACGGTGTACACATGGTGACCTGGGCGCAGCCCGATGAAATCTTGCTGGATGACCAGGGCCGCGTAGCGGGCATGCGCTTTGCCAAGACCGTTGAGCAAGCGGGCCAATTAACGTCGACAGGCGAAACGATTGAGATTGCCGCCGACGCCATCTTCAAAGCCATAGGCCAAAGT
The DNA here is from genome assembly GCF_013371085.1 of Vreelandella maris. GTDB lineage: Bacteria > Pseudomonadota > Gammaproteobacteria > Pseudomonadales > Halomonadaceae > Vreelandella > Vreelandella maris. The sequence continues at coordinate 15,643 of NZ_JABWCV010000014.1, read as the reverse complement.
TTTGATAACACCAGTCTCGCTGATGCCACCGCTGCCGAGCTAGCCCGCGACGGCGAGCGCATCCACGTCAATGAGATGTTCCAAACCTCACTGCCCAACGTTTACGCCGGAGGCGACTGTGTGAAACCCGGCCAGGACCTCACCGTACAAGCCGTGCAGCACGGCAAGCTGGCGGCTCACGCCATTCATCAAGCGCTCGCCGCCCAGCAGGAGGCCGCATGAACACCACGCCTTTCAACACCCTCTCTTTTCCAGGCAAGAAAAACAGCGGCGACAGCGTGGTGAACGGCGTTGATCTATCGGTAAACTTTGCCGGTATCAAAGCCCCTAACCCGTTCTGGTTAGCCTCTGCCCCGCCCACCGACAAAGCCTACAACGTAGTGCGCGCTTACGAAGCGGGCTGGGGCGGGGTGGTATGGAAAACCCTGGGTGAAGAACCACCGGCGGTGAACGTCTCCTCCCGCTACTCCGCCCACTACGGCAAGAACCGCGAGGTGATCGGCTTTAACAATATCGAGCTGATTACCGATCGCTCGCTGGAGATCAACCTTAAAGAGATCACCCAGGTGAAGAAGGATTGGCCTGACCGGGCACTGATCGTTTCCATCATGGTGCCCTGTAATGAAGAAGCCTGGGCCTACATTCTGCCGCTGGTGGAAGCTACCGGTGCCGATGGCATCGAGCTCAACTTAGGTTGCCCCCACGGCATGCCGGAGCGCGGCATGGGCGCGGCGGTGGGCCAAAACCCGGACCTGATCGAGAAAGTCACCTACTGGTGTAAAAAGCACTACTCGAAGCCAGTGATTGTAAAACTCACGCCGAATATCACCGATATTCGCGTAGGCGCCCAGGCAGCCTTGCGAGGTGGCGCCGATGCGGTGTCGCTGATTAACACCATCAACTCGATCACCAGCATTGACCTGGACAACATGGTCGCCAAGCCCACGGTAGGCCACCAAAGCACCCACGGCGGCTACTGCGGCAGCGCCGTGAAGCCTATTGCGATGAATATGGTGGCGGAAATCGCCCGCGACCCGGCCACGCCTACACTGCCGATTTCCGGCATTGGCGGCATTTCCACCTGGCGGGATGCGGCGGAATTTATCGCCCTCGGTTCAGGCAGCGTACAGGTGTGCACAGCCGCGATGCTTAACGGCTTTCGCATTGTGGAGGAGATAAAAGATGGCCTCTCCCGCTGGATGGCGGAAAAAGGCTACGACTCCATTGAGGCATTTTCCCGCAAGGCGATCCCGCAAACCACCGACTGGAAACACCTGGATATCAACTTCAAAACGATCGCCAAGATAGATCAGGATTTGTGTATCGAGTGCGGCCGCTGCTATATCGCCTGCGAGGATACCTCCCACCAGTCGATTGCCAAGCTCACCGAGCTGAACGGCGCGCGCCGCTATGAGGTGATTGAAGAGGAGTGTGTAGGCTGCAACCTGTGCCAGATCACCTGCCCAGTGGAAAACTGCATCACCATGGTGCCTCAAGAAACAGGTCAACCCTTCCTGGCCTGGGATAACGACCCACGTAACCCTTTCCGGGTCGCCTCTTAACCACCCACGGTTATCACTGTAACGGCCGCCTCCCTTGAAGGAGGCGGTCGCGTTTACCGCAACGCACCGTTCCTCATGCTAAACGAGACAACGCCACGGCTTGCTGCGATGATGAGAAATTATTGCATATAGAATATTTTCTCATAAAAGGAATGGCTATGATGTCTAAGCTTCTCTCCACAGCACTCTCCACAACACTCGTCGCTACTGCCACCGCTACGCTGCTGTTTTCAGCTGTCAGCGCCGCTGCCGACCAGCGTATAGCCACCTTCGATCTAGGCAGCCTGGACACCCTGGATGCGTTTGGCCTTAGCGAACAGGTGGTGGGCGTGCCAAAAGCCAGCTTGCCGAACTACCTGGAACAGTACGCAGCAGAGACATACACCGATATTGGCGGCCTGCGCTCGCCGGATATGGACGCCATAAGCGCAAGCGAGCCTAGCCTGATTCTCTACACCGGTCGCCAGGGCGATTGGGAAGCCGAGCTTGGCGACATCGCACCACTACTTAACACCAGCCTGCAAGGTGACGACTACTTGGCCGCTTTTGACGCCAATGTGCGCGAACTGGCCGGCCAATTAGACGCGGATAGCCAAGCGGAAGAGGCGCTTGAAATCCTGCACGCCGAGATTGAGTCCCAGCGCGAAGCGCTAAGCGATGCGCCTCGCACGCTAGTCGTGACCCATAACGGCGGTAACCTGATGCTCAATCAGCACCCGGTCGTGCACGACGTGCTGGGCGTAGACACACTCGAAATGCCGGATAGCGTAACGAGCGAAACCCGCGGCACCCGCACCTTTACGCCGCTTTCTGCTGATGCCATTGCCGAAATTGATCCAGAGTTCGTGTTGGTGGTTGACCGCAGCGCGGCTATTGGCGATGAACCCGGCGACGCTGACAGCCTGAGCCAAACGCTTTCAGACGCCGGTGCCGAAAACGCGCGGGTCGTTATGCTAACACCCGCGCTGTGGTACCTCTCCGGCGGCGGTCTACAGAGCCTGCGCCTGCAGATTGAAGAGATCGCCGCGGCGCTGAATTAACCCTGGTTAATCCGCATGAATCTTGATCCGGTAGAGCACGCAGTAGACCACTGGCAGCACCACCAGCGTTAACAGCGTGGCAACGCCCAGACCACCAATCAGAGCAACCGCCATGCTGGCAAAGAACGCATCGCTGATCAGCGGAATCATCCCCAGCATGGTGGTCAGCGCCGCCATCGATACCGGACGTACACGGCTCACCGCTGCGCGCACTACCGCATGATAGCGATCCTGATGCAGCGGCAATTGCACGTTGATCTCCTCCACCAGCACGATGGCATTTTTGATCACCATGCCGATCAAGCTCAGCGTGCCCAGCAAGGCCATGAACGAGAACGGCAAGCCGGTGAGCAGCAGCGCGCCGACAACACCGATAATCGTCAACGGTACCAGCGACCAAATCGCCAACGGTTGGCGGAAGTTATTGAACAGCACCACGGTAAGGATGAACATCATCACGATGCCCAGCGGCAGCGAGGAAAACAGCCCGCTTTGCGCTTCGCCAGCGGTCTCGAACTCGCCGCCCCACTCCAGGCGATAGCCGGGGGGAAGCTCCAGCGCTTCTACCTGAGGGCGAATCTCCGCCAATACGCTAGCGGCGGTCACCCCGCTTAACGGGTCCGGCTCACCGTACACTGCCAGCATGCGTTCCCGGTTACGACGCATGATCAGCGGATCCGCGGCCCGGGTGGTGATATCGCTGATCACCTGGTCGGCGGTGATATAGCGGCCCTGCTCTTCGCTCCAGACATTGAGCGAGCCCAGGTTATCCACATCGTGACGCTGCTCGGGAATCGCTCGCGCCACCATGGGAATCAGGTCGCTGCCATCGCGATAAACGCCTACCTGGCTGCCGCTGGTACTCAGTGCGAGCGTAGCGGCCAGGCCTTCGCGGGTAACACCCAACCGGCGGGCGGTGTCCTCCATGAATACCGGTTCGATCGCCTGTACCCGGTTTCGCCAGCTGGTGCGCACGCTGGTCATGTTGGCCGTCTCGCGGAACATGGCCTCCACCTGATCGCCCAGCTGGCGCAGTACTTCCGGGTCGCTGCCGTAGAAACGCGCTTCCAGCTTGGCTTTCGGCGCGGGGCCGACTTCCAGCGGGGCAATTTTATAGTCAATATCGCTGTGATCGCGCTTGAGCACTTTCTCCACGTCGGCCATGCGTTCACGCTGAGTGGTTTTATCGTCGGTTTCGATAATCAGCTGTGCGTAGCTGGCATAGCGGTCTTCCGGCGAGTAGGTGAGGGTAAAGCGCTGGGCCCCGCCGCCCACGGTGGTGGTCAGGTGGCGAATGCCCGGCATCTCCATCACGCTCTCTTCCAGCTCGCTGACACGGCGCTGGGTCTCAAGAATATCCGTGCCTTCCGGGGTGCGGTAATCGACAAAAAAGATCGGCGTATTCGAGGCTGGGAAGAAGGCGTTCTTGACCGAACCAAAACCGACCACTGCGCCCGCCAATACTGCCACTACTAAGACCAGCGTTACCCAGCGCCAGCGGATGCCAGCAGTGATGACGCGGCCTACCGCTCGATAGACAACGCCTCTATAGGGGTCATCCTGACCGTCGCCGGGTGCCACGTTGCGGAAAAACAGCTTGAAGTAGAAGGGCGTTAACGTCAGCGCGGTAATCCAGCTCAGCAGCAGCGAATAGAGCAGGACAAAAAACAGTGAACCGATAAATTCACCGGTGGTGTCTGGCGATAAACCAATCGGTGCAAAGGCAGCAATCGCAATCAGCGTGGCGGCCAGCAACGGCCAGGCGTTTTGCCGCACTACCTGATGGGCCGAATCACGAATCGAGCTACCACGCTTTAGGCCCACCAGCATCCCTTCAGTCACCACGATGGCATTATCCACCAACATACCGAGGGCGATAATCAGCGCCCCAAGGGAGATCTTTTCCAGCTGCAGACCATGAAAGCGCATCAGCATAAAGGTGCCGATAATGGTGATCAGCAGGATGAATCCCATCAACAGACCACTGCGCCAGCCCATAAACAGCATCAACACCACGATCACGATGGCCACCGCCTGGATCAGGCTCACCAGAAAGCCGGAGACCGCGTCATCCACGACTTGGGGCTGGTTGTAGACGATATTCAGCTCCATGCCCAGCGGCGTACGGGCTTGAAGCTCGTCCAGACGTTGCTGCAGTTGTTGACCGACCGCCACAACATTCACACCGCTTTCAAACGAGACGCCCATCGAGATGGCCGGCCTGCCCATATCACGATAGAGCTGCTGGGGCTGCTCCGTCAGCTCTCGGCTTACATCGGCAATATCACTCAGCCGCACCAGCTCGCCGTCACCTTCGCTGACGATTAGCGCGCGCAGGTCATCGATATTCGCCGCGCTGCCGGTTGGGGTAATACGAAAACGGCGACCATCCTGCTTGAGATGCCCTGCATCGGCCACGGCATTCTGGGTATCCAGCAATTGCTGCAGCCGGCTGAGCGGAATATTCAACGCTCGCAGGCGCTCACGGTCGACTTCGATGTAGATGCGCTCTTCATGCTCACCGCCCAGCGAGACTTTCTCGACGCCTTCCACCAGGGTCAGCTCGCGCTTGAGAAAGTCGGCATGATCGGCCAGATCAGGCATGCTGTAACCTTCGCCGGTCAGGTTGACCATAAAGCCAAAGACATCGCCAAAATCGTCATTAACGTGGGATTGACTGGCGCCCGGCGGCAATGCGGCCTGGGCATCCTGAACTTTGCGGCGTAGCGAATCCCACAGCTGCTCCAGCTCTTCGTTCTGAACCGTACTCTCCAGCTCAACGGTTATTTGCGAAAGGCCATCGGAGCTCACCGAGCTCACTCGCTTAATCGACGACATCTCTTGGATAGATTGCTCTAGCGTAGAGGTCACTTCCTGCTCGACCTCTTCGGGTGTCGCGCCTGGATATTGCGTGGTGATGAGGGCATTACGAATAGTGAATTCGGGGAACTCCAGTTGGCCCATACCTAGAAAAGATAGTGCACCGCCCGCCAGCAGCACTACGGTCATTAAATAACTAGCCGCCCGGTGGCGTAAAAAGTAGTCGACCATGCTTATAGCCCCTGCTCTTTTTCCCACGGCGTGACCTTGGTATCCGCCGTTATACGGTGAGCACCGGCCGCCACGATACGATCGCCCGCCGCCAAATCGCCGCTAACTTCCAACCCATTCGACGTTAATGGCCCAACACTCACCGGCACTGCTTCTACATGTTCTGAGCCGGTATAGCGCCATACCAAGGCTTGATTAGCGTCTTCGCCCGCATAGCTCACGGCTTCAGGCGGCAGGTGCCAAACCGGCGAAGCGTGGTCGGATTGCAGCGCACTTAAATCCAGTCGCACGTTGGCACTCATACCATCCAGTAGGGTGATATCGTCGGGCTGAGGGAGTGTCAGCGTGACTTCATAAGCCAAGCTCTGCGCGCTGGCTTGCGTGGTATAGGACGCTAACTGGGCGAGATAGGGTTTGTCGCTATTTCCGAAGCGTACTTCATACGCTAATTCATCCCCAAAGGGGGTGCCGTTGCTGCGCGGCATACGCTGAACAATTTGCTCGGGCAGATGAAACACCACATCTAATTGGCCCGGCTGCTGAATCACTGCCACCGTTTCCTGCACCTGAACAATCTGGCGGTTATCCACCGGCACTTGAGCGATCACGCCATCATAGGGGGCGCGCAGTTGCGTGTGCGTTACCTGCTCTTCGGCCTGTTCAAACGTTGCGCGGGCTGCCCGCCATTCGCTTTCTGCTTCATCAAACCGGGATTGGCTGACCGCCCCGCGTTCGAGGGTATAGCGCATGCGCTCCAGGTTGGCCTTGGCAAGCTCCAGGCGCGAGCGGGCGCTATCGAGTTCGCTTTGCGCGTTACGGTTGTCAATTCGAGCGAGTACCTCGCCCTCGCTCACCCGCTGTCCGGGGCTGACATTGAGCTCCAGCAACTCGCCTGCCATACGAAATGACAAATTGCTGCGGGTGGTGGCTTCTACCCGCGCCGGGAATTGCCGCAGGGCAGTAGCATTGGCCGACTGTAAGGTCATCAATTTCACCGGCCTGGCCGTGTCGGTGGACTGCGCCTGGGGTTGATCGCAGCCCATCAGCATAAGCAGCACCAGTGCGGCGGGCAGGAAACGAAGAAGAGTAACGGGCACGGCAGGCTCCTTGAGGACGATCAATGCAGCGATGCAAACCTGAATTCAAGCAATAAGGGGCGTAGTATACATTTCACTGACATTCATGAATGTCAGTGAAATGTATACTAATCACCATCCGGCGACTTTGCTATCGATCAGTGCCAAAATACGGCCAATCTATTAAGAGGAGGCGCTATGTCCCGTCGTAAGGCCGACGCTGAACGCACTCGAGAAACGATCCTGGATGCGGCTGAGACCACCTTCTTAGCCCAGGGTGTATCGCGCACGACCCTGGCCCATATTGCCGAGGCGGCGGGCGTGACGAGGGGCGCCATTTATTGGCACTTTGAAGATAAAGCAGCGGTATTCAATGCGCTCTTGGAGCGGGTACGCATCCCTTTAGATGAAATCGTGGATGATACAACCCAGCGCCTTGGTGCAACGCCAGGGGCCTGTTTACGCGAGATTGCCCAGCGCTCGCTGGCAGGCATCTGCCATGACCTGCCGCTGCAGCGGGCAGCCACCATCGTGCTGCACCGCTGCGAGAAACTGGAAGATGATCACCCGCGCATCAGCATGATCACCCGCCTTTCAGAGCACGCTGAAGTTCAGGTAGAACGTCTGTTTGAACAAACACAACTGGCAGGCCAATTGCGTGCGGGGCTCTCCCCCACCAGCGCGCGCCGCCAGTTTCATGGCTTTTTGATTGGCGTCTGCTTTGACTGGCTGCAAGACCCACAGCAGTACTCACTAGCAGAGGAGTGCGACGCTATCGTCGAAACGTTAATGCGCGGGTTGTTAGTGGAAAACAGTCCTAATAAATAAAGCAAACTTGGCATGCCGGTTGCTTATATTTTCAAGAGAACCGTTTTCAACCGGAGCCTGCCATGAACCAATCTGATTACCCGCTCAGCGAAGTCCCTACCCGTGCCCGCAAAGGGTTACTCTCCACGTCAGCCGTACTGCTCGGCTTTACCTTTTTTACCGCGACCATGTGGGCCGGTGGCTCGCTAGGCCAAGCGTTTCCGATTGGCCAACTGCTCTGGATCATACTAATTGGTAACCTGTTGCTAGGAACGTATGCGGCAGCCCTTGCTTATATCGCCTGCAAAAGTGGGCTTAATTCGGTGCTGATGGGGCGCTTCTGTTTTGGCGAGAAGGGCAGCAAACTTTCTGATTTTATCCTCGGTTTTACACAGATTGGCTGGTACGCCTGGGGCACAGCGACCATCGCGCTGGTATTAGTACGCACCACGGGGATGCCTGAATGGCTGGAAATCCCCTTAATGGTGCTTTTTGGTTTTGGTTTTTGTATCACCGCGATGATTGGTTATAAGGGCATGGACTGGCTTTCGCGCGTTGCCGTCCCCGCCATGATGCTGTTTATTCTGATTAGCCTGTTCACTGGGTTGGTGGATGTGCGCGGATTTACAGGACTAAGCCAGCAAACGCCTACGGAAAGTATGGGCGTGGCGGCAGCGATCACTATCATCATCGGCACGTTTATCAGCGGCGGCACCCAAGCCACTAACTGGAGCCGCTTCGCCAAAACGCCGAAAATTGCTGTTATTGCGACCCTGGCAGCGTTTTTTGTGGGTAACGGTTTAATGGTGCTTACTGGTGCGCTTGGCACCATGATTTACCAGCAGGCGGATATTGTCGATGTGCTGATTGCCCAGGGCTTTGTCACCATCGCCGTACTCATGCTGTTTCTCAATATCTGGACTACACAGGACAACACTATTTACAACTTCGCGGTGGCGGGCTGCAATTTGCTGCGTACTGAAAAGCGCCGCTTGGTCACCGTAGCAGGTGCGGCCATTGGGACGGTGCTCGCGGTAGGCGGCATGTACAACCTGCTTATTCCGTTCCTGGTACTGCTCGGCACGTTTATTCCGCCCATGGGTGGGGTCATCATGGCGGACTTCTGGCTCAAGCATAAAGGCTGTTACCCCGCTTTGGATATCGCTCAACTGCCTGACTTCAACCGCAGAGGGCTGGCTGCCTATGCGCTGGGCGCCGGGGCTGCCTACGTTTCCCCGTTACTGCCGCCATTGGTAGGGGTCGCGGTGGCAGCAGGCAGCTATGCCATGCTGCTGCGTTTAAACCACGCTACGCTGAGCGATACGCTTCCTTCACCCGCTAAACAATAAGTGAGCCCTTTTTCATATGTCCATGCAGATCATTAACGCCCGTCTACGCCAGCGCCCAGAGCTTTATCGGCTGGAAATTGAGAACGGCACGTTCACCGCCATCACCGCACAAGATGCGCCACAAACCGCAAGCGTGGGGCAGATTGATGCAGGCGCTAAGCTCGTCTGCGCGCCGTTTATCGAGCCCCATATTCATTTAGACGCAGCGCTTACCGCGGGCGAGCCCAGTTGGAACCAAAGCGGCACGCTGTTTGAAGGCATTGAGCGCTGGGGTGAGCGCAAACCCATGCTCACCGAAGCCGATATTCGCGAGCGCGCTCTGAAAACGCTTAATTTATTAATCGGCAACGGCGTTCAGTTCGTGCGCACCCACGCTGACACCAGCGACCCAAGCCTGATTGGCCTTAAAACGCTGTGTACCTTGCGGGATGAACTGAAGGATAAAATCGATATTCAAGTAGTCGCCTTTCCGCAAGACGGCCTGCTCTCCTACCCCGGCGGAGAAAAGCTAATGGAGGAGGCGCTGGAATTCGGTGCCGACGTCGTGGGCGGCATCCCCCATTTCGAATACACCCGTGAACTGGGCGTGGCGTCCATGAAGCGAGTGATCGAACTCGCGATCAAGTACGACCGCTTGGTGGATGTGCACTGCGACGAGATCGACGACCCCAATTCGCGCTTTCTTGAAGTACTGGCCTGTGAAGCGCTATTTAATGATTTGGGCAGCCGCGTGACCGCAAGCCACACCACGGCGATGCACTCTTACGATAACGCCTACTGCTCCAAGCTGTTTCTGCTGCTCAAGCGCTCGGGCATTAATTTCGTTTCTTGCCCCACCGAAAGTATTCATTTGCAAGGGCGCTTCGACACCTACCCCAAACGGCGCGGCGTCACACGGGTAAAGGAACTCAACGAAGCGGGTATCAACGTCTGCTTTGCTGAAGACTCCATTTTTGATCCCTGGTATTCGTTGGGAAATGGCAAGCTCTTACGCACGTTGGATTTCGGCCTGCATATCTGCCAAATGATGGGTTATCAGGATTTCAGTCAGGCGCTTTCGCTGATTACTGACAATAGCGCTCGCACGCTTAACATCGAAGAACGCTACGGCATTGAGGTGGGCAAACCGGCCAGCTTCAACCTGCTGGAGGGGGAAGATGATTACAGCGTGCTGCGCAATCAAGGCGAGGTGCTGCTTTCGGTGCGCCACGGCGAGATCATCATGCAGCGTGAACCCGCCAAAATAACCACACCGCCTTGGCTCGGCTTTTAGAATAAGCGTAAAATGGTTGGGCTGATATTCAGCAAAGTTCTCAGGGCGGGGTGAAAGTCCCCACCGGCGGTGATACGGCCTTTGAACCAGGCCGCTAAGCCCGCGAGCGCTCAAGCAAGCAATTGCTTGAGGTCAGCAGATTCGGTGAGAAACCGAAGCCGACGGTGATAGTCCGGATGAAAGAGAACGGCACCTTAGACACGCAACGTTAACAGTGGCTGATGCCAACTGTTACGGCTGCCTGACGACCGGTTCCGCGTGCCCTGATTCTGGTACACCTTAGCCAAGAGAATGACCATGAATCAGACATTTCCGCTGACACTTTCTACCCACACCACGTCTCAACGCATCGCGTTTATTCAAGGCCACTGGCATCAGGATATCGTCGAGAAGGCCTATGAAGCCTTTATTGCTGAAGTAGAACGCTGTGGGCTTAACGCCGAACAAGTAGACACCTTCACCGTTTCAGGTGCTTACGAAATTCCCTTGCAAGCCAAGATCCTCGCTCAAAGTGGCCGCTATGGTGCCATTGTAGGGGCTGGCTTTGTGGTCGATGGCGGTATTTATCGCCACGACTTTGTCGCCCATGCGGTGATTGATGGCTTGATGCGGGTGCAGCTAGACACGCAAGTGCCGGTGATCTCTGCAGTATTAACACCGCACCACTTCCATGAGCACGCCACGCATCACGACTTCTACACCCAACACTTTGTTACCAAAGGGAAAGAAGCCGCCCAGGCGTGCCTGAACACGATGGAAAACCTGCATAGAGCGCGCAAGCTAAGCGAGGCTTGATGCACTGCGGTTCAGGCTCGGCTAGGTGCCGAGCCTGAACTGCTTAACTCACTTCACATCAAGCAAGTAACCATAAAACGCCGTATTACGCTGCCAGCCCAATGACTCATAAAGGTGCTGGGCACGCTCGTTCTCTACCTGCGTCATTAATATCAAGCGTGCTACGCCATGCTCGTGGGCAAGTTGTGCGGCAGCCTCCATTAGCGCCCTACCGGTGCCTTTATCACGACACTCTGGCAACACAAACAGATCATTTAGCGTCCAGCGTGCATTTAAACCCACTGTGGAAACGCCCGGATAAAGCTGCACAAAGCCAGTCAGTTGACCATCCCCACCCTCATTAACGAGGATGCGTGAATCCGCCTGCCCAAATCGTTGGCGCAAAAAGGCACGAGCGGCCTCCACATTACTAGGCTGGGCGTAGAACTGCCGATAACCATCTAGCAGCTCCGTTAGCGTATCAAGATCATTAATCGTGGCAGGGCGAACAAATGTCATACTCATCTCCAGGCTCGTTTGCTATCACGCCAATAACGTTATAGTGAGTTAACACCTAATTGCTAACTGAAAACAGCTTTTATCACCTGCTAAGGAAATGCTCTATGTCCGACTTTATCGCCCCTGATGGTCATCCCCGCTGCCTATGGTGTGGGGGCGCGGCGGAGTTTTTGCCTTACCATGACAATGAGTGGGGCTTTCCAGTAACTAACGACCAGCGGCTGTTCGAAAAGCTGTGCCTGGAGAGCTTTCAGTCGGGGTTGAGTTGGCGCACCATTCTCAATAAACGCGAGAACTTCCGCACCGCTTTTCACCATTTCGATTTTCATCAGGTTGCCCGGTTTGGCGAAGACGATGTGCAGCAATTGCTGCAGAACGCAGGCATTATTCGCCATCGCGGAAAAATCGAAGCGGTCATTAATAATGCTTTAAGAGCGCAAGAAATGGTCGAACATGAAGGCTCGTTAGCCGCGTTCTTCTGGCGTTTCGAGCCAGACGCCGACTCCCTCCCCCCCGCCGCAAACCCAGGTCACCTCGCCTGAATCCATCGCTCTATCCAAAGCGTTAAAAAAGCGCGGTTGGAAATTCGTTGGCCCAACAACCGCTTTTGCCTTTATGCAGGCGATGGGGCTGATCAATGACCACTCGCTAAACTGCATCACCCGCGTGCAGGTTGCACAGGCGCGGCAGCAATTTAAGCGACCGATATAAAAAAACAGTGATAGGGTATGGTTTTTGACACGCTTATCAATAAACCGAACAGCAAGGGGACAACACGTTCCCAATGGGGTCAACGTGGTTCAATCATTCTCTTCGCATACAGAATCCCGCACCTCACGATATAAAGCTTGGAGTGTGCATATATTCACCGCCAGCGGTGTACTACTCGGCACCATGGCACTGCTTGCACTGGTCGATAATAATCCCGTCGCCTGCCTCCTCTGGCTGGGTGCTGCGATGATGATTGATGGTATCGATGGCACTCTGGCGCGTAAGTATGAAGTGAAGACGATACTGCCCAACTTCGATGGCTCAACGCTCGATATGGTCATTGATTACCTGACCTGGGCCTTTATTCCTGCCCTCTTTATCTACTACTTTATTGAACTGCCGCCCTATTTTGCACTGCTCTCAGTGTTCATTATTCTGCTGTCGTCGATGTTCTGTTTTTGCAATGTCGATATGAAAAGCCAGGACAACTACTTCGTTGGCTTTCCAGCCGCCTGGAACATCACCGCCGCCTATTTTTACATTATTGATTTACCTCCTTTTATTACCTTTGCCACTATCGTTGTTCTCGCCATTCTCACCGTGACTAAAATGAAGTTTCTGCACCCCTTTCGCGTGCGTTTGTTCATGCCACTCAATATCGCCGTCACACTGCTATGGTGCGTGTGTGCAACGTCACTGATACTTTCCAGCCCTGCACACACCGCCTGGGCCGTATGGGGGTGGGGCGTGGCCTCTGTGTACTTCGGTGGTATGTGCTTATGGCGTACGGCGCAAGAGTGGTTTGATTGAACTAGCCAAACGACAGCAGCAAGGAGCATGGACGATGTCACTGACCCCGCAGCAACAGGAACAATTCAGGGCGCTAGCGGCAGAAATCGAAGGAATCGATGTCGAGGTTTACCAGCGCTTCGAGCGCGACCCACTGGAGCCCATCATCGGCCTTGGCAAGCCTAACCAGCGCATTGGCTTTTTTGGACGCGACCCTGGGCGCGACGAGGTTCGCCATGGGGAGCCCTTTATCGGCACTGGCGGGCAGTTGGTCAGAAAGGCGCTGTATGAGCACCTTTATGATGAGAAAATGCCCGACTTCGAGGCCTCCCGCGCCGTGGGAGAGCACTTTTTCTGGATCAACACCGTGCCTTACAAGCCCGTCGGCAATAAAGCGTGGTCCATGAAGGTTAAGCGCCACTTTCACGGCCTGATGAACGAAGTCCTGATCTCCCGCTGGGAAGGGCGAACCCTAATCACCTTGGGTCGCGAAGCTTTCCTATGGTTCGGTATCGGCCGCTCAAAGGAGGAGCGTGCACGCCTGGAGGCGTTCTGGCAGCGCGAGGATCGGTTTGAAAGTAGTATCGAAGTAACGCTAGAGGATGACCGGGGCGAAGCACAAACCTTTCAACTCTATCCGCTGCCTCACCCCTCTCCGCTCAATCAAACTTGGTATGCCCGCTTTCCGGGTCTCCTGAACCAGCGCTTAGAGCAATTGGATGTGCGCAAGGACAACCTCGCCTTGTAAGGCTTGTGACCGATCCTCATCCCAGCACGGCTTCATGCGCCTGCGCTTCTTCCACCATCTCAGTGGCAAACTCGCCCACCGTGCGCACGGCCGCTTCGATCTCAGGGGTTAGCGTAAACGCATAGTTCAGGCGCAGGCACTGGCGAAATTTACCCGAGGCCGAAAACAGCGAGCCCGGTGCCACATGAATCGCACGCTGCGCCAAGCGCTGGTTGAGCCGCACGCAATCCACCGCAGCGGGTAACTCTACCCACAGTAAAAAGCTGCCTTGGGGATAGCTGATGCCCGCACCCTTGGGGAAGTAGCGCTGTACCCAACTGATCATGATATCGCGCTGGCGCTGATACTGGCGGGTGGCGTAACGGACGTGGCGCTCGTAGTGCCCTTTGGCGACGAACTCCGCCACTGCCAGCTGCGGCAGCGTGGCTGAGGCGCCGGTAGAGACATACTTCATATGCAGCGCCTGATCGCGATAGCGGCCCGGCGCCAGCCAGCCCACCCGCAAACCAGGCCCTACCGTTTTGGAAAAGCCGCTGCACAGCATCACCCGACCATCGTCATCGAAGGATTTAACGGTGCGCGGCCTGGGCAGGCTAAATGATAAGTCGCCGTAGATATCGTCTTCAATAATCGCCACGTCAAAACGCTGGGCAAGCTGAAACAGCGCCCGTTTACGTGCCTCACTCATGGTGTAGCCCAGTGGGTTGTTGTAGGTCGGCGTGATTTGTATCGCGCGGATCGGCCACTGCTCAAGCGCCAACTCCAGGGCTTCCAGGCTGATACCGGTTTGTGGGTCGGTGGGAATTTCCAGCGCTTTCAAGCCGTTGGCTTTAAGGATCTGCATGGTGCCGTAAAAGCTGGGCGAGTCAACGGCCACCACATCGCCGGGCTGAGTAAGGGTGCGCAGGGAAATGGCCAGCGCCTCTTGGCAACCGGTGGTAATCACAATGTCATCCGGGTGCAGCAGGCAGCCCGAGGCAATGGCCAATCGCGCCACCTGCTGTCGCAGCTCAGGGCTACCGCTTAGCTTGTCGTAGTTGAACCCGTGCAGGTCATTACTGCGATGCAGGCCAGCGAGGATTTTCGACAACGGCCGCAGCGTTTCGTACTCAAAATTCGGTACACCACGCCCAAGCAGCAGCCGCTCGTCATCTCGCTGGGTGGCGACGAGTTCAAGCACCTGATCCCATTGGGAAACATCCAATGGGCGCTGCGCTGGCCGAGAGACGGAGGGCAGCACCGCTGGTGCCCGGCTTGGCAGTACGAAGTAGCCGGATTTTGGTCGAGACTCGATCAATGCAACGTCCATCAGTTGCCGATAGGCCTCCTGAGCCGTCGAAATGCTGACGTCTAGTTCCTGACAAACCGCACGAATAGAGGGCAGGCGATCACCCACACGGTAAATACCGTGCTCTATACGCTCCCGCAAAATGGTAGCAACCTCTTCGTAGCGCGTCATGACACCCTCCCACCCCCAGCCTGAAAGCAATACAGATGAACTCTTAAGCGACCATACAGAGATATAACACAGCAATCTGTATCCTTAAAATAATAATATCTATATCTGTATCGAAGGAGTAGCACTGAGTAATCTGGTGGGGCACTTAACACGGAGGATTCGCCATGCCACGCTTTAGCCTGACCCAGCTTCGCTTTCAGTTACAAAGCTACCGCCAGTATCGCCGTAGCCGCCGCCAGTTGCTGGCGCTCGAGGATCGGCTACTCGAAGATATCGGTATCAGCCGTACACAGGCGCTAAAAGAGGGCCGCAAATCATTTTGGCAACAGACAGCATTTAAAAGGGGGCCTGATGAAAGCCGCTGAATAAGTGCCTATTCAAAATTAATCGCGTGATCAGTTCCGTAACCACCGAGTAAGCGGTGTACCTCTTCATGTAGACGTTCAAACGAGAGATAGGCACTCAAGGGCAGCCAGGTGTACTTC
>NZ_JABWCV010000013.1 GCF_013371085.1 Vreelandella maris | reverse complement strand
GTGTGTCTGAACGCCGGAAAGTGGTTAAAAAGTAGCCGATGTAAGTCGAGCCAGTAGGTGTTTAGCGGTGTTACAGCCTGAGTGCGGTACTGGCTGAGGTACTATGAGAAATCCAGGCTAGTGTTAAGTTAGCATCAGGGTGAGCGACGAGCGTGCCGTCATTCGTAGTAAGAAAACCAAAGCTAGCGTCTGTCGGTGCAATGCCGCTAACAATCTCTATGACATCAGTGATGGCAATATCGGCCCCAACCACAGCTGCTAGCTTTTCGTTTTGATAATAAGGGCGCGCAAACGTAACGATAAGGCCACCGCTTTGGGCATCTACATAGGGGGTAGTAATAATGGTTTCTCCTGCACTTACCGCGTCTTGGTACCAGGGACGCTGGCGAGGATCATAATCACTAGGGGGCTCCCAGCCATCGGAAAAAATAGCGGCTGACGTAGAGGGGTGGGCAATGTAGGTACTCATGAAATTGCCTGAGGACTCTAATTGGCGCAGCGCGGCAAGCGGGTCATCGCTATTAACCGCATCTTCCATACTGGACAGCATCGTATAGCGTGCGCTAAACCACTCGTTGATAGCTTGCGTATTACCTTTAACCACGGCACTTATATTACGGGTTATTTGTTGATTATTATGGTGTTTTACCGTGGTATAGCTGGCAATGCCGTTAATCATCAGGGCAAGAGTAATCACTACTAGCGCAGCTAGTAGAATGCGTGCTCGGAGGGTGGAAAACATGATCGCTCTCGACGTCGAAGTGCATGTCAGTACCCAGGGAGGCACTGTTGATAGAACTTCTTAGTATCGGCGAGAGCGACCACTACTTTAGGCTAGCGAGGAGATTGTAAAGTTAATACATCTAACGTAAGTCGCTCACGGCGGTTTGAATTTCTGCTAGTGAGGCTTTGCTTAGGTCTTTCGAAAGGGAGTGAATGACCAGTTTCTGGGTCGGGCCATCAAGCTTGTCACGCAACAGGCCTAAAAATTTAGGTGGGGCGACCATGATTAGCTTCTCCAGGCTATTCTTAACCCGCGCACTGTAGAGGTGTTGCGCGACCTCTTTAGCAAACAGTTCATTCTCGTGCTGTGAAGCAACGTTTTCTTCTCCAGAAGAGCGTGACGTAGAGGATGTTGACTCATGCACATCGGCGCCGCGGCGATCAGTGATTAAATCGCCTTCATGAAGTCTTCCTGCTGCATGTACTAGGCTTTCCTTTTCGGCAAGATTAAGCGAATCACGGGTAAAAATACGCGCGCGAGCGGCGTCGGCTACCACGATATAAGTTGTCATCGCTGTGCATACTCCTTGTCGTTGATGATCCTTTAAACATGGCAAGCGTTTGGCGCTAGGTCAAACGCTTAGGCCACTTACAGGACTTTGCCGCGCAGCAAGCTAGTGATGGCTTCGCCAATCAGCACCAGCACAATAATAGCAATCAAAATGGTCGCTACGGTGGGCCAGGCAAAAGTATCGATCGCTCCTTGCAGGATGACACCAATACCACCCGCACCCACTAAGCCAAGCACTGTCGATTCGCGAATATTGATGTCCCAACGCAGAATCACGATGGCAAAAAAAGCGGGCATGACCTGCGGCACGATCGCGTAGGCGACCACTTTGGCTTTGGAAGCCCCGGTGGCTTCCATGGCTTCTACCGGACGACGGTCAATTTCCTCGATTGCCTCGCCCATTAACTTGCCGATAAAGCCAATGGAGCGAAACACGATGGCGAGGATCCCTGCTAGCACGCCAGGACCAAAAATCGCCACGAACAGCAGCGCCCAGATAATGGTGTTTACCGAACGGCTGGAGACGAGAATAAAACGCCCCAGCCACAAGCAGGCACGGTTTGGCGTAGTGTTTTGGGCCGCAATATAGGCCACCGGTAAGGCCAAGAAGATGGTTAAGAAGGTCGCCAGGGTGGCGATATGCACGGTCTCAATGAGCGCCGCGATAATGCCATTAAATCCCGCTGCACTGGGTGGCCACATGCGTCCCCCAAGCGCAGAGATTTGGTTGGGCGCATCCCATACCCAGGGCCAGAAAATATCAATATCGCGTACCGTCCAGACCACTACTATCAAGGTGGCTAGGAGCACGGCGTAGCGAATAAGGCGTTGCTTGCGGTCGTAACGTTGCCAAACACGGTCGGCAAGCTGCTGTGCGTGATCTACCATATTTTTTTCCTTACCCAGCCGCTGACACCTTCGCTGAGCAAAATGACCGCGATAATAACGAGCAGAATCGCAAAGGCGAAATCGTAATCGTAGCGCCCAAAGGCGTTCATGAGCGTGCCGCCAATGCCGCCTGCCCCCACGATTCCAACCACCGCTGAGGCACGAAGGTTGCTGTCCAATTGGTACATGGAAAGGCCGACCTGGCGGGGCAGGATCTGTGGGAAAACTGCATAAAACAGAATCGCCAAATAGCCCGCTCCCGCGGCTTTCATCGCTTCAACCTGCCCCCAGTTAATTTCCTCGATCGCTTCGGCGAGCAGCTTGCCGACAAAACCAATCGAATAGAGCGTGAGGGTAAGGATGCCCGCCAGCGGACCAAAGCCGACAGCAGCGACGAACAGAATCGCCACGATCACCGGGTGGAAGCTGCGTGAGACAATAATCACTGCCCGGCCAATGATGTAAATCGGCATTGGAGCGATATTGCGCGCCGCCATCACGGCAAAAGGAATAGAGAGCAAAACCCCCATCAATGTGGCCAAAATGGCGATTTGAAAGCTCTCTTTAAAACCTGTCAGCAGTAGCTCGTAGCGCTCTAAATTGGGCGGGAAGCCGCCACTAAAAATACGCGCGGCGCGAGGCAACCCTTCAGAGATGCGCGCCCAGTTAAACGGTAGCGAGCCGAACGCCCACACCAAATAGACTATGGCGACGATGATCAAACAGTAGCGCAGCAGCGGATTGGCGATAAACGGTGGCTTTTTCCAAGTACGTGGTGAGGCAGTGGTAGCGTCAGGCGGAGTCATGGGCGCGCTCCTCCGCTGGATTCTCGGTGATCGCATCGTCCGGTGCTTCAATACCGCCGTAAATGGCGTCTAGCGCGTCTTTGTTGAAGTCGGCAGGCAACCCATCAAAGATCATCTTGCCGTGACGTAGACCCACAATGCGCTCGGTATAGGTTTTGGCCTGTGCCACGTTGTGGATATTAATGAGCACCGGCAGCGACAGCTCGCTGGCCAGGCTCTGCAGCAGTATCATGATCTGCTCGGAGGTGCGTGGGTCGAGAGAGGCCGTTGGTTCGTCTGCCAGCAGGACTTCAGGTTCCTGCATTAGCGCACGAACCACGCCTACCCGCTGGCGCTCACCGCCGGATAGCTCATCCGCGCGCTTGTTGGCGTAGTGAGCGATTCCCACCCGCTCCATCAGCACAAACGCACGTTCAATATCTGCCTGGGGATAGCGGCGCGATATCGCTTGATAGAGATTGACGTAACCCAACCGCCCGGCCAGCACGTTCTCCATCACGGTCAAACGATTCAGCAGATTAAAGCCCTGGAACACCATGCCGATTTTGCGGCGAGCACGGCGCAGTTCAGCGCCTTTCAGGTTCACCAGCTCATTGCCGTTGAGTTTGATTGAGCCAGAGGTGGGCTCGACCAGGCGATTAATACATCTCAGCATGGTGCTTTTACCTGCACCCGAGGCGCCTACGATAGAAACAACACTGTTCCCATTTACCTTGAGGTCAAGCCCTTTCAGCACGGCTTCATCGTGACCATAACGTTTGACCAGATTGGTAATTTCCAGCATGTGTCCGCTTCCATCGTCGAGAAAATAACCGCACCGCCGGAGGCGATGCGTTACGTTTACTCTTCCAGATTTTCTGGCGTATAACTCACATCATTAGCCGCCTGAATGGTGCGGATTACCTTCCAGTTATCCTGGTAGTTGATGGGAATAAATTTCTCGACGCCTTCAAACTCCTCTCCTAGCTCGGTGCCGACAAAATCAAAGCTGAAAAAGGCTTCTTCGATTTTTTTGACCAGATCTGGGTGCAGGTTATGGGCGTAGTTGTAAGACGTGGTGGGGAAGCGGTCGGACTCAAAAATCAGCCGCACGTCCTCTTCATCGTAAAGGCCGCGGGCGGCCATCCGCTCGACGACTTCAGAGGCCACAGGAGCGGCGTCATAGTCTTGGGCCACAACACCTAGCATGGACTGATCGTGGCTACCCGAGTAGACCACCTCGTAATCTTCATCGGGCGTAATGCCGAGTTCAGGCAGCAGGGCGCGAGGGGCCAAGTTCCCCGAGTTGGAGGTGGGCGAGGTGTGGGCGACACGCTTACCTTTGAGGTCTTCTACCTCGTGAATGTCGGAATCGACGTGGGTAAATAGCTGCAGGGTATAACCAAATTGGCCGCTATCAGAGCCCATCAATGCAAATGGCACAGCACCAGCCAAATTCACCGCAAACGGTGTGGGGCCGGTAGAGAACCCAGCAATATGCAGCCGCCCGCTGCGCATGGCTTCTACCTGCGCCGCGTTGGACTGCACCGCGAAGAAGCGCACATCGCGCTCGGTGACTTCCGCCAAGTGATCGATAAAGGGCTGCCAGATATCTGAATAAATGGCCGGATCTTCTACCGGGGTATAGGCAAAGATCAGCGTATCGGGATTAACCCACTCAGACTCGTCAGACGGACGATCAGCGACCATATCGCCATCTTCGTCGCAATAAATGGCAGCCAAATCACCCCGCTCACACTCAGCGAAAGCAGGTGTTGTTAACAGGGCGAGCGGAAGGAGTGATGCGGCGGTAAGCATTGCAAGCGGGCGCTTGCGGAAGAGCGAAGTTGCCATGGTATGCCTCGTTTGTACGGTTATTGTTGTGTGCTTGCTATGGTTAATGCTTTGTTCTCTTCACTGCGATTTGCCACTTATGAAAACGAAAAATAGTTCGTAAGTGGACATTCCGCGCGAAGGATGGTTATTTTCGAAAGCAGACACCTTCAATCTAGGGTTTGTGACAAACTTATGTCAAATACTTTACAACCTCCCTCCGACCATTGGCGCAATCGCTATTTATTAATGCGCCACGGCCACAGCCAAGCAAACCAACAGGGGCTAATTATCAGCAGCCCTGAGCGCGGTATTAACGAGTTTGGTCTCTCGGCGATCGGCGAGCGCCAGCTTGCCCAGGCGGTGGCTGAGTGGGGGTGGCCTGTGCCCACCAAAGTGGTGCATTCAGATTTTTTAAGGACGACACAAACGGCTGCCCAGGTGGCGAGCGCTTTTAAGCTTGAGATGGCAGTAGATAAGCGTCTGCGGGAGCGTTATTTTGGCGAATTCGATGGGCAGACTGATGCGCATTATCCTGACGTATGGGCACTGGACAGCCTTAATGCCGATCACGCTCATCATCAGGTGGAAGCCGTTAGCTCAGTAGCGGCGCGCATGAGCGCCGTGATGGAAGGGCTAGAACAGCAATACGCAGGTGAAATCATCCTGTTGGTAAGCCACGGCGACCCGCTGCAAATCCTGCTCACGGCGCTGGCCGGGAAATCGCTGACGACCCATCGTGAGCAAACGCCGTTAGTACCCGCTAGCATCACTCTGTATGGGCATGGTGTGTAATCCGCAGAAAACTTTGTGGTAGTCTCTAAGAAAAGTAAAGAGATGCTACTATGCCTGCTCCTTTATCGCCGGATGCGCCGAGCTTGCTGAATGCCCTTGCCGTGGGCAGCCGTGCGCTAATCAATACTCACTTTTGGAGTGAGGGTGTTGATCAGCTATTGGCGGCGTTAGGGGAGGCATCGGGTGTCAATCGAGTGTGGATATTTCAAACCATAGAGCGCAACCCAGACGGTGTCCTGCAGGATTTTGTTTTTGAATGGGCGTCTTCATCGCACTATCGTGAGCGAACGCAAAAACGCTTTCGCTTTTTTACCACGCTGATCGACGATTCCGAGTATGAGGAAATGGTCAATCGCCGTGAGCGCGGAGAATCCTACACCTGTATTACGTCGAAGGTGGGTCTGGGAACGCTGCGCGACAATTTGGAAAGCCAATCGATTCAATCGATGGTGGCCGTTCCGATTATGGTGGATGGCCAGTGGTGGGGCACGTTGGGCTTTGACGACTGTGAACGCGAAGTTGACTGGGAAGGAGCGGGGCTGCAGGCACTAGTGATCGGCGCTGAACTGATCGCCTCGGCTATTTATCGACAGCAGCTTACCCGCAGGCAGCGTCAGGTTGATCTGCTGCAGCAGGTCGCCGCCTGCGGCACCTGGGAGATCAATACTCGCAGCGGCGCCACTTGGTGCTCTTCGGCGTTGCTGCTATCGCTGGGTTATCCTGGCGATTACGCTAGGCTCCCGTTGCGTCGCTTACTGGCCCATGCCATGCCCGCCGACCGATTACGGGTGTTTGGTTTGATTCGCGAGTACCAACAGCGGCTGCAAACCCAATGTCGTATTGATGTTCAGCTCAGGGTCGCATCTGGGCAATGGCGCTGGCACGAACTGGTGATGGAAAGCTACTACACCGATGATGGCTATTTGGCGCGTATCGGTGGTCTAGCCATCGATATTAGCCAACGCAAAAAAATCGAAGAGCAAGCCTGGGCGGCAGCCGAGTTTGACGCCTTGACCGGCACGCGCAACAGGCGCGGCTTGGCTAACCACTTAGTGCAACTCAATGAGCGCTCTGAAGTGTCAGCCTATTATATGCTGATGATTGATATTGATTACTTCAAACAGATCAATGATCGCTACGGCCACCCTGCGGGGGATGAGCTATTGGTGGAGATGGCAAAGCGCGTCCATGATGTCCTGCGACCTGAGGATTGTCTGGCAAGGCTTGGTGGTGAAGAGTTTGCTGTTACAGCCGGTGATTTATCGCACCAAAAGGCCGTCCAACTGGGCGAGCGTATCCGCCAACGAATAGCCCAGCAGCCGTTTTATCTGACGGCGAGTGATTCTCAAACGCCGACGATGGTGACACTCACCGTCAGCGTGGGAATAGCACCTTTGGCGCTCACCAGTGATTTAGACCACAGTCAGGCAGTAGCCGTTGCCCAGGCTGACCAAGCGCTCTATGCCGCCAAAGCGGCGGGGCGCAATCGCGTCGTGGCACACTGGCAGCCGTGATAACGCCTATTGATAAGGTTTATTGCTGCGACGGCGGAATCCAGGCGATCATATCGACTTCCACATCGGCGCCGCCCGCTAAGCCGGTTACGCCAATGCAGGTGCGGGTAGGTAGCGGCTGCGGAAAGTAGCTCGCGTAGACCTTATTCACTTCATCGAAATGGCCCATATTGGTAATAAACACCCTAGACTGCACCACATATTCAAAAGCGCTGCCGACTTCTTCCAGCACAATCGCCAGGTTCTGCATCACCCGGTGTGTCTGCTCGGTGAAAGTGCCCAGCAGCATTTCGTTGGTTTCCGGCACGGTCGGCATTTGCCCAGTGATAAACACCAGATCACCTACGCGGCACGCATGAGAAAACGGTGCGATGGGCTGTGGCGCGCGGTCAATAAACAGCTTTTCAATCATGCTTTTGTCCTTTATTTGATAGCCGTTTTTTAAAGTCTGTTAACCATCATAGGCCTCAAATGAGGCCCATGATGACGTACTTATCAACAGCTGCTTTGTCAGGTGGGCTGTGGGTTAATGCCCCAGAATCTGGCTCAGGAACAACTGGGTGCGCTCAGACTGCGGGTTATTGAAGAACGGCTCAGGCGCGTTTTCTTCAATGATTTGGCCCTGATCCATAAAAATCACTCGGTCAGCGACCTTTTTGGCGAAGCCCATTTCGTGGGTGACACAGATCATGGTCATGCCCTCTTCAGCAAGCTCCACCATAACGTCGAGCACCTCTTTGATCATCTCGGGATCGAGGGCGGAGGTGGGCTCATCGAACAGCATGACGTCAGGGTGCATGCACAGTGAGCGGGCGATGGCCACGCGTTGCTGCTGGCCCCCCGAAAGCTGCCCGGGGTACTTGGTGGCCTGCTCTGCAATGCGCACCCTTTCAAGGTACTCCATGGCCAGCGCTTCGGCTTCTTTACGGGGCTTCTTCTGAACCCACATTGGCGCGATACAGCAGTTTTCCAGCACCGTTAAGTGAGGAAACAGGTTAAAGTGCTGAAACACCATACCCACGCTGCGGCGAATCTGCTCTATACGCTTAACGTCTTGGGTCAGCGGTACACCGCCCACCACAATTTCACCTTTTTGGTGCTCTTCAAGGTGGTTAATGCAGCGAATCAGCGTGGATTTACCCGACCCCGAAGGGCCGCATACCACGATACGTTCGCCGCGTTTTACCTCAAGGTAGATATCACGCAGTACGTGAAAATCGCCGTACCACTTATTGACGTTGCGCATCTCGACCATCAGGTCAGAAGTGCTGGTGTCAGAGGTGTTAGTGGCTGCTTGTGTCATGTTGAAATCCTACTTAAATCGTAAAGAGATGCGGCATCAGTGCTTATGGCCGGTATTAAGCTTGCGTTCCAGGTACTGGCTGTAGCGCGACATGCTGAAACAGAAAATCCAGAACACAAACGCCGCAAATACATACCCCTCTATTGAGAAGCCCAGCCAGCGCGAGTCGGAAAGCGCCGCTTGCACAATGCCCAACAGGTCAAACAGCCCGATGATCATCACCAGGGTGGTGTCTTTAAACAGGGAGATAAACGTATTAACGATACCGGGAATCATCATCTTAAGTGCCTGCGGCATGACGATGAGCCCCATACGCTTCCAGTACGTCATTCCCAGCGCCGCGGCGGCTTCGTCCTGGCCTTTGGGGATCGCCTGCAAACCACCGCGAATCACCTCCGCCATGTAGGCGCTTTGGAACAGCGTGAGGCCGATCAGGGCGCGTACCAGGCGATCCACGCTGATTTCTGAAGGCAGGAACAGCGGCAGCATCACCGAGGCCATAAACAGAATGGTAATCAGTGGTACACCGCGCCAGAACTCAATGAAAATCACGCAGAAGGTTTTGACGATGGGCATGTTCGAGCGTCGCCCAAGGGCGAGCACGATACCAATCGGTAGCGCGCCAATCATGCCTACGCTGGCCAAGAGCAGGGTCAGCATCAAGCCGCCCCAGCGGTGGGTCGAGACACGCGGTAGGTCAAAGTAGCCGCCGTGGAGTAACACGTAGGCGATGACCGGGAAGATTAGCAGCGCAAACAGGGCCATCCAGCGCTTAAAGGGCAGGCGAGGAATGACCATCCAAGCAATAATGGCCGCAAACATGGCAAACACGATGTTGGCACGCCAATACTCTTCGCTTGGGTAAAGGCCATACATGAACTGGGAGAAACGCGCGTTGACGAAGACCCAGCAGGCGCCCGCCCGTGTGCAGTCTTCGCGGCTGTCGCCCACCCAGTTGGCATCGATAAACGCCCACTGAACGGTTGGCACCACCAGCAGATACAGTACGTACAGGCCCAACAGCGTGAAAACACTATTGATAGGACCGTTGAACAGGTTGCCCCGTAGCCAGGCAACCGGGCCGATCGTGCCTTTAGGCGCCGGACGCTGAGGTATGGTTTCTTTGTTGTGAATCATGGGGTCGCCTCCGGCCTAGCGTTCTACCAGCGCAACGCGAGCGTTGAACCAGTTCATGAACATGGACACCAGCAAGCTGATGATGAGATAGACCGCCATGGTCATGGCAATGACTTCGATTGCTTGACCGGTCTGGTTGAGCGTGGTGCCAGCAAAAACCGACACCAGGTCGGGGTAACCAATGGCGGTGGCCAGAGAGGAGTTTTTAATCAGGTTGAGATATTGGCTGGTCAGCGGCGGAATGATGACGCGCAAGGCTTGAGGAATCACCACCAGACGCAGAACGAGTTTTCGCGGCAAGCTAAGTGCTTGGGCCGCTTCGGTTTGGCCATGGGGAATCGCTTGAATGCCCGAGCGCACAATCTCAGCAATAAACGATGCGGTATAAATGGAAAGCGCCAGCCACAGGGCCAAAAATTCGGGAATGATAGTAATACCACCACCGAAGTTAAAACCACGCAGTACCGGCATTTCCCAAGTGACCGGAACGCCGGTCGCCACCAGTACCAGCAGTGGTAGGCCAAAAATAATCACCAGCGAGATCCAGAAAACCGGTATGCGTTTGCCGGTCGCTTCGTGGCGGCGCTTATTCCAGATGACCAACGCAATGCTGGCAATGATCGCTACCACAAAAGTAGCAGGGATCAATCCAAAGCCTGATTCAAACAGCGGTTGTGGCAAGTACAACCCGCGTACGTTCAGGAAAATGGCTTCGCCAAACGCCATGCTCTCTCTAGCGCTGGGTAAGGTACGTAGTACCGCGAAGTACCAGAAGAAAATTTGCAGCAGCAGCGGGATATTACGAAAGGTTTCGATATAGGCGTTGGCTAACTTGGCGATCAACCAATTGGGCGATAGCCGCGCAATACCGACGATAAACCCGATAATCGAGGCGGCAATGACCCCCAGCCCCCCGACCAGCAGCGTGTTGAGCAAGCCAATCACGAAGGTGCGGCCGTAGGTACTCTGGGAAGAGTACTCGATTAAGGTTTGACCAATACCAAAGCCGGCTGTGTTGCCCAAAAAGCTAAAGCCTGTGGTGATGCCGCGGGCATTCAGGTTGGCTTGGGTATTGCCGATAATATAGATCAGGAAAGCCGCCACAACGGCGACCAAAATGATTTGAAAAATAAGTGCGCGCTTAGCGCGGTCTCGCCAAAACGGCGGCTTGTGGCCGGCGGGGCGAATGTTGGGTCTTACAGACATGGATGGCGTCTCCGCTATACGGAAGGTCAATCAGATGGCCCGCCAGGCCCTTGAAACAGATACCTGTAAAGAGGGTGGCGGGCCGGGGTCAAGCGAGACGCTTAGCGAATCGGGGGAGCGTACTGGAAGCCACCGTCGTTCCACAGGGCGTTAACACCGCGCTCGATTTCAAGCGGAGAGTCCATACCCACGTTACGTTCAAAGCTTTCAGCGTAGTTGCCGACTTGGCTAATGATGTTGTAAGCCCAGTCTGCTTCCAACTGCATGCCTTCCCCGTAGTTGCCGTCTTGGCCCAGCAGGCGAGCAACATCAGGATTTTCTGAGTTCAGCATCTCTTCAGCGTTTTCGCTGGTAACGCCGTACTCTTCAGCGTTAAGCATAGCGAACAGCGACCACTTAACGATGTTGAACCAAAGATCGTCGCCCTGACGAACAACAGGACCCAGCGGCTCTTTGGAGATAACATCAGACAGGATCATTGAGGCTTCAGGGTCATCTAGCTGAATACGAAGCGCAGCTAGCTGAGAGGTATCAGAGGTCAGAACATCACAGCGGCCAGCTTGATAACCACCCACGGTTTGCTCAGAGGTATCAAATACGATGGGGTTGAATTCCATGTTGTTAGCACGGAAGTAGTCAGCCAAGTTCAGCTCAGTCGTGGTGCCCGACTGAATACAGATAGAAGCACCGTCGAGCTCGTCGGCACCGGTAATGCCCAGGTCGCGGGAAACCATGAAGCCTTGGCCGTCGTAGAAGTTAACGCCGGTGAAGTTAAGGCCCAGCGTGGTGTCACGGGTAGTGGTCCAGGTGGTGTTACGTGAAAGTAAGTCAACCTCACCAGACTGCAGGGCGGTGAAGCGCTCAACGGCGTTTAGAGAAATATAGTTAACCGCATCCGCATCGCCGAGTACTGCTGCCGCTACTGCACGGCAAACATCAACGTCCAGACCCTGCCAATTACCGTCGTCATCCGGTGCTGAGAAGCCCGGCAAACCATCGCTCACACCACACTGAACGGCACCACGCTCAATAGTATCTTCTAAGGTGTCGGCTTGAGCAGTCGCCATTCCCGCTAGGCTCAGTGAACCAGCGGACGCCAGAAGCGCTAGATGTTTTTTATTGAACATTTAGTTTCCCTCGAAGTGATTAAAAACCGTCATTAAAATAGTTATGCATGCCGTAGCATGTCACTAAACCTAGCAAGGAAGATGCCAGCAAGGGTACAGGCGTGAATTCAGCGCTTTTCAACGCTACTCAATGGATTCGAGACGAACGTCTAGGTGCAAAAAATGTTACCACCCACCTCGCTTTGCACCTTTATAGGGCAAGCTGAGGTGGGCGGTGACAGAAAGTACGCGATGAACGGGGGGTTATTCGGCCGCGAATGCCTTGCGCATAAACGGAGGAAGGGCGAGCGCGCCGCGATGGGCATCAACGCTGTAGTACTCAAGCGGCAGCTCGTGGCTGGCGGCTGCCTGCTCGCGGAACGCATTCACATCAATGGCTTTACCCGCCAGTGTTACGCTCCACCAGCCTGATGGGTACACCGGCTGCGGGAAGGGCAGTGTGGCGACGCTGTCAAAACCCGCTTCAAGCATATCGTGGCGTAGCTCACGAATGATTGAACCCGTGTGGTAAAGCGGTGACTCGCTCTGCTGTACCATCACGCCGCCGCTTTTCAAAATACGGTGGCAGCGCTTGAGAAAGTCGGTTTTAAACAGCCCTTCCGCAGGGCCGACCGGGTCGGTTGAGTCGATAATCAATACATCAATGCTCTCATCAGGTGCATCGTCTACCCACTTCACGCCATCAGCGAACAACAGCTCAGCGCGCGGATCATTATTCGATTCTACCAATGAGGGGAAGAAGCGCTCAGAAGCTTTCGTCACTTCTTCATCGATATCAATCTGGGTGACTTTCTCAACGCCTGGATGACGAAGTACCTCTTTTAAGGTGCCACAGTCGCCACCGCCGATAATCACCACCCGTTTAGGGTCTTGATGGGTAAACAGGGCCGGATGCGCAATCATCTCGTGATAGAGGAAGTTATCGCGATCAGTCAGCATCACACAGCCATCCAGCACCATCAGATTGCCGTAAGTCTCTGTGGCGTAGACTTCCAGGTGCTGGTATTGGCTCTGCACATCCAGCAGCTTTTCAGAGATTTTCAGCGAGAAGGCGCTGCCGTGGCTATCAAAGACTTCGGTAAACCACTGGTCGTCGCGTAATTCGCTCATCAATTGACTCCTGAGTGCGCTGTGTTGGGTTGCGTCGGAATATCCCGATGGTATTGCGGGCTAAGCTCGTGCAGCGCCTCCATAAAGGCGGTGACGTTATCCGGGTTAGTAAACTGGCTGATACCGTGGCCCAGGTTAAATACGTGGCCAGGGCCGTGGCCGTAGCTTTCGAGCACGCGGGCCACTTCAGCGCGGATAGCCGAGGGGCGGGCAAACAGTACGTTGGGGTCCAGATTGCCCTGCAGGGCGACCTTATGGCCAACGCGGGCGCGGGCATCGGAAAGCTCAGTAGACCAGTCGATACCCAGGGCATCGGCACCGGCGCAGGCGATATGCTCAAGCCACTGCCCGCCATTCTTGGTGAACAGAATCACCGGTACACGACGGCCATCGTGTTCGCGGATCAGTCCGGAAACGATCTGCTCCATATAGCGCAGCGAGAACTCCAGATACGCAGGGGTCGAAAGTGCGCCGCCCCAGGTATCAAAAATCTGCACTGCCTGGGCACCGGCGCGAATCTGTGCATTCAGGTAGTCTGTGACCGCATGCGCCAGTGTATCCAGCAACTGGTGCATGGTATCCGGCGTATCGTAAAGCATGGTTTTCAGGTGGCGGAAATCCTTGCTGGAACCGCCCTCCACCATATAAGTCGCCAGCGTCCAGGGGCTGCCGGAGAAACCGATCAGCGGCATGCGGCCGTTCAATTCGCGGCGAATGGTCGACACCGCACGCATCACGTAATCCAAATCGCGCTCGGCATCGGGCACGCTCAGTGCCGCGACTTCTTCCTGGGTGCGCACGGTTTTGCGAAATTTAGGACCTTCGCCGGTTTCAAAATAGAGCCCCAGGCCCATCGCATCCGGAATGGTTAAAATGTCAGAAAACAGAATGGCGGCGTCCAGTGGATAGCGCTCTAAAGGCTGCATAGTGACTTCGCAGGCCAGATCATGATTACGGCACAAATCCATAAAGCTGCCCGCATCGGCACGGCTGGCGCGGTATTCCGGCAGGTAGCGGCCCGCTTGGCGCATCATCCATACAGGTGTGCGGTCAACGGGCTGGCGCGCTAATGCGCGAAGGAAACGGTCATTTTGTAACGGTGTGGTGGTCATAAATACTTGCTCTTAAGAAATTTGCCCGCATCGTACTGGAAACAGTTCGTGAAACAGTTCGTGAAACAGTACTTGGGATCGTATTTGAAATCGTATGTGGGCAATTGTACTTGAAGATAGGCGCTAGGGCGGCGTAACCGGTGGCAAAAATCGTCGCACCCGGCCAATTTTTCTCCCCTAATTAGCCAACTTTAGCCGCGTTGCCATCGTGAGGCGGGCGCCGCTTCCTGTTAGAATACTTGCCCATTTTGCCAACACTGGTGTGGTTAACTGGTTTGGTCAGTCAGCGAGGTAACCTGTGACCATTCGCTTTATTGCCGCTTCCCAACTGCCCACTCCCTGGGCAACCTTTACGATGCATGGCTTCGAAGATGAGGCCACTGGCAAGGATCATATCGCCTTAACGTTGGGTGATGTGACCGGCGATGTGCCGGTGCTGGGGCGGGTACATTCTGAATGTTTGACCGGCGATGCGCTCTTTTCCATGCGCTGCGACTGCGGCTACCAACTGCAGGAAGCGCTCAAGCGTATCGCGGAAGAGGGACGTGGCGTGCTGTTTTATCTGCGCCAAGAGGGCCGTGGCATAGGCCTGTTAAACAAAATTCGCGCTTATCATCTGCAGGATCAAGGGGCCGACACGGTCGAAGCTAACGAGCAGCTTGGCTTTGGTGCTGATATGCGCCGTTATGATCTGTGCGTGCCTATGCTCAACCATCTCGGCATTACCTCACTACGGTTGATGACTAATAACCCACGCAAAGTGGATGCTTTGACCCGCGATGGAGTGAACGTGGTGGAGCGCTTACCGATCACCACCGGTCTGAACCCGCATAACGAGCAGTACCTTGCCACTAAAGCGGGCAAGCTCGGCCATATGATGGCCCTGGATGACTTTACCCAAGCCAGCGATGTGGATATTGAGCGTAAGGGGTGATAGTGGCTATGCGAGGATGTTGAATTAAGTTGTTGTCAAATATTAGTTAAACACTGGAATGCCATGGCGGCAGCGGATGTGCGGTTTTCAACACCGAGCTTTCGAAAGACTTGCTCTAAGTGTTTATTAACAGTTCGGGGGCTCAATTCGAGTATTTGTCCGATCTCACGATTAGTCTTGCCTTGTGCAATCCATAGCAGTACTTGTGATTCACGGTTAGTTAGCCGGAGTTGGTTTTGTAAAAGCAAGCTTTCGCTGTCCCCATCCTGATGCAGCAAGCGGAATAAGTGCTCATTTGCGGTAGATTCGCCCAGGTATCTCAATCTTAAGGCGTTATGCGGCAAGGGCAGCGCTAGCTGGTCGCCGGTTTGCGGCGTTCGGGTTAGCCAGCGCTTAATTTGTTCCGCAAGCTCCGTGCGTGGGTTGATCAAATTCTCTTCAGCTATGTTGATCCAATCCTCGGCCTGAGGCGTACCCCAAAGCCATCTTCCTTGCGTGTCTGTTGAGAATGATACCTGGCCAAGTTTATCTAGGGCAGTGTGAGCACTTTGGGCGAGGCGGGCGTTATTGAGGTGTACGCGAATACGAGCCACCAATTCCTTTGGCCGAACGGGTTTTGTCACATAGTCCACACCACCAGCTTCAAGTCCCCGCACCACATCTTCGGTATCCGTTAGTCCTGTCATGAATATGATCGGTACGCTTGCTAACTCGGTATGTAGCTTAAGATGACGACAAGTCTCAAAGCCATCCATGCCAGGCATTAAGGCGTCCATTAGAATTAAGTCAGGCGTCATTTTCTCCGCGATTGAGATTGCTTGAGCCCCACCCATCGCTACCAATGCAGTTAATCCAGCCTGCTCTAAAGCATGATGAATCATTCCCAGGGAGTCGGCAGAATCATCAACGACTAGGATGAGATCCTTACGCTGAATCGGGTTCATGGCAATTTCTCCAGCAAACGCATCACTTGGTGGAAGTCAAAACGATCTAAAGCACTTTCCAGCGCTGTCGCCAGTGAAGAACTAATCCTTCCATGATACTGGGCGTCGTTCAGAGTGTTACGTAGACCACTGATATGGCCGATTTCTACTAGCGACAAGAGTTCTTCACGCAATGCCGCGTCAATATGGGCTGGGACTGTCAATTGAGTCTGAGCAAAATTAGGTGAAGAGGGGGGGGGATGATGCCATTTCAGCTGTAGCTGCCGTGCTAGTGCATCAAGAAGCGCTCCCTGCTTGAAGGGTTTAATCAAGTAGTCGTTATGCAACCCTTCGCTAAGCGCTTCCATTTGGCTCTCGCGGGCATTGGCAGAGAGCATCACAATAGGCCCCTGAAATCCTTGCTGGCGGAGTAGGCGAGCGGTTTGCCACCCGTCAGTGTCCGGCATGGCGATATCCATCAAGATCAAGTCATATTGGGTATGGCGGGAGAGCTCCAAGCTAGTCACCCCATCGGGCGCTTCTATTATCGTAAATCCCAGTGGTGTGAGCATGTCACTGAGTAGACCCCGATGAGAGGGATCATCATCGACCACCAGCAGAGTACATCGCTCACCTTGATATCCTTGAACTACCTGATGGGGCGATCTTACAAGCTCTAAGGGCTCTATACTGGATAGCATTACCGAAAGCCGAAACTCACTGCCGATTCCATGTGTGCTAATTACTTGTAGATCCCCGCCCATGATATCGGTCAGTAGTTTAGTAATCGTTAGGCCCAGACCGGTACCGTGGGCAACTGGTACACCGGGTTTGCGCACACGTTCAAAGGGTTTGAAAATTCGTTGAATGTCTTCCTCTTCTATACCTACTCCAGTATCGCGAATAGTGAATTCTGCCACCTGATTGCGGTAGCGAAAGTTTAGCGATACTTTGCCATGGTTAGTGAATTTAATGGCATTGGAGAGCAAGTTAATCAGTATTTGACGTAGGCGTTTTTCGTCGGTAATGACCCACTCCGGGATGCGTCCTTGGCTAGTAAAAGTGAAGTCGATGCCTTTTTCCTGAGCCTGAAGTCGAAACATTGCGACGAGTTCATCAATCAACTCGCTGACTCGTACTTGGTTTCGATACAGCTCCAGGCGGCCAGCTTCAATTTTGGAAATTTCTAACAGTCCTTCGATTAAATCAGAAAGGTGTTCGGTACTGCGGCGAATGATGGCGACCGCTTTTCGGCGCTCAGGTGGAATGGTGTCATCATGCTCAAGGAGCTGGGCATAGCCGAAAGCAGCATTAAGCGGTGAGCGAAGCTCGTGGCTTAGGCTCGTCAGATAGCGGCTTTTAGCTTGGTTGGCCGCTTCAGCAAGTTCTTTGGCTTTTTGTAGTTCTCGGTCGGTTTCCTCATGGGCGTCGATCTCCTCTAGCAGCATGCGCGTTTGGCGATGCGACTCTTCATGCGCCACCACCCGACTCTCGCTGGCCAGCACAAAGAGCCAAGCTACCACGCCGCTGACAATAACGAGAATGGCTAATATTTTAGCTAAAGTAGTGGCCATTAACGCCTCCACATCAGGCGTAAGGTCTGGGAGCTGGTAGAAAACAAGTATCAAGAACCCGGCAATCACCAGGGTTACAAGCATCAATAGGCTGGCGAAATGGCCCATGCGGGAGTTGAAATGCTTAAGCATGTGATTAGGGAGAAGTACGCCTAACCAGTCCATTAACTGCTCTTGAAAGGTGGCGTGCTGCTTGCAAACATCATTGCAGCGAGCGTCCAGAGAACAGCAGAGCGAGCATATAGGTGCGTTATAAGCAGGGCAAAAGGCCATATCTTCGATATCGAAATGGTGCTCGCAGATGATACAACCGTGGCCCTGGAGAATCGATTTGGGTTCTGGAGTGCGGGCGATGTAATAGCGTCCTTTGGTTAGCCACGCGATAGCCGGAGCGCTAACAAACGCGGTCAGTAAGGCTAGAAAGGATGCGAGTGCTGCTGCCGTTTCACCCCAAAGCCCTCCTCTAGCGGCGAGCGCAACAGCCGTCGCCAGTAACATTGCACCGAAGCCGACAGGATTGATGTCATAGAGGTAAGCGCGCTTGAACTCGATATGGCGCGGACTGAGCCCCAACGGTTTGTTGATTACTAGATCTGCCACCAAAGCACCGATCCAGGCCATTGCGACCATTGCGTAGTTGGCCAAAATAACTTCAAAAGCGCGGTAAATGCCAATCTCCATGAGTACCAGCGCGATCATTACGTTGAAGAGTAGCCATACCACTCGACCTGGATGGCTATGGGTAAGTCGAGAGAAAAAATTGGACCAGGCGATGGAGCCGGCATACGCATTGGTGACGTTGATTTTCAGTTGTGAAAGCACAACAAAAATGCCCGCCAGCGCCATTAACATGGCAGGATGCGTGGTGACA
Source organism: Vreelandella maris (assembly GCF_013371085.1). GTDB lineage: Bacteria > Pseudomonadota > Gammaproteobacteria > Pseudomonadales > Halomonadaceae > Vreelandella > Vreelandella maris. The sequence continues at coordinate 101,771 of NZ_JABWCV010000013.1, read as the reverse complement.
TGGCTGAACCCCACCAAGTACATATGCATAGGTTCCTGAGCAAGTTCGGCGGCCAAGCCGTGATGAATGGCGAGAACCGCCAGGAACGAGCCTGCCAATGCCTTGACGGCACCAATAATGATCCAGCCTGGGCCCCCGGCGAGCATTGCCGACCACCAACGCAAGCTTTTACCAGGCTGAGCTTCGGGTAGAAAGCGCAGGTAGTCGACCTGCTCCCCTATTTGGGCGACGAGAGAAAACATCACGGTTGTGGCTGCACCGAATAACAGCAAATTGAAACCTTGAGTCCCTATCATATGGTTGTCGAAATCGACCCAGCGCTCGAGAGAGTCGGGATCCTGTAATAAAATAAAAATAAAGGGTAACAGCTGAAGGAATATCCATAGGGGCTGAGTCCACACTTGGAAACGACTAATGTAGGTAAAGCCGTGAGTCACAATAGGTATTACCACCAGAGAACTGATGATGTACCCAAAGGTAAGAGGAACGTTAAATAACACTTCCAAAGCCATCGCCATAATAGCGGCTTCTAAAGCAAAGAAGATAAAAGTGAATGTGGCGTAGATGAGGGATGTCAACGTCGAGCCCAGGTATCCAAATCCTGCGCCGCGAGTCAGGAGATCGATATCCACTCCGTAGCGCGCCGCATAATAGCTGATAGGTATGCCGAGCAGAAAAATAACAAACGTGACCACTGCGATGGCGGCAATAGCATTAGTAATGCCGTAGTTGAGAGTAATGACGCCCCCAATCGCTTCCAGAGCCAAAAATGAGATTGTTCCTAAAGCCGTCAGGGCAACACGTTTGGCACTCCAGCGCCGTGCGGATTTGGCTGTAAAGCGTAGCGCAAAATCTTCTAATGTTTGATTAGCTACCCATTTATTGTAGTTGCGCCTAACCGGAAATATACGCTGTTTTGTGCTTGTCATAGCGGGCCTTGTATCGGCCAATGGATATCGGCCAGCAGGGTTGGATGACCTCTTAACGCTCAATGCTGAGAAGAATTATGCAACGTCCATGCCCGAGGCGTATTAGTGATCTTAAACGGTAGGTAAGAGGGTAGGTATGGGGTAAATGACGTAGTGGTCTGGTGCATTCCCCGCATGGTTGGCTTACCTAGGTCTCCCCATACTCAATAGCGAGGGATCAGCAAGATTCCGCGGTTTTCCGCTGACTTGCGTTCCGCTGACTTAGTTTTCGCTGACTTGGGGACTCACCATCATGACGACGACACATACCACGCTGTCGCATTTGCGGCGTTTTTTATTGACCGGAATTGTGGCACTGCCTATCGCGCTGAGCATTTCGTCGCACGCTTTAAGTGCACCACCCACCGAAGAGGTCAATACCACAGGACTTGCCGTGACTGACGATACGGTACAGGTAGGTATTTTGCATTCATTGACAGGCACGATGGCCATCAGTGAGACAGGTTCGGTCGAAGCCGAACAGTTGGCGATTGAGCAAATCAATGCACAGGGTGGAGTGCTTGGTCGTCAAATTGAGCCGATTATTGAAGACGGTGCGAGTGATTGGCCAACCTTCGCAGACCGAACACGTAAGTTGCTAACTCAGGATAATGTTCCGGCCATCTTCGGTGCCTGGACATCGGCCTCGCGCAAGGCAATGCTACCTGTGCTAGAGCGTGAGAACGGCCTGCTTTACTACCCAACTTTCTATGAAGGACTCGAAGAGTCTCCAAATGTCATTTATACCGGCCAGGAAGCCACCCAGCAGATATTGGCGGGAATTAACTGGGCTTGGAATGAACAGGGCGCGCGTACCTTCTACCTAATCGGTTCGGATTACATCTGGCCGCGTACCTCAATGAAGATTGCCCGCATCCATATTGAAGAAGTGCTTGGCGGTGAAGTGTTGGGCGAGGATTACGCCCCGTTGGGACACACTTCCTTTGGCTCCAACATCAACCGTATTCGCCTTCGCAAACCTGATGTCATTTTTGCGGCGGTAGTCGGCGGAAGTAACGTTGCTTGGTTTCGCCAGCTTAATGCCGCAGGGATTAATGCCGACAATCAAACGTTGTTGACTATTTCGGTCACTGAGGATGAGGTTCTCGGTATTGGTGGTGAGAACGTCGAAGGCTTTTACTCCTCCATGAAATATTTTCAGAGCCTAGATAACGAAAATAACGCTGCATTCGTGGAAGCGTTCAAGGAGCGCTGGGGTGAAGACAGCGTTATTGGAGACGTTTCACAAGCCGCCTATCTCGGGCCATGGTTATGGAAGGCAGGTGTCGAGAAAGCGGGCAGTTTTGACGTAGACGCGGTTTCTGCTGCCATGGCCGATATCGAGTTGACGACAGCGCCGGAAGGTTACGTCCAAGTGCATCCTAACCGCCACTTATGGAGCAAAACACGCATAGGTCGCTGGAACGAAGATGGTCAAGCTACCGTTGTGTGGGAGTCTGATCTCGTCGAACCCAACCCTTTCCCAGAAGGTTATCAATAAGCTTCGATTCACATCACGGCGGTGCAAGCCGCTGTGATGTTGTTGCCAAATATTGATTTTTGTTACAGGGGGAGGCCGCCATGAGTGGATTTAGTACCCAAGAGCTACTAGCAATTTTTGCCATGCAAGGCTTTGCTGGCGTGAGTTTTTTTAGTGTTTTGCTACTGATGGCCTTAGGTCTGGCTATCATCTATGGCCAGATGCGCGTTATCAACATGGCACATGGTGAATTTATGGTGATAGGCGCCTACGCCACTTACCTCTGTTCTATCACTCTAGGTGCCTTGCCTGGGATGACTGACTACTATCTTTTCTTCGCCATCCCTATCGCATTTGGTAGCGCTTTCCTAGTCGGCTATGTCGTCGAGATAGCGCTCATAAGGCATCTTTATCACCGCCCTCTGGATACTTTGCTAGCGACCTGGGGCTTGGCCTTGATCATGCAGCAAGGATTTCGATCAGCCTTCGGTGCCCGCGAGGTGAGCGTGTTGGTGCCGGACTGGTTACGTGGCTCCTACCGCCCCACCATGATGATTGATATTCCGCTTAACGGTATCGCCATCTTGGTGCTTACCCTGCTGGTGACATTAGGTGTGTGGTGGTTCCTGTATCGCTCGCGCTGGGGACTGCGCGTGCGCTGTACTACCGCCAATCGCGATATGAGCGGCGCGGTGGGCATTAACACGAAACGGGTTGATCGCGTCACCTTTGCGCTGGGCTGTGGCATTGCCGGTATTGCTGGCGCGGCCTTTACCACCATTTCCTCCACCGGCCCCACCAGTGGTTCGCTGTATATCGTTGATACCTTTCTCGTGGTGGTATTTGGCGGAGCGGGCAGTCTAGTGGGCACTATCGCGTCTGCCTTCTCCATCGCTCAAGCCCAGTCACTTATGGAATTCTTCCTGGGTTCCTCTATGGCCAAGGTACTCACGCTGCTGACGGTGATTGGCATCTTACTGCTGCGCCCCGAAGGGCTTGTGGCTAGCAAGGTTCGCCGCTAAGGAGTCCTATCTAATGAACAGACTTTTCAGTTTTTTTCAGGATCGTCATGCTGGCTTAGGCAGCATTTTGCTGCTGGCAATCGTCCTGATGGTTGTTATGCCGCTTGTGTTTGATATTTACCGCCTTAATTTGGCAGGGCGTTATTTGACCTATGCTTTTGTGGCGCTAGGCCTGGTGCTGTGTTGGGGGTATGGCGGAATTCTCAGTCTTGGGCAGGGCATTTTCTTTGGCATCGGTGGCTATGCCATGGCGATGTTTTTGAAGATTGAAGCCTCAGACCCAGAAAGCACCAGCATCCAGACCACGCCGGGCATACCCGACTTTATGGACTGGAACCGTATCACAGAATTGCCGTGGTTCTGGGTTCCCTTCAATAGCCTAACGTTCACCATCATCGCGGTGCTGGTGCTGCCTGCGGCTTTTGCCTTTTTGATTGGCTTTGCCATGTTCAAGCGGCGTGTTAGTGGCGTTTATTTTGCGATTATCACCCAGGCCCTAGCGGTGGTGCTGACAATCCTGATTATCGGCCAGCAGGGCTATACCGGTGGCATTAATGGCATCACCGATCTGCGTACCTTGATGGGGTGGGATATTCGCGATGATAGCGCCCGCTATCTGCTGTATTACCTTAACGCCGTTTTGTTAATCGGGTGCTTGCTGATTGGTCGTTGGGTACTGAACTGCAAATATGGTCGCATTCTGACCGCTTTGCGCGATAAAGAGGAGCGCGTGCGCTTTTCCGGTTACGACGTGGCCAACTTTAAGGTGTTCATCTTTTGCCTGGCGGCGTTCATTTCCGGCATCGGTGGCGCGATGTTCACACTCCAGGTTGGCTTTATGTCACCTTCCTTCATCGGCATCGTGCCCTCCATCGAGTTTGTGATTTTTGCCGCAGTGGGCGGGCGATTGTCACTGGTGGGTGGCGTCTATGGGGCGCTATTGGTCAGCTTTGCTAAAACCATGTTTGCCGAAGCCTACCCGCAACTATGGCAGTTCTTGATAGGTGCCGTTTTTATCTTGGTCGTGCTGGTGCTGCCCTACGGATTGGCCAGCATTTATGGCCGCTTTGGTCACCGTATGCGCACCCCTTTTGAACGCTGGCTCGGCGATAGAAAGGCTCGTTCATCTGCTTCAAGTGGTGGTTTTCAAGAGCCGTTGCAGGAGAAAAGGCCATGAGCTCGAACACTAATTTTCTACTCTCTATTGAAAACTTAACAGTCTCTTTTGATGGTTTCAAAGCCATTGAAGGTCTGAACTTATACATGGATGAGAGTGAGTTACGAGTCATTATCGGGCCGAACGGTGCAGGTAAGACCACGCTGCTGGATATGATTTGCGGAAAAACCCGTGCTAGTGAAGGGTCGATCAAGTTCAGGGGCAAAGAGCTTACCCGTATGCGGGAGCATCGTATTGTCTGGGAGGGTGTAGGACGCAAGTTTCAGACGCCTTCTATTTACGAGGAGCTGAGTGTGTTTGACAACCTTGAAGCTTCCTATCCTAGGGGACGAAGTGTCTTCGGCGCCTTGGCGTTCAAGCGTGACGAGGAAGTGCTCCTCCGCATTAATGAAGTGGCCAAGGAGATCCAGCTGGAAACGCGGCTTGATGAATCGGCTGGCTTGCTCAGCCATGGCCAAAAGCAGTGGCTGGAGATCGGCATGCTGCTAATTCAAGATCCAGAGCTATTGATGCTAGATGAGCCAGTAGCAGGGATGAGCGTAAGTGAACGCGAAGAAACGGCGCATCTGTTACGAAAAATTGCAAAAGGACGGTCAGTGATCGTCATTGAGCACGATATGGAATTCGTTGCCTCTCTGGGTGGCAAGGTAACGGTGCTTCATCAAGGCAAAATCCTAGCAGAGGGCGACATGCAGACACTTAAGCAGGATCAGCGCGTCATTGATGTTTATTTAGGCCATTAAAGGAGAGCACCATCATGCTTGAAGTCAATGGTTTACATGTTAGCTATGGTCAAAGTGAAGTTATCCACGGCGTCAGTTTCGACATGAATCAAGACGAAACCTTGGCCATCATGGGTCGCAATGGTATGGGCAAGACCACCCTATTCAAGGCTTTGATCGGGGTGCTGCCAAGCGGGGCGGGAAGTATTCGTTTGGATGGCAAAGAACTGAGTGGCCTGCCCGCCCACAAACGCGTTGCCGCTGGCTTGGCCTATGTTCCCCAGGGACGAATGATTTTCCCCAACCTCACGGTGATGGAAAACATTGAATCTGGTCTTGAGACAGCGAGAACCCGCAAAGTGCCGCGGGAAATTTTTGACCTGTTCCCGGTATTGTTGGATATGCGCAACCGTAAAGGTGGCAACCTTTCTGGCGGCCAGCAACAGCAGCTCGCCATTGCTCGGGCGCTTGTCACTGAGCCCAAAGTATTGCTGCTTGACGAGCCTACGGAAGGTATTCAGCCATCAATCATTAAGGAGATTGCTCGGACACTTAATGACATTCGTGAGATGAAAAAAATCGCCATTCTCGTTTCCGAACAAGTACTCAGCTTTACCATGGAGATCGCTGACCGACTTACCGTCATTGAGCGGGGAGAGTTTATTCATGAAGAGAGTCGAGCCACTGCCGATCAAGCCAAGATCGCCAGCTATCTGGCTGTTTGACCTGTCTGTTTTCTAATCAAGCCATTGTTTTATTAATCAATGCTCAACAAGCCCAGGAGTGAATCTTATGCGTCATGGAGATATTTCCAGCAGTGCCGATACCGTCGGTGTGGCCGTAGTCAATTACAAAATGCCGCGCCTACATACTCGTGAAGAGGTGTTAGACAACGCACGCAATATCGCTGAAATGATCAAAGGTATGAAAGTTGGATTGCCCGGAATGGATCTTGTGATCTTTCCCGAATACAGCACCATGGGGATCATGTATGACAACGATGAAATGATGGCCACCGCCGCGACTATTCCCGGCGATGAAACGGCGATTTTTTCAGCCGCCTGCCGGGAAGCAAATACCTGGGGCGTGTTTTCGCTCACCGGGGAACGGCATGAAGATCATCCCCATAAGGCGCCCTACAACACGCTGATATTGATTGATAATCAGGGCGAGATCGTACAGCGGTACCGCAAGTGCATCCCCTGGTGCCCCATCGAAGGGTGGTATCCCGGAGATACCACCTACGTCACCGAAGGCCCGAAGGGCATGAAGCTTAGCCTCATCATCTGTGATGACGGTAACTACCCGGAAATCTGGCGCGATTGCGCTATGAAGGGAGCCGAGCTGATCGTGCGTTGCCAAGGCTATATGTACCCAGCCAAAGAGCAACAGGTGTTGATGTCTAAGTCGATGGCCTGGGCCAACAACTGCTATGTGGCGGTGGCGAATGCCAGCGGCTTTGACGGAGTTTATTCCTACTTTGGCCATTCGGCGATCATCGGCTTCGATGGTCGCACGCTAGGCGAGTGTGGCGAGGAGGACATGGGAATCCAGTTTGCCCAGCTTTCGATCAGTCAGATTCGCGATGCCCGCGCTAATGACCAGTCGCAAAACCATCTGTTCAAGCTCTTACACCGGGGCTACTCAGGTGTTCATGCCTCGGGTGACGGTGATAAGGGTATCGCCGATTGTCCTTTTGATTTCTATCGTACCTGGGTCATGGATGCCAAGAAGGCGCAAGAAAACGTTGAGGCGCTAACGCGCAAAACTGTGGGCGTCGCCGAATGCCCGGTGGGTGAATTACCCGTCGAAGGTAAGGAGCGTGGCGCAGGCAGATAAGGAATTAGACATATGCCCTTCATTAATGATCGCTTAGAGGAGAGTCGCGAGATCGCTGATCTAGAGCGGGAGCCAAAGGCCAACGGAAGGCCTTTACGCTTCCGGTTTGACCCTGCACAGGTAATGCAGCGATTGCGCGAACGTATTGTTGGTCAGGAACACGTACTTGATGCCATGGAAGCGATGTTGTACGTGGTCAAGGCTGACATCGGTGCCGAGGAACGCCCATTAGCCGTTAATCTTTTCCTTGGCCCCACTGGGGTGGGCAAGACCGAGACGGTACGCCTGCTGGCTGAGGCTATTGCTGGCCGCGCAGATGCGCTGTGCCGTATCGATATGAACACGCTTGCTCAAGAGCACTATGCGGCGGCATTGACGGGCGCTCCGCCGGGTTATGTGGGGAGTAAAGAGGGGCACACGCTATTTGATATCGATGCCATTCAAGGCAGCTACAGTAAACCCGGTATCGTGCTATTCGATGAGTTGGAAAAGGCCTCGAAGGAAGTGGTACGTAGCCTGCTTAACGTAATGGACAGTGGCCAGTTAGTACTGTCGGGCGGTACACGTAAGATTGATTTTCGTAACACGCTTATTTTTATGACTAGCAATATCGGTGCTACTGACGTGGTGGCCTATCGCAGCCGTTTTGAGCAGGGTTGGCGTCGTTGGTTAGGGGTGAAGCCAAACAAAGAAACCCGCGTGCAAGAACAGGCGCTGCAGCGTCATTTCGACCCTGAGTTTCTCAATCGTATAGATCGTATTTTGCCTTTCGAGAAGCTGAACGAACGATGGTGGTCGTCCTTGTTGGATATCGAACTCGCGAAACTCGATAAACGCCTCGCTAAACAGCAAATCTCACTGCAACTAACCGACGATGCACGAAACTGGTTGTGCGAGAAACGCGACCCAAAATTTGGCGCTCGCGATTTAGCACGAAGGCTGCGCGTGACGCTAGAGCCAGTGCTGGCCAGCGCTCTGCTGAAACACCCGGATAAGCAATTATTCCAAGTCAGCATCAACGAAAGCCATTCGCTTAGCGTTCTGCCCATCACCGCTCCATAGCTTTTATACGTCATATAACGTAGTAGCCGTGGTGCATTAGCTTATGGCTGCCTGAGTAACGATTTTACATAGTGGTACAGGGAAAACGGGTTTCTCTATAACCATTATTCGACGTTACGTGCAAGAGGTATGTGTCATGGCTGAAACAATCATTAAAGTTGACCTTAATCAGTCGCCTTACGAGAACGAGCAGATTCACAATCGATGGCATCCAGATATCCCCATGGCCAGCATGGTGAAGCCTGGTGACGACTTTATTATTGAGTGTCATGACTGGACTGGAGGACAAATCCATAACAATGATAGCGCCGACGATGTGCGTGATGTGGATTTAACTCAGGTGCATTTTTTATCAGGTCCAGTCGGTATTGAAGGCGCAGAGCCTGGCGATCTGCTGGTGGTCGATATTCTCGATATTGGTACCTTTGAAGAGAGCCAATGGGGATTCAATGGCTTCTTTTCCAAACAAAATGGTGGTGGTTTTTTAACCGAGCACTTCCCTGAGGCACAAAAGTCGATTTGGGATTTCAATGGTATGTTTACTAAATCCCGCCATATTCCCGGTGTAGAGTTTGCAGGCCTGATTCATCCAGGTTTGATTGGTTGTTTGCCTTCAAAGGAGATGTTGGATGAATGGAATAAGCGAGAAAAAGAACTCTATGATACGGATCCTGATCGTATACCACAGTTAGCGGCACTGCCTTTTGCAGATACGGCTCATATGGGAAAGTTATCGGGTACAGCCAAGCAGCAAGCGGCTGCTGAAGGTGCTCGAACAGTACCACCTCGTGAACATGGTGGTAACTGCGATATTAAAGATTTATCACGGGGATCAACCATTTATTTTCCCGTTTATGTCAAAGATGGCGGCCTATCGGTAGGCGATTTACATTTCAGCCAAGGTGATGGGGAGATCACTTTTTGCGGCGCCATTGAGATGGCCGGTTGGATTCACTTACGGGTTAACCTGATTAAAGGCGGCATGGAGAAGTACGCCATCAAAAACCCTATTTTCAAACCGAGTCCTATCACGCCTAAATACGATGATTATCTGATTTTTGAAGGGGTATCGGTAGACGAGCAGGGCAAGCAGCACTATTTGGATGTGCATGTGGCTTATCGTCAGGCCGTTCTCAATGCCATCGAATATCTCAAAAAGTTTGGGTATACCGGTGCCCAAGCCTACTCGTTGCTAGGGTGCGCGCCAGTGCAAGGGCATATTAGCGGCGTCGTGGATATTCCTAATGCTTGCGCAACGCTTTGGCTGCCAACGGATATTTTTGATATTGATGTGAAACCGAATGCCAATGGGCCCGGTGCCCAAGTCGCTCAGGGGGCTGACTTACCACTCTCAAAAGATAAATAGAGACTTCCAAGCGTTGATAGCATTGAGATAGGCGGCGACGTCTTAACATCGCTGCCTGTTTGAAACAGAAACTATTAAGGAGAAAGTGGTATGCCTCTTTATGATTATAAGTGTGCTTCCCATGGCTTATTCCATGAGCTTGTTCCCCTACGAGAGTCGGGTGATTCTCACGCTTGCCCAACGTGCGGAACGCTATCCCCTAGAGTACTGATGGTTGCCCCTCAGCTGTTAATGATGGACGCCACAAAACGTAATGCTTTTGCTCGTAATGAAAAAGCCGCACACGAGCCTAGGCATGGGAATCAGCATAGTGAGCATGAGAGCGGATGCTGTCATCGAGAACGTCATAAACCCCAGGTATTTTATACGGCGGAAGGTAATAAGATGTTCCCCTCAGCACGCCCATGGATGATTAGCCATTAAGTCCTGAGTTACTCCGACTGCGCCACTCACCCAGGCCAGCGATGTGGATATTGAGCGTAAGGGGTAACTACCAACCAACTAGCAACGCGTGACGCTTAATCGGTCTCGGAAACTTGCTTTTTTTTAAGCTTTTTTGCCCGGCAACTGAGCTATGTTGATACATAGCAGGATGCTAACCCAGGGGTATAAAGGTTAAGGAGAAGCAACCATGAAAGCACTTTGCTGGCACGGTAAAAATGACGTTCGCTATGACACGGTACCGGATCCTCAAATTGAGCACCCCCGCGACGCCATCGTTAATGTAAGTAGCTGTGCTATTTGCGGCTCTGACCTTCACCTTTACGATCATTTCATACCGGCTATGGAGTCAGGCGACGTGCTTGGCCATGAGTTTATGGGCGAAGTGATGGAGGTAGGCAGCGAAGTAAAGAATTTGAAGGTAGGCGATCGCGTCGTGGTTCCCTTCACTATCTTCTGTGGGGAATGTGAACAGTGCCAGCGTGGCAATTATTCAGTCTGTGAGCGCTCTAATCGCAATAAGGCATTGGCCGATAAGGCGTTTGGTCATGGTGGCGCGGGTTTATTTGGCTATTCCCATCTCACTGGCGGGTATGCAGGCGGCCAAGCTGAATTTGTCCGGGTGCCATTTGCCGATACCACCCATATTAAAGTGCCCAGTACGCTCACTGACGAACAAGTACTCTTCCTAGGTGATATTTTCCCTACCGGTTGGCAGGCGGCGGTACAGTGTGACATTCAGCCTACCGATACAGTGGTTATTTGGGGCGCTGGGCCAGTAGGCCAGTTTTGTGTTCGCAGCGCTGTGCTGCTGGGCGCAAAGCAAGTCGTCGTAATCGATAATGTCCCCGAGCGGCTCGCTATGGCAGAAGCGGGCGGCGCTATCACCATTAATTTTGATAAAGAGAGTGTGCTGAGCCGCCTGCAAGACCTGACCAACGGTAAGGGGCCGGAAAAGTGCATTGATGCGGTGGGCCTGGAAGCACACGCCACCCGTTCACTGGACTCCATGTACGATCGCGTTAAACAAGCCATGTTGATGGAATCGGATCGCGCCCACGTATTACGCGAAATGATCTACGTCTGTCGCCCTGCGGGAGTGCTCTCCATTCCCGGCGTCTATGGGGGCTTGGTGGATAAACTCCCCATTGGTGCGTTAATGAATAAAGGGCTGACGGTGCGTACCGGCCAGACACATGTGAATCGCTGGACCGATGATCTGCTGCGGCGTATTGAAGAGGGCCAGATTGACCCCTCATTCGTTATTACTCACTCCGTTGGCCTAGAGCAAGGGCCCGAAATGTATAAGACCTTCCGCGATAAACAGGATGGTTGCGTCAAGGTAATTCTCCAGCCTTGAAGACACCGACATGGAGGTAGGTATGCATAAGCACACAGACATGACCCAGTCGCAAAGCTCAGCGGATAAGCTGGCGCGAGGGCTCGGTTGGTTAAGCCTGGGTGTCGGGCTTTATCAACTGCTAGCACCAGGCAGGATTACCCGTGAGCTCGGTATGCAAGGCAGCGAAAACAGCCTGCGTGCCTGTGGGGTAAGAGGCGTAATGAGTGGTATCGGCGCGCTTTCAGATAATCCTACACCTGCAATATGGAGCCGTGTTGGCGGCGATGTGTTAGATCTTGCGGCCCTCTCCTTTGCGCTAAAGGATGAGCATAATCCCAAGAAGCAGAACGTTTACCTGGCGTTAACCGCGGTGGGTATTCTCACTGCCATTGATTATGCCTGTGCCAAGGCTTTGAGCCAGCGCCATGCCTATCAAGGAGGCGCTACCCCTGATTACAGCTATCGAAGTGGCTTCCCCCAAGGGTTAGCAAGTGCGCGCGGTGCTGCGCTAGGCTTTCAAGTGCCCGCCGATATGAAGGATGCTTTACCCTCGCCAACGCTTTAAAAAGATTCCTATTGCGTGCATTGGTAGAATTTCTTCTCCAATCAATACCGAGCCTGGCTTTAGTTTTCGGGCTCGGCTTTAGTTGCTTTGTTTCGATTTGCTTAAACGAAGGAACAAACGGCCGCTAGCACTCTCTTTATAGTCAGCTACACGCTATTTTTTACATGACTGATATAAGTTAATAAGGGCGTTTAGAGGTGTCACGTTTGAAAAATACCGATATCGACGACTCGCTGGGCGAATTCAGCGTTATTGAAGAGAGGCTGCACAGCATTACCCACGGGATTGGTGCCGCGCTTAGTTTGGTAGGCATGGTGGTCTTGCTCGCAGTGGCGAGCCTAGCGGCACATGTCGACCCATGGAAGGTGGTTAGCCTTAGCCTGTACGGCACTACGCTGGTACTGCTGTATACCGCTTCGACCCTTTATCACGGCATTCCGCATCGGCGTTGGAAGCTGCGTTTTCAACTGCTTGACCACTGCGCGATTTATCTCCTCATCGCGGGTACTTACACGCCTTTTTTATTGGTGAACATGCGCGGCCCCACCGGGTGGATACTATTTACTGCTGTATGGTCGCTCGCGTTGGCTGGCATTGTCTGCAAACTATGTTGGCCGCATCGCTTTGCGGTGTTACGTGTGGCGATTTATTTACTCATGGGTTGGATGATATTACTCGCCGCAGAAGAAATGGCGGCCAATTTGTCATCAACCGGCATCACCCTACTGGCCGCGGGCGGCATCACCTACACGCTCGGGGTTATCTTCTACGCCGTGCGTGCCATCCCCTATAACCATGCTATTTGGCATCTGTTTGTGATCGCTGGAAGCGTCTGCCACTACTTTGCGGTTTATAGCGCGGTTCTCCCCGCTACGTCTGCTTAACCCTCAGCGGCGGCTTTCTCACGCGCGACGGCTTTAGCCATGGCGGGACGCTTGACATGCCGCTCGCGGTAAGCAAAGAGCGGCTCGGGTAAGCGATGCTTCATGCTGGCCGCCCAGGAAAGGGTATGAGTCAGAAACAGATCCGCCAGAGTAAAGGTGTTACCTACCAGATATTCCTGTCCGTTATAACGGCGCGCCAGGGCACTTATTGCACGCTGAAACTCCCAGGCACAAACCGGCAAAATAGCAGGAACACGCTTATCAGCGGGCAATGCAAACTTATGCTTGGCCTGATTCCACAGCGGCTGCTCAATTTCCGTCACGATAAAGCTGAGCCATTGATCAACTTGGGCACGGGCCGCAGGATCGCTGGGCAGCAGCGTGCCATCGCCATAGGTCTCGGCCAGATAGCGGCAAATAGCCGCCGACTCAAATAGATACACATCGCCATCTTCAATGACCGGTACCTTGCCGTCCGGGTGGCGCGCCAAATGCTCGACCGTTTGGCCCTCGCCTTTATCCAGCGCCACGTGCTGGCACTGGTACTCAAGGCCAAGCTCTTCAAGTACCCAAGCCACTCTTAACGAGCGCGACTGGGGGAAACTATACAGCGTGATCATGGCGTGCTCCTGACGAAAACAGTCGATGCTTGAATCTAGCGGGCGCTAGCGAACCTGTCGATTATCTTGTTGTTAAGGCTGCCTTTAGGCGCTGCCCCTCGCCGTACGTATACGCTCGTAGGCATTGCCGATTTCGCTGGTGCGCGCCTGGGCAATGTCGCGCATGCTCTCGGGCAGGCCTTTACCCGCCAATTTGTCGGGGTGGTTTTGGCTCATTAGACGACGGTAAGCCTTCTTGATCTCAGCATCGCTTGCATCGTCCGAAACCCCCAGTACGCGATAAGCATCTTTTAGCGCTTCTTCGCTGGCGCCTTGGGAGTTAGCAGCAGCGCCATGTAGCATCGCTTCGATCTGCTGTAGTTCGGTATCGCTGCAACCCACGCCACGGGCAACGCGCAGGATCATCTCTTGTTCAGCCGGATGGAGCACGCCGTCAGCGGCGATAGCGGAGAGCTGAACCTGGATAAATACTTGGCGCAGCACCGGTTGACGCTGGGTGAGGCGGTTAACATTGGCCAATTCGGCGTCTAAGTTGAAGTCATCGGCGCGGCCACGCTCAAAGGCGGCGCGGGCCTTGGCGCGTTGTTCACCTTGCAGATGCATCTGATCAAACAGTTTCTCGGCTACATCCAGCTCGCCATCGGTTACTTTGCCATCGGCTTGGCACAGGCAGCCCATGACCGAGAAGATCGATTCAAGAAAACCTTCCTGAATACGCATTCGGGCGATATTCAAGCGACGACTGATGCGTCGCCCCAACCACCAGCCCAAGCCGCCGCCAATCAGAAGCCCCACCGGGCCACCAAACGCAAGACCGATCAGGCCGAAAATAACAATAAGCAGTAGCATATAAATCTCAAAAGTAGTTTAAAGGTAATGCCTGATGGCAACCGAATAGCAATAAGTTTTAGGGCAGCCGGACACGAATAGCGCGCTCGATGCCTTCAATATCCAACTGGCAGTCGGCAAGTAGCTGCGCTGGCGTGCCGTGCTCGACAAAGGCGTCAGGCAAGCCGAGATTAAGCACTTCCACCTGAACGCCTTCGGCGTGGAGCAACTCATTGACAGCGCTGCCTGCGCCACCCGCAATCACGTTCTCTTCCAGTGTTACCAGCAGTTCATGTTCGTCGGCGGCGTGTAGCACCGCATCCCGATCGAGTGGCTTGATGCTGCGCATATTGATATGGGTGGCATTGAGCCGTTCGGCGACGTCGGCGGCAGCGCTATTCATGCTGCCAAACGCCAACAGCGCAATGCGAACGCCGTCGCTTGAGGTGTTTCGGCGTACCTCGGCTTTGCCAATCGTTAGCGGCTCAAGGTGGGCGGGAATCTCCACGCCGGGGCCGGTGCCGCGTGGGTAGCGCACCGCCGCGGGGCCAGGATGATGGTAGGCAGCACTGAGCATGGCGCGGCATTCAGCTTCATCCGCTGGGGCCATAATCACCATGCCGGGCACGCAGCGCAGGAATGAGAGATCCATGCTGCCGTGGTGCGTGGGCCCGTCTTCGCCCACTAAGCCTGCACGGTCAATGGCAAAGGTGACATCCAGATTCTGCACCGCCACATCATGAATCAACTGATCATAGCCGCGCTGTAGAAAGGTAGAGTAAATTGCCACCACTGGTTTCATGCCTTCGCAGGCCATACCTGCCGCGAGCGTGACGGCGTGCTGCTCGGCAATCGCGACATCGAAATAGCGTTGCGGGTACTCTTTAGAGAAGCGAATCAGGTCGGAGCCCTCGCGCATCGCGGGGGTAATGCCCATCAAGCGCGAATCGGCGGCGGCCATATCGCAAAGCCAGTCGCCGAACACATTGCAGTATTTTTTCTTGGCTGCGGCTTGTTTAATAATGGGTTTTTTGGCGGCGCCGTTACTGTCAGCGGTGCTGGGCTTTTCCAGCTTGGTAATGGCGTGATAGCCAATCTGGTCGGCCTCGGCAGGCAAGAAACCTTTACCTTTTACCGTTTTGATATGCAGGAACTGCGGGCCGTCGAGGTCGCGCAGGTTTTCAAGCGTATCGGTTAGCGCGTTGAGGTCGTGACCATCAATGGGGCCAACATAGTTAAACCCCATCTCCTCAAACAGCGTGGCGGGGCTGACCATGCCTTTCATGTGCTCTTCGGTGCGCCGGGCAAGCTCAAGCGCGCCGGGCAGGTGAGAAAGCACTTTTTTGCCCTCTTCGCGTATTTTGAGATAGGGCTTGCTGGAGAGCACGCGGGCAAGATAGGTCGCCATGCCGCCGACGTTTTCGGAAATCGACATTTCGTTGTCGTTAAGCACCACCAGCAGGTTGGCGTCTACGTGGCCTGCGTGGGCCAGGGCTTCAAAGGCCATGCCGGCGGTTAGCGCGCCGTCGCCAATGATTGCACACACGCGCCGCTTATTTCCCTGTGCCTTGGCCGCCAGCGCCATACCCAATGCCGCCGAAATCGACGTACTGGAGTGGCCGACACCAAAGGTGTCGTACTCGGACTCGGCGCGGCGCGGAAACGCTGCTAAACCGCCGTGCTGACGAATACTCAACATCGTCTCACGACGGCCGGTCAGGATCTTATGCGGATAAGCCTGGTGGCCAACGTCCCAAACTAAACGATCATGGGGGGTATGGAAGGCGTGGTGTAAGGCAACGCTTAACTCGACCACGCCGAGTCCGGCGCCAAAGTGACCACCCGACACGCCCACGCTATATAACAGGTAAGCACGCAGCTCATCAGCCAGTTGGGCGAGCTGTTGGTCATTCATGGCCCGCAGGGCAGCGGGGTGATCAAAGGAGTCGAGCAGCGGCGTCGCGGGGCGCTCACGGGGAATCTCGTCGAACAGCTTCATGGGCATGTTTTCATAGGCATGTTTTCATGGGTATTGTATTCAAGAGCATCGTATTCAAAGACATCGTATTCAAGGACATCGTTTAGTAGTCACGCTCAATCATATAGTGGGCTAAGTCGGCCAGCGGTGCAGCACGTTCGCCCAGAGGGGCGAGCGCGGCAATAGCCTCGTCAATCAGGCTGTGCGCTTTACGTTGAGCGCCCTCTAATCCCAGCAGACTGGGGTAGGTGGGCTTGGCTCGGGCGGCATCGGCGCCTGACGTTTTGCCTAGGGTCAAGGTGTCGCCGGTTACATCCAGAATGTCATCGTGAATCTGAAAGGCTAGACCAATGGCGCGCGCGTAGCGAATAAGCGCGGTTAAACCGGGGTCGTCGTCGGCAACGGCTACTAAGCCGCCGAGGCGCACAGCGGCAACAATCAGCGCGCCGGTTTTATGGGCGTGCATGTGGGCGAGGGCATCGACATCCGGGTGGCCACCAACGGCGTCTAAATCCAGCGCCTGACCCGCCACCATGCCGTCGCGGCCAGCGGCTGAGGCAAGCGTATGGACTAAGCTGCCCAGCCGAGGATGCGCGGTACCGGCCAGCACTTCAAACGCCAGTGCCTGCAGGGCATCGCCAGCCAGAATCGCGCTCGCTTCATCAAAGGCTTTATGCACGGTAGGCTGGCCGCGGCGCAGGTCATCGTCGTCCATGGCGGGTAAGTCGTCATGGATCAGCGAGTAGGCGTGGATTAACTCGATGGCCGCCGCGGGCGCGTCGAGTGCTTCGTCGTCCGCGCCGAGGGCATAGCCTGCCATGTAGACCAGCAGGGGCCGCAGCCGCTTTCCGCCTGCGAGCAGGCCGTGACGCATGGCCGCCTCAAGCCGGGGCGCTACCGCCGGGCGGCTATCAAATAGTGCCGCCAGGGTGGCGTCTACGCGGCTATTGCTGCGGTGGCGCAGGGTGGCAAGCTGGCTCGGCTGGGTGGCTACCATGGGGGCGTCTCCTTGCTCTCTTCGTCGGCCGCATCCTTGGGGTCGTCGGGGCCAGCAAAAGGCGCCACATTCAAGCGGCCTTCGCTGTCTTCACTCAGTGCACGCACCTTAAGTTCGGCGTTGTCCAAACGCTGCTGGGCATCGCGGGTCAGCCGCACGCCCTGTTCAAACGCGGTCAGCGCATCCTCCAATGAGAGCTCGCCTGACTCAAGACGTTCAACGATGGTTTCGAGTTGCTCAACCGTCGCGGCAAAATCCTGCGGAGGTGATGTCGTGTCGCTCATTGGGGTGTGCCTGCCAACCGGTGTGTTTTTAAAATAAGCTGAAATAGGCCCACAGTATACACCGACGCCAGGGGGTGACGTCTGCCTTTCCACCCACGCTGTTGGTAACGACTTGCGGTTCATTCATTGTCATTACGCACACTTTTCATCATCTTGACCCGGCGTGACCGGGGCTGCCTGTGCTACGATATGCGACTCCCGTGAACCGATACACGGCGCATGCCGCCGACCATAGAGGTTGATTCAGCCATGGCCAAAACGTCCCTGGACAAGAGCAAGATCAAGATCCTGCTACTCGAGGGCGTCCACCAAAGTGCGGTGGACAATTTTCACAACGCCGGTTATGAAAATATCGAGCATCTGCCCACATCGCTTGATGAAGAAGCGCTGATCGAAAAGATTCGCGACGTTCACTTCATCGGCATCCGTTCCCGCACACAGCTGACTGAGCGTGTGTTCGAGGCAGCAGAGAAGCTGGTCGGCGTTGGCTGTTTCTGTATCGGCACCAATCAGGTCGATTTAACCGCCGCGCTTACGCGTGGTATCGCGGTGTTCAACGCGCCGTACTCCAATACCCGCTCGGTGGCCGAGCTGGTATTGGCAGAAGCAATCATGCTGCTGCGCGGTATTCCTGAGAAAAACGCCCGTGCCCACCAGGGCGGTTGGTTGAAATCAGCCAAGAACTCCCATGAAGCGCGCGGTAAAACGCTAGGCATCGTGGGCTACGGCAGCATCGGTGCGCAGCTTTCCGTGCTGGCGGAGTCATTGGGTTTCAACGTGATTTACTACGATGTGATCACCAAGTTGGGAATGGGTAACGCCAGCCAGGTCGCAAGCCTAGAAGAGCTGCTGGGTCGCTCCGATGTCATCAGCCTGCACGTGCCTGATCTTGCCTCTACCCGCTGGATGATCGGCGCCAAAGAGATTGCCGCCATGAAGCCCGGCGCGATCTTTATTAATGCCTCCCGCGGTAGCGTCGTTGAAATCGAACCGCTTGCCGAAGCGCTTAAAGTGGGCCATCTCAACGGTGCGGCGATTGACGTCTTCCCGGTAGAGCCGAAAGGCAACGAAGAAGAGTTTGAAAGCCCGCTACGCGGTCTGGAAAACGTGATCCTGACCCCGCATATCGGTGGTTCTACCCTGGAGGCCCAGGAGAACATCGGTATCGAAGTGTCAGAAAAACTGATCACGTATTCCGATAACGGCACCACGGTCACATCGGTCAACTTCCCCGAAGTGGCACTGCCTGCGCACCCCGACAAGCACCGTTTACTTCACATCCACGACAACGTGCCGGGAGTGCTGTCGCAAATTAACCGCGTGCTGTCTGAAAATGGCATCAACATCTCGGGTCAGTACCTACAGACCAACGAGAAAGTTGGCTATGTGGTTATCGATGTCGATAAAGCTTACGGCCCACAGGCGCTGGAAGCGTTGCGTGAAGTCGATCACACGCTGAAAATTCGTGCGCTCTACTCGTCACAAAACAGCTAAAGCCTTTATTAAATAAGTTGGCTGTAAAAACGGCGCCTCGCACGAGGCGCCGTTTTGGTTGGTGCGGTTTAGTCAACGCGGTGATCAAGCCAAATCAAACAGCAGCACTTCGCCTGCTTCTTTGCCGGTGAGGCTAATCGACTCATCTGGCGTAAACGCCGCAGCATCGCCTGCGCCTAGCGTCTCGCCATTCACTTCCATTTCACCGTTCACTACATGCAGCCAAGCGTGTCGCGAAGGCGGTGCGGTTGGCTGTTCGCCAGCGTTAAACAGGCCCGCGTACAGGTTCACGTCCTGATTAATGCTCACGGAGCCTTCGCGGCCCTCTTCAGAAACCACTAAACGCCACTGGCCTTGACGCTCGGCGGTAGGAAACGCTTTCTGCTCGTAGCTGGGTTTAATGCCGAGCTGCTTGGGTTCAATCCAAATCTGCAGGAAGTGCAGCTCGTTTGTCTTGGAGTGATTGAACTCGCTGTGCAGCACGCCGGTACCCGCTGACATGCGCTGCACGTCGCCCGGTCGCATTACCTCGCCATTGCCCATGTTGTCTTTATGCTCCATCTCACCTTCCAGCACGTAGGAGATAATCTCCATATCCCGGTGAGGATGGGCACCAAAGCCGTGGCCGCCCGCGACGCGGTCTTCATTGATCACGCGCAGGGCGCGAAAGCCCATATGGTTGCGGTCAACGTAGTTGGCAAATGAAAAGGTATGGAATGAGCGTAGCCAGCCGTGGTCGGCGTAGCCGCGCTCGTTTGAACGACGAATAATCATGCTGTACTCCGAGGTTATGTGATGTGGAATAGTGACAATATACGCCTCGTTGACGCCGCGTGGGGTGAAGGTTTCAGTACGTTTCTGTCGAATAAATCGACGTTTTCAGCGCCAGGTTGCGCTAGAATATGCGCGTCTTAATAACCCGGTCCGTCCTTTACGAGGATGACTACCTGGAGCTTTACATGTCAGTACCCATCCAAATGCCGCCCATTGTGGTCGCGGCGCTGTATAAATTTGTCACCCTGAACGACTTCGAAGCGCTGCGCGAACCGCTTCACCAAACCATGCTCGATAACGGCGTTAAAGGCACTCTGCTGCTCGCTAAAGAGGGCATCAATGGCACGGTGGCGGGCAGTCGCGAAGGCATTGACGGCCTGCTTACCTGGCTGACCGCCGACCCGCGTCTGGCCGATATTGATCATAAAGAGTCCTATTGCGACGAAACGCCGTTCTACCGCACCAAGGTCAAACTCAAAAAAGAAATTGTTACCCTCGGCGTGCCGGACATCGATCCTAATGACACCGTGGGCACCTACGTCGAGCCGGAAAACTGGAATGACATCATCGCCGACCCGGAAGTGCTGGTGATCGATACCCGCAACGATTACGAAGTGGCGATAGGTAGCTTTGAGCGGGCGATAGACCCTAAGACCACCACTTTCCGCGAATTTCCCGAGTACGTGCGCGAGCACTACGACCCGGAAAAGCACAAAAAAGTAGCGATGTTCTGCACCGGCGGCATCCGTTGCGAAAAAGCCTCCAGCTTTATGCTCAAAGAGGGCTTTGAAGAGGTTTATCACCTGAAAGGTGGTGTGCTGAACTACCTGGAAAAAGTCCCGGAAGAGCAGTCGCTTTGGCGCGGTGAGTGCTTCGTGTTCGATAACCGTGTGACGGTTCGCCACGACTTGAGCAAAGGCGAGTTTGAGCAGTGCCACGCCTGTCGTATGCCAATCTCCGCCGAGGATATGCAGTCATCTGCGTATGAGCCGGGCATTAGCTGCCCCCACTGCATCGATTCGCTGCCGGAGAAGACCCGCAACGCTGCGCGTGAGCGCCAGCGCCAGATTGACCTCGCCAAAGCGCGCTGCGAACCGCACCCCTTGGGTCGCGATACCCGTTTGATGAAAAAATCCTGATAAAAATGGTCTAGCGCACAAGCATTGCACGCAAAGCTTGTGCGCTAGACTGATGGGCACTGTGTTACTCACATTCAGGAGTTCACCATGCCCACCACCTCTGACGGATCCTTTTCTGAAGAGCTATCTTCACCTGCCACCATCCTGCAACGCCTTGACCAGCAGGGCGTCACAACGCTGACAATGAGCGCGCCAGAGCGCTTTAACGCGCTTTCGGAAGCCATGCTGCAAGCCCTCCACGATGCCTTCGCCGATATCGCCGACGATAGCAGCGTGCGTTGTGTGGTACTTGCCGCCGAAGGCAAAGCCTTCTGTGCTGGCCATGATCTTAAGCAGATGCGCGCTAACCCCGATAAAGCCTATTACCAAGCGCTCTTTGCCCGCTGTGGCGAAGTGATGCAGGCCATTGTGAATCTTCCTGTGCCGGTGATTGCTAAAGTTCAGGGCATCGCCACTGCCGCGGGTTGCCAACTGGTCGCGAGCTGTGATCTGGCGGTGGCGGCGCGCAGCGCCCGCTTTGCGGTTTCCGGTATCAACGTTGGGCTGTTTTGCTCCACCCCAGCGGTGGCGCTGTCGCGTAACGTTTCACGTAAGCGCGCCATGGAAATGCTGCTGACAGGCGAGTTTATTAGCGCCGAGCAGGCGGCGGAATGGGGGCTGATTAATCGTGTGGCCGAAGATGATGCGCTGGATGAGGCAACGGAAGAACTGACCGCCAGTATCTGCGCGAAAAGCGCCGTGGCGGTGCGAACGGGAAAAGCCATGTTTGCCCGTCAGCTCGCCATGCCGCTTGATGAAGCCTACGCCTTTGCTGGCGAAACCATGGCCTGCAACATGTTAGCTGAGGATGTGGGCGAAGGGATTGATGCGTTTATGGCTAAACGGCCACCGCAATGGCGACATCGCTAAGATAACGCCATTGAATGAATGGAATTCGTTTCCGTAAACGCGACAACGGTCGTGTTGGCACGTTATCCTGACGCCCTTTATGTTTTCAGGGAAGGCGCCGTCAGCAAAGGCGTTTTCAGGTAGGAGCGCCTTTTAGGAGATCGCCAGGTGAGTGAAGCCAAGCGCAGGACGGTCGGTCGTCCGGCGAATACCGCCAAAGCCAGCGGCGGGCACAGCCAGTCGCTGGTACGCGGCTTAACGCTGTTGGAGTATCTTGCGGCGAGCCCCCTTGGGCTCGCCCTTTCGGAAGTGGCGGAAATGGCCGAATTAGCGCCATCGACCACCCATCGCCTGTTACAAGCACTGCAAAGCCAGGGGTTTGTCACCCAGGAGAACGAGCAGGGCCTGTGGCGAATCGATGTCAAAACCTTCCGCATCGGCAATAGCTTCCTTGAAGCGCGCGATGTCGTGGCCACCAGCCGGCCATTTTTGCGCCGCCTAACGGCCGAAACCGGCGAAACCGCCAACTTGGGTATCCGCGATGGGGAAACGGCGGTGTTTCTCGCCCAGCATGAGTCGCCCCAGATGATGCGCATGATCACCCGTCTTGGCTCTCGCGCGCCGTTGCACGCCTCCGGTGTCGGTAAAGCGTTGCTGGCGTGGATGCCTGATGATGAGCGCGCTCAATTGCTGGATGGCCGCGAGCTTGCCAGAGTGACCGCTAATACGCTTTATCAGCCCGAGACCCTGCAAGAGGAAACCCAGCAAATTCGCGCTCAGGGTTTTGCCTGTGATCGAGAGGAACACGCGATCGGCCTGCACTGCGTGGCCGCTTGCGTCTTTGACGAACACAGTACCCCGCTGGCGGCGATTTCCGTTTCAGGCCCCATGGCGCGTATCCCTGAAGCGCGTCTGTTAACGCTGGGCGCACTGGTTCGCCAAACGGCCGATGAAATCACCCAGCAGTTGGGCGGCCAGGTGCCACGTTAACGAGGTTCGCTAATTGATGCTGAGCCTTTTTTTTGTCGCCCTCATCAGCGCGACGCTGTTACCGGGTGGGTCCGAAGTGTGGCTGGCCCGGCTGTGGTGTATGGGCGAACCACCGCTGGCGCTGTGGCTAGTCGCCACTACCGGCAATACCCTGGGCAGCATGATCAACGTTGCATTAGGCCGCTATGCCCGCCGGTTTCAAGACCGTCGCTGGTTTCCTGCCTCGCCACGTAGCCTAGCCCGTGCAGAGGGTTGGTATCACCGCTTTGGTGAGCTAAGCCTACTGGTTTCATGGGCGCCGATTATTGGCGACCCCCTTACCGTGTTGGCCGGCGTGTTCCGGCTGCCCTGGTGGCGGTCGCTGGCGTGGATTGTGATCGCTAAGGGCGCCCGCTACGCTGTGATATTACTGCTCGCGCACTATTGGCTAGCGCCACTGTGTCAGTGAAACGTCTTATTAATTAAGGCATGTTACCCTGTACAACTTTTTAACAAGCTGCACAGGCAGTGTAGAGTGTAGGCAGCCGTTAGATTGAAAAGAACACTCACCCAAAAGGAGGTTAAGGTGTGAAGCCACTTCGTTTACTACCCTGGCTAGGTGTCTGGCTGTTGGCAATGATTGCCCTATTGGCCACGCCAGCCATGGCACAGAGCACGCCGAGTGAATCGGCCAGCGCCGAAGGCACGGCATCATCAGAAGCCTCGGCACCGACGTCTTACGAGGCGCTGGCCAATTTACTGGAAGATGAGCAGTCGCGCCAAGAGTTGATTGAGATGTTGCGCAGTCAAGCCTCAGCGCTGCCCGAGGGAATTGCCAATGAGCTTTCGCCAGAAGCTGCCGCTCAAGGCAGTGAGATAGCGCCGGAGGATGTCTCGTTGCCGCGCCAGCTAGCCGAACTCACTAGTCGTGTGGTTAGCGACGTGGGCGGGCAGTTTGAGCAAGTGGTTGGCATTGTAGGCGGGCTGTTCGCCGGTCAAGAAGCCGATAGTGTCTTTGACATGGCCGCGTTCACCAGTGCGGCGATTAATCTGGGCCTGGTGATTGTCGCGACCTTTGCGATGTTTATGATTTTCAGGCGCTTGGCGAAGCCGCTGTTTACGAAAATCAGTGGCTGGTCGCTGAACGGTAGTAACTTAACACCCGTGTTGCGCTTGATTACCTGTGTGGCCATTGCGGCGGTGATAGATGTACTGCTGGTAAGCGTTTCCTACGTAGGTGGCAATCTATTAGCTACCTTTGCGATTGGTGAAGCGGGTGAGCTGTCTACCCGCGCCTCCCTATTCTTAAATGCCTTCCTGGTGATCGAGTTGCTCAAAGCTGGGGTGCGGATGCTGTTCTCTTCACACTATGAAGGGCTGCGCCTACTGCCTGTTTCGACCCAGGAAGCGTCCTATTGGAACCGCTGGTTGGCGCGCTTGATTGGCATGGTAGGTTACGGCCTGATGGTCGTGGTGCCGTTGATTAATTTCTATGTGGCGGCGTCGTTAGGCCAGGCAGTCGGCACGCTGATCATGCTGTTGGCGTTTATTTATGCCGTGGCAGTGGTGCTTAAGAACCGCCTCCGCCTACGCAATAACCTGAATGATATGGCGGCAAAATCAACCTTAACCGCCAGCCGTGTTTCCCTGCAGCTATTTGCCCGCACTTGGCACCTGTTCGCGCTGCTGTATTTCTTAATCGTGTTTGTGCTGACGTTAACGCGGCCCGGCGATGCGCTGCCATTTGTGATGTTTGCCACCCTGAAGTCCCTGGCCGCCATCGTGGTCGGACTGCTGGTGTCGTCCTTCCTTACCCAGACCATTGGCCGCCGTATCACGCTTTCAGACGACCTGCGGCGCAAACTCCCGTTGCTTGAAAAGCGTCTGAATAGTTACGTTCCCAATGCACTGCGTGTGCTGCGTACCGTCATTCTGATTGTGGTCATCATGATGGTGTTGAACGCCTGGGGCGCGTTTGATCTAGCCGCTTGGTATGCCTCTGAACGCGGTGCCAATCTGGTCGGTAAACTGGTCGGTGTCGCGGTGATTTTGATTGTCGCGCTAGCGGTTTGGCTGGGGCTGGCGAGCCTGATTGAGCATAAACTCAACCCGGAAACCGGCTATGGTGAACCTTCCGCGCGGGCGAAAACGCTGCTTAGTCTGTTCCGTAATGCGCTGGCCATCGCCATGGTGACGATTACCGGCATGATTGTGCTGTCGGAAATCGGCATCAATATCGGCCCGCTGATCGCCGGTGCTGGTGTACTCGGTCTGGCGATTGGTTTTGGCGCGCAGAAGCTGGTGCAAGACGTTATTACCGGGGTGTTTATTCAGGTAGAAAATGCCATGAACACTGGCGATGTCGTCACGGTAGGTGGCGTGACAGGTACCGCCGAACGGCTCAGCATTCGCTCGGTCGGCATCCGCGACCTGTCTGGCACTTATCACATTGTGCCGTTCTCAAGCGTAGATACCGTATCTAACTACATGCGTGAATATGGCAACCATGTGGGCGAATACGGTATTGGCTATAACGAGAGCATCGACGAAGCTATTGAGCAGCTCCAATTGGCCTTTGAAGATCTCAAAGCCAGCGAAGAGCACGGGAATAAGCTGCTTGCTGACCTAACGGTTGCTGGCGTGGTGGCCCTGGCGGATAGCTCCGTGAACATTCGTGTGGTGATCAAAACCACGCCGGGCGACCAGTGGGGTGTTGGCCGCGCTTATAATCGCTTGGTGAAGTTGCGCTTTGATGAGGCGGGTATTGAAATTCCCTTCCCACACACCACGCTCTACTTTGGTGAAACCAAAAATGGGAAGACACCACCTGCCAATGTGCGGGTCTTGGAGTCAACCGCTAAAGAGAAGGATGTGGAAGAGAAGCCCATTGTTCAGAGTGATAGCCAGAACGATAGCCAGGAGAGTGTTCAGCAAACCCGTGAACCTGATCACCTCAAGCCTGACCACGATGACGTCGATGAAAGGTAGGGTGTGATTGACAACACCGTAAGCATAAGCGAGGCCGCCTTAGGGCGGCCTCGCTGCGTTTTAACGACGCCCGTTGTTAGCGGCTGCCGCTTCTTAAAGAAGCATCGGCTTATAATGTATAGTTTTCCGAGTGACGCCCCTCTATATTGATGGACTCACCGCCATCGACAAACAGAATCTGCCCAGCTACAAAAGGGTTATTCAATAAGTAGTGCAAAGCCTGTACAAGATGTGCAGGATCACCCTGGCGCTTAAGCGGAATGCCTTCAATACGCCACTGTACATAGTCGCTGGTGCGCTGAGAGGCAGGCAGCACCACGCCAGGGGCAAGGCCATTAATGCGAATACGCGGGGCGAACTCAAGCGCCGCCATGCGGGTCATCTCCGCTAAGCTCTTTTTCGACAGTAAATACGCCGCATAGGGGTATTGATGATAGGCCACTTTGTTATCAATGATATTGATCACCTGGCCCTCTTGAACCACCTCGGCAAAGTGGCGCGTCAGCAGTAGCGGGGTAAACATATTGACTCGGAACTGAGCTTCCAGCATCGCAAGGTCCGTCCCGGCAATCGGTGCAGGCTCATAGGCGGAAGCGCTATTCAGCAGCAAATTAAGCCCTGGGAAGCGCTGCTTTGCCGACTGCAGTAAGACGTTTAGGTCGTCGTTTAAAAAATCGCAGTGAAATATTTCACACTCTCGTCCTTTGGCGCGAATGCCACTGGCGACCTCTTCAGCCTCCTCGCGGGAGCGATTAACGTGCAGTGCAATGTCATACCCCGCGTCGGCCAATGCTTCAGAAAAGTATCGGCCCAAGCGAGTGGCACCGCCGGTGACCAAAGCAGCTTGTTGATGCATAAAGCGTTCCCTATCGTTTTATGGATATGCAAAACTCTCTGCGTGAGTGCAGCGTTTGTCAATAACTTATACAGAGCTTGAACATGGCAGGGGCCTGGAGGTATTTATAACGCTGGCTCACAATAGGGTAGTTCCATGTTTCCTAGAAAACGCCACTAACATAGGATGTCGCCATGCCCCCTACGACATTGCCTAGCGAACAGGCTGTCTCCCTTCATGAATGTTTGATCTCCCTGGGGTCCAATATCGACCCTGAGCACTATTTTGATCAGGCGCTAACGATCCTTAGCCAGGAGTGCAAGCTCTTGGCGCGCTCAAAAGCGATACGCACAACACCGGTAGGTTATCAGCAGCAGCCTGATTTCTTAAATGCTGCACTATTAGTCAGCACTTCACTTGAGCAAGCAGCGTTTCGTGCCTATCTCAAGGAAGTGGAAGACCGGTTGGGTCGAGTACGCGGCGCGATTAAGTCGGGGCCACGCACGATGGATCTCGATATGGTGGCGTGGGATGGGGAAGTTGTGGATGAGGGTTACTACCAGCATGACTATGTCAAAGTCCCGGTCGACGAAGTTCTCGCTAGCAGCGGCCGCACCCTTGAGCCAGTAAAACGCTTATGATTTTTATGGCTAGGCCGATAGTAACGTTATAGCCGCCAGCGCCTGGGTCGGTTAACTTCCTCCGGAGGCGTGCGTTGCTCAGCCTTAATACCAACCTGATGTCGCTTACCGTGCAAAATAACCTGCGCGGCAGTCAGCAAGCCATGCAGACCGCTATGCAGCGCCTCTCATCCGGGCTGCGTATCAATAGTGCTAAAGATGACCCGGCGGGACAGGCGATTGCCAACCGCATGACGGCGCAAATCAACGGTATGACTCAGGCAATTCGCAATACCAATGACGGCATCTCCATGGTGCAAACGGCGGAAGGCACGCTCAATCAGATTAACGATAACCTGCAGCGCATTCGCGAACTAAGCGTACAAGCGGCCAACGGCACCAACTCGTCTGATGATCTTGTCTCGATTCAGGACGAGATTGACCAGCGCTTGGAAGAGATTGACCGCATCGCCGAGCATAGTAACTTCAATGGCATTGGACTGGTTAATGAGACTAAATCATTAAACATTCAGGTTGGCGCGAACGCTGGCGATAGCATCGCGGTGCGTTTTGAAGGTATGGACTTGCAGGGGTTGGCGCTGGAAGGCTTAAGCGTACTGGATGATGGCAATGGGACGGAAAAACCTATTGATAGGGTGGATGAGGCGATTAAGCGGCTAGATCGCCAACGCAGCTATATGGGCGCCGTACAGAATCGATTCGAGAGCGTTATTGACGGCCTCAATAACAGCATTGTTAATACTTCCTCCGCCCGCTCGCGCATCCAGGGTGCCGATTACGCCCAGGAAGTCTCAAACCTGATTCGCGCACAGATCCTTCAGCAAGCAGGTATCGCTATGTTGGCCCAGGCCAACCAGCAGCCGCAGATGATTTTGCGCCTACTGGAAGGGTTATAAAGTAGCCAGGGCCAGAGCGGCTTACCTATTCAATAATGCCCTGTTCGCGGGCCATGGCGTAGGCCGCCTGAGGGCCATTCCAGAGCGATGGCAGCAGTATCAACGACACCGGAATGGCGGTGATGACGATAAACTGCTGCAATGCGCCAATCTGACCGGCACCCATATACAGCAGCACCGCTGCCATGAGCGCCATGGCGATGCCCCAGAAGGCTCGCATTACCGGGCTGGGGTTGTCATGACCCGCACCGACCACGGCAATGGCATAGCTCATTGAGTCGCCGGTGGTGGCGACGAAAATCGTCGTCAGCACTAAAATTGCCAGTGCCATCCAGGTGCCGCCGGGCAGCGCCTGGGCGACGGTCAGCGTCGCGACATCAAACTGGAAGTTATTAAGTGCTTCGGTTAAATCAATCACGCCAGTGAGCTGGTAATAGATACCCGAGCCGCCGAGCAGGGTAAACCAAACGGTAGTAGCGATAGGGGCGAGAACCGCCACCGCCACAATCATTTCGCGAATGCTGCGACCGCGGGAAATTCGCGCCACAAAAATGGCCATCACCGGTGCGTAGCCGATAAACCAGGCAAAGAAAAACACCGTCCACCACTGCATCCACCACGCTGGTGCCGTCTCAGCGGTCATGGTCGCCATGGTAAAGAATTCGCTGACATAAGCGCCCATACCGGAAACGTAGCTATTGACCAGGAACAGCGTTGGGCCAAAGACAATAATCACTGCCCCAATACCTAACGCCAGCAGCACGTTAAACCGGCTGAGTATTTGAATGCCTTTGTGTACGCCGCTCATGGAGGAGAGCACGTAGATGCTGGCAAGTATGCCCAGAATAATCAGTTGGCCGGTATAGCCTTCCGGCAGGCCAAACAGCTCATGAAGACCAAAACTAACCTGAGTGGCCAGAAAGCCAATGGGCCCCACCGTGCCCGCCACCAACGCAATCACACAGCAGGCGTCGACTAAACCGCCCAGTGGGCCACGCATTAAGCGCTCACCGAGTATCGGGTAGAGCAGCGTACGTGGTTGCAGCGGCTGGCCTTTTACGTAGTGCGCATGCGCGAGAACCACTGCGGTTAATGACCCCAGTACCGCCCAGGCCATAAAACCCCAGTGCATAAAGGATTGGCCTAGCGCACCAGAAACAGCTTCGGCAGTGCCCGCTTCGCTATCAAAGGCGGGAGGCGTTACTACAAAGTGATAAATCGGCTCACCGGCGGCAAAAAATACGCCACCACCCGCCAACAGCGTGCACAAAATGATCGAGAGCCATTTAAACGTGCTCATTTCTGGTGCATCTAAATTGCCGATTTTCGCTTTTGCAGCTGGCGTCATGGCTAAACCGATGGCAATAAAGAACGTCATCAAAAGAAGTAGCTGGAAGTAGCTGCCTAAAACTAATGCCGTCCATGCGAAGCCTGCGCTGATGCTATCCGCCACCAGCGCTACGTCGTAAAACGACAGCGCCAGAAAAGCGACAATAAAGCCGATACTCAAAATCAGCACAATGGGATCGCCAAGCGAAAACCGTTGAGAGCCCTCAGCGTTGGGGCTTGGTTGGGTCATATCAAATTACCTTATGGGGAGCAGGAAGGAGCGGAAATCTAGCCTATCAAAGTGCGTCGTTAAGCATGTCATGCACGAACACAGAGAAATTACGGATAAAAAAAAGCGCCATTCAATGAATGGCGCGAGGACAGGAAACTGAGCACAGTATACCGCCAATATAGACCAACGTCTAATATGTTTTATCTTGGTGCGTTTTAAGAGTGCAAATGCACACTGTTGGCGCGGTGGCATGCAGTGCCAAGCTCACCAACGATAAAGCAGCGACGCACTGGTGGTGCTGTCCGTGCGTTCGCTGGTGTCGTCGGGCGGCTGCGAGTTGTGCTTGATTTCGTGGGATAGGCGCAGCGACAGCTTTGAATTTAGCCTAGCGGTGAGCGCCGTTAGCGAGCGGGACGTCGTGTTCTGGTCGGTATACTCAAGGGACATTTCCTGTTCGATATCGGCGTAGTCAGAAAATTCCCAGCGGTAATCCAGCGCGGTGTAGGTCACCATCAAGCGCTCATCGTCGTAATCGCGCAGTCGATCATGACGATAGCCAGGGCCCGCTTCCAGCGACAACGTATGGGTGTCATTCTCAAGAATCTGGCGCCCATAACCGCCAATCGCTGACAACTGCTGGTCGTAACCGGCAAAGCGATCCTTCTCCCAGCGGGCAAACCCAAACAGGTAGTGGGGGCCATCCAGTTCATAGCGTTCGCGTCCTGCGACCAGGTACTGCTCGGCGCTGGTTTCGTTATCCTTACTCACATTGCGCACTTCACCACGCAAGGAGTAAGTAAACTTACCAGTCAGCCACGTCAGCCGCGTTTTGCCGATCAGGGTTTGACTATTGGTATTGCCTGAAAGGTGGGTAAAACCAAGCTCTGCATCGCCACTGAATACGGGTGCATCTTCCTTGGGCGGTGGTGGGGCATAAAACGGGTTAGCATAAGCGGCGGTTAACCACAGTGGCCAGCAGGCCAGCAAGAGCATCCATCGAACAATTCTCGCAACAATAGCCACTACATCCCTCCTTGGTTTCGGCAATCGAGCATTATATCAGCGAACGAAGGCCTAGGTTGACGGCGATTAACGCCGTCTGCTGGCGCGTGCCATAATGGTGCGGTCATGTATTTCGAGTCTATCTATGAGTGCTACTCGCCCCCGAACACTAGCCGAGCTGCAGCGCTGGCGCCGTACCCGCGCTAGGCGCAGTTGGTACAAACGCAGCTTTCGCCTGCAGGTAATGCTGCTGGTGGGGCTATTGCTGGCGGGCATGCTACTGGCACAGGGCACGTATCTCAATCTCCGCAAGGCGGAAATCATTAGCCAGCAGATGGGCGAACGGGCGCTGGCGGTGGCCAAAACGGTGGCGTCGATGCCGCAAATTATCAACGCATTTGATATCCCTAATCCCGCGTTTATTATCCAGCCGCTGGCAGAACGGGTACGCCAAGAAACAGGGGCGCGCTATGTCGTGGTAGGCAACGCCCAGAGCATCCGCTACTCCCACCCCGTGCCGGAAAGAATAGGACAACGGATGGTGGGCGGAGATAACGATCAGGCGCTGATCCATGGTCAGTTCTATGTCTCCGAGGCTACCGGTTCACTGGGCACCGCCATGCGTGGCAAAGCGCCTATCTGGGATGAAGAGGGCAATATTATTGGCCTGGTTTCCGTCGGCTTTATGATGGATCGCGTCGAGATGGACGTGGCGCGCTATAACAGCTTTGGCTGGATATTGGTGGCGCTGATGATCTGCCTGGGCTTTGCCGGTGCCTATTGGCTATCGCAGCACCTTAAAAAGGTCATTTTAGGCCTGGAGCCCTACGAGATTGCGCGGCTGGCGATGGAAAAAGAGGCCATTTTGCAGTCGATCCACGAAGGCATCCTGGCGGTTAACCGAGAAGGGCATATCACGCTGGTCAACCAGCAGGCGCGGCGTTTTCTTAACTTGGATGACGAGCATGTGCTGCTGGGGCAACCCATTCGTGAGGTGGTGCCCAATTCGAGGCTGCAGGAGGTGCTCCGTCGCGGTGAGCAGGAATTCGATCAGGAAATGTGGCTGGGTGATCATCCTGTTGTCGTCAACCGGGTGCCGATTCTGTACGAAGGAGAGATTGAAGGGGCGGTGGCCACCTTCCGTAGCCGTCGTGAGATAGTCGATCTCTCCCAAGCGCTAACCCAGGCCAGTCGTGACGTGGATATGCTGCGCGCCCAGGCCCACGAGTTTTCCAACAAGCTTTACACCATCTCCGGATTACTGCAGTTACAACGCATCGAGGAAGCCCTGGCGCTGATCCATCAGGAAACCGAGCGCGCCCAGGCGCAGATGAGCTTTTTAATGCGCAACGTGGCTGACGCCGTGCTTAGCGGCACGCTACTGGGTAAACTAACCCGCGCGCGGGAGCTCGGCGTGGCGCTGGAAATCGATGAGCAAAGCTCGCTCTCTTGCCCACTAACGCCCACCGGTCAAGAGGTGATGATGAGCGTGGTGGGTAACCTGCTGGACAACGCCTGTCACGCAGCGCTGAATGGGCCGAGTGAAGAGCCCAAAGTGCGATTGTTTTTTACCGATTTGGGCGAACAGCTGCTAATTGAAGTCGAAGATAACGGGCCGGGGGTGCCCGCTCAATTTGCTGAGTCGATTTTCCAGGAGGGTTTCTCGACCAAAACTGGCAAGCACCAGGGCATTGGCCTAGCGCTGGTGGCCAGGCTCTGCCGCCAGTACGGCGGCGCGGTGACGCTGGAAGAGAGTGAGTTGGGTGGCGCCTGCTTTATTGCAGTGCTCGACCGTTCGCTGTGCGCGCAGCAGTATCAACAACAGTTTTAACAACAGTCTCAAGAACAGTCTCAAGAACAGTCTCAACAACAATTTCAAAAACAGTGACCACAACGGCTAGGGGGAAAGTAATGTCTGATGGGCAGTACGGCATTTTGGTCGTTGAAGACGATTTTCGCATTGCTGATATCCACAGGGCCTTTATAGAACAGAGCGACGGTTTTTATGTAGTGGGTATGGCACGTAATGGCAGCGAAGCTAAAGCGCTCATGGCGGAGCATGCTGCCAGCATCCAGCTAATTTTATTGGATGCCTTTCTTCCCGACGTTGAGGGTTTAGAGCTGCTATGGGCGATTCGCCGCGACCATGTGCATGTGGATATCGTGATGGTTACCGCCGCCCGGGAAGTGGAAACCATCAGCGAAGCGCTGCGCGGTGGGGTGTTTGACTATCTTATCAAGCCCATTGAGGCCGCGCGGATGACCCAGATGCTGACCCGCTTTCGTCGCGAGAGAGAGGCGTTGGCCAATCGAGTCGAGATGAGCCAGGACGAATTGGATCACGTACTGGCGCGCTTGAAGCCCGGCGAAACGCCGCGTGCTAAAACTCAAACCTTGTCTCAAGCCCTGCCCAAAGGGATTGATCGGCTGACGCTGCGCCGGGTGATCGATTCACTGGCTGGCGCCCCTGACTCGCTTACTGCCATGCAGATGGCACGCATCATGGGCGCCAGCCGCTCGACCGCGCGGCGTTATCTAGAGTTCCTGGTCGCCGAGCAGGCGGTGAGTGCCGAGCTGGGCTATGGTGATGTAGGGAGGCCCGAGCGACGCTACCGATTGTTAGCAACGGCACACAAATGGCTAGATGCTCTCTAAGTACGTACTGCAAGTAAACAGGCGTGAACAAAATGAACAAAATGCCCATAAAGAACTTTTTGTCTTTTATGCGCACAAGCTTGTCGGTCAGGGCAGTGGTCTTCTAACGTTCGCGGCGTGCAGTCTCACAATAAGACGCCTCACACAACAACATCAATACAACCGCACCCACACAACAACACTGATACGTGGAGAACGCCATGACTCGTTTTAAACTCCTAACTCTGCTGAGCCTTCCGCTAGCGGCTGTTACCACCTTTTCCAGTACCGCTTCAGCCTTCGAGCCAGAAGGAAAGGTAGAGTGTATTGCGCCCTCTGACCCAGGCGGCGGTTGGGACTTTACTTGCCGTAGCGTAGGGAATGTCATGCAGGAACTTGATCTAGTTCCGGCGAATGTACAAACCATCAACATGGCTGGCGCTGGTGGCGGTGTGGCGTTTGCTCATACCGTCAGCAAGCGCGCTGGCGACGACCACCTGCTGGTTGCCGCGTCTACCGCCACGACCACTCGTCTGGCCCAAGGGCAATTCCCAGGGTTGACTGCCGATCAGGTCAATTGGATCGGAGCGCTAGGGGCGGATTACGGAATTATCGCCGTGGCCGCTGATTCCGAGATCGATGACCTCAATGAACTGATGGACTCGCTCAAGGAAGACCCGCGCAGCGTCAAATTCGCTGGCGGTAGCGCTAAAGGCGGTTGGGATCATCTCAAAGTGCTGATCGCTGCTCAGGCAGCCGATGTCGAGAACCTTCCGCGTATCGCCTACCTGTCGTACAACAATGGTGGCGAAGCATTAACCCAAGTGATCGGTGGCCACGTGGACGCCTTTACCGGTGATATCACCGAAGCCCAAGGGTTTATGGAATCCGGCGACTTGCGCGTCCTGGCGGTCCTCTCTGAAGAGCGTCTGCCTGGCGACTTGGCTGACATCCCCACCGCTCGTGAGCAAGGCATCGACGCCATTGGCCCCAACTGGCGCGGCTTTTATATGCCTGCGGATGTCTCCGAAGAAGCGCAAGCGTATTGGACCGATGCCATGGACACTATTTATGAAAGTGAAGAGTGGCAGAGTGTCATGACACAGAACGGTTTGATGCCTTTCCACATGACCGCTGGTGAGTTTGAAGAATTCGTACTTAACCAGATCAATGACATTGAGCAGCTTTCTAAAGATATTGGGCTAATTCAATAATGACCTTTAACGACCGCATCTTTGGGGTCCTGATGATCGTCCTGGCCGTCGCGTACGGCTGGGCCGCGACTCAGTTCCCGGAACCGTTTGGTGGGGCCGAAGCCGTCGGCCCCGACACTTTTCCGAAGTTGCTGGCCGTGGTGCTGGCAATTTCCAGCCTTTATCTGATTGTACGCCCTGATCCCGACAACGCCTGGCCTTGGAGCCGTACGGGTGTCGAGCTAATTATCGCCGTGGTGGTGCTGATCTTTTACGCCATGCTGCTTCAGCCGCTGGGCTTCATTATTAGCACCACGTTGGCGGTGGGGACGCTTTGCTGGCGAATGGGGGCTCGCCCGACCAATGCTTACATGACTGGGGCAGTCTCGGCAGTGGTAGTGTACTTCCTGTTCAGTTTTGCACTTGATCTCGCCTTGCCGCTGGGTCTGTTGTCATTCCTGGAGATGAACTAATGGAAACTCTAGGTTATTTGATGGATGGTTTTGGCGTTGCTCTGCAGCCCCATAACCTAATGTTCGCCTTGCTGGGTGCTTTTCTAGGCACCTTGATCGGCGCCTTGCCGGGATTAGGCCCAGCCAATGGTGTGGCCATCCTGATTCCGCTGGCGTTCAGTTTGGGACTCGCACCAGAAACCGCTCTGATTATGCTGACCTCCGTGTATGCGGGTGCCATGTACGGTGGGCGTATTTCATCGATTCTGTTGAATATTCCCGGCGATGAACCGGCCATGATGACCTGTCTTGACGGGTATCCCATGGCCCAGAAAGGCAAGGCTTCCGAGGCACTGGCAATCTCTGCCGTCGCCTCCTTTATTGGTAGTCTAATCGCCACTATTGGTTTGATTCTGCTGGCGCCACTGCTGGCTAATTTCGCCCTGACGTTCGGTCCGGCAGAATATTTCGCGCTCTTCCTGCTGGCGTTCGCTACCTTAGGCGGCATCACCGGCAAAAACCCTATCAAAACAGTGGTTGCCGCCTGTATCGGTCTAATGATCGCTACGGTGGGTATCGATAATACCGGCGTTCAGCGCTACACCTTCGGCGTGCTTGAACTCTTTGAAGGTGTCGACTTCATTATTGCTATCGTCGGTCTGTTTGCCATTTCCGAGCTGTTGTTCTTCATTGAGGAGCGTGCTGGCGGTGGTAAGGAGAAGATGAAGGTCAACAAACTTTCGCTCTCCTGGAAGGATATCCGCGACATTCTACCCACCAGTTTCCGTGGCGGGGTGCTGGGGTTTGTTGCCGGCGTGCTACCGGGTGCCGGTGCTTCGTTGGGTAGCTTCATCAGCTATACCCTTGAAAAACGTGTGTTGGGTAAGAAAGGCTATTTTGGGCAAGGCGACCCGCGCGGTGTGGCGGCGCCTGAAGCTGGTAACAATGGCGCGTCCAGCGGTGCTTTGGTTCCTATGTTGACACTGGGTGTGCCGGGTAGCGGCACGACAGCGGTGCTGCTAGCGCTGCTGATTTCGTTGAATATCACCCCAGGACCGTTGATGTTCACCCAGAATGCCGACATCGTCTGGGGCGTGATCGCGGCGCTGTTGATTGGTAACTTCTTACTGCTGATCCTTAATATTCCGTTGGTGGGCATCTTCGTCAAACTGCTGTCCGTACCACCCATGTACCTGCTGCCAATCGTCACGATGATTGCCTTCGTGGGTATCTACTCGATCAGCAACACTATCTTTGACCTCTACTTCATGGTGGCCTTTGGGGTGGGCGGTTACGTTCTGCGCAAGCTTGAGATTCCGCTGGTGCCAGTGATTCTTGGCTTGTTGCTGGGGCCTGAGATGGAAAAGAACCTGCGCCACGCCATGGATATCTCCGACGGCGACTGGATGATTCTTTGGGATAGCGGTCTGGCTATCGGCCTTTGGGTCTTTGCTGGATTGGGCTTGATCTTGCCTTATATTGTGGGTCCTCTCCTGCGTCGTGGGATGAAGGGAAAAACACCTTCTTCAGGCTCGCCTGAAAGCGATTGATACTTAAAGAGGTCAATCTTGAGCAACGGGGCGCCGACTTTCGTCGGCGCCCCGTTTTTATAAGTAGTACCTCTGAAAGATGGTCAGGCTTTTTTCTACTGCTTTTTGTAACTAAAGAGTAAGTATAAAGTTTCTAAATTGTATAAGACTAATCTAAGTGCCGAGTTGGTGCAGTGTTTCTTATTGGTGCATTGTTAAGGTGCTTTAATAACAGCTTTGCGCTTTATATTGGTGCGTTTGACGATAATTAGGAATATTTTAAGATAACTAAGTGGCTGATTCGTTAACTATAAGTGGGCGTTGTGCCAATCTGGCGCATCCCTTGCAGGTGTTAAGGGCTAGTGGACGTATTGGGGAGCTAACACAACAACCCCAAGTGCGAAGCCAACCATCAAGCCCCACTCATAAGGGGTGCAAGGAGATTAACAATGAACACTCTCAAACGCTCGACACACCCGCACCGATTCCTTTCAAGTGGCCGTTTCGCCACCGCGCTACTCACCGCCGCGGTCATGGGGGCCAGCACCCAGGCCATCGCCCAAGACGATGACCCCATCAAAGTCGGTATCCTGCACTCCCTCTCTGGCACCATGGCGATTAGCGAAACTGTTCTGAAAGACACTGTCGAAATGCTCATCGAACAGCAGAACGAAGCCGGTGGTTTGCTGGGCCGCCAGTTGGAAGCAGTGGTGGTGGATCCTGCTTCCAACTGGCCGCTGTTTGCCGAACGTGCCCGTGAGCTGCTGGCCCAGGAAGAGGTTGATGTCATCTTCGGTAACTGGACCTCGGTATCGCGTAAATCGGTACTGCCCGTTGTCGAAGAGCTTAACGGTCTACTGTTCTACCCGGTGCAGTATGAAGGCGAAGAGTCTTCTGAAAACGTCTTCTACACCGGCGCGGCACCTAACCAGCAGGCGATTCCTGCGGTTGAATACCTAATCAACGAAGTGGGTATCGAGCGTTTTGCGCTGGTGGGTACCGACTACGTCTATCCGCGCACCACCAACCGTATCCTCGAAGCGTTCCTTAAGGATGAGCACGGCATCGCGGATGAGGACATCATGGTCAACTACACGCCGTTCGGTCACTCCGATTGGCAGAACATCGTGGCGGAAATTCGCCGTTTCGGTGAAGAGGGTAAACCCACTGCGGTAATCTCGACCGTGAACGGCGACGCCAACGTACCGTTCTACACCGAGCTTTCCAACCAGGGCATCGATGCGGCCGATATTCCGGTCATCGCCTTCTCGGTGGGTGAGCAGGAACTGACCGGTATCGATACCGCGCCGCTAGTGGGCCACTTGGCTGCCTGGAACTACTTCATGAGCGTCGATAACGACGATAACTACGACTTTATCGATGCCTGGATCGAGTACACCGGCGACGATATGGCCGTCACCAACGATCCCATGGAAGCGCACTACATCGGCTTCAACATGTGGGCCGAAGCGGTTCGCAAAGCGGGCACCACGGATGTCGATACGGTGAAAGATGCCATTATCGGTGTGACCGTGCCTAACCTCTCCGGCGGCTATGCGGCGATGATGCCCAACCACCACATCACCAAGCCGGTGTTGATCGGTGAGATTCAGGACAACGGCCAGTTCGATATCGTTTGGCAAACGCCGTCTACCGTGGCGGGCGATGCCTGGTCTGACTACCTGCCTGGCTCGCGTGACCTGATTGCCGATTGGCGCAAGCCGATGGAGTGCGGCAACTTCAACGTCGTGAACGGCTCGTGCGGTGGCAGCACCGCAGCAGAAGAAGCCGAAGCGGCACTCGCCGAGTAAGGCATAACCCCCTTGCCGCGCCGTGGTTCGAGGTTGGCGCGGCAAGGAGCACGCTATCTTTCCCTCTTAGATAACCGTTTTTAATAACCAAAGGAAGAACCCCATGAGGCGTTTCCTTTCCTTGGCGCTGCTCTGCTTCCTGCTGTTGGGGGCCACCCTCACCGCGCAGGCACAAACAGACACCGCTAACAACTCTGGTTCTGACAATACGGGCGCTAACGACAGTGCCGCCCTTGAATTGCTAGAAGCACTGGACGTTGAGTCTTACACCGCCAAAGGCGAAGCCATTACCGCGATTTTGCAAAGTGACGATGAGCGCGCTCGTGATTGGTTGCAGGCCTTGCTGGATGGCCGCCTACAGCGCACCGAAGACGGCCGCTTTGTACTGGTATTGGAAAACCGCGGCCGCGACTGGCCGGTAGCCGATGTACTGACCGGCGAAGCGTTGGGCGAGATGTCCCGACGTGATCTGGAGCGTATCGGCATTAACAACAACCTGCGCAATCAGCTGCGCAGTGCCATCGCGGTCGTTGACCTCTACTCGCCTAATGTGGAGCGCCGTCGCACCTCAGCCGAGCGCCTGTTAGGTGAAGTAGACGGTGAGCTGGTGCCCACGCTTGATGACTTGATCGAACAGGAAGAGGACGAGCAGGTGCGCTACCGGCTAACTCAAGCCGTGGCGATCTACCGCGCTGAAGCGGGTGAAATGGCTGGGGTTGAAGCGCTGGACGGCAGTCTTCACCCCCGCTCTCGCGTGGCGTTGAGCCGGGCAGCCAATAGCGATGATCCCATCGTCGCCAATGCCGCTGCCGCTTCCCTGGCGGGCATCGAGCAGCAGCTCAAGCTCAATCGCGGCCTGGAAACCCTCTATTTCGGCTTGAGCCTTGGTTCGGTACTGGTGCTGGCCGCCATTGGCTTGGCGATCACCTTCGGGGTCATGGGCGTGATCAACATGGCCCACGGCGAGCTGATGATGCTGGGCGCCTACACCACCTGGGCGATGCAGCAACTGCTGCCCGGCCAGCCGGGCTTGGCGTTGATTCTATCGATTCCCGCTGGCTTTATGGTTGCCGCCTTAGCAGGCGTGGCGATCGAGCGCGGCGTGATTCAGTTCCTAAAAGGCCGCCCGCTGGAGACGCTGCTAGCAACCTTTGGTATCAGCCTGATTTTGCAGCAGTTGGTGCGCACGGTGATTTCTCCACTCAACCGTACCGTCATCACCCCCGAGTGGATGAGCGGTTCATTGGTAGTGAACGATGCGCTGTCGCTGACGCTCAATCGCATGGTTGTGCTCGGCTTTGCGCTAGTGGTGTTTGCCGGCCTGATGCTGATTATGCGCCGTACACGGCTGGGGCTAGAGGTACGTGCTGTCACCCAGAACCGCGCCATGGCGCGCTCCATGGGCATTCGTGCCACTCGCGTTGATATCATGACCTTTGCGCTGGGCTCCGGTGTGGCCGGGCTTGCCGGTGTCGCGCTTTCCCAGCTTACCAACGTCGGCCCTAACTTGGGGCAGAACTACATCATCGATTCCTTCATGGTGGTGGTATTCGGCGGCGTGGGTAATCTCTGGGGCACGCTGGTGGCCGGGCTATCGCTGGGTGTCATCAACCAAGTGCTGGAACCTTGGGCAGGCGCAGTACTGGCCAAGATCATCGTGCTGGTCTTCATCATCCTATTCATTCAGAAACGCCCGCGTGGACTCTTCCCGCAGAAGGGCCGGGCTGCGGAGGGCTAAACGATGTCACTAACGACCGAATCATCGACGAATTTTTGGCTAACACGACCCTTCAGTGAACGCTCCACGCAGATATTTCTGGGTGTGCTACTGGCCGCGCTGGCGCTGGTCACACTCCTGCACGTGGCGGTGCCACCGGGGAATCCGCTGCATGTGGGTGCCTATACCGTCAACCTGTTTGGGAAGTACCTGAGTTACGCGTTGCTTGCCGTGGCGGTGGATCTGGTGTGGGGCTATTTGGGCATTTTAAGCCTGGGGCACGGCGCCTTTTTTGCCATCGGCGGCTACGCCATGGGTATGTATTTGATGCGCCAAATTGGTGACCGTGGCACCTACGGCCACCCGGTGCTGCCCGATTTTATGGTGTTCCTGAACTGGGACAGCCTGCCGTGGTTCTGGCACGGCTTTGATATGGCCTGGTTCGCCTTTGCCATGGTGCTGCTGGCGCCTGGGCTACTGGCGTTAGTATTTGGTTTCTTGGCGTTCCGCTCACGGGTCACCGGGGTGTATCTGTCGATCATTACCCAGGCGCTGACCTTTGCCTTAATGCTGGCCTTCTTCCGCAACGAGATGGGCTTTGGCGGCAATAACGGTCTGACCGATTTCCGCGAAATCGTTGGGTTTGATTTACGCAGCGACGCCACGCGGTTAGGGCTGTTCCTCGCCACTGGCGTTGCGCTGGCGCTGGGCTATATCCTCTGCCGTGCGATTGTCACCAGCAAGCTGGGCCGGGTCAGCGTGGCTACTCGCGACGCCGAAGCGCGCACGCGCTTTCTCGGCTACCGGGTCGAGCGCTTTCAACTGTTTGTGTTTGTGGTATCGGCCATGCTGGCGGGCCTGGCCGGGGCGCTTTACGTGCCACAAGTGGGGATCATCAATCCCAGCGAATTCTCGCCGATTTTCTCCATTGAGATTGTGCTGTGGGTCGCACTGGGCGGTCGCGCCACGCTGTATGGCGCGGTGATTGGCGCCATTTTGGTCAACTACGCCAAAACCATCTTTACCGGTGTCATGCCCGATGCCTGGCTGTTTGCCCTGGGCGCGATGTTCGTACTGGTCACGGTGTTTCTGCCCAAGGGGGTGGCCGGGCTGTTTCGCTATCTCAAGCGCCGTAAGCGCGAGGATCAAACGACGGATCCTGACCATCAACACACGTCCAAGGAGGCCTCCGCATGAGTTTGCTGCAATCGCTGTCCCAGCGTGACCGGGTGTTCGATTTCATGGCGCCTCAGGCCTCACCGGTGGACGTTCGCCACGGGCCGATTCTTTACATGGAAGATGTCACCGTCAGCTTCGATGGCTTTAAAGCCATCAATAATCTCAACCTGACTATCAACGACGGTGAGCTGCGCTGCATTATCGGCCCCAACGGGGCGGGCAAAACCACCATGATGGATATCATCACCGGCAAAACCCGACCCAATAGCGGCAGCGTATGGTTCGGCAGCCGCCACAACCTGCTGCATATGAACGAGCCCGATATCGCCAGCCTGGGCATTGGCCGCAAGTTTCAAAAGCCGACGGTATTCGAAGCGCTCTCGGTGTTTGAAAACCTGGAATTGGCCATGGCCGCCGACAAGCGTATTTTCCCCACCCTAACTGCCCGCATGACCGGCGAGATCAAAGACCGCATCGATGAAGTGTTGGAAACCATCGGCCTGAAGGCGCTCCGCCATCAGCCTGCGGGCATTCTTTCCCACGGCCAGAAGCAGTGGCTGGAGATTGGCATGCTGCTGATGCAACGCCCGCGTCTACTACTGGTGGATGAACCGGTGGCGGGTATGACCGAGCAAGAGATGGAGCGCACCGCCGAGCTGCTCACCGGCCTGGCAGGCAAGCAGTCGGTGGTGGTGGTGGAACACGATATGGGTTTTGTGCGTTCGATTGCTCGCCAAGTGACCGTGCTGCACCAAGGCAGCGTGCTGGCGGAAGGCACCATGGATCAAGTCTCCAATGACCCTAAAGTGATCGAGGTCTATCTGGGTGCCGATGACGAGGAGGCCGCCTAATGCTAGCCATTGAAAAGCTCAACCAGTTCTACGGCGAAAGCCACACCCTGTGGGATTTAGACCTTGAAGTGCCCGCCGGGCAGTGCACCTGCGTGATGGGGCGCAACGGCGTGGGTAAAACCACGCTGCTGAAAGCCGTAATGGGTGAAGTGGTGGTCAAAAGCGGTGAGCTGCGCTACACCGCCGAGACTGGCGAGATCCAACTGACTAAAAAAGCCATTGAAGCGCGCTCGCGGTTGGGGATTGGCTACGTGCCCCAAGGGCGGCAGATATTTCCGCTGCTGACTGTAGAGGAGAATTTGCGCACCGGCCTTGCCGCCCGCAGCGACGGGCTGAAAAAGATTCCCGAGCGGGTCTACGAGTTGTTCCCAGTGCTCAAGGAGATGAAAAACCGCCGTGGCGGTGATCTATCCGGTGGTCAACAGCAGCAGTTGGCTATTGGCCGTGCGCTGGTGATTGAGCCCAAGCTACTGATTTTGGACGAACCGGGGGAGGGCATTCAGCCCAATATCGTCGCCCAGATCGGCCAGGTGATTCGCCAGTTGATCAACGAGGATGGTTTAACCGTATTGCTGGTGGAGCAGAAGCTACCCTTCGCCCGCAAGTACGCCGACCGCTTTGTGATCATGGATCGCGGCCGTCCGGTAGCCAAAGGCGAGATCAGTGAGCTTTCCAATGAGCTGATCAAGCAGCACCTGACGGTTTAAGTTATCCACACCCGGTTACCGCCTGCCCGGCCAAGCGTTTGTCGAAAGGCGGTCGCTTTTTTGCGCGCAGATGAGCCGTGTTTCCAAAAGCTGGGCTTCAAATGCTGGGCGGCGGCTCCATCGGCGCCTGACGTGCCCGTTGGCGTTTGACCAGTTGGGTAATTACG
This sequence comes from Vreelandella maris, assembly GCF_013371085.1. Classification (GTDB taxonomy): domain Bacteria; phylum Pseudomonadota; class Gammaproteobacteria; order Pseudomonadales; family Halomonadaceae; genus Vreelandella; species Vreelandella maris. Next base: position 58,769 of record NZ_JABWCV010000013.1, on the reverse strand, counting down.
CCGTAGCGTGGCCCTGCCAGAAAGGCGAGGATCAGGAATACGCCGGTCATGACGGCCATCATGCCGCCAATGGAGACGTTGAGATACACGGCGAGGTAGTAGCCAGAAATACTCGAGGCGATAGAAATTAGCGCACCGATGATAAACATCATCCACAGCCGGTCGGTCAGCAAATAGGCGGCGGAGGCGGGAACAATGGCAAAGGCGATAAACAGCACCGCGCCTACCGCATCAAAGGCCGCCACGGCAGTGGAGCTTGTTAGCATGAGCAGCACATAGAAAAGAATCGAGGGCATAAAACCGAACGTTTTGGCCAGCGCCGGATCGAAGGTGGCCAGCTTCAGCTCCTTATAAAAGAGCCCGATAAACGCGTAGTTGAGCACCGTCATCACACTCATCGATACCAGCGCCTGGGGGATGGGCAGGCCGAAGATGTCGAGGGTATCCAGCCAGACAAAACCGATCTCACCGAGCAGCACAGTATGCGTGTCGATATGCACATCATTGGCATAAATATTCAATAGCAGCACGCCGATCGAGAATAGTGCCGGGAAGACCAGCCCGATAGCGGTATCCTGCTTGACCCGTTTGGTGCTCGCTAAGGCTTCGGTGAGCAGGACGGTCAACAGCCCGGTGAGGGCGGCCCCGATCAATTGTACCGGCCCGCTCTGCTGCTTGGTCAGCAGCCAGACGATAACGATGCCAAACACAATCGAATGGCTGATTGCGTCGGATAACATGCTGTTGCCGCGCAGCACTAAAAAGGTGCCCACCGCCGAGGAGGCGATGCCTACCATCGCGCCCACTAGCATAATGGGCAGGGCAGTTGTGGTCAGTAGCTCTGCCATCATGATGCTAATTCCTCAAAGGCCGCGACCACTCTTCTAGCCTCCGCCTGGCCCTGTGCCGTTAGCCCCCAGCCGTCGTCGCTTGGGGTGGCACCGCGTAGAGAGCGGGTTAGGTAGCCTTGCTGCTTAAGTTTGTGGAACATCCGGCGTGACCCAAGTGTTGGGGAAGCGCGTGAGGGATCGGCCGAGTGTTTGTACAGCGCATAAAGTAGCTGCTGTTGCTGCAGCGCTGACTTCTGGCGATAGTGCTTTATCATGCCCCATAGCAGGCCACGGCCGGGTGCCAATGCCAACGATATAAGCACGATGGCGGTTGCGGTAAGGACAATCAGCGGGCCGGTTGCCAAGCCACGCGACAGGGTGCTGATGGTCGCCCCTGAAACACCACTGACAATACCGACGCCTGCGGCGATGGTGAGCATGCCGCCTAGGTGGCGGCTCCACTGTCGCGCGGCGGCCGCGGGTGCCACGATCATGGCGGCCATCAATATCACCCCGACCATCTGCAGGCCGACCACGACCGCTAGCGCAACCATAGCGGTGAGCGATGCTTCAATCACGGTGGTAGGCATACCGAGCGTGCGAGCGTACTCCGCATCAAAGGTGACCAGCTTGGCCTGTTTCCAGAAGGCGGCAAGCAGCAGCAGCGTGACCAGCGTAATGCTGCCCATCACCCATAAATCAGAGCGCAGCGTCGCGGCGGCCTGGCCGAACAGAAAGGCCTCAAGACCACCTTGGGAGGCGTTATTGGTGCCCTGGATATAGGTGAGCAGCACAATGCCCACGGCAAAAAAGATACTCAGGCAGGCGCCCAGACCTGCGTCGGTTTTGAGGCGGCTCAAACGCGTCAGCATCAGCATAATCAGCGCGGCGGCGGAACCGGTGATTAGCGAGCCAATAATGATCCCGCCAATATCGCGGCTACCGGTGATGATAAAGCTTAAGCAGATGCCGGGAAGGGCGGCGTGGGAGATTGCGTCTCCCAGCAGGCTTTGGCGACGCAGCACCGCAAAACAGCCCAGCGGGCCGCTAATCAGCCCCAGCAGTGAGGCGCCAATGACGACATTCTGAAAGGTGTAGTCAGATAAAAGCTCAAGCCACGCCATGGGTTACTTCACCTTTGAGGCGGAAAACATTAACGATTCATTGTCATCAAGTAGCGCGATTTGGCCGCCGTAAGCTTGGCGCAGGTGATCGATCTTGAACACCTCCTCGGCCTTGCCGCTGGCGATGACCCGCACGTTGAGTAGCAGTAGCCAGTCAAAGTAGGTGCGAACCGTTTGCAGATCATGGTGGACGACAATCAGCGTCTTGCCCGCATCGCGCAGGCGGCGCAGGATATCGATAATGGCCCGCTCGGTGGTGGCATCGACGCCCGCCATGGGTTCATCAAGAAAATACACATCGGCTTGCTGCACCAGCGCACGGGCTAAAAATACGCGCTGCTGCTGGCCTCCTGAGAGTTGGCTGATCTGGCGCTCAGCAAAGGCACTCATACCGACCATCTCAAGTGCTTCCTGCGCCTCATGGCGCTCTTTGCGCCCCGGTCTTTTGAGCCAACCTAAACGCCCGTAAAGCCCCATGGTGACCACATCCAGTGCAGTGGTGGGAAAATCCCAGTCAACGCTTGAGCGCTGGGGCACGTAGCCCACCCGTTTACGCTGCGTGGCGTAAGGTCGCCCATGCACCATCACCTCTCCTGACAGCGACGGCACCAGCCCCAGCAGGCTTTTAATCAACGTGCTCTTGCCCGCCCCGTTAGGGCCAACAATGCCCGCCATTACACCGGCGGGGATATCCAGATCGATATCCCAAAGCACGGGCTGGTTATGGTAGCTCACCGTCAGGTTTTTAATGCTCAGAGCGGTGTCTGTAAGGTCGGATGTCGCCATGGATGCACTGCCTTATCGAATGCTTATTGAGCGAGTTGCCACTCGCTGGCCCAGTCATCCAGTGCCTTTGGCAGCGGCGCCAAGGAACCGCCTAGCGCCTCGACAATGTGCTGGGTGTTACGGTAGATCATGCCCATATAGGTACCATCTACCGTGCCTTCATCGCCCATGGCGTCGGAATAAAGCTGGCCGCCGATGGTCACTTCATGGCCGCGCTGCCTTGCGGCATCGATCACTGCCTGAATGGTACGCGGGTTGATCGTGCTCTCGATAAATACCGCGGGCACGTTATTTGCAACGACGCTATCCGCCATGCTGCGAATATCGGCGATCCCGGTTTCGGTTTCGGTACTGATGCCCTGAATCCCTTCTACCTCAATGTCATAGGCACGGCCAAAGTAGCTGAAAGCGTCGTGGGCGGTGACGAGAATACGCTGCTCTTCGGGAATGCTGGCAATGCTCTCTTTAACCCACTCATGCAAGGCTAGTAACTGAGCTTGATAACGCTCGGTATTGGTTTCAATCGTCGTGGCGCACTCAGGGCGTGCTTCGCTAAATGCATCGCTCAGGGTGGGCAGTGTTTGGGCCCATAAAGAGACATCCATCCACAGGTGAGGGTCGACCCCGTAGACATCCTGAGCGGTGATCAACGACGTCGGATCAATGGAAGCGGGCGCCACGGCAAGCGTGGGTGTTCGTGCCGAGAAATTCTCCAGCACGCTCCCCAGCTGTCCTTCCAATGAGTAGCCTGAATAGAGAATGTGTTCGGCGCCCCGCAGCAAGGCCACGTCGCTAGCGCTTGCCTGATACAGATGGGGGTCTACGCCGGGGCCCATCATGGCTTCCACATTAACGCATTCGCCGCCTACTTCCTGCGCTACATCTGCAATCATCCCAATCGTTGCCACCACGTTTAAGGGCGTTTCATCGGCAGTTGCCAATGCACTTAAAGGAAGCGTTCCCAATAGAATCACGGCATATTTTGTTGCCATTATGTAGCTCCAGACTCGTCATGAGGTAGATGGGTTAAAATTGCTTTGTGTAAACTGATTGTCCTAATGAAAGAAGTATAGCATTGGCTAAGTTTGTGACGCTATTCATGCAATGTCAAGCGGATAACAGACGCTGAGGTGAGCTGAAAAGGGTATCTGAGTATTGTGGGAATAAACGTAAGACGGGCTATTAACGCGCCTTTGGAATCTGCTAAGAACGGTTTAAGTTACCCACACCCGGTTCAAAGTCTTGGATCGGGTTGGAAAGGCAGCGGCTCGGCTGTTGCTATGGCTTGCTCGAATAAGGGGTGGGCCGGGTTGAGCATGTAGTTAAGCTCTCTCGGCACCACCACACTGGGCAGCGCCAGCGCTAAACTCTGGCCAGATGCCAGCCAGCCATCGCCTAGATCAGCCGTTTCAGCAGGCGCGGGCGCTTCCTGCCAGTTTTCGGGTAAATCCTCTACGCCAACGCTGAGAATGCTCTCGGTGGGTAGCGTCAGGCGCAGTAGCGCATAGGCGTTGAGCAGTCGATAGCTTTCCAGATGCACCATGATTTCCAGCAGCGCCAACGACTCGGAGCTTGCCACATACACACAGGCATTGCCTGGGCTGTTCCAACGCCCTCCGTAAAGCCGTGCACCCTCGCCATCAAACGCGCTCTCCTGAAACTTGCGCTTCACTAGCCGGTAAGCGGTGACCTCGCTCATACCGACACCCCGTGCTCCAACCGCCCGATCAGGTTCAGTACCGTTTGATACTCCGCCGAGGTGGCACTCATTTCGACGGGGCGACGTCCTCCTAGCCCGGCATTGGGTTTGAGCAGCCATGCACGGGCACCCTCCGTGTCACCCTCGAACAGGTCCAGCGCCGCCTTGAACAACTCGGCAAAGCGATATAACCGGTCGCTTTCCGCCATCTTGAAGCGGCCTGACTTGGCACGGCGGCTCAGCGTGGCAGAAGGGATATCCACATAGCGTGCCAACGCTTTCTGCTCAATACCTGACACCTTGGCAAGCTGGGGGTAAACACGATATTCGACGCCTGCATGTAGTAATTCATGCAGCTTACGGCCGCGAGCAGGAAGACCAACCTGCTGCCAGAATCCGGACGCCAAAGCTTTGGGTGGCTGATATTGAGTGAAATGGATATCCATAGTGTTTTCCATTTGATGTCTTTTTATCTATCAAATGATATACAGGTTGATGACACATTCGTCAAGAGCACGAATAGTGGCGCCCTTGCATGGTGCCTTTTAGTGCAGATGCGCACTTTTTTGGTGCGTTTTTCAGTTTGTGCCGCTAACAAAACGCGGCTTTTGTTCGATGAAAGGCGCTGCTCAGCGCCTTTCACCATTTTGGCGCATTAATTGCACTAGTTAGCTAATGGCTTACTGAAAGGAAGCGATAGCTAATTATGATGCTATGCGATATCGCAAAATCTCCCCTTGCCTCTGGCCACCGCTTTGACCAAGGCCGCCACTGGGCGGCATCGTTAGATCTGCGGTTTGCCCAGCGCGACGGCGTTACCCGCATGGTACAGGCGCGCCACCAAGGCCCGTTGCGGGTGCAACGGCCCTTCTACCCAGAAGGCCGGAGTGAGGCGTGCCATGTGTACGTGCTTCACCCACCGGGCGGGCTGGTGAGCGGCGACGCGCTCACCATTAGCGCTCATGTCGCGGGCGGTGCCCATGCGCTACTCACAACGCCTGCTGCCAATAAACTCTACAAAGCTGACAGCCAGGGCGTGGCGTGGACTCAGCACACCCGGTTAAGCGTTGAAGATGGCGCCACTCTGGAGTGGCTGCCCCAGGAGACCATCGCCTTCGATGGCTCGAAAGGCGAGCAGCGTACCCATATCGAGCTGCATGGCAGCGCCCGCTGCCTGGGCTGGGAAGTGATGGCGCTAGGCCGCCCCGCTAGCGATTTACCTTACGTTTCAGGCCGCATTGAACAACACTTCCGTTTAACCCTGGACGGCAAGCCGCTGTGGTTAGAGCGCCAACCGTTAGACCCACTACACCCACGCTTTGCTGGGCGCTGGGGGCAGGGTGGCGCCACAGTGCAGGCCACGCTCTGGGCGGTAGGCATTGAAGATGCACCTGCGGCGATTGAAGCGTTGCGTGAAGCGCTACCGGATAACGCACGTTGGGCGGTGACCATTCGTCATGGCGTGCTGCTATTACGCTACTTGGGTAACTCGCGTAATGAAGCCTGGGCATTATGCGAGCAGGCTTGGCAACTTTTGCGCCCCCTGTGGATTGAGCGAGACGCCCACACACCGCGTATTTGGTTAACCTAATCGAATAGATTGCTGGAGAAACGCCCTATGGAATTAACCCCGAGAGATAAAGACAAGCTGCTGCTGTTCTCAGCCGCCCAACTGGCGGAGCGCCGCAAAGCACGTGGTTTAAAGCTTAATTACCCCGAAGCGGTAGCGCTGATCAGCTTTGAAATTATGGAAGGTGCCCGGGATGGCCGCAGCGTGGCCGATTTAATGAGTTATGGCCGCGAGATACTCAGCCGCGAGGACGTGATGGACGGCGTTGCCGAAATGGTCGACGAGGTGCAGGTGGAAGCCACTTTCCCCGACGGCACCAAGCTGGTCACTGTCCATACGCCTATTGTGTGAGGGGTGAGAAGTGAATGGTTAGGGGTGAATAGTAAGTGGTGAAGAGCGGTGTTACTCCTCACACCTAACGCCTCACTCCTCACAAGAACGAAGGAGCAAGTTGATGATTCCCGGTGAGTACAAGTTAAAAGAAGGTGAGATTGAGCTGTGCGCGGGGCGCGAGCGGATTAGCGTCGAAGTGGCCAATACCGGTGACCGACCCATTCAGATTGGCTCCCACTACCACTTTGCCGAAGCCAATCCCGCGCTGGTGTTTGATCGCGCTAAAACCCGTGGTTTTCGCCTGGACGTAGCCGCTGGCACCGCTATTCGCTTTGAGCCTGGCCAAACCCGTGAAGTCACGCTGATTCCATTCGTCGGTAAGCGCGAAATTTACGGCTTCCGTGGCGATGTGATGGGCGCGCTGGATAGTTAATGACAAGCGTTTAAAGTGTCTAACGAAAGGCTATCGGGCGCCGACAAGGGCATCGCTCAAGGGACTGTCTGCGGCATGGATGCCGCAGTCAAGCGTACAGGGATGTATTAACAGCGTGTCCCATGAGTGATGGTCTCCCCGGCGTCGGGCTCCATCTTTGAGGAGAGTCAGAACATGAAATCGGTTAACAAGATCAGTCGGCAAGCCTACGCCGATATGTACGGCCCCACGGTGGGCGACCGCGTGCGCCTGGGCGATACCGAGCTGTGGATCGAAGTCGAGAAAGACGCCACCCACTACGGTGATGAAGTGAAGTTCGGCGGTGGTAAAGTCATCCGCGACGGCATGGGCCAAAGCCAGCGCGCTGACGACACGGTCATGGATACCGTCATCACCAACGCGCTGATTCTGGATTGGTGGGGCATCGTCAAAGCCGATGTCGGTATCCAGAACGGCCGTATTGCCGCGATTGGCAAGGCGGGCAACCCAGACGTACAGCCCGATGTGGAGATCGTGATTGGCCCCGGCACCGAAATCATTTCCGGCGAAGGGAAGATACTGACTGCAGGCGGCATCGATTCCCACATCCACTTTATCTGCCCCCAGCAGATCGAAGAAGCGCTGATGAGCGGCGTGACCACCATGCTCGGCGGCGGCACCGGCCCAGCGACTGGCTCCAACGCCACCACCTGCACGCCAGGTTCCTGGCATATCGGCAAAATGCTCCAGGCGGTGGACGACATGCCGATGAATATCGGCTTTCTGGGCAAGGGCAACGCCAGCCTGCCCGAATCCCTGGAGCTTCAGCTCAAAGCAGGCGCCATGGGACTCAAGCTGCACGAAGACTGGGGCACCACGCCAGCCTCGATCAATAACTGTCTCAACGTGGCCGATGCCTACGATGTGCAGGTGGCGATTCACACCGACACCCTGAATGAGTCGGGCTTTGTGGAAGACACTCTGGCCGCGTTCAAAGAGCGCTGCATCCACACCTACCACACCGAAGGCGCGGGCGGCGGTCACGCACCGGATATTCTCACCGCCTGCTCGAAAGCCTACGTGCTGCCGTCGTCCACCAATCCGACACGGCCCTACACGGTTAACACCATCGACGAGCACCTCGACATGCTGATGGTGTGTCACCACCTCGACCCCAATATCCCCGAAGATGTGGCCTTCGCCGACTCACGCATTCGCCGCGAAACCATCGCCGCCGAGGATATCCTGCACGACTTAGGCGTGATTTCGATGATCGCCTCGGATTCCCAGGCCATGGGGCGGGTCGGTGAAGTGGTCTGCCGCACCTGGCAAACGGCGCATAAAATGAAGGTGCAGCGCGGCCTGCTGCCGGAAGATGAAGCGATGGGCGCTGACAATCTGCGCGCCAAGCGCTATATCGCCAAGTACACCATCAATCCGGCGATCACTCACGGCATCGCTCACGAAGTGGGCTCCATCGAAGTCGGTAAACTGGCGGATCTGGTACTGTGGAAACCGGCCTTCTTTGGTGTGAAACCAGCGATGATGATCAAAGGCGGCATGATTGCGGCAGCGCCCATGGGCGACCCCAATGCTTCGATTCCCACGCCGCAGCCGGTGCATTACCGCTACATGTTCGGCGCCTTTGGCCGCGCAGCGAGCCAAACCCGGCTCAGCTTTGTCAGCCAGGCCGCGCTGGATGCAGGCATAAAAGAGACCTTGGGGCTAAACAGCGAACTGGCGGCGTGTAAAAACGTGCGGCAAGTACGCAAACAGGATATGAAGCTCAACGACGCCTGCCCAGAACTAACCGTCGACCCGCAAACCTACGAAGTGCGCTGCGACGGTGAAATTTTAACCTGCGAGCCCGCCACCGAACTCCCGCTGGCTCAGCGGTATCATTTGTTTTGAATGAGCCATTATCCGGGGCGCCGGGGGTAGGCCTACGAGAGGGCGCTGTGAATACATCCGTGTACGCTACTTTTGCCATCCCTGGCAAAAGACCCTCTCTACGGCCTACCCCCGGCACAGCCGCACCCAGCGAGAAAGGATACTATTCATGCTAAAACTAATAGAACGTTTAGGGCCAGTAGAGGAGAGCGCCGCTAGCGACACGCTGACGCTGCCCTTTGAGCTGCGCATTCGTGGGCGCTTAAAAGCGCAAAGCGATAGCGGCCGCGAGCTGGGCCTGTTTCTTGATCGCGGCCCGGTGCTGCGCAGCGGTGAAGGCCTGAAAGCCGAAAGCGGCGAAGTGGTGCGTGTCTGTGCCGCCGTTGAACCGGTGGTTACCGCGCGAGTGAGTACTGGCTTACCGCTGGCGCGGCTCGCCTACCACTTGGGCAATCGCCACGTTCAGCTGGCGCTGGGGGAAGATGAAAAGGGCGGCTGGGTGCGCTTCCCGCCGGATCACGTGCTGGAAGAGCTCGCCGAGCTGCTGGGTGCCGAACTAGAGCATCACAACGCCACCTTCGACCCAGAGCCAGGCGCTTATAACCAAGTGGGCGGCGGGCATTCGCATTCCCACGGTCATGGCCATTCGCACGACCATTCACACGATCACGATCACGATCATGACCACCCGCATGAGCATCACCATGCACACTGAGCTTAACGCATTAGAAAGCCAAAGCGACGAACTAGCGCTGCTGGGGCTGATGCAGTTGGTGAGCCCCGCGCTGCCGATTGGCGCCTTCGCCTTCTCCCAAGGCCTGGAAAGCGCCTTCGAGCTGGACTGGGTACGCGATGAAGCGAGCCTTGCCGAGTGGTTAAGCGGCGTGCTGGAAGATGGTTTAACCCGCTGCGAGCTTCCCGTGCTGGCGCGATTGCATCAGGCGTTTGGCCAAGCCGACAGCGAAACGGCCAGCGCAACCGTCGCCACATGGGATGAGTGGCTGGCCGCCACCCGGGAAACCGCCGAGCTGGCCGCTGAAGACAGCCGCCTAGGCGCCTCGCTTAAACGCTTGTTGAGCAGCTTGGATTTATTACCAAGCGATCAGCAACTGCCAAGTGAAGACTCACTAACGCCTTTGCTCCCGCATCAAGCAGGCTATGTGACGCTGTTTGCCTACACGGCTCACTTGCGTGGCGTGTCCGTGCGCCAAACCCTGCTGGGCTTTGCCTGGGCGTGGTTAGAGAACCAGTTGGCAGTGGCCTGTAAAGCGCTTCCGCTGGGCCATACCGCTGCTCAGCGCGTGATTGAGCAACTGCGCCCAGCGCTAGTGGATGCCGTCAATCAGGCGTTAACGCTGGAAGATGACGAGCTAGGCCCAGTGCTGCCCGGCCTGGCACTGGCCAGCGCCTTGCATGAAACGCAATATTCGCGCCTGTTTAGAAGTTAAAAAGCTCATAAATTGAAAAGCTTAGAAGTTAACGAGGAGAGAACGATGACTCACTGTTTACGCGTTGGTGTGGGTGGCCCGGTAGGCTCCGGTAAAACCGCGCTGCTCAAGCAACTCTGTTTAGCGCTGCGTGACTACTACGATATCGCCGTGGTCACCAACGATATCTATACCCGAGAAGACGCCGATTTTCTGCTCAAGCACGATGCCCTCCCAGCGGATCGTATTCTGGGCGTGGAAACCGGCGGCTGCCCGCATACGGCCATTCGTGAAGATGCCTCGATGAACCTGGCCGCCATTGATGAGCTGCAGGCGCGCCACCCGAAGCTGGAACTGGTCATGGTGGAGTCGGGCGGCGACAATCTCTCGGCCACCTTCAGCCCCGAGCTTTCCGACCTGACGCTCTACGTGATCGACGTATCCGCAGGCGATAAAATCCCCCGTAAAGGCGGGCCGGGCATCACCAAGTCAGACCTGCTGATTATCAACAAGATCGATATCGCCGAGTATGTGCACGCGTCACTAGACGTGATGGAACGCGACTCGAAGAAAATGCGTGGCGAACGCCCCTTCGTATTTACCAACCTATATGACGGGGTCGGGCTTGAAGAGATCATCCGCTTTATTCTCGATAAAGGAATGCTGGATGAACGGCGCCCGCAGGCTGATAAAGCGGCTGCCGTGAGTACAGGGGCAATTTAGTAAGTCCGCGATGCACAAAGGCCGCCAAATGTTTGGCGGCCTTTGTTGTTTAGCGGCTTATTATTCCAACAGATTCCACAGGCCAATGGTGAGTGCGGGGAACATGCACAGTAGCAGGACGATCACCATGGTCGCAGCGATGAAAGGTACCGCCGCACGGAACACGGCGGAAGGCGATACCTTGGCGATCTGCGATGTGATAAATACCAACAGCCCCACGGGTGGCGATATCCCCCCTAGCTGTAAGGTAATAATCATCACGATCCCCAATTGCACCGGGTCGACGCCAGCATTGGTCATCATCGGTAAAAACAGGGGAGCGATGATCAGCATCGCTGGTGTCAGGTCGAGAAACATGCCGGCCACGGCAAGGACCACTAAAAGGATGATGAACAACCCGAACTGACTGTCGGCCGCCGTGCCTGCCCAGCCGACTATTTCCTGGGGTACCTGCTCAGCAATCAATATCCATGCGAACGGTACCGAGGCTGCGATCAAAAAACCGACCAGCGCGGCGTCCGTCCCGCACTCAACGAAGGAGCGGTAAAACTGCTTCCAGTCGTACGCTTTGAATACCAGTTTGCCAAGCACGAACGTCCAGAGCAACGCCACAACACCCGCCTCGGTGGCGGTAATAACCCCAAAGCGGATCCCGCCAAGTACACCGACGGTGATCACCAGCACCGGCAGCGCCCGCACGAAGGTATGCCAGATCGTCGCCATTGGCGCGCGTGCGGTAGCTGTCTGGTACTGACGTCGCACGGAGATCCAATAAGCGACCAGCATCAACGCACCGGCGGCCATCAGTGCAGGCACGATACCGGCCATGAACAGGCGGGCGATAGAAACGTTGGCGACCGAGGCATAGACCAACATGGCGATGGCTGGAGGTACCACGTTGGGCAGAATAGCTGATGAGGCGGTGACCGCGCAGGAGAACGCTGGCGAGTAGCCGCGTTTGACCATCTCAGGCACTAGGATTTTGGTGCTGCTGGCCGCATCGGCACTCGAAGAGCCTGAGATACCGCCAACCATCAGGCTGTTGAGGATGTTGACGTGGGCCAGGCCGCCGCGCAGGTGGCCGACCAAGCTTGTGGCGAAATCAATTAAGCGAGTCGAAAGCCCACCAAGGTTAAGTAGGTAACCGGTAGATAGAAAGAAGGGAATCGCTAGCAGGATGAACTTAGTCGAGCCGGTGACCATGTTCTGAACCACCGCTGGCGCCGGCAGAATAAACGAGGCCGAACTGGCCAGAAACACCCCGAACATCAACGAAAACGATACCGGTACACCAACCCCGAGTGCCAGAAAGAAAACCACCAGCATGATCAGGCTCGGTGAGACGCCCTGTAAGGGCCCCAATAGGCCTTGATCCAGCCCTGCATAGATCAAGCCAGCGATGACTATCGCCGCCAAGTTGCGGATCAGAATACCTGTATTGTCAGCGTCGCGAGCGAGCAGAAAAACCAGCGCGATGACACCGGAAATGGGAATGACGGCGTACTTGATAGCCGTAGGCCATTGTAAGCTGGCGCTGGTGCCACCCACCATGTCGGCTAGTTGGTAGCCACCGAAAAACATCATGATCAGTGTCAGCGAAAGGATAAGAATCTGGGTGAAACCCAGTACACCGGCGAGCCAGGCGGGCAGATCTTTAGGTAGAAAGTCACCCGCAACATGGCGCTGTTGGCGTACCCCTAACGCCGCGCCGAGAAAGATTAACCAAGTAAAACACCATATCGCGAACTCTTCGGTCCACGAAAAGGAGTCGTTAAAAACATAGCGAGAAACGACACCGGCGAGCACCGCCAGGGTCATGGCCAGCAAAATGCCAAAGACGAGGAAACGCACCAGGCTTTCCAGCCCGGTGGCGGCGCGGCCGATGCCCAGTGATGAGGTTGCAAGGGAAAAACGGTAGGCAGACATCCGATACGCTCCAGAAGGGCGGCGCCAGTGAAGACGCAACAAACACTCGGCCCCACCGTAGCGGTGGGGCCGACAGGGTTGTTATTCCGCGTTTTCGATCAGCGAAACAAGTGCTTCGCCATTCGGGATTTTTTCAACGTACTCATCGCGGATCGGCTTCATAGCTTCTTGCCATGGCCCTTTGTCTTCGATTTCGATGATCGTTGCACCGTCTGCAACGGTTTCATCCAGTGCCGCCTGGTCGTCACTCTTACGCATGGCGGGTAGCTCTGCCTGAACCTCCAGTGCCGCCTCAGTGATCACCTCCTGGTAGTCGTCAGGCAGACGCTCCCACCAGTTCTGTGACACTACCCAGGTACCCATGGCGAAGATGTGATCGGTTTTCACATAGTACGGAGCCACTTCATAGAAGCGGTTGGTCAGATAGTTAGTCGCAGTGTTATCAAAGAAGTCGATAACCCCCGTCTGCATGGAGTTATAGATTTCAGGTGCGGGAACTGGCGTTGGGTTGGCGCCAGCTGCTTTCCAGGCGTCGACGTGCAACGGGCTCTGGATGACGCGCATCTTCTTGCCCTGGATGTCGTCAATCGAATCAATCGGGAAACTGCTCATCAACTGACGGATACCATTGACGGAGAAGCCAAGCAGGTGGAACCCCTGCTCTTCAAAGTTGGCCGAGAGTTCTTCGGTCAATGGTTCGCTGAGCGCAGTTGCCTGTTCTTCGCCATCGATCAAATAAGGCAGATCGAGCACTTGAACCTCGGGAATCCAAGAGGTCAGTACAGAGCTGGTGATGATGCCCATCTGTACCGAGCCCAGCCGGATGCCTTCGGCAGATTCGCTTTCTCCGCCCAGCACGCTGTTAGCGAACAGCTGGATATCAACATTATTATCTGTGCGTTCACGCACTAGGTCGGCAAACTGCTGCGCCGCTACATATTTAGTATTGCCTTCCGGCACATCGAGCGAGAGCTTGGCATTGTAATCTGCTGCTAGAACGGACGTGCTGCTGATGGCGAGCGCCAATGCCGTCAGCACAGCGGGTGTTGTGGTTAAAGCGTGTTTAATTTGCATGAGCCTAATCCTTGTATGTTGTTATATAGGTCGTTCATCCGGTCATACCGGTGTGGTTGTCTTTCTCGGGTTTTAAATTGCCGTTAAAGAACGGCCAGCATGCCGCCGTCGACGTAAATGATCTGGCCATTTACGTAGCTCGACGCCGGGGATGCCAGATAGACCACCGTGCCGACGAGATCCTCGGGAACACCCCAGCGCTTGGAAGGGGTGCGGCCAACGATCCAGTCATTGAATTTCGGATCATCGACCAGTGGCTGGGTCATCTCCGTGATCATGTAGCCTGGGCCGATGGCATTGGTCTGAATGTTATGTTCAGCCCACTCCGCAGCCATGGATTGGGTCAACAAACGCACGCCGCCCTTGGACGCCGTATAAGCGCCCACGGTTGGGCGTGCGACTGAGCTCATCAGTGAGCCGATATTGATGATTTTGCCGCCCTTTCCGCGCGCAATCATTTGACGGGCAACGTTGCGACCCAGCAGGAAGGTGCTGCTCAGGTTCGTGTTGATCACGGTGTCCCACTGGTCGCGTTCGAGCTCGACCAACGGGCGGCGAAGCTGCATGCCAGCGTTATTGACCAGGATGTCGATAGTCACGCCATCGGCATCAAGCGCTGCCAGCGCCTGCTCAATGGCAGCTTCGTCGGTAATATCGAACGATGTGGTCAATACGCTATGCCCTTCCTCGGAAAGGGCATCACGCGCTGCTTCGAGTTTGTCGCGATTACGACCATGAATAATGATTTGAGCGCCCGACTGAGCCAATCCGCGGGCCATTGCGAGCCCCAGCCCACCCGATGAACCGGTAATAAGTGCCGTGCGGCCCGTTAGATCGAACAAGGTCATCTTTCTCACCTCTTGTATCATTGTTGTGTGAAAAGAATTTTAGGGTTTAGCTACTTTCTAGAGTGAATTAAGCGTTTTTTTGAAGGCTATTAACGTTGCGGCGAAAGCTACAAGTAAGCAGCGTTAAAGATATGTTAGTCACAAGACTCTGCTTCCACCTTTATTGAAAACTTATTTTTTAAGGAAACATTAAATAAACAATCAAGTGATGCGCTACTTAAGCGTTATTGACGTATCCATCACATGTGTTCTGATTAGAAATATATTGGTATATACCTTGATATACCATGATACTTATGTCTAATAAGGCACTAATTTATCGGGATTAAAAAATAATGGTCAATAAAACATCGTCTTACGGGATGTCCCAAGGAGAACAGGCTTACGAGAGAATTGAGTCATTAATTGCTCACATGGAGCTCAAGCCCGGTGAGACCATGACAATGGCCGACTTACAGGAGCGGGTGTCGCTGGGCCGCACCCCCGTGCTTGAAGCGATTCGCAAGCTTTCGGACGACACCCTTTTGGAAGTACGCGCTGGGCGCGGGGTAAAGATTACGCCCATTGACTTGCATCGCGAGCGCCGGTTGTTAAGAATTCGGCGCGACATTGAGAGTTTTGTCGTTGAGCTGGCCATTGATAACGCCAGTGGTCTGGTAAGAAGTCAGCTGAACCAACTAGCCCGCATGCTTCGAGAATTAAAGTCAGGCAGTGATATTCGCCCCTTCAATGAGCTCGATAAGCGGATGGATCAATTACTGTTGGAGGCTGCCGACGAACCGTTTGTGGAACGGACATTGCGGCCACTTCACACGACGTTTCGGCGGTTGGGGTATCTTTATCAGAGCCACCTGGGGAGCGAGCGCACCGTGCAGGAAAATATCCAGATGCACATCGATATGCTCGATGCGATCATTGAGCGTGACACTCCTAATGCATTAAAAGCGACGCATTTGCTGATGGATTTTATGGAAGAGATGTTCGTGCCGCTTGAGCGGGACCTTGCCCCTTCTTATCTTGATATTAATATTAAGCCCTTTTGATTTGAGGGCTTTTTGCCACGTCGTTTGGCTGTCTTTTTACCATCACGCCAAGCACGCGCAGGGAGCGTCAGCCGCCCCAGGTTGCTCATTTAACCCGTGTAATAGGCTGGCGGCTAGGGTCGAGATGCCAGGGTAGGCCGAGGCGCGAGTTGCGTTCCAGTTCGGCAATCACCTGGGCGCCCAGCAGTAAAATAATGGCCCCTACTTCCAAACTAATCAGCACGATCACCAGTGTTGCCAGCGAGCCGTAAACGGCGTTTACGAACGATAGATTGGCAAAGTAGTAGACCAGTAACAGCCGTACGCCTTCCCAGAGTAGCGCTGCCACAAAACCACCCACTACCGCACGGCGTAAGGCGATACGCACCACCGGCAGCACTTTATAAATAGCGCTAAAGAGTAGGAAAACCCCAATGAAACTGGCTAGGTTGAGCACAGGTTCTGAAAAGCTCGCCAACGGCAGCTCGCGCTCGAATAGTAAAAAGACCAACGTATTGAGTGAACTGGCTAGGGTGACCACTATCGTTAGCGCCATCAAGCCCGCCCCCAGCACCACCATAAAGGCATAAGGCAGCATCACTGACACCCAGACACGGCGCTTGATGTGCGGGCTCTCCGGTGTATGAAAAATGATCGCCAAGGCGTCTTCCAGCATGCGAAAGGCAAACGAACTGAACAGTAATAGAACGGGAAAGCTCAGAATGCCGATGACATCGCGCGAATCGAGCAGGCTACGCACGGCCTCAAGCAATACCTCGGCGTGGGCGGGAGCCATATGCCGGGCCTGGATAGCGAGCACATTGAGAAGATGCTGCTGATCAACGACTTGAGTTAACAGCACCACCAGTACAGCAAATAACGGCACGATGGAGAGCAAAATATTGTAGCCCACCCCGCCCGCCAGCAGGACGCCGTGGTTTTTCAGAAAATTACGAAGTACGCGCCAGGAAAAATGAGCCAACTGAGGAAGCAGGAGCAAGGCCGCGTTAAACAGAGAAAAATTACGAATCATGGCTTGCCATACTCCTTGTGTACTAGCGCCATGATACGCTGCTGGCGATAGCAAGTAACAAGCGCAAATAACAAGGACGACAGGAAATGTTAGATCGAGAGTAGATAACGAGGTTATTAAGAGAAGGGAAGAAAGACAGTAGCAATAAAAAGGTCGCCTTGATCAGGCGGTAGAAAAGATCAAGGCAACCGAAGAACATGTGTTAGCGTCTTGCTAAAACGGGCCATCCTTGGCCACCACTTCCCCACCATGAATGGATCAGTGTGCTTTTACCTTAACCTAGGTTATGGAGCGAAGGTTTTTTAGCTAAATAGTTGCCTATAAAGCAAAAAAGCTAAAAAAGTGGTTAAAGTTGACACACTTTCAGTCGATATATACTTAGTCTATACGCTAAAACCCTTCTCAAGATCGAACCTGGAAGACACACAATGCCCACTCTGCCTATCCATTCTAATACGTCTCCCCCTAAGTCAGGCCTTGGCTTGCAAACCAAGGTGTTGATACTGGTTTTGTTTCCGCTTTTGTTGGTCACGGTCGCCTTGGTCGGGTTTGACGCCTTTAGCAGTACCCAAGATACCCGTGAGGCGCTGGTGGAACAGCGCGAACAATTGATTGAAGAGCGACGAGCCTCGGTGCGCGACATTGTGCAGATGGCGACTACCGCTATCGCGCCCATCTACAACGACGCCGATGCCAACGACCGCGAAGCCAAGGAACGCGCTGCTGAGATGCTGCGTTCAATGCGCTTTGAGGGTGAAAACTACATTTTTGTTTACGACTACGATGGCACCAACGTGGTACTTCCGCACTCCCAAGAGCGGGAAGGCCAGGACTTAAGCGGACTACAAGCGCCTGATGGGTCTTACATCGTGCGTGACTTTATCCAGGTAGGCCAAGATGGCGGTGGCTTTTATGAGTATCCCTGGGAATATCCTGGCAGCGGAGAGCCGGAACAGAAACACTCCTATATTGATCGCCTGGAAAAATGGGGTTGGATTGTAGGCGCGGGCGTTTATGTTACCGACGTTGACCAATCCATGGCTGAGCTGGAAGCCGATGCGGCTGCCGATTTGCGCCAATCGATTATGATTTCATCCTTGTTGGCGCTGGTACTGTTCGGCGTGATTGCCTTGGTGGCGTATGGTTTTGTGCGCCGTACATTGGGACCGATCAAGCGTACCGCCTCGGCGATGCACGATATCGCCCAGGGGCGCGGTGATTTAACCCGTCGCTTGGCAGTAGAAAGCGGCGATGAAATCGGCGACCTTGGCGTTCAGTTCAACGCCTTTGTAGCGCGTATGCAGGATACGCTGCGTGATGTACGCCGCAGTACGCTTAGCGTGCATCAAGCGGCGGGGGAAATCTCGCAGAGCTCTGAAGAACTCGCCACCCGTACCGAGCAGGCGGCCGCGAACCTGCAACAAACCTCAGCTTCCATGGAAGAGATCACCTCGACGGTTAATCACAGCGCCGACAATGCCCAGCAGGCCAACACGCTAGTGCAGTCTACCGCTGATGTAGCCCGCGAGGGTGAAACCGCGATGGGGCAGGTGGAAAGCACCATGCGCGATATCAATGACTCCGCTTCGCGCATCAGCGACATCATCAGCATGATTGATGCCATCGCCTTCCAGACCAATATCCTGGCGCTTAACGCCTCGGTGGAAGCCGCGCGGGCGGGGGAGCATGGCCGCGGCTTTGCGGTCGTCGCCCAGGAAGTACGTATTCTGGCCAGCCGCTCCAGCGATGCCTCTAAAGAGATCCGCACGCTGATCGATGCCTCTGTGAAGCACACCCACTCCGGGGCGGAGCTGGTGCGCAACGCGGGCAACACCATGCGCGAAATTGTCTCCAGCGTGGCGAAAGTCACCGATGTGATCGGCGAGATCAGCGCCGGTGCCAAGGAGCAGAGCAGCGGTATTGGCCAGATCAACACCGCCGTGGCTGAAATGGATACCATGACCCAGCAGAACGCCGCCATGGTGCAGGAATCCACTACCGCTGCCACCAACATGCGCCGCCATGCGGAGCACCTAAACCAGCTGATCAACTCCTTTGTGTTAGGTGAAGATGAGCCCACACAGCGGCATCAGGCGCTGGCCTCGCCATCTGCCTCCCAGCGCGGCAATGCCAGCGGTCTGAAACGCCCAGCGCTTGCTGCAAAACCTTCGTCACAGCTGTCATCTAGCCATCAGGCAGAGGATGAGTGGGAAGCGTTCTAACGGTTGCTTAGCCATCAGTAAAAAAATGGGGCTTGCCAAGTGGCAAGCCCCGTTGCGTTTACCGCCCTCAGAAAGCGCGTGGCTAACCACCTGACCAGCCTAATAAAATCGGCACGTAGACGACCAGCAGCAACACCCCGATCAACCCCAGCAGGTAAGGAATGATGGCGCGGGTAATGCGCTCCAGCGGCAGCTGGGTAATCGAAGACGCCACGTACAGATTAATCGCCACCGGCGGGGTGATCATGCCGATCGAAAGCCCCACCACGATAATCAAACCAAAGTGGATCGGATCGATGCCCAACTGCAGCACCAGCGGCAACAGCACCGGCGTGAGGATAATCAGCGCACTGGCGGTTTCGATAAACACCCCGGTGAGCAGAATAATCCCAACGATCAGCAGCATGATCACGTAAGGGTTAGTCGAGAGTGACAGCACCGCCTGGGCAATCGCCCCCGGCACCTGCCAGCTGGAGAGCGTCCAGCTCAGCACCGCCGACATCGCAATCACCAGCATGATCACTGCAGTGGTCATCGCCGAACGAATCAGCAGCTTGTAAATCTGGGGCAGGTTAAGGTCACGATAGACAAACAGCGACACCAGCATGGCGTAGTTCACTGCCACGACCGCCGCTTCTGAAGGCGTGAATATTCCCGAGAAGATACCGCCGAGAATAATAACCGGCGTCATTAACCCCCAACTGGCATCTTTAAAGGTATGCCAAATGGTGGCCAACGACAGCGGCGTGCCCTTGGGGTATTGGCGCTTGTAGGCCTGGGCAATCGCAATGGACATCAACCCCAGCCCCAGCCCCATCGCCAGCCCCGGTAAAAAGCCGTTTAAAAACAGCTTGGAGACCGACTGCTGGGCTATGACCGCGTAGATGATCATCGGCACCGAGGGCGGGATCACCACCCCAATGGTGCCGCTGGCGGCGATCAAGCTGGCCGCTGAGGCCGGGTCATAGCCTTTGCGCTTTAGCTCCGGCACCAGACTAGAACCGACCGCTGCCGTGGTCGCGGCACCAGAGCCGGAAATCGCCGCAAAGAACATACCCGCCATCACCGAGACCACGGAAAGCCCGCCGCGCATAAAGCCGACTAACGAATCGGCAAAGCTGACCAGTTTTTCGCTCACCTTACCCTGGGCCATCAAGTCCCCGGCGAGTATAAACATCGGGATTGCGACCAGGGCAAAGGAGTTGATGCCCTGGAACATCTGCTGGGTGACCACCATCAGCGGCACGCCGGATTGATGCAGGGCATACAGCGTGCTGGCGCCAATCGCAAAGGCAATCGGCACCCCTAGCAGCATAAACAGGAAGAACAGCCCGAAGAGCAGCAGCGTCATAGCGGCTCCTCCTGAGCGTGTGTCGTCTCGTCGCCCAGCAGCAGTTCAATAATATCCACCAGCGCGTACCACGCCATGATCGCCGCGCAAATTGGCATCACCGCGTAGACGTAGGTCATTGAGAGACGCAGCGAGGCGGATTTTTGAAAACTCTGCACCTGCATGTAGCGGTAGCCGATCACTATCAGCGTGATCATAAACGCCAACACAATCAGCAGGGCAGCAATGCGCGCGATTTGGCGAAGGCGGCCGGGCAGGGCGTCCACTACAAAGGTCACGGCAATGTGTCGCCCGCGCTGGAATGCCAGGGTGCCGGCCAGGAAGGTGATCCACACCAACAGAAAGCGGGCGACCTCTTCCGTCCAGCCGACGGCGGTGAACAGCACCCGGGAGACGATCTGCAGGGTAATCACCCCAATCAGCGCCGCCATGCCCGCAAAAACCACGGGCTGGATGATGGCATCCAGCCCGCGCTCGATTCGACGCAGCAACTTTAACAGCGGTTGAGTCGTGGTGGTCACTTACTTGAGCGCCTCCTGGATGCGTGGCAGGTAATCGCCGAACTGTTCGCCGTACTTCTCATACACCGGCGCCACGGCGGATTGGAAGGCCTCCATATCCGGATTATCGTTGATCTCCATGCCTGCATCGCGCAGCGCTTGCAGCTGTTCGCTCTCCATCTCTGCATTCACCTGACGCTCATGCTCTGCGGCTTCCTGGGCGGCCGTTAGCAGTACCTCTTGGGCCTGTTCTGGCAGCTGATTCCAGACAGGCATGCCCATGACAAAAATCGCCGGGGCGTAGGTGTGGCGCGAAAGGGTCATGTAGTTCTGGGTTTCATCCAGGTTGAACGAGTGGATCACGTTCACCGGGTTTTCCTGACCGTCGATGGTGCCTTGCTGCATGGCGGTGAGCGCTTCGGTCCACGCCATGGGAATCGCATTGGCACCCAGCTCGCGGAAGGTGTCGGTGTAAACCGGGTTTTCCATCACGCGGATGCGCAGGCCATCCAGGTCTTCCGGCGTATTAATCGCCCGCTCGCTGTTGGTCAGGTTACGGAAACCACGCTCGGCGTAAGCCATGCCTTTCAGGTTTACCTCAGAAAGCTTGTCGAGCAGCTCCTGGCCAATCGGGCCATCGAGCACTTCATAAGCGGCTTCCGGAGAGGGGAACAGGAACGGCAGTTCAAAGACCGCCATCTCTTCGACAAAGTTGGCCACCGGCCCGTTGGTAATCACGCCCATATCCACGGTGCCGATCTGCATGCCTTCCAGCAGCGTGCGTTCGTCACCCAGGGTGGCGTTGGGGAAAATCTCGATCTCGACCTTGCCGTCGGTGCGCTCTTCCACCAGCTCTTCAAACTTGGTGGCGGCGATGTGGAAACCATCCTGTTCATTGACCACGTGGGCCAGGCGCAGGGAAACGGGGTCCATATCCGCAAAATCAGCGGCGTTCGCGGCGCTTACCAGCGCCAGTGAGATGCCCAGTGCCAGCGTGCTACGTGCAAAAGTTTTCATATTATTGTGTTCCCGATTTTTCTAAGGTGCAAAAGTGCTTCCAAAGCATGCACTAGAGAAGGGAAAAGGGTCAATTGAACAAGCCCGCAAAACCGCTTCGCGGCTGGACACAGCCGCCCCGCACGGTTACGATACGCACCCACAAGCGCCCGTAGCTCAGTTGGATAGAGTATCGGCCTCCGAAGCCGAGGGTCGCAGGTTCAAATCCTGCCGGGCGCGCCATAATTTCAAGGGCTTACGTTAACGCGTAGGCCCTTTTGTTTTGCGTGTGTCAAATCTGTGTCATCAGTGTGCCAAGCTCGTCAACATTTGTGTAAGCTCGCGACGGATTTGGCACATATTCGCGCGTTAATTGGCACTAGATAAATCCGCAAAACCATACGCTCATTGCATTTCCTTTGGCACCGCCTGTTAAGAAAGCAAGTAGCGAATAGAGTCCTCTACTAAGCTACTTCCACGATGATGGATATTTGCCCAATCTCTAACGCTTTTTGCTATTCCTTCATACCCAGGGAATAGCTTCGATCCAGTCACTCCCATCCTGGCGCACCCTTCCAGTAAATCCGCAGCCTCAGAACGAGGCAAGGTTAAAAGTTGCAAGTGGGATGAATCGTCAGGGCCAGGCTCAATACTTTTATCTTGGTTTAAAGGAAGCGGCAGGAAGATGCTATCGCCAGGGCCATATATTCGGGACACCGTAAATAGACCTGACTGGGCCGCTAAATAAGGGCTTGTGCCCCCTGGAGGTTGAATGATGTCGAAGCCTGTAGCTCGAGTGCTTAGAGCCCACACGGCGAGATAACCATCAAGTTTCTTATCGGTATCTTTCAATGCACCTAGAGCTGAAGACGCGGCAAAGTATGCAGATATATAAGGGTTTCGAGTCCAATCCAGCAGACACGTTGGCACGCCGTGGTGCTGAGCAAAGGCTAATATTTCATGTAAGTCATTGGTAGGCCATGAGGCATTCCCATCCACAAGTGAATCCAAATTGATCGCTCTTGCACGTACAGCGAGTGAGTCTCCCGGTACACTTAGCCCCGAATGATCGCAGGCTTCCAAAAAGGCGTTTAGTACGAGTTTCTCAAAGTTTACCTGCTGATTTCGGGAGATATCTATATCTCCATAAAACCTAGGAGCCGTAACAGGGCCACCGAGCCTATGAATAGAGGGTAGTAGTTGCTGGCTACACTCTGGTTGCCCACGAAAGATGGTTTGACCAGGGGGCCACCTTTCTGTATCTAAGGGATTAAGAAACTCAAGCATTTGACGAGCATTTTCAAAGCTATTTTCCTGCACATTAATATCCTTAAAACAACCCCGCTGGCTCGGCATCTACATCCCAGCTGAAGATCAGCACCTCTTTGGCGTCTGAGCCTTTGCCGCCGCCGACGGTGTAGCGTATGTCGGTGGTTTCGATGTGGTAGCCCGCGAAGATCCGGCGGATGTCTGGGTGGTCGTTGAGGCTGATGATGGCCTTGCCCTTGAGCTTGGCTAGCATGCTCGCCATTTCCTCGTACTGCTCTATGCCAAAGGGTACCCCATATCCCTCCGTCTGCCAGTAGGGTGGGTCCATATAAAAGAGGGTGTGTGGGCGGTCATAGCGTTCGATGCAATCCTGCCAGCTTAGGTGCTCTATAAAGGTGCTTGATAAACGTAAGTGCGCCGCTGATAAAGTCTCTTCTAAGCGCAGCAGGTTCAAGCCTGGTGGTGTGGTGGTGGCCGTGCCAAAGCTCTGGCCTTCGATGCGAGCACCGAAGGCGTTTTGCTGGAGGTAATAGAAGCGGGCTGCACGCTGTATGTCGGTGAGGGTCTCTGGCCGTGTCATCTTGAGCCACTCAAACACCTGACGGCTGGAAAGCGCCCATTTGAACTGCCTAACGAACTCTTCCAGATGGTTTTGCACAACACGGTAAAGATTCACTAGGTCGCCGTTAACGTCATTGAGCACTTCCACCTCGGCTGGCGATGGACGCAAGAAGAAAAGCGCAGCCCCTCCTGCGAAGGGCTCTACATAGCACTGATGCGGTGGCATTAGCGGGAAAATACGGTCAGCAAGGCGGCGCTTGCCGCCCATCCAGGGGATAATTGGGTTAGCCACGAGGCATCTCCTTTAGTGGTTTGGAGCTCGTGGCTCTCTGCTGGTTTAAGTGCTTGCAACGCGGGCACTTTATTTCGATGAACTGATAATTGCTGGCGGTGGCCAGCTTGCGGCTGCACTTTTTACAACGGATTTCAGTTAACACTCTGTCAAGCCTATAACGAATCTAACGTTTAGCTTAGACTCTCTAACGCCTCGCGAGGCGGGGGAGTCTTGGCCGACTTGCAGCTGTGTTCTGCTTGTTGGTGGCCACCGTTGGTGTTACCGCACCGTCGATGGTCACTCCCTTCTACGCTTTATTCAGCATTGCTCCATTCGATGGCCTCCAAGCCTGCCCGATCCTCGGCGGCCAGCGCTGTGGCAATGTCGTCCTCCAGACGCTGCCGTTTGCCAGCGACACTAGCTGCCAGCGCCCGATACTGATCGGCTTTCTGGATCACCTTCGGCGCCAGATACTCGACCGTCACCTCGCGTGCCTCGGCGATACCGGTTAGCGTCGGTGTGGGCGCCATTTTGTCAGCTGTCCAGGCACGGGCCTCATCTTCTTGATCACCCCATGTTTCCCGCTCGAAATCAGGGTACAGGCTTCGTATGCTTGCGACCGAGCGCGCCGCACCCGAATCGATCTCGCGGCGCTTGCGGCGTGCGACGTCGGCAAGCGGCGCGGGCGGGGCTTCGTCGAGGGCGTCGGCAGGTGGTTCGGTGCCGAATTCTTTGATCTCATGGCTTTCGCCGTCGGCAGTGTAGTAGACGTGGCCACGGTAGTCGGGTACTAGCTCCCAGGCGTCCCCAGCCCAGCGTGCGGCTTCGTGCACGCCTGGGGCGGGCGGGGCAATGTCGGTCGCTCCTGCTGGTATGCGGGGCGTGCCGCGCATCGGGTCGGCAGGAGCTTCGCGGCCAGCGGGGTTGATGGCGGTGCCGTCGGTTGGGTTGATGTCGTAAATGCGCATAGCGGGCCTCGTTTAAATTTTGGCTAGATAGATGACGGCGTTGTTCATGCCGCGTGTTTCGTTAGCTGTGCGTGCCACACGACTAGCATTAAAACTCACGTTCCATGTGTCATTGTTGCCTGTTGATGTGTCTACCCCCGCCCCCTGCTGATCCGCTTGGAACGCTCCAGAAACGCTCATACCGTTAATTGGATGTGACGCCACTCTGGCAAACGCTCCAGTAATGTTCTGCAGCGCATCTGTTTGATGCTCAGCTAACCCACGCCCAGACGTGCCAAAATCCCATCCGCGTTTGAAATTGTCATTGTCGTCTGGCGTGCCAAATGTCGCGACGCCATCGCCCGCGCCGTGGGTAGTGCCCCAAGCATCCCAAATGCGTCTGTAATCATTGCGGCTAATATCGTCGCCGATGAGGGTTACATAACCCTCAGGGAGCGTTTCGCTTCGCCACTCGATGACCGTGGCGGGGCGCACGCCGTCCCAGCGCATCCAGATATGCGGTCTATTCAGCGGGTCGGTGGGGGCGGCGCCTTGGACAATGCCTTCCTGGTCGCGGTCGTAGAATTCGTAGAAGTGGCCGTCGCTGCCTCGGCAGGTTTCCCCGGTTGCGTATGTGCGTCCCTCGCTATAGTCGGCGAACTGACCACTTGATTTAATAGCGCCAAGCAGCTGATCCAGATCCTCATGATCCGGGGTCAGGCCTGCTTCCACGACGACGCGCCGCAGGCTCTCGGTAATCATGTGGTACCAGTACGGGCCTGGGATCGTTGCGGGTACACCCTGGGCGGGGTTACCACCGGTGGGGTAGCCGATGCTTGGGTTAGTTGGTGGCTGGGGCGCCGAGTCCGAGGTGTTGCGTTGATAGACGCGATCTACCATGAGGTTTGCTCTCCATAGGCGAAGATGAGGATGGAATGGGCTGGGGCGAGTCGTTCAAATACGCATTCGAGGCGTTCATTGCCCCAGGTGGCCAGGGCTTCGTTGACGCCGCTGTTTACGGTCAGCGCTCGCACGGTTTCTTCAGCGGCGCGGATGGTCCAGGCCCAGCGCCAATCGATGCTGCGCATCGGCTCGCTGACGTCACTGCCGACGGTGTGGGCGGTGTAGTCCTCGACCTCGATGTCGTAGCCGAGGTCGGCTGCGAGGCCAATAAAGTAGGGTCGTGATGCGCCGCCGGTGCCGGTGAGCACGCGTACCACCGCGTCTTGCCGCTCGCTAACGGTTTGCTCGCCAATAACGCAAGGGCCGGGCATGGCCGTGACACGCTCCCAGTCGGGTAGCAGCTCCGAGGTGGTGCGTGGGTCGGCTTCCTCATGCAGCGTTGCCGCACGGCCGTCAATACGGGAAAACGCCCCCGCTCTGGCATGAGTGAGCCGCTGCCATTGGCTGTCTGTCTCGCGTGGTAGCGCGCGGCCTGGCGGCGTTAGCGCGTTGAGCTGATCGGCATAATCGTCGCGGGTTAAAGCCATGAAATTACTCCGCGCACGGGGATGTCGTTAACGCCGTGGGTGACGTCGGCTGAGGGGCTATCCAGCTTATGGCGGCTGTCGCCAGCGGCGACGTAGATCACGCCCGAGAGCTGCTCGCGGTAGAGCGTGCCGCCCGGTTCGGCGGTTTGGCCGAGGAAGTCATCCAGCGCAGTCTGCACACGGCTGCGGGCTTCTGCGGTGTCCGGAGTGAGACGAATAGCCAGATTTAAAGGCGCTTTCTCTGGGGCAACGGGATAAAAACCGCGTGCCGTTACCGGGCGAACGTCGTCGACATGCTCAAAAACTGCATCCACCACGGCGGGGGTGGGGATGATGTCGTCCAGGGCGCCGCACACAAAGCGTACTGTAACTTCGCCGATGTCGGGCTTGTGGCGGTATACCCATACGCGGGTGATGTCCGGGTGGGCTTCGCGTACCCACATGATGTAGTCGTCGGCGTTGCCGCCGTGGGGCTGGCGCTGTATGCGCTCCAGCAGGCGTTCGCGCAGGCGTTCGTCGCGTTCACGCTCCGCGCCTCCGGTGAGGCCGTCGTCACCCACGGTTGCTTCGCCGTCGATGCCGCTGACGGCACGAACCAGGCGCAGTGTTTCACCGGCGTCCAGGTTGGCTTCATCACCGGCATCAACGGCGGTCACATCGCCGATCGCTTGGCCGCTTTCATCCAGGGTAACGGTGCTATCAAGCGTGTAGCGTATGCCGTCTTTCTCGAACTCCTCGCCCGCCAGCAGCTGCGCGCTGGGGTTGCCGATGATGAACACCGGGCCGGTGGCTGCGACTTCGCCCTGGCGGTAGATGCGCCAGATGCTGGCCCAGCGTTCGAGCCATTCGGCCTCGGCGGTGTCGATAATCAGCTGCTTGGCCAGCCAGGCGAGATAGCCGTAAAGACCATGCACGGCCCCGGCATCCACATCGGCAATCACGCGGAGCATGGCGCGGCGTAGTGCTGGGTTGGCGTCGGGGAGCCGTCCGCGCATATCGGCGCGGATCTGATCGGCAAGCTCGGTTAGCGTTGGGGATTGCCAGGGCATATTAACTCCACACGTACTGGTAACGGTCGGCGAGGCGGCTGCCATCGCCGCGTTTAATGATGGGGCGCAGCCACAACACGTCGCGATCAAGGGTCTCGGCGGTAACGTCAATCTCGGTTGCTACGCCATCTTCGAGTAACCAGGCGAGCGCCTCGTAGGCGTAGGCCTCGGCGCGGCGGCGCACTTCTGGCAGCGTCTTTTCACGGTTTAACAACCACAGGCGGCTGCCCCAGCGGTCGCCATCTTCATCGGCGATGGCATCGGCCCACCAGCCTCGCCGGTTATCGGTGCCGTCGGGGATGATGTCGTCTGGTTCGGCGAGCCGATCGCACAGCAGCGAGAGCGCTACGGCAGTGCGCAGGCCTTCGTCGGTGGCCAGGTCGCCATCGATCAACGCGACGTCCAACGCCTGGTCAAGCCAATCCAGGGTGATATCCATTAGCTCATCTCCTGGTTGGGTTTGTTGGTGGTACCACCGCTGTCGCCTGGGTGATTGTGGCCGTTGTAGGTATCGCGCATGCCCTGCATGCTGCCGGTGCCGTCGCTGATATCCCCCTGGGCCTTGATGTTGCCGGTGGCGAACACATCCGGGGTAGCCAGAGTGATTGAAGTGCTGGCAGTGATCGTCACCTTGGGAGCGGTGACCTCGACTGCTGAACCGGCGTTTAAACGCACGATGCGGCCCCGGTTAAACACCAGTTCGTCGCCTTCATCCGTGTAGAGCGCGACTTCACCTTCAGCTAGCCCTTTCTTGCGGTAGCGGCGGTCGGTGGTCAGCAACGCCACTAGGTGGCCACGGGCACCACCCACCGCAGCGGCGATGGCTTCGGCCCCTTGTAGCGGGCGAGCGGTGAAGCCATAGGACTCGATGTGTTCCACTTCGCGGGTTTCGTCGCGCAACAGGTCGAGTTGGAGAATTTGCAGCCCTTTGGCACTGTCGGTGCGGGTGACCACCGCGCGGCTAATCAACAGGCGCAGTCGACGCCACAGCGGGCTGAGCAGCTTGGTTGTCTCGCGGCCTACCATACGTCGCTCTCCCGTTCCGGTTCTGATGCGGCTTCAATGTCGTAGCTGCTTTGCGGGGCCACGCGGATCTCCGCGCGTTCGCCGCGCTCATCGAGCAGCAGCTGCACTTCGGTAATCAGCCATTCAACGGGTTCGTCGAACATCCACTGATCACGAATCGGCACCAGGTCACCGGGCCGCCATAGGCCTTCTTGATGCCGCCAGCCAGCCACGGTGTAGGTAATGCCGCGCGATTGCCCCCAGCGGCGGCGCACTTCCCACTCGGCACGCTGGCTGCACGATGATGAGTCGGTGCTGGTATCGCAGAGCACCAGCGTGGGCCGGTGGCGTTTGATGCCGTCATCTTTGGCACGGCCAGAGGCGCCGCTGGCTGGGGCACCAAACCAAGTGTCATCAGCCGCCCCTTGGCCCTGGACTATCACTTCACCGAAACGGTCGCGGTCGGAAAACCGGCCACGGGCCACGCGAATGTTTTCGCCCAGGGCAAGCTCGGTTTTCAGCGTGGCGCGCGGAGGGCGGGTGATCACCAGGCGACCTTGCTCATCGGCGACCAATAGCAGGGCGCGATAGCTCGCGATCTGTATCAATGCCTCGCCGTAGGTTTGTCCCGGCTCGACTTCAAGCGCCCTAAGCGGCGCGCCGACGTCGACCTCTGCTATGACTTCAATGCCGAACGGCTCGGCCACACGGCGGGCAACTTGCAGCACGGTTTGGCCGGTCGCCCAGGGCTGAGCGGTGCTGGATGAATCGACCAGGTCGGCGGTTTTGGAGCGACCCGAGACGACCAGGCTGTGCGAGCGGGCGTCGTAGCTGGGTAGTACGTCGTCAATATGGCCAGTGATTACTGGTTCGCCGTCAATCTCCACTACCACCGGTGCCCCGGTGCGCAGGCGGCGCGGTGCGGTGGTAGAGCCCTCGCGCTCGGCCCACTTTTCAGAGAGCACCAGCTCGAACGAATCTGCCATGGCATCCAAGCTGCGGCGTATCTGGATCTCTTTCCAGCCCAGGTGGCGGGTGCCGTCAACGATTAGCGCAAGTTCACTCACTCAGCACCTCCAACCGATCGGCGGGAACATCACCAGGGTGGCGCACGCGGTTGCGGCTAATGATGTCACCGTCGCGGCGGGCGTCGCCGTAGAGGCGGTGGGCCAGCACCAAGGCAGGCAGGCGCGCGCCGGGGGTGTAGTACTTGAGAGAAGGCAGCGCGGTACCGCGACGGCGGAGATCCTGCACGGCAGCGGCGCGCAAGCTCACCAGGCGTTGGGTGGTTTGTGGTAGTGGTGGCACGCTGCCGCTGATCTGCTCGGTAATGCCCAGATGCACCGCTTCCAATGTTTCGCTGGCGGCTTCCCGCGTGGGGTAGCGCCACTCGGCACTGGCAGCGGCCAGTTCAATCGCTGACGCGCGGCGCACCAAGGCAACGGCGGCATTCTGGGCGCGTATCTGGGTGGCTTGCGGTGCCGGTGCGCTCGGCGGCACGCTGGCTACCTGGCCGTTATCAGTGCCAAACATCGCGCGATAAACACCCAGCGCACGCCCCGGCTCGCCGAACATGTTCTTGATCTGGCCAATGCTGGAAAGAATCGCCGCGCCCAGCTCGGCGGGAGTACGAATCAAGCGGCTGATGGTGCCGGTGACACCACCGATAATTCCTTCGATTTCGCTGATCGCGCCCAGGATCGTGGCCTCAATGGCCTCGACCCGGTCAACGGCCAGCTCGACGATCTCGTACGCTGCGATGAATTCATCCAGAATCGCCAGGCGTGACGACTCAGCGGCGGCACCGACCACTTGCTGGGTATCCGCCACGGCCAGTGGGTAGCGTGGGGCATCGTCGGCGCGCAGCACCGTGAAGCTCACACGGGCCATGCCGCCTTCGCGGGTGGTTTCGGTGATGCGAGGATCGTCGATCAGCACAACGCGATGGGTGCCGTAGTAGCTGTGGCGTATTTCAAACGCGCCGGGCAGCTCTAGGGCATCCGCCAACTGGTTGCGCTCGACGTCGTAATCTTCGCCCAGCAGGTAGCCGGTAATCTGCCACGGGCGGGCCTTGCGCCCCAGGTCTTCAACGTAGGGCTCATCGCGCAGCGGGTACTCATGTACCTGTACACGGCGGCCAGGGCTTATGGAGCCGCGTTCCAGGTACAGGATGACGCCGCGAAACACAGCAACACCATCGCCGATTCGATCACGCCAGCTCATTGGGCTACACTCCGTTGACGCAAGGGAGAAGAAAAATGGTCAAACACATGCTTCATATCACCGCTATTGCAGGCGGTTTGGCACTGAGCCTCATGGCGGGTGTTGTTAACGCTGAAGGCAATAGCGGTGCCGCTATTCAGGTCAACCAGGAGAACCTGGCAGACTATCGGCAACTGGCCAGTGACCTGGGTTTGGAGTACGACCACGAGTACGGTTACAGCGAATGGGTCGATGCCAAGGGGCAAAGCGAGCTTGGCAGTGCTGGAGAATATGAATTCCTTGATTGCTCCAATGGAATGCAAGATCACGGCATGTGCGACTACGGTGCTAACGGCACTTATTGGGAGTCTGTCTACTACTCCAACTATGATGTAACGCTGCTGATCCAAGTGAGTAGCGATGCAGATAGCGGCACTTCCAGCGTCAACTTGCTGAAGCTTGCAGAGGGTAGGCATCCTGATTTGCACGAAAGCTAATCTCACGGCCAGGTCCCCCAGTTACCTAGATCCACATCAATCTCCGGCCCGCCCTGACCCCGCTCAGCGCGGGCGTCTTTAACCCTGCCGTCCTGGTCAACGAAGATTCTGAGCACGCTTTCACCAGCTTCGCGGAAGGTGTTCACGGAGCTACGCCCATACTCCATGACCGCTTGCTTGGCGGTTTCCCTGGCTAGCTCCACGTAGTTGCCGACTCTGCCGCCTGTTTCTGTACGCTCCACAGCGTCTTCAATCAGCCCGCCGATTCCCTGAGCTGCCAGCACCGTACTGACGGCGGGAAGCGAACGGCCAACCGCTACGGCGGAACCGTTACTCACTCTTGACGCGGCGCTCAGCGCACGACTGGAAAGCGTAGGCCGTGATGCGCTCGGCGGCGCTGAAGGGCTGCCGCCCGTACGGGAGGTGGGCGGCGTAAAGCCGCCACCCTTGCGCATGCCACCGTTACGACCGGACGATCCACCGCCACCCAGACCGCCCAGATTGGTCACGAACACCGGCACGGGCGTCATGCTGCTTGCGGCACCAAGCCCACCACTAATGCCGCCGGACGTTGAACGGTTTCTCAGCACACCAGCGCCACGGCCTAGGTCTGCACCTAAACGGCCCAGCGAGCGCAGCGCATAAAGGCCTGCCACGCCGCCTGCGGTGATACCGGCAATCTTTAGCCAACGGTCGACGGTTGCTTGATCCAGGCTGTTCAGCGCATCGGCAGCGTCCTGGATGTACTCGCTCAGGTTGGTGTCGGCGAAGTCTTGCCAGGCACTTGAAAGGTTGCGAACAGACCCCGCCGCCGTTTCGGCGGCACGGGCGGAGTCGCCCATAGTGGTAGTGCCATCGCCCTGCACTTGAAAGAAGCGATCCATGCTTTCGACTGTGCCGGTGCGGTTGTACTCACCCAGCGCAGCATTGAAGGAGCGCATGGCTTCGGCATCGAATATTTCGGAAAGGCGTGAGGTGCGACCCTCAGCCGCTTCGACGATCTCGACTATCAGCTCATTGATGGGGCGCAAAATCTCGCGGCCACGCGCCAGTTCCTCAGGATCGAAGATCTGCACACCGCTTTTACGGGCCAGCTCTTTGGCCTTTTCAGCGTCCTGAAAGGTGCGTAGCAACGCCTCGAACGCGGTGGCCGCTTGCTCAGAGCTGCCGGTACCTTGGCGGATAACCTGAAGCGCGGCACCCATCTCGCGTATAGCTTCTGGCCCTTGGCGGCCCAGGGCGGTGTAGGCGGTGACCACGCGAGGGCCCAGCGATGCCAGGTTCTGCAAGGTGAAGGCACCGGCCTTGCCCTGCTCGTTTAGGGTGTCGATAGATTGCAGCACCGCATCCATGCCGCGTATGTCCATCTTCTGGAACTCGGCTAGGATCTCGCCGATGTTGCCGCCTTCAGCCCCGGTCGCGGAGATGGCCATGGCGATATTGCGGATGTTCTCTCGGGCAAATTCCAGGTCGCCGGTTTTCTCGACGATGGCTTCGATAGCCCCGGTGATTTGTGAAGGGTCAACGCGAATATCCGGCTCGCGGGCGGTATCGAAGATTTGGCGGCGCAGTTCTTCCATTTCTTCTGCGCTTTTTTGGGATTGAATGCCCAGGCGGGTGAAGCGTTCCTCCAGGTTGACCAGGTTGCGCACCGTGCCGAAGCCCGCCGCACCGGTGGCCAGCGCCATCCAGCGGTTGCCGACGCGGTCGAGCGTACGCCCAACACCGCTGGTGACGCGCTGCAAGCGGGTCATGTGGCGTTGGCCGTTGTTGGCCATGGTACGCATGGCCCCCTCATAACGGCGTGACTGCCGTTCGAGGTTGCCGCGCAGATCCATCACCACACTGGCGCGCAATTCGCTCATGTTATCTCCTGGCCTTGTTTAAATAGCCGAGCAGCCGACGCAGCGTCATGCCGCGTTGTTCGGCTTCACTCCACCCCGTGCGTGTTGCGATCGCCCACATCAGCCCCGTCAGATGCTGGGCGATCGCTATCGCCTCGCCCCCGCTGTGTGGTTCCCTCCTGGGTCTGAGCAACGGCAGCGCCGTCGAGCTGCTCGCTCTTGGCCAGCAGCAGGTTGAGGTCTTCGGGGTGGAGCCTGTGCATCAGCTTGAGATCCAGCGGGCCTGAGACGTCACCGATACTGACGATCTGGCGGCGCAGTACTTCAACACCCACGCGGGAAGGGCTGACCACCAGCATGGGTTCAATGCCGTTTTGCGTCGGTACCATCATCAGCCGCTCGGCGGCTTCCTGGGCGTCGAGCACATCGCCCGCGGTGGCTTCACGCAGCTTCGCGTCTTTACAAACGGCTTCGCCAATTTTGAGGCCGTGGATCAGCGGTACGTTAATTTCGGTGCCTGCCATTAAAGTCTCTCCACGCCCATGCCGCCCCAGTTGAGGCGGATGTTGCCCCCAGATAACTCGACGGTTTCAGTGACCGCCGCCCGGCGAAGCACGTAGGTGTCATTGGTATCGGTGGTAAAGAGCACCGTGGCACCTTTGATGCGGCCTAGGGCGATCAAATCGGTATCGGCGGTATGGCGCACGGTGGACGACAGCGAGGGGGCCTCGTACGTCTCCCGGTAACCCTGGACACCGTTTGGCCCGGTCATGAATTCACGGCTTACGCCCCCCACGTTGAGGGTTGAGTCGACGTCGGTGAGCATCTCCGATCCGTCGACTTTCACCGTGGCCTTGCCTGTTAGTTGCGTCATGATTTACGCACTCCTCAAACGGCGGTTAATGGCCGCTTAGCGGCGGAATTGGGTTTGCATCGCGTGGATGCGGTACTGGCCGACCAGCTTCGGCGAGTCGATGACGTTAAGCCGCGCCTTGTTGTCGGGGTCGATGTTGGCGGTGAGGCTTGCGGCATAGCCCTCGTAGTCCTGTGCCCAGCCGTTCTCGATAAAATCGCGGTAGAGATCGAGCAACTCGGACTTGCAGACGTTGGGGGTCATGATCGGCTGGCCAGCACCGTAGAGCGCCGCGTCAGCGTCGGTGGCCAATTTGTGGCGCGGGTACTTGCTCAGGATGCGGCTGATCTGCTCGTAACGGATGCGCTCCAATGTTTCGGGCGTCTGGATGTCCAGGTAGGCGTCCGACTCGATACCCGCTTCGTTGACCTGGTAGGTGGTGATCTCGCGGTTGACCTGCACCGTGCCGTCGTCGGCAACCGTGAACGTGGCGATGCCATCAAACAGCAGCAGGTTGCGCTCGGCCTTGGTCCACTGGTCTTCCTTGAGCGGGCCGATCAGACCGGGCAATGCCAGGTATTGCAGAGGACGGGCCGGGTCAATCGTTAGCGCACCAGCGGCGACCATCGCGTAGGTAGCTGCCCACAGGTAGGTGGGGCTAACCGATTTACCGGTACCCATCACTGTCAGGTGCTCGCCATTGAGAGCGCTCCCGAAGGTGCTGGTCTCGCTAAGCGTGCCGCGGAACGCGCCGAAGGCACGGCTACCCATCTGCACCATTGGCCCGAAACGGCGGGTCAGCTCGGTTTTCAGTTCACTCAGGTTGGCGGTGTCTGTGAAGGGGCAAGCGATGTAGTGGTACCACTCATCGCCCATGGCCGCGATCGCATCGCCAATGTCTGGGTTTCCGTCGCCACCGCTGAGCTGGGTCAGGGTAAACGTGACGCCATCCAGCCCACGCTCGCCCTTGGCGTTAAACACCAGGTGAATATCGTTGCCGGTTTCGCCTGCCCACTTGCAAACCAAGTTGATCTTGGTGGCATCGGTGCCATCGACGGTGGCGGTAACGGGTATACGCCCTTCGTCGTTGATCGCCTCGACCAGGGCCTGGGCAATTGTCTCGGCGCTGTCGCTTGCCTCAACCCCGGCGCGCACGCGGTAGCCGCCGATGTACAGCGCCACGGTGCCGCCGCGCAGGGCGGTACCCGCCACGCCGATAGAGCCGCTAGCTACGGTACCCGCTACCAGATCATCCAGCGCCAGGCCGATCGTCTCCATGTACGGGTCGATCGCCAGCGCCGCGCGCAGCATTTCGGCGAGCATGGAGCCGCGCCCGTAGTAGCGGTCGGCCTGCTCGCCGCTGGTCACGCGGTCAGCGCTCAGGGCGCTTTTTTCGCCGCTTTCCAGCCGCTGGCCGATGACCAACAGGCGGGTCTGCCATACGCCGCTGTTGGCCAGGCGACCATCGAACTCGATAAATACGCCTGGCGTGCGAAGCGCTGAGGGAATGTCGTTGAAGACACCAGAGGTAATCATTGGCTGGTCTCCTTATGCGTGGTATCCGGTTTTACAGCAGCTTTGGCACGGACGGTTTTCGCCGGAGCCGTGGCGCGCACTAGGTCACCATCGCGCAAGCGGCGGCGAATGTAGGGGGTATGCTCAACGTCCGCGCCCTCGGCGGGGATCGGCTTGCCGTTGCTTTCGCGGCGCACCAGCAGTACGCCCTGGTCGGGCTTTTTGGCATCGCGCAGGCGCGGTTTAACGTAAATGGATGGCACGGTTAGTCCTCCTGGGGTTGGGGTAGCTCGACGCGGCTTTCGGCATCGGGGTCGTCATCGTCGCCGATGCGGTGAGTGCCGATGTAAAGCTCGAACGGGGCGAGGTCGTTAACGCTCAGTGCCGCTGGCCATAGCACTTTCAGCCGGAAGGCAGCGGCGTAAACCACCACGCCCTCCTTGTCGAAGTGATCGGCGTAGAGGTTGTCGATGCTCTCAAGCGTCAGGCTGCCGACATCGGGCACGGTGAGGGCATGCACAGCGGGCACCACGCGTTCGAGAAGCTCATAAGCACCCACCTGGCGGACGTTGCCCCGGCGGCGCTCCCGCTCGCCGCTGGCGTGGCCGGTGACTACATACACCACGTAGCGGTTTTGGGTAGCGGGCTGGGCAAGGTCGCCGTCGCCCCGCGCACCGCCCCAGGCGACAAACACGCCGGGCACTTTGCGCAGCGCCGCGCGCAGGGTCTTTTGATTCCACTTCCCCGGCAGGTCTTCCACCGTCTTGACGTGGTCGCCCAGCACGCGTTGGCAGCGCTCGATAATGGCGTCTTCGATCTTGGCCAGCATCAGAAGCCACCCCCACCAAACACCCGGCGGCCTGTGTCCATCACTGCGCTGCCAGCGCTTACCGCTGCGCTTTCCGATGAGGCGATGCCCAGCCGCACTTCGCCCTTGGCAACGCTACGTAAGAACTTCACGGCGTCGTTGTAGCGCTTGGTGACTTGCTCCGTGGCGCGGTCATCGGAGAGCCGATAACGGGCGATGTCACAGGCGTAGGCGGTGATGATGCGCGGCACATTGGAAAGCGGCACGGTGTAGCCCGCTGCACTCACATAGCCGTCGATCTCGCCGCTGGCATCGGCGATAGCGCCATCGACCTTGCTTGCATCAACCGCTAGGCCGGTGTCATCGGCGGCCAGGTCGAGCAGTTCGTTCTCGCCGAAGCGCTCGACCATGTCGGCCTGGGTGCAGTAGGGCATGGGTTAGGCCTCCGGTGTGGTGGTGGCTTGGTCAACCGGAAAGGTGCAGAACTCGACCTCCAACGCCGGATCTTCGCGCAGTTGTTTCAGCTGCTCTTCACTCAGCAGCTCCAGCGCAATGCCGGTACCCTCGCGATTGAAGCGGTGGCCAGCTCGGCGGCGGCTTTTGATGCGTCGCTTGGTACGCACGAAAACGCCTGGGGTTTCTTCTATCGGCGGCAGCGTGTTGCCGGTGCCGTCGCCAGCGATCACATCCCCTGGAATCTCGGTAGGCTGTGGCGTGGCTTCTGGTTCAGCGTTGGGCGCTACAGCCTCAACCGGTGTCGCTGCTTCCGGTACCGACGCGTCTTTGGCTTCCGTTGTTTCCGCTGCGGCTGTCGCCTCTGCTTGTGCCTGGGCTTCCTGCTTGGCCTTGGCAGCGGTGGTCTGTTTACGTGTTGCCATGGTGTTGCTCTCCGTTGCGCAGTGCCCGCCTAAGCAGGCACTGCGAATTGCGGTTTAACGTGCCGTTAAGCGCTGGTTAACCAGGGGTTAAGCACCAGTGTCGAGGTGTTCGCCCACTTGTTGGTTTCACCACCAGCGGCGAGCTGGCTTTGCAGCACGGCACGGGCAGCGCCTTCCATCGAGTTGGGCACCATGGTGTGCGAGTGACGCAGCGCCAGCGGGCGTTCGTAGTCACCTTTCAGCGTCGTCAATGCCTGGCGCGCTGCTTCGTAGTTCTCGGCAGTAAACGGCTGGCGAGAGCGAACGGCGAGCTGCCACAGCCCTGCACCGGCATTCACGCGGGCATCCACACCGAACAGGAACTTGTCGGTCATGAACACAGCCGTATCGTTCAGATCGGTAATCGAACGGAAGTTGTAATCGCGCCGCTTTTGGAACATGACCGGCTTGATCACGCGAGTGTTATCCATGACGTACCAGGCATCGCCCGTGCCGCCCATGTCGTTACTGACGGAGATTTCTTTACCTGATTTATCCAGCACCGAGTGGTCGGTATCAAACAGCGGCTGGCCGTCGTAGCACTCAGGGTTTCCTTCCAACACCTCAACAGCGAGTTCGTTGGGGTGCTCACGGCTGGAGCGGCCAAATTCCTGGAAGACCGGCGACCAGAGGCCGTAGGTGTCGTCTTCAATGGCATCACGTGAGACGCCTTCGGTTAGCTCGAACTTGCGGTTCTTGATACTGAACCCGGCACCTTCCAGCGAGTGAATGACCCGATCGCCCAGCCATTCGCGCATACGCGGTAGCGACTTAAGGAACGGGTACACCTCAACCGCTGTAGTCGATGGCACAGTGGTGCAGAACAGCTCATAGAGCGCGGCCTGCTCACCCATCGAGCTAAAGCCCTGCTGGAAGCTGGTGTTGTAGGCCTGGAACAGCACCTTCAAATTGGCGGAAGTAAGATTCATGTAGGCAGTCCTTTATCAGGCGCTAGCGGCAACGCCGTTAGTCGGGTCGATGTTGACCCACACGCCGTTGTCATCGACGTCGTCGACAATGCCAGCGTGGGAGCGGGTAGCGCTGCCATCGGTTTTGGCAACGGTCTGGTCATCCACGATGAAGCAGACCTTGCCGATGTCAGCGGCGGTGATCGCATCTGTACTGGCGGAGTTGGCCAGGTAGAAATTGCCGCGCTTCACTTCCACGACCTGGTCGCCGTCAGCGCCTTCCTTGTTGTCCTGGTAGTGCTCAAACACACCGGAAGCGGTCAGACCGGTGGCGGTAGTGCCGGGCTCGGTAAAGCCGGTTGCATTGATTACGGCGATAGTGCCAGCGAAGCACTCGGTAGCCGCAGCGACCAGATGGCCACGCGACAGCCCCAAGCGGTGCGGTGTGTTTCGGTTTTTGGTTGCAGCGGTCACGGGGTGATCCTCTTGCCTGTTGGGTTAGTGCTGAGCGTGCTTATTCAGCAGGAACGGGATTGGCAGCGCGGTACTGCTCCTGCGTTAAGCCCATCGACTTGCACACCGCTAGCTCGGTCTCGTTTAACTTGCCGTCGCCTTTTACTTCGCTGCCTTCTGGCGCTTTGCCCTGGGTCTGGGTGGTTTTCAGCGCAGCGATGCTTGGCGCGCCATCCAGGTGGGCTTTGAGCGCGGCGAGGCCTTGAGCCCGCAAATGATCGGCATACGCAGGGCCGAAAATCTTTCCGTCGTCTAAACCTTCTTTAATCAGGCGCTCCATTTCCGCTTTTTCATTGGCTACAACGCCGGTACGCAGCACCGCTAGGGCTTCTTCATGCGCGGCCTTGGGTACGTACTGGCTCATGTCTACGGGAGCGCCAGCACTGGAGGCTTTGAGCGCGGCCACGGCTTCATCCGGCTTCGCATCGTCTTTGGCACCTAGTGCTGTGCGGAATGCGGCGGCATCGTCGGCGGCGCTTTTCAGCACGGCAATGGCGCTGTCGATCTGTTCGTCGGTGGCGTCCTTCGCCAAGCCGAGTGCAGCAATGAGTTGTTCACGGTTCACGGTGTCAGTCTCCTCGGGGGTGTCGTTCGTTACCGACATACGCGCAGCAGCAAGCTGCGCTGCACCTTCGTCGATGGCGGGGGTATTGGTTAACGCCAGGTGCAATAGGTCTAACGGCACACCGTTGGCGTCGTACGGGAAAACGGGGGAGAGGTAGAGGTATTCAGCAGGCTCGCCGTCAGGCCCAGTCGTGATGGCTGCGCGGGCTTTGGCTGTCCAGGCAATCGCGCCATAAAGGCCATCTTCCCGAAACTCAAGCGAGCGCGGGTCGACCCAGCCAGCAGCGGGCGCGGGCTGGCCGTTCTTTTCGGCGTAAAGGGTTTGGTGTTCGTAGTCGATGGCGATGTCGGTACTGCGCGCAGCGGCCAAGCGAATAATCGCTTGCGCGGCTTCGGCAGAGAGGTGCCACGGGCCAGAACCTTCAGCAGCCCCACGCGGTGCGTGAAAGGTGCCAGCAGGCATCAGGCGCGTCTTGTCGTCGGTGGCTTGCACTCGGAGAGCACAAACGGCGACGCGGGGCTTTGTTTGAAGGCGTTGTGTTTTCATGCCCCCATGATCGGGGGCTTAGGGCGGGGCGTGGATTTAAAGCGCTTTAGGAGTTTTTGGGGGAGCGGTGTTACTGAAATCAATATCTAATTGATTATCATTGCGGGGCTTGTCTTTTTGAAACTCATCATAAGCGGTTGTATCGAAGAGGTTAGCGGTCTGTACATCTGCGAAACTAAACACAATTTCAAAGCTTTCATCATGCAAATGCTGCAATTCCTCCGTTTTATCAAGCCGCTCATATAGCTTTTTATAAAAGGTAGTGAAGGTGACTTTATGTGTTATTTCGTCGCGGTAGCCGCTCATCATTGGAAGTATTCGTATCATATCTCGACTATCAACGGGATCGACTGCGCCCATGACTTGCCCTACATATACTTTTCCACTGTGAAGTGTGAAGCCAATGGGTTTAGCCTGATCAAATCCCCTGAACAGGATTAGCTCAAAATCGGCGTTCAGATGATTAATAGCTCGCCTTAGAGGTTTGATAGAGGAATACCGATAAATGCCTTCAATATAGTATGCAGGGTTCCAGCGCTTTTCTTTTATGCCATCACCGAGTAGCAGCACCCAATCTTTCTTTCGCATGGTGATAACGGCTTGTAAGCAATTGAGCAAATAACTTGCTATTAAACCCATAGAGAGCGTAGTGCTGAGAACTATGATCCAGTAAGCAGCAGAAAGGCTCTTTTCGTTCTCACCAAGAGGTAGTTGAGATTTTGCCCAAACAGCTAAGGATTTTTTAATTCCGATCAGGTGGCTATCAAACTGGCTAATCAAGGCAACGGCGAATAATAGAAGAACAATGCCAGCCGCTGCGGCATAAAAATAGACGCCTTGGGAATCTTGGCGTCTAATTATAAATCGTGACTCGTGCCACTTTGTGATGAAGAGGTAGCCTGAAAGAATCGTAACAAAGGCTATAAGCGCTTGAAGCATCTTATGCCTATATTTGTGGCGATTTTAGGTGCCGCTCTAGTCTTTCGGAGGCGTCCAGTTGATCTCGAAATGATTTAGCATGCACCACTTCCGATGCTTTCATCGTCATGACACCGTTGCCGACCACGTAATACCTCGGCTTATCCATGCTTTCTTGCTTAGCGCGGCTGTAACTTTTCCAAAAACGACGCTTCATATCATCTAGCATAAGTTGCCCTCCCGCCTGTTTCCTAGCTGTTAGCCTCTTGTCGGGCTAATTCAGTCATATTGAGTGTACGAATACAGTACACCCTACTCAGAATATACTCGATATCGAAAACTAACGCACGTCTAACGCGCCATGGGCGCAAAAGTTGGGCCAGCGTAGCGGGTAACGCCTTAGCGGCGCTTACAGAGCCGCGTTGGTTATTCGCCTAATGGCTCGCCCAGGTAGTCCAGCAGGGTCTCTATCGCGTTGGCTTCATTGTCGCTTGAGAAGCCTAGCCAGTTGCCTTTCTGTATGTCATCCGGGCTTTTGGCAATGGCAGTACGCACGGCGGCTAGGTGGATGATCGCGGTAGCAGCTTCGTGCCATGTGCCAGTTCCGCAGAAACATATTGTGTGTGAAAGGTGTTAGCGGGAATCATTCGTATTTTTTCGTCGGCGCTCTGCACGCGGGGGGCAAACGAAGACGCAAGGCTCTATTTAAAGGCTTTTTGTTTTCATACCCCCTATGATCGAGGGATTAGGGCGGGCGTGGATTTAAAGCGCTTCAGGAGTTTCTGACACAAAAAAACCGGGCACATGGCCCGGCTCTGTTCCGCTATCTTACCCCCTGTATTTGTGTCGAGGAATTTTCAAGCAATATACCCCCCCGTTCGGGTGATAACGACGCTTCCCCTTCACAGTAATAAAGCGAGTAAACACTTCTACGTAATCATCATTACGATTCTTCATGGTTTCGTACCCTCAACAATCCGCCGTTGACGAGCACAGAATCTGTCACTACACTCCATCCAGTCTGCCAGGACATGAAAGTGGTGTAGGTTGGATTCTATGCACAAAGGAGGGCGGTTTCTCCTTTGTTCCAATCACACCTCAGGATAGAGAGGGAAGGTTAAGCCGCTGCAGTTGGTGTGCGAGCTTTTCTTCCCTTTTTTTCTCCTCAAGTGCATCTCGAGCAATCTCCCAAGTGACCCCGAATGTCTCTTGTACCTTATGAATGCTCCATTTCGTATCCACTAGCCTTCTATCAACCAAAAACTCGCTAGCAAATGTATTTGCTTGCCATTCACAATCGCTTTCAAGTGAGTACTTTATACTTGAGCGTGCAAACGTTTTGGGTTGGTCAGCATGCATAAAAAGATGGCCTAGTTCATGAGCCAGCGTAAATAACGCATCCCTGTCCCCAGCCGCTGCTGAGTTATAGTCAGACTCACGTATTTTGATGAGTTGCTCATCAGGTTCTGTCTCTGCAACTGCATCCTTAAGCTCATCGTCAGGCACAATCTCCATCGCTAGCTCTTCTTGGATGTAAAGCATCTCAAAAATTCTCATCATGGGAAGGCAATGAACTGCCTCCCCATCATGGCTGACCATCAAACCAGTAATCACATCACGAATGCCTTGGGCAATGGCTCTGATATCAGCTTTGGTTTTAGGGGTTGCTTTAGTCGCATGTGATCGATTCATGCTGTCCTCCTTTTTCAAGCATACGCGTCAGTTTTTCTTTTTCGCTTCCATTTAAGTCCTGTATTTTTCTAGCAAAAACCATTGCAAGCTTTTTGTCTTCCTCAGATGAGTCTTTTAAGTCAATGCTCAAAGAGTCCAGTGACTTGGCTGCAGCCACGCGGAACTGTTCAAGCTCATCACCTTTTAACCCATAAGACATCTCTATATTCTTCAGCATTTTGCTAGAGGGAGCTTTCTTTCCGAGCTCCACAGAAGACAAATATGCGACGCTGATATTTACTTTTTCGGCCATCGTTTTCATGATTTCAGCATTGTTCAGCCTGAGTATTCTCAGAAACCTTCCTAGTTCTGTAATTTTCATGACCGTTCTCCTCTCCGACGTTGTAGTTACCTTGGGAACACAAATTTCACTATAAGTAGCGCAGTTCAACCTAAGGTTGAATAAGAGTACAGGGGGCTGAACGCAACGTCAACACCAACGCCCTGATACCACTTGTGGGCCAACGCCTGAGTAATAAGTGGTGCCTAATTAAAATCTAACGCGGGTCTAACGCGCCTATGGAGCAAAAGTCGGGCCAGCGTTGCGAGTAGCGCATTAGCAGGGCTTACAGGGCTGCGTTGGTTATTCGCCTAATGGCTCGCCCAGATAGTCCAGTAGGGTCTCTATCGCGTTGGCTTCGTCGTCGCTTGAGAAGCCTAGCCAGTTGCGTTCGGGTATGCCGCGCTCTTCATCGCCGAAGTGCATGCTGGCACCGTAAATGCGGTCGGTGCCGTATTCGAGGTAGTCCGGCCCAGCGTCGTAACGGTTGGTATCGCGCAGGTAGGTGTTAAGCACCAGGATCTCATCCTGCCGCTGGGGCTTGCGCTTACGGTATGCGTCGGAGAGAGGCTCCCACGGGTCACCGCTGGGTGAGACCTGCTCATCAAAGCGGTTTCGGGTAGACCGGTCCAGGTCTTCACCAATCGCCGCCATCGCGGGCTGGGCGTCGAGGCCGCGCTGGTTGAGTTCGCCCAGGGCGCGCATGACCTTTTCATCATCAATGCGGAAGTCGAGTGTAATGCCTGCCATTAGTCTGTCTCCTCATCACGACGACGGTACAGGCGAACGCCTTGCCGCCAGGCTTCCATCGCGGCGGCATTGTCCAGGCGTTGGCCTGTCCAGCCGTTGCGACCCCAGTCGACCATGAACAGGCCTTCCTCACCGCCTTCCAGTGCAAAGCGTGCAAGGTAACGTCTGCGTAGGCGCGGGCGTTCGCCTTCGCTGATTTCCAGGGCCGTCCATATTTCATCCGGCTCGCGCAGGGTGCGGGCCAGTGCGTTCAGGTTTTGCCCATCACTTGGCAGAGACCAGCCGCCACGACCGTCGCGGAACAGATCCTCGCTGATCGGCAGCGACTCGCCCACGGCATCGGTAAAGCGGCGCGTTTCACCACCGCGCCGTGTGCCGAAGGTTTGCAGGAAGGCATCCACGTAACGCTCGGTCGGCTGACCGGCTTCCAGAAGTTCTGCGGTGGCCTCGCGGTAATCGGGCATCGTGTCCTGGGCACGCCGTGCGGGTGTCACTGTGCCGGAACTCGCAGCGGGTTGGCTGGTGGGCCTGGGTGTAATGCCTCTTGCACGGCCACTGCCAGGGCGGTGGTCAAAGCCGGGATCAATTCCTTTAGGTACGCGCACTGTGCGCGGGTTGGGGCCATTCTCGCCGATGGTGCGCTCGACGTACTCGATCTCGGGGCCCCGCTCAGAAACGGTGTAACCTTCGCGCTCAGCCTGGCGGCGGCTGACCATGTACTTTTTGCAGCTGCAGCCGTAGCCATTTTGAGGTGTCCAGACATCCCACCAGGGATCATCCAGCGGCACTACGCGGCCATCGTTGGCCAGGTGTGCAGAACGTGGGTTCTCGCTGCCGCCATGGCGGTACAGCCCAAAGGGCCGCAAGCGGCGCAGCGCTGGATCTTCCATCTGGCGTTCACGACCGGCGGCGTAGCTCTGACGTAGGTTTGTGTCGTAGATGACGCGGGTGCGCCAACTGCGACTGCCCTTGTAGGCCCAGCCATGGCGCTCGACGATCTGGTCGAAGTCCTTACGGAAGTCGGCCAGCGTCTTGCCTTCTTCGATCATCGTTTGGATGGAGCGCTGGAAGTCCTCAACGATGGCCTGGCGGCTGGCACCGGCGACCATAAACGCTTGGTCGTTTTCGGCGCCGTAAACATCCGACCAGGTGTTGGTGGGGATTGCCACCTTTTCACGCATGGCCTCAATCTGTTCAGCAAACGGCAGCGAGCCAAACTCGGCGGCAGGCATTAGACCCCCTCGATAATGTCGTAACGACCAACAACATGGGCAGCGGCAAGCGCTTCGGTCATTACCTCGGCGAAGTCTTTAACCGGCAGGTCGGGGGCTAGCTCGACCAGGCGGTCGCGCAGTTCTTCCAGGCTGTTGACCTCATCGACTAACGCGCGGATACGCTCCACCCAGGGCTCAAGGGCGGCATCGCCCTCACGCTGCAGGCGCTCAAGCTGAAGATCGGCAGCGTCGGGTTCGTCGCTGTCGCCCAACCGCAAGGCCGCAATGCGTTTGTGGGGTGCAGTCTGTGCCAAACGTAGCGCACCAAAGGCATTTGGCGCCGCTTTTGGCATCAGCACATCTTCGCCTTCGGCGGCTTTGGGGATGCCGCTTTTCTCATGCAGCCACCACAGCGGGATCTTCGCGCCCATATCCACGAAAGTGGGCAATGACTTCGATAGGCGTTCGAGGTCTTC
The DNA here is from genome assembly GCF_013371085.1 of Vreelandella maris. Lineage (GTDB taxonomy): Bacteria > Pseudomonadota > Gammaproteobacteria > Pseudomonadales > Halomonadaceae > Vreelandella > Vreelandella maris. The sequence goes on along the minus strand of NZ_JABWCV010000013.1, from coordinate 13,871 downwards.
GGTTTCACCGGTGTCCAGATAGAAGCGCGGTGCACGGTTTGGCTTATCAATGCCGAAGTTCAGCGCCGCCATAGGCCATAGGATGCTTTTACGAACGCTGCCTGCGTACTGGCGTACGTCGGAGCGAATCAGGCTGGTTTGTCCGCGCTCGTGAACATTGCCCAGCGCGTTTGTGTTGGTGCCTTCGCCGGTGCCACTGGTGAGCGTGCCGCCCAGGATGGCCTTGGCTTTGGCGCGTTCGCACCAATCCATCATCACTTTGTAAACGTCCGATGATGACCCTTTGCCAGCAGCTTCCATGAACTCTATCGCCATGCCATCGGGAATGATGCCAGCGGCATTCTGGCCCAAGGTCACAACAGCACGCAGCAGCGTGGCTTTCTCTTTTTCGGTGGCGTTTTTAGGATATTTACCGATGCGGGCAGGCATGCCGTAGATTTCCAGCAACTGCGCTAGGTCGCCCAGGGCGTAGTTCTGGAACAGGTACGGCCAAGCCAACATGCGGTGTAAGCCCATGCGGGCGACATATCCGGACTTAGCGCGGTGGCGGTGTTGCACCCATCCCAATGGCCACAGCTCGGCACCGGTGGCGCTCATGTCGCGCAGCGTGATGCAGTTCTGATCATCCGGGTGGAGCCGGAACCAGCTATGAGGGCGCAGAGTGGGCTGTTCTATGTAGCGCATCGCGGCATCGCGCTGCCACGGCAGTTCAAGATTGGCCCAGCCGTGGCCGATGCCGGTGCCGAGATCCAAGATTAGGTCTTCGACTTCGAGGGCTCCAAATACCTCAATGGCCTGTTCGGTGGCTTTCTTCTCACGGGCATCTGCACCGTCGGGCGGTACGATCTGCCACTCCAGCTCTGCGGCAAGCTGGCGGCGCTTGCCGAGATCCGCGCCGATCTGAGAATCCTTCTCCTCCATGTCGTCAAAGAGTTCAGACTGCGCCTTCAGGTCGCCTTGCTCGGCGGCTTCAAGGATCTGGTAAAGCTTTGCAGGCGTTAGCCCCTTGGTGGGGTGTTCGGCGAACTCGCGCTTGAGCTGGCCAATGCGGGCGTCTTGGGTTTGTTCTTCTTCCAGCGCCTGGCTGCTTTCATTGCCAAACAGTTTTTTGATAAGTGCTTTGGGGCTTACCATGCGCCGCCTCCTATGCCGAATCCGGCGTGTTCAATGTCGTCGATGTCCTGGTTGGAAACACCAGGCAGGGGCGCGGGGGTGAATTCAATCGGGATCACGTCCATCAGGCTGGCGTAGTACGCCATGGCCAGCGCGATAGCCGCGTCGCCGTGGCGGTCTTTACTTTCGCCGGTTTTCGCATCGGGCAGTTTGGGCACGCCCTTGATCACCTGCAGGGCGCGCAAGTCATCGACCACGTTGCTATCGCGGGGAAGGCTGATCAGCTCATCTTCAAAGGCGGCCTTGAACGGCGGCATATTGTTCAGGTACCAGCTTTGGGAAAGCATGACCACTTCGACGATGCTGCCGTAGCGTTCTGCCGCTTGCTCGGCTAAGTACTGGCCGTTGCCGCGACCATCCAGGGCACCGCCTTGCAGGCGTGGCAGGCGATCAGCAATAAAGAACAGCACTTGCTCTTGCTGCTTGAACGGCACGTTGCGCAGCTCGACCAGAAACGGCACTTGGCGCACGAGCTGCTGGGTGATGGCCATGGGGGCGATGACGGTTAAATCCCCACTGCGGCCAAAGTCTTCGCCAAAGCAGTGGGCCAGCTTACTGTCGAGTTTTTCGAGCAAGGGCAGCAGGTGTTCAATACACCAGGCGTTTATTTCCAGTGCCCGGTAGTGCTCGGGTACTGCGTTGAACTCTGCGCTGCCTTCAAAACGAATCACTGGCGCATCGACCATGCGCGCTTCGATCATGGCGCGTGAGAGGTAGGCACCACCGCCTGCTTTAGGTACGCAGTAATATTCCTCTAGGGCGTCTTCCCGCATGGCCGTGTCCTTGAGCAGGTTGGCCTTCCATTCTTCCTCTGCCTCTGGCGTCCAGATCTTACCGCGCACTTGGCAAATGCGCTGGTAGAGCCCTTGTTCGCAGGCGTCATCCAGCGTGATGCGGTGAACGCTGTAGCGTTTCTTTTTCGCTCGGCTGTCTTGGATCAGCTCATTGAAAACGTTCTCCACGCCGTTGTGGGTGCTTATCAGGCGCACCTTTGCGCCCCACATGGTAAGGGCCAAAGCCGCCTTCAGTACTTCGGCGAGCTGGTCGTGAAATGCGGCTTCGTCAATCGTGACGTTACCCTGGCGGCCACGCATGTTGCTGGGGCGCGAGCTAAGCGCTTGGATCTTGAAGCCGCTGGCAAAGTGGATATTGAAGGTGAGGATATCTTTATCCTCATCTTGATAAAGTTCTTCCTGGATATGCGATGCGGCACGGTTGAACGCTTTGGCCCACATGGCGCAGGCATCGATAAACTCGATGGCCATGTCCTTGTTGGAGCCGACATAGAAGTGGTTGGTACCACCGGCAGCTTTGGCGCTGCTGGCCGTTAGCACGGCATCGGCGGCTTCGCCCCAGGTCAGGCCGGTACGGCGGCTTTTCTCTGCGATCTTGAGATCTGAGGTGTCTTCGATCCACGCCTTTTGATACGGCAGCAGAACGGATTCAGGTAGCACGGTAGCGGGCGCTGTAGAAAGTGCGGCGGTCATTAGGCAATCCCCAGAATATCGCGCTTGATGGCGTCGATCGCTGCGCGGCTCATGCCTTGGGTGGCCATGCTGGTTTCGGCTTTCTCCGCTGCCTCTTTGGCGACTTCTACCCGCAACTCTTTAGCCCACTTTTTCTGGCTAAGTGAGACACGGCCAATATCGGCCAGGGCTTTGGTCACGCTGCTGAGGTGCTTTGCCGCCACATCGGGTTCGTGCTCGGCTTTACGCATGGCGATGGAGATACGCAGCAGTTGGTCTTGTACGATCCGGGCGGTGGCGTCGATCAAGTGGCCGCTTTCGTCTTCGCCTTCACTGGCCATGGCGCGGGCTAGTTCGGTGGTTTTACGCACATCGCCCATGGCTTCCTCGAACTCTTCTTGCAAGTCCTGGCCATAGCGATGCACTGAGCTTTTGGAAACGTTATAACCGCGCTCGCTTAGCCAGCCCGCTAACGCTTCGTAGCCCTGAAAGCCGCTGCTAACGAGCCGCTCGTTTAGTTGCTCGCGTACCTCTTGGGGTAAGTCGAAAACTTTATTCCGAGGCGGCATGGTTAAAGCCCTGGGCGCGGTTTAGCGACGCCTGGTACGTTAGCGAGGCCTTCGGCACAGTCAGCACCACGGGAGGTCAAGGTGGCCACCCAACCCACACGCGGCTGCTGGGTAATCACTAGGCCTTGCTCTTCAAGCCATGCGAGATCGCCGTGCAGCTTGTCGCGGCTGATGTGGTGGGCATACGAACCTTTCAGCTCATCGTTCAGGCTGTATTCGTTAGTCGTGAACTGGTTTCGGCGTGAGAGAATACGCAGGATGACCAAGCGACGGCCCTCTGTTTCAAAGTCTTGGAAGCTCTGGCTCATTAGTGACCCCCGCGCGGCTGATTCATCAGGTAGTCATTCATTCGGTTGACCTGCACCGACGTGGCTTTTTGACTGGCACTGATCTCGGCCAATAGCACATTGGTTTTGGACATCTGCTCTTGCAGCTTTGCTAGGTCTTCGTGATTGGGTAGGCGCTCCATTTTGTGCTCCAGGTTCACTACCTTTTTCTCGACGCCATCGATACGCTCATGGGTGCCTTTAATGGCGGTTTGGCTCGCCCTGTGTTTGTTGAGCCAGTAGACATATATCGCCATCAGGGCTGTCAGCAGTGCTTGCATCACGTCAAACAACACCTTGGCGGCTGACCAGTTGATGATTTCCATCGTGTTCCCTTTAGTTGGTTACCCGCCAACGCGCTTGACGACAGCGTCCATAAAACCCGCTTTGGGCGCTTGGCCTGCCGCCACTTGTTTATCCTGGCTGCGCTTGTGCACGTTAATGCCCAATACGGCCAGGGCTATGCTCCATAACCCGAGCAGCGCTGACAGTACGACACCCAGCGCGCCCACTACGGCGGCCAACTCGCTGGGGTTGCGGAACGCCACCACACCCAGAATGACGGTGAAACCAGTCATTTGGATAAACCAGGCGGCAGCGGTCAGGTAGCCATACGTAGGCCGCCAGCGGCGTACATAGGCATCGTTGCTGGCGGCTTCGGCGCGCATGGTTTTGTTCACTTCGGCTAGGCGCACGCTTTCCGCTTCTAGCACCATGCGGGAGAGCGTTTGCTGGTGTTCGTTTTCCAGCAGCTGAAGCTTGGCAGTGGCTTCGGGATCGCGCTCCAGCATCTGGGTAATCGCATCGGGGTTGGCATCGGTGCCTAGCGCTTTAGCAATCATGCCGATGGCGGCTCCGGTGGCCGGGGTGCCGATCAACGAACCAAGCAACGGCGCACCTTTGGAGACAGCACCTCTTAGCGCTTCGGTGTCGATACTGCCGAGTAGACCTTTCAGGCTCATTGCTCACCCACCCCAGCGGGCAGGGCCGCTTGTGCGTGTATCCACATGGGTGAAGGTGTTGTAGCGCCCAACGCTGGCGTCTGGGTGCTGGGTTTCCACATAAGTGGCCACCACGCCAGGGTCAATGCCCTGCACGCGGATGTCCGCCGCCCGGCCAAAGACATGCTGGCTGGCAGTGGCACCGCCTACCTGGCGGTTGTAGGCTTCACATCGGCAGCCGCTGTTGATGGTGACGGGTACGTCAAAATGGGTTCGGATGTCTTCTAGCAGCACTAGGGTTTCAAGGTCGACGGTATCGAAGCCGCAACCGCATTTGCACGCGAACTCGTGGCGCTGAAAGTGGTTGGAAAGATCGTTGTGGGGCATGGGAGTAAGCCTCATTGCATGGGTGGCGAAAGCACGTTGCAGTGAGGTTCAGGCTAGAGGGGATTAGCTAGGCGGCGGGAATCAAGCGGTTTAGGAGTTTTGAGTATGTCTCAATCGATTTTAAGGTCGCGTTTGGCTAGTATTTTGAGGTCTTCCAAGCATTCTTTTGTAACTTTCCAGTCTCTATCAAGGTATTCATCCCAGCTTTCTGCTTCGGAATTTATCTTGTTTACGTCAGCAGCAAACTGCTTAAGACGATTAACGCTTGATTCTGGAAGTAAGAAAGATCCTATATCGATAGTCCGTAATATTTCGTTGTGACCTTTTTCTGCTTCAGACATCAGCTTCTGATCGTCTACATCGCTAATTTTTTCACCTTCAACGCCAGCATCAAAATGCTTATCATTGAAGTTCTTTGTGGCATGCAGGGCATTAATAATTCGTTCATATGCCTCCACTTTTTTCTCCCACCACTTCTCACTCCGGTAGCGTTTTAAAGAAAACAATACGCCTACCCAAGCGCTAAGTAGGCCAACGAGGACGGTGGATGCAAAACTTGCGAGTGCTTCAATCATAGTGTCATTGCCTGATTGATTATTTGAAGCCAGCTTAGCGGTTTGCGCTGTTGTCGAATAGATCAGATTGCATCCGGGCTCGTGCAAGTTTGCGCTGCTCGCTGAGAATGCTATAAATCTGCGCTTCGGTCAGGTCGTAGTCTTCGACCAGTTGGGGGATGTTGTCGCCGGTGTGGCGCTCCCATATTTCACGGTCTCGCAGGGCGCGATCTAGCTGGCGGCCCTGGGGTACATAGAGGCTACGGCCACCCGCAAACGAGCTGATCGCACGCACAGCAGCAAAAGCACGGCTACGGGCTACCTTGGGCTCATCACCGGCGCGGACGTGTGCGTTCTCGACCACGGTGAGCATGTCGCTTAACCCTTGTGGCCACTTCTTAAGGATCTCAGGGTCGAGGTAGTCCAGAGCATCGGCGGGGATGCCGAAGCCTAGATCTAGGTTGTCTGCCTTATGCGAGCTCATCGGGGTACCGTCCTTGCCGTTTGGCGTCGATGATCAGACCTGTCATCAGGCGGTGTAGCTGGTCATCGTCCAGCCAGTCCACCCGTTCAACGCTGAACATGCGTTTTGCCATGCTGTCGGCGTACGCCCAGGGGCGTTGCGCATGGGTCAGCATCGCTTCGATCTTTGCCATAACGTTCTGTCGCGAACGCGGTGGGCGCGGTGTCTTACGGCCCGCTTTCTTGGTGGGCTTCGACTCAAACCCCAGCCGCCGGAACTCATGCATTACACCGCCAACGGTACGATTTGTGAGTTCTTTGGCACTGCTCACGCCTGCCGTGCGTGCGAGGATGGCTCGGTAGTCTTCATCGCTAAGGCCCAATTGGGCCTTAGCGATATGGATCTGGGCCAGCTTGCCTTTGCTGATCATGACGCCACCTCATCGCTTTCCGCTTTTAGCTCCAGGTGGGGGAAGTGTTTTTTCAAGTGAGCCACCACAGCGCCCTCGGTACCAAAATCCGGCACAACGCCGATCACCCGAGGCGTCACCATGCGATCGGCTTCCTTCTTGCCAAATGCTCGCTTCGCTTTCGCATACACCTTTTTGGGGTATGCCGCGCGCTTCATTGGCCGCCAGAATCGGCCCTCGGAATGCACCGGCTTTCCGTCCTCGGTTTTTGTCCACTCACCCTTCGCAACGCCGTCCACGAAGACGCGGACGAAGATCTTCTTTCCGTTATGCGCCTTGACCAGCGACAGCGTGTGGCCATCGGCCAGCAGCTCAACAGTACCGCCCAAGTGCTGTAAGCGCTCTTTGATCTCTTTCCACTTATCCATTGCTCACCTCATTGGCTGCTCATCAGTGCTGGGCCACCACGCCCAGCAGACGCCCCATGTGGGGGCGTTTCGCTTTTCAAACTTCCGCGATGTTTAGGCTGATGGGCTGGTAACGCTCTGTTTCACCGATGCGCTCATAGATGCGCACGTAGCTTTTTGAGCCTGTTACTTGCACGGCATCAGCGATTGCATCCATCGCTTTCAGCCAACGAGGGTCGTCGAACTGGTGGCGGCGAAGGGCGAGTACCGCGCCGGTGCGCAGGTTGCCCTGCTTATCGGTGCGGAAGGCGTCTTGCACGATTACCTTCACCTCTGAACGGGCGCCGTCTGTCCAATCTTTTAGGCAGTCATCAATCAGTGCCTTCGCCGCTTCCAACCGCTCGTCAAAGGTGATGTTGTCGGCGATCTGGCGCTGAATTTTGTAGCGTCCATCGAAGCTGAGAAGGCTCACGTTGCCTTTCTTGCCGCCGACATGAACGCCGTACTCTTCGGCGGAGAGCTGCACAAAGCTTTCGATATCGCCAAAGGCTTCCGCTTTGAACTGCGCCAGTTGGCGGTTCAACTCTTTGGCCTTGGTGACCAGTTCAATGGCTAGCTCATCGCGGGCTTGGTCGATGGGTTTGATGCTTTCCTCAGGAATCAGACGGCCTTTAGCGTCTACCCGATAGCCTTCAGGAATAGCTTGTGATGTGGTGGCTGGGGGGTTCATGGTTAGGCTCCTTTACGGGCTTGCTTGCGTTCAAAGTCGGCGGTGCCGCGATTCATGCCACGGCTGTGGCGGTGGTAGTGCAGCGGTTCGATAAATGCGCCGTTGCGCTGGCGAATCGCTTTGTTGTTACCCAAGCCCAGCAGCAATTCTTCCCACACGGCGTATTCAGGCGGCAGCTCGGCAGGCTCTTGGTCTGGCGCGGCCTCTGTGGGTGCAGCCGTCTGTTCATTCAGGCCGGTATCCCAGCGTTGCCAAATGCGCAGCACGGCGGCTTCTTGCGCGGGTAGCAGTGGCTCAGGTTCCAGCGCTAGGCGCTCGAACTGATGCGGGTTGATCAGGTACTGGGCTAGGTTCACGCCATGGCGTGCCATACGCAGGGCGATGAAGCGGTCGGCGTAGTGCTCAAGGTGGGCGTCGCTGTAGGTTCTCATTGCTGGTCTCCCTGGTTGGCGGCACCTTTCAGCAGATCCGATAGGCGCTTGGGGGCATTGGCTTGCTCATTCGCTTTGGCGGTTTGGCTCGGGACTTTTTGGGTGCGTGGCGCGTTGGCTTGACGCTCGGCCATACGCCGATGCTCAGCTAGTACGTCATCGGTAGAGCGCTCTTGAAAAGCCGCGGAGGGCGGGCGATTTGCAGGCGCTTTGGCTCCGCTTCGTTTTGCCTCTTCGCGCTGCTTTTCCACGTCACCGGCGTGCCGATCGGCACAGTTGGCCACCACTTCATAGAGATAGCCGTGACCGCTTAGCGGTAGGTTGCTGGGTGGTCGCTCCAGCAGTTGATCCAACGCCATGACCCACACTCTTAAAGGCGCTTCCCGTGTGATGCCTTTGCGCTCGATCACGCCGCTGGTGATGGTCTCTTTAAGCTCACCCAGCAAGCGGGCGCTCTTGGCGCTGGCCAGAGCACGGCTGGCAGGCCGGAACATGCCGAGATAGCGCACGATGCGGCTGCTCAACAGGGCGGGCATTTCCAGCGCAGCGGCCAGCGCTTGGTTGTGTTCGCCCTGGGTTACGAACGCGGCCATGTCGCCGCTCATGCCGCACTCGGGGCAGGTGGCTTTAAGCGTCATTGATCTTCTCCCTGGCGGTCGGGGTTGTGCGGGCATGTTTGGCAGTGGCGCCACATGCGCATGGCCATGGGGTTATGGGTAGGCGCTGGGCGTGCGCGGTAGTCGCGGCACTGCTCAACGCTGATTGTGAGTTGCTGGGCGGGGCACTGGAGGCCATCCAGGGCCAGCAGCACTTTCTTTTCGATGCTGTCGGTGGAGGGGCTCGGGTAGCGGTTCGCCAGTGCCAAAGAGACCGCGCTACGCGAGACACCGATGCGCTCTCCCGCCATCTTGCGATTGGTGGCACGCACTTCATCGGCAAGCAGCGATATCCAACGGGGCGGCTCTTCGCCCCAGTTGGTGATGTCGACGGTGCGGGTACGACGAATGCTGTTTTTCAAGGGCGTTTTCATGGCTCACCCCCTTCGGTTTTTGTCACGCGCGTGTAGACGACTTCGCCAGTGTTGGGGTCGTAAAGCTGCTTTGTGCGCTGGATCATGGGCGCACGAGGCCCCGTCCAACGTGTTGATACCAGCCGGTAGCGAGTCAACACGCCTGGCGAGCCTGGGCGAATGATGGAGACATAATCGGCAGCCGCGAGAAAGCGCAGATATTCGTTGGCGGTCGCTTCGGCAATGTCTACTTGCGGCGTACTGGCGGCATCGGCCAGCTCGCGGGCGGTGCAGTCACCAATGATCTTTAGGGTGCGCCAGATCTGTTCACGGCCCAGGCCACCTGTCGGCGTCGTTCCATCCTTGCGGACACGCGGGGCTTCTACACCGACATCGCGAGTAAGTGTAAGGGTGATGGTTTGCGCCGTTTTGAAAGGGCCAGGGTCACGTAATAAGTAGCCCGCTTTTTCCAAGCCAGTAAGGTAATCCCGTACTCGACTTTTGGGCGTGGTGACCGTCATGCCAGCCCATACTCCATCTACCGTGATGGGCTCGCCATCGGTATGCAGTGCGCGCAGAGTTTCCCACATGGCCTGGCGGTCGGCTTTTGGCCCTTGGGCGTTGAGTTGAGGTTGACGTTTTGCCATGCCTTAGCCCCTCCGCGCCGGTGGTTGGCCGGTATGGATCTCACGCTCGCCCCATTCCTGCATGCCGACCATCGTCCAGCCGTTGGCAGTGGCTTCGCTGTGAATCTGGTAGAGGTTGACGGCGACGCGGCGTAGGCAGCCTTTGACGCGGTCGTTAACGGCTTGCAGCAGGTCGTCGTCAATTTCGATATCGGGGTAGCTCTTGTCAGCAAGAGTGCGCACATCATCCAGGCTGGCGGCTTGGGCAGGTACCCATTCCAGTACGCGGTTATGCAGGCGCTCAAGCCTTGCCATTGACGCGGGCACGCGCTCTTCACCGATCAGGATTAGCGTGCCCTGGCTGGCGTTATAGATATCGGTGAGGACGTTGGCCGCTGCCTTGTCGATCACGTACTGGACGTCATCAATGATCAGCGGGCGCCCCGAGCGGGAGAGCTGCTCGGCGATCTGGTCAACCATCTCGCTCAGCGTCTTCATGGGGATGATGCCCATCTCGCGCAGCACGGCGACCACGAATGCTTTCTTTGTCCAGCTTTCGCGGCACTCGACGTAGTAGGCGCGGTGTAGGTTGGCGGCATAGGCGGCAGCCAAGCTTTTGCCGTAGCCGCTGGGGCCGTACATGACCACCAAGCCAGGCAGTTCCGGCGGGCGGTTAGCGGCGCTTTCAACGGCAGCGGCTAAAAGCCCGACGTTCGTGAGTGGTACAATGGTGTTGACGCTCATAATGTTTCCTTATCCAAGGTTGGGGTGTCGTGGGCCGTGGTCTAGACGGCCCGTCGGTTGCGGGCGGGTGACAGCCCGTCCGCTTCCATTACGCGCTGGATGGCGCGGAAGTCGTTGTGGTGCTGGTAGCTGTCGTGCCACTGGCGTGCCTGTTCGGGCATGTCTTCGTTCTGCTGAAGCTGGGCATCCAGCTTTTGCCAAAGCCGATAACGCTCGACCTTGTTTTGGGGTATCTGAAAACGTGTGCCTTGATCGGCCAGTTGCTTGGCGTAGGCGCGGCCTGCGGCTGCCTGCTTTTCGTCTGAATAGCTGGCGGCGGGGGTAATGGCGCGGATCTCGACATCGCCGCCGGTGATGGTTTTGGCTTTTTGTGCCAAGCGGTTGAGCTGGCCTTTTTCGCGCTTCTCGGCGGCGCGCTGGATCATGGTTGCAGGCATGGCGGGGGTGGCGTTGCCGTCAAGGATGGCATCGCCTAGGTGTTCGCCTTCCAGGGTGTAAACGCCGACGCTGCCGGTATCGCGGTAGTCCCAGGCGACGCGGATCTCTTCGCCGTGTAGGTCGCGCAGGGCATCCAGGAAGTAGAGGCCGCCGTTGATGCGCACTTCGCCACGGTTGGTTTTGCGTACTTCCTGCGGGCGCATTAGCGAGGCGACGACATCGGAAGGTGCGGTTAATGCTTCAAAGCCTTCGGCCTCAGCGCTTTTCCAGGCTTCCATGGGGCTTTGGTTGCGCAGCCTGCCGGTGTCTAAATCGCGTACTTTGGAAAGGCCTTTATGGGGCCGATGGTTGTAGACGTTTAGCGCTTCGTTTAAAGAATCAAAGAACTCTTGAAACGTGGGTATTAGCGCGGGCTTTAAGCCCTTTTTAATATCGCGGCGGCTTAATTTGTGCGCCTTGGTAGACGCTTCTTTATCCATATCCGCACCGATATAGCTGTCCATGGTTTTCGCCAGCTTTACTAAGGTGCTTTGGTGGGCGCGCTCGATCACGCCGCGTGCCTGTGAGTTGTAAGGCAGCGAGTGGGTAATGGTGCCGCCCAGGCGGTCGACCACTTCATAAACAGTGGCGTTGTCAAAACCGCTACCGTTATCGACATAAAACAGGTTGAACATGCCTACGCGGCTAACGGCATCGCGTAGGGCATCCAGCGTGGCCACGGTCGACTCGGCAAGGTTCAAAGCAAAGCCAACGATCCGGCGCGTTGCCCAGTCGATAATCAGCGTGACCTCTGGCCGGAACGCTTGCCCGGTCAGCGGGTTGATCACTTCGGCATCAAAGGTGTGGCCATCCGCGACCCACACATCGTTGGGCCATAGCTCCGCACTGGTGCGGCGCTTAAAGGGCTGGAGCGCCTTCAGCTCATGAGCGCCCATGCGGCCACGCTCACGCGCTTCCGGTGACAGCTTGGCAAGCCAGCGGCGCACCTGGTGTATAGAGGGGTGCGGCGGTTGGGTCTGCTCGACCAGCAGCTGATAGGCGGCTTCTACCGACGGCTTCTGCGGCTTCTGGTAGCGCTTGAGAAAATCACCGGCCCAGGCGGGCATGCTCATATCCGCTTGGCGGCGCTTAGGCGCTAGGCCGCGTTCGCCGTGCTTGCGGAAGTCAGCGATCCAGCGCTTTAAGGTGCGTTCGCTTAGGTTGCGGGTTTCTGTCTTGCGGTCGTTGGCCATTACGACGCGCTGCTTTAGGTAAGGCGTTAGATCGTCTTCTTTTGCATGAGCAACTAACGTTTCGATAGCGCGCTGCTGGCTGACCATCTTGCTCATGCGTTCGATCTCTCGAACGAACGCCACGCGGGCGGTCATCACTTGGCGCTGGGCATCGGTTAGCTGTTGCTGGCCTGGGCGCTGTTCTTCTGGCTGCGGCGCTATGGTGCTGACTGGCGTTGGCGCCGCGTTATCTGCCTGTGCCAATAACAGTGCGTTTTGGGTTTCAGTGGGTAGAACGGCGAAGGCGTATTCAACCGCTTTGCTGCCTAGGCGCTGCTGGCCTTCCCAGCGGTGACGTTTGGCATGTTCACGCACATTGCGTTCTGTGCCGGGGAGCCCTGGTAACCCGGCCAACTCTTTGGCGGTGTACCAGTTCATTGGTCATCTCCCATCAAACGCTTTAGCTCTTTCATGTCGCTTTTGAGCTTTTCCATCATCTGCTGGCGTTTGCCGTACTCAGCGGCAAGTGCCTCACGCCCATAGGCCACGCGCCCACCACGTAGGTGTACGATCCAGTCGGTAAAGGCATGGCTCTGGCAGACTTCTTCTAACAACGGAATGCGATAGAAAGGGATGTTGTGGTCGCAGCGTGCCGGTGAACTCCAGGCGTCGAGCATATGTTTGGAAACATCATCACCAGAGAAGCGACTCATCTGTGCGGCCACTTCGTAACGGTCAACGGGGCAATCCTTTAGCACGATGCCCACCAGCTCGCTGACCTGGGCGGCATAGTTACCGCTACCTGGGGCGGGAACGACCGGCGCTGGCACCTCAAAGATGTCTAATGTTTGGGTATCTTTGACGCGCTTCATGGTTAAGCCTCCCGCACCATTTGACGGTGCGTGATAGCGTTAGAACCGCTATCCTGTTCACAAATAGTGTCATTTTGCTTTTCGGCACGGTTTGGTCGCTCACGACATGGGGTGCCGTCATGGTTCCAGCGCTCTGGCCAAATAGCTTGTGGGGTAAAACCAAGCTTTTTGGCGATAGCGCGTTCCATGCGGGGGTAAGGCGTGTATTTCGCTAGCTGTACAGCGTTGTCAGTGACGCCAAGCTCATCGCTAAGCTTGCGCAAGCTAGAACCCTGGCTACGGAGTTGGTATTTCAGCCACTCCCAGCGATGGATTGGGTTGGCGGGAATTTGTTGGTTCATGGCGTCACCTCGGTGGCGTTTTTTGGGGTGTCTAACCTGTCTTTCCCCATAAACATAGCGCGGATAAATACGCATATCAAGCGGATAAATGAGCATCCGTTTCTTTTTATTGCGCCATTCGCTCTTTTTTTTGTGCATGAGGTTGTAAAACAGTGGGTTACGAAGAAAGGGATGCTGACCAACTCAATGATATCGAGCATCCGATTCCTGCTGAGGGAATCGGACGCTTCCCTCTAAGGCTTAAAAACTCTTTAGGAAGTGAAAGTGCACGCGTATTTTCGCGCCGATGCGGATTGTCTGAAGGTGCTATACGCAGTTATATGAGCGGAGACACTTATCCAACTCTGGATCGCCTCGCACTAATTGCCAATGCGCTTGGTAAGGACATGCAATGGCTTGCATTTGGTGATGAGAAGACTGATTCATTAGATGTAAAGGGCATGGACGATTACGCCTTCGTGCCGCTTTATGACGCCCAGTGCAGCGCGGGTGATGGAGCTTGGAACGAGAACTGCCGCGTGCTCACGCACATCAGCTTTACGCGCTACTCACTGCGCAAGCAGGGGCTAACGCCGGATCACCTTTCAGCGATCCGCATTGATGGCGATAGCATGGAGCCGGTACTGCACAGCGGTGATACGGTGCTGATTGATCACACCAGGACGGCGATTGAGGGCGAGGGTATCTATATACTGCGGCTGGATGGACATCTCTACGCTAAGCGCCTGCAGCGCCAATTCAACGGCGTATCCATCATTAGCGCGAATAAGGAAT
>NZ_JABWCV010000012.1 GCF_013371085.1 Vreelandella maris | reverse complement strand
GAGGTCAGCGTCTGTTGTTCAGGTTCAGTGAGAGGGGCAACGAAGCGTTTTTCCATGGTTCTGTCCGTGTCAGAAATCCTGGCATGGATATTACACGAAAACTTTAGATCAGGTACTTAGCACCCGAAGTAAGGCTATATGGTTTAGCGGGTTTCACGGAAGTAGAGCTTGATAGTAATCGGGAAAGCGGCTTTTCCTATGGCGGCGGTGCGGAAATGGATGTAGCCCCCAATTTATCGGTGGGCGCAGATTACATGCGCTATCTGGATAAGTCTGACTACACCTTCGATGCGGCTAGCGTTGGTTTACGCTACCGGTTTTAACGGCTAGTCAAAAAAGCGAAGCGCAACTCGCAGCCCCATGGTCTTCACGCCATGGGGCTTTTTGCTTTTATAAACCAGCAGTGAAGCGGGTAGCCAGCAGATCAACATTGTTAGCCAGCTAATTGATTGTTAGACTAAAGTCTCCCACGTCATTTCCCATAAGAAACGCACCCGTTAAGTGGTGCTAACCAGGCCTTCTCCTGGTGGCTAACAAGTGAGCTCTGCATGACCCCTGATCAAACATTTGCCCGCTGGGTGAAGGTGGCGGTTGCTGCCTTTGTTCTGCTATTTATCTACTTTCTGCTTGCTGATAGCTTTATGCCCATGACGCCAGAGGCGAGGGTGATGCGGCCGGTAACGCGGATTGCGTCCGAACTCAGCGGCCCGGTAAGCGATGTCTTGGTGAGCAATCATCAGCACGTGGAAAAGGGCGATGTGTTGTTTCAGATAGACCCGGCGCCGTTTCGGTTAGCGGTTGAGCAGGCGCAGCTTAATCGTGAGCAATCCGAACGGGAGAATGCTCGCCTGGAAGCGGAGCTAACCTCCGCGCAGGCAGAACTGGCCTCCGCTGAAGCCACGGCTGCCGAGCGGCGGGGCGAGCTTCGCCGAGCGGAAACACTAATGGCGCGGCAAAGCGTATCGCGCCAACAGTATGAACAGCAGGTGGCCGCTGAGCGCACCGCTCAAGCCAGCGTGGCGGCGGCCAGGGCGAAAATCGTTAGCTTGGAGGTCCAACTGGGCGATTCAGGTGAGACCAACCTGCGTTTGCGCCAAGCCGACAACGCGCTCTCTCAGGCCCAGTTGGACCTTGCCCATACCCAAGTGCGCGCGGCACAAGCGGGGAGTGTGACCAACCTGCAGCTGGACGTAGGTGACTACGTTCAGACTGGCCAGCCCGCGTTAGCCGTGGTGGCGGATGAGATAGATATCATTGCCGATTTCCGTGAAAAGAGCCTGCGCCATGTGGCACCCGGCGATACGGCGCGAGTAGTGTTTGATGCTTGGCCGGGGCAGGTGTTTGATGCACAGGTGCTCGCCATGGATGCCGGTGTACGCGAAGGGCAACTGGCTGCCGATGGCCAACTGGCCGATATCCCCACCACCGACCGCTGGGTACGCGATGCCCAGCGCATGCGTGTGCACATCGCGCTAACAGAACCGGTTGCCAACGCTCTCGCCAGCGGCGCACGTGCCACGGTGCAGCTTCAACCCGGTGACGCGGCCCTAGCCAAGCCTTTTGTATGGCTGCAGTCACACCTGATCAGCTGGCTTCACTATGTTTATTGAGTCTAGGCTAACCCAGAACGGGTTGCGGCAGTGCCTTCGCGTGGCGGGCGGCGGTGCGCTGGGCTTTGTGATCAGCCAGCTAATGGGTTGGAACTATGGGGTGTTTTTCACCGTTTTCCCGATGTTTCTGCTCGGCATGGTGCCTATTCTCAATGGCCATATCATTCGCCAGTTTTTAGCCAACGTATCGCTCAATGTGCTTGAGGTGAGCCTGGTGGTCGGGCTGCTCAAGCATATGCCGGTGGTGATGACGTTGGTGGTGCTGGCGATGTTTCTGTTTCGCTTTAACCTGATGGCGAAAGGGCCGCTGTTTCTGTTTGGCGCTAACGGCGTGCTGACGCTCAGCATTCTGCTCCACTTCGCCAGTTACCCGAGTGTGGATTTGAGCGACCTATTGGCCTGCAATCTTGTTGCCAGCGGTTTGGCAGTGTTTATCGCCATGCTGATGCATACGCTTTTTCCTGATGTTGAACCGCGTAAGCCACCACCGGGGGCTACCAAGCTAGCCTCGCAGATACGCCATGAAACCTTGATTGGCGCATTGACCGCCACGCTCTCTTTTGTGGTGTTTCAGGTGTTTGACTTGCAGGGGTCGCTTTCCGCGCAGATGGCAACCATCTTGGTACTGTTTGCACTGGGGTACTCCGGTGCGAAGGTCTCCGCCGCCAAGCGCGCCGTGGGCACGCTGCTGGGCTGTAATCTAGCGCTATTGATGCAGTTGCTGCTGTATACCCAGAGCCACCACTTTCTACTGGTGATGCTGCTCTACTGGCTAGGATTAATGCTCTTTGCGCGAGAACATATCATTGAAGGCGCCGGGTCGGGGATCGGTTTTGGCGGGCTAACCGCCTTGGGGATTCTGTTTGGACAATCGCTAGGCCCGCAGCAAGATTTGATCTATAGCGCGCTTTACCGCTTCTCCTCCATGAGCGTCGCGCTGACACTCACCCTGCTCGTCATGGCCTGTCTGCATTTTTTATTGAATCGCTGGGAGCCAACCCGCTTAACCACATAAACCTGCCATCAATCATAAATAAAGTAGCGCAACTTTTTTAATAAAGGCTAATCTGATGAGGTGTCGATGTGTGATTGACGTGCCGTGTGCACCTTCACATACGATGCTTTCCCTACTAACGGATTAGAGGTGTTTGTCATGACAACGGGGACAGAAGATAAAGCAAAAGGCGCAGGCAACAAAGCAGCCGGTAAAGCCAAAGAAGCCGCAGGCAAAGCGACTGACAGTCACAAAACAGAAGCTAAAGGTAAAGCCCAGCAGGCGAAAGGTGAAATGCAAAAAGGCAAAGGCGACGCCAAGGATAGCCAAAAGAAAAAGCGCTAATAACGTAACTCTGATACCAACAGGGGGCCTCGGCCCCCTGTTGGCGTTTAAGCGATTAATGAAAAGTCATGATTGCCTCCCACCCCGCGTATTATCTCCTTCACTACGCTTTCTTAAAATCAAAAATGGTCAGCATTATAGCGGTGCCTTAACGATGCAATGCTTGATGTAGCGCAATAAAGCGCGCGCTCAGCTATAGCTTAATGGCGAAGTGTCATGACTCCCTTCACTGAGGAAGCGCCCCATGCCTACCATGATGAAAGCGGCCATTTTCGTTGAGCCCGGCCGCATCGAGATTGACGAAAAACCCATTCCCGAGATCGGCCCCAACGATGCGCTGATGCGTGTGACCACCACCACGATCTGCGGCACTGATGTCCATATCCTGAAAGGTGAGTACCCGGTGGAGCGCGGCTTAACCATCGGCCATGAACCCGTGGGCATTATCGAAAAACTGGGGGCCAACGTTAAAGGCTACCAGGAAGGCCAACGGGTCATTGCCGGGGCGATCTGCCCCAGTTTTACCTCCTACGCCTGCCAGGACGATTGCTGCTCGCAGGATGGCGGCCACCACGGCCACGGGTATAAACCGATGGGCGGCTGGCGCTTTGGTAACACCATCGATGGTGCCCAAGCCGAGTACCTGCTGGTGCCGGATGCCCAGGCCAACCTCTCGCCAGTACCGGACGGCCTGACCGACGAACAGGTGCTGATGTGCCCGGACATTATGTCCACCGGGTTTGCCGGTGCCGAAGCCGCCGGTATCAAAATTGGCGACACGGTGGCGGTCTTCGCCCAAGGGCCGATTGGCCTATGCGCTACGGCGGGCGCACGGCTGCGTGGGGCCGGGATGATCATTGCGGTAGACGGTGTTGATGAGCGTTTGGCCATGGCCAAGCAGATGGGCGCGGATGTAACGCTGGATTTCCGCAAGGTGGATGTGGTCGAGGAAATTCTCAAAATCACCGGCGGGCGCGGCGTCGATTCCGCGATTGAAGCGCTTGGCCTGCAACAGACCTTTGAATCCGCTCTGCGGGTGCTAAAACCCGGCGGAACGCTCTCCAGCCTGGGCGTTTACTCCCAAGACCTGACGATTCCGCTGGGCGCTTTCTGCGCGGGCCTGGGCGATCACAAGATCGTTACCTCACTATGCCCCGGCGGCAAAGAGCGCATGCGCAGGCTGATGAGCATCATTGCCGCCGGACGGTTAGATCTTGGCCCCATGGTCACCCACCGTTACGCGCTTGAGAACATCGTCGAAGCTTACGACCTGTTCTCCCACCAGCGCGACGGCGTATTGAAAGTGGCCCTCAAGGTTTCCTGAGGGCCGCAGGCAGCGTGCGATACCGCTTTTTTATACCTCTTGGTAAAGCGCGCTGCCTTCCCGGCGGAACTTCTCCGCCTGCTCCTGCATACCGCGCTTCACCGCCTCGGCGTCGCTTTCGCTGGCGTTTTCCGGCGTGCGGTTACGGTAGGTGTCGCGCACTTCCTGGCTGATCTTCATGGAGCAGAACTTTGGCCCGCACATGGAGCAGAAGTGCGCCACTTTGGCGGAGTCCTTCGGCAGGGTTTCATCGTGGAATTCCCGGGCGGTATCCGGGTCTAGGCCCAGGTTGAACTGGTCTTCCCAGCGGAATTCGAAGCGCGCCTTGGAGAGCGCGTTATCACGGCGCTGCGCCGCCGGGTGGCCCTTGGCCAAATCCGCTGCGTGGGCGGCAATCTTGTAGGTGATAATGCCGGTTTTCACGTCGTCCTTGTTGGGCAGGCCCAAATGCTCTTTCGGCGTCACGTAGCAGAGCATGGCGCAGCCAAACCAGCCGATCATCGCCGCCCCAATGCCGGAGGTAATGTGGTCGTAGCCGGGGGCGATATCCGTCACCAGCGGCCCAAGCGTATAGAAGGGCGCTTCGTCGCAGTACTCCAGCTGCTTATCCATGTTCTCTTTAACAAGGTGCATGGGCACATGGCCGGGGCCCTCGATCATCACCTGCACATCGTGCTTCCAGGCGATATGAGTCAGCTCGCCGAGGGTTTTTAGCTCCGCCATTTGCGCTTCGTCGTTGGCATCGGCAATGGAGCCGGGGCGCAGGCCGTCGCCCAGCGAGAACGCCACATCGTACTGCTTGCAGATCTCGCAGATCTCCTCGAAGTGGGTATACAGGAAGCTCTCCTGATGGTGGTACAAGCACCACTTCGCCATGATGGAACCGCCACGGCTGACGATGCCGGTGACGCGGTTGGCGGTGAGCGGCACATAGCGCAGCAGCACCCCCGCATGAATGGTGAAGTAATCCACCCCCTGTTCCGCCTGCTCGATCAGCGTATCGCGGAACACTTCCCAGGTGAGGTCTTCGGCCACGCCGTTGACCTTCTCCAGCGCCTGATAGATAGGCACCGTGCCAATCGGCACCGGCGAGTTGCGCAGAATCCACTCGCGGGTTTCGTGGATGTTCTGGCCGGTGGAGAGATCCATGATGGTATCCGCGCCCCAGCGGATGCCCCAGGTCATCTTGTCCACTTCCTCCTCAATGGAAGACGTCACCGCCGAGTTGCCCAGGTTGCCGTTGATCTTGACCAGGAAGTTGCGGCCAATGATCATCGGCTCGCTTTCCGGGTGGTTGATGTTATTGGGAATAATTGCCCGTCCACGGGCGACTTCATCGCGCACGAATTCCGGCGTAATCTCTTCCGGCAGGCTGGCGCCAAAGCTTTGGCCGGGGTGCTGATGACCCAAAATACGCTCCACCTCAGCGGTGCCTAACGTTTGCCTACGTTGGTTTTCCCGCAGGGCGATAAACTCCATTTCCGGGGTAATAATCCCTTGGCGGGCGTAGTGCAGTTGGGTCACGTTCTTGCCTGCTTTCGCGCGGCGTGGTGTGCGGGTTAAATCAAAGCGCAGCTGGGCAAGGGTCGGGTCGTTGGCGCGACGGTTACCGTAATCAGATGTTGGCCCCGCTAGAAATTCGGTGTCGTTGCGCTCCTCAATCCAGGCGCGGCGCAGGGCAGGCAGGCCCTGGCGTAGATCAACCTGCGCATTGGGGTCGGTATAAGGGCCGGAGGTGTCGTACACCAGCAGCGGCGGGTTCTCTTCATCAATGCTGCTGGTTTTGGTGGACGAGAGGGTGATTTCCCGAAACGGCACGCGAATATCTGGCCGCGAGCCTTCCACATACACCTTGCGCGAAGCGGGCAGCGGCGCAATGGCGGCGGCATCAACCTGGGCGGTTTCGGCTAGAAAATGGCTCGTTTTGCTCATGGGTAGGTTCCTTTTAGTTATTAGTAATTAATGAGTGAGGTCTTCGTCTATCAGATCTAAGCCCATCTGCCAGAAGTCGATTTCCAGGCGGGTAGCATCACGGAAGATTTTGCTCAGCTCACGAAAGCGGGCAGGGGTCACATCGGCCAAGCGGGCGTTGAGCCATTCAAGCTCCGCCTGCATGGCAGCCTGAAACTCGTCGCCTTCGTACATGGCGATCCAGGCATCAAAGGGGTTTTGTGTGCCGCGCAGGGTAGAGGGCTGAGCGTTCAGCCAGTTGGCGATTTCGCCATAGCCGACCAGGCAGGGGGCCAGCGCCACGTGCAAATCCAGCAGGTCGCCGCGGTTGCCGGTATCTAATACATAGCGGGTGTAGGCCAGCGTGGCCCTGGCTTCGGGAAGTTCGGCCAGCTCCTGCTCGGAAATCCCCCACTCCTGACAAAAGCCCACATGCAGGCCCAGCTCCACGTCCACAATGGCTTTCAAGCCTTCATGGGCTTGGCGAAGATCGGCGAGGGTGGGGCTTTTATAAGCAGCCAGCGCATAGGCGCGGGCGAAGTGAATCAAAAACAGGTAATCCTGCTTTAAATAGTGGCGAAACGACGCCTCAGGCAGCGTGGCATTGCCCATCTGACGCACAAAATCGTGCTCAATATAGGCGCGCCAATCTTGCTGGCAAGCGGTGGTGAGATCGGTAAAGCGGTAGCCCATGTTGCCTCCGGTAGTAATGATCCGGAGGGAAGGCGAAAAAGATCGAGGAAATGGCACGGAAGGGTGGCGTAAAGGAGCGCCGCGGCCATCGCTTGATCCCTACGCCGGTACCCGCGCTGCGAACTTGTGTAAGTAGCAGCGCATTAGCCGGATCAGGTTCAGCGGGACCAGCGCTTAGCATCCTTAAAAGGACAAACTCTGCGCCATCTCAGCCGGATTCACCGGCACCCCGTCAAGCTGTTCGTGGGTGGAGTGTAGGAGGCGGGTGGGGGAGATGCAAGGGGGCGTGATTGGAGATGGAGAATCGCGTAAGCTGAGAACTCTGGATATACTGACAAAATTTGCTTTGCTACCTGAAGAATCAATGGGTAGAGTCAAATTGGGCGGCTACAAAACCTGAATCAACGAGCCAACGCGTTCATCGAGGTTATGCAGCAGGGCGTATAATAACTGTTAGGCAATATTATGGAAAAGAAGAAAAGTCTAGATAGATCGAAAAGATCAGCCATGACTATTGCCCAGATTCTAGCAAAAGAGGGGTTGTCCGCGGCGATTCCAGGTGGGAATTTAATGTTTGAGGCTGGCCGAACTTTGTTTGATCATGCCAATCAGTATATCAAGGACCGAAACGAAGAACGGCTAGTTCGGTTTCATAGCGTATTGCTAGATTCCGAAGGGGAGCCAAAGGAAAAAGAAGAGATTCTCTATGGCGAATTTGACCCAGACGACTATCACTCACTACTTGCTAGTTGCATACAGGATATCGAGGATAAGAAAACCGATTTATATGCCAACTTACTGAAGCGGTTTATTATAAATTCAGTCCCAGAGCGAGAGCGTCAATTATTTATTCAAGGCGCAAAAGCACTCTCCATGGATGACGTCCGCTTCATGCGTGAAATATACATAAAAAATAAATTCGATCTGATGTCTCCGGGCGGAACTGCTCAGCAAACGAAACAGCTGTTGGAAACAAACGACCCGATTCTTCAAATTTTACTATCGAGATTCGAGTATTTGGGCTTCCTTGAAGCACAACAAAAAAAGCTTTCGAAGCTTGGCGAAAAATTCCTTGAGTTAGGCTCCGCTCACTACGAATTGACCCCAGATTCCATCGGAAGAAAACAATGGCGTGGAATCATGATCAATATTCTTTGCTTTGAAATCGGAAACTACGATCACGCTCGGTTTTATAATCGTTTAGAAAAAGTATTTTGGGATAATCAAATCAAATCCCAGATACACATAATAGATTCAACACGTAATCTGTCTTTTATCTTCTGGAGCGGCGGCGTATTGCTGGTCGGAGACCGTCTGATAGAGGGGCAATATTTAACAGCATTGCAGAAGTATTCAGCAAAACTCCCCTTAGTGCGGTTTAACGTTACAACAAAAGGGGCTGGCCAGACGCTTGAGGGTGTGAATTTTCTGCAAGTTTATACAGCGGTCGATTGTCCCCGAGGTGAAGAAACGCAGTATGTGGAAAAAATGTTCAATGAGCAGTTCGCATAACAAAGCGCTGCAGTTGACTGCCCACAACACTGTTGCGTTTTGGGTTCCATCTGCGCTTCGCGCTCTGGCGTCAACTGAGCTTAGGCGTTAAATCAGTAGTGGTACCGGAGCTGGGTAATTAGCAAAGCTCCATACGTGACTTTGTATACCATTAGGTGGTCTTCGGTGTTTTGCCGAGACCAATAACCGGCGAGGCTGTGTTTGAGGGGCTCTGGTTTGCCGACTCCTTCAAATTGCTCTCGCTTGGCTTATTTGATGAGCTTGTTGATGCGGTTAAGAATCTTCTTGTCGGTTTTCTGCCAGTACTGAGTGTCTTCCCAGGCGTTGTCGGAAAAGATGAGCTTCATTCAAGAAGTTCCTTTTCCTTTCCACCACCTTGCTCCAGTTCGATAACACTGCAATGCTCGCCATATTGATGAACCGTTTTCGGCTCTGAGTCGATGACCGAAGCGCCTTTCCTTTCCGGTAGAGGTGCTTTTTTTGCAACAAAAATTTACCTTTCGTAACTGACGCCTCCTTGTTGTCGAACAGTGTTCTTCCTATGTTTGATACGTGTGAATCAAACGACTATCACATTGCGTGAATCACGGCAGGATAGCCTTTCAATACCATGACGATTCATAGAATCGTTCACAGTAAGTCGTCACAAGGAGAATACACGTGAAACTCAGAACCCTACTTACCGCCTCGTTTGCCTCTACCGCTCTGCTCGCCGCGGCACCGTCGGCATTCGCCGCACCCAATGCTGATGGACTCTATCTGGGGATCGGTACCGGCTTCAGCTCGCTGGAGAACGATGACGATGAAGTCGGCGATTTCATCTCCGATGGCGCCGAAGACTTTGATCTGGATGATGAAGAAGACAACGGTTTTAAAGGTTTCGTCGGCTACGAATTCAATCCTTACTTCGCTACCGAAATCTTCTATGCCGATCTTGGTCGTACGCGCCTGAGGGGTAACAGTGACGCCAATACCGATTTGGAATCCGACGCCTACGGGGCGAGTCTGGTCGGTCAATTGCCCATCACCTCCTGGTTTACCGCCTTCGCCAAGGCCGGTGTGGCCAAGTGGCAAACCGACATCGACGGTAACCTTGGCGGTGCTAGCGTTGATCTAGAAGATCAGGACGGCACCGATCCGGTCTACGGTGTCGGCGCGCAGTTCAACTTCGATCCCTTCCTGGTCCGTGCCGAATACGAGCGCTACGACTTCGACAGCGACTATAAGATCGACTCCTTCACCGCGTCAGCCGGTTTCCGCTTCTAACTGTCAATTTGTTTTGCCATGTGCAATATCAGCGCCGGGGCGAGCCCCGGCGCTGCTGTTTTATCTCGCGCAACCCTCGCATACTGCTAGGTGGCACGCCGCCATCGTTGCTGCGACGTTATCGCCTAGACTCGATGCTTTTCCAGACCAGCCCAACCAGCGCAATCGCCAGTACGCCGAACAGCACGGCGGCGCCCGACGAATCCAGCACTTGCAACGTTAGGCCTGAAACGACCAGCCAGAGCGCTGGAATGATAACGGCGATCCAGAGAGCGAAGCCCCGGAGCATGATAAGCACCAAGCCTAGCGTGGTAACCGCCGTGGGGTCGGCGTGTATGCCGAACACTTCTGCCTGGTACCAGGAGCCGCCGCTTAGCGGAGCCATCAGCGGCATTATTAGTAGGCCGAAGAGGGTGATGGCTATACCTATAGCAACCGGTGGGTTTGTTGCGCGTGGTTCGTTATCCATTCCCCATCCTGTTAGTGCCATCACTACCAGCAGCACGGCTTGGGCGATGAAAGCGTACGCGACATAGCCCCCTGCCCAGTTGAGCTCTGCATAACGCTGAAAGAAAAACGCGACGGCGACAAAGGCCCAGAGTGGGGCGGGTAGTAGGCAGGCGATTCGCGGGCGGTGTTTCAGTGCCAGCACAAGGGTGGCGGCGCCCAACGCCAGGGTCAGCAAATGCAGCGGCCAGAAGGTTTCGCCCATGCGCTCCAGCAGGCGAAAGTAAACCTCCGCCGTGAAGGGAATAAAGTCCTTTAGCCGGTAGCTCGTCCAGGCGTTCACAGCGACTCGATAGTGGCGGCCATCCGCTGCCGGGCGTCGGGCGAGGGCATGGGGGCGTGGCCGGCACGCATGTTCTCGCGCATATGCTCGACTTGGGTAGTGGCGGGTATCGCGCAGGTGATCGCCGGGTGGCTGATGATAAACTTCAGTAGGAAGTCCGCCCAGGTTGTGCAGCCGCATTCCTCGTTGGCCCACTCGGGCAATGGCACGTCACGGCGCTTGAGGTTCTTGATCAGGCTGCCGCCATCGTAAGGCCGATTGGCGATCACGCTGATGCCTCGTTCTTCCGCCAGGGGCAGTAGCCGGTTTTCGGCCTCGCGATGGGTGATGTTGTAGGTGAGCTGAACGAAGTCGATATCCTCTGACGTCATGATCTGCTCGATCTCGCCGTGGCGGCGCCCGTGGGAGGTGGTGATGCCGACATGGCGGATGGCGCCTTCGGCTTTCATTTCCTGCAGCGCTGCCAAGTGCTCGCGCCAGTCCGTCAGGTTGTGTACCTGCACCAGATCGAAGTGCTCCACCTGCCAGCGGTCTTTAAGCTCGGCCACCTGCTCACGGGCGGAACCACCGGCTGGGCTCCAGACCTTCTCTGCGGCAAACAGACTCTCGGGCGTGCCGAGCTGTTGCAAGGCATAGCCCATCACATCCGGCGCCGAGCCATACATGGGTGAAGAGTCGATCAGACCACCGCCATGCTCGAAGAATGCCTTGACCACCTCGGTGCGTGCATCGAGCAACTTCGGGTCGCTACCGACATTGAAGGTGCGCCAAGTGCCCATGCCGATAACGGGCAGTTTTTTGTCCGTGCCCGCAAAAGCCTTCTGGCGCATCCCGGCCGTGTTGGCAAAAAGCGATGCGGTTGGAAGCGCTATGGCGGCGAGCGTGGCGCCGATGAGCGTAAGGCTTTGTCTGCGTGTGATGCGATGCTTGGTGCGGTGCTTGATGAGAGGGCTCATAGCGGTCGCTCCTTCCGATTTTTTTGAATCGGCACCGTGGCAGCCAACACCAGAACAAAGCATGTCAGCACAAATACCTTATTCACAAACCAGTTGGTACGCCAGATCGACCACTCAGGGTCGGCGAGAAAACGGACGAACAGGGTACTGATGATAAGGATTTCAATGACGGACATGCCTACCGCCAGTGCACGCGTATAGCGAGGCCGTTCGAGCAGCGCCCAGCCTAGCCAGACGTGCGCCAGTGGCCATAGATCCCAATAGATATAGCGTGCCCAGGGCTCGCCGTAGGCCAGCGCGTAACCCACAGGGAACAGGTATTTGATGAACAGCGTCCACGCCGCGAGGATAAACAGCAGGTGGGCGAGGAAGCTGATCCAGGCATTGGATTTTGGGGCGGGCAGTGACATGACAGCGCTCCTGTCCTAGTCCGTTAATCCTAGTCCGTTAATGGCTCGTCCTCACACCATCTGCAAAGACTGCTTACGCGTTGGCGAGGGATAGGCGGCATCAATCTGTGCCAAATCCTCTTCGTCGAGCCTGACGTTATCTGCCTTGGCGTTCTGTTTGAGATGCTCCAGATTCACGGCTTTAGGAATAGCAATCACACCGGGGTGGCGCAGCGCCCAGGCAAGCGCGACTTGCGCGGGGGTGGCGCTGTGTTTGTCGGCGATGCGTTGCAGGGCGGCGTCATGCAGTAGCGCGCCGCCTTGCCCGATGGGGCAGTAGGCCATGAGAGGCATGTTGTGTTGTGCTTGCCAGGGCAGCAGGTCGTATTCAATGCCGCGTGCTTCGGGGTTGTAGAGCACCTGGTTGGTGGCGCACGCGGGCGCGTCGAGCTCTGCTAAGTCGTCAGTGTCAAAGTTCGACACGCCCCAGCGCAGAATCTTGCCCTGCTCGCGCAGGCGCTCAAACGCTTCCACTGTTTCGCTCAGTGGGTACTGGCCGCGCCAGTGCAGCAGGTAGAGATCGATAGTGTCGGTGCCCAACCGGCGCAGGCTGCGCTCGCAGGCGGCTTGAACACCCTTAGTGCTGGCGTTGTGGGGGTAGACCTTGCTGACCAGGTACACCTCATTGCGCCGGTCACGGATTGCTTGGCCAACGACTTCTTCGGCGCCGCCCTCGGCATACATCTCTGCGGTATCGATCAGCGTCATGCCCAGATCCAGCCCTTCACGCAGCGCCCTGACCTCAGCCTGCCGCTGCCCGGCATCCTCGCCCATGTGCCAAGTGCCCTGGCCGATACGGGGTACGCTTACGCCGCCTAGTTCAATCGTCTGCATATTGCTCTCTCTATAGTATTAGGCATCAATGTGATTCCCCAAGGTTCAAATATCGTTTCAGAAAAATGACGTTGGAGGTACGCTTTTACCGTCTGATGCGTAAAATCAATGCATGGCAGGCGCAGTCGACTTCCATTCCGGCTGCGCTTTCTTAAGCTCCTCTGGTAATCTAAGTTATTGGTAGCCTAGCAGTAATGGATAGGGCTTTGACAATGACACTGGGAATGACTTGATGAACCATCCGCAACCTAATAACCCTTTGCATGGTTTAAGCCTCGAAACGATATTAACTCGCTTGTTCGAGCGTTATGGCTGGGCTGGCTTATACGAAGAAATCAACATCAACTGCTTCTACAGTGATCCTTCCATCAAATCCTCGTTGAAATTTTTACGTAAAACACAATGGGCGCGAGATAAAGTTGAAGCGCTGTATATTAAGACGTTTGCCGATTAATGCGGCAATATTGATCCATGAGAAGAAATCGAGGGCTCCACGTTTTCAGCGAAATTGCAAAAGGCTGAAGGGAGTTACGGTTATGTGGAATAAGGCACTATAAATCGCGTGATCCAAACCAAGCACAGTCCGTTGTTGGAGGGGTGCTTGGCGAATCAATTGTCGTTATTTAGCGGGTAAATGTCATGTCGAAGAAAGTAGTCATGTTTGAATACGAGAAAGAAACCAAAAACAGCGTGCGCTATAAGGAAGTGCCTGATGCAGGAACGGCGCCTATCGTGGGCACTCTGTATGTTCAGAAATGGTTTGCTGGCGATAGCAAATCTATTGAAGTAACGATAGCCAAAAAAGACTAGCTGGCTGGCCATTTTTCAGTATCGTTACTGTTCTTAACTATCTGAAAAATTAGTTGTTTTTCTTAAGCGCTAAATAATGCTCGATACCTGAGATCTGGTCTTCCGCGTGGTGGTTGACGTAGAGCACGGTGGTTTCTGAGCCTTGGCAGATTTTTTCGATCAGGGCGAGCACGAGTTGGCGGTTGATGTCGTCCAGGCCAAGGCAGGGTTCGTCTAGAATCAGCAGGGGCGGATGTTTGACCATGGCGCGGGCAATGAGCAGCAGGCGCTGGTCGCCGTAAGAGAGCTTGTTGAACGGCTGGTCGGCGCGGTCTTGCATGCCGAGTAGTGCGAGCCACTGGTCGGCAATTTTTTTCTGGCTGTCGGTGGACTTGGTGTACATGCCGATGCTGTCGTAGAAGCCGGAGATAATCACGTTTTTGCAGCTAGTGCTTACCCGGTATTCCCACTGCAGGTTAGTGGAGACATAGCCGATAAACTGTTTAATCTGCCAGATGCTTTCGCCGTTACCGCGCTGGAAACCAAACACGAAAATATCGTTGGTATAGCACTGCGGATGATCGCCGGTGATCAGCGATAAAACGCAGGTTTTGCCGCTACCATTAGGGCCGCTCAGTTGCCAATGCTGGCCCCGTTCTATCGTCCAATCGAGCTTATCGACAATCACGGTGTCGCCGTACTGGATAGTCGCTTGGGTTAGTTTGACTAATGGCTGGCTCGGGTCGAGAGCGGGTAGCTTATTGGTGGGGTCGGCCTCCGGCACGCTTAGGTCGGTGGTTTTTAAATGCAGTAATTGGTAAAGCTCATTGAAGGCGGCGTCGTCCTGACGGTCAACCGTGAGCTTTAGGCGGCCTTTGTCTCCACGCTCTTTATTCCCCCGTTCTTTATCCCCACGTTCTTTATCTAGATAGGCCACATGGGTGATGAAGTCCGGCATTTCATCAAAGCGGTTCAGCACCATCACCATGGGTACGGTGTCGATGAGTGAGGCTAGATGTGCTTGCAGCATGGCGAGGGTGTCGACATCCAAGCCATCGAACGGCTCGTCTAAAATAAGTAAATCAGGCTTGTTGGCCAGTGCGCGAATCAGCATGACTTTACGGGTTTCGCCGGTGGAAAGTTTGCGAAACGCACGATCGAGCAGATTGCTTAGGCCAAATTTTTCGACCAGGGATTGGGCAAGTTCAGTGTCTTGGCAGTGGTCGAAAATCATTTCACTGACGGGGGTGCCGAGTGAAATGACGTCCATAATGTCGGCGTCGTCTTTTTTCAGCTCTTGGGCGATGAGTTCCGCCTGGACTTCAAAAGAGACGATTTCCACGTTGTTGGGAACGCCTTGAATGCTACCGCTCTGAATGTCACCAATGCCCGCTAGCGCAGCCGCTAGGGCGGATTTACCCGCGCCGTTGGGGCCAGTGATAACCCAGTGTTGTTCTGGCGTAATGGTCCAATCAATCTCGCTTAGCGTGAAACGATCATCAAAGCTGACCGTCGCTTTTGTTAGGCGGATATGGTCTAGGTGAATATCGTCTAGGCGGGTTAACGAATCCATTACTCTCTTCCTTACGCTGTTCTAGGAACAAAAAAGCCGAGCATATCGTGATGATATCTCGGCATTTTTTGGCGGCCTAGGTGTTGAAGACCTGAACGTCTATCGGTTAATCAGGCGATTAAACGATTTTTTTCATGTCAGCCATGTAGCCACGAAGAACCGAGCCAACGGCTTCTACGGGATGTGAACGAAGGGCGGTGTTAACTTCGATCAGGCGTGCGTTATCAACGCCGTTGTCGTCGACATCCAGGCCTTTACCGATCACGTCGGACTTGATGCCTTTCATAAAGTCTGCCAGCAGCGGTACGCAGGCGTGGTTGTAAAGGTAGCAACCGTATTCCGCAGTATCCGAGATAGTCGCGTTCATTTCGTACAACTTCTTACGTGCGATGGTGTTCGCGATGAGCGGCGTTTCGTGCAGCGACTCGTAGTAAGCAGACTCAGCGATGATGCCCGCTGCTGTCATGGTTTCGAAAGCAAGCTCAACGCCAGCCTTAACCATCGCCACCATCAAAATGCCGTTGTCGAAGAACTCTTGCTCAGAGATTTCTACATCGCCAGCGGGTGTTTTCTCGAAGTTGGTTTCAGCGGTTTCGGCGCGCCATTTGTGAAGGTTAGCGTCATCGTTCGCCCAGTCTTCCATCATCGTTTTAGAGAAGTGACCGCTCATGATGTCGTCTTGGTGCTTGTTGTACAGCGGACGCATGATGACTTTTAACTCTTCAGAAAGATCGAATGCTTTGATCTTCGCTGGGTTAGAAAGACGGTCCAGCATGTTCGTTACGCCGCCGTACTTCAGCGCTTCGGTGACGGTTTCCCAGCCGTATTGAATCAAACGTGAGGCGTAGCCCGGGTCGATACCTTCTTCGATCATCTTGTCGAAGCACAGCAGTGAGCCCGTTTGCAGCATGCCGCACAGGATCGTTTGCTCACCCATCAGGTCGGATTTCACTTCCGCGATGAAAGAGGACATCAGCACGCCCGCTTTATGACCGCCAGTACCGACCGCGTAAGCTTTTGCCAGCGCAAGGCCTTCGCCTTTGGGGTCGTTGTCTTCGTGAACAGCGATCAAGGTGGGAACACCGAAACCACGCACGTATTCAGCGCGAACTTCAGAACCTGGGCACTTCGGTGCCACCATGATGACGGTGAGGTCGTCGCGAATTTTCATGCCTTCTTCCACGATGTTGAAACCGTGAGAGTAAGACAGGCAGGCGCCTTCCTTCATCAGCGGCATCACCGCGTTTACCACCGAGGTGTGCTGCTTATCAGGGGTGAGGTTCAACACAACGTCTGCGGTGGGGATCAACTCTTCGTAAGTCCCTACTACAAAACCGTTTTCAGAAGCATTTTTCCAAGACTGGCGCTTTTGCTCAATGGCTTCCGGGCGCAGTGCGTAAGAAACGTCCAGGCCGCTATCGCGTAGGTTCAAACCTTGGTTAAGACCTTGTGCGCCACAGCCGATAACCACCATTTTTTTGCCTTTCAGCGCTTCGACGCCATCAGCAAACTCAACGGTGTGCATGAAGCGGCATTGTGCTAGCTGAGCCAATTGCTCGCGAAGCGGTAAGGTATTGAAATAGTTAGCCATCGTTAACATCCTAATTTTATGATCAATGTGTCGATGTAAGGTACACCGATATTAAAAAGGGTGACACCGTCGCTAGGGGTGAACGCTAGCGCCATGTCTGTAAGAGCATGTCTTTAAGAGCATGTGAGTAGGGCTAATGTATACAAGTACGACTCTTTCTTAAATTGATATATTTGCAATAATACGTCCCATTTTTAGAAACAGTCGGTTAGTATTCGGATACCGCCATGATCGCAGTTGCGGAGCGCCGACTTTATTATGAATATTAAACTGTTAAAGCAATTCCTCGCCCTGGCAGAAACGCTGCATTTCGGGCGCGCCAGCGATGAGTGCCATATCAGCATTTCTGCGCTGTCGCGCAACATTCGTCATTTAGAAGACGAGCTGGGTGTGCCGCTGTTTAATCGCGACAATCGGACCGTGGCGTTGACCCAGGAAGGCCAGAAGTTTCTTAAATACGCACGCGATACCAGCAGCCAGTGGAACTTGATCCGTCATGAGTTAACCGACAACGCTGATCAATTAAGCGGTGAAATCAGCTTGTACGGTTCCGTCACCGCGAGTTATAGCTTTCTACACGAGCTGCTGCGCCGCTTTCGAATTGCCTATCCTGCGATTGAAATAAAGCTGCGCACCGGGGATCCGGAACACGCGATTGCCCATGTGCTGGATGGTAAAGAAGACCTTAGCATCGCGGCACGCCCCGCCAATTTACCTCGTGGGTTAGCCTTTAAGCCCATTGCGACGTCGCCTTTGTTATTTATTGCGCCGCTTGAGCAGCAAGTGCCGAACGTTCCCGCGACTTCGCCAACCGGGTCGGAAGAGTGGGCGGGTATCCCGATGATTTTATCGGAGAGCGGTGTCTCAAGAGCGCGTGTGGACGAATGGTTTCGCCAACGCGATATTGCCCCGCGCATTTATGCACAGGTCACGGGTAATGAGGCGATTGTGAGTATGGTGAGCTTGGGCTTCGGCATTGGCGTGGTGCCAAAAATTGTGCTCGATAACAGCCCATTGGTGGATCGTATTCGAGTGCTCGACGTGACGCCTGAGCTGGAACCTTACGATATTGGCTTGTTTACGTTGAAGAAAAACTTAAAAAATCCGCTGGTCGATGCCTTTTGGAGCTTGATGTAGGCCTGTAAGTCACGGCAGTCCTTTGCCGCACTTACTCCCCCTACAATTGCTGTTCATCAATGAATAGCTATGTCACACCAGCTCGCGCTTACTGCGTCGTGCAATGCGGATGTCTTTGACGGTGGCGATGCCGATGATCGCGAATATGGCGAGTGATATTAACGGCCAGATCAGTACGTATAACGCCAAGATAAAGGTTTGCATGCGCTTTCCTATTGCTTGGCTGGTGCGCTTGGCGCACCAGCGGATGAAGTGATTCTAGCGTGACGCTGGGCTTAGCCTTGAGTCGCAGGCTTGGCCGGGTCGTAGTTGATCACTTTTTGATTAATCTGCGTGAAGTCGAACTTATTGGAACTCATCAGGCTGACGCCAATGCAAACAATGGTGCTGACGCCATAGGCCATTAAGGAGGCCATCAGTACTGTGTAGTCTTGCAGGAAGCCGATAAAGAAGTAGGCCAGCACAATAGCGCTAAGGGCACCAACGATTAAGCCGACCCTGCGTCCGCCGAACCCGAAGGCCATCAAACCAAGCACCACGCCGCCGCCGACGGCAGCGAGTAATTCAAACAGCCCCGCGATCACACCGACCATGGGCAGCAACTCAAAGCGTGCGACGCAGAACATCACCAGGCCCGCGAGCACCGCGGAAGTGAAGGCCGTATTAGTGACTCGATCCCAGAAGCAGCTGGCGATGACCGGGAACACTATCGCGCCCCAAAGTGCGCCAACGAAGACCAGCATGATCAGAATATCCATCGAGAAGCTGGCGAGAATTACCCCGATCAGCGTCGCGATGACCATGGTGAGCCTGCCGATAAAGAGCATTTTGGTGGGGTTGGGTTTGTTCTTCGCGATGTTCTTACCGTACACATCGGCCATCACAATTGCGGACATAGCGGAAAGATCCGAGTCAGCGGTGGAGGAGAGCGAACCGATCACCAGAATAAAGAACAGCCCGATAAACACCGGCGAGAGATACATCGATACCATCTGCGGGATCAGGTTATTCATGTCGCCATCAATCGGCTCCATGCCGGTCATCAGTGCCATCAAACCAATCATGCCCAGGCCGATAACGATCGCACCGTAACCAATGGTCGCGGTGATAAAGGTCGGCTTGATGTGGTCTTCACGCACGGCGAATAGCCGCTGGGAAATGGTCTGGTTACCAATGGCGTAGGCCAGCACCGCCACAAAGAAGGGCGCACCTTGGTTGAGAATAGCGTCCATCGAGAACAAATTGGCTTGTTCTGGCGTGAGAAGACTCATGCCATCTGACAGTGTTTGTGGGCCGCCAAGAGCGAACATCACCGCTGGAATAATCAGAATGGCGACAGCCATCATTGCCATCAGTTGGGCAAAATCCGTCAGTACTGAGGCGCGGAAGCCCGACCACAGCGTGTAGCCGAGTACCCCGACCCCAGCGATGACCACACCGGCCTGAAAGGAGAGTGGCGAGAGTACCGAGACCAGCGCACCGGAAGCGGTGAAGTTAACCATCAGGCTAATGATGCTGCCGAGGATATTGGAGGAGGCAAGAATCAACTGGCTGGAAGAGCCATGACGGGCATGAATCAGCTCACCGAGGGTGTGCGCGTTGGGCGCCAGTTTGCGAAAGCGGCGGCCAAAGGGGTAGATGAACAGAATCATCAACGCGCCCCACAGCCCATAGTGCAAAGGACCGGAAATGCCGTAGGTGTAACCCGAGGTAGCGGCGCCGTAGAACGAGGCCGCCCAGATCCAGGTGGCGGTCATGCTGGCAGCGCCAAGGCCAAAGCCGATCTGGTGATTGGACACCATGAAGGCGTCGGTATTTTCCTTTTTCTTCTTGATCAGCAAGGTCAGCAGGTAAGTGCCGCCGTAAAAGGCCGCCAGCAAGGCGAGCACAGTTAAGGTCGAGAATTGATAGAAATTTTCTTCGTTCATTGAATACCCATAGGCTTTGCAGCCCTAGCATCCTAAATAGCAACCACAGTTCCCTTAACGGAGTGGCCGCGATAGGAAGTAAGCAAAAAACAGAACATCTTTCTAGGTATGTCTGTAGCGAGATGAGACTGCGGTTGGCAGCCTGGTCGTGCAAGTTCAGGCGTTGGAAGCGCCTTAATAGGAAGGCCGGAGTAAACGCTCACAGAGGTTCGTAACAGTGAACTGCAACAAAGCGCTGGAAGGGTCGATCCGGATGGGTACCCTACTCCCTTAGGGTCGAACAGTACAGGTAGGTGCGCTAATGAGCGGGGGAGTAGAGCGCTTGGTGGGGAGGGGGTTATTCAAAAAAACGCGGTGTGTTCTGCCAATACCGCTAAACCAATACCCATTAATACGATGCCACCAATCAGCTCCGCCCAGTGGCCAACAAACTTGCCGAGTTTATGGCCCAGGAAGGTGCCCATGGAAGCCATGACGGTAGTGGCTAAACCAATCGCTAAGCTGGTGGCGATAATATTGGCATCAATAAACGCAAGGCTGGCACCCACGGCCATGGCATCAATACTGGTCGCCGTGGCGGTTAACACTAATAACCAGAGTGTTTGTTTGCGCTGTACTAACTTGTCGTCTTTCTTGAGCCCGGCATACATCATATGCAGGCCAATAATGGAGAGTAGCGTAAAGGCCACCCAGTGATCCCAGGCTTGCACATACTGTTGCGACGCCTTACCCGCTGCCCAGCCGAGTATCGGGGTAATGGCTTCGATCACACCAAATACCAAGCCAATCCCGATGGCATGCCGGAAGCGCGGCTTTTGCAGCTCGGCGCCTTTGCTGAGGGAGGCGGCAAAGGCGTCTGCCGACATGGAAACGGCCAGGAATAGCAGGGTGAAAGGCGTCATGAAAGATGCACTCGCTCGCTGAAAAGTACCGCGCAAAACCCTGTCAGCATGGAAGCAAAAACCATACTTGAGTTTAATCATCGGGTATTTAATAGCGCTGAATCCTATCAGCTTTTAATGAACAAACAAGACGGCGTTTTAAAAATAAAGTTTTTAATAGTGAACTAACATAGCCTTGGCTAACAATGTGTCTGGCAGCTGATTTTATTGCTTTTTAATAGTTTAACCTCTTTTAAATCGTTGGTTGTTTTGTATCTTTAATGGTGCTTATTAACTTAAAGTTGTTATTTTTATTGTTGGTTAACGTTAAGCATTAATGGCGTTAATAATGACCACACCGACAATAGCGCCAGCCATGGTCAGAACTCGTTAGACACGGTTGTCCGTATTTGCTCGTCCCGCAGCTTGACGGTTTCGGTGTTGAATCCTTCAATATATCTGATGGCTCATGGAATCTTTCAATGGTGTCGCAGGCCTGACAGGGTTTCGAAAATGGGGTTTCGGCAACAGGGTTTCGACAACCGTTTTTCGACACTTGGTGCGACCAGAATTACCAACTTGAGAGGAGAATAACGTGTCTGATCAAAAGCCTACACGCCAGGAGTGGGGCGCACGTACCACGCCACGTTTGCAAGGCAACGAGCACTGGTGGCCCGACCAACTCAACCTTAACGTGCTGCATCAGAAGCACCCGGACGCCAATCCCTTTGGTGAAGGTTTCCGCTACGGCGAGGCGTTTTCAAAGCTTGATGTCAACGAGCTGAGCGCCGATGTCGATGCCCTGATGACCGATTCACAAGCATGGTGGCCTGCCGATTGGGGTCACTATGGCCCGTTCTTTATCCGTATGTCGTGGCACGCGGCAGGCACTTACCGCGCGCTTGATGGTCGCGGCGGCGGCGGCACCGGGGCACAGCGCTTCGCCCCGCTCAACAGCTGGCCGGATAACGGCAACTTGGATAAGGCGCGCCGCCTGCTGTGGCCCATCAAACAGAAATATGGTGAAACGCTCTCCTGGGCGGATTTGCTGGTATTTGCTGGCAACCGCGCGCTTGAAACCATGGGCTTTAGAACCTTTGGCTTCGGCTTCGGCCGCGCTGATATTTGGGCGCCCGAGGATGACATTTATTGGGGCCCGGAAACCGAATGGCTCGCCGCTGAAGATGAGCGTTATACCGGCAGTTTCGAAGACGGCAACCGCGTACTCGATAACCCGCTTGCTGCGGTGCAAATGGGCTTGATCTACGTCAATCCGGAAGGCCCCAACGGCGTGCCAGACGCGGCCAAATCGGCCATGGACGTTCGCGAAACCTTTGCACGAATGGGCATGAACGACCGCGAGACCGTCGCGCTGACGGTAGGCGGGCACACCTTCGGTAAGATGCACGGCAACGGGCCCGCAGATGCCGTCGGCGGGGCGCCGGAAGAGGCCAAGCTCCACGAAATGGGCGTTGGCTGGGCCAATAAGCACGAAACCGGCCTGGGTGAATACACCATTACCTCAGGGCTCGAAGGGGCCTGGACCCCCACACCGACCAAGTGGGACAACACCTACCTGGAGACGATTTTCTCCCACGAGTGGGAGGTCAAAAAATCACCGGCTGGCGCCAATCAGTGGGAGCCGGTAGAGGTGAAAGAAGGGTTCTGGGTGCCCGATGCCCACGTTGAAGGCAAAAAGAATCCACCGGTGATGAATGCTGCCGACATGGCAATGATCGTCGACCCGATCTACCTCGAAATATCCAAGGAGTTTCGCGAGAATCCGGACGTGCTCGCCGATGAGTTCGCCCGCGCCTGGTATAAGCTGCTACACCGCGATATGGGGCCACGTGCCCGTTACCTTGGCCCGCAGGTGCCCAGTGAAGTGCTCGTTTGGCAAGACCCGGTACCTGAGCATGAAGGGCCGCTGGTCACTGACGAGCAGGTTGCCACGTTGAAGCAGGCGATCGACAACGCTGGACTAACCGCCAAGCAGTTGGTGGGAACGGCCTGGGCCTCAGCCTGTACTTACCGCCAGACCGACCATCGCGGGGGCGCCAACGGCGCGCGGATTCGGCTCGAACCGCAGCTTGGCTGGGACATCAACGTGCGCGCTGGCGTGGCGGACGTGATTAAGCGGCTGGAGCAAATCAAAAACGACTCTGAGGCGAATATCTCGCTGGCGGATATGATCGTTCTTGCAGGCAGTGTCGGGGTCGAGATGGCCGCAAAAGCCGCTGGTCACAATCTCACTGTGCCGTTCACCCCAGGCCGCACCGACGCTTCTCAGGAGATGACAGAGGTCGATACCCACGCCTACCTTGAGCCGAGACACGATGCATTTCGTAACTATATGCAGGCGCAGTCGACGTCCATTCCCGCCGAGCACCTGATGATTGACCGGGCGTTTATGCTTAACCTCAGCGCACCGCAGATGGCGGCGCTATTGGGCGGTATGCGAGCCATCGGTGCCAACGCCGATGACCACAATAGCGACGGCATTCTTACTGCTCGTCCGGGCCAGTTAACCAATGACTTCTTCGTCAATCTCATCGATATGAGCACTGTCTGGGAGCCGGTTGATGAGAGCGAAGAGCGCTTCGTGGGTCGTGATCGCGCATCTGGCGAGACCAAGTGGACCGCCTCGCGGGTTGATCTCGTTTACGGCTCGAATTCGCAGTTGCGCGCCATTGCAGAGGAGTTCGCAGCAAACGGAGGCGAACGCCATATGATCGACAAGTTTGTGGCTGGATGGGTAAAGGTCATGGAAAACGACAGGTTCGACCTGCACCGCTGAAGGGGCCCTTGATGGTTTGTTCGCACTAAAAACACGAGCCCATCACTAATGCACGGCACCCCGAACATTGGATAGTAACCAATGTTCGGGGTGTTGTTGTGTTATCCCCAACCGTAGGGGTCGCACCAAAGGGTGAGGAAGAGACTTGGGCAGAAGTTCACTGTGGGGACCGGCAGAATAGCGGCTTCACCGTTATTGAAACGGTATCTGAGTTTCGGGCGCTGCGCGCGAGCGTGGTGTCGCACTGGAGTAAAGCACACCCAACGCTTGCGGGCCAACGGCTTGAAGATCTTACCCGTTTCCATGAAGCAATAGACCAGGCCGTCGCCGAATCATTGGAGCAGTACGCTACCGAAAAAGAGATGGAAACACGCCTGTTTGGTGCCATTCTGCTCGCATCCCCAGACCCAATTTATGTGCTGGATCTCGACGGTCGGTTTATATACGCCAACAAGGCCACTGCCGATTTGTTCGCGATGGCGCCCGAGGCGATTATTGGTAAATCCACGTTTGACCTTGGCTTTTCCTTTGCCTCTGACTTTCAGCGCAATTTGGATAAGGTGATTGCTGAACAGACTACTTTTCGCGGTAAGTTCGCCCATACCTTTGCTTCTGGCCAGGGTGAGCGGTTCGAGTATCTACTTGCCCCCGTGCTTGATGAGCAGCAAGACACTGAAGCGACGGTCTGCATTTCCCGCGATATTACTGAGCAGGCTATTGCGGAAGAGGAAGTGTGGCATAACGCCCACTATGACCTTTTGACCGGCTTGCCGAACCGGCGCCTTTTTCTGGATAGGCTGGAGCAGGAAATCAAACATGCCAAGCGCCGTAGTCGGCCTCTTGCGCTGCTCTTTATGGATCTTGACGGCTTTAAAGACGTCAATGACTCGCTTGGCCATGAAGCGGGGGATCGCATACTGTCTGACGTGGCGGAACGCCTTGCTGACTGTGTTCGAGCCAACGATACGGTTGCCCGTCTAGGTGGGGATGAATTTACCGTGATGCTCACCGGCGCTGAGCAGCGCAAAGAT
This sequence comes from Vreelandella maris, assembly GCF_013371085.1. Taxonomy (GTDB): domain Bacteria; phylum Pseudomonadota; class Gammaproteobacteria; order Pseudomonadales; family Halomonadaceae; genus Vreelandella; species Vreelandella maris. Next base: position 109,519 of record NZ_JABWCV010000012.1, on the reverse strand, counting down.
GTCGAGCTTGTAGCACAGACGATCATCGATGCCCTGGCGATGCCATTTTACATGGGGCAACAGCGCATTCAGATTTCCGTCAGCATTGGGGTCGCGTTTTATCCTGGCGCCGCCGCCACTCCTGATGCGTTGTTAGAAGCCGCGGATCAGGCGATGTATCAAGCCAAAAAAGCCGGTTCTAATCAGATGTGTTTTTACGACACGTTCGATAAAACAGGTGCCGACGCAGCCAACGTTTGCCTGCATAGTGAGTTTGCTTCCCCTCCAACTGCGTTAGATACCAATAACGCTGCCGACTAGGCGGGCAGCGGTGATGCTCCGGCTGCACGCAACTGGCTAACATCTGCCCGCGGCGGGGCGCCAAACATGCGGCTGTATTCGCGACTGAAGTGGGAAGGGCTTTCATAACCTACCCGGTAACTGGCGGTGGCTGCTTCCAACCCTTCGGCTAGCATGAGCCGCCGCGCTTCGTGTAGGCGTAGCTTCTTTTGAAACTGTAGCGGCGACATACGGGTGACTTGCCGGAAGCTGTGGTACAGGGTTGATTCGCTCATATTGGCGACTGCCGCCAGCTCGCGGATTTTTAGCGGCTGGGCGTAGTGCTCATTAAGAGCGTAGATGACCCGCGCAATTCGGTTAGCCTGGGAGTCCGAGGCGGTAAACCGGCGCATGTGAGGCCCCATTGCACCCATCAGTGCTCGATAGATCAGCTCACGACGGGCCAGGGGCGAAAGCACCTTAATATCTTCTGGGGTGTCGAGCAGGCTTAAAAGTCGGTAAAGCGCGCTCTGCATACGTGAATCCATGGGGGCAGACTTTAAGCCGCAGTCCATCTCGGGGCAGATAGTGTCATTCCCCGCGGGCGGCGCTGTGTCGCCCAGTTCCAGTATCAGCCCCGCTACCTCCTGAGGATTCACCGCAACCTTTACCGCCAGATAGGGGAGCTCGGGAGTCGCATGATCAATCCTGCCTACCACCGGTAGGTGAACGGCGCTCGCCATGTAGCTGGGGCCGGTGTATACGATCTCCTTGTCACCCAGTAGCACGGTCTTGCTGCCCTGAATGACAAAGCATAGACACGGCTCGTATACGGCACAGTGAAAGCTGGTGGGCGCGTCAGCACGCACGAGTTGCACTTCGGCAATCGCCGTATCCTGGAGTTCTTCCAAGGGCGTCCAGCGGCGGGCGATTTGGCTCAGCTGCTGAGGCAGGCTGTCGCAGAAATGGGCGATCTGCTCAGGTACGATAACGGTCAATGGCTCTCCTCCCTAACAGCTCGAAGTATATGCCTTCGCCTCACCAATCGAAGGCTTTTTCATGTATTTTTGCAGGTTCAGGCAAGCACCTCGCAGAAACCGGCAATCCACGCTGAGTGTCATCAGACCTTCATCAAGCTCAGGCGCGTAAACAACGCTTTATCTTGAGTCGCCCGCCTTATTAATGCTTTTACCCGCCACGGCAGAATTAGGCAATCTTCCCGCAGAAACCCGCTACCTCGAATGCGTTAGCGTCGCCTATGGTGAGTAACGTCCGATTGACAGTAAGTCACTGTTCGATCATGCCAGCCCATTCAGTCCTCCTGATAACAATAAATGACTGTCGATTCTGACGCTGCGTAAACGACTAGTTAATCGTCAACCGCCCGCGCGGTGTGAAATGTATAACGAACGTTGCTATCGGTTTTCGGTAGCCATTGGAGCAAGTCATCATGGGAAGTCTGTCTCAAAGAAGCCGCTTTGCAAGCAGCCGAACAGTGATTCTGTTCCTATTGTTAACGGCCTTGTTGACCGGATGCGAGGCCAAAAGTGAGGAGGCAGCAGCGCCTTCGTCACCGCCGCCGCCGGAAGTCGATGTCGCGGAAATCATCGCTCAGCCGGTGGTGTTGAGCGAGTCGTTTACCGGGCGGGTGGAAGCGGCTGAAACGGTTGCGTTAAGAGCCCGGGTGAGTGGTTATATCCAGGAAGTCGCCTTTGAGGAGGGCGAGCTGGTAGAGCAGGGTGATCTGCTGTTCCTGATTGATCAGCGGCCTTACCAGGCCCGTGTTGGCGCCGCCCAGGCGGATCTCGCTCAGGCCAAAAGCCAGCTGGCTCAGGCTGCCAGCGAAGCCGAGCGCGCCAGGGTGTTGCTGGGGCGTCAGGCCATTTCCCAAGAGGTGCATGATCAGCGTCAAGCGGCCCTGAATAATGCTCGTGCCATGGTGGATGCCGCCGAGGCAGCGTTAGATACCGCCGAGCTAGACCTGGAATACACTCACATTACGGCGCCGGTTAGTGGCCGTGCCGGTCGGGCAATGGTAACCCGCGGCAATCTGGCCAACGCCGATCAGAGCCTTTTGACCACGCTGGTGAGCATCGATCCGGTACATGTCTATTTCGAGGCGGACGAACAGGCCGCGTTTGCGAGCCAGACACTGCTAATCGGTGATATGCCGAACAGCCTCACCATTGAGTTGGGCGGCGACCCGCAGCGGCAATATACAGGCGCTTTGGACTTTATCGACAACCATTTGAACCCCAATACGGGAACTCTGCAGTTTCGAGCGGTGCTGGCCAACCCGGATGGTCGCATCCGGCCTGGGGAGTTTGCGCGGGTCGAAATGCCGATAGCGCGTTTAGAGCAGGCGTTGCTGGTGGACCGCAAGGCGATCTTGACCGACCAGGATCGCCGCTACGTTTATGTGGTGGATGCCAATAACCGGGCAGAACGTCGCCAGGTAACCACCGGGCGCCAAGTGGCAGAACAAACCGTCATCACTGAAGGACTCACCGCCGGTGACCGAGTGATCGTTAATGGGGTGCAAAAAGTCTTTATGCCGGGTATGGAAGTCGCCCCTCACAAGGTGGCTGATGTACCGCCGGTGAACGCTCAGCCCACCATTGCTGCCAGGGAAGATTAATCGCCATGAATTTCTCCCGTTTCTTCGTGGATCGACCGATTTTTGCGGCGGTGCTATCGATCATCATTCTGGCGGTGGGGCTGATCTCCATTCCCAACCTGCCCATCAGTGAGTACCCGGACGTGGTCCCGCCATCGGTGGTGGTGCGTACGGTTTATCCCGGCGCTAACCCGAAGGAGATCGCCGAGACCGTGGCGACGCCGTTGGAAGAAGCCATTAATGGCGTTGAGGACATGATGTACCTCAAGTCCGTGGCGGGCTCTGACGGCGTGCTGCAGATGACCGTCACCTTCCGCCCTGGCACGGATGCCGAGCAGGCCGCTGTTCGGGTGCAGAACCGCGTTAGTCAGGCCGAGGCCCGGCTGCCGGAAGCCGTGCGTCGTCAAGGCGTCACCACCCAGAAGCAGTCGCCCACCTTTCTAATGGTCGTTCACCTGACCTCGCCTAGCGGTGAATACGACACCCTCTACTTACGCAACTATGTGCGGCTGAATGTCCGTGATCGCTTGGCCCGGCTTGAAGGTGTAGGCGACGCGCAAATATTCGGCGGGGGTGACTACGCCATGCGGGCGTGGCTTGATCCCGATCGCATAGCCGCCCGTGGCCTGACGGCCAGCGACGTGGTGGGGGCCATGCGCGAGCAGAACGTGCAGGTATCCGCCGGTCAGTTGGGGGCCGAACCCATTGAAGAGAGTGACTTTCTCACCCTGATCAATGCCCGAGGGCGGCTGGAGACGGTGGAGGAGTTTGGTGACATCGTGCTGAAGCGCGGCGAGAACGGCGAGATCCTCAGGCTCTCGGACGTGGCCCGGCTGGAAATGGGTGCCGGGGACTATACGCTGCGCTCGCAGTTGGACGGCCAGAACGCGGTCGCCATCGGTATCTTCCAGGCGCCAGGGGCCAATGCACTGGCTATCCGCGAGCAGGTGGTCGCCGCCATGGACGAGCTGTCCGAACAGTTCCCGGAAGGCGTTGAATATGAAGCGGTTTACGACACCACGATCTTCGTCAATGACTCGATTGAGTCCGTTGTGAAAACGCTGATGGAAGCCGTACTGCTGGTGGTGCTGGTGGTCACGTTGTTCCTGCAGACCTGGCGGGCCTCCATTATTCCGCTGCTGGCGGTGCCGGTCTCGGTGATCGGCACCTTTGGGGCGCTTTACCTGCTGGGCTACTCCATCAACACGCTGACCCTGTTTGGGCTGGTACTGGCCATCGGTATCGTGGTGGACGACGCCATCGTGGTGGTGGAAAACGTGGAGCGGAACATCGAGGAGGGCCTGAAGCCCCAGGCCGCCGCGCATCAGGCCATGAAGGAAGTTTCCGGGCCGATCATCGCCGTGGGGCTGGTGCTGTGTGCAGTGTTTATCCCCATGGCCTTTCTCTCTGGCGTGACCGGGCAGTTCTACCGCCAGTTCGCGGTGACGATTGCCATCTCCACGGTGATCTCCACCATCAACTCGCTGACCCTGTCGCCCGCGCTGGCGGCGATGCTGCTTAAGCCGCATAACGCGCCCAAAGATCGACCCACCCGCGTGATCGATACGCTATTCGGCTGGATCTTCCGGCCCTTCAACCGTTTCTTTAACGCCAGCTCCCACAAGTACCAGGGCGGTGTAGCCCGCTCCCTGAAGCATCGTGGCGCGGTGTTTGTGGTCTACGCGCTGTTGCTGCTGGGCACCGGGGTGATGTTCAAGGCGGTGCCACCCGGCTTTATTCCAGTGCAGGACAAGCTTTATCTGATTGCGGGCGTCATTCTGCCGGAAGGTGCGTCGCTGGAGCGAACCGATCAGATGCTTCAGGACGTGGTGGACATCGCCATGGAGACCGAAGGCGTGGAGCACGCCGTTGCCTTTCCCGGCCTTAACGCGCTGCAGTTCACCAATACTTCCAACACCGGGGTAGCTTTTCTTACTCTCAGCGCCTTTGGTGAGCGCAGCCTGAGCGCTGCGGAAATAAATGCCCGCATCAACCAGGGCATTAGCGGCTTGAAAGAAGGCTTTGCATTCTCCTTTATGCCGCCGCCGATCCTGGGCCTGGGCAATGGGTCGGGCTTTCAGCTGTTTATAGAGGATCGCGGCAACCTTGGCTATGGCGCGCTGCAGCAGGCGGTCAATCAACTCCAGGGTGCGATTGCGCAAACGCCGGGGATGGGCTTTCCAATCAGCAGCTATCAATCCAACGTGCCGCAACTGGATGCCGAGGTGGATCGGCTGAGAGCCAAGGCCCAGGGTGTGCCGTTGACCGAACTGTTCGACACCCTGCAGACCTATCTTGGCTCGACCTATGTGAATGACTTCAACCGCTTTGGCCGTACCTGGCAGGTGATCGCCCAGGCGGACGCACCTTTCCGGGCCAGCGTAGAAGATATCGCCCGGCTGCGTACCCGTAATGACCAGGGGGAGATGGTGCCCATCGGTACGATGGTGGATATCCGGCAAACCTTCGGCCCAGACCCGGTGCTGCGCTACAACGGCTATCCAGCAGCGGATCTGGCTGGTGAGTTCGATCCTCGGGTACTCTCTTCCACACAAGCAATGGATGTTATTACCGCCCTGGCGGAAGAGGTGCTGCCATCGGGCATGGCATTGGAGTGGACCGACCTGAGCTATCAGCAATCCACCCAGGGTAATGCGGCGCTGGTGGTCTTTCCGCTGTCGATCCTGCTGGTATTTCTGGTGCTGGCGGCCCTCTACGAGAGCTGGACGCTACCGCTGGCGGTGATTCTGATCGTGCCCATGTCGATGCTTGCGGCGCTAATCGGCGTCTGGTTTGGCGGGGGTGACAACAACATCTTTGTACAGGTGGGGCTGGTGGTGCTGATTGGCCTGGCGTGTAAGAACGCCATCCTGATCGTGGAGTTCGCCCGCGAGCTGGAACTGCAGGGCAAGGACGTAGTGGAAGCGGCCCTGGAAGCCTGCCGGCTGCGGCTGCGGCCGATCATCATGACCTCGATCGCCTTCACGGCGGCGGTGTTGCCTTCGGTAGTTGCCACCGGCGCAGGCGCCGAGGTGCGGGCCGCGCTGGGTACGGCGGTTTTTGCCGGCATGATCGGCGTGACGCTGTTCGGCCTGTTCCTGACCCCGGTGTTCTACGTGGCGCTGCGTAAGCTGGCTGGTCCTTTAACCAGTCATCGCAGCGCTACGTTGGGCACTTCACCTCATCCTACCAGCCATGCCCAAAGTTGATGATAAAGAGGTATGCCAATTAACACGTTAAAAGGGAAGGTGAGCCCTAAAGATGCCAGCATGGCAAGGCCAATGTTGGCATCTGGAATGGCGGCGCGAATAGCAACGGGCGCGGCAATGTAAGAGGCACTGGCGGAAAGACTGGCTAGAATAACCGCTGAGCCAGTGGGTAGCCCTAGCCAGTACGCCATTAGCAGGCCAAAGCAGGAAAGCACGATAGGTGCCGCTAGTGCGAATATAATCAGACGGCTGTGCCCCCAGCGCAGGCTGCGCAGTGTTTCTGCCGCGACCAAGCCCATCTCCAACAGGAATAGTGCCAAAATGCCATGGAAGGCGTTGGTATACAGCCCGGTGACTGACTCACCTGCATTTGGGCCGTATAGCCAGCCAATAAGTACACCACCCACCAAAAGGATTACACCGCGATTGGTCAGAGTCTCGTGCCACAGCCCGGAAGTTTTGATCGGCTCTGACATTGTGTCAGCGGTCTTTTTACGGCTGAAGCGCCGGTAGAGCAACAGGCCCAGCATGATGGCCGGTAGTTCGAGCAGTACCAGGTAAAGCGTCACCTGCCCACCTGTTACTAGGCTATGCGCTTCAGTGTACGCCAGGGCCACGGCGAAGGTGCCGGCGCTAACGGAGCCGTAGTGGGCTGCAAGGCTGGCGCTGTCGGCGATGGATAGCCGCACCAAATAGTGAACCACCGGAAAGATAAGCAGTGGAATGATGATCCCGAGCAGAGTGACGCCAGCTAACTCGACCAGCAGCGATATGCTCAAACTGCCATGCAGCGCCATGCCGCCTTTAAGGCCAATGGTCAGCATAAGCAGTAGGCTCAATATGTCATAAGCGGCTTTGGGGATGCTGAGATCGGAGCGCACCACACCGGCCACCACACCTAGCACAAAAAACATCACCACAATATCCGGCACGGACAATCTCCTTGATGGGTTTTAAAGCGGTTACTTTAGCGATCCAAAGAGATTGATGAAAACAAATAGACTTTATACAGTCATAGATGATTTTCTATGGTGCTGGCTATGAAAGTACGACAACTCACTTTTCGTTTGCTACAGGTCTATGCCGACGTGGTTCGCACAGGCTCACTGACGGCCACTGCAAATCGGCTCCACCTGACCCAACCCACGGTGTCTCAGCAGTTAAAGCGGCTGAGAGAGATTGTCGGTGAACCAATTGTGAGCCACGAGGAAGGTCGCTTGGTGCCCACTGAGGTTGGTCAGGCGCTTTATCAACTTAGCCAAGATTTGCTTAGCCGTGCCGATGTGTTTAATCAGTACCTGGAAGAGTACAACCGCGGAGGGCGCGGGCATTTCAGTATCGGCTTGGTGAACACCGCGCAATATGTACTGCCACGGCTGTTAGGGCCGTTTGGTCAGGCTAACCCCCAGGTAGATGTCACGGTGGAGATAGGTAATCGCCAGCAGATGCTCAATCGTTTTGAACGCCATGAGGATGACATCTACGTATTTAGTCATCCACCCATTGATGACGATGTGTTAGCCGCGCCTTTTCTGAGCAATCCATTGGTAGTGGTGGGGCCCCAGCATTGTCGTTGGGCAAGCGTAGAGGGTCTCAACATGGACGCACTCAAAGAGGAGCGATTTCTGCTGCGTGAACCGGGCTCTGCGACTCGGCATACCTTTGATGCCTGGCTGTATAATGCGGGTATTGAGCTACGCTCTACCCAGCAGATCGCCAGTAATGAGGCTATTCGGCTAGCGGTGGCGTCAAACATGGGCCTAGCAGTGCTATCTCGCCACGTTGTTGCAGATTCGCCCAACGGTGTCCAAGAACTGCCGCTGCAGGGCTTTCCGCTGAAAAGTCGTTGGCACTTTGTGGTCAGGCGACAACGCCGCTTACCCCCCGCCGCCATTCGTTTTTTGAGCTATGTACAAGGTTCCCTGGCACAAGCGTTTGACGAGCCTGAAGGGGAGATGGCCGTGGCTGAATTGCTTCAAGCCTTAGAGGCTGAACGCTGATGCCTTGACTTACAAACAGCGTCAATTATCCCCGTTAAAAGCGGCCTAGATCCTATGCGCTAAGCTAAGATATTAAGAGAGGGCTTGAGTGAGAACTTAAGAGAGAGTTTAAGATCGCACTCGGTTCATGCTGTCGCGCCTTGATATTCGTCTTGGGTAACCGCTGCAAACGGAGGCAACTATGCTGCTCGAAGGTTCATGCCACTGCCAAGCAGTGACGTTTAGTGTGACGTCACACCACCCTTATCCTTTCAACCGCTGTTACTGCTCCATTTGCCGCAAAACGGCAGGTGGTGGCGGCTACGCCATCAACCTTAGCGGCGATAACGAAACGCTTAAGATAACTGGTGAAGAACATGTCAGCGTCTATCGCGCGCTTATCAAGGGGGAGCAGAGCACAGGGGAGCGGCATTTCTGCAAACACTGTGCATCGTCGCTGTGGGTTTATGACCCCGATTGGCCTGAGCTGGTGCATCCCTTTGCCTCAGCGATTGATACCGACTTGCCGACCCCTCCCAAGAAAACACACATGATGCTGGGAAGCCGGGCGGATTGGGTCGAGGTCAATGCGCAGTTTCAAGACAAATGCTTTGATGAGTACCCGGATGAGAGTCTTGCCGAGTGGCACCAGCGGCTAGGATTGGAGTGCTAGGCCATTAATGAGGCCGCTTGCTTCGCTTGTGTTGAAAGCAGGCTGTTCTACTCTTTTATACGAACTCCATAGAAATGCGACCCATTGGAGTTCAACGTACGGCTTGTAAGGCCTGCCTTGCGAACGGCCAGCCGTGTTCTCGTTTTTTGACAAGGAGGGTGGAAAGATGGAATTTGAAAAATATAAGTCGTGTATTGAAGCGTGTAATGTCTGCGCCGTTTATTGTGATTCTTGCGCTACTGCCTGCTTGCAAGAAGATGATGTGAAAATGATGGCTGAGTGTATCCGTTTGGATCGCCAATGCGCGCAAATTTGCCGCTTGGCAGCTTCCTTCATGGCCCAGGGGAGTGAATACGCCAAGGACATCTGCCGAATATGCGCTGATATTTGCAAAGCGTGCGGTGATGAGTGTGCCAAACACGATGCCGAGCATTGTCAGGAGTGCGCTAAGGCGTGCCATCATTGCGCCAGTGAGTGTGCTGCGATGGCTGCCTAGGCTTTGTACGAAAAAGGCAGCGTAAAAGCCTAAACCTAGATTAAACAAAGCCAGCTTTCATACGTCGTGAAAGCTGGCTTTTTTGTCTTTTAATCTATATCAAAGAGAACGTTCAAAAGAGTGCGTTAAAAAGAGGGGGCCTTCTGCAAAAGGGTGATCACTTCATCATCGCTGGTTTGGGTGAAATCTTGATAGTGAAGGCCAACGGCGATAAAAGGCTCGGGAGTAGCTAAACAGACCAAATCGTCAACCTCGGTAGCTAACTCATCCAATGTGGATTGCGGAGCGACAGGCACTGCCAGAGTAACGGAAGCGGCGCCTGCCTGACGTAGTGCCCTGGCGGCTGCTTTTGCGGTTCCGCCGGTGGCGATACCATCATCCACCAGTAATACATGACGTTCGCTCACGTTAATGGGCGCCCGGTTACCAATATAGGCCTGACGGCGGCGGGTTATCTCGCTTAGTTGGCGCGCTACTTCAGCTTCAAGATAACGTTCAGAAGGCTGAAAAACCTGCAGCACATCCGCGGTCCATACCACCTGAGGTGGGTCGCCATCGACGACAGCGCCTAGCCCAACCTCGGGTTGCCCAGGCGCGCCAATCTTACGCACGATGACCACATCCAGCGGAAGTTTAAGGGCTATCGCTATCTCGTAGGCAACGGGCACACCCCCTCGAGGTAGTGCCAGCACTAGGTCATATCGCGCCCCGGATAATGCGTGGGCAAGCTTTCGTCCTGCTGCTCGTCGATTATCAAAAAGTGCTTGTTGCGTGTGCATGTGTGGCTCCTAAGCGCCAAACGGCCTAAACCCCAAAAGGATAAGTGTCGGGTACTCCCTGGGGCCTTTCGCTCGGCAGTGGCGTTACTGCGGTGGTCTCATCGAACCACACATAGGCATCAAACTGCTCTGCTAGCGAGGCCTTGAAGTAATGGCTGTAGTACTCGCTTTCCGGACGATAGATGACGCCAATAGCACGCTCCAGGCGTGTTTGGGTTAATTGTTCTCGAACCTTAGAGTGTTGAGGGTTGCGAAGCTCAATTAAGGCGCGTGGCAACTGTGTTTCATGAAAAATTCGTTCAAAGGAGTCTGCCCGTGACGGCACGATCTGCTTGATCTTCATTGGCGAATCCCAGTTGTCAGCCGCTGCCACGATCCCCGTGTGTGTGCCGAAACCGATTAAAACAGCTTGATCGCCATAGGCGGTGCGGCACAGCTCGCCGATATTGAATTGACCCTGCCAGCCCATTTCAGTGGCCGACGCATTACCGATATGGGAATTATGCGCCCAGACCACTACCTTAGCGTCTGCTCCTTTGGCTTCTATCACCTGCTGTAGCGTATCGAACATGTGGCGGTCTCGTAGGTTCCATGACTGGGTGGAACCACGGTACATAAGCCGATAGTACTGTTCGGCGGCTCTCACTACGCGGGCGTTCTGGGTGGCATTGAAATAGGCTTCTTCGCCCTCCTTGGCCATATACTCAATGCGGTGTTCCAGTAGCGCCTGAAGTTGCTCAACCACTGCCTCTTCGCACGTATCTTGTTCTTCTTGTAATAGGGCGTGACCGTACAAGGCTGGTTCGCTTTGCCAGGGCGTTAAACAGCCATAACGTTGACGGGCCGCTTGAGCGGCTTCCGGGTCGATTCGATCCAGGTAATCAAGCACGGCGAAAAGGGACGCGCGCAGTGAGTAGATATCCAACCCACGGAAGCTGGTACGTTGGCTGAAAGGCAGCTCGGCATTGTGTTGGCGCAACCATTCGGTGAAAGTCGCCACCTCTTCGTTGTGCCACATCCAAGCGGGAAACCGTGTGAAAGCTTGTCGGTCATCACTTGTTGCAGCGCGATGCCGAACATAGCGGTCGATGTATGCAGCATCCGGCCAATCCGCTTCAACCGCTACAATATTGAAATTGTGCTGTTCGATAAGTCGTCGCGTAATGGCGGCACGGGCGCGATAGAATTCAGAAGTTCCGTGGGACGCCTCGCCTAACAACACAATCTTGGCATCGCCGAAACGATCAAAATGGGCGCCGAATGCGTCTTCCTCTTGCAAACTTGGCAGCGGCTCACAAGCAGCAGCGATGGCCTTGGCTGCTTGCTGGGCGGACGCATAGGGTGTTGTTGTCGAGTGATCCATAGGAATCTCCCAGGACACGAACAGGCGAAAAAGCAGCTTAAAAATACTGACAATTTGAAAATTACGAATAGCTTGAAAATAACTATAGTAAGGAAGAAACAGCTTATCCAAGCATTTATCGCTAAGCTGCGAAATGGCTCCCTAGAAGACGCAGTGCATTAGTAGCGGCGTGTTTTTCGTGACAGCCACCAAACGTCAATGCCAAATGAATATAACAATGAAAGCAACGCACTAATGGCCAGCAGGCTGGCAACAAGGTGGGAGGTAAGTGGCGTTAACGCCAACAGCAGCGCAACCACCTGCCAGACACATACGGCTTTACGGCGAAAGCTTTCGAACAGCGGTTCTGCAAGCCAGGGGAACGGCCAACTGGCGGCCACAAACAGGTAGCGCATCCCCCCAATCATCAGCACCCACAGGCCCAGAGACTCTAACCGCAGCAATCCTGCGCAAAGCAGCAATATCAGTAGGGCATCCAGCTCCATGTCAAAGCGCGCGCCGAACAGCGAGTGGCTTTTGGTGCGCCTAGCGATCCAGCCGTCAACACCATCCAACAGTAGAGCGATCACCGCGATTGCTAACCACTGCCAGATGACCTCTACAAACGCATTGGCAGCGAGCGCACCTGCCAGCAGCGCGACTAATACCGCGCGGGCCAGCGTGACCCGGTTTGCCCAACCCAGTGAGCCGTGGGGCCAGAACACCATTACTAAGATAGATATAAACGTGTAGAAGGCCGAGGCAACCCACCAGTTGGCCGAAGTAGCCATTAATTGCGGTAATGCTTTACCTACAGTCATTAGCACCAAGCCGCCCAGCAGTAGCTCTGCAGCGCTATAAAGCCGTTTGGGTAGTGTCATGGATGAGGCATTTGAAAAAAACGGCATGGTGGCTCACAAAGCGGCATCGCTGTCTGCAGTTGAAATAAATGATGCAAGTATTTTTATATGTACCATTCTTGTAGAAGGAGGTAGGGTTGTCTATATGATCAAGGAAAATAGCCTAGTTAGCTTCAAGTGTTGCACATTGTTAATCGAATAATTTCTTTTCAACCGCTACGCTAAAGATGGTGAGCCATTAATGACTGTTCTGTATGGGGCCATTCAAGAGGTGGCCGTCCAGTATGGTAAGGGGCCAAGTCACATAACGAGCAACCTCGCCGTAATGTGCAGCGCCATGGCCCCACGCTACTTTCAATGGAATGAAATAGAGCTCGGTTTAGTCGAGCTTGTAACGAAAAGGATCGCTCATGTCGACGCCTGACGATGTTGGCAATAAACAGGACGCTGGCAAAAGCCGCTGCGCCACCGCCTTCTGGGTGACCAGCCCAGTCCAAGGCGAGCTGCGGGGTGAGCCTCTGGCGACGCCCGCTCAGGATGAAGTGCAGGTGCGTACCTTGTACAGCGGTATTAGCCGTGGCACTGAATCGCTGGTGTTTAACGGTCGCGTGCCTGAAAGCGAATTTTCGCGCATGCGCGCCCCTTTTCAGTTGGGTGAGTTTCCCGCCCCGGTCAAGTACGGTTACTGCAGCGTTGGTCGCGTTGAACAAGGGCCAGATGCACTTTTAGATAAAACCGTCTTTTGCCTGTTCCCCCACCAGGACTACTACACCGTGCCTGCTTCAGCGGTGCTTGAAGTGCCCGCCAATGTGCCCGCTCAACGCGCCGTATTGGCCGCCAATATGGAAACGGCCATCAACGGCGTGTGGGATGCCGAGCCCATGCTGGGCGAACGAATTTGCGTTATTGGAGCCGGTGTTGTCGGCGCGCTAGTGGCGTACCTGTGTGCCCAGGTACCCGGCGTGGATGTGTATATGGTCGATATCAACCCAGCGCGCCGCCAGCTCGCCGAGCAGTTAGGCGTTGCCTTCGCCACGCCTGAACAAGCCCCCCATGATCAAGATTGCGTGATCCATGCCAGCGGTCACTCGGCTGGCTTGCGCCAGGCCTTGGAGTTAGTGGGTAGTGAAGGTCGCATTATCGAAATGAGCTGGTTTGGCGAGGGCGATGTCTCGATTCCGTTGGGCGGCGCTTTTCACTCCCAGCGGCTGACGCTTAAAGCCAGCCAGGTAGGCCAACTGCCACCAAAACTTCGCCCTCGTTGGGACTACCAGCGCCGCCTTAGGCTCGCGCTGAGCTTACTGGTGGATGAGCGGTTAGATGCACTGATCAGCGGTGAAAGCGACTTTAAACAATTGCCTACGCTTGCTAATACGCTGTTTGGGCGCGGTAGTGTTGAGCTCTGCCATCGGCTGCGATATTCCGCATAACTTGTGTTTTTAAACAATTAATCAGGAGTTTTTATGTTTCGTTTATGCGTTCGTGACCATTTTATGATTGCCCACAGCTTTAACGGCGAAATCTTTGGCCCCGCCCAGCGTACCCATGGCGCCACCTATGTGGTGGATGTGGTTTTCCAGCGCCCTGAGCTGGATGAGGATGGCTTAGTGATCGATATTGGCCTTGCCAGCGAAACTGTCAAAGAGGTATTAGCAGGCTACAACTTCCAAAACCTGGATGAAGTAAGCGAATTTAAAGGTAAAAACACCACCACCGAGTTCATGGCTAAGGTGATTTTCGACCAGCTAGCCAAAGCGATTGGCGAAGGCAAAATGGGCACCACCGCCCAGGGCATTACCCATATGGAGATCAAACTGCACGAGTCTCATGTGGCCTGGGCTAGTTACGAAGGCGCACTATGAGTCGGCGTTTTACCTTGATCGTTGCCGGTGACCCTGCTCAGCGCACCGGTGGCTATATCTACGATGCGCGTATTGTCTCTGCCCTACGTGACCAGGGCTGGGAGATTGACGTCGTGGGCTTGGCAGGCGTGTTTCCCGATGCGGACGCCGATGCGGCAGCGGCACTAGCTCAAGCGCTTGAGTCACTTCCCGACCATGCGGCGGTGGTGATCGATGGCCTGGCCATGGGGGCGCTGCCTGACGTGGTCGCCCAGCATGCAACGCGGCTGGATATTACCGCGCTGCTACACCATCCCTTAGGCGATGAGCTGGGCCTTGATGAGGCTGAACAGCAGCGCTTTCATCGCAGCGAGTTAACCGCGCTTACTTCTGTGGCGCGCATTATTGTCACTAGCCACTTTACCGCTCGGCGTTTGCCGGAGCTGGCGGCACTTTATGACATACCCATCAATGCAAGTGTCACCGTGGTGGAGCCAGGCGTGGCCAAGGCACCGTTTAGCCCCGAAGCGGCGGCCGGTGAAACGCTGCGCCTGCTGTGTGTGGCAACGCTAACGCCGCGCAAAGGGCAAGATATTCTGGTTCAAGCGCTAGCGGGAGTGGCCGGTGATCGCTGGCAGTGCGACTGCTATGGTGGCGCGCGAGACGCGGCGTTTACGCAACGCGTGCAGCAGTTGATTGACCAGAACGGTTTGCAAAGCAGTGTGCATCTCCGCGGCGAGTGCGATAGCGAGACGTTGGAAGCGGCTTACCAACACGCGCATGCATTAGTGCTGCCTTCCTGGTATGAGGGCTATGGCATGGTGGTCACCGAAGCCTTGGCCCATGGCCTGCCGGTGATTACTACCACCGGTGGCGCGCTACGCGACACCTTGCCAGAAGGTGCCGGGTTGAGCGTTGAGCCGGGCGATGTTGCGGCGCTTCAAGACGCGTTGAGCCGATTTTGTAACGATGCAGAACTGCGCCAGAAACTGCGTCATGGCGCTGCCCAGGCCCGTGGCCAGTTAAGCGATTGGCAGGCAGCGAGCGAGTCCTTCGCCGCGGCGTTAACAGCGCAAAACCATGCCGCCAATGATTCGCTAACCCTGCGCGCTGGGAGTCAGTTTGAATCCGATTGGCTAACGCTGCGCGAGGCCGCTGATTTCGCCTCACGCAGCCAGCGCCTTGCTCAATTAGCTGCCGAGTGGTTGGAGGCACGTAGCTCAACGCCGCTGATCGCGGATCTTGGCTGTGGTCGGGGTAGTAACATGCGCTTTCTGGCCCCGCGCTTTAACGGCCACCAGCGCTGGGAGCTGATTGATCACGATGTCCTCTTGTTAGCGCAGGCGCGCCAGCGTGCCGCCGGGTTAAGCGATAGCCAAGGGCAGCCTGTGGCCGTCGAAACGCACTGTGTATCGCTGGAGCCGATTACCGATGTACCGCTGGACGATGCGCACCTAGTGACGGCGTCGGCGCTGCTTGATCTGGTTTCTCAGCAATGGATCGAGGCATTAGTGGGGCGCTGTGCCGAGCAGCAACAAGCGCTTCTAATCGCGCTGAGCGTGACCGGAGAGTGGCACTTTATCAATGCCCAGGGCGAGCCGGTGCTGGATGATGAAGACCACTGGCTGTTGGCTATGTTTATTGCCCACCAACAGCGCGATAAAGGCTTGGGGGATGCATTGGGCGGTCAGGCTCAAAAGGTGTTAGTAGCTACCCTTGAAAAGGCCGATTATCGCATTGAGCAGGACGATACCCCATGGCAACTGGCTGCTGGCAGCCGTGACCAGCAGCCGCTAATGATGGCGCTGTTGGAAGGTTGGGCCGAGGCCGCCACCGAACAAGCCCCTGACGCCGCGGCACGCATTGCCAGCTGGTTGGAGCAGCGCCAGCAGGCGGTGGTCAACGGCGAGCTGGGGATTTGGGTGGGGCACCGTGATCTCTTTGCCATTCCCCCGCTTGCCAAGCCTCAGGAAGAGGCCTAAGCCGATGGGGTTTGCTCAGACGTTGTGCACCCGGCTAGGCGCGTACATTCGTCCATGTCTGCAAAGCCCATGCCTGCAAAGTCCATGGCTGCGGCGGGTGGTGATCAGTATTGCCTTGCTGGGGGCCGTGTTGTTGTGGGTCGACCCCCGGGCCATCATGGCGGAAGTGCAGCGCTTCTCGGCTGGGTGGGTAGTGCTGGCGTTAGTCATCAGTACGCTGCAGGTCATGCTCTGCGCTTGGCGTTGGCAGTTTACCGCTGGGCTGATTGATGTACCGCTGCGGTTTGCTTATGCCCTGCGAGAGTACTATTTGGCGCTGCTGGTTAATCAGCTGTTGCCCGGTGGAGTACTGGGCGACGCCGGGCGGGCACATCGTCATGCGGCTCAGGTGCAGTCACGCGGTCGCGCTTGGCGAGCGGTCATTATTGAGCGCGCCTCGGGCCAGGTGGCTGTGGTTGTGCTAACGCTTGCGGCATTACTGCTATCACCGCTCTGGCATGCCGCGTTGGGAGTGTCAGTACTTACTGCGGTGGGCTTAGGCGTCGTGGCTGCGCTCGCGGTGGTTATCGTCAGCGGCCTGCTGTTGCGCCAACATATAAGCCATCGGTTGGCACGGCTGCCGCATTGGTGCCAAGCCCTGGCGCGCGATGTTAAACGCGGCTTATGGCAGCGTAATGTATGGCCTCAGCAACTATTCTCGTCGCTGGTCATTGTGCTGAGCTACGGTTTAGTGATGGTGTGTGCGGCGCGGGCAATTGGCGTTGAACTAGCGGCATTGGATGTGCTGGCGCTGACACCGGTGCTGCTGTTGGCGATGCTGATTCCCTTTTCGGTGGCCGGATGGGGCTTGCGGGAAGGCGCTGCGGCTGGGGTCTGGGCGCTGGTAGGACTGCCGCCCGCCCAAGGAGTGGCGGTGTCGTTGGCCTACGGTGTGCTGGTGCTACTGGCGAGCCTACCGGGTATTTGGGTGGCGCTAAGCCGTCGCGAGAAAGCGCAGCCCTCAGGCGGTGGTATCCCGCAGATGCAGGTCGAACAGCGTGTCGTCGCCACAGCGGAAGGTGCGCGTGGGCGGGCGCAGCGCACTCTCAAGCGTCTGGATGGGCGTCATTTGAAGCCCTGGCCTGCCGGAGCCGATCAGCAGCGGAGCGACCAGCAGGTGCAACCGGTCAACGGCGCCCGCTTCGATAAACTGAGATACCGTGATGCCGCCGCCTTCAATCAGTACACGGGGCAGGCCTTTATCGGCCAGCAGGGTGATGACATCAAACGGATTGAACTGGCCGTTGGCACCCAGCGGCAGCACACAGCGCTGAACGTGGGAAGGCAGCGTCGTGTCCGCTGCCCCAGGCCCCACAATCAGCAGTGTCGGCGCGGCACTTTTGCACAGCAGCGACAAGTCATTGGGGATACGGCCGCGTGGATCCAGCACCACCCGCGTCGGGTTAGTGCCGCTAACGTGTCGCACGGTCAGTTGAGGATTATCGGCGCTGGCGGTGCCCGCGCCCACGACCACCGCGTCGACCAGGGCGCGCAGGCGGTGCAGGTGAACCAAACTTTCATGGCCGTTGATGTAATGGGAGTGGCCGCTTTCCGTCGCGATGCGACCATCAAGGCTTTGGCCCAATTGAGCCACGACCCAGGCTGGGCGACTGGCCAACGGGGTCAGGCAGTCGAGCAGCTCACGCGCCTCAATACTGACCGGCTGATCCGTTTGCCACTCACCGCTTGGCGTCACGGTGATCGCCACCCCGCAAGGGCGCCGATGACGCAGAGCCGAGAGCCAGTGCCAGGCATCGGCCAGCGAAATAGTGCCGCTAGTATTCATAACACTGCTATTAACACCCGTATTGACATGGGAGTCGGGCATGACGCCTCCGCGCTAAAAAAACCGCTTCATCATGCGGGCGCTACTTGGGTAAGAGCAAGTAGTTCAGAACAAGTAGTTAACAGCACGTTGTTCAGCGCAAGCGCGTACATCCCCCACGCCAGGAAGCCAGGAGGCCTACATGTACCAGATTGAACGAGCTATTTTCGATATCCGTCGCGGATTGCCAATAGTGGTAAATGCTGGTGAGCAGCGTTTGCTAGTGCAGGCACTGGAAGGCAGTGAGTCAGTCGAAGCGCTTGCTCGGTTAGCAGGCGCGCGGCCTTCGCTGGTGCTTACCCGTCACCGCTTGGCAGCCATGGGCGTAACGTTAGCCGCTGAAGCAGCCAGCTTGCCGCTCGCGACAAGGATAAGCACCAATGAGCTGCATGGCTTAGCCACGGCGGAGGCGCTTTCGCAACCTGCGAGTGGGCTGCTAAGCGGCTTAAAGCCAGCGGGGTTAGCCGAACTAGGGGCCGTTACGCTGATGCGCCGCGCGCTGTTAATTCCAGCAGCGCTTTGTGCTTTTGTCAGCAAAGAGGCCGCTGCGAATATCGAGCAACAGCTAGCAGAAGGGCGGCTACTGCAAGTTACCGCTAAAGACGCTGAGCACTGCTTGGCCGGTGCGCCGGGCATGCTGAAGCGCGTTAGCGAAGCACATATTCCCTTGGAGGATGCCGCTGAAAGCCGCTTTGTGCTTTTCCGTGAGCCGGATGGCCTACGCGAGCATGTTGCCGTCGTTATTGGTAAGCCGGAGAGTTGGGAAGAAGCGGTGCCACTACGCATGCACTCAGCGTGCTTAACCGGTGACCTGTTTGGCAGTTTGCGCTGTGACTGCGGCGAGCAATTACGCAACGCAGTCGCGGATATTCAGGCCATGGGCGGCGGTGTGCTGCTTTATTTGGCGCAAGAGGGACGGGGCATTGGCTTAGCCAATAAACTGCGCGCTTACACTTTGCAAGACGGTGGCCTGGATACTGTGGATGCCGACCAAGTGCTTGGTTTTGGGGACGATGAGCGCCAGTACGCGGTAGCGGTGGATATGCTTAACGCACTCGATATTGAGCAAGTGCAGCTGCTGACCAACAACCCGCTGAAAATGGAAGCGCTGCGTCAGGGCGGTATTGAGGTCGTCTCGCGCCAGGCGTTGTACGGTAGCGTTACCAATCACAACCAGCGCTATCTAAACGCCAAGGCTACCCGCGGCGGACATCTGTTAGAAGACGTACTAAGCGGGCAGCGCTAACCGCAAACGGTCGCGGGCTCACGCTGCTCCAATCGTGAAGTAATTTTAGCTGGTTAGCGGCGGTAGGTGGGCGGTTTCTGTCACGACAGCCGCTAACTGGCGGGCATAATGCATCACCAGCCGCTCGCCTAATTCGGCGCTGGCGTGGCTGGCATCACCGGCCACACCATGGGAGCTTAAATCTTCCGCTAACCAGGCAAACGCTGCTGCACCCTCTGCACTCACTAAAGCATCGTCAGCGGGCGCCGCAGGCGGCGTGGCTTGATAGTTGTCTAGCTGGACAAGCGTTGGTGCCAAATAGCGCATCATGGCGGTTTCGAGTAGCCCACCGTGTAACCCGTAACGCAGCTCATTAGCCTCAATGGCGCCTTCTAGCGGTGGGAGCCGTGTGTAGGTGGCTTTTACCACACGCATTCCATGCCGCCGCCGCAGGGTTAAGCCTGCTAAATCCATTACCGCCTTATTGCCGCCGTGGCTATTCAGCAGTACCAGACGACGAATGCCAGCGCGGGCCAGGCTGTCGCCATACGCTTCTAGCGTGGCGATCGCCAATGGCGCTGGCAGGCTCAGCGTACCTGGGAAACTGGTATGCTCATCGCTTGCACCGACGGCAATGGCGGGCAGGCAGATCACATTAAGATGCGGGTCAAGCTCCACCAGCATGGCGGCTTGCAGACCTTCTCCAATAGTGAGGTCGGTCGCCAAAGGAAGGTGGGTGCCGTGTTGTTCAATGGCGCCGAGTACCAGCACTGCTACCGGATCGCGTTGGGCGAACTCGGCTAATTGCGGTGCGGTGAGCGTTTGCCAGTGGTGAATCATGAAATGAAAAGCCTTTAGGGTTTAAACATTGTTGTGGATAGTGTTGTGAACATTGTTCTGAAGCAACTGATGATCCGAGCGGCAGGCGTAGAGATCGCCAGAAGCTAGCTCATCAGCGCCAGCGCTTAGCCATTCGGTCATCGCTTGCGGCGTTTGCCACTCGGCCCAACGGAAATGGCGCTGCTCTCCAGCGACCACGTTATAGCGATACTCGCCAAGACGACTTAAATGGTTAACACAGGCGTGGTTAACTGCTAATGCACCCGCCACAAACTCCACCGAAAGCGCCGCCACCGGGCTGCTTAGCCCCGCCAGCACTTCTGCTTCAAAGCCTTCAACGTCAATCTTGATAAAGCTGGGCTCACCATACTCTTCAATTAACGTATCCAGCGTGGTGACCGGTACCCGCAAGCGCTGTTCCCAGCGCACTTGGCTAAAGCCCGAATTTCGCTCGCCAATCTGTTCGCGCCATTCGGTGGCCAGGGTGGAAAGCGTCGGGTTGCCGGGGCTAATAGCGATGTCGGCAAAACCCTCTGTTGGGCCAGCCGCCATGGGGAGCAGCGTGATGCTTTTCGGCCTAACCAATCGCTTAAACCACTTTACGAGATCGGGCTGGGGCTCCAGAGCAATCACTTTTGCGCCTAGTGCATGAAAAGCCGCGCTGCGGTCACCTAAGTGAGCGCCAATATCGAACGCGACAGCACCAGGCTGAATAAACGGCTGGTAAAGGCGCTGGAGCCCCCGCTGACGCCCCGGGCGCCAATAAATGAATAGCGAGCGGGCGAGCCCGCCCGCGCTCCGCAGCCGTTGCAGCGCCATGCGCCGCATTAGGCGTGTTCCCTGAACCTCTTTATCCGGCATCGGGGTACCAGACGTAATTCCATGTTTCACTAACGGGTTCGTCGTTCAACATGAGTCGCAGGCGAACATCGCTGGGTTGGTCGCTTGCGGACAGCCGAAAGCTGGCTCGCCAGCCACCAATGGGGAGTGCGGTTACCTGGGGCAATTTTACCTCGCCCTGATGGGTACTGATATCCAGCTCGACAGGTTGGTCGGCGGCGATATCCTCAAGCGCACCGCCCTGGAAATCGACAATGAACTGACGCTCCCCTGGCGCCGCCGAGTCCTCTTGCCCCGGCACGCCGGCACTGCCATGGCGGGTGCGGATCACACGGCCAAGGTGGTGCTCTTCCGGCTGCGTGTTAAGCGTGTGCGTCAGGTAATGGAGACGACGGGATTCGCCAGCATTTAACGCATCATCCGCGACCCAGTAAGCAACGATATTGTCGTGAGTTTCATCGGGTGTCGGAATTTCGACCAGTTCCACGTGCCCCGGCCCCCACGCATCTAACGGTACCACCCACTGACTGGGGCGGCGGTGGTATTGGGCTTCGATATCCAGGTAGCGGTTAAAGTCACGCTCCCGCTGCATCAGGCCAAACCCTTGGGGGGAGCTATCAGCAAAAGTCGAGGTGCGTAGCTGCTCTGGGTTGGTAAGTGGGCGCCAGATCCACTCGTCGTTGCCGGTATGCATCAGCAGACCGTCGGAGTCGTGTACCTGGGGGCGGAAATCATCAGGCCGCTCGCGGCTTGCCTCGCCGTAAGTGAACATACTGGTGAGCGGCGCAACCCCCAGCTTGGCAATGTCTTCGCGGGCAAACAGTTCCGCTTCCACCTCTACCTGCGTTTTTTCACCGGGTTCAATAATAAATCGATAGGCACCGCTGACAGAGGGGCTGTCCATTAACGCTAATAGCTCAATCTGTTTGGCGTCTGCGCTGGGTTTATAAAGCCAAAATTCGCGAAACGCTGGAAACTCTTCACCCTCAGGTGAAGCGGTGTCGATCGCTAGCCCGCGGGTCGATAGCCCGTATGCTTGGTCGCGCCCCACAATGCGGAAGTAGCTAGCACCGAGAAAAACGGCAAACTCGTCGGCGTACTCTTCATTATTGAGGGGGTAATGCAGACGAAACCCGGCGTGGTCACTGCCCGATAAATCGTGCTCTTTCAGCTTTTCGGCATTGCCATCATAGGAGTAGTCTTCCGCCGAAAAGGGGAGCGGGGAGGCTGTGTCATTTTCGATCACATTGAGTGCGACCGGGGTTTGAAAAAGAAAGCCGCTGTGAAATAGCTGGAGGCTAAAGGGACTCTCATTGCGCCAATAGGCGTGATCAGGATCAAAGCGAATTTGCCGGTAGGTATCGTAATTGAGTTCACGTAATACCTCAGGCAGCGTCTCTTCAGGGGCTTGATAAGGCGCTTCAGCAAGCTGTTGGGCGCGCTCAATGACGGCGCTGAAATGTTTGTCGTCGTCGGCATAGGCGGTTGAAGCCACCGCACAGCCGAGTGCAATTATCCATTTACTAGCTATCCACTTACCAGCTTGCCAATTACCAACCTGCCACCTGCAAACACGGCTAAAACGCATGGGCGAAATCCTTATCGAGTGAAGGCCTGCAAAACGTTTGGCAATAAGCCAAGCAGTACGTGAAATTTTTACACAATAACTATACGATTGCATGCGGACGTACAGGATTATTGCGTTCTATTCCTTGCTCTTTTCTCTTGCGCTTGGGTACACACTCTTAAAGACCGAACATGGAGAGGTCGTACTTCAGACACTGTAAGCTAAAGCAGGTACAAATGAGAATGCGATGATTCGAATATTATTAACGTCACTACTGCTGAATGTCCTGCTCGTTGCGCCGCTATGGTGGCGGTTTGGAGAGGTCGGCGCCCATTTGATCGCTTGGGAGGCGTTTATCATTGCGCCTCTTATGCTGTTGCTTCCCGTCGGTCAGGCGCGTCGTTTCGCCGGTGTTGGGTTTGCCAGTTGGATCATGTTGGCGACAGCGGTGAATTTAGGCACTGCCGCTACTCACATGGCGTTTGCCCGGCCACTCAACCTCTATCTTGACGTCCCTTTGCTGCGCTCCATTTATCACTTATTAGTAGGTAATGTAGGTCAGTTTTTGGCAGTTTGCGCAATGCTGGCAGGGGCTGCCGTGCTGCTTGGTATCGCCCTAGGCTTAGTGAGACTACTACTTCCTCCCGTTACTTATTCGATTAAACGGCTGCCCGGTATCGCTGCGTTGACGCTATTAGTCATTGCCACCATTGGTACCGCACTTGAACTTAACGGTGTGCGGCTAGTGGATAGCGCCCGTTTGCCGATGGTCAACAGCACACGGTTTCAATGGCAGCAAATGACCGATACCCACGCCGCGCGCTTGGCCTTTACCGCGCAATTGGAGGCAGCGCCGCTGGAAAGTCAGCGGTTACCTGGGCTCGCTGGCCACAATGTGTTGCTCACCTTTATTGAGTCTTATGGCGTCTCTGCGCTGGATAATCCTCGTTATGCGGAAGTTCTGCTTCCGACCCTTGCCGATATGCAGCAGCGGCTAGAGGAGCGCGAGCTTCATGTTGTCTCTGGGTTGTTGGAATCGCCGATCCGTGGCGGGCAATCCTGGCTTGCCCACGCAACGGCGCTCAGCGGGCGATGGATCGATAATCAGCTGTGGTATCAATTGATGCTAGACAGCGACCACTCCACCTTGATTGATGATTTCAGCGCTACCGGTCAGCGGACCTTGGCAGTAATGCCCGCTATTACCCTGACATGGCCAGAAGGGGAGACCTACAGCTTCGATCAAATTGCCGCGGCAAAAGATATCGACTACGCCGGGCCTGCGCTCAACTGGGTGACCATGCCCGATCAGTTCACCCTCGACTACACTCAGCGACACTTGTTGGGTGAGTCGCCGGTGTTTGCCCAACTGGCGTTAATCTCTAGCCATGCCCCCTGGACGCCTATTCTGCCGGTGATTGAAGAGTGGTCTTTGATTGGGGATGGCAGCATTTTTGCGCCCTGGGAGAACGCTGGCGACCCGCCAGAAGTACTGTGGCAGGACATTGAACGTATTCGCGACCACTATGCCTGGTCGGTGGACTACGCTGTAAAAGTGGTCGGACGCTGGGCCGAACGGGTGGTGGATGACCATACCTTGATGATAGTGCTGGGTGATCATCAGGCCGCGCCATTGATTACCGGCGACGATGCCAGCGCAGCGGTACCGGTGCATATTATCAGTGGCGATCCAGCGCTATTGGCGCCATTTATAGAGCGTGGCTTTATTCCCGGCACGCTACCCGCGCTGGAGCAGGCAAGTAACGCGCCCAGGATGAGCCAACTGCGCCACTGGCTGCAGGATGATTTTGGTGAGTTAGCAGATGATGCAGACACTCGTCCGGATACAAGGACGACCACAAGGACGCAGCAATGATCCAACCGGTAATTTTAAGCGGTGGCAGCGGCACACGGCTGTGGCCGCTCTCCCGAGAGCAAATGCCCAAACAGTTTTTGCGCTTAACCTCGTCTCAAAGCTTACTGCAGCAAACCCTAAGCCGCTTAGCTGGGTTAACCGATGCAGCGCCGATGTTGATGGGCCACCATAGCCACCGCTTTCTAATGGCCGAACAGCTGCGCGAAATGAATCAAACCGCCACTATTGTGCTCGAACCTGAAGGCCGTAATACTGCGCCAGCGATTGCCTGTGCGGCGCTGCTGGCCCGCCTCTCGGGAGAAGACCCGCTGCTGTTAGTGCTTCCCGCAGATCATGCAATTGGCGACGTTCATGCGTTCCAACACAGCGTTTCAGTCGCCGCGCCGTTAGCCGAAGCGGGTTATCTCGTTACCTTTGGGGTGGTGCCGACCCAGCCTGAAACCGGCTATGGCTATATTGCCTGCGGCGAGCCGCTGGAAGGCGGCCATCATCTTGCGGCCTTTATTGAAAAACCCAATGCCCAGCGTGCTGCAGCGTTAGTCGAAAGCGGTGATTACTTATGGAACAGCGGGATGTTTCTGCTGCGCGCCTCAAGCTATCTGGATCAATTAAAGCGGCTACAGCCGACAATGCTGGAAGCCTGCGAGGAGGCGGTGAGCGCAGCACACCGTGACTTGGATTTCCTGCGTTTGGGTGAAGCGGCGTTCAATCGCTGTCCGGCAGACTCCATCGACTACGCGGTGATGGAGCACTGTGAACACGCCGCCGTGGTGCCCTTGGCGGCTGCGTGGAGCGATATCGGCAGTTTCGATGCGCTGTGGGCAACCGTTGAACCTGACGCGGAGGGCAACGTTAGCAAAGGCGATGCCTGGCTGACCGATACGCAGGATTCGCTGGTGTTTGCCGAACACCGTCTCGTCGCTACGCTGGGTGTGCAGAATCTGATTGTGGTGGAAACATCGGACAGCGTGCTGGTGGCCCGCCGTGATCAGGCGCAGCAGGTCAAACAGCTGGTGGCTTCGCTCTCAAAGGCAGGACGCAGCGAGCCGTGTTCGGCGCCCCAGGTACAGCGACCCTGGGGCAGCTTTCAGGCGATGGACAGTGGCGAGCGCTATCAGGTCAAACACATTACCGTGAAGCCCGGTGGCCGGCTTTCACTGCAGCGCCATCATCACCGCGCTGAGCACTGGATAGTAGTGAGGGGAACCGCGCATGTAACGCTTGAAGAGCGCAGTTTTCTGGTGAGTGAAAATCAGTCGACCTATATCCCTATTGGCGCGCTCCATCGGCTGGAAAATACCGGTAAAATTCCTCTTGAGCTGATTGAAGTGCAGTCGGGAAGCTATCTCGGTGAAGACGATATCGAGCGCTTGGATGACGTTTACGCTCGACACAACAACGAGTGAGGGTAGCTTACCAAAGCCAGCTAGCCGGGCGTGCGGGAGGGCGGCCCTTACGTACATCGATCCAGCCGAGCACGCAGCGAACGCCCAACCACACCGCGAGCATCGGCCAGAGCAGGGTGCCAATCATGACAATGCTGAGTAAAAAGGCGATGCAGGCATACAGCGTGCCAATCCAGAAGGTGCGAATCAGGTACCGGTAGTGCGGTTGTAGCCACGGTGCGGCGTCTTTGCGGTAGACATAGGCGATCACCACGCCAATCAGTAGAGTGATATTGGCAGTGACAATACCCGCCAGGAATAACGCATAAATAATCTGCGGCGGGCGTATCTCATCCCGAGATAAAACGTTTTGGGTCATCAGTAAGCTCTGGTTAATAAAGTCGACGCACTAATAAAGGCGATAGTCGCGGTAGTTAGCTAGCCTTTGCTGCTCTTGGACCACTTTACGGTAGCGCTTGTACTCCCACTGATACTGCGCAGGTTCCAAGCTTATTGCGGCTTCCACGCTGGCATTCACACCGGTGGCAGACGTTTGGTCATCGGGGCTGTAAACACGCTCATCGGCATCGAGAAAATAAATCTCAAACCCGCTGCCGGGTACCCGTAGCGCGACCCCGGTGATCACACGTGCCTGGGTGCGGGCTACTAGTTTGGGTAGCAACGTGGCGGTGTAGGCATCGCGACCAAAGAAAGGCGCGAAAACGCCACTGCCCCAATCCGGCTCCTGGTCGGGCAGTATGCCAATCGCCTCGCTGCGCTTAAGCGCTTTGAGCAGTGCTGCAACGCCGCGGGGGTTGGTGGGCACTAGGCTCGCCCCCATGCGTTCACGGCCATGGCGAATCACCGGATCAAGATCGCTAATTTTTGGGGGCTCGTACATGGCGGTAAACGGGAAATGGCTCGATAGCCAGAAGTTAAGCACTTCCCAGTTGCCGAAGTGCGGGGCGAGCACAATGACACCGCGGCCTTCGTTGCGCGCACTATCGAGTTTGTCGCGGCCGTGTACCGCTAAAACGCTGGTTTCTACTCTATTTGGCTCCGCCATCCAGGCGTGGCCTAATTCCAACATGGTAGCGGTTGAGTGCCGTAAACTCTGCCGGGCAAGGGTTTGACGTTCAGCGTTAGAGAGGTTGGGATAAACGACCGTCAGGTTGCGCTCGGTTACCTCTCGCTCACGCTTATTGAAACGGTAAACCACTGGGCCCAGTACTGATGCCATGCGCCATAGCCGCTTAAGCGACCAGCGTGATAGCTGGCGCCATAGCCAGCTAATCGCACTGGCTTTTGAAAAACGGCGTTGGGTATCACCCGTTTGTTGCTTCATATCTAAAACAACCAGGTATCTACGTTGGAAGGGGCGCGTTTCTCTTGCAGCCCTTTGAAGCCTTTAACGCAGCGGATAATCAGCCAGACGGCGAGGGCCAGCAGCAACGGGAAGCCGATCAAGATGAGCGTCAAGAACGAAAAGACAATGCCGTAGACTAGCCCTATCCAGAACGTGCGGATCTGATAGCGGTAGTGTTCGTCTAGCCATGCAGGGCCTTTGCCTTTATAGACGTAGGCGATGATCACACCGATAAGCGACGTAAAACCGAGGAAGAAACTGGCCAGATAGAGCGCATAGTTCACCATTGCCATGGTGGTGTCGGGCTTTTGAGGGCGCTCTTCGCTGACAACGTTGCCTTCTTGTGGCGCCTCATTGGCGTTATCTTGCATAACATTTCCTTTCAGTAAATCGCTATAAGTGCTGAGCGGGCACTGCTGCGTTAGAGATGCAAAGCACTTCTTTAGTAATGCAAAGCACCCTCAGCAGAGGTTGCCCCGGCGCACTATGATAGCGTGCGCTATTCGCCTTATCACTAACGAAAATTGGGCACTAACGCGCAGCAGGTCGGCAAATCTCGAGTAGATTGCCGTCCGGGTCGCGCAGGTAGATCGACTCAATGGGGCCATTGGCGCCTTGGCGAGCAACGGGCCCCAACTCTACGTCGATAGCCAAGGCGTCTAAGTGTTGCTTAAACTCATCCAGCGGCAGTTGGCAACGCAAACATAAATCCAGGCTGCCGGGCGTTGGGGTTGCTGAGATGGGGGCAATGTCGGTGTCGGTTTGATGCAGGCGCAACGCGGTATCACCGAGCATTAAATCCACCCGTTGAGCATCGCGGTAGCGTACATCTAAGCCTAAAACACGTGAGTAAAAATCGACGGCGCGACCCATGTCGGTCACGGTAACTACAAGATGATCCAGACCTGATAGCATGCCACTTTCCTTAATACATAACGATAAGCCAGAGAATACGATGATGCGCCGCTGTCCACTCTGCGCGGAAACCACCACTGCGCTTTACCACCGGGATCGGCGTCGTGACTACTACCAGTGTGCCACGTGCAAGCTGGTATTTGTCCCCCCAGAGCAGCATTTGAGCGCTGCCGCTGAAAAGGCCGAATACGACAAGCATCAAAACTCGCCGCATGATACGGGATACCGACGCTTTTTAGGGCGTTTATTTACCCCGCTGCTGGCCAAACTTGCCGCTGACGCTCGCGGGCTCGATTTTGGCTCCGGGCCGGGGCCGACGCTATCCGTCATGTTCGCCGAGCACGGTTTTCAGATGGCGATTTACGACCTCTATTATGCCCCTGATACCGCGGTGCTTACCCAGACGTTCGATTTTATCACTGCCACAGAAGTGGTGGAGCATTTGTCGCAGCCTGGCAAAGTGCTGGAACAACTGGCCGGACAGCTCGCGCCCGGTGGTTATCTTGGGCTGATGACCAAGCGCGTTTCTACCCCTGACGCCTTTGCTCGCTGGCACTATATTAGCGACCCCACCCATATCAGCTTTTTTAGTGAAGAGACCTTTCGTTGGTGGGCACAAAAGAATAGTTTAGTAGTGGAATTTCCTGGGCCAGACACGGTTATTCTACATAAATCGCTAAGGTGAATAATTGTAACCTTAGAAAAGCATTGACTTTGCACCCTTGGGGGCAATAATTGCGCGCCGCTATCCCTGCCTGACTCGATGTGCCAGGTGAGATAACGGTCGTTGTGAAATCGCTCAGTCGCGTTTTTCACGCCTGTTTTTCACCACTTTTAGTCAAGACGAGGTTTTCATGTCGCGGCAACTGCTAGCCATGGCGCTGGCGCCCCTATTAGGGCTATTCATTCTCGGGATAGGCAACGGTTTTCTTGCCACCTTAATTACCGTGCGCCTTGATGCCGCCGGTGAATCGGCGACGGTGATCGGTATTGTCTCGTCGGCTTATTTCATCGGTTTGGCGTTGGGCGCAATGGTGAATGATCGCCTGTTGCTGCGCATTGGCCATATTCGCGCTTACGGCAGCTTTGCCTCGTTAGTGGCCGTGACGGTATTACTACAAGGCTTGTTTTTCGACCCCTGGGCGTGGTTTGCGCTGCGTTTGATCGGCGGCTGGGCCACGGTTGGGGTGTATCTGGTCATCGAGAGCTGGCTACTGACGGCTGGCGATCAAAGAGTCCGTGGCCGCCTGTTGGCGCTATATATGATTTCTCTGTACGCCGCAGGGGTGCTGGGTCAGTTGCTGCTAGGCGTGACGAATGCCATGGGTGTTACTGCGCCCTTTATGGTGATTGGCCTATTGGCTTCGCTCTCTGTGCTGCCCATGGCGATGATTCCCCGCGTATCGCCGATTATCGAGCACGCCGAGCCGCTTCCCCCACACCGTTTGATTACTCTGACACCCACCGGCGTGATGGGTAGTTTAGGCTCGGGTATGGTCGTCGCCGCGGCCTACACGCTGTTGCCACTCTACCTGCAGCGTAATGGTATGAGCGTGAGCCAGGTGGGTCAGATGATGGCGGTACTCATCATGGGGGCCATGTTGCTGCAATACCCGATTGGCCGCTGGTCGGATCGCCATGACCGACAAATGGTACTAATCGCCATCAGCGGATTCTGTGTGCTTATCTCCGCGGCGATACTCTGGTTACCTCTTTCGACACCGCTATTGGCAGTGCTGCTGTTCCTGCTCGGCGGTGGCGTCTTTGCCCTTTATCCAGTGGCCGTAAGCCACGCCGCCGACCGTGCGCCTGCTGGGGCTCTGGTGCGGATGAGTCAAGGCTTGCTGTTGATCAACTCGATTGGCGCTACCATCAGCCCACTGATGATTTCCCCGGTGATGACGGCAATGGGAGACGCGGGTCTGTTCTGGGCCTTCGGTTCGCTAAGCCTGTTCTTTGTGATGTTCTTCTCCTGGCGTCGTCATGTACGCCCAGCACCGGTGCCCGTGGCTCCGTTTACACCGACTACGCCAATGACCGCTGCCGGTGCCGAACTGGTGGTTACCGAGGAGCTAATGCAGGGGGCACTGGAGCATGAACACCTGGAAGACCTTTCTGAAGCCGTTTGGGATGTCGATGCCGCCGAACCGGTAGTCGGGCCGCCCGCAGAAGATGAGAGCCATATCACCTACTATGATGATGTAGAGCAAGTAAGTGAGCGAAAATAAAACCAAGAGGGGACGTTATCGGTAGCGGCTGATACCTTGGGCTAATGGTGTAGGCGGGAGAGTGTTACTACTATCGTAGGCAGACTTTCAAACAATTGTTTAACTCCAGCCCGAGGTTCGCTATGAATGTTTACGCCGCGCCGGTACGCGATTTTCGCTTTGTGCTCGAAGAGCTACTAGCGCACCGTTCGCTTAGTCTACCGGGCTTTGAAGAAGCCACGCCAGACTTGGTCGAGGCGGTACTTGAAGAGGCCGCAAAACTGGCCGGTGATGTCTGGGGGCCACTTAACAAGATTGGCGATCAGCAGGGGGCCAAACGCCATGCCGACGGCAGTGTAACGACCCCGGAAGGCTTCGCAGCGGCGTATCAAGCTTATGTCGAGGGGGGCTGGAACGGTATCGGTGTATCAGAAGAGCTAGGCGGTCAGAACCTGACCGAAGTGGTTGCCAGTGCAGTGCAGGAGATGCTTCACGGTGCCAATATGGCGCTAGGGCTCTGCCCGATGTTGACCGCTGGCGCTATCGAAGCACTGGCGCATCACGGCAGCGATGCGCTCAAAGCGACCTACTTGCCCAAACTGGTGGAAGGCACCTGGACGGGCACCATGAATCTCACCGAATCCCAAGCCGGGTCGGATCTCTCCCAAGTGCGCACCCGTGCGCTCCCTGAAAACGACCACTACCGAATCAGCGGCCAGAAGATCTATATCACCTGGGGCGAACACGACGCCGCCGAGAATATTATCCACTTGGTGCTGGCCCGTAAGCCCGATGCCCCGGAAGGCAATAAAGGCATCTCCCTGTTTTTGGTGCCCAAGTTTCTGGTTAACGAAGATGGCTCACTGGGAGAGCGCAATGATGTCACCTGCGCGTCCATTGAGCATAAGCTGGGCATTCACGGCTCGCCGACATGCACCCTCAGTTTTGGTGAAAACGGTGGTGCCATTGGTTACTTGGTCGGTGAAGAGGGTCGTGGTCTTAATCACATGTTCACCATGATGAACGAGGCGCGCCACAAAGTCGGCATTCAGGGCATTGGTGTGGCCGAGCGAGCCTGCCAGCACGCCTTTGCCTATGCGTTGGAGCGTCGTCAGGGTCGCTCTCCCAAAAACCGTGGCGGCGCTGAATGCAGCATCAGCGATCACTTGGACGTACGCCGTATGCTGCTTTCGATGCGTGCGCGCACCGATGCGCTGCGGGCATTGGCGCTTTATTGCGCCGCCGAACTGGATACCTCCCGCCACGCTGAAAGTAATGAAGCCCGCCATGCCGCCCAGGCCCGCGCCGATATTTTGATTCCGGTGATCAAAAGTTTTTCTACCGATCAGGCAGTGGATATTGCCTCCATGGGCATTCAGGTACACGGCGGGATGGGCTACGTGGAGGAGACCGGTGCTGCCCAGCTGCTGCGCGATGCCCGCATTGCCCCGATTTACGAAGGCTCCAACGGTATTCAGGCGCTCGACTTGGCAGGCCGTAAGCTCCAGCGTGACAACGGCGAAGCGCTTACCGCGCTCCTTTACGACGTTGCTGCAACCGTGGAGAAACTCAACGCCGACCCTGCACTTAGAGCGTTGGGCCGTGGCTTGGCGGCAGGTTTGGAAGACTTAAAAACCGCCCAGGCCATTGTGTTGGAACAAGGCTCTGACCCTGAAAAAGGGGCAGATGCAGTGCAGGCATACGCCACGCCGTTTCTTAACTTGGCAGGGCATGTACTGTGCGCGTGGCAGATGGGCCAAGCAGCACTGAGCGCCCAGGCCGCCCTTAACAACGGCAACGACGATCCCTTCTATACTGCCAAAATGCGTAGTGCCGAATTTGCCATCACTCAGTGGCTACCGGTAGGTCGTGCTCAACGCGCGGTGATCGAGGCGGGAACACAGTGCTTAAGCGAGTTTGAGGTTTATTGACGTTAATACGCGAGTCAGCACCGCCGCCCTAGAGGCGGCGGTGCCGTTTCTAGGCAATCAAAACATTTATTTAAAACGATCTCTTAAAACGATCCCTTAAAACGGATGCTTAACAACAACAGGAGCCGACCATGGCCGCTATTTTCGAGCAAGGCTTGCCTAAAACCGCCGCTAATCACGTACCGCTATCACCGCTGACCTTTATCGAACGCTCGGCGTCGATTTATCCCGATTACCCTGCCATCGTACATGGCAGCACCCGGCGCACATGGGGGCAAACCTGGGCACGCTGTCGCCAGCTTGCTTCTGCGCTCGAAAAGCGGGGCATCCAGCCGGGCCAAACCGTGGCCGCCATGCTGCCTAATATCCCGGCAATGTTCGAGGCGCACTTTGGCGTGCCGCTTGCGGGCTGTGTGTTGAACACCCTGAATATTCGCCTGGATGCCGAGGCGATCAGTTATATGCTGGAGCACGGCGAGGCGAAAGCCATTTTGGTCGATCCCGAGTTTGCTGAGGTCATCCAACAAGCCGTTGCCAAGCTAACCCACAAGCCGCTGATCATTGATGTTGCCGATGTAGAGTTTCTCGGCGACACGCAAGGCATTGGCGAGATTGAGTACGAAGCGCTGCTTAACGAGGGCGACGCCAATTTTGCCTATCAACTGCCTGCGGATGAGTGGGACGCGATCTCGCTCAACTACACCTCTGGCACTACCGGCAAGCCTAAGGGCGTGGTTTACCACCACCGCGGTGCTTATCTCAACGCGGTGAGCAATATCATGGAGTGGGCAATGCCCCACCACCCGATCTATCTGTGGACACTGCCGATGTTCCACTGCAACGGCTGGTGTTTCCCCTGGACCATTGCCGCCAACGCCGGGGTCAACGTGTGCCTGCGCCGCGTCGACCCGAAAAAGATCATGCAGCTCATTGCCGAAGAGAAGGTTACTCACTTCAGCGGGGCGCCTATTATTCTTAATGGCCTGGTGAACCTGCCCGCGGAAGATAAGCGCCAGTTCGATCACCCAGTCAGAGTCACCACCGCCGGTGCCGCGCCGCCAGCCTCGGTGATTTCCGGGGTCGAGAAGCTGGGCATTGAAGTCACCCATGTGTATGGCCTCACGGAAGTGTACGGGCCGGTGACCGTGTGTGCCTGGCGTGAGGCGTGGGATGAATTACCCATCGAAGCACGGGCCAAAATCAAAGCGCGTCAGGGCGTGCGTTATCACATGCTGGAAGCCCTGTGCGTGGCCGACCCGCTGACCCTTGAACCAGTACCCAAAGATGGCCAAACCATGGGCGAGATACTGATGCGCGGCAATAACGTCATGAAAGGTTATCTGAAGAACCCGGAGGCCACCCAGCAGGCGTTGGAAGGCGGTTGGTACCACACTGGCGATCTGGCGGTTTGGCATCCGGATGGCTATATCGAAATCAAAGACCGCTCGAAAGACATCATTATTTCCGGTGGAGAGAACATCTCGACCATCGAAGTGGAAGACGCCATTTACGGCCATCCCGCCGTGGAAGAGGCCGCAGTGGTCGCCAAGCCTGACGAGAAGTGGGGCGAAACGCCCTGTGCGTTTGTGAAGCTCAAGGTGGGCTATGGCGAAGTCACCGAGGCCGATATTATCGCCCACTGCCGTGAACATTTGGCGGGCTACAAAGTCCCTAAAACGGTTATTTTCAGCGAGCTACCGAAAACATCAACGGGCAAGATACAAAAATTCGTCTTGCGTGAAGAAGCTAAAAATCATTAACCAGCCCTAATAGACATAAGCACTAGCGGTGATAACCGCCAGTAGTGATAACCGCTAGTAGTGACAACCAATAGAGGAAATCGTGCATGAGTGACCAACAAATTGGCGTGGTGGGCGCCGGTACCATGGGGCAGGGGATTGCCCAGGTAGTGGCTGCCAGTGGCTTTAACGTGCGCCTTTACGATGTGGCCGAAGAGCAGCTTGGCCGCGCCAAGGCGAATATCGATAAAGGCTTGGGTAAATTGGTCACTAAAGAGAAGATCAGCGAGGCGGATAAAAGTGCCGCTCTTGCCCGTCTATCGACCACTACCGCACTCAATGCTCTCAGCGACTGCGCGATCATTATCGAGGCGGCCCCCGAACAGCCCGAACTCAAAGAGAAGCTGTTTCGCGATCTTAGCCAAATGAGCAGCACGGCTATTTTAGCCTCCAACACCTCGTCGCTGTCGCTCACCCGCCTGGCGGCGGTATGCGAGCACCCTGAGCGCGTGGTGGGCATGCATTTCTTCAATCCGGTGCCGGTGCTCAAACTGGTGGAAGTGATTCGCGCCGAGCAAACCTCGGACGCTACCGTGACCGAGATTGAAACGCTTGCAAAGGCGCTGGGCAAAACCGCCGTGCTGGTAGGTGATGCGCCGGGCTTTGCTGTGAATCGACTGTTGGTGCCCATGATCAATGAGGCAGCTTTTATCGTGCAGGAGGGCACTGCAACGCCGGAAGCTGTTGATAGCGCCATGAAACTAGGCGCGGCTCACCCCATGGGGCCGCTAGCGCTGGCGGATTTGATTGGGCTGGATGTTTGCTTGGCAATCATGGAAGTGCTTCAAGAGGGCTTTGGCGACCCGAAATACCGTCCCTGCCCACTACTCAAACGCATGGTTGCCGCGGGCTATCTAGGCCGCAAAAGTGGTCGCGGTTTCTATCACTACGACTAACTTGCGCTGACGAAACCAGCCCGGCATAAAGAAGTCATTGCCACTCAACCAAGCGTTCGCTAGGGTTGAGTGGTATTCACTTTCATGTTCAATAATAAATCGAATAAGGAGTCCGCCATGAGCGAAGCAGTGATCGAGAAGGTTGATAACGACGGGATGGTGCGACTGACCATCAATCGTCCTAAAGCGCTGAATGCCCTGAACAGCGAAGTGCTTGCCGCGCTGGAAGCACATTTGGTTGAGCTTGAAGCCCAGCCCAATCTGCGCGCCGTATTCATTACCGGAGCGGGCGAGAAGTCCTTCGTGGCGGGTGCAGATATCACTGAAATGCGTGAAAAAACGCCCGAAGAAGCGCGGGCCTTCGCCAGCCAGGCGCTGCGTACCATTAAACGCCTAGAGACACTGCCCGTGCCGGTGGTCGCGCTGGTGAACGGGTTTTGCCTTGGCGGCGGCTGCGAACTGGCGCTGGCCTGCGACTGGGCCGTAGCCAGCGACAACGCCGTATTCGGCCAGCCGGAAGTGCTCCTGGGCGTTATCCCCGGCTTTGGCGGCACCCAGCGTCTGCCACGCCGTGTTGGCCCTGCCATGGCGATTGACCTGGTCACTACCGGGCGCAAAATCGATGCCCAAGAAGCGCTGCGTATCGGCTTAGTGAACCGTGTGATGCCGCAAGCGGAGCTGGAGAGCTACGTTGAAGAACTCACCAAGCAACTCAAAGGCAACGGCCCACAGTCAGTGCGCGGCGCCAAGCAGGCAGTTCACGACGGCATGGATCAAGACCTTGATAGCGCACTAGCGCTGGAAACCAGCCTGTTCGCCTTCTGCTTTGCCGGTGACGAGCAGAAAGAAGGCATGGCGGCATTTGTCGAGAAGCGCAAACCGAACTTCTAAGGTTTGATTAATTACAGGTTTACTTATTTAGGGGGTGGCGCTTGCGCCACCCCCGTTTTATTCTCGAAAGCTAACTGTTCCTTTCAAGAGAGCCGCCACTATGCAATGGGCCGCGTTTATTCTCGCCGCGCTTGGTTTCGCTTATTTACCTGGGCCTGCAATGCTATATACCGCAGCGCAAACGTTGGGGCGCGGCCGACGGGCAGGGTGGTTAGCGGTCATCGGTGTGCATATGGGGTGTTATGTGCATGTGGTTGCCGCCGCGCTAGGATTAGCGCTGCTGTTTGCGGCGATTCCCCCTGCCTACATCGCCATGAAAATAATCGGTGGGCTCTACCTGCTCTGGATGGGACTGCGGCTATGGCAGCAGGGCATTCGCACCCACGGCGAAGAGATGCCGCTGGCAACCACGAAACGTGTGCTTCGCGACAGCTTTCTGGTGGAGATGCTCAACCCTAAAACCGCGATTTTCTTTGTCGCGTTTCTGCCCCAGTTTGTGCAGCCCGAGAGCGCGATGCCGGTAGCATGGCAACTGCTCTGGCTAGGTATCGCCACCAATGTGCTGTTTTCATCTGCGGATGTCATGGTGGTGCTACTTGCGAGTCCTCTACGCCAATGGCTACAAAAATCCCACGGCTCCTCTCGGCTCATCCAGCGCATTGGTGGTGGCGTATTAATGGGCTTAGGAGGCAATACCCTCGCTCAGGCGGCACGTTAAGGATGACAGCCCATATCGCTCGGCTACTTCAAATTTCACATACAAGGAGCGCTGTATGTTTGATCTCTATATCGCTAACAAGAACTATTCCTCTTGGTCGCTGCGCCCCTGGGTGTTGATGAAAGTAATGGAGATTCCGTTCAACGAACATCTCATGCCTTTTGAAGGCGGCTTTGGCGCTAGCCATGACGTTTACACCCGCTTTTCGCCATCGGGCTTAGTGCCTTGTTTAGTGGATAGGGAAAGTGATCTGGCGGTGTGGGATTCGCTGGCGATTGTTGAATATTTAGCCGAGCAACACGCTAACGTCTGGCCGAGTGATAAAACCGCCCGCGCCTGGGCGCGCTCTGCCACGGCTGAAATGCACAGCGGCTTTGGCGCCCTGCGTGACGAGTGTTCAATGAACTGCGGTGTGCGGGTGGCATTGAATGGCTTATCGGCCAATCTCAAGGCCGATGTGAACCGCTTAGATGCGTTGTGGCAACAGGGAATTGAGCGCTTTGGCGGGCCGTTTTTAGCGGGTGAGCACTTCTCCGCGGTAGACGCGTTTTATGTCCCTGTGGCGTTTCGCGTACAGACGTTCAAGCTGCCGGTGAGTGAGAAATCCCAGGCCTATGTCGAACGCCTGTTAGCGC
Source organism: Vreelandella maris (assembly GCF_013371085.1). GTDB lineage: Bacteria > Pseudomonadota > Gammaproteobacteria > Pseudomonadales > Halomonadaceae > Vreelandella > Vreelandella maris. The sequence continues at coordinate 72,528 of NZ_JABWCV010000012.1, read as the reverse complement.
TGCCTGCCATGCAGGCCTGGTATCAAGCCGCGCTGGAAGAAACGTGGCGCGAGCCTATGCACGAAGCTGAAACGCTAAAGAATGGCACGCTGGAAGTTGATTACCGCACGTCTTAACCTTGTGACAACTCACCAGGGACACCCGGCATCGGGTACACTGGCGCAAATTTTCGTTTGGAAACGTCCATGGCTCTTAGTGCAACGCCTTACAAAGTTGATATTAATCTGACGGACCTGGATCGCGGGGTGTATGAAACATTGCGCTTTACCGTGGCCCGCCACCCATCAGAAACCGAGGAGCGCATGACTGCGCGCTTACTCGCCTATGTCCTGTGGTACAGCGAGACGCTGGCTTTCGGGCGCGGGCTTTCCGATGTAGACGAGCCAGCGCTGTGGGAGAAGAGTTTAGATGGCCGCTTGCTACACTGGATAGAAGTCGGCTTGCCGGATGCCGAGCGCATCACCTGGTGCTCACGGCGGGCGGAGCGCGTGTCGTTACTCGCCTACGGTCGGGTAGACCAGTGGGAGAGTAAGGTGCTGCCCAGTGTGGCGTCGCTGAAAAATGTGCACGTGGCGGGATTGCCACAAGAAGCCCTAACGACCATTGCGAAAGACCTGCCACGAGGGATCAATTGGGCCGTTATGATCAGTGAAGGATCGCTGTTTATTACCGATGAACAGGGTCAGCATGAAATTACACCACAGTGGTTGTTGCGCGATCGCTAGAAATCATCAGACTTTCGTCTATCCTTTGATGCTAGAAGCTTAAGCGATAGACCGATAAAGGGATGGCCAATGGGTCATCCTTTATTTTTTAAAAGTATGCTTGCTATCTTTTTGCACAATTACATACAATCAACAATGTTTGTTGTGACCTAAAGACTATCTCAAGGAACGAGTAATGAAAGGAAATAACCCTTCACGCTGGCAATTGCTCCCGCTGATAGCTGCCATTAGTCTGATGTCATCGCAGGCGCAAGCCGAGGATAGTGTACTCTCGATTAAGCACGCAAATGATGGCATGGCCAGTAGTGATGATGGCCATTTTACCAGCGGCTTTGAGCTTTACTGGACCTTTGAGCCCAGTGATGAAAACTGGATGCAGCGCTTAGCGACGGCGCTTCCCGATAGCTTGATTGGCAGCGCCGACATGGCCGCTTATCGGTTGGTGCATCAGATTTATACGCCGAATAACATTGAAGAAAGTCGGCTGATTGAAGACGATCGACCCTATGCAGGCCTTGTTTACGGTGGTATTTCGCTTTATGAAGATGTGCCGATGGGCAATTGGCGTCAAGCGACCGATCTGCATCTGGATATTGGTTTGGTAGGACCTTCCTCGCTTGCCGATAGTATTCAGCGAGAAGTACACCGCATCACCGAAAGTGATCATCCTAATGGTTGGAAGAATCAGCTTGGCGATGAAGCCATTGTGAACTTCGCTATGCGTCGTCAGTGGTGGCATAGCTCCCCGTTTATTGGCAAGCAATTTGCTCATGGTCCTAGCGTCGGGGCTGCCTTAGGTAACCTGTACACTTATGCCAGCGCTGGATATAGCGTGCGCTGGGGCGACGAAGCCTCGGGTATTCCCACATTGACGCCAAACCCCGGTAGTCGCCACCATATGACTGGAAATGATGGCTGGCAGTGGTATCTGTTTGCGAGCGTAGATGGCTATTACATGGCGCAAAATCTGACGCTGGATGGCAACAGTTTCAGAAATAGCCACTCGGTTGACCGCAAAGAGTGGGTGGGCGACATTTCCGCAGGGCTGGCGTTGGCCTGGGAAGATTGGCAGGTCACTTACGCTGCTGTGCAGCGCTCACGCGAATTTGATGGGCAAGAAGATCAGGATAAGTTTGGAGCTCTAACGCTGTCCAAGCGCTTCTAAACTGCTTAAAGGTTTGAGCGTCTTTCGGGAGGAGAGTATTCATGGCCAAGCAATACCCCCACACCCCCGATGGGCGCTATTTTATTGCCAAAAATCGACTCTGGCGCTGTACTGATCCGCGCTTAGGTGAAGACCAAAAACGCAACCATATCAAAGAGTTGATGAAATCCCGCCGGGCCGTTAGAACGGCCCAACAGCAAGAAGATGACGATGCGCTTCGCCAAGCCCGTGACGCGGTTCAAGCTGCTAAAGAAGCGCTTGGGGAGCGTGGCCCAGTGTGGTGGGATGATGATGCCCCCGATGAAGGCGGCCTTGCGCCCCATAACAGTTCCTACGCCAAGTGGTGGGAGAGCCAGCACTAAATATTTTCCTTGCGTATACAACTAGCTCAGGAGTGCTAGCCTGGGCAGAGGTGTGCAGCTATTTGCATATCGCTTGATGCCTAAGGAGAACACGCATATGGAACTGGTATTTTTTAATGGCTGGAGCAGTTTGTTTCGTATTTTGATTATCGGACTATTGGCGTATGCAACGCTAATCCTCTTCCTGCGCCTATCGGGCAACCGTACGCTTTCAAAAATGAATGCCTTCGACTTAATTGTTACGGTAGCGCTGGGTTCCACGCTGGCAACCGTGCTGCTATCTAAAGATGTGGCTTTGGCGGATGGAGCGGTTGCCTTAGCGCTACTAATTTCACTTCAATTTATAATCACCTGGACCAGTGTGCGGTTTCGCTGGGTACGCCGATTAGTGACTGGCGAGCCGCTGATGCTGCTTTACCAAGGTGAATTTCTTTTAACGTCATTGCGAAAAGCGCGGGTAACGCAAGACGAGGTACTTTCTGCCATTCGTAGCAGTGGCCTTAGTGATGTATCCGCAGTAGAAGCCGTCGTGCTAGAAACAGATGGCTCGTTAAGTATTGTCAAAAACCAGGCAGAGAGCGGCCAATCAAGTTTAGAGGGCGTTCGTGGCCCCTCATAAGTCTTAGTAAGCCCGCGGGGGAAGCGGTTAGTTGACACACCGTGATGAGATCCTTATATTTACACGAATAAAAATCACTATCATTAATATTCGTGTTAATAACAGCATTATAATTTGCTCCGGGATCATTATGTACACTCCACACTTTCGTTTGCGCAAGCTAGCCAGCGCCATCGCGCTCGCTTCTTTATGCGGGGCTTCGACTTATGCGCTCGCCCAAGAAGAATTAAGCTCATCGGCCGTTAAGCTGGACACGGTCGAAGTAACCGCAGAATCTGCTGGCCAATTTGGCTACATCGAAATGGAAGAAGTGCCAAAGGTTGGCAAAATGAACGTGCCAATAAGTGAGCAACCCTTTTCCATGTCAGTGATTGATGAGGAGTTCATTCAGGACAGCGGGGCGCAAAATATTCAAGAGGCACTGCTCTATACGCCCGGTGTCAATGCGGGCAACTATGGCTTTGATACCCGTATCGACAGCGCCACAGTGCGCGGCTTGAACGCTGGCCGCTACCTGGATGGTTTGCGCCAAATTTACGGTTCGTACAACAGTGTCCGCAGCAATGTGTATGCGTTGGAGAGAGTCGAGGTGCTACGCGGCCCCTCTTCAATGCTATACGGGCAAGCCGATTTAGGGGGTGTTATCAACGGCGTTTCCAAGCTGCCTGAGGAAGAGCGCAGCGGCGAGGTATGGGCGCAGGTTGGCTCACACAACCGCAAACAGCTGGCGGTAGATGTGACGGGCTCTGCGGATGAAGAAGGCAAATTTCTGTATCGTTTGGTGGCATTGCAGCGGGATAGCGATACCCAGGTAGATCATGTGGAGGATGATGGCTACCTGCTGGCGCCGTCGTTTACCTGGCGGCCAAGTGACGACACCAGTATGACGCTGTTAATTAACCGCCAGGAAAACACCGGCCAAGTGTCAGCGCAGTTCTTACCGCAGGCGGGTACGCTCGAACCCGGTTCCCAGGGCTTTATTGGCTCTGAGCGATTTGTGGGAGAGCCGGGCTGGGATCGTTACGATCGCGAAAAAACCGAAACCACGCTGTTTTTTGACCACCAGTTAACTAATAACTGGGCCTTTTCGGCCACTGCCCGCTATACCGACTCCAGTACCGAAACGCGCGAGCACTGGGTGGATATTCCCAGCGTGCCAGACGCCAACGGTGAAGTGTCACGTACTATTTTTACCGCTGACGCAGCGACTCAAATTCTGAACCTTGATGCACGAATGGAAGGTGAGTTTGAACTAGGGGCGACAAAGCATACGTTGGTAGTCGGGATGGATCGCCAGGATGCACGCTGGGAGCAGGATAACTACTTCTCAGGGGCGGGGCTGGGCGGCACTATCGATATCTACAATCCGCAGTACGGTAATTTACAGCTAGAGGCGCTGGATCCTCAGGATCGACCGGATAATGAGATCGAGCAGGTGGGTTTATACGTAGCGGATCACATTGAGCTGGGACCGGTGGTGGTGTCGGCCGGCCTACGTCACGATTGGGCTGAAAATCGTACGCTAGCGCTTTCTGGCCCGGATACCGTAAGCGACCAAGAAGCCACAACTGGGCGTTTAGGGTTGATGTATCGCTTCGATAATGGCGTCTCGCCGTATGTCAGCTACTCCGAAGCCTTCACCATGAATCTGGGAACCGACGGTACTGCTGAGGCCAACGCACTGGATCCCACTACGGGCGATCAGCAGGAAGCAGGGGTAAAATACCTCTCTCCCGATCAGTCTTTAGCGATCAGCGCCGCTTATTTTGATATCACTCAGCAGAATCGCGTTAGTGATGGTGTAACGCCAGGCGGTGTTGAGCAAACAGGCGCGGTGGTAGACGGTTGGGAGCTTCAAGTTAACAAGCGCTGGCAGAACTTTGAAACGCAGTTGGCTTACACCAATATGAATGCCACTGACGACAGTACCGGCGAGCGCCTGTCGGCGGTAGCGGAAGAGCAGGCCTCTTGGTGGAACCGGCTCTATGTAGGTAACCATTGGCGTGTTGGGGCCGGGGTACGTTACGTTGGCGATAATGTTGGCTTTGGTGGTTCGCCCGTGGTGCCCTCAAGCACCCTTTATGACGCTATGGTGGGCTATACGATTGATGAGTGGGATTTCTCAGTGGATGTTAAAAACCTCACCGACGATGAAACTATTTCCTGGTGCCGTTATGAGGGGGGAGACTGCGGTTACGGCGCACGCCGAAATGTAACGGCTAACGTGCGTTATCAGTTCTAAGTCTGGCAGCAAGAGTGGTTTAGCCGATAGACAGTCGTTAAAAAGGGCCTACGCTGAGTCAACACGCGTAGGCCCTTTTAGTTGCTATGTGTTTAGCGGTTAGTTACTGGTCGTCAAGTTTGTCTTGAGTGCGAAGCTCGAAATCGCTGGCGTCATGGCGCTCATGCAACTGCTCGTGAGGTTCGCCCCAGGTGCGGTTGACCATGCGGCCACGTTTAACGGCGGGGCGCTCATCGATCTCTTCGGTCCAGCGTAGAACGTTTTTGTAAGTGTGCGCCTCCAAAAACTCCGCCGCTTCGTAAACGCGGTTTTTTACCAGCGCGCCGTACCAGGGGTGAATCGCCATATCGGCAATGGTGTACTCATCGCCTGCCATAAAGCGGTTTTCCGCCAAGTGGCGATCCAGCACATCCAACTGGCGTTTCACTTCCATGGTGTAGCGGTCAATCGGGTACTGATACTTTTCAGGTGCGTAGGCATAGAAATGGCCAAAACCGCCACCCAGCATTGGAGCACTGCCCATTTGCCAGAATAGCCAGGAGAGGCACTCGGTGCGCTTCGCCGGATCGCTGGGTAGGAAAGCATCAAATTTTTCAGCCAGATAAAGCAGGATGGCACCAGACTCAAACACCCGCTGGGGCGGTTGGGTGGAGTGATCCATCAGCGCGGGGATTTTAGAGTTGGGATTCACCTCGACAAAACCACTGCTGAACTGGTCGCCTTCGCCAATTTGAATCAGATAAGCGTCATACTCGGCACCAGTCACACCTTTTTCTAACAGCTCTTCAAGCATGACGGTGACTTTGACACCGTTGGGGGTCGCTAAGGAGTAGAGTTGCAGCGGGTGTTTACCTACCGGCAGTGCTTTGTCATGGGTGGAGCCCGCAATGGGGCGATTGATATTGGCAAATTTACCGCCATTGCCAGGTTCCCATTTCCAAACGCTCGGTGGGGTATAGGTGTTATCGCTCATTATTTCCTCGCTATTAACCGGTTATCGGTAACTGCTGGGTACAGGAATGATCATCTTCTCTGTGCGACTATTCTAAGGTTATGGGGGTGATGAAAAGCCGCTACAAGGGTAGGCTGGTGGTTAGCCTGTTAATAAAACAGTTCAAGTTCTCTGGGGGTGGTGGATGCGTGTCATTGGTGTACTGGGCGGCATGAGCTGGGAGTCGAGCCAAAGCTATTACCGGGCCTTAAATGAAGGCGTTAAAGCGGCACTAGGCGGCTTTCATTCGGCCAGGATCGTAATGGTCAGTGTCGATTTTGCAGAGATAGAAGCCATGCAGCAGCGGGGCGATTGGGACGCGGCAGGCGAGCTGCTCGCCAGCGCTGCTCAAGGAGTCGAACGCGCAGGTGCTGACTGTTTACTGATTGCCACGAATACCATGCACAAAGTGGCGCCCGCGATTGAACAGGCGATTACCATTCCTCTGCTGCATATTGCCGATGCCACTGCTTTACAGCTACAAGCCGACGGGATTAATCGGGTGGGCCTATTAGGCACCCGCTTTACCATGGAGCAGGACTTTTATATTGGCCGGTTAGAAGAGCAGTTCGGCATCAAGGTCGTGGTGCCGGAGCAATCTGAGCGCGACACTATTCATCAGGTGATCTTTGATGAGCTCTGCCAAGGCCGTATAGAAGATGTCTCCCGCCAACGCTATCTAGCCATTATCGATTCACTTTATGCGCAAGGCGCTCAGGCGGTGATTCTAGGCTGTACTGAAATCGCCATGCTCGTCAGCCAGCAAGATACTGCGGTGCCGCTTTATGACACCACCGCTCTGCATGTGCAGAGAGCGGTGGCGTGGGCACTAACATGATGACTTAAACGAAGTAACGACGCTTAGACCAACGTCAGAGTGACGTTAATATTGCCACGGGTGGCGTTTGAGTAAGGGCACACGATGTGGGCTTTATCGACCAACTGCTGAGCGACGTCCTGCTCTAGGCCTGGGAGGTTAATTTTTAGCTCAACTTCAATGCCAAAGCCGGTTGGGATAGCGCCGATACCGACATGCCCATCAATTTTCGTCTCTTGGGGCAGCCTTACTTTTTCCTGGCTCGCCACGTGCTTTAGCGCACCTAAAAAACAGGCCGAGTAGCCAGCTGCGAAGAGCTGCTCGGGGTTGGTGCCGTCACCGCCAGCGCCGCCCAACTCTTTCGGTGTGCTGAGTTTTACGTCCAATGCGCCGTCGGATGATTTGGCATGGCCTTCACGGCCACCCGTAGCGGTAGCATGGGCGCGATATACAACTTTCTCGATAGTGGTGGTCGTCATTACGAATTTCCTGTCAGCGTTTATTAATTATCAACCTACGCTTTTAATTTAGCGCAGCTTTATTTTGCGCGCAATATAAATTGACGACTATTTTTGTGCCCTTCGCTACTCAGCAAAAGCTACTGGCTTTTTTGCAAGCTATCGCGCAATCGCACCAGATCTTCTTTTAATGTGGTCAACGCTTCGATTGACTGCTCACTCGCATGCACCACACAGCTAGGAATATGGCCTGCCTGCTCGCGAAGGGCTTTGCCTTTCTCGGTGAGATAAAGCTCAACTACCCGTTCATCCTGATGACTGCGTTTGCGATTTAACAACTGGTCGGCTTCGAGGCGCTTTAGCAGCGGGGTCAGCGAGCCGGGATCCGTCAGAAGGCGTTTGCTCATGGTGCCTACCGTGATGCCATCGTTTTGCCATAAGACCAGCATGGCTAAGTATTGCGGGTAAGTAAGGCCAAGCTCTTTAAGTAGTGGCTTATATACCTTGGTCATCATCAATGAAGTTGAGTAGAGCGCAAAGCAGAGCTGATGATCGAGTTCTAAGTCGCTACAAGATGGTTGCACAAGTATGGGTTCCGATCCGAAATATGTAGGGTAATGTAGCGCGCGAAGCGGTGAGTGGCTATCCCTAGACGTTGGTCGTAAGTTGGCAGTTTTGTTTTGACACGCACTTGGCAGCTAGCTAGCCTTCGCATCATTAATGTTACCGGTAACAATTTGGCGCTCATTCAATTAGCCAGTAACAACTCAATTCTTACCCATTCACCGTTAACAACAACGAATATTTGGAGATCACGCAATGACAACTATTTGGCGCAGCACGCTAACTCTGGTCGGTGCGACCACACTGACGTTTGGTATGGCGCATGCTCAGAGCCCAGAACTCTCTGATCCGCCTGAGATCGAGGGCGAGGTAGTCGGCGATCATGGTTCGCACACATTACGTATGGGCATCGGCCTTGCGGAAAGCTCGCCACAGTTCCTGTCTAGCCAATATTTTGGTGAGATTTTGGAGCAGCGTACCGACGGCCGCATTAAGGTTAACGTTTTCCCTAACAGCCAGTTAGGTGACGATGTTCAAATGCTGGAAATGCTGCAAACCGGTACGCTGGATATGACTTACCCGTCTAGCTCCGCCACTACTGGCTACGTTGAACAGCTTGCTGCTTTTGACCTGCCGTTCCTGCTGCCTAGCCGTGAAGCCGCGGTAGCCGTCATGCAGAGCGATGTGGCCCAGGGCATGCTGGACGCTTTTGATGGCACTGGCCTGAAAGCACTCGCGTTCTCTGAGAATGGCTATCGTCAGCTCTCTAACAGTGCTCGCCCGGTGGCAAGTCCTGACGACGTAGCAGGTCTTGATGTGCGAGGTTTAAGCGTTCGTACCATGGAAAACCCGGTGCATCTGGCGATTTGGGAAGCCTTAGGCGCTAACCCAACGCCGATGGCATTTGGTGAGCTTTTCTCTGCGATGGAGCAGGGCGTGGTAGATGGCCAGGAAAACCCTTGGAGCACCATCCTCACCTCGAACTTTAATGAAGTTCAGGATTATGGCACCGAAACACGCCACGTCTATACTCCCTTTATCATGATGCTTTCTGAGCGTACTTGGGAGCGCATGGCACCCGAATATCAGGAACTGGTACTGGAAGCAGCGCGTCAGTCAGCCGACTATGAAATCCAGCTGTCAGCTGAGTACGATGACTGGTCACGTGATCAGTTGGCAGAGCGTGGTATGGAAATTACCCGCCTGGACGACGAGCAGTTAGCCGCTTTCCAAGATGCCGTTCAGCCTGTATATGCAGAGTGGGCGCCGCGCATTGGTGAAGACCTGATCGCCGACATCCAAAAGATCGTTGAAGAGAGCAGCAACTAAACCTTACGTTTAGCGCGCCATCGGGCAGGCAACGTGCCTGCCCGATGTGTTAGTGCCCCTGGAGTTCCTATGTCACTCTCCTCTACACCCCCTAACTCTCCTACGCCGATTGAAGATCCTTCGGTGTATCTAGACGACCCCAACCGCAAGCTTCTGGAAATCGATACCGATGCCCGCCAAGGCCCGGCGCTGTTTCGCTGGCTTACCTTAGGTATGGAGTATCTTATCGGCGCTATTTTAGTGGCGTTGATTGTGTCCGTTTCTTGCAACGTGGTAGGGCGAGCGCTGTTTAATTACTCACTGCCGTGGGCGGATGAGCTGGCGCGTATGCTGTTTATATGGCTGGTGTTTATCGGGGCCGCCGCGGCGTTTTCCCGTTACGAGCACATTGCCGTTGATGCCTTGGTGCGGCGCTTGCCGCTGCGCTTGGCGCACATGCTCTATTTACTGCAGCACCTGATTATTACCGGCTTAATGGTGGTAATGATTTGGGGTGGCTACCAAGTGCTGTCGCGTTCAAGCGGGCGCTCAGCGATTATGGATGTGCCATTGAGTTTTATCAGCCTTTCGCTGGTGCTGTGTGTCATCTTTATTGCGGTGGTAGCGGTGTGGCGGATGTGGGTCAGCCTTAACGTTATTCGCCACTCTGAGCGGGAGCGCTAATCATGCTATGGATTTTCCTGGCCATTTTATTGGTCTCTATCGTTATTGGGCTGCCCATTGCCTTTGGTTTAGGCGTGGCGGCGCTGGTCATGGCGGTACTCTCAGATATTCCGCTGTCGATTATGATCGAACAGTCGATTCGTGGGGTGAACAGCTTTCCGTTGCTCGCCATCCCGTTCTTTATTTTAGTCGGTGAGGTGATGAGCAATGGCGGTATCGCTCGTCGCTTGATGGAGCTGGCTGGCGCTATGGTCGGCTTTATGCGCGGTGGGCTAGGGCAGGTTGCCATTACCGGTTCGATGTTCTTTGGTGGCATCAGTGGCTCAGCGGTGGCCGATACGGCCGCTACCGGCGCGATGATGATTCCCTCCATGAAAGAGCAGGGCTACACCGCGGCTAATGCTACCGCGATCAACACCGTGTCCTCGGTGATCGGGATCATTATTCCTCCTTCCATCCCGCTGATTCTGTACGGCATCGTCACTGAAACCTCAATTAGCCGCCTGTTTATCGCCGGTATCATTCCGGGCCTGTTGATTGGCTTTGCGCTGATGGTGACCACCTATATTCTTGCCAAAAAAGATGGCGGCGGTGTGCAGAAATTCCGCTGGGATCGTCTCTGGAAAGCTTTCAAAGATGCTTGGCTTGCGCTGGTACTCCCGGTCATCGTGATTGGCGGTATTATTGGCGGTGTCTTTACCGCGACCGAAGCGGCCGTAGCGGCACTGCTTTATGCGCTGGCTATTTCGCTAGTGGTTTACCGTGAGTTTAAGATCAAAGAGCTCGGCGGTATGCTGATTCGTACTGCTCGTTTGACCGGCATGGTGATGATGCTGCTGGCATTTGCCACGGTGATTGCCTGGTTCCTGACCATCAATATGGTGCCGCAAACCCTGGTCAGCCAAGTGCAGGCGATTACCCAAGACCCGTTCCTACTCCTCCTGATCGTGGCAACGTTGCTGCTGTTGGTGGGCTTTGTAATGGACTTAACCCCGGCCATGGTCATCATGGCGCCTATGCTTGCGCCCATTGTGACCTCGGTAGGTGTTGATGCTGCTTACTTTGGCGTACTAATGGCCTTTGTATTGGGCATCGGGCTGCTAACCCCGCCGGTTGGCACCTGCCTTTACGTCGGTTGTGGTGTGGGTAAAGTCTCCATGGAGTCTTTGGTCAAAGCGATGCTGCCTTACTACGCAGCGCTCCTCGTCGTGCTGGTGATCCTGATCGCCTTCCCGGGTATCGTTACCTGGCTGCCTGATCTTACCGCTGTGCGCGGCAACTGAGGTTCTTGGTAATGAATAGGAGAGCTTCTGTGAAGACCCTCTCGCATCGTATTTTAGTGATGGGTGTGTCTGGCTCTGGAAAGTCGCACATTGGCCGCCAGTTGGCCCAAACCGTAGGGGCGACGTTCATTGATGGCGACGATTACCATTCGCCCGCCAATGTAGCCAAAATGGCCAGCGGCACACCGCTCAATGACGATGATCGGAGTGAGTGGCTCGATACGTTGGCGGCGCTATTCGCCGACTATCGGGCCAGAGATGCGTCGCTGGTGATTGCCTGCTCTGGGTTGAAAAGGCGCTACCGTGACCGACTGCGCCAAGGTGACTCAGCGCTGCAGATTCTCTACTTAGAGGGCACGCAAGAGCTGCTGCTTGAGCGGCTAGAAACACGGGCAGGGCACTTCTTCAAAGGCGATACCATGTTGGCCAGTCAATTGGCTGATTTAGAGCCGCCTGATGAAGAGGAGGCGTTTAACGCCTCCATTGCCCTGTCGCCCATGCAAATCGTCGATCAATTTGCTGCCACGCTGCCACTGCCCAGCCGCACACTAAGCTAACGCACAACTAGGCTAACGCTCACTAGGCAAAAGAGTTAATAGGTATTGAGGCCGCCGATTGAAGGGGCGACCTCAATGCTCCCTCACTGCATAAGGCAGTTACCCCCTTGAAGAAAAAACGCCCCACCCTACAGGACATTGCCGACCACGTAGGGGCTACCAAAATGACGGTCAGCCGCTGCCTGCGTGAACCTGAAACGGTTTCGGAAGGGCTTCGTGAGCGCATTTTCTCGATTGCCGAACAGATCGGCTATATTCCCAACCGTGCGCCCGATTTACTTTCCAGGGCTACCAGTCATTCGATTGGCGTGCTGGTGCCGTCGCTGACCAACCAAGTGTTCGCCGATATCATTGTCGGCATTGAGGCGTTAACGGAACCCGCAGGCTATCACTTAATGCTCTCTCACTATGGCTATAGCCCTGAGCTTGAAGAGCGCAGCCTGGCGTCATTGCTCTCCTATAACGTCGATGGCGTTATCCTTTCTGACCGTGATCACACGCCGCGTAGCCTGCGTATGCTGGAAACCGCCGGTATCCCAATTGTCGAAATCATGGATACCCATCGCCCTCCGCTACAACAGACCGTGGGCTACGACAACGTACAAGCCGCCTATGACATGGTGAGTGAGATGATCCGCCGCGGTCGTCGCCAAGTGATTTATCTGGCGGTGCGGTTGGATGAACGTACCCGGCAGCGTGAGTTGGGCTACCGTCGTGCCATGGAAGAGCACGGATTACCGCCGGTGACGCTGCAAAGCACCCAGCGCTCTTCTTACAGCGTGGGAGCTGCCCTACTCAAGCAGGTGTTAGTTGACTACCCAGCGGCGGATGGCCTGTTTTGTACCAATGACGACGTTGCCGTAGGCGCTTATTTTGAATGCCAGCGACGCGGTATTGAGGTGCCTGGGCGGATGGCCTTGGCGGGCTTTCATGGCCACGATGTGGGCCATGTGATGACACCACGCTTGGCCAGCGTGGTGACACCGCGTCAGGCCATCGGCGAAGCAGCAGCGGGGCAGCTGTTAGCGCGTATTCGCGGTGAGCCACTGACCCAGAAAGTGGTGGATTTAGGCTACCGTATCGAAACAGGCATGACGCTATAGGTATAGGTCACGCTTTCGAGTAGCGATCACCATTGTGAGTGGCTAAAGTAGCCTTTTTACTTGTCGCGAGGCTGCCGTGCAGATTACTCTACTCAACATCTACCCCGTAAAGTCGCTAAAAGGCATCAGCGTTAATCACAGCGAGCTACAAGAGCACGGGCTCGCCTGGGATCGCCGCTGGATGCTGGTGGACGCCCAGCAGCGCTTTGTGACCCAGCGACAACTCCCTGCGCTCGCCACCATTGAGGTCGCTCTCACCGACGAGTACTTGGTGCTATCTCACCCTGGCGTTGACCCGCTGAACATACCGCTGGCAGAACCCGCCGGTAATTTGCGTCTGGTCAGCGTGTGGAATGATCACTGCAAAGCCCTGCCGGAGAGCGAAGATGTTTCTCGCTGGTTAGTCGCTGCCTTGGGCGAACAGGAGCAAGGGCTGAGCTTGGTACGTTTTGCAACTGAATTTCCCCGCGCGGTCGAAGAGGATTTCCTTGACGGTGGAGCGGCGCATACCTATTTCTCTGATGGCTACCCGTTTCTGATCACGTCCACGGGCTCGTTGGATGCTCTTAATCAGGCGTTGGTGGCAAAAGGGGGCGCGCCAGTGCCCATGAACCGTTTCCGGCCCAATATTGTGGTAGAGAGCGATGAGGCGTGGGCTGAAGACCGTTGGGCGACGCTTTCTGAACAAAAGGGAGCTTTCCAACTAGCGCTGCGTAAGCCCTGCAAACGCTGCAAGATCACTACTATCGATCAGCATACGGCGGCAGTACCAGCCCCTGCTGAGCCGCTAAAAACCTTGATTGAGCTTAATACTCAGCCCGCTTTGAAAGGCGCCCACTTTGGCCAGAACGCCACGCTGCTAGAAGGCGCAGGTAGTATTATTCGTGTGGGGGATAGACTGGCGGCGACGTTTCGCGACGCTTGACGCGTAGTAGTTTAGTGGCGATCGCCGTGCCAATGAGGGTAATGACCATGCCCGCGATAATCTGAACGTTCAGCGTCTCTCCAAGCAGTAGATAACCCCATATCAGCGCGCTCACCGGCACCAGAAACGTCACCGTTGAAGTGGCGGTGGCGCCCGCGCTGGCGAGTAAGCCAAAGTAGAGCAGGAAGGCCAGAGTGGTGCTTAGCGCTGCCAGTGCCAGCGCGTTTCCCCAGGCCAGGCTGCTAATGGGCTCGTTTGGCCATAATAGAATGCCGGGGATCAGCAGCACCAACGCTGACATGGCGCTACTGCCTGCGGCGAGTACACGTGTGGGTAGGTGACCAAGGCGCGTTTTAGAATAATTGCCTGCAATGCCGTAGCAAAACGTGGCGCCTAAAACAGCCAAAATAAACCAGCCGTCGCCGCCCAGGGCGAAATCGAGTCGATCCGCAGAGAGCACATAGACCCCCAGCAGTGCCAGGGCGAGGCCTAAGTACTGCTGGCGCTGTATGGCGGTAGCGAAAAACAGCGCGCCGATCAGCGCAGTAAAAATCGGCGTGGTAGCATTAATTAATGAGGTAAAGCCCGCCTCTAGTCGCGTGGTGGCAAGTGCCAGTAACGAAAAAGGCAGCACGTGATTCACAATACCTAAAAAAAGCAGCGGGCCCTTATGCTGCCAAATCAACCGCAGGTAATGCAGGCTGATCAACAGCGGCATGAGCAGCAGTGCGCCAATTCCCATACGTACCAATACTAACGGTACCGCGCCAAATTCGGGGGCGGCTACGCGCATAAAGATAAACGAAAGGCCCCACAGAGAAGAGAGCAGTATCAAGCGCAGCGCATCAGCCGACGACATGGCGAGTCCTTAACATCAAATAAGTAACGCAGTTAGGTAGCTAACTAGCTTACGGCTGAACGAGAGTTGATGGAAGCGATGGAAGTAAGGGGGCGGCAGAGAAACAAAAAATCAGCTACGCTGGTGAGGTGGTCAAGCGGCAATCCTCGCCGAACCCACACTGACACTTACACTGACAATATGTTTACGCATATTGGCACACACAAGGAGTTGTTATGGATCGTACAGCTAGCGCACGTTGGGAAGGTGGTCTTAAGGATGGCAAAGGCACCATTTCAACCGAGAGTGGCGTTTTAGATGCCAGTTACTCCTTCAGCAAGCGCTTTGAAGATGAAAAAGGCACTAATCCTGAGGAACTGATTGGCGCAGCACACGCCAGCTGCTTCTCCATGGCGCTCTCCATGATTTTAGGTGAGAAAGGCTATACCGCTGATTCTATTGAAACCAGCGCTAAAGTAACCCTTTCCCAGAGCGATGCAGGATTTGATATTTCTAAAATCCATCTGGATGTAGTCGCCGCCATCAGTGGCGCCGACGATGCAGCTTTCCAGGAAGCGGCGGAAACGGCGAAAGCTAATTGCCCCGTTTCAAAAGTGCTTAAAGCTGACATTAGCATGACGGCTAAGTTAAAAGGCTGATTTAACCAGTGCTCTGGTTCACACATAGCGATTATGTGTGAACCTTTATGGCTTTTAAATAAAAGCTAGCCATAAAGTAATTCTTTAAGTACTAAATTAAAAGCAATAAAAAAGCCTTGGCAATTGCCAAGGCTTTTTGTATGACTGGCTTGTATGACTGAAGTAAGCTTATTCGTCTTCCAAGTCGCCGTTACGGTTATACTCTTCTGCAGATTCTAGTGCGTCTTGTGAAGCATTAACGGTAATGATGTAATCTTCACCATCTTCGTCTTTGGTTAATTCAAGTGAATCCCATTCGATAGCGACATTTTTCTCGCCCATACCGAGGAAGCCACCGACGCCTACAACTACAGCGTTAATTTGACCATCTTCACCGATGACAAGGTCAGTGATAGTGCCGATGTCTTCGTCATCTTCGACACTACTCTTGACTTGATTGCCGGTTAAGGCATCAGCATGAAAAGTACCTTCTGGTGTTTCGGTCAGGTAGGTTGCTTCCATGGTAGTGGTATTCTCTTCGGCATTAACGGTGCCTGCAGCAAACATAACGGCTGGAACCATGAGAGTACCTAGAAAGGCGGGTTTGATCATTTTCATTTTACTTGCTCCTTGCGATTTCATTGGGCTTAACGACTCCGCGAAATAGCCCGCATAAATCAATAGCAGAGGGTGTTAGCTGTGCTTTAAAGTAGCTTTACAACGCCAGTGCTATTACTCCTGTGTATGTTAATTACGCTTGAGTAATTAACGCCGCCATGCGCGTCACTGCGCTAAGACAATTAATAGATTAGTCGTTGTGATCAAAAATACAACCAATTAACTAAAACTTTTAGTTGGCTACGTTTATGGCAGTGCAGCACGTGAGGCTGTCCCCGCGTCATTGTGCGACAGTCTGTCGAATTGACCTGCTTCGCCCCAGTCGTCATATTCCTACCCTAAAAGGAGAAACCTGACGATGATTTCCCAGTACCACCCTTTACGACGTATAAAGCAGGTCTGTGTCAGTAGTGTCGCGCTGGGAGCATGGCTATTAGCGTCCACTGCCGCCGCTGACAGCAGTGAACTGCCCAAAGGTCATTTCCCGCTTCCGGAGCAAGGCAATATGGTGGGCGAGGTATATACCGTCACCGCCAGCGAAGAAGGTACGCTGATGGATATTGCCCGAGCGCATAATGTTGGCTACGAAGAAATTCGTATGGCCAATCCGGATACCAGCCTCTGGGTGCCGGGCGAGGGTACCGAGGTGACGATTCCCGGTCAGTTTATTCTGCCCGATGAAGCGCGTACCGGCATTGTCATTAACGTGGCCGAGCTGCGTCTCTATTATTACCCCGAGGTAGAAGAGGGTGAAACGCCGCGGGTAGAAACCTATCCCATTGGTATTGGACGCGATGCCTACAACACGCCGCTGGGGATTACCGAAACCACTATGCGGCTTGAAAATCCAGCCTGGTATCCGCCTGAGTCGATTCGCCGTGAAGCCGCCGAACGTGGCGACCCCGCGCCATCAGTTGTACCGCCTGGTGCTGATAACCCGCTCGGGCAGTACGCTATTTTACTGGATATCCCCGGTTACCTGATCCATGGCACCAACCAGCCGGACGGTATTGGCATGCGGGCCAGCCGTGGCTGTATTCGTATGCACCCGGAAGATATCGAAGCGGTATTCTGGCGTGTGCCGGTGGGCACCCAAGTCAATATTATCGATTCACCGATCAAGGTAGGCTGGGATGCCGCTGAGCGAGGTTATGTCCAGGCGTTTACCGCCACGGATGAAACCGCTTATGGCATGGACACGCTGTTGGACGTCGTCGGCCTTATAGAGCACCACGAGGGTGGCCCCAGCAGCGCGGATTACGAACAGGTACGTGAAGTGCTGGAGCGGGCTAACGGTCAAATTGTACCGTTAACCTGATAAGGCTTGGGCGTGTTAGCGCGCGGGGTCAAGCACACCACCCAGCGAGGCATTGCGCCGAAACCAGCCCGCAATACTGGTGCGCGGGCAGCGAGTAGGCAGCACTTCATGGGGAATGGTTTCAGATAGAAAGCAGGCGAAGGTGCCCGCTTCGGGTATGACACGGGCGACCTCTTGGCTGGGGTCGTCAGGATGGTAAATCACCATTTCACCGCCGCCATCGCTTGGCCAGTCGGGCGTCAGATAACCCACGGTAGAGATCACGCGGTTAGCGCGGCCGCGGAAGCTATCCACATGGCGCTGATAAAAAGCGCCGGGTGGGTAGTGAGCGAAGTGGGCTTCGTACTCAAATAAACCCAAAAACAACGCATGGTTGAGCGCCTGCTGCAATTCGCGCATGGCATCTAAATAACGCCGCTGGGCGGCGCTTTCACGGTCCAGCCAATGAATGGCGTCACCGCGGATATCCTTACGCAACAGGTGCTGCTGGCCGCGGCCAATGCCCGCTTCGTCCAACCCGTTATAGGCCGCTCGATGCAGTAGTTCATGGTTCAGTGCTTCACAGAGCTCAAGGTCAATCACCTCGCGGCCCACATACCAGCCCTGCTCAACCAGCGCATCGACAAGGGCAACTTGCGTCGCTGGCTGGAGCGCAGGCGAAAACGTAGCAACACTGGGGGTCATTTGTTGGATCTCGATGGGGCTGGGCGGGAAGTGTTAGTAGATGGAGAAGAGAGACGAGTTTTACGTTCCGGATAATGGCGCAGCGGGCCCAAGGGGCGTTGATACAGATCAATCGGCATCCCAAAGCCTTCGGCCAATAGCTCCACCAGCATCATCGCTGAAAGTCCCCAGATGACGTGGCCGTCCACGTGATAGCTGGGCACGTAGTGCGCCACGCCATCGACAGTGATGACATCGGTATGGGTGCGATGGTCGTCCAGGAAGTGGCTGAGCGGCACTTCAAAAATAGCGTCTAGCTCACCTGGGTCGGCCACCAGCGGTAAATCAGGCGGAATGATACCGACCCAAGGGGTAACGCGAATGCCGTGCAGCGAAATAACATCCGACAGCCGCCCCAGGGGTTGTACCAGGGTTGGGTCGAGGGCAATCTCTTCCTCTGCTTCGCGCAGCGCAGTGGCGTAAAGATCAGTATCGAAGGGCTCGCGCTTACCACCAGGAAATGCTACTTGGCCGCTATGCGTACTCAAATGGCTGGCGCGGCGGGTAAACAGCAGGGTAGGTGCTGGCCGGTCGACAATGGGCAATAGTACCGCAGCCTCGGGCATTACCACGTGGTCTAAGCGTTGAGGCGTCAGTTGTTGCAGCTGATTGCGAAGTTTCTCTAACATAGGGCATCCAGTAACTTTGTTCTCTTTTACCCAGCAGCGGTCATTGACGTCAAGCGCGTCGAGGCTTCTATTCACTAGCCGTTGAGAATACGCGATGAACTTTTGTAGCCACTGTGGTGATAAGGTGCGTTTTGCAGTCCCCGAAGGCGATGATCGCCCACGCTACCTGTGCGATGCCTGCGGGACGATTCACTATCAGAATCCACGTATTGTGGCCGGCACGCTGCCCGTTAGCGGTAGCAAGGTATTGCTCTGTAAGCGTGCAATTTCACCGCGCAAAGGCTACTGGACGCTGCCTGCTGGCTATATGGAAAACGCTGAATCAACCCAGCAGGCTGCCGCCAGAGAGACCCGCGAAGAGGCCTGTGCCGAGGTCAAACTGGCCAACCTCTATACCCTGATTGATTTACCGCATATCAATCAGGTGTATATGATTTTTCGTGCCGAACTAATCGGCGGCTTCAGCGCCGGACCGGAAAGCCTGGAAGTTGCGCTATTTGAGGAACACGAAATTCCCTGGGATGCACTGGCCTTTACGACCATTGAGCGCACACTACGGCACTTTTACGCTGACCGCCCCCATAACGAGTTTCCGCTACATATCAGCATGGTGACGCCCGAAGATCGTGAGCGCTATTTTGGCAGTGCCTAAGCTATCCAGTTGATAACGTAAATATACGGCTATAGATCGGCTAACTGCCATACATCATAAGCGACTTCTTCATAGGGGTGAGCAAGTTTCAAGGCCGCGATAGCACCATGGATGTGTGCGTCATCACAGACTAGTTCCACTTTGAACTCTTCGACTTTTTCTAAGCTGCCCACCGAACCAATGTGCGGGTGGGCACCTTCGGTCGGGCGAAACTGCCCCGTACCACGGGTTTGAAAACAGACACTCTCGTACGCACCTATACGCCCGGCACCAGCTTCAAACACGGCTTGCTTAACGCTGTCGGCATCTTCCACGGGAACAAAAAAAGCCAATTTGTACATGCTAATCCCCTCTGCAATCCATTCATCATCAAGCGCTGTACTACACGTATGTTAGCGGATAGACGACTACTAGTCGCGGGCTTAGCTTTGTATGATGATGTTTCAGTACTCATTAAGTGAGCCATTGTATGGATAAATTTGAGGTAAAGCTGGACCAGGCGGCCAGGGCCGCCTGGATGTCTTACGTGGGGGGAATGACCCAGGATGAGATTGCCAGCCAGTTGGGTGTTTCACGGCCTGGCGTGCAGCGCTTGTTGGCGCTGGCCCGCCAGGAGGGGCTGGTGAAAGTGCATATTGATCACCCGATCTCTAACTGCATGGCGCTAGGCAGCACGTTGCGTGATCACTTTGGTTTGACCTACTGCGACGTGGTCCCTGCCGATAACCACGCCGCCGAAAGTGCCGCTTCTTACCTAGCTGTGGCAGCCGCCGAGCGGGTGGCGCAGTTGGTTGAACGCAGTGAGCCGTTGACGCTTTCGTTAGGCACCGGGCGTTCGGTGCGGGCAGCGGTAGAAGCGCTCAGTCGTGTTGAGCGGCCTCAGCATCGCTTTGTCTCGTTAGTGGGGAATGTTGCCCGGGACGGCTCGGCTAACCGTTACGATGCGGTGATGGTGATGGCGGATAAAACCGGCGGTGAACGCTTTTTGCTACCCGCACCAGTGGTGGCGGAAACGCTTGTTGAAAAAGAGGCGATGCTGACGCAGCGGTTATTTAAAAAAATTGCCGATGTGGCGCGCGAGTCCGAGGCTGCTTTTATTGGCGTTGGGCGCATCGACCGCCAGGCCACGCTGTTTCAAGATCACTTTATTAGCGAAAGCGAACTAGATGAGTTACTGGGTTTGGCAGCGGTAGGGGAGCTGCTTGGCTGGCCGCTGAATAGCGACGGCGAGGTGATCGACTGCTCGATTACCCGGCGGGTCACTAGTCTGCCCCTGGAGCGCTTTGGCAAGCACCATATGGTGGCGATAGCGGGAGGGCGTGAAAAAGCCCCGGCGATTCATGCCGCGCTGCGTGGCCGTTGGTTGAAAGGGTTGGTGACCGACGAAGCGGCTGCTAGGCAGATTGTAGAGGCGCTCTAGGCCTTTAAAACCGAAACGAGTGCGCTGCAACATGCAGTAAGGGTAATAAGTTAGCGTAAAGTCTAAGCCGATCGGCTTTGCTTTTTTTTGTCTTACGTACGATCATTTGTTCGGTTGATGATCAATAAGATCAAGGCGACAACAATGCCAATACAAGCCCATAGGAGTGCTTTATGCGACTCGCACGTCACTTGCCCGTCACCACGCTAGCGGCCGCCATTGCCATATCGAGCCATGCCCAGGCGCAAACCGAAATCACCGTGGCCACGGTTAATAACAACGATATGGTGATTATGCAGAGCCTCACCGAGGCGTTCGAAGAAGCTCACCCGGACATCACCTTGGATTGGGTGGTGCTTGAGGAGAACGTTCTACGTCAACGCATGACCACCGATATTGCCACCGGTGGCGGCCAATTTGACGTCATGACCATCGGTACTTACGAAGTGCCTATCTGGGCAGAGCGCGGCTGGCTGTCACCACTGGATAATCTACCCGAGGACTACAACGAAGATGACCTGCTGGCCTCCGTGCGTGATGGCTTGAGCCTGGATGGCACGCTACACGCGCTGCCTTTTTATGCCGAAAGCTCAATGATGTACTACCGCCAGGATCTGTTTGATAAGGCGGGCATCGAAATGAGCGAGCAGCCCACCTGGGAAGAAGTACGCGAGTGGGCTGGCGAACTGCATGGCAGCGAAGAGGGCTTGGCCGGTATCTGTCTGCGTGGTAAGCCGGGCTGGGGCGAAAACATGGCCTTTGTTTCCACCCTGGTGAACACCTACGGCGGTCGCTGGTTTGATGAAGAGTGGAATCCGGAACTCAACTCTGAGGCATGGGTTAACGCTATCCAGTTTTATGTCGATCTGCTTAACGATTACGGGCCGCCAGGCGCAAGCTCAAACGGCTTTAACGAGAACTTGGCGCTGTTCGCACGCGGCAACTGTGCCATGTGGGTCGATGCCACCTCGGCCGCTGGCAAGCTGTATGACGGCAATGAATCCGATGTGGCGGACAGCCTAGGTTTTGCCCCAGCGCCTATCGCAGAAACACCCAAAGGCTCGCATTGGTTGTGGTCTTGGGCGCTCGCGATTCCGGCCTCTTCCGAAAAACAGGAAGCAGCGCTTGAGTTCATTACCTGGGCCACCTCAGAAGACTACATTGAGCTGGTGGGTGAAACGGAAGGCTGGACCAGCGTTCCCCCGGGCACTCGTGAGTCTACTTACGCGAACGAGCAGTACACCGAAGCGGCACCTTTTGCTGATTTCGTTTTAAAGGCCATTCAAGAAACCGACCCGAATGACTCAACCCTAGAACCCAACCCCTACGTTGGCGTACAGACGGTCAACATCCCCGAGTTCCAGTCCATCGGTACTCAGGTCGGTCAGACTATCGCCGCTGCGTTAACCGGCGACACGACGGTAGAGCAGGCGCTAGATAACGCCCAGCGTGCCACTGAACGCACGATGCAGCGGGCGGGCTACATCGAACGCTAAAACGAGACCAGCGCCTGCCTGTTCACTTGGTTACTGACAGTGAGGGCAGGCGCTTTATCGATGTTGTCTAGCCGTTTTCGTATAAAGCCTCGTATTTCGCAGGTAATCCCATGACTAAAACCCGTGCTTCCGGCCGTACTGTTGGCGGGCTGAGAACGCTTGCACTTCAAGCCCCAGCCGTGACGCTACTGTTGCTTTGGATGATTGTGCCACTAGGCATGACGCTATGGTTCTCTTTCCAGCGTTATAACCTGCTAATGCCCGGCATGACCGGCTTTGCCGGGTTGGAAAACTATGAATATCTTCTCACCGACCCTGCCCTATGGGCCGCTATGGGCAACACGCTGTTGCTGGTGGGGTGGGTGCTGGCGATTACCGTGGTGGGCGGCACCCTGCTGGCGGTGCTGTTTCAGCAGGAGTTTGCGGGACGCGGGATAGCTCGTGTGCTGGCGATCTCGCCGTTTTTTGTCATGCCCACCGTGAGTGCCCTGGTGTGGAAAAACATGATGATGCATCCCTCTAACGGGGTGCTGGCGTGGCTGGCTGAATCCATTGGTCTGCCCGCTGTTGATTGGTTCTCCTCGCTGCCGCTGACCTCCATTGTGATCATCGTGGCCTGGCAGTGGCTGCCGTTTGCGTTGTTGATTCTGCTCACCGCGATGCAATCGCTGGATGAGGATCAAGTCGAAGCCGCCCGTATGGACGGGGCAGGGCCAATAGCGATTTTCTTCTTTATCACGTTGCCGCATCTAAAGCGGGCGATCAGTGTGGTGATCATGATTGAAATGATCTTCCTGCTGACCATCTTTGCCGAGATTTTCGTCACCACCTCCGGTGGGCCTGGCTTGGCGACCACCAATTTAGCTTATCTGATTTATATTCGTGCGCTGCTCGATTTTGACGTAGGCACTGCGTCCGCCGGTGGGGTGATCGCGATCATTCTCGCCAATATCGTGGCGATCTTCCTGGTCCGTATGGTGGCCAAAAACCTGGAAGATTAGACCGGCACTTGTGTCTTGGGAGTACTTCGATGACAACATTAAGTTCCAAAACGGCGGCGCCACGTTCGGTGTCAGGGTGGCGTTCCCCACAGGCTAAACGCGCCTTTCTGACGATCTTGGGTTGGTCAGTAGCGCTGGTGATTTTCTTTCCCATTTTCTGGATGATCCTCACCGGTTTTAAAACCGAATCAGCGGCTATTGCTGATCCTACGCTGATTTTTTCGCCCACTCTTGAGAGCTACCAAGAGGTGCAAGAGCGCTCGGGCTATGCACGCTTTGCCCTTAACAGCGTGGCGGTGGCATTTGGTTCCACCTTCCTGGCGCTGCTGATTGCAATACCGTCTGCCTATGCGATGGCTTTCTTGCCCACCAAGCGTACCAAAGGAACGCTGCTGTGGATGCTCTCCACTAAAATGCTGCCCTCGGTGGGCGTGCTGGTGCCGATTTATCTGATCTTCCGCGATGTTGGCCTATTGGATACCCGAACGGGGCTGATCATCGTTTACACGTTAATGAACCTGCCGATTGTGGTGTGGATGCTTTACACCTTCTTCAAGGATATGCCCAAGGACATTCTTGAAGCGGGGCGTATGGATGGCGCTTCGACACTGCAGGAGGTGATGTTTCTACTGCTGCCGCTGACGCTGCCGGGCATCGCTTCAACGGGCCTGCTATCGGTGATTTTGAGTTGGAACGAGGCGTTCTGGAGTCTCAACCTGACTACCTCAAATGCCGCGCCGTTAACCGCTTACATCGCCTCATTCTCAAGCCCTGAGGGGCTGTTCTGGGCCAAACTATCTGCCGCTTCCACCATGGCGATTGCGCCTATTTTGATACTCGGTTGGATGACGCAAAAACAAATGGTACGTGGCCTGACCTTTGGCGCCGTCAAGTAAAGGATATTCCTCATGGCAACACTACAATTACACAATATTACCAAGCGTTTTGGCGACACCGAGGTGATCAAGGGCATCGACCTTGAGGTGAATGACCGCGAGTTTGTGGTCTTCGTTGGCCCTTCCGGCTGCGGTAAATCCACACTGATGCGCATGATCGCCGGGCTGGAAAGCGCTACTGACGGCGATATTTTGATCGACGGACAGCGTATTAATGATGTTGGTCCAGCGGACCGCGGCCTCGCCATGGTGTTTCAGAGCTACGCGCTTTACCCGCATATGACGGTGGAAGGCAATATGGGCTTCAGCATGCGCTTGGCGGGGGTTCCCAAAGAGGAGCGCCGCGCCAAGGTGCTGGAAGCGGCCAAGATTCTGCAGCTAGAGCCGCTGTTAGACCGTAAGCCCAAAGCGCTCTCCGGCGGTCAACGCCAGCGCGTGGCGATTGGCCGGGCGATTGTGCGTAACCCCAGCATCTTCCTGTTCGATGAGCCGCTCTCCAACCTGGATGCCGCGCTGCGGGTACAGATGCGCATTGAGCTGGCGCGCCTGCACGATGAGCTGGACGCCACCATGATCTACGTCACCCATGATCAGATCGAAGCGATGACCATGGCGGATAAAATCGTCGTGCTCCACGACGGCGTGGTAGAGCAGGTAGGCTCGCCCATGGCGCTCTATCATCACCCCTGCAATCGCTTTGTGGCGGGGTTTATTGGCTCACCGAAAATGAACTTTCTGCAGGTAACGATGACTGGCGTAACGCCTGACGGGGTGGCTATTCGTTTGCCCGGTGGCGGTGAGCGCAGCGTGCCCGTCGATGGACAGCACCTGGCGCCTAACGCCGCCCTTGAGCTGGGTGTTCGTCCAGAACACCTGGTGCTCGATGAGCAGGGACCGCTGAGTGGACAGATCAAAGTGCTTGAGCGCCTCGGCGGCCAAACCTCGCTGTACGTTCAGATGGATGACGAGCTAATCACCATCATGGCCGATGGCGATGTGGCCTACCGGGTTAACGATACCGTTCACTTTGGCTTCGCCCCCGAGCGTGCCCACTTGTTTGATACTGACGGGCTGGCCTTGCCAAGCCTGGAGCAGCACCCGCTAGCAGGGCTGACCCGCCAAGATAACCGTGCCCCTGGCTCGCCTTCTGAGGAGCCTGCATGAGGACGCTCATCTTTGACTGCGATGGCGTGCTGGTCGACAGCGAAGCCATCGCGGAAGGCACGCTGGTGGCGTATCTCTCCCGGTGGCTGCCCGACCTGAATATTGACCAGGCGCTGGGCCAGGCCCTGGGGATGACCACGGCGGCTATTCTTGCGCATCTCGAAGCGTTAAGCGCCCACACACTGCCGCTTGATGCCACCGAACAGGTGGACATCGCCATTGAGGCGCGCCTGGCGCGGGAACTGAAAGCGATAGAGGGGGCGGATAAGGCCGTTCGCGGCATCGCGTTGGAAAAAGCGGTAGTTTCCAACAGTCGGCGCAGCCGCGTACTGGCGTCATTGGCGAATACGCGGTTGGCAGAAGCCTTTGGCAACGTGCCTATCTTTACTGCTGATCAGGTGGCCAATCCCAAGCCTGACCCCGCGCTCTACCAATTGGCAGCCTCCCAGTTAGGCCAAGTGCCCCGGGACTGCCTGGTGGTGGAAGACAGCGTTGCCGGGGTAACCGCCGCTCATGCCGCGGGCATGTGCGTAATCGGTTTTGTCGGCGCCAGCCACGTGGATGCTGAACAGTCGGCACGCCTTACCCAGGCCGGTGCCTGGCGAATTTTAGAGCACATGCACGGCCTGGCAGCGTTGGTGGACGAATGGCAGACCCATGGCGCCAGCTTGCCACATGCTAACGGCGTGCCTATTCATCGGAGATAGCTATGAAACTGATCGATAAAACCGCAGTGATTACCGGTGGCGCTCGCGGCATCGGCCTGGCCATTGCCCAGCGTTACCTTTCAGAAGGCGCCAATGTCGTGGTGGCCGATATTGACCGTGGCGCCATCGACGATGCCGTAGCGACACTGCAGCAGCTGGGGCTCGCCGAGAAGGTGATGGGAGTGGCACTAAATGTCTGCGATCAGAGTTCGATTGATGCCATGGTAGAGGCGGTGATGCAGCGCTTCGGCGGTATCGATATTTTGGTCAATAACGCCGCGGTATTTGATATGGCGCCTGTGCTTGAGGTGACCGAGGCGAGCTTCGACAAGCAGTTTGCGGTTAATACCAAGGGCATGTTTTTTACCCTGCAAACGGTTGCCCGTTCCATGGTAGCCCGTGGCCAAGGCGGGAAAATTATCAATATAGCCTCCCAGGCGGGGCGTCGTGGTGAAGCCCTAGTGAGTGTTTACTGCGCCAGCAAGGCAGCCGTCATCAGCCTCACTCAATCCTGCGGGTTGGATCTGATCAAACACGGCATCAACGTCAACGGCATTGCTCCCGGTGTGGTGGATACGCCGATGTGGGAGGAAGTCGACGCACTCTTTGCCCGTTACGAGAACCGTCCGCTTGGCGAGAAGAAACGTCTGGTAGGCGAAGCGGTTCCATTTGGGCGCATGGGCCTGCCGGAAGATCATACCGGCGCAGCGGTGTTTCTGGCCAGCCAGGACAGCGATTACGTAGTTGCCCAGACGCTTAATGTCGATGGCGGCAATTGGATGAGCTGAGGTGGCCATGACGCCTGATCTTGATGCCTTAGCACAACAGATTATTAGCGCCGCTGACGGTGCATCGCGCTACTTGGTAGCGCTGGCAGGGCCGCCAGGGGCGGGGAAATCCTATCGCAGCGCCCAGCTCTGCGATGCCATTAATCAGCGTTTGCCGGGCCAAGTCGGTCTGGTGCCCATGGACGGCTATCACTTCGATAACGCCGTGCTGGGCGAGCAGCAGGTGCCGCTTAAAGGCGCGCCTCACACCTTCGATGTGGAGGGGCTGCGCTGCGACCTTGAACGCATCCGTCAGGCTATCCATCCGGTAGCGGTACCGGTCTTTGATCGCCCGCTGGATCTCGCTCGTGCAGGTGGGCGGCTGATCACGCTTAAGCAGCGCATCGTGATCGTCGAAGGCAACTATTTGCTGCTGGATCGCACTCCCTGGCGCGACCTGCGCCCACTATTTGATTGGACGCTATTTATAGACGTCGATGACGACGTGTTGGTTGAGCGATTGATCAATCGCTGGCTTGAGATGGGCCAGGACCGCGCCGGGGCGCTGGAGCGGACCCACCACAAAGATATGCTCAATGCGCAATTGGTAAAACGCTGCTGTTTAACGCCTGACCAGCGCTGGCGCTAGCGTTTTTGTAACCGTTTTAGTCACTTTTATTATCCCCATCGCGCCAAGTAGGCCTTGGCTGGAGAGTACCCATGACCCAACTTAACAATCACAACCTGGGCAATCTAACCGCCGATGTTGCTGTGCCTCACTATGACCGCAAGGCGCTCACCCCCGGTATTGTGCATATCGGCGTAGGCGGCTTTCACCGTGCCCATCAGGCGATGTATCTGGATGCACTGATGAACCAGGGCGAAGCGCTGGATTGGGGGATTGTTGGCGTGGGCGTGATGCCCGGCGACAAACGTATGCAGCAGGCCTTGGCAGCACAGGACTATCTCTACACCCTGGTGGTCAAGCACCCTGACGGCCAGTACGAGCCGCGGGTCATTGGCAGTATGGTGAATTACCTGTTTGCACCGGACGATACCGAGGCGGTGATTGAGCAGATGGCCGACCCGGCGATTCGTATCGTGTCGCTGACAGTGACCGAAGGCGGCTACAACTTTCATCCGGTGAGTGGCGAGTTCGATCTCGATAATCCTCAGGTATGCGCCGACCTTGCTAACCCCACCCAGCCGACCACCAGCTTCGGGCTCGTGGTGGAGGCGCTGGCCCGCCGCCGTGCACGCGGCATTGCACCCTTTACCGTTATGTCCTGCGATAATATTCAAGGTAACGGCGATGTCGCTAAACGTATGTTCGGCGCCTATGCCCAGGCGCGGGATTCCGAGTTAGGTGCCTGGCTGGAAGCCGAGGTGGCGTTTCCCAACGCCATGGTGGATCGCATTACCCCAGTGACATCACCTACCGATATTGATGAGCTTAATCAGCGCTTTGGCGTCGAGGACGCCTGGCCAGTGGTTTGCGAACCCTTTACGCAATGGGTGCTGGAGGACCACTTTCCCCTTGGCCGCCCAGCGTTTGAAAAGGTAGGCGTTCAAGTTGTTGAGGATGTCGAACCCTACGAGCTGATGAAGCTGCGCCTACTCAACGCCAGCCATCAGGCGCTGACCTACTTTGGTTATTTAGCGGGATACCGCTACGCCCATGAGGTATGCCAAGATCCGCTGTTTGTTGATTTTCTCTTGGGCTATATGCGCGAGGAGGGCACACCAACATTGGCGCCAGTGCCGGGGGTTGATCTTGAAGATTATCGCTTAACGCTGATTGCGCGTTTTGCCAACCCGCAAATCAAAGATACCCTGGCACGGCTCTGCGCCGAGAGCTCTGACCGGATTCCCAAATGGCTAGTGCCGGTGATTCGCCAGCAGTTGGCCCAGGGTGGCGAGATAGAGCGCAGTGCCGCCGTGGTGGCCAGTTGGGCGCGCTACGCTGAGGGGGTGGACGAGCAGGGCGAGCCGATTGAGATTGTTGATCGTTTGAAGGCACCGCTAATGGCCATTGCCGCTGAGAACCGCACTCGACCCACGGCCTTTATCGAAAACCGCGAGTTGTTTGGTGATTTGATCGACAGCGCCCGCTTTGTTGAAGCCTATATAGCAACTCTAAGTTCACTGCACGAACGTGGCGCACGCGCTACGCTAGAGGGTCTGGCGTCATCCAAAGGAACAGTGTGATGTATATCGGGGTAGATTGCGGTACCCAAAGTACCAAGGTGGTGGTGGTCGACGTTGAACGAGGCATGATTCTGTCGGAAGCAAGCCGCCCCCATCGCTTGGAAGAGGGCGAAAATGGCCGCCGCGAGCAGGTACCGGCCGAGTGGTTGGCGGCCCTGAAAGGCGCATTCTTTGCCGCCCTCGATAAAGCCGGGGTCTCGGCGAGTGAGGTGCGTGGTATCGGCGTTTCCGGCCAGCAGCACGGCATGGTGGCGCTCGATGCGGATGGTGCGCCGGTCTACCCCGCCAAGCTGTGGTGCGATACCGAAACCAGCGCGCAGAATGCCGAATTAGTTGCCCGCCTGGGCGGTGAAACGGGCTGCCTGGAAAAACTGGGGTTAGTGCTGCAAACCGGCTATACCGCCTCAAAGGTTGCCTGGCTGCGTGAGCATCACCCAGATGCGTACCACCGCATCGAAAGCCTGCTGCTACCCCACGACTATCTCAATTTCTGGCTTACCGGCGAGCGGGTCACCGAAGCGGGCGATGCCTCGGGTACCGGCTACTTCGATACCCGCAAACGCTGCTGGCAGTTGCAGGTATTTGAGGAAATAGCTCCCGAGCTAGACCCAGCGCGGGTGCTGCCCCGTTTGTTGGAAGCCCATGAGCCGGTTGGCGTGGTGCGCCAGGTAGTCGCACGTGAGCTGGGCCTTGGTGATCAGGTTGTTGTCTCTTCCGGTGGCGGCGACAACATGCTGGGCGCCATTGGCACCGGCAATATTACCCCAGGGTTGATCACGCTGAGCTTGGGCACCTCCGGCACCGTTTGCGCTTACTCGGCCACCCCCGTCGAGTGTGACAACGCCATGGTTGCGAACTTCTGCTCCAGCACCGGTGGCTGGCTGCCGTTGATCTGCACCATGAATGTCACCTCGGCCACCACGCGGGTACGCGAGCTGTTCGGCCTGGACCTAGCCGCGTTTGGCGAAAAAGTAGCCAGCGCGCCCATCGGCGCCGAAGGCGTTACCGTGCTGCCTTTTTTCAATGGCGAGCGGGTGCCAATGTTGCCCAACGCCTCAGCAGACTTTCTTGGCCTGACCAGTTTGAATACCACCCAGGCTAATTTATGCCGCGCCGTGGTGGAAGGCGCCACTTTCGGGCTACGCTATGGGCTGGAATTATTGGGTGATTTAACCGCAGGGGCTAGCCAGATCCGCCTGATCGGCGGAGGTGCGAATAGCCCAGTATGGCGACAGATGGTGTCGGACATTACCGGTACCCAAGTGATTTGCCCCGAAATTACCGACGCGGCTGCCCTAGGGGCGGCGATACAGGCGGCCTGGTGCGACCAGCGTGCAGAAGGCGTAACCCTGGAAGCGCTGTGTGAGAAATTAGTTCACCTGGATGCCCAGTCACTGGCTGACCCCCATCCTGACCGTGTGGCCGCGTACCAACCGATTTATGCACGTTATTGCGCAGCACTTGAACAACGCCATGGCGGCGCTTAAAAGCATATCAAGGAGATTTTATGACCAGCCAGCTGCAACAGTTAAAGCAACATTCGCTTGTCGTCGCCGACACCGGCGATCTTGAGGCCATTCGTCGTTATCAGCCACAAGATGCCACGACCAACCCCTCACTGCTGCTCAAGGCATTTAGTTTGTCCGGTTATCAAGCGCTAATCGACGAAGAGCTGAGCACTGTAAAAGCCTCTGGCGGCAGCCGTGAAGAGCAAGTCAAACACGCCGTTGACCGCCTGGCGGTGGCCATGGGCAGTGAGATTTCAGCGGTTGTGCCGGGACGTGTTTCCACCGAAGTGGCTGCTCGTTTGTCGTTTGATACCCAGGCCAGTATCGCCAAGGCCCATGAACTCATCGAGCTGTACGATGCCCGTGGAGTGTCACGCGATCGTGTGTTGATCAAGCTGGCATCTACCTGGGAAGGCATTCGTGCCGCCGAGGTACTTGAGCGTGAGGGCATTCAGTGCAACCTGACGCTGCTGTTTAGCGATGCCCAGGCCCAGGCATGTTTCGACGCTGGCGTGTTTCTCATCTCACCCTTCGTGGGCCGAGTGACCGATTGGTACAAAAAAGAGACCGGCAGTGAGTACACGCCAGAAAACGACCCGGGTGTTCAGTTTGTGCAGGGCGTGTGTGAGCGAGCCAACCAGGGTGGTTACGACACTGTGGTAATGGGTGCGAGCTTCCGCACCACCGGCCAAGTGCTCGCGCTGGCAGGTTGCCCACGGCTGACCATTTCGCCGGCGTTACTGGAAGAGCTAGAGGCGACGGAAGGCAGCGTTACTGCGCAAATCCGTGCCGGGGAAGGTGCGGGTAAACCCACTGCGCCGCTTAACGAAGCCGCTTTCCGCTGGGGGCATAACCAGGATGCCATGGCCAATGACAAGCTAGCTGAAGGTATCCGCCGCTTCCACGACGACCAGCTGGAACTTGAATCGTTGATTGATAAACGGCTAGGCTGAAATATACGTTAGTCATGGTTTAAGTGCGTCGGGGTTAGGGTAAGCCCTGACGCTGGCGACGTTATATTCAGATATGGGGAGTGTGTCATGGATGCCACTCTGCGGCAGTTGCTGGAGTCTATTAAACTGACCCCGAGCGGTGATTTGCAGCCGCTAAGTGGCGGCGATATCGCTGCTGTTTATCGCCTTGAGACGCGCCAGGGGCAGGTGGTGATCAAGCATGACGACGCTGCTCGGTTGCGTGGTGAAGCAGAAGGGTTGCGTACCCTGCGCAATGCCTGTGCGAAGCTAGTGGTGCCGGAAGTGCTCGGACTGGCAGACGGCTGGCTGGTCATTGAGTCGTTAGACACGGTGCCCGGGCCGCAGAACGCAACTGCGCTTGGCGAAGGGCTGCGCAGCTTGCACGAAGTGATTGGCGATGCCCACGGTTGGCATCAGGATAATGCCTGTGGGCTCACTCCCCAGCCTAATGCGCCGCTTAGTGATGGGCGGGCTTTCCAGCGTGAACGCCGCCTGCTCCCCCTTAGCGAGGCGTGCTACCAGCAAGGGCTGCTGGATAGCCAGCTGCGCGAGCGCATCGAGCGCTTGGCCGAAGATCTAGAGCGCTGGCTGCCCGATGCACCACCCAGCCTGCTGCATGGTGATTGTTGGTCGGGGAATGTACTCACCACCCCGCAGGGGCCCGCTCTGATAGACCCCGCGGTATATCGCCACTACCCGGAAGTGGATTTAGCGATGCTGACTCTGTTTGGCTCGCCCGGCGAGGCGTTTTTTGACGCCTACTGGAACGGCGACGCCCCGACCGACTGGCCGAGGCGTGAAGCGCTGTTTCAGCTTTATCCGCTGTTGAATCACCTGCTGCTGTTCGGTGCCGGTTACCGGTCAGCGGTTGAGCGCAGCGTGGCGAGGGTCGAAGCTTCCACCTAATGCCTTAACAATGCTTAGGTCTTACGTTTTACCAGGATTTATAAGGTAAAAATTTGCCATTCAAGGTGAGTAATACCCGATCACCTTTGGGGTCTTCGATTTTGTCGACTTCCATGGTGAAGTCGATGGCGCTCATGATGCCGTCGCCAAACTTCTCCTGCACGACGTCCTTCAAGGTTTCCCCATAAACGCCGACCACTTCATACAGGCGGTAGATGAAGGGGTCCTGGGGAATTGCTTCGTCCCAGGCTTTGGTGGGAAACGCCACTAACGCTTCGGCGACGTCGCTTTCCACGCCCAGCGTATCGCATATTTGATGAGCCACATCGCTGCTGGCGCTATTCATGCCGTAGCAGGCGGAAGCGACCCAGACCGGCGACATGCCAACCGTTTTACCAATGTCGTCCCAGCTCATTTTTTTACGCGCTTTGGCGGCGAGCAGAGTATGACGCATTTCGAGCTTATCCATGATGGTTCTCCTTTAGAGTTAAGGGCGTTTGACGCCCTTTTTTGCCTAATAGGCTGCGATCAAGAAAAGACTTTTTTGGCCTGAGTGCGGACGTGGGTGGTGTAGAGAACCAAGCCAACCAGCGTCAAACCGCCTACCAAGTTGCCTAGTACGGTGGGGATTTCGTTCCACATAATGTATTGATACAGAGTGAAGTCAGCGCCCATCATCAGACCAATCGGGAACAGGAACATGTTGACAACGGAGTGCTCAAAACCGAGATAGAAGAAGACAATAATCGGCATCCACATGGCCATGATTTTGCCGGAAACCGTTGTAGAGATGGCAGCACCCACCACGCCCATGGACACCATCCAGTTGCAGAACATGCCTCTTAGGAAGAGCACGATCCAACCGGCAATGCCGGCATCCTGATAACCCACCGTTCGGCTTTCACCGACGGTCATCATCGTTTGGCCGACAGCGTTGATCTCTTCAGTGCCGCCCATGGTGAAGTTCAAGTAACCGAAGGTGGCGATAAATAGGGCACCCCCAAGATTGCCGAGCCCTACCAGCCCCCAGCACTTCAGCATTCGGGGTAGTGTGACGCCAGGCCGCTTGTCGAGCCATGCAAGAGGCACCAGTGTGAAAACACCAGTGAGCAGGTCATAGCCCATCAGGTAAAGCATCACAAAGCCGACCGGAAAGAGCAGCGCCCCTATCAAGAAGTTGCCTGTTTGTGTCGCTATGGTAATGGCGAAAATAACTGCCAACGCCAGGGTAGCTCCCGCCATAAAGGAGCGAATAAGTGTATCCCGGGTGCCCATATAGATTTTTGATTCACCCTGATCCACCAGCTTGGTGACAAATTCACTGGGCATTAGATAAGACATAAGCATGTCTCCTGTGTCATTTCGGTTAATTAACGCTTAACCCAAGAGTTTTAGAGTTTCCTGCTAGGAGCAATAAATAGGAGCAATAAAACCGATGGCTGCGCCTTCCTGGTGCAAAAGAGATTAAGCGTGTGGCGCTATCGCACTATCACTGTTTGTATTGCGATTTATGTGCCAACTCTTGATTGTGCTGATTAACCGTTTGTTTTTAATTGATTAATTTATTTTTTTGGCATTGGTTTTGAATCACTCGAATAGTTACGAAAAATCGTAAATAACGATATTTCGTTGTTTTATTAACGAAAAATCGTAACTGGCGTGGGAATTGAATGGTTCATTAGTGAAGATCACCTTGAATCCTGAGGTAGTAGCTAATGCTTATGCAGGAAACCAAGCACGCCACAGCCTCTGCACTCATGGGCGGCTACTCACCGCTTGCCATGATTGTGATCGACCCCTTTACCGATCAGCTATTGGCTGCCAATCCGGCTGCCTGTGAGCTGCTATGCATTGAACAGCTATGTACTGAGCAAACAGGTATTGAGCAAGGCATGCCTCTAGCGGCTCCCTTTAGCCACCGTTTGAGTGCGTCACTGCCGCTATGGGTGAGCTTTACGGATGAGGCGCTGGTGCAAAAAACCGCCTGGTCGGATGATTTGGTGATACTCGATATGCTGCGCCAGCCCTACCGGGTAGAGGTTTATGCCCAGTGCATTGAAGACTCTGAACAGCTTCTGTTAACGCTGATTGATCGTAATAAAGCCGAGCAGCGACGTGCCAAGGCAGAGCTTGGTCGCCAGCACCGCCAGGGGGAAGTGGGTTGGCAGCGGGTCGAACAGGTATTCGAGCGTATCGAAAAGCAGAATCAGCTGATCCTTGGCGCGGCAGGCGAGGGGATCTATGGCTTGGATGCGGAGGGCAAAACGACGTTTGTAAACCCCGCTGCAGAGCGCATTTTGGGCTGGAGTACCGACGATATGGTCGGCCATGACGCGCACCTCATGTTTCACCACACCCATGCCGACGGCAGCCACTTTCCGGTGCAGCAGTGCCCGATTCACGCCTCGTTCAGCGACGGTCAGGTGCACCATGTCGATAACGAGGTGTTTTGGCACAAAAATGGCGAAGCGATTCCGGTCGAGTACACCAGCACGCCGATTTTTGAGATGGGCCGTTTAGTGGGCGCCGTGGTGTTGTTTCGGGATATTCGTGAGCGCAAGCGCGCCGAGCAGCAACTTCGGGATGCGCTCGCCGAAGTGGAGACGCTCAAGCAGCGCCTGGAACTGGAAAATGAGTACCTTCAAGAAGAGATAAAAGCAGAGCTCAACCATCGCGATATTGTTGGCAATAGCCCGGCCGTGGCAAAGCTGATTAAACAGATCGAGATGGTGGCGCCTACCAGTGCCAATGTGCTGATA
Source organism: Vreelandella maris (assembly GCF_013371085.1). Lineage (GTDB taxonomy): Bacteria > Pseudomonadota > Gammaproteobacteria > Pseudomonadales > Halomonadaceae > Vreelandella > Vreelandella maris. The sequence continues at coordinate 37,503 of NZ_JABWCV010000012.1, read as the reverse complement.
AGTGGTGAGTCGGGCACCGGTAAAGAGCTGATCGCCCGCGCTATCCACGCGGGCAGTTCGCGCAGTGACCGGCCACTGATCCGGGTAAACTGTGCGGCTATTCCGCGTGACCTGTTTGAAAGCGAGTTTTTCGGCCATGTCAAAGGCGCCTTCACCGGGGCGGTACAGGACCGCCCAGGGCGTTTTGAGCTCGCCCATGGCGGGACGCTGTTTTTGGATGAAGTGGGTGAAATTCCTCTCGAGTTACAGAGTAAGCTGCTGCGTGTATTGCAGGATCAACAGTTCGAACGGGTGGGCGACAACCGCACACGGGAAGTCGACGTGCGGGTCATTGCCGCGACCAACCGTGAACTGCGCGACATGATTGAGGTGGGGCATTTTCGTGAAGACCTCTATTTTCGCCTTAACGTTTTCCCCATCGATTCGGTGCCCTTGCGCAAACGGATTGAGGATGTGCCACTGCTGGCGCGGCATTTTTTGCACCGAGCCTGCCTCAAATTCAATAAGCCCGGAGTGCGTATCCCTCCCGCGCAATTAGAAATCCTCCAGCGTTACCCCTGGCCCGGCAATATCCGTGAGCTTGAAAACGTCATTGAACGTCAGGTAATCGTCACCCAGGATCGGCGTCTGGTATTCGATGATCTCCTGTTGGGGGAGCCGCCCCGCTCGTTAAGCCGCACAAGCAACGAGCCCACGGCGGGTCGTGACCTCGGGCAACATCATGAAACCACGCTGCTGACCGAGCATGCGCTTAGCCAGCGCCAACGAGAAAGTACGCTAGCCGCGCTCTCCCAGGCGGGCGGCAAAGTGTCGGGGGCGGGCGGCGCCGCGGAGCTACTGGGTATCAAACCAACGACGTTAGCGTCACGGCTAACAAAGTGGGGGATTGAGCCACGGGAATTTCGTAAAAGTAAGCCGTGTGGATAGTCGTCCCTCCCTACATTGGACTAAGGTAAGCTGGAAGCGGCTTGACAATAGGTTGTACACACATTTTTAGATTGTTCAAGGCTAGCATACATACATGAATGTAACTATAATGCTCATCTTTCTGAGTGGCTCAATGCACCAAGTGTCTTTGTAAGCTGAGAGACTTTGTAAGTTGATCGACTTAGTCGACAGAGAAGCTTAGTTCGTTCGCCATCCTGACGCTGATACCTAGAGGCAATCCCATGCGACTGGCACACTGGGCAGTCAATGCCCCTTTACGACCCTTACTGATAGCGGTATTCACAGCTTCATTTGTGTTGCCTGCTCAAGCGGCTGACCTCCTCACGATTACCCGTGACGCATTAGACAATAACGCGGCGTTAGCGTCGGCACGCGCTGAGTATTTAAGCGTTGAGGCTAGCCGAGATGTGGCACGCAGTGGGTTGCTTCCCCAAATCAACGCCACCGGTAATGTTGCCCACAACCAGCAGTACGAAAGTCAGACATCCTCGCGAGTGGGCACTGGTGCAGGAAGGGTTAACGGAGATTTTAGTAGCGCAAGCGATGACCGCTACAACACCGTATCGCTCTCTTTAGAAGCCACTCAAGCGCTCTACGATGAAGTAACGCGTCGGGAGGTCACTCAAACCGAACGCCAAATTGACCAGCAGGTGTATCTGCTTGCGGCCACCGAACAGCAACTGCTGATCGACACTGCCAGCGCTTATTTCGATATTCTGCGCGCTCACGAAATCCTAGAGGCCCGTCTTGCTCAAGAGCGGGCGATTGGGCGCCAGCTCGAACAAGCGGGCGAGCAGTTTGAGGTCGGCTTGATTGCGATTACAGAAGTCGAGGAAGCGCGCGCGACCTTCGACCAATCACGAGCTGATCGCATTGCCGCAGAAAGTAACCTTCAAGTGGCTTTCGAGGCATTGGAGCAGCTGACCGGCCAACGCTATGCCAGCATTGAAGCACTTGGCGACAGCATGCCCGTTGGCCTTCCCGAACCCAGCAGCCGCGACTACTGGGTGGAACAGGCTCTTGAGCTCAACCCGCAGGTATTGGCTCAACAGGCCGGTATCGAAGTAGCGCGCACCGGTGTGGAAATCGCCCGTGCAGGCGGCCTGCCGACACTTCAAGCGTTTGGTAATTATCAATACGGCGACAGTGATATCGATAACACCGCCGGTGAATACTCCTCGAGCCAGGTGGGCTTGAGCGCTAACCTGCCCATTTACACCGGTGGCCGCACCAGCGCAAGCATCCGCCAAGGGACCTATCAACTGGAAAGTAGCCAGTACGATTTCGAGTCCCAGCGTCGCTCCTCCATCCAGCAGGTTCGCTCGCTGTACACCCAAGTGAGCAATGACGTGGAAACCGTCGAGGCGCGCCAGCAGGCCATCGTTTCCAATCGCAGCGCTTTAGAAGCCACCCGTGCAGGGTATGAGGTGGGCACCCGTAACATCGTGGACGTGTTGAACGCGGAGCAAAACCTTTACAACGCGATCGCCAACTACGCCGAAGCGCGTTATGACTATGTGGTGAATTTGCTTTCGCTGCGCCAGCAGGCCGGGCGTTTGGACGTCGAAGCCATCGAGGAAGTCAACGCGTGGTTAACCGGTGATGAGGTGAACTTTATCTTACCCGAGAATGGCGGCGACGATCGTTATGAGAGCGCTCTCGACATCGGTGCTCCGCCCCAGCCTGGCAGTTAATGGTTGTCGATAGTGTATGACCCAAGTGTGCACTTGCTACCAGCCGACTTTTAAAAGATACATGGGAACTTAACGTATGAAGAAGATGATTCACTCACGCCGAGCGAGTCTAATGACGCTGGTAGCCGCGCTGGCACTTGCGGCCTGTGGGCAAGAACAGGCCGAAGCGCCTCAGCCGGGCTCCGAGCAAGAACCCCCGCCCCATAAGGTCGAAGTGACTGAAATGGCACGTCAGGATATACCGCTGGATAAATCGTACCCCTCCTTGCTGCGCAGTGATGATGAAGTCACCTTGGTGGCGCGTGTGAATGGCTTTCTGGAAGAGCGCCACTTCGAGCCCGGCCAAATGGTCGAAGAGGGCGATCGCCTCTATACCATCGAACCGGATCTTTACCAAGCAACCGTTAACCAGCGTGAAGCTGACCTGCAAAGCGCACGGGCTGAGCTTTCCCGCGCCCAGCGTGATGCGCAACGTTTCGAGCAACTACTCAGCCAAAACTCGGTGAGCCGCCAGCAGTACGACCAAGCGCTGGCTGACCAGCGCGTCGCCCAGGCAAGCGTAGCGCAGGCAGAGGCGGCATTAACTAGCGCTAACCTGGACTTGGGGTATTCACAAGTTACTGCACCTGTCTCTGGAATGATCGGTTTAAGCCAAATTAATGTGGAAAATTTGGTCACTTCCGGTACCGAGCTGGCCACGATTACACCACTAGATCCGTTAGAGGTGCGTTTTCAACTGCCTCAGCGCGATGCCTTTGAGCTGCGTCGCCAACTGAGCAATGGCACTGAACCATCGGATATTCGTGCTCGTTTGAGCATACCTGGTGTCAGCGGAGGTGGCGATTCTGAGCTAGAAGGGTACTTAGACTTTCTGGGCTCTAGCGTTGATCGAGACACCAGCACCGTGCAAGCCGCTGCGACGTTTGAAAACCCTGACGCTACCGTACTGCCGGGCCAATTTGTGCGCGTACGTCTTGACGGCTTGAAGCGTTTTGACGTAATGGCGGTGCCAGAGATAGCGGTGACGCAAGGCCTAATGGGCCCCCAGGTGTTTGTCCTGGATGAAGAGAATAAGGCTCGTGAGAAAACTATCTCACTGGGTGAGATAGCGGGGCCGTGGCAGATCATTCGTGACGGCCTGGAGCCGGGTGACCGGGTAATTGTCGGTGATCCAGCCGGTTTAGAGCCAGGCATGACGATTGATCCACAGTCGTTTGATGGCAACGCGGAGGCTGTTAACGAAGGTGTCGAGCAAGAAGAGGCGGAAGAACAGGCCGAGGCGGCTCAAGCAATGGAAGAGGGGGCTGCCGATGGCCAGCCCGCTGAAGGAGAAGAGGGTGCACCATAATGAACTTCTCTAATTTTTTCATCAGCCGCCCGATATTTGCCACAGTGTTGGCGATTATCGTGACGCTAGTGGGCGTGATGTCGATGCGCATTCTGCCTATTGAGCAGTATCCCAGCGTAGTGCCGCCCACCGTGTCGGTTCAGGCGACGTTCCCTGGAGCGGATGCGGAAACCGTCGCACAAACGGTGGCGGCCCCAATCGCGGAGGCCATCAACGGCGTTGAGGATATGCTGTACATGACCTCTAACAGCGCTGATAACGGCAGTATGAGCCTGAGTGTTGCTTTCAATATCGGTACCGATGGCGATATCAATACCATCAACGTCAACAACCGGGTGCAAGGGGCGCTGTCGCAGTTGCCTGAAGCCGTCCAGTCCCAAGGTGTTACTGTTTCGCTACGTTCTGACTCTATTTTGATGTTATTAGCGTTGACCTCACCGGACGGCGACTACAACAACGTCTATATGCAGAACTACGCCACCCTGAACGTGCTTGACGCACTGCGCCAAGTGCCCGGGGTAGGTAACGCCGAAGTACTAGGCGGCGGCGAGTTTGCCATGCGTATCTGGATGGATCCGGATAAGTTGGCACAGTACGACCTGACGCCCAGCGAAGTGGCCAGTGCGATCAGGGCGCAAAATACCGAGATTCCGGCGGGTAGCCTTGCTTCTACGCCTCAGAGTGAACCGCGCGCCTACACCTATACCATGACCGCAGGCGGTCGACTGAATGATGTCGATGACTTCCGTGAGATTTACTTACGTACCAATAGCGACGGTTCATCACTACGTTTGGAAGACGTTGCACGTATCGAACTGGGGGCATCTTTTTACGGTATCGACGCGCGGTTGAACGGTTCCACCATGACGCCGATTATTATCAATCAACAGCCTGGGGCTAATGCCTTAGCAACGGCTAATGCTGTGCGCGCGACGATGGATGATCTGGAAAGCCGCTTCCCTCCAGGGCTTGAATATGTCTCCCCTTACGACACCACGCTGTTTATTGATGCTTCGGTAGAGACGGTGATTAAGACGTTTATTGAAGCCTTCCTGATCGTTATCGTCATTCTGTTTATCTTCCTGCAGAACTGGCGCTTTACGGTGATCGCCATGTCGGTCGTGCCCGTTGCGGTGGTGGGGACGTTTGCCGGCTTTTACCTGTTTGGGTTTTCGATCAACCTGCTAACGCTGTTTGCCTTGGTGCTCTCGATAGGGATAGTGGTCGATGATGCCATACTAGTGGTGGAAAACGTCGAACGCGTGCTGAGTGAAGAGGATGACATCAGCGTAATGGATGCCACCATCCGAGCGATGAAAGAAGTCGGTGGGCCGGTTATTGCGACCTCACTGATTATGGCGGCGGTGTTTGTTCCAGTGGCTTTCTTGGGTGGCTTCACGGGGCAGATTTATCAGCAGTTTGCGATTACCGTGGCGATATCGGTAGCCCTCTCGGCGGTAATGGCGTTGACCTTTACGCCTGCTCTGTCAGCGATTTTTATCAAGCATAAAATTGCCGGCGCCGGACAGTCTAAGTTCAAGCGTGCCTTGCATACCCCGCTACGCCTGTTTGACCGCATGTTTGCAGGTATTACTGCGGCCTATATGTGGGTAGTAAAGGGCTTAGTGCGTTTTTGGGTGTTAGCGTTAGCGTTAACGATAGCTACAGGGGCGGGCTCTTTCTGGTTATATGCCAATACGCCTTCAACGCTGGTACCCGAGACTGATCAGGGCATCGTGTTAGTGAGCGTTTCGCTGCCGGATGCGGCCTCACTTGACCGTACCCAGCGCTATATGGAAAAACTCAGTGCTGAGGTTGAAGCAATTCCCGGTGTGGAATACTCCTCGGCTATTGCCGGTTACGATATTCTCTCAGGCGCTGTTAATACTGCGCGCGGGATTATGTTCGTCAATATGCATCCCTGGGCAGAGCGTGATCTGACGGCTAGCGATCTCGTAGGCCAAATTATGGGTTTGGGCGCGAGTATTGATGGTGGCTCCGCAATGGCCTTTAACGTGCCGCCCATTATGGGGCTTTCGACGACGGGCGGTTTTACCGGTTATTTGCAGTCTTTTGAAGGGGCAACGCCGCGGGAGCTGTACGAAGCGTCGCTGCAAATTATGCAGCAGGCTAACCAGCACCCTGCGTTAAGTCGGGTTTTCACCACCTTCAATGTCAATGTACCCTCTTACCGGGCTAACATCGACCAGCAGAAAGCGCTGAGTTACGGCGTTGGGCTTGAAAACATTAACTCAGCCCTGGCCAATACGTTTGGTAACGGCTTTGTGAACTACTTTAGCTATCAAAATCGTAACTTCCAGGTGTACCTGCAAAACGAGGATGAATTCCGAAAAACGCCAGAAGACGTTAGCAGCGTTTATGTTCGCGGCGGTAATGGTGAGCGTATTCCGCTTTCGGAGTTTGTTGAGCTTGAGCGTCAAACGGGTCCGTCTGTGGTATCACGCTTCGGTGTTTACGCCGGTGCTCAGTTCCAGGGTAATCCCGCACCTGGCTATAGCTCGGCGCAGGCGATTGAAGCGATGGAGCAGGTGGTTCAGGAAACGCTGGGAACCAACTGGGGCATGGGTTGGACCGGTACGGCGTACCAGGAGTCGAACCTGGGTAATGCCGCGACTCTGGCGATAGTCTTCGGGCTATTGATGGTGTTCCTGATTCTGGCGGCTCAGTACGAGAGTTGGTCGTTGCCTCTGGCGGTTCTGACCGCAACCCCCTTTGCCTTCCTCGGTGGTATAGGTGGCATCGTGCTGCGCGGGCTGGACACCAGTGTGTATGTGCAGATCGGTATGCTGGTGGTGGTCGGGCTTGCGGCGAAAAACGCTATTCTGATCGTCGAGTTCGCCGAACTTCAGCGTAAAGAGCAGGGTAAAACCATTCGTGAGGCGGCGATTACCGCGGCAGAGTTGCGTTTCCGTCCCATCGTAATGACCTCGCTAGCGTTTATTTTCGGTACTTTACCGTTGGCCTTGGCGACCGGCGCCAGCGACGTGAGCAGCCACCACATCGGTACCACGGTGGCCATGGGTATGTTCTCTGTCGCTACCCTGGGTAGTCTGTTCATTCCCAGCTTCTACGCCATGATTGCGACAGCCTCTGACTGGCTGGGACGCAAAATGAAGGGTAAAAAGCATGCTTCCCACAAGCCAGCGCTGGAGCATGACCACTAAGGTTTAGCTCCTAGCGAATAAACCAATGTGTAAAGAGATGGGTGCCACCTTCGGGTGGCACCCTTTTTTTGTCGTAATGACCTAAGTCAAAGTAAAAGTGGCACTAAAAAGCTAATGTCGACTAAGCTGAAAGTACAATACATCCCTGGCTAAGTACCGGGAGAGGAGGACGCCATGAACGAGCTACTGCACGCAGCGACGCAATTCCCGAGCATTGTGTTTACGTTTCTACTTGGGCTATTAGCGCTCTATTGGCTACTAGTGATTATCCGTTTGGCCCCTTTGGAACTGTTTGAGCGCGATAGCTTAAAAGAAGATCATCTGGCTAGCACTTTAGTTTCTTTAGGCTTTGCGGGCGTTCCCGCAACGCTGGCATTAACGGTCATTCTAACCATTGCGGCGGCACTCACCGTCGCGATCGAACTGCTAGTGTTGCGCTGGCTGCCGCTCGGTTTAATACGTATTCCGGTCGGCGTGGTGGTGCTTTGGGCCACCTTGGTGATCGCCTCGCCCGTGGCGGCGGCGCTTTGTAATGCGTTACACCGCGTGCTGCATCGCTACCGCCCCTTTACCCGGCGGTGTTTGCTTGGCCAAACGGTAGTGGTGACCGAGCGCCAGGGGGAGGGCGAACAGGCGTTTGCGGTAATTGATGATGAGCCTAACAGCACAGTAAAGCTGCTCAGCAAACGCGACGCCTTACCTGTACAGGGCGAGCGCCGGGTATTGGTGAAGTACCTGCCTAAAGAGGGGGCTTACCGCAGTGTCACTGAGCAAGAGTATCTGGAGACACGTGTTCGTTTGAATAAACTGCGGTTAAGCAAAAAACATCACCCTGCTAGCCATTACTCGGCCTCTCACTGAGTTATTACGCGCATTGAGGGTCGCCGCCGGGATGCCCAAGGCTTGGGCATCCCGGTTTATTTCCACCACCGCCGCCACTGATGCGCCAACCACTGCACTGGGTGCTGCCAGATGTAATGCCAGCCAGTGCCGGGTTGCGATGACTTGCCTGGAATTGGGTGTGGTACGGGGTGGTTTAAAAAGCGGCGAATGGGATCGACCTGTGCAGATTGATCCAACATGGGGGCGTGGCCGCAGTTCGGTACGGTCAGGGTGACAAGCGTAGGCTGTGTTTCAGCCATGCGGGGCAGCGTTTCGGCATCTAACAGGGTTGATTCTTCGCCGCGAATAACCATCACCGGGCAGCGAATACTCTCCCAGTCGGCCCAGGTGTCGCGCGGTGTATCGTGCACAAACTGCTCGCCAATGCGAGGGTCAAAGTGATACGTCCAGCTACCGTCTGGCAACCGACGGGCACTGTTCAGCGCTAGTTCACGCCAAGCGGACTCCTTAGTGATGCCGAAACTTGCGTAGTGCTGAGTGAGTTCCTGATGGAGCTCGCTAAAGCTTGAGAAACGGTGGGCAACGCCAAAGTAGCTGGAAAGGGCAACCAGCCCCTGTTGATTCAATTCAGGCCCTACATCGTTCAGGATTAACCGAGAGATCCGCGCGCTGTGTTCTGGATCAGCAGCGATCAGCATGCCTAACAGGCCACCCATCGACGTGCCCAGCCAATCAACGTTATCAAGTTTAAAGTGATCTAATAGAGCGATGGCGACCGTCACGTAATGGCTATAAAGGTAGTCGTGAGCTGGAAATAACGACCAACTCGATAACCCGCGGCCTGGCGTATCGGGTGCAAGAATACGCCATTCGCTGCCCAGTTCACGCGCCAGTGCGCTAAAGTCACCGCCGTGGCGAGCAAGTCCATGCCAAGCGATAAGCGTGCGGGGGGCGGAAGGGTTCCAAATGCGTACGGCAACTTCTAATTCGCGTACGCGAACAAACTCCAGGGTATCCATAGAATGCTCACACGGCTAGACATAGCGCCAGTAGTAGCATATTTGCTGCATTGCAGCGAGGGATGGGTGAGGTGTTTAACGCTGCATCATACGAATAGAGGTATCGATCAGCTCGCCGCCGCGTTCACGTATTGCAAAAGCGTCAGGATTACGCAACCAATCATGGAAAAGACCACCCAACATGGATTGCATTAGCCGTGTTGCTACTTCCGGGCTTAAATCTTCGCGCAGTAGTTGCTGCTCTTTAGCCTGTACAAATACCGCCAGCATTTCCTGGTAACACTCGTTACCGATCTCTTCTTGCATATCAAGCGGGTTAATGTCGCTGAAGAACTCGCAGCGGTGCAGTAAAATCGACAGTATCCGTTGGTACGACGGTTGTTCAAGGCGCACCAAACCCGCATGGCAGGCAAGACGTATCGCTTCTAACGGTGATAGGGCGGTGTCCGTTTTGTCGACTTCATCCATTAACGACTGGAAGGGCATGCGCACCTGTTCAACCAATGCCATGAACAGGTCGCCTTTATTCTTGAAATGCCAATAGACAGCACCGCGGGTGAGGCCCGCATGGCGAGCAATTTGCTCAAGCGATGTGCGTGCCACGCCTTTGGCAAAAAATACCTCTTCTGCAGCTTCAAGCAGCGCTTCGCGAGTAGCAGCAGCTTCAGCTTTGGTCTTTCTTGCCATGGAAACGGAACCTCGTTATCAACTCTGTATGGTCATATTTTAACCTAAGCGAGTGAGTATTTACATTCAAAACTGTATGGATAATTGACTCAACGCATAACGTAAGTTAACAAATTCGTCATTTTGCCAGTGAAAGCGTATAAACAGGCAATGTTACTAGCTTTGAACCTTACTAACATCGCGAAAATAACCGATTAAAAACAGGACATAAAGCATGGCGCGAGCTCCTTTTAAGTTGGGCGAACATACCATTATGCCCGGCCAACGCTTACAAGTGGATGTGCCGGTGGCGCGTTTATATACCCATACGCCGCTGCATATTCCAGTCGAAGTGGTTCACGGCCGTAAGGATGGCCCTGTGATGCTGGTGTGTGGTGGTATTCACGGTGATGAAATCAACGGGGTGGAAATTGTTCGCCGGGTATTACGCGCAAAAGCGATCAATAGCATTCGCGGCACTTTAATCGCTGTGCCGGTGGTGAATGTGTTTGGTTTCTTACAGCAAACGCGCTACCTGCCTGATCGGCGCGATCTTAATCGCTGCTTTCCAGGCAGCGAATCGGGTTCGTTAGGCGGGCGGATTGCCGCGCTGTTCCGTGAACAAATCGTCGATCACGCCACCCACATTATTGATCTCCACACAGGCGCCATTCATCGCACTAACCTGCCCCAGATCCGCGCTCAATTGAGCCCAGGCAGTGAAACCGAGCGTATGGCCGATGCTTTCGGAGCGCCCGTGGTGCTCAATGCGGAACTGCGTGAAGGCAGCCTTCGCCATTACGCCCAGACGCGCGGCATTCCGGTATTGACCTATGAAGCAGGCGAAGCGTTGCGATTTGACGAGTGGGCGATTGCTCCCGGCGTGCGCGGTGTACTGCGGGTAATGCGGCGCCTAGGCATGCTGACTGGCGAGCAGCGCCGTCGCACGCCAGCACCCGCCGAATTGGCCAATGGGTCAAGCTGGGCGCGTGCGCCGATCGACGGTATTTTGCGTCCCAAGGTGCGCCTGGGTGCCCGCGTTGCCAAAGGCGAAGTGCTGGGCAAAGTGGCTGACCCCTTTGGTAATGACGAGGGTGAAGTGCGTGCTGTTGCGGATGGCATCGTGATTGGTATGAGCCGCTTGCCATTGGCCAACGAGGGTGAAGCGCTGTTTCATATTGCCCGTTTTGATGAAATTGAAGAGGCTGAAACCGCCGTTGAAAGCTTTAACTCCAGCTTAGTACCGCCCACTGATTCATTCTTTTAATGGCTTTTCATAAGTAAAAGCTATTGAGCTGATAGGCAAACGATAGCCTTCGCGAATGGCAAGTTAGCGACTCGTTGACTATACCTATGATGGGCTTTGTTAGCGGCTACTAAAATGACAACAAAAGACAAATAGCCAAGCTTTCATCGTACTAGAACGAGTGGCGATCATACGCCACGTCTACCGTGACATGGAGGAAAAGCGATGACGAGCGATAAACCAAAACACACCACAACGGATGCGGGTATAGCAGTCAACAGTGATGAACACTCACTTTCAGTAGGCCCCGATGGGCCGATCGTTCTGCATGATCACTACTTGATGGAGCAGATGGCTGCCTTTAACCGGGAAATGATTCCGAATCGTCAGCCCCACGCAAAAGGGAGCGGCGCCTTTGGTCACTTCCAAGTAACTCACGACGTTAGTCAATACACCAAGGCGGATTTTCTCCAGCCGGGCAAGAAAACCGAGATGCTGGCGCGTTTTTCTACAGTGGCCGGTGAGGCGGGTAGCCCAGACACTTGGCGTGATCCTCGTGGCTTCTCGCTGAAGTTTTATACCGAAGAGGGCAACTTCGACATGGTGGGTAATAATACCCCTGTGTTCTTCGTTCGCGATCCGCTCAAATTCCAGCACTTTATCCACTCACAAAAGCGTCGAGCGGATAACGGCTTGCGTGATCACGATATGCAGTGGGACTTCTGGACGCTTTCTCCGCAATCTGCCCATCAGGTAACCTGGCTAATGGGCGATCGTGGTATCCCCGCCACTTGGCGCCACATGAATGGCTATTCAAGCCACACCTATATGTGGGTGAACGCTGAAGGCGAGCGCTTTTGGGTGAAGTACCACTTCAAGACGGACCAGGGCATTAAGTGCATGACCCAGGAACAGGCCGATCAAATGGCGGGTGCGGATGCCGACTACCATCGCCGTGACCTGTTCGATGCCATCAAACGCGGCGATTATCCCACCTGGACGCTGCAAGTTCAGATCATGCCGTTTGAAGATGCCAAGACCTACCACATCAACCCCTTCGATTTGACCAAGGTGTGGCCCCACGGCGACTACCCGCTGCAAGAAGTAGGCAAGATGACGTTGGATCGCAACCCCGTCGATTTCCACTCGCAAATCGAGCAGGCAGCGTTTCAGCCCAGCAATGCCGTACCGGGCACCGGTTTCTCACCGGATAAAATGCTGTTGGCGCGGGTAATCTCCTACGCTGATGCGCACCGTGCGCGTTTAGGGGTGAACTACCAACATATCCCTGTTAACGCGCCCAAGGTTCCGGTGAACAGCTACAGCCAGGGTGGCAAGATGCGTATTAACCACTCCACCGACCCAGTGTACGCACCTAATAGCAAAGGGGGCGCGCACGCCAACCCAGAAAGGTACCCAGAAGATGCGGTATGGGAGACGGACGGCGAACTGGTTCGTGCCGCCTACACGTTGCGCCCAGGCGATGGCGATTTTAACCAAGCCAATGACTTGGTCAATAAGGTAATGGATGACGCTGCCCGCGACCGATTGGTCAACAACATTGTGGGCCACGTTTCCGATGGTGTTGAAGAGCCGGTGCTATCACGGGTATTTGAGTACTGGAAAAACGTCGACCAAACGATCGGTGAGCGTGTCGAGCAGGGCGTAATGGCGAACCGCCGCGAAAACGGTTAATAAGCCTACGCTACTAGGAAGACGAACCCGCTACGCTTGCGTAGCGGGTTTTTTATGCCACGCACTCGGGTTCATTCACCAAGCTAAGCGCGTCATCAAATAGGCGCAAACCGGCGCCTTCTTTATGGGCGTGTTCCGACAAATGACGCCGAAAACGCCTGCCGCCGGGGCAACCCTGGAACAAGCCCAGCAGGTGACGGGTAATGTGATTCAGCTTTGCGCCTTCATCCAAGCGCTGCTGAATATAAGGCCGGAAAGCGTTCGCGGCATCCAAGCGGCTCGCCGCCGGGCCTTGTTCACCAAATAGCTGTTCATCGACGCCGGCGAGCAGCCAAGGGTTTTGATACGCCTCGCGCCCCACCATCACGCTATCCACATGGGTAAGCTGCTCTTGGCACTCGGCCAGCGTTTTAATGCCGCCGTTAATGCCGATATGCAATTCAGGTCGGCTCTGCTTTAACCGGTGAACGCGGGGGTAATTAAGCGGCGGCACATCGCGGTTCTGCTTGGGCGATAAGCCTTGCAGCCACGCCTTACGAGCGTGAACGGTAAACACCTCGCAGCCTGCGTCAGCGACGATAGCGATAAACCGCTCAAGGTCAGCGTCCTCATCCTGGTCATCAATGCCAATACGGCACTTCACCGTGACCGGAATAGACACCACAGCCTGCATCGCCCGCACTGCCTCGGCCACCTTTTCGGGGTAACCCATCAAGCACGCGCCAATCATATTGTTCTGCACACGGTCACTCGGGCAACCCACGTTCAGGTTCACCTCATCATAACCCCACGCCTCAGCAATCGCCGCACACTCAGCCAGCTCACCGGCATCGCTGCCGCCTAACTGCAATGCAAGCGGATGCTCTACTTCGCTATAGCCCAAAAAGCGCTCACGGGGCGTTCCGTGCAAAATCGCACCGGTCGTGACCATCTCGGTATACAGCAGCGTCCGCTTGGTTAAGGTGCGTGCTAGCGCTCTAAAATCGCGGGTTGTCCAATCCATCATGGGCGCGACCGAAAAAAGCCGCCCACGATCTGCACTATTTTCTTTAAGTAAATTAGTCATTTAGTAACACTGTTGCTGCACTGAGTGCAGTCATTGCCTCTTAAAACCGTAATTCACGCACCTGATGTACCAAATTGTACCAAGCAGTTTTAACAGCTGATGCCTAAAAACCTGGTACACCTTGAGAACTTTTTCAGAGGTAGTGTGATGTATGCGCGCCATTGTACGTAAGAAAGGGCGCGCAGCACATAGCAGGGTATATGCCACAGCGCCGTGATTGGGCGAGCATAAATGAAATTCTTTGCTACGCTGGGGGTGTCGCCATGAAGGAGGCGGCTACGGCCCCAGATTTTAGGGGCGATTTCATTGGATGAACGAGGTGCTAAATGGCTAATTTTACTCAAACGAACATGAGCCTGGATCACTACGATTGGGCAGCGGCACCTGATGATTCACGCGTCACGGGTGAGCCTGACAGCACGCTATTTAACCGCCAGCAGGGTTATGAAGTGCTTTATATGCTGAACACGGTGCTGTCCGCTTCCGCTCCCATTACGGCGCTTCACAAGGGAGAAGAGATGATCCGTGATGAATTGCCGAGTGATAAGCGCGAGCAGTTGGACGTGAAAAAGTGGCTCGATCAACGCCTGTAATCAGCTGATCGCAGACAGCGTAGAGGTTCGCGCTCGATAGATGCAAAATGCCCCGGCCATTAAAGATGGCCAGGGCATTATTTTTTAGGTTACTCCGCGCAGCCTCAAAGGGCGCGCTTGAGTTTAACGCTATCCGCTCTTCCTCACGCCGTAAACACCGCATATACCATCTGCAGCGCCAGCCCCATCAACATAAACGCGAACACGCGCTTGAGTAGCGCGACGGGTAGCTTGTGGGCGAGCTTGGCACCAATCGGAGCGGTGAGGATGCTGAACGGTGCCATTAGTAGAAACGCAGGAAGATAAACATAGCCTAGCGCGGCACTAGGCAGCCCGGCTGTACTCCAACCATTAATGATGTAACCCAGCGCCCCGGCAACGGCGATGGGCAGCCCAACCGCTGCCGAGGTGCCAATCGCGCGGGGGAGTTTAACGTTGCACCAGGTGAGGAAGGGCACGGTTAGTGAGCCGCCACCAATCGCCACGAGCGCTGAAATACCACCGATGCCCAGGCCCACTCCGCTTACTCCCATCGGGCTAGGTAGGCCGCGGTTCGGTTTGGGCTTGATGTTTGCCAACATCTGGAGTGACATTAGCACCATAAAACAGGCGAAAAAGATGGCTAGGCTACGGGTGGGGATCAGTGCGGCGATAAAGGTAGCTAAAAACGTGCCGACTAAAATACCGGGGGTAATAAACCGTACGATGTCCCAGCGTACCGCCTTGTGCCGATGGTGTGAAAGCAGGCTGGCGGTAGACGCAGGGATAATAGACGCCATGGCAGTGCCTAACGCCAAGTGGGCGAGATGTTCATGGGGCACACCTTGAAGTACAAATAGCGACGTTAAAATCGGCACCATAATGCCACCGCCGCCAATCCCTAATAAACCTGCCATCAAGCCAACAAAGCCGCCCAGCGCTACATATGCCAACCACCAGATGATGTCCAAATCCGCTGCTCCTAGAAGTGTCTTGTTAGCACGATAAGCACATTGTACCGGAAGCGGCGCGTGTAGCGGGGCCAAAGTCGAGTATTCGACTGTGGTAGCGGCGATGCAGTGGTAAGCTGCAGGACAAGTAATGTTTCGGAGTTCGTATGCGCAAGGTAATAGGCAATGTTGGCATTTTGGTAGTGGTAGTTGCGCTATTGGCAGGCTGTAGCGACATGGAGGAGCCGTCAACGGACACGGTTTCCTCCGCGCAACCTGAGGGCACCCCTGAAGCCCCGGTGACGGAGTCGGAAATTGCTGAGGTAGAAGTAGAGCCGCTTGTTGTCGAGATATCGACGCAGGTCGCCTTACGTAGCGATCGGCGCTTAATGGTGGAAGGCAAAAGCAACTTACCGGATGGCACCCAAGTACGCATTGTAGTCGAGCGTGAGATCAGCCGGGTGCGCTGGCAGGCCAGAACGCAAATCGAAAATGGCCAGTTTGCAGCCGGCCCGTTTGGCTCTGGCAGTGGGCTGCCCGATGGCGGATACGATGTCCGTGTGGAAGTCTCGGAAGGCAGCGTGCAGCCAGTCGCCGTGCAGGCGCGTATTGGCCACGAGGGCCAGCACCTGGCGGGAGAGCTTGTCAGCCAATCCCGCCACGGGCTGGGCCAGGTGGCCACCTACTCACAGCGTTTCCTGGTGGGGAGTGAGCCAAGGCAAACGCGTGACCAGGTGGAGGTGCTAGAGAGTCCGGGGAGGTAGACGCTTTAGGCAGGATGCCATTGGGCTAATAGTACTGCATGAATCGATGTGTCACTGGGTGCTTTAGTGAAGTGCTCAATGACGAAACGATCGTCGCGTTGCACCACGTAGTGGCCCGCTTTATGAAACACATGAGTAGGCCCGAGCAGCAGTAAGTCGCCAGCGTTAACGGGCGAAAAATCTGTACCTTGGCCAGGGGTTGCCATCACACATGGTGCTTTCCAGTCGATATTCAACGGCAAATGACTGGGCACTTTAATGGTGGTTGCCTGTACCTGTTCCCAGGGGAGAGGACCAGTATGGGTCAACGTTAATAGCTCGGGTGCGCTATCACCTTCCAATAGTGTTGCCAGGGAGCAGTCGAGGGCGTCAGCGAGCGCAACTAAGCGTTCGTGACCGATCTGTTTGATCGCCCCAGATTCCCAATAAGAAATGGTGACATCTGACACGCCAACTTTGCGTGCAAGGGCAGCTTTGTTGAGCTTGGCCCTAAGCCGCAGTTGCTTGATCCGTGAGCCTAGCGATTCCATTTCGTTTTCCTGATGATGAGCTAAAAAGCTCGTGAATGTCTTCCACTAACTATAGTAGTCATTTTCAATATAAATAGTGGCGCTACGAACATGCGTTCGTTATTGGTCTTGCTCAACCTTGGAGTATACGTCCAAGGGGTTGCTATGGTGCCATACTAAGCGATTGTGCTTTAGCGCGCATTAGTGGACAAATAGCGTTGAGTTAATTTCTCTGACGCTTTCTTGCGCTAGTTGTTCCCTGGGTGCCGCTGTTGGTTGCGCCTAAGGTGCGTATAATAACGCCATGCATTTTTGCCAATAGGACGTTTTCATGACCGTACGTACTCGCATCGCGCCTTCTCCGACAGGGGACCCCCACGTTGGTACGGCTTACATCGCGCTTTTTAATCTATGTTTTGCTCGTCAGTATGGCGGCCAATTTATCCTTCGTATTGAAGACACTGATCGGGTGCGTTCTACGCCTGAATCAGAGCAGATGATTCTCGATTCATTGAGCTGGCTGGGTCTTGAGTGGGATGAAGGCCCTGATGTGGGTGGCCCCTATGGCCCCTATCGGCAAAGCGAGCGTGGCGACATTTATGCCCAACACGCTCAAAAACTTTTGGATGCCGGTCATGCGTTTAAGTGCTACCGCACCAGTGAAGAGCTGGATGAGCTGCGTGAGACACGCAAAGCAGCAGGATTGCAGCTGGCCTTAAAACCTGCAGATTTAGCGCTGGATGCACAAGAGCAAGCGCGCCGTGAGCAAGAGGGCTGGCCTTATGTAGTGCGCATGAATGTGCCCGCCGAAGGCGTGTGCGTTGTTAAGGACATGCTGCGTGGCATGATCGAGGTGGAGTGGGCGCAGGTAGACGCGCAAATTTTGCTCAAATCAGATGGCATGCCTACCTACCATTTAGCCAACGTGGTCGACGACCATTTAATGGCAATCACTCATGTGTTGCGTGGGGAGGAGTGGATTAACTCCGCACCAAAGCACCAGTTGCTGTATGAGTATTTTGGTTGGGAAATGCCGCAACTTTGCCATATGCCGCTGCTGCGCAACCCGGATAAATCCAAACTCTCCAAGCGCAAGAACCCAACGTCGATCAACTATTACCGCCGGATGGGCTTTTTACCCCAGGCCGTCACCAACTATTTGGGGCGGATGGGCTGGTCAATGCCCGATGAGCGCGAGAAATTCAGTCTGCAAGAAATGATGGCAGAATTTGATGTGCAGCGTGTCTCGTTAGGCGGCCCTGTATTCGACCTGGAGAAGCTGACCTGGCTGAACGGCGTCTATATTCGTGAAGACTTGGACGATGATGCACTGTTAAGCGCGCTGCGTGAGTGGGCCTTCAATGAAGCCTATATTAAGCAGATTCTGCCGCAGGTACGGCCGCGGGTAGAAACGCTCTCCCAGGTCATGCCGTTGGCAGGGCACTTCTTCTCGGGCTTACCGGCACTGACTAAAGAGTCGTTTGAGAGTGTGAAGCTTGAGGATGAAGAGCTGGTAAAATTGCTCCAGTTCCTTGTTTGGCGGTTTGAAGGCGTCTCGGCTTGGAATAAAGAGGCGCTACTGAGCGAAGTTAAGCTGCTGTCCGAGCATTTTGATTTGAAAATGAAAGCGTTTCTGGCACCGGTGTTTATTGCGATTACCGGCAGTACGTCCAGCACCTCGGTTATGGACGCCATGGCGATTCTTGGCTCCGACGTTACCCGGGCTCGCCTGCGCAGCGCGATAGAGGTGTTGGGTGGCGTCTCTAAGAAACAGGCGAAGCGCTTTGAAAAAGAGTTTCGTGAAATAGCTTCGTGAAATAGCTCTGTGAAAGAGCTTAGTAACATCAGCTAACCGCAATTGAGATAGTGCTAGCGCCAATTTCTTATCTTTAAGTAATTGGCGTTTTTCATGTTGACGAAGGCCAGGGGAATCAGTATTATACGCTCCGTCTTCGCGACATGTGGGGCCTTAGCTCAGCTGGGAGAGCGCAACACTGGCAGTGTTGAGGTCAGCGGTTCGATCCCGCTAGGCTCCACCAATTCAGCAGCATGTGATCCACAGCATGTGAATAGTTGCTCGGGAAGATACGCTTTTAGCGTTATATGTCTAGTGTTATACGTCCCATTCGTCTAGTGGTCTAGGACACCGCCCTTTCACGGCGGTAACAGGGGTTCGAACCCCCTATGGGACGCCACTACTTAATACTCCCTTTCTAATGTTATTTTCCTGGCAATGAGCCTTCTCATTTGCTGGATTTTTGCGTTCCCGCCGTTCACAAAAAAGCTATAAATCGTCACTTTTTTGGGCGATTTTATGCTTGACTTGTCCACTTTTGCGATTCTGGTTTCAAGGTTGTGCACAACCCCTTGTTGTTGACGCAAAAAAACTTCAACAGAACTTAAATCGTTTAAAAACAGTAACTTATATTAGGTCAAAAAATGACCAATTTAAGGCTGGCCCACTGCCCATGGCGATTACGGGACGTTTTGAAGTGGTTGTGAACAGGGTTATCCACAGATAGTGTGGAAAACCCTGGGCAAGGCCGGAAAGTAAAAAAGTCAAGCGATATTAGGAGGCGCTCAGGCGTTTTAATGGTGGTGATTTAGCGCAATGGCTGATTCAAAATTGACTAATTAATGATGGTATCCAGCGAAGTCAGCAGGTGGTGGTTACCACGGGCATCATGGTAGGCCATCAGACGGTGAAATTGCTCAAGCTCACGTTAGTGTGGCGGCGCAAGCTATAAACCGTGTAGAAGCTGTTGTTGGCTCACGTCGCTGGTGGGTAGCTTGATGTAATGCCAGCGTGGAAGGGGCCATACGCAAAAGGCCACCCGAAGGTGGCCTTTGATCAAGCGGGGTGTTGATTTATTTTTTCGGGTAGTCGCGCTGGTCGTGGCCAATGTAGAGCTGACGCGGACGGCCGATTTTGTAGCTTTCGCTGAGCATTTCGTTCCAATGGGAAATCCAGCCAATGGTACGCGATACTGCAAAAATCACGGTGAACATATTGGTGGGGATGCCCATTGCTTTCAAAATGATGCCTGAATAGAAATCAACGTTCGGATACAGCTTACGCTCGATGAAGTATTCATCTTCAAGGGCGATCTGCTCAAGACGCTTGGCAATTTTGAGCTGCGGGTCGTCGGCCATGCCGAGCTCTGCGAGTACTTCGTCGCAGGTCTCTTTCATTACCTTGGCGCGCGGATCAAAGTTGCGATAAACACGGTGGCCGAAGCCCATTAGCTTGAACGAGTCGTCTTTATCCTTGGCTTTATCAACAAAGCGCTGGATGTTCTCTTCGGAGTCTTCGCCGATTTCGTCAAGCATGGCCAGTACGGCTTCGTTAGCACCGCCGTGAGCGGGGCCCCAAAGTGCCGCAATACCTGCGCTGATACAGGCGAACGGGTTAGCGCCCGTGGAACCTGCCAGGCGTACCGTAGAAGTAGAAGCGTTCTGCTCGTGGTCCGCATGCAGCATAAAGATGCGGTCCATGGCTTTCGCGTATACCGGGTTGATTTTGTACTCTTCGCACGGGTTGCTGAACATCATGTAGAGGAAGTTCTCTGCATAGCTCAGGTCGTTGCGCGGATAGTTGAACGGCTGACCCACATTATACTTGTGCGACATGGCCGCCAGCGTCGGCATTTTAGCAATCAGACGGATCGCGCTGATGATACGGTCTTCTTCTTGAGTGATGTCCATATGGTCATGATAGAAAGCGGCTAGGCCACCAACTACGCCACAAAGGATAGACATCGGGTGCGCGTCGCGGCGGAACCCTTTAAAGAAGTTGTTGATCTGATCGTGAACCATGGTGTGGTTACGAATGCGCGATTCAAAATCAGCGTACTGCACATCGTTAGGTAGCTCACCAAACAGCAGGGTGTAGCACACTTCTACGAAATTAGACTCTTTGGCCAGCTGGTCGATGGGGTAGCCGCGGTGAAGCAGTACGCCCTTGCCGCCATCAATATAGGTGATGGCAGACTGGCAGGAAGAGGTGGCCATGAAGCCGGGATCGTAGGTGAACAGGCCTTCAGCGCCTAAACCGCGTACGTCGATGACGTCGGGGCCAAGTGTGCCGGAATACATGGGTAGCTCGATCGGTTTATCAAGACCGTCTACCGTCAATGTCGCTTTCCTGTCAGCCATGCTGGCCTCCTTTCGAATTCGGGTTGGGACGTAAAGTCATTGCTGCGCATACCGCGCCGGCGAAAAGGCCTGCCCACTATAGAAGTGTGCGACATTTTGTCAATTAGCCTAAGCGCTAGCTGCGTATTGTACAAAAATTGTTATTATGATGAGTGTTGTATAAGAATTAAAAATCTACAATATGACAAAGCGTTAAAAGACCGGCGATATGTTAACAATAGTTTAACATGAGATGTTAACAGGCTTATCAAATTGCTACTCTATCGTCACTATAGCGATGCTGCAGCGCAAAATCGAATCCGAATGATGGCAATTTTCTTGCACCATAGTCGAGTTAAGCTTGAGTTCGGTTTGTAAGCGAGGGCGAAGGTTCTTATAATCCACGGCGCGCGACCGGCAGGTAGGTGGTCGTGCCCGACTTGGCAACGGCCGAGCCCCTTCCAGCAACCACCGCCCGCTCGGGCCATGCCCGACCTGTCGCAGAGCGGGCCAAGAGAGTGTGTACAAAGCCGTGAATAGCAAACGACCCGTAAACCTAGACCTTACTACGATCCATTTCCCACTGCCGGCCCTGACGTCGATCGCACACCGTATTACGGGTGTCATCCTGTTCGTTGGCCTGATTTTCGCTTTTTGGGCGCTGGGTAAATCCTTGTCATCTCCGGCGGGTTTTGACGCCGTTAGCGATGTGCTGGCCAATAATTTCTTGGCTAAGTTCATTGCTTGGGGGCTGTTGTCCGCCCTGGCATTCCACTTTGTCGCAGGCATTAAGCACCTGCTGATGGATGTCGACATTGGTGTGACCCTTGAAGGTGGCGTACAAAAAGCGCAGATCACCGTCGTGGTCAGTGCCGTTCTGATTATTCTGGCAGGAGTTTGGGTATGGTAACTAACATCACAAGTTTTGGCCGTAGTGGGCTTTCTGACTGGCTGATGCAGCGCGTTTCTGCGGTGATTCTGGCCGTCTACACGGTCTTTATCGTTGCCTTTCTGCTGTTTAATCCCGATCTCGATTACTACGCGTGGAGCGGCCTGTTCAACCAAACGTGGATGCGGATTTTCTCGCTATTGGCCTTTGTCGCCTTAGCTGCACACGCCTGGATCGGCCTGTGGACCGTCACCACCGACTATCTCAAGTCCACTCGCCTGCGCGTGGGTGTCCAAGCTGTCATCATCCTGGGCATTTTCGTGTACTTGGTGTGGGGCATTCAAATTCTGTGGGGAGCTTGATTACATGTCTAATCTGCGTAGCCTGACGTTTGACGCCATTATCATTGGTGGTGGTGGCTCTGGCCTGCGAGCCGCTTTGGAACTGGCGAAGTCCGGTAAAAAGACGGCCGTGTTATCGAAAGTTTTCCCGACCCGCTCTCACACCGTATCTGCCCAGGGTGGCATTACCTGTGCGATCGCGTCCGATGACCCGAATGATGACTGGCGCTGGCACATGTACGACACCGTTAAAGGCGGCGATTATATCGCTGACCAGGACGCGGCCGAGTATATGTGTTCTGAAGGCCCGAAAGCGGTATTTGAGCTCGAGCACATGGGGTTGCCGTTCTCGCGTTTAGATAACGGTCGTATTTATCAGCGTCCGTTCGGTGGTCAGTCGAAGAACTTTGGTGAAGGCGGTCAGGCGGCACGTACCTGTGCAGCCGCCGACCGTACCGGCCACGCACTGTTGCACACGCTTTATCAGAACAACTTGAAGAACGACACCGTGTTCCTCAACGAGTGGTACGCGGTGGATCTGGTCAAGAACGCCAGCGGTGATGTGGTTGGCTGTATCGCCATGTGCATCGAGACGGGTGAAGTGGTTCACGTTAAATCCAAGGCCACGGTACTCGCGACCGGTGGTGCAGGCCGTATTTATGCTTCTACTACTAACGCCTTGATCAATACCGGCGACGGTATCGGCATGGCGCTGCGCGCTGGCTTCCCGATGCAGGACATGGAAATGTGGCAGTTCCACCCGACCGGTATTTACGGTGCGGGCACGCTGGTCACAGAAGGTTGCCGTGGTGAAGGTGGCTACCTGATCAATAAAGACGGCGAGCGGTTCATGGAACGCTACGCGCCGAACGCCAAAGATTTGGCCGGCCGTGACGTTGTGGCTCGTTCGATGGTCATGGAAATCCTCGAAGGTCGTGGCTGCGGCGAGAAGGGCGATCACGTCTTCTTGAAGCTTGATCACCTGGGTGAAGAAGTGCTTGGCAAGCGTCTGCCCGGTATCGTTGAGCTTTCTAAGACCTTTGCTCACGTCGACCCGGCAAAAGACCCGATCCCGGTCGTGCCGACCTGCCACTATATGATGGGCGGTATTCCGACCAATATTCATGGTCAGGCGATTACCCAGGATGAGAGCGGTAACGATCATATCGTTAACGGTCTGTTTGCCTGTGGTGAAGCGGCGTGTGTATCTGTTCACGGTGCTAACCGCTTGGGCGGTAACTCACTGCTGGATCTCGTGGTTTTCGGCCGTGCCGCTGGCATGTTTATCGAAGGCGCGCTGAACGCAGGCATTGAGTACCTGGATGCTTCCGAGTCTGATATTGAGTCAGCCATGAAGCGGATCACGCGCTGGAACGAGTCTGAAGGCGGCGAAAGCATTCCTGAGCTGAAAGCTGAGCTTCAGGACATCATGCAGACTTCCTTCGGCGTATTCCGCGAAGAGAAAAACATGCTGGAAGGCGTCGATAAGCTAGCGCAACTGCGTGGGCGTATTGCTAATGCTCACCTGCCTGACAAGTCCAATGCCTTTAACACCGCGCGTGTTGAAGCGTTAGAGCTTGATAACTTGATGGAAGTGGCAGAAGCGACGGCGATCGCTGCCCTTGAGCGTAAAGAGAGCCGCGGCGCCCACTCGCGCTACGACTATCCAGACCGTGATGACGTCAACTGGCTGAAGCATTCGCTCTTCTTCCCAGCGACGAAAGAGCTGAAAAAACGCGACGTTAACTTCAAGCCGAAAACCGTTGATACGTTCGAGCCTAAGGTTCGTACCTACTAAACGCCGCATAGACGAGAGGGAGTCACTATGTCCAATCTTCAGGTATCCGTATACCGCTACAATCCGGAAACCGACTCCGCACCTTACATGCAGGAGTTTCAGGTCGATACCAAAGGCCGCGATGTGATGGTGCTGGATGTTCTTCATATCATGAAAGAACAAGACAGCGGTTTGGCGTTTCGCCGCAGCTGCCGTGAAGGTGTCTGCGGTTCCGACGGCATGAACATGAACGGCAAAAATGGCTTGGCGTGTATTACGCCTTTGTCAGACGTTGTGAAGAACAACAAGCTGGTGCTGCGTCCGCTGCCAGGCTTGCCGGTTATTCGCGATATGGTCGTCGATATGGGCTTGTTCTATAAGCAGTACGAGCGTATTCAGCCGTATCTGCAAAACGACACGCCGCCGCCTGCCATTGAGCGCCTGCAGTCGCCGGAAGAGCGCGACAAGCTAGATGGCTTGTATGAGTGTATTCTATGCGCCTGCTGCTCAACGGCTTGCCCGTCATTTTGGTGGAACCCAGAGAAGTTCGTTGGCCCAGCCGGTTTGCTGCAATCTTACCGTTTCCTGGCCGATTCGCGTGATACGGCTACCAGCGAGCGGTTGAGCAATCTGGAAGATCCATTCTCGGTGTTCCGTTGCCGTGGCATCATGAACTGTGTGGCGGTTTGCCCAAAAGGCCTTAATCCCACTCGGGCGATCGGTAAAATCCGCGAAATGCTTCTTGCAGATGCTACCTAAGTCTATGACATTTGAGTAAAAAAGCGTGTGCCACTTAAGTTGGGTAATAATGCCACTTAAATCATGGCGCTTCGCTTGTTATCATAGGGTTTGTCACGTGGTGCGGCGTCACGTCGCACCGCTGGTCAGACAAGTTTGAAAGCCGGTGCCTTGGGTACCGGCTTTCGAGCATGAACTGAAGACGAAACACCGTATGACGCGTTAGATGATGAATAGCTTGATGATGTATAGCTAGATGAACAGGGTTTCCGGCCGTTGGCCGGCGCCGCCGGCAAATGTCCCGCCCCGCCGGCAGGGCAATAGCGATGTCGCCGCACGTTTGCGACGATACCGATACCACCCCATCAGTGCAGGGTGACCGAGAGATGCAACAAGGCATAATGGAGTTGATGTGGCGTTCCTCTCACGTTAGTGGCGGCAATGTTCACTACGTGGAAGCGCTTTACGAGCAGTACCTCGCCGATCCTGAGTCTGTCCCTGACGAATGGCGCAGCTATTTTGATGAGTTGCCGCGTCCCGAGGGCAGTGCCTCCCATGATGTTCCACTAAGCCCAGTCCGTGATCAGTTCTACCAGCTGGGGCGCGAAAGTCGTCCGGGCCGTGTAGTCGCCGCTGCCGATAGCGGTGAAAACAAAAAGCAGGTAAAAGTCCTGCAGCTGATTAACGCTTACCGCTTCCGTGGTCATCAAAAGGCCAATATCGACCCGCTAGGACTGCGTAATCCCACCCCCGTCCCCGATCTCGATCTGTCCTTTCATCAGCTCTCAAAAGCTGATTTGGACACCGAGTTCCAAACCGGTTCTTTCTTTTTAGGTATCGACAAAGCGCCATTGCGTGACATCGTTGATGCGTTGGAGCGCACGTATTGCCGCTCCATCGGCTGCGAGATCATGCATATCGTCGATACGGAAGAGAAACGTTGGTTACAGCGACGTTTCGAGTCGGTACGCAGTGCGCCTGATTTCAGTGCTGATGTGCGTAAGCACGTACTGGAGCGTTTGACGGCCGCTGAAGGTTTGGAGAATTACCTGGCATCCAAATATCCAGGTACCAAGCGCTTTGGTCTTGAAGGCGGTGAAACGTTTGTGCCAATGATGGATGAACTCATCCAGCGTGCCGGCGGTTATGGCACCAAGGAAGTGGTTATCGGCATGGCACACCGTGGGCGACTCAATCTGTTGGTCAATATTTTGGGTAAAAACCCAGCTGACTTGATCGATGAGTTTGATGGCAAGAAAGTTATTGAGCGTGGCTCAGGTGATGTGAAGTACCACCAGGGCTTCAGTTCGAACGTCATGTCCCCGGGCGGCGAAGTCCATTTGGCGATGTCGTTTAACCCATCGCACCTGGAAATCGTCGCACCCGTAGTGGAAGGTTCGGTACGTGCACGTCAGGACCGTCGTAACGACGAAGAGGGTAGCAAAGTGCTGCCGATCAACGTCCACGGCGATGCGGCGTTTGCCGGTCAAGGCGTGGTGATGGAGACATTCCAGATGTCCCAGACCCGTGCTTATAAAACCGGTGGCACGATTCATATTGTGATCAACAACCAGGTGGGCTTCACCACATCACACCCACTGGATGCTCGCTCTACCGAATACTGCACTGATATTGCCAAGATGGTTCAAGCGCCTATTTTTCATGTCAATGGCGATGATCCTGATGCAGTGCTGCACGCTACCCAAGTTGCTCTTGACTATCGCCAGCAGTTCAAGAAAGACGTGGTGATTGATCTTGTTTGCTACCGTCGTCGTGGCCACAACGAAGCTGACGAGCCGTCAGGCACGCAGCCGATGATGTATGCCAAGATCAAAGATCACCCCTCTGCGCGCTCGCTTTATGCCAAGCGCCTGGTTGATCAGGGTGTGCTTTCTGAAGAGGCCGCCAAAGCGATGGTTGAAACCTATCGTGATGACCTGGTGGCGGGTAACCACGTAGCCAATGCGTTGGTGCAAGAGCCTAATGCCTCTCTATTCGTTGACTGGGCGCCTTACCTGGGCCACGAATGGACCGGCGATGCAGACACGACGATTGATATGAAGCGTCTGCAGCAGTTGGCTGCCCGTATGTGCGAGGTGCCGGATGGCGTCGACGTGCAGCGTCAAGTGGCCAAGATTTATGAAGACCGCCGTAAAATGCAGGCCGGTGGGCTGGGGCTTAACTGGGGCTTTGCTGAAACGCTGGCCTACGCCACGCTGCTCGATCAGGGGCATCCGATTCGGATTACCGGGCAAGACGTCGGGCGCGGTACGTTCTCCCACCGTCATGCGGTGGTGCATAACCAGAAAGACGGTTCCACCTATGTGCCGCTGCAGAACATGGCCGATGGTCAGCCGCGTTTCACCATTCATGACTCCTTCCTTTCGGAAGAAGCGGTACTGGCATTTGAGTATGGTTACTCCACCACAGCGCCGAATGATTTGGTGATCTGGGAAGCCCAGTTTGGTGACTTCTTCAACGGCGCCCAGGTGGTCGTTGACCAGTTCATATCTTCAGGTGAAACGAAGTGGGGCCGGGTGTGTGGTCTAACCATGCTGTTACCCCACGGGTATGAAGGCCAGGGCCCGGAGCACTCTTCGGCGCGCTTGGAGCGCTTCCTGCAAATGTGTGCTGAGCACAATATGCAGGTGTGCGTACCGACGACCCCCGCACAGATTTATCATTTACTGCGTCGTCAGGTGATTCGTCCGCTGCGTAAGCCGCTCATCGTAATGACGCCTAAATCACTGCTGCGTCATAAAGAAGCGACGTCGAGCCTTGAAGATCTGGCCCACGGCAAGTTCCATATGGTGCTCGCTGATCAAGCCGATCTTGCGCCTGAGAAGGTGACCCGCGTTGTGCTTTGTGCTGGCAAGGTCTACTACGACTTAGCCGCTTGGCGCGCCGAGAATGAGCGTCATGACACGGCAATCTTACGTCTTGAACAGCTTTATCCCTTCCCGAAAGAAGAACTTCTGGAAGCGCTGCAAGGCTATACCAACGTAGAAGACATTGTGTGGTGCCAGGAAGAGCCGCTTAATCAGGGCGCTTGGTACTCCAGTCAGCACAATATGCGTGCAGTGGCCGATATGCTGAAAGATGGCTTCGGACGCGAGTTGAAATTTGCAGGACGTCCTGCCTCTGCTGCACCAGCAGCTGGCTATATGTCCGTCCATACTGAACAGCAGCGCCAGCTGGTGGAAGACGCTTTTAATTTATAAGCGGCCACCGGATTTAGAGAACACATAAGGGAAACGACATGGCTACTGAGATCAAAGCGCCAACCTTTCCGGAATCCGTTGCCGAAGGCACAGTGGCGGCGTGGCATAAAAAGCCGGGTGACAGCGTTGAGCGTGACGAGCTGATTGTTGAGATTGAAACCGACAAAGTGGTGCTTGAAGTCGTCGCACCGGAAGCGGGTACCCTGACCGACGTTATGGCCGAAGAGGGCGATACCGTTCAGTCAGAGCAGGTGCTGGGCAAAATTGGTGAAGGCAGTGCGTCAGGCAGCAAAGAAGAGAAATCTTCTAGCGATGACGGCGCTGAAAAAACCGAAGAGAAAGCTGACGCAAAACCGTCTGAAGAGAAGCAAGAAAAGCCTGCCGGTGGCGGCAAGCAACATGACGTCAAAGCCCCCAGCTTCCCTGAGTCGATTCAGGAAGGCACCGTGGCCACTTGGCACAAAAAGGTTGGTGAAGCGGTCAAACGTGATGAAGTGCTGGCCGATATCGAAACCGACAAAGTTGTGCTGGAAGTCGTGGCACCGGCCGATGGCGCCCTGGCTGAAATCAAAGCTGAAGAGGGTAGCCAGGTAGAGTCCGAAGCGATTCTTGCGACCTTCACTGAAGGCGCTGGCGGTGACAGCAGTGGCGGCGATAGCGGTGGCGATTCAGCCTCCGCGAAAGCAGACAGCAGCGATGACGATGGCGCCGATGAGAAAGTCGGTGACAAAATCCTCGCTCCGGCCGCGCGTAAAATGGTTGCCGAGCATGATCTGGACGTTGCCAAGATCGAAGGCACCGGCAAAGGTGGTCGCATTCTGAAAGAAGACGTTCAGAAAGCGGTCAAAGACGGTTCTGCCAAGAAAGCAGCGAAATCGTCGGCACCGGCCAAATCAGCCGCTGCACCGGCGGCCGAAGGCGAGCGCATCGAGAAGCGCGTGCCGATGAGCCGTTTGCGTCAAACTATCGCCAAGCGCTTGGTTCAAGCGCAGCAAACCGCGGCGATGCTGACCACGTATAACGAAGTGGACATGACTGAGATCATGGCCCTACGTGCGCAGTACAAAGAGACGTTCTTAAAAGCGCACGATATTAAGCTGGGCTTTATGGGCTTCTTTGTAAAAGCCGCTTCTGAAGCGCTCAAGCGATTCCCGGACGTTAACGCCTCTATCGACGGTACCGACATCGTTTATCACGGTTACCAAGATATCGGTGTAGCGGTATCCACCGACCGTGGTTTGGTCGTACCGGTACTGCGTGACACCGACAGCATGAAAATTGCTGATGTCGAGCGTAAAATTGTCGATTTCGGCAAGCGTGGCCGTGACGGCAAGCTGGGCATGGACGACATGATTGGCGGTACCTTCACGATCACCAATGGCGGTACCTTTGGCTCGCTGATGTCGACCCCGATCATCAACCCGCCGCAAACCGCCATTCTGGGCATGCACAAAATCCAGGATCGTCCGATGGCAGTCAACGGCAAGGTCGAGATTCGCCCGATGATGTATCTGGCGCTCTCTTACGACCACCGTATGATCGACGGCAAAGACGCCGTTCAATTCTTGGTTACCTTGAAAGAATTGCTGGAAGACCCGGCACGTCTGCTGCTGGATGTCTAAAGTATAAGCGTCATCGTTATTGAAATAATGATTGAGTACGCTACTGCTTAACCAGGATTTATCTGCAATCGCACACAGCCTCCCGCCCGCTTCGAGTTTAAGTGGGGGGAGGCAAGCAAGCTAAAGGAGCCAACATGGCTGATAAGTTTGATGTGATCGTTATCGGTGCCGGCCCTGGTGGTTATGTTGCCGCCATTCGTGCTGCACAGCTGGGCCTAAAAGCGGCCTGTATTGAAAAATGGATTGGTAAAGAAGGCAATGTTGTTCACGGTGGCACCTGCTTGAACGTGGGCTGCATCCCGTCTAAAGCACTGCTTGAAGCGTCCCACAAGTTCGTTGAAGCCAAGCACGATTTCGACGATATGGGTATTCAGGCTGGTGACGTTTCCATGGACGTTACCAAGATGATGGCGCGCAAGGACAAGATCGTTAAGAACTTGACCGGCGGCATCTCTGGCTTGTTCAAGGCCAATGGCGTTACCGCCATCGAAGGTACCGGTAAAGTGGTTTCCGGCAAGCAGGTCGAAGTCACCGACCATGACGGCAACACCACTACCTATGATGCCGAAAACATCGTTATTGCTGCGGGCTCAGTACCGGTGGAAATTCCGCCGACCCCGCTGACCGAAGGCCTGATTGTCGACTCTACCGGCGCACTTGAATTCACCGAAACGCCTAAGCGTCTGGGTGTGATTGGTGCCGGTATCATCGGTCTTGAGCTGGGCAGCGTATGGAACCGTCTTGGCTCAGAAGTCACCGTACTTGAAGCCATGGACTCCTTCCTGCCGATGGTGGATGCCACCGTTGCCAAAGAGACTCAGAAGCTGCTCAAGAAGCAGGGTCTGGATATCAAACTGGGCGCTCGCGTGACCGGTTCTGAAGTCAAAGGCGAAGAAGTCGTTGTGAAGTACAGCGATGGCAACGGCGAACAAGAGATGACCTTCGACAAGCTCATCGTGTGTGTCGGTCGTCGTCCGTACACCAAAGGCGTGATTGCCGACGGCGTAAGCGTTGAGCTGGATGAGCGTGGCTTCATCTTTGTCGACGACCAGTGCCGTACCAACGTCCCAGGCGTTTACGCCATCGGTGACTGTGTGCGCGGCCCGATGCTGGCGCACAAAGCCTCTGAAGAGGGCATTATGGTGGCGGATATCATCGCTGGCCATAAAGCAGAGATGAACTACGATACCATTCCTAGCGTTATCTACACCTACCCGGAAGTAGCTTGGGTCGGTATGACTGAGCAAGACGCTAAAGCGAAAGGCATCGAAGTCAAAACCGGTACCTTCCCGTTCGCGGCAAGCGGTCGCGCGATGGCTAATAACGCCACCGAAGGTAGTGCCAAAATTATCGCCGATGCGGAAACTGACCGTATTCTCGGTATGCATATCGTAGGTCAACACGCTGGCGAGATGATCGCCCAAGGCGTGATTGCCATGGAATTCGGCTCTAGCGCCGAAGACCTGGCCCTGACCTGCTACGCTCACCCGACCATGTCGGAAGCTGTTCATGAAGCAGCGCTTGCGGTAGATGGCCACGCGATTCATATGGCCAATCGCAAGAAGCGTAAGTAATTCAGTAAGCAACAACGAAGCGCCACCCATGGGTGGCGCAACACTTTCGGCTTTGTCTTAATCCACAAAGATCGAAAGAACGGGGATGGCCAGTTCTTTTAAGACTGTTCTTAAAAAATCTGATCATCGTTCGAGTCACATGCAACCAATGGCATGAATCGATGAATCTTCACGAGTATCAAGGTAAACAGCTGTTTGCCGATTATGGTTTACCAGTGTCTAAAGGCTTTGCAGTCGACACTCCCGAAGAAGCGGAAGAGGCTTGCAAAAAGATCGGTGGTGACATGTGGGTGGTTAAAGCCCAGGTGCACGCCGGTGGCCGTGGTAAAGCGGGTGGCGTTAAGCTGATCAAAGACCCGGCTGAAGCTAAAGCATTTGCTGAAAAGTGGCTGGGCAAGAACCTGGTTACATTCCAGACTGACGAAAAAGGTCAGCCGGTTGCCAAGATTTTGGTTGAAACCTGCACTGACATCGCCGACGAGCTCTATCTCGGTGCCGTTGTCGACCGTACTACCCGTCGTGTGGTCTTCATGGCCTCTACCGAAGGTGGTGTAGAGATCGAGACGGTTGCAGAAGAGACGCCGGAAAAGATTCTCAAAGCTGAAATCGATCCGCTGGTCGGCGCACAGCCGTACCAAGCGCGTGAGCTTGCCTTTGCGCTGGGCCTGAAAGGCGACCAGATCAAACAGTTCACCAAGATTTTCCTAGGTCTGTCTCAGTTGTTCCACGACAAAGACCTGGCCCTGCTGGAAATTAACCCGCTGGTCGTCACTGAAGAAGGCAATCTGCACTGCCTCGACGCCAAACTGGGTCTGGATAGCAACGCGCTATACCGTCATCCTGACCTGCAGGCCATGCGTGATCCTTCGCAAGAAGATCAGCGTGAAGCAGATGCGGCGAAGTGGGAACTTAACTATGTCGCGCTTGATGGCAACATCGGCTGCATGGTTAACGGCGCAGGTTTGGCCATGGGCACCATGGACATCGTCAACCTGAGCGGCGGCAAGCCCGCTAACTTCTTGGATGTTGGCGGCGGTGCCACCAAGGAGCGCGTGGCAGAAGCGTTCAAAATCATCCTGTCGGATGACAATGTTAAAGCCGTACTGGTTAACATTTTCGGCGGTATCGTACGTTGCGACATGATTGCTGAAGGCATTATCGGTGCCGTTGAGCAAGTGGGCGTCAATGTGCCGGTAGTCGTACGTCTGGAAGGTAACAACGCCGAACTGGGTGCTGAAAAACTAGCATCTAGCGGTTTGAACATCATCGCGGCTACTAGTCTGACCGACGCGGCTCAGCAGGTCGTTAAAGCGGCGGAGGGCAAGTAATGAGCATCCTGATCGATAAGAACACCAAGGTCATCTGCCAGGGCTTTACCGGTGGCCAGGGCACGTTCCACTCCGAGCAGGCGATTGCCTATGGCACGAAGATGGTCGGTGGTGTTACGCCGGGCAAAGGCGGCCAGGAGCACCTCGGTCTGCCCGTTTTCAACACCGTGAAAGAAGCGGTAGAGAAAACCGGCGCGGAAGCCAGCGTGATCTACGTACCGGCGCCGTTCTGTAAAGACTCGATCCTTGAAGCGGCCAATGCCGGTATCAAGCTGATTGTGTGCATCACCGAAGGCATCGCTACGCTCGACATGCTCGAAGCGAAAGTGAAGTGCGACGAGTTGGGCGTACGCCTGATCGGTCCGAACTGCCCCGGTGTTATCACCCCAGGCGAATGCAAAATCGGCATCATGCCGGGTCACATTCACCAGCCGGGCCGCGTCGGTATCGTATCTCGTTCTGGTACCTTGACCTATGAAGCCGTTAAGCAGACCACTGATCACGGTTTTGGTCAGTCTACCTGTGTGGGTATCGGCGGCGACCCGATTCCGGGCTCTAACTTCATCGACATCCTTGAGATGTTCGAGAAAGACCCGAAAACCGAAGCCATCGTGATGATCGGTGAAATCGGCGGCACGGCGGAAGAAGAAGCCGCGGCTTACATCAAAGCCAACGTTTCCAAGCCAGTGGTTTCCTACATTGCCGGTGTGACTGCACCTCCTGGCAAGCGTATGGGCCACGCGGGCGCAATCATCTCTGGCGGTAAAGGCACCGCTGACGAGAAGTTTGCTGCGCTAGAAGACGCCGGTGTTAAAACCGTACGCTCTTTGGCTGAAATCGGTGATGCGCTAAAAGAAGTGACTGGCTGGTAAGCCATGAACGTTTAGCTGCACGCTATAAGGGCGCCCCTCGGGGCGCCCTTATTTATTTCTGTGTGCTATTTAATAATACTGCTAGGGTGTCGGTGAGCGACGCAGCATGCGATAGCTATACAGCACAAACAGCGGGGCGCCTGCCGCCAAGTAAAGATGGTAGCTGACCAGCCGCCACACCAATACCGCTGCGGCGGCCTGTTCGCGTTCCATTAGCGGCAGCAACAGACCACCCACGCCCACCTCCGCAGCACCCGCCCCGCCAGGTAGAAAGCTAAGTTGACTCGCGGCCATCGCCAGCATTTGAGTCAGGAAGGTCCAAATCCAATCTGCATGACCGCTTACTCCCAGTACCGCCAGATAAAGCAAGCTATAGCGCATTAGCCAATGGGCGGTGGTCAACAGCATCATCGCGAGAAGCGTCGTACGCGGCAGCTCTAGCGTCACCTTGAGCGCATGTCGACAGCGCAAAAGGCGCCGTGCAAGCCAGCGTCGCTGATACTGGCTTGGCCACGGCGTATTCACGCTAGGAGAGCGCAGTAGGCTTGGTAGATAACGCATGACCACACTCACCAGCGTCGCCATAAGCGCTAACCCCACCAGAGCCCACTGAACGAGCGATTGGTGTGGCCATTGGGCGTCGCTGAGCACCGAAAAGAGCACCAGGCCGCTCAACATGGCCAGGAAGAACAGTAAGTCACAGCCTTGATCAATCAGAAATACTGCCGCGCCTTTGGCAGGGGGAAAGCCGCGTCGTGCAAGCAGCAACAGCAGGGTCGCTGGGCCACCGCTACCGCCTGGGGTGGCGCACAGCGCAAACTTAGACGCCAATTCAATCCCTAGCGCGCCGCGCTGGCCGAGCCTGCCGGCACGACCACCCAGCATCAAACGTAGCCTCGCTGCATTTAGGTTCCAGCACAGAAAGGCCATCACCAGCATCAATAGCAGCAACCCAAGCGGGAAGTGTTTGACGCGCTGAAGCGCCTCGGCGCCACCCAGCCAGGCGGTGAGCACCAGCGGCGCAATCAGCGCCAAGGCAATCATCACACCGTGGATAGGCCGCCACTTCAGTAGCTGGCGACGGCTAGTGGTGTTGGTGGAGTGCATAGGGTTGGCTGCCGTGGCAAAGCTGCTGATAGTGCTCAAGCAGTGAGTGCATAACGCCATCCCAGTTGAAGTGGCGCTCGACATGGCGACGCGCATAGCGCCCGCTAGCAGCGACATCATTACTAAACAGCGCTAGACAGGCCTCAGCCATGGCAGTGGGGTCGAGCGGCTTGCATAAAATACCCGCACCCAGCGGCACGTTTTCGGCCAGCGCCCCGGCCCTGGCTGCCACCACTGGAATGCCGCAGGCCATGGCTTCCTGAGCAACTAAGCCGAAAGTTTCGCGGGTGCCTGCGTGCAGCAGAGCATCACTACTGGCCAGTGCTTTGGCTACCTCGTGGGCACCACAACAGCGATCCACAATGGTGACGTTGCTGGGTACGTGATGCGGCATGCCTGGACCCATCAGCAGCAAATGGTAATCGCTGCCTAGCTGACGCATCGTTGAAAGCAGTACATCAATATTTTTCTCGCGTGAGTTACGTCCCACAAAGATCAGCAGCTTTTTATCGCTGGGTATGCCCATGGTCTGTCGGAAGGTGGGGTCACGCTGCTGGGGATTAAATTGCGCTAAATCGACCCCCAACGGCTGAACGCGAACATTATCGACGCCCCAGTCGCGCAGCCGATCTGCCATCGCGTTACAGGGCGCCAATACGCTATCGAACCGACTATAAAGGTCCGCTACATAGCGG
This sequence comes from Vreelandella maris, assembly GCF_013371085.1. GTDB lineage: Bacteria > Pseudomonadota > Gammaproteobacteria > Pseudomonadales > Halomonadaceae > Vreelandella > Vreelandella maris. The sequence goes on along the minus strand of NZ_JABWCV010000012.1, from coordinate 2,700 downwards.
GTTAAGCGCTGCTCAACGTAGCGCCCCAAGCGATCACCCATCAAACGTGGCAGATCAGAGTGATAGAAGCCCACCACCGGCACGCCGAGTCGCTGCCCCGCGGCTAACGCCGCCCATGCCGTTACGTACGGGTCGCCAGCCTCGATGAGGTCAGGCTTTAGATCAACCAGGGCATCCCGCCAGGGGGAGGAGCGTAATGGAAAACGATAGCCCTGGCCTAAAGGCAGGTGTAGCGCTGGTAAGGTGTGGTGATCGCCCAAACTATCGCGCTCCGCGCCCGGCACCAGCAGGCTGGTGCGCAGTTGGGGGATGCGCGAAAAAACACGGTGTTTGGCCTGTAAATAGGTACGCACACCACCGCTGGCGGGTGCATGGAACATCGTCACATCGGCAATGTGCAAGCTAACCTCCAACCATAAAGATTGTCATCGTTTCACCATAAAGGAGAAATAAGTCAGTTCAGCGACAGTTGAGCCGAGGCTTTTATTTCCTGTTAATCCCTTTCAACGCCTCTTGCCATCACACCTATTCCATCTGATGGCTTGGTAATGAGGAATCGTTTTATTTGGATTATTTGTTGACTCTTAGCAGGGCTAGACTAATATACCATCCATATGGATGGTGAATGGAATCCATTTGGATGTTGTTTGAGTGTTATATAGATGTTTTAAGCCAAGCGAAAGGTGTCTGGCTACTAAGCACAACGAGGAACGACACATGAGCGTGCATGAAATGCGCCGCAAGGGCGGTGATTCAAGTGAGAAAATCACTATCAACCTTGGGGTGGTCGACCTGGGGCAGATCGATCTGTTGGTTCAGGAAGGTTTTTACTCCAACCGGACCGATCTGATTCGCACCGCTATCCGTAACCAGTTGTTGACCCATGCCGAGGTCGTTAAGGAAACCGTGACCCGTAAGGCGTTTGTATTGGGTCTTGAGCATTACAGCCGTGCGGATTTAGAGGCCCTGCAGGGAGCCGGGGAGAAACTCCAGATCCAGGTGCTGGGCATGGCCAGCATTGCCGACGACGTAACGCCTGAGCTTGCCCTTGCCACCATTGAATCCGTCGTGGTCCTGGGCGCCTTGAACGCCAGTAAAGCGGTTAAGGCTGCTCTGGCAGATCGCATCCACTGAAGAGCTCAGGCTCACTCAATAAACACTGACTAAGCAATCATTGAATAAGGATATTGAAAATGATCGATGCCACGATGACGAAGCGAATGGAAGAAGCGACGCGGCTAACCCGTGCGGGAAAACTGCAAGAGGCGATGGCTATTCTCCAGGGCAGTGCACCCGAATCGAGAGGCGCTGAAACGCCGAATACCTCTTACCGGGAAGGCAATACCTTCGACGGGACCTGCGAGGTCATCGACGAAGAAGCCACTGAATCTAAGCCAGAGCCTACTGAGTCGCCAGCCGACGCATTTACGCCCGGCGATATTAAGGTGCCTGCTGCATGGCGCGACAAGTGGATGAAGTTTCGTGCTGGCATGGCACAACCCGAGCAAGCCTCGCCTGAGTATGCACGGAGCGAGGAGCCACAGCCTGGGACGTTCACTGCCGGTCGTTATACCAGCCACGTGGGCTCGCGTGATTACAAACTGTATATCCCCAGCGGCTATACCGGTCAGGCACTGCCGCTGGTGGTGATGCTGCATGGCTGTACGCAGAACCCTGATGACTTCGCTGCCGGAACCGAGATGAACCGGCTGGCCGAAGAGCAGCTGTGTTGCGTGCTCTATCCGGCTCAGCCGATGACCGCCAATAGCTCGAAATGCTGGAACTGGTTTAAAGCCGAAGACCAGCAGCGCGAGGGCGGTGAACCCGCGATTATTGCGGGCATGACGCGCCAGATCATTGAGACCCATGGCCTTGATGGTTCCCGCGTCTATGTCGCAGGCCTTTCAGCAGGTGCCGCCATGGCAACCACCCTGGCGATGACCTACCCGGATCTGTTTGCGGCGGTGGGCGTGCACTCCGGGTTACCCCACGGTGTGGCTCAGAGTCTTCCCGATGCCTTGGGCGCAATGCAGGGTGGCACGGGGCCTCTTGGCGGTGGTAAAGCGAAAGGGGCCGGTTGGGCATCGGAAGTGCCCGCGATTATCTTTCATGGCGATCGTGACACTACCGTGCACCCCAGCAATGCGGATCGGGTGGCCGCCCAGTACAGCACATCACGCCAAGCGGGGGCGAAGGTAGTGCAGGGAAAGGTGGCTAATGGCCATGCCTATACGCTTACCACACACCACAATGCGAAGGGCGAACCACACATGGAGCAGTGGCGCATTCATGGAGCTGGCCACGCCTGGTCAGGGGGTAGCACCCAAGGCAGCTATACCGACCCGAAAGGCCCCGATGCTACCAAGGAAATGCTGCGTTTCTTCTTTCAGCATCAGCAGGCTGGCTCTTAGATCTAAAAATCAGGAGCAGAAGCTATATTCGGTCTATAAGTAATCCTAGCGCTGTATGAGAGTCGTCCTGGAAATTAGCACAAGCTAGTTAAATATATATTAGTGATATTTGTATATATAGAACTAAAGTTTAAGGTCTTTATGCCGACAATTATTCTTCTCTTTCTAATTAGGGTCTGTTGACGTTTCACATGGGCAGCCATAAACAACCACAAGCTAAGGCCACCATGCTTTCGTAGTTTCGCTTGAGCTTGTCGTAACGCGTCGCTATGGCGCGATACGGCTTCAA
>NZ_JABWCV010000011.1 GCF_013371085.1 Vreelandella maris | reverse complement strand
TTGAAGCCGTATCGCGCCATAGCGACGCGTTACGACAAGCTCAAGCGAAACTACGAAAGCATGGTGGCCTTAGCTTGTGGTTGTTTATGGCTGCCCATGTGAAACGTCAACAGACCCTAATAAAAAGGTGCTTTTTGATTCATTTAGATCGTGGCATCAACATAAAGTACAACAGACGTCACGCCATGCCAGCTTAACATTGTCGACAGTTTGCCGTAGAATCTCAGCCATCCAACCATATGCTGTTTGTCAAGCGTATGTCATATGTGATTGGTCCACTTTCCAACACTGCGCAGCCAATACGGTGCTACGTGTAGGCCGTCACCATTAAGTAAATCAGAACGTAGATGAGAGGGCCCCAACGTGCTTGAAGCTTACCGCCAACATGTCGAGGAACGTGCTGCTGAGGGCATCCCGCCCAAACCCCTAACCGCCGAACAAGTAGCGTCAGTGGTTGAGCTGCTTAAAACGCCACCGGCCGGTGAAGAGGAGTTTATTCTCGACTTAATCACCAATCGCGTACCGCCCGGTGTTGATGAAGCCGCGTATGTAAAAGCGGGTTTTCTAACTGCAGTCGCGAAAGGCGAAACAAGCTCGCCGCTGATCGACAAGGTACATGCTGTTAAACTGCTTGGCACCATGCAGGGCGGCTACAACATTGTTTCAATGGTTGAGCTTCTCGATAACGAAGAGCTTGCCCGTGAAGCTGGTGAGCAGCTCAAGCACACATTGTTGATGTTCGATGCCTTCCATGATGTCGAAACACGCGCCAAGAACGGCAATAGCGTTGCTAAAGACGTTATTCAATCGTGGGCGGAGGCTGAATGGTTCCTCTCTAAACCGGCTCTAGCTGAAAAAATCACTCTCAGCGTGTTTAAAGTACCCGGCGAAACCAACACGGATGACTTGTCTCCGGCGCCAGATGCCTGGTCACGCCCTGATATACCGCTGCACGCTAATGCGATGCTTAAAAACGAGCGTGATGGCATTGAACCGGTTGTGCCAGGCACAACCGGCCCGCTCAAGCAGATTGAAGACGTTAAAGCAAAAGGCTTTCCGGTCGTTTACGTTGGTGACGTCGTGGGCACTGGCTCATCGCGTAAATCAGCGACTAACTCCGTACTCTGGTTCTTTGGCGACGACATTCCTTACGCCCCAAATAAGCGCGCTGGCGGTTTCTGCTTTGGTAGCAAAATCGCGCCTATCTTCTTCAACACCATGGAAGACTCAGGCGCCCTGCCGGTAGAGATGGATGTCACCAACCTGAACATGGGCGACGTCATCGACGTTTATCCTTATGAAGGCAAAGTCTGCAAGCATGGCACCGATGATGTCATCACTACGTTTGAGCTTAAAACGCAGCTGATCCTGGATGAAGTTCGTGCTGGCGGCCGTATCCCGCTTATCATTGGTCGTGGCCTAACCGGCAAGGCGCGTGAGTCGCTGGGACTACCCGCCTCTGACGTATTCCGCTTACCTGACCAGCCCAAAGATACTGGCAAAGGTTTTACCTTAGCGCAGAAGATGGTTGGCAAAGCGTGTGGTTTGAACGGCGTTCGTCCAGGCATGTACTGCGAGCCTAAAATGACCACCGTTGGGTCTCAAGACACCACCGGGCCGATGACACGCGATGAGCTGAAAGACCTTGCCTGCCTAGGCTTCCAGGCCGACCTCGTCATGCAGTCTTTCTGCCATACCGCCGCTTATCCTAAGCCGGTCGACGTGGATACCCACCACACTCTGCCGGACTTCATCATGAACCGCGGCGGTGTTTCACTACGCCCCGGCGACGGTATCATTCACAGCTGGCTGAACCGCATGCTGCTGCCTGACACAGTAGGCACCGGCGGCGACTCGCACACACGCTTCCCGCTAGGCATTTCGTTCCCCGCCGGCTCAGGTCTGGTAGCGTTTGCTGCTGCTACCGGCGTAATGCCGCTGGATATGCCGGAATCGGTACTGGTTCGCTTTAAGGGCCAACGTCAGCCGGGCGTTACGCTGCGCGATTTGGTTCACGCCATTCCGCTTTACGCCATCAAGCAGGGCTTGTTGACTGTCGATAAATCCAACAAGAAAAACGCCTTTTCAGGCCGCGTGTTGGAAATTGAAGGACTGGAAGACCTGACCGTCGAGCAAGCCTTTGAGCTTTCCGATGCCTCTGCCGAGCGTTCTGCTGCTGGCTGTACGATTACACTGTCAGAAGAGAGTGTGACCGAATACTTGAAGTCCAACATCACCCTATTGAAGTGGATGATGGGCAACGGTTACGGCGACGAACGTACCATTAGCCGCCGTATTGAAGGTATGGAAGCATGGTTGGCTAACCCGAGCTTGATGCGTGCCGACCAGGATGCCGAGTACACTGAAGTTATCGAAATTGACCTGGCTGAAATTAAAGAGCCGGTTCTGTGTGCCCCGAACGACCCGGACGATGCTCGCCTGCTATCAGAAGTAGCTGGCCAGAAAATCGACGAAGTCTTTATCGGTTCATGCATGACTAACATCGGCCACTTCCGGGCTGCGGGCAAGTTGCTTGAAAAGCAGCCTGCCGGTAGTTTAAAAACCCGGCTGTGGCTGGCACCACCGACGAAAATGGATCAACACCAGTTGACTGAAGAGGGCTACTACGGCATTTATGGCCGTGCAGGCGCTCGAATGGAGATGCCGGGCTGTTCACTGTGTATGGGTAACCAGGCCCGCGTTGCTGCCAAGAGCACCGTGGTGTCTACGTCTACACGAAACTTCCCGAACCGCCTGGGCGATGGTGCCAATGTGTACCTTGCCTCAGCGGAACTGGCGGCTGTTGCCGCAGTAGAAGGACGCCTACCCAGTGTTGAAGAGTATCAACGTTATATGGGTGAGTTTGACGCCATGGCTGGCGAGATTTATCGTTATATGAATTTTCACGAAATAGAGGAGTATCAAAAGATCGCCTCTAATGTGATTCCGATCGCTCAAGAAGCTTAATTTAACGCTTGAGTCTGATCACCCCATCGCCGATGCTCGCACCATCGCAGAGAATGTGACAGATTGCATTTTCTGAGTCGATGACCGAACGCCCCGCCACTGTTCTTCAGGGCGGGGCGTTTTTTTTGCACTGCCTTTGGACACCAATTTAATATCAACAGCCTCTACCATTAGGAGCGTGTGATGACGAATTCAACGCAAATTGTGACACCCGATCTCTGTGATGCGCACCCAGAAGTCGCCGTACTCGACCCGCTGTTTGTTAACTTTGGTGGTCTTGAAGCCTTTTACGGTCCTATTCGCACCATTAAATGCTTTGAAGATAACTCCATGGTTAAGCAAGCGGTCGCCGAGCCAGGTAATGGCGCGGTACTGGTGGTCGATGCAGGCGGCTCGCATCGCTGCGCCATGCTGGGTGATATGCTGGCAGAGCAGGCCGTCGCCAACGGCTGGGCAGGCGTTGTGATGTACGGCTGCGTGCGTGATGTGGATATACTCGCCGCCTTGCCGATTGGCGTTCAGGCATTGGGAAGCCATCCCCGCAAGAGTGAAAAGCACGGTGAAGGTCAGCGCGACATCGACGTCACCTTTGCAGGCGTCACCCTTCAGCCCGGACAATGGTTATATGCAGATAACAACGGCATTATTGTTGCTGCGCAAAAGCTGTCACTTTCCTGACTATTTTTACTACCTATAAAGGTTGATAACAGTCCACTTGCCAGGTGTGGTGCTTACTGCCACCCTGGTGATTCATTCTTACCGTTTAGTGACGATGCAGCCTTTGACCTACCTTGGCTCTGCCTTACTGCGCACGCTGCGCGATCATCTTCGCCCTCTGATCGCCTATCACCTCTTTTTTACCCTGCTCGCCTCAGCCTTACTGCTGCCAGCGATCACCTGGGTGACGCGTGGGCTGCTGGCCCAACTCAACCGCACCGTCGTCACCAATGATGAATTGATTGCTCTGCTCTTTAGCCCGCTGGGATTGATAGGCATGCTGATAGGGCTTGGGTTCGCTTTTCTGATTATTTACTGGCAGCAGGCAGGCATGCTGCAGGTAGCCGTCAGACCGCGCGATAACCATTACCGGCTCGCCCTTGAAGCACTCTGGCTGAGCACTCGTCGGCTGCACACCCTGGCGGGCCTTGTCATACTCCAAGTAGGCACACACTTATTATTGCTCGCGCCCTTTATGGCCGGCCTCACATGGCTTTACGACTTCTGGCTGAGCGACATAGACCCTTACTACCTTCAGCGTGTGCGCCCTCCTGCACTGTGGTACTTCATTGGCTGCGCCCTCCCCCTGATCATTGCCTGGATATGGGCGGCCTCATGGCTCTATCTGCGTTGGCTGCTCGCACTGCCCTTAGTGGCCCTGGAAAGTTGCAACCCCTGGCGAGCACTGAAGCGGAGCGTGAGCTTAACGCGCGGCTGGCGACGTTCGATTGGTGCAGCGGTGCTGCTCTTGCTACTGATTATTATCAGCCTGCCGTTACTGGCCACATTGCTATTCGACCGGCTATTTACGCCCTTGCTGTGGTGGCTGCCTGAACATAACGCCGTACTCATACCGGCGATGTTGGCGTACCTGTTGGGCTATGTGCTGATTACACTGACCATTACCTTTTTGGGTATTGCCACTAACGCCCTCCTTTCTGCGTGCTTATACATGCAGCTGGCGCATCAAGAACCACGCCCAGCGGCCCCACCGGAAGATACGAACGCAGGGCGCCTTGCCTGGGCGGTTGAGCTCAGCGTGCTTGTTTTTGCCGGCCTTCAAGCGTGGTGGATTCTGAATAGCTTCGAAATTCGTGACAACGTCGCAGTGATAGCCCACCGCGGGAGCTCCATGGTGGCTCCTGAAAACACCCTCTCTGCATTAGAGCAGTCACTGATTGATGGTGCTGACTATATCGAAATTGACGTACGCTTGAGCAGTGACCAGCAGGTAATGCTCTACCATGACCGCAGCATGGCACGGCTAACTGGCGACAGCCGTGAGTTTAGCGAGCTTACCAGACACCAACTTAGCCAATTCGATGTGGGCAGTTGGTTTGGGGATGCGTTTCAAGGCGAGAACATTCCTGGCTTGGACGAAGCGCTCGAAAGAGTTCGCGGAAAAGCAGGGTTAATGATTGATATCAAGCCCTTGCCGGGTCAAGAGCAAGCGTTAGCCGATGCCGTTATTGATACCTTAAATGCCGAGAGCGACATTCGATACCGCTGCTGGGCAACCCAACAAAGCGCCTTTGATGGTTATACCGCCTGCGGTTTCCCCAATGCGCTGTTGGATATGCGGATGGCGACCATGTCGCCGTCTCTACTCGAGCATATTAATGCCCGGGCGCCAGAACTACGCGTTACTTTGTTGGCGCAGCTCATTCTGCCCGGCACACTCAATCGACGTGGCTTTGATGCACTCGGCCTACGCCATAACCGCATCACGGAAGGAGAAGTTCGCCTGGCACGGCTTTACGGCTACGAAATACACGCATGGACGGTTAATGATCGCGCCAGAATGTCGACGTTGATTGACCTGGGCGTCGATGCCATCATCACCGACTACCCAGATCGTTTAACAGAGCTTATTCAGATTCGCCGTGAGTTGAGCGACGGGGCGCTAATGCTGGTGAAACTGCGCAACTGGCTTCGTCAGTAGCGCTCCTAATCGCCCATCACCACACCCTCACGCCGTGGGTCAGCGCCGCCAAACAGCGTACCATCGTTTAGCCGCCTAATGGCTTGTAGCCCGCTGGTCAACTCCCGTTCGCTGACCGTGTGGCCGCGCTCCCGTAGTGACTCAATAGTTTCCTCAGGAAAACGCCCCTCTTCGACGTAAACATCGCCGCCCAACGTAATGGCATGGGGAAGATTGAGTGCTTCCTGGGCACTCAGTCCCCAGTCACGCAGCGCGATTAGAGTGCGGGCCGTATAATGAATGATCGCCGCACCACCCGGCGAACCCAAGCTAGCCACTAGCTCACCGCTTTCTTGATCGAATACCAGCGTAGGGCTCATGCTGGAACGCGGGCGCTTGCCTGGCTCGACTCGGTTCGCCACCGGGTCGCCATCCACTTCAGGAGCAAATGAAAAATCGGTGAGCTCATTATTGAGCAGGAAACCACCCGCTAGGCCTGTTCCGCCATCCGAGAGAATGCGCGAACCGAACGCCTGCTCAATGGTGGTCGTCATGGCCACCGCATTGCCCTCCTCATCCACAATACTGATATGGCTAGTGCCATACTCAGGCTGATCGGGCTGGCTGGCCCAACTAACGGCAAGCTCGCCGGGATTGCCCGGTTCAGCACTGTCGCCCATGCTCATCTCTTCAATGAGCTCACTGCGTTGCTCAAGGTAGTCAGGGGCCAGCATCAATGACCAATCGCCCCCCGGTGCTTCGACAAAGTCCGGGTCGGCGATATAACGACCGCGGTCAGCAAAAGCGAGCCGCGAGGCTTCCAGAAACTGGTGCAACCACCCGCTGCTTGGAGCGCCGTTATCTAACGGGGCTTCAAGCAGCGGCTGTTGATCGAGCATGCCCAAGATCTGCATCACGGTGAGATGGCCCGACGAGGGAGGCGGAAAGCCGCATACTTCCCACTGCTGCCAAGGCGTGCATAAAGGTTCGCGGTCAAGCGCCTCGTAGCCACGCATATCTTCAACCGACAAACTACCAGGCCGCTCAGGGTGATTCTGAACCCGCTCAACGATATCTTCCGCCACGTAACCTTCGTGCAAGGCAGCGCTGCCTTGGTTTGCTACGCGACGTAGTACCTCTGCCAAGGCCGGATTCTTGAGTGTTTCGCCAACCGCGATAGCCTCACCTTCGCTATCGTAATAAAACTGGCTGGCTAACGGATCTTGGCGCAGAAACTCGTCACTCGTCAGGCTGGTATGCAACCGATTGCTGACAGCAAAGCCTTCTTCGGCCAGGGTGATAGCCGGTGTAAACAATTCTTCCCAGGCTAGCTCGCCATGCTCTGCATGGGCTTTTTCAAGCATACGCAGCGTACCCGGCACACCGACAGAAAGGCCGCTAACCACCGCGTCGTTAAACGCAAGCGGCTTGCCATTCTCTAAAAACAGCTCGCCATTGACTCCTTGCGGTGCGGTTTCACGGCCATCATAGGCGCGCACTTCACTGCCATCGTAATGCATTAGAAAAGCACCACCACCGATACCGCTGGATTGAGGCTCTACCAAATTCAGTACCATTTGCACTGCAATGGCCGCATCAATAGCGTTACCACCGGCTTTCAATACTTGATAACCAGCATCGGTTGCGAGCGGATTGGCTGCCGCCACCGCAAACGACTCAGCCTCCCAGCCTGGCTTCTCTTCATAACCAGACTCGCTTTCAGGAGCAATGGAGGGTGTCTCGTAGCTAAACCCCCAACTATAAAACGGCGTTACCAGCAGCACAGGTAGCGCAAACTTAGCTGATTTTGTGAACATTTCAGCGCTCTCCGCGACAAGTTAAATACAAAAACACACATAAAAGAGTAGTCTATAAAAACAGCAACGCCCGGCTCAATGTCCGGGCGCAAACTAAATGTTTTAGCAAACAAACTTATTCAATTTTTTGGCCTGCGAGCATAAACCACGTTTCCAGGACCGCATCGGGATTGAGCGATACGGAGTCGATCCCTTGTTCCATCAACCACTTCGCCAAATCGGGATGATCTGACGGCCCCTGGCCACAAATGCCGACGTATTTCCCCTTCGCTTTACACGTCTGAATCGCCATCGCAAGCAGCTTTTTAACCGCCCCATTACGCTCGTCGAACAGATGTGCAACGATGCCCGAATCCCGATCTAACCCCAATGTTAACTGTGTTAAATCGTTAGAGCCGATAGAGAACCCATCAAAGTACTCAAGGAACTCATCGGCTAGCAGGGCGTTAGCTGGCAGTTCGCACATCATAATCACTTTCAGGCCTGTCGGACCGCCTCGCTCCAAACCGTTGGCGGCCAACAGCTCTACCACCTCTCGCGCCTCGTCGGTGGTACGCACGAAGGGCACCATGATCTCCACATTCTCGAACCCCATCTCTTCACGCACCCGCTTCAGGGCACGGCATTCAAGTTCAAAGCAGGGCCGGAACGCTTCAGAAATGTAGCGCGACGCACCCCTAAAACCGAGCATCGGGTTCTCTTCACCCGGCTCATAGAGCTTACCGCCAATCAGGTTTTCGTATTCATTAGACTTAAAGTCTGACAGCCGCACGATCACACGCTGCGGGTGGAACGCGGCTGCCAGCGTCGAAATCCCCTCAACCAGTTTATCGACGTAAAAACTGACGGGGTCGGCATAACCGGCCGTCCGTAAATCGATCACCTGCTGCAAATCCACCGGCAGCGTGTCGTACTCCAACAGCGCTTTAGGGTGAACGCCGATCATGCGGTTAATAATAAATTCGAGACGCGCCAAGCCTACCCCCGCATGAGGCAGGCTGGCGAAGCCAAAGGCGCGATCAGGATTGCCCACATTCATCATGATCTTGAAGGGGATTTCCGGCATAGCGTCGACACTGGAAACTTTGCAGTCAAACTCCAGCAGCCCTTCGTAGACATTGCCGGTATCGCCTTCCGCACACGAAACCGTAACGTCGATGCCCTCTTTGAGCTGAGTCGTTGCGTCGCCACACCCCACTACCGCGGGAATGCCCAATTCACGGGCAATAATGGCGGCATGGCAAGTGCGCCCGCCACGATTGGTGACGATGGCGGAAGCGCGTTTCATTATTGGCTCCCAATCCGGGTCAGTCATATCGGTGACCAGAATATCGCCATCATGGATCTTGTCCATATCGTCAGGGCTGAGCACCACTTTAACGGTACCGCGGCCAATGCGCTGGCCAATTGCTCTGCCAGTGATTAATGTGCGGCCTTTTTCGCGCAGCTGAAAACGCTCAAGCTTGCCGCCTTCCTGCTGGGAAACGACTGTTTCAGGACGCGCCTGAACGATATACAGCTCACCATCATCGCCATCTAGCGCCCACTCAATATCCATGGGGCGCTGGTAGTGCTGCTCGATAGTCATGGCCTGACGAGCCAGCTCCATCACCTGTTGATCATTAATACAGAAGCGAACGCGATCCTGATGGGGCACATCGACGGTTTCAACGGATTTACCGGCGCTGGCATCCTGGCCATAAACCATCTTTATTAACTTGGAACCCAAGTTACGGCGCAGCACTGCCGGGCGGCCCGCCGCTAGGGTCGGTTTATGCACGTAGAACTCATCGGGATTGACTGCGCCTTGCACCACGGTTTCGCCTAAGCCCCAGGAGCCAGTAACGAAAACCGCATCGCGGAAGCCAGACTCGGTATCCAAGGTAAACATAACGCCCGACGCGCCTATCTCAGAGCGCACCATTTTCTGCACACCGGCCGACAAAGCAACATTTTCATGGGCGTAGCCACGGTGGACGCGGTAGGAGATAGCGCGGTCGTTAAACAGCGAGGCAAATACTTCGTGCACGGCGCGCTTAATATTGTCGAAGCCGTCAATATTGAGAAAAGTTTCCTGCTGACCCGCGAAGGAAGCATCGGGTAAATCTTCAGCGGTAGCAGAGCTGCGTACAGCCACTTTTAACTGAGGATGCTGTTGCTGGAGCTGTCCGTAAGCGTCGCGAAGGGCTGTCTCAAAGCTAGGCGGCAACGGCGTATCAATAATCCATTGGCGAATAGTGCGGCCCGCCTCGGCGAGCGCTTTAACATCGTCCACATCCAAGCGCGCAAGCGTGGCATTAATGCGCTCGTTAAGGCCTTCGTGGGAGAGAAACTCGCGGTAGGCATGAGCGGTAGTGGCAAACCCGCCAGGCACCGTTACGCCAGCACCGGACAGATTGGAAATCATTTCACCTAGTGAGGCGTTTTTACCACCCACGCGTTCGACGTCTGACATGCCCAGTTGATCGAACCACAGAATGTACTCTTCCACGTAACCCCCTCGCTCATAGACATCGACACGATCACTAATATTGCCGTTTAGACGTAGGATCATGGATTATTGATTGAGACACCCTAGCACCGCGCTACTATATTCGCCATTGGTCTAATAGCGAAGGGAATGGAGGATTTTTACAACACGAAGGGTTTTTAGGTCATTTGTGTAGTCAGTCACTTTGCCCCTCCCTAGCCAGCACGCATAGCGAGTTGCTCTAGCAAACGGCTCGGCACACAATAGCGCAGTTACTTACCAGTGGATGTCACTATGAAACGTACGGCTTTTTTTATCTCTGATGGCACCGGGATCACAGCAGAAAGCTTAGGGCGCAGCCTGCTGGCCCAGTTCAGCGATGTTGAGATCGATATGCAAACCAAGCCTTATATCGATACGCTGGAAAAAGCTCAGGCGCTAGCAGCCATTATCGAAGCGACAGCCAGCCGCGACGGTCATCGTCCGATCATCATTGATACCATCGTTGACCAACAAATTCGCAACGTCATTCGGCAAGCATCCGGCTTCAAGGTCGATATTTTTTCAACCTTCCTAGAGCCATTGGAACAGGAACTTAATACTCACTCTTCCTATAGCGTTGGGCGCACGCACTCAATTGGTAGCGATGACGTCTATATGGACCGGATTCACTCGGTGCACTTTGCGCTGGATAATGATGACGGAGCACGCACTCATCAATACGATAAAGCCGATATTATCCTGGTCGGCGTCTCACGCTGCGGCAAGACCCCGACCTCTCTCTATCTAGCACTCCAGTTTGGTATTCGAGCGGCCAACTATCCGCTGACGGAGGATGATTTAGACGAAGATGGCATGTTAAAACTGCCTAAGGCGCTAGCGCCCCACCGTCAAAAGCTGTTTGGGCTTACCATTGATGCGCGGCGTTTATCAGCGATACGCAATGAGCGGCGGCCGAATAGCCGTTACAGCTCCATTGATCAGTGTCTTCAAGAAGTTGGGCAAGCGGAGTCGCTTTATCGCACCATGCACATTCCCTTTATTGATGCGACGCGCTTCTCGGTAGAAGAGATCTCAACGCGGATGATTGCAGAAACGGGCTTAGCGAGGCGCTTTTCGCCCCGCTAATGATCCATTCTGCTGCTAACTTACATTCCTTTAGGGGCAAAAATTCCCGGCGCGTTTCGCCAGTAGCCTTTGTAATCCATCCCAAAACCAAACACATAACGGTCGGCGACTTCCAAGCTGCAGTAGTCGGCCTTTAAACCGGGCACCGCTTTGCGGTTATGCTGTTTATCCACCAGTACAGCCGTCGTGACACTGGCGGCCTGGGCTTCTTCGCAGTAAGCCAAAATGGCGGCTAGCGTGGCGCCTTCGTCCAAGATGTCGTCAACGATCACCACATGGCGCCCCGCCATCGGCACCTCAGGAGACACACGCCAAAACAGCTCACCGCCGCGCAGCTCGTTGCGGTATCGAGTGGCATGTAAGTAATCCACTTCAAGCGGAAAGCCCAGTCGGGTTAGTAAATGCCCTGTGGTGATTAAGCCGCCATTCATAACGCAGTAAAAGACCGGAAGTTTGTCGCCTAAATCTCGCGTGATCGCTTCCGCCATACGATCAAGTGCCCGCTCTACCTCTTGCTGAGAAATAAGGCAGTCGGCGTTATCCATCAATTCACGCATTGAGTCCAATGACTCTAAGGCTTCTTTATCCAACTTTGACATCTAAACTCCAGGCGGGTTAAAAGCTTCAATTACATCAATCGTGTGAATTTACACAGCATTGGGTTTCGGTTTATCAGCCAATGCTTCCAACTTAGCGTGGGTACGACGCCATCTGCCCAACGCACTTAGGGCATCGATATCAGGCCGTGCACGGCTGTAGCGCAGTTTGGCGGGACGTTTGGTTTCAATACCCCGGCAGGCTTCAATCACCTCAAGTGCCGCGGCGCGATCATTGCATACCAGCAACATATCGCAACCAGCCGCTAGTGCTGCCTGGGCTCGCTGTTTGGGCCCACCCGCCTCGTGGGCGCCCGCCATACTTAAATCATCAGAAAAGATGCAGCCTTTGAAGCCCAACGATTCACGCAGCATACCCAACCAATGAGGGGAAAACCCGGCAGGACGCGTATCGAAAGCACTGTAAATCACATGCGCAGGCATTACACCGTCTAACGGCGCGGCCAAATGGGCAAAGGGCACCAGGTCACGTTGTTTAATCACTTCTAGCGGGCGGTCATCCACCGGCAGCGCAACGTGAGAGTCTGCCGCAACTCCGCCGTGACCGGGGAAGTGCTTTCCGACAGCGGCCATACCAGCCTCATGGAGCCCTTGAATAAAGGCGCTGCCGAGCTGCGCCACATGCTGCGGATCGCGGCTAAAACTTCGGTCTCCAATAACACTTGAGACACCGCTTTCGACATCCAGTACCGGAGCAAAGCTAAGATCCAAACCGCAGGCGGCCATTTCCATGCCCAATAGCCAGCCAGCATCTTTTGCGAGCGCAAGACCATCATCGGGGTTGGCGCTGTAACACTCACCAATGCGAGCCATGGCAGGAAGACGCGTCATCCCTTCTTTAATACGCTGAACGCGGCCACCCTCTTGATCAACGGCAAGCAATAAGTCCGCACGCACACGTCGAATATCGCTGCAGAGCTGGCGTACTTGGTAGCCGTTCTCGACATTGCGGGCAAACAGAATAACGCCCCCTACCACCGGTTCTAGCAGCAAGCGCTTTTCTGCGGCCGTTAATTTCGGGCCTTCAAGGTCGAGCATGACCGGGCCTAACGGTTGAGTCATCGTGATAGGTCCATTAAAAAAGAGGCGGTGATTCTAGACGATCGTCTAGCGGTGTCAAAACAGATTAGTCAAACGACTGACGACCGCCGTGCAGCCAAACGGGGGTTCCTGGTAACGCTAACGAAAAGATATAGAGCAAATCACTATTGCGTAAACGAATACAGCCGTGGGATGCAGCAACCCCCATGGGCTGGTCAGGGGGCGTGCCATGAAGATAAATATAGCGACGCTGTGAATCGACCTGACCACCACGGTTCACGCCTTTTTCTAATCCGCATAGCCACAGGATGCGGGTCAAAATCCAATCCCGCTTCGGATATGCTTCAGCTAGCGCAGGAGAGAATGCCTCCCCCGTCCAGCGACGACCCCGAAATACCGCATTATCAGGCATCCCGTTGCCGATCGCGGCTCTTATATAGTGCCAACCATGGGGTGTTTTGCCACTGCCGTTGTGCTCACCAACGCCCGCGAGGCCAGACGATATCTCACACTCATACAGCACCTTCGGCCCTCGCCAACAGCGTAGCTGCTGCTGTGTGGTATCGATTTCCAACCAGATGTCCTCTACAGGGGGAAGCTCAGCGAGCTTGGGCGTTCGCATATTTTCCTTCTTCAAGTGCTGGGGGCAACGGTGCATTCATGGCAGCCACCACTACTGGGCGCAACCGCCTAACCAAATCCCGCACGGTGACCTGTTCTTGATAATCCTTTTCAGCGATATCGCGCAGCGCATCAAGGCCTGAAAGCGTAAAAATCACCGTACCAAGCATAAAGTGTAGCCGCCAAAAGCGTTCCGCGTCAGGCAAGTCGGGCGTGGCTTGACGCACTAACTCGGTGAAGCGGGTAAACACATCACCATACTCTTGCTGAATATGACGCCTAAGGTGCCCCTGCGCTTGGCTATAAGCCAGGCCCAGCAAGCGCATAAACACCTTTAAACTGTTGCGCTCGGCAGGCACAGCCAGCACGGTGGTCGCCATGGTTTCGAGTAGCGTTTCCAACGGAATAACGCGCCCTGCATGCTGGGCTTCAAGTTCATCAAGCGCAGTATGAAAACGCTGGGTGAACGGGTCCAGATAGCGTGAAAACACGGCCTGAATTAAGGCTTTTTTGGAACCAAAATGGTAATTCACCGCCGCTAAATTGACGCGCGCTTTGCTAGTGATGTTGCGCAGCGATGTTTCAGCAAAACCTCGCTCAGCAAACAGCACTTCCGCGGTGTCGAGTATTCGAGTTACCGTATCAGATTGAGCCATGCCGCTCTCCGGGGAAACGAGTGTTTAAAACATAGCAAAATACTATGCCATATCGCTGGTGGGCTCAACGCTTGATTTTCTGATGAAATATGGCTGTCTATATGAGTAGAAGCTTAGTTTAAAACGATTAGGAAAAATTCGGGGGCCTTTCTAGAGAGGGGGTTGACAAGACATGTACTGGACAGAGGAACATACTGTATACTTAACCACTTATCGATTAAGTCGACATTTAATTTGTTACTCTCTATTCACTATTTTTGGAGTCTGGTATGTCGCGTCCGCTAACCGCTCGCCAACAGCACGTATTTGATTTTATTGTTAAGACCATGGGCGAATTTGGCTACCCTCCGACCCGTGCTGAAATTGCGAAAGCACTGGGGTTCCGCTCACCTAACGCCGCGGAAGAGCACCTGCGCGCACTTGAGCGTAAAGGCGCTATTCGCATTATTCGCAATACGTCACGCGGTATTCGACTACCCAATCAAGAGCCCCAGGAGTTAGTAGACAGCACCGCAAGCGCGTTACCCGCTGCCAATATTGAAGCCTCGCCTGCTGGCCTGCCGGTGATTGGCGAAGTAGCCGCCGGGAGCCCTATCCTAGCTGCTGAGCATATTGACCGTTACTGCCCTTTGCCAGCCGAGTACTTCACCCCTAAAGCAGATTATCTGCTGCGTGTGCGGGGCCTTTCGATGAAGGATATAGGTATTTTAGAAGGTGATTTATTGGCAGTTCACCGTACCGAGCGGGTGCGCGATGGCCAAATTGTAGTTGCGCGCTTGGATGATGAAGTAACCGTTAAGCGCTTCAAACGTCAGGGCCACCAAGTAACGCTATTTGCGGAAAATGCAGACTTTGCGCCGATTGAAATCGATCTGCGTTCACAGTCACTCGACATCGAAGGTGTCGGCGTTGGCGTTATTCGTGGCGGTAATGGCCAAGCACTGGGCTAACCACCGTCATTACTGCATGTCGATATAGCGGTGGTCATTAAAGGTGGCCACCCAGTTAGGATGATAGACCAGCAGAATACTCAGCAGCATCCCGGTAATAAACGCCTCTGAAGGCATTAGTAGAGGTAAGAAGCGTGCATACTCCTGGGCAAGATAGATAGCGTTAGGGTCTGTGCCTGCCACGATAATCAGCAGCACGGCAGCCAGCCCTGCCCCTAATGTTGCCAACGCCGCCCCAAAAAACCCGCAGGCAAATAGAAACACCATCAGGTTATCCGGCAGGCGGCGATCTACCAGCCGCCACACTGTGCCAATAATGGCAGCCGGAACAATGCCCGTTACCAGTACATTTGCCCCCAGCAGCGTCCACTCATTGCGGCCGATAACTACCATTGCCACATTAATGAGTACATTGCTGATCAGCGCTAATGGCGCTTTAAACACGAGTGTCATCAATACCGTAAAGACGAGATGCAGCGTTAGCCAGTCGACCGCCTGAGCGCGTAGCTGCCACATCAGCACCACTGCCAGCGTTGCGCCTAACCAACGGTGCTGAAGAGCAGTGTCTTCCAGTAGCGCTTGCCAGGGCCGCCGCCAAAGAGCCCACACCACTACGCCTAACGAGAGTAGCGAGGTGAATATCAGCGCCCAGGGCGCCAGTACACTTTGTGCGAACGACATAGCGGTTTCTCACATTATCGAGCGTTAGCTAAACACCACGGTCTTGTTGCCATGCACTAAAACCCTATCCTCAAGATGCCAGCGTAAACCGCGTGCGAGAACGGCTTTTTCAACATCACGCCCAAAGCGGACTAGATCGGTTGGGGTATGGCAGTGGCTAACGCGATGAATATCCTGTTCGATAATCGGGCCCGCGTCGAGTTCCTCGGTAACATAGTGGCAGGTGGCGCCAATCAGCTTCACACCGCGCTGATATGCCTGGTGGTAGGGCTTCGCCCCAGCGAAAGAGGGTAAAAAACTGTGATGAATATTAATCACCCGCCCTGCATAGAGTGCGCACAGGTCAGGCGGCAGAATTTGCATATAACGCGCCAGCACGACGCAATCAGCGCGCGCACTATCGATTTCTGCTTGCACCTTGGCAAACGACACTTGCTTGTTATCGGGGTCGACTGGCACATAGTGATAAGGAATGCCGTACCATTCGGTCAATGAACGCATATCGTCATGGTTGGAAATGACGCCAACAATATCGCAATCCAACTCACCCGCCTGCCAGCGATAAAGCAAATCTACCAAGCAGTGTGACTCTCTAGAGACCATCAATACCACCCGGCGGCGCTGCTGTGTATCCACCAATGACCACTGCATATCGAATTCGATTGCCACCGGCTCGAACGCTGCACGTAGCGCTTCTACCGACATCCCCACTGAATCCGCCAAGATTTCGTAACGCATAAAAAAACAGCCCGTTTCTAAATCAGAGTGCTGGCTGGCTTCAGTGATAGACCCCCCTTGCTTAGCAATAAAGCTCGATACTCGGGCCACAATACCTACCCGATCAGGGCAGGACACAACTAAACGATAATAATGGGACATGTGAGCGACTCTTGACTTATTTCTAAGGTAATTATGACAAACCAACGGCTTAGGTTGCATAGTGTATCGGAAGGCCAAGGATGATTGTTAGCCGCCCCTGCCTTCCCGTATAGTTGAGTCACTACTTTTTAGGCTTTTCATAACTGATGCACTCTTCACGCGTTCAAATTCGTCCCCGTCGTCGTCCTCCGCTGCGCATGTTGCCGCTGGGGGGATGCGGTGAGATTGGTATGAATCTAACGCTCTACGGCTACGACGATCACTGGATTGTCGTCGACTGCGGCATGATGATTCGCCAGGATCTCCCCAACTCACCGCTACAAGTGCCTAATCTTGATACACCAAAAGCATTAGGGATAGTCCCGAAAGCACTATTTATTACCCACGGCCATGAAGACCATATAGGCGCCGTCGCTTGGCTCTGGCCGATGTGGAATTGTCCTATTTATGCCACGCCATTAGCCGCGGGGCTGTTACGCCTTAAATTTGCTGAACATCAACTTAGCAGCGCTGCGATTCATGTCATCGAACCAGGTGAGGCACTTGAAAGTGGGCCGTTTACGCTGCGCTACTTGTCGTTGACGCATTCAATACCCGAAAGCTGTGCCATTATGATGATGGCTGGTGGTTATCGCGTTTTACATACTGGTGACTGGAAACTTGATCCTGAGCCGCTTATCGGTTCACCGGTAAGCGCGGCACAGTTTAGAGCGCTGGCCCCGGTCGATTTAGTGGTCGGCGATTCCACCAACGCCCCCATGCCAGGCCACTCCGGCAGTGAAGGTGATGTGGCAAGAGCATTGGTAAAAACCCTCGCCAACTGCCAGGGCCGTGTGGTGGTCTCTTGTTTTGCCAGTAACCTTGCGCGGGTATTGGCTATCGGGCGCGCAGCGCATCAGTGTGGCCGTCGCATCAGCTTAATGGGGCGCTCAATGGAGCGAATGGTTAGCGTTGCGCGTGGGCTTGGCTATATGGATGACTTACCGCCGCTGGTACCCAATCACGATCTGGGTTATCTCCCCCCGGATGAAGTGGTTATTATTGCCACCGGCAGCCAGGGTGAGGCCCGTGCCGCGCTTCAGCGTCTTGCTCAGGGTCGCCACCCCTTTGTTGATCTTCAGCCCGGCGATAATGTCATCTTCTCGGCTAAAGCCATTCCAGGCAACGAACGCCCTATTGAACAGCTAAAAAAACGTTTAGCGCAGTTAGGTGTTCGTATTTACGACGAAATCAACCATCCCGAGTTACATGCTACTGGGCACCCCGCTCACGATGAGTTAACCAAACTCTATCAATGGGTTAAGCCGAAGCACCTGATGCCTGTCCACGGCGAAGCAAGGCATCAGCAGGCGCATCAGGCAATTGCCCGTCAATTAGGGATCAGTGCGCCGTTGTCGCCAGTTAATGGCGATTTAATCAGCTTTGATAACCAAGGGCTGCGCTGCGAGGCACGCTATCCCCAGCCGCCCTGCATCGTCAGCCAAAACAGCGTGGTTCCTCACCCAGGGTTGGAAGTAAAAGACGCCGGTACGGCACATCGTGGCAGTTTGTACCTAGCACTGCCGGTGACCGCGACTGATACGGGCTGGGTGCGCATTGGACGTTTGATGCTGGATGCGACGGGTGCCAGCCCGCTGGATGAAGATAGCTTTAGTGATTGGCTGGATGATCAGCTTGATGAGATTGCCGCCGACACACTGGCCGACCTTCGCCAAGCATTGCAGCCTCGCTTGGTACACTGGCTGGCGGAGCATATGCAGCACCTGCCCGATGTGCATCTTCAGATTATGGCCGCCGAAATGCCAGAAGCCCTTACCTTGGAAAATGCTGCCAATCGTTAGTGGTGCATCATTGCCGAACATCAAGACGTGGCAAGCTCACTCCCAGCGTGCCGCGTCTTGTTGATCAGAGTGGCGTTCTTTGACCCAATATTCTCCCTGAGTGGAGTGCTCTTTCTTCCAAAAAGGCGCCTGGGTTTTTAAAAAATCCATAATAAAATCGCAGGCTTCAAATGCCTCCCGGCGGTGGGCGCTAGCTACTAGCACCCGCACGATGGGGTCGCCAGGGCCCAGATAACCAACGCGATGAATTATCCGCACCGCTTGTAGCGACCAACGCTGACAAGCCTGCTCGCCAATCTCCGTTAGCGTGCGCTCGGTCATACCGGGGTAATGTTCCAGTGTTAACCCCGTAACATCGGGCGTCTCGTTGAAATCACGCACCAGTCCGGTAAAGCTCACCACCGCGCCAATATCGCTGCGCCCGACTAATGCATCGCTATAGCCGTAGTCCATCGAGAATGGCGCTGCTTGCACCGCTACTTTAATATCCAACGTTAACCCCCTGTGACCGGTGGGAAAAACGCCACTTCGTCATCATCGGTTACTAGCGCATCATCGTTTGCCATTACCTGATTAATGGCACATAACGTGCGCTGATCAGTAAGCAGTTTAAACCGATCATCGCGCTCGGCCAGCGCTTCTTTTAAACCACTGATATCGCGGCTAGCAAGCTGGTCCAGCCCGACAGTCGCCTCGCTTTCTCCTACCCGCTCCCGCAGTTCAGCCAAAAATTTAACCCGCACGCAGGGGGAAGGACAGCGCTCACCCAGGCTTACTTCTCCTGAGGTGCCTTCGCCCGTTACGATAGGCGACTGCCTATTCACACGCTGATAATCCCCGCGTTGGCCGCCCTGCTTGCTGTCGAGCTGGATCGCTTCAATATGCATGCCCTTATCGACCGCTTTGCACATATCGTAGAGGGTCAAGCAGGCGACTGAAACGGCTGTAAGCGCCTCCATCTCAACACCGGTGCGACCATTTAAACGACACAGCGACGTTACATGCACACAGGACTCGGCTATGTCGATCTCGAATTCAACCGACACCTTTGATAGCGCCAATGCATGGCAGAGTGGAATCAATTCATGAGTGCGTTTTGCAGCCTGAATGCCCGCGATACGGGCGGTGGCGAGGACATCTCCTTTCGGCAATCCCCCTTCGCTGAGCAATGTCAGCGTTTCAGGCAGCATTACAATGCGCCCCGAGGCGACGGCTTCGCGGCGCGTTTCTTGTTTATCGCCGACATCCACCATGTTGGCTTCGCCCCGGGTATTGAGGTGGGTTAGATGCATGTTGGTCACCTTTCCTTTTCTGAAGCCACAGTTTGGTTTTTTGCGTTTATCCAGGTCACTATCCAGCGCGCGATTGCGTCGCTGTCATCAAGATTTAACTGCGCTACGCAAGAAGTTAAATCAATTGGCGATGGCGCGCTTAATGCAACCGCCTCGACCCATGGGTCGGTCAAAATTGCCGAGTCCCCTACGCCATCGCGATAAAGCACCAGCTTAGGGATCGGCCAAGCTTTAAAGCCTTCGACAATCACTAGGTCGGGATGGTGCGGCACCATCATGGTTATTAACCTGGCTAAATCGGGTTCTTCCTGGTCGGGCGTTTCCTGCATCAGCGCAAATCGTTGCCGTGAAGCGACTAGAACAGGGGCCGCGCCCGCACTACGCAGTTTATAGCTATCCTTTCCAGGCTGGTCGACTTCAAACGAGTGATGAGCATGCTTAATCACGGCTACTTTCAAACCATACGCAGCTAATAGAGGCAGCAGCTTCTCTAACAGTGTCGTTTTGCCGGTACCGCTCCAGGCAGCAATCCCTAGAATGGGGAAGGATGCGGTTAGTTCGTTACTCATACAGCCTACCCCCCTACTTGCCATTCATACGATGCTTACAGCGTTAAAGTGGATGACTTTACTCGCCCTCTTGCGCCTTGGGTAATAGCCAGTTCAACGCAATACCTACCAGTGCAGCCAAGCTCACGCCTTGCAGGGTAAATTGACCGCTCCCGAACTGCATACCACCTATTCCGAATACCAGTATGAGCGAGACCACTACTAAGTTGCGAGGTGCCGTCAGCGACTGCCCTGCTCGCACTAGCGTGTTCATACCAACGACCGCAATAGAACCAAACAGCAATGTCATAATCCCCCCCATGACCGGACCGGGTATAGTCTGCAGCAGCGCACCAAGCTTGGACACAAACGCCAGCACAATGGCAAAAATCGCAGCAACAATCATGTACTTGGGGTTAAACGCCCGAGTCAGCGTTACCGCCCCCGTGACTTCCGAGTAGGTTGTATTCGGGGGGCCGCCAAATAGCGCTGCCACACTGGTCGCCAACCCATCGCCTAACAGGGTGCGATGCAGGCCGGGCTTTTCCAAATAGTTTTTTCGGGTCACCGAGCCAATAGCAACCATGTCACCAATGTGCTCTACCGTCGGGGCGATAGCGACCGGGATCATAAATAGAATAGCGGCCCAGTGAAAACTGGGTGCGGTAAAGCTGGGCACCGAAAACCACGCCGCTTCGCGTACCGGGGTAAAATCTACCAACCCCATTAATAACGCCAAGCAATAACCCGTGACGATCCCCCCCATAATCGGCACTAGGCGGAGCAGGCCGCGGCCAAAAACGGCCAGCAACAAAGTCACCAACAAACTGGTCATTGAGAGAAAAATGGCCGGACCATAGCCGATGTTGTCACTGGTTTCACCGGTTGCCATGCTGACTGCCACAGGCGCCAGCGCTAAGCCAATGACCATGATTACCGGCCCGACCACCACGGCAGGGAGTAAGCGGTGCAGCCAAGCGGTACCTTTTAATCGCACCGCTTGGGAGATCGCGACATATACCAGCCCTGAGGCCATCAGACCGCCCATCGTGGCCGGCACACCGAAGCTTGCTACCGACCCTTGAATAGGCGCGATAAAAGCAAACGAAGAGGCCAAAAAAACGGGCACACTTTGCTTCGTCACTGCATGAAATATCAACGTGCCAGCCCCAGCAGTAAACAGTGCGACACTCGGGTCAAGTCCGGTTAAAAGCGGTACTAATACCAAGGCACCAAAAGCCACAAATAGCATTTGTGCACCGGTTAACACTACTTTTGGCCACGACTCTGCCTGGCTGGTAGCTTCACGCATTAGAGAATTCCTAGTGATTATTAGAGAGTAGATATGCAAAAAAATGCCCCTAACGCGAAGCGTGAGGGGCTAATTTAAAAAAGGCGCTTAGCGCGTTCCGAAAATCTTATCGCCTGCGTCACCCAGCCCTGGGACGATATAGCCATTTTCATCGAGCCGTTCATCGACCGAAGCAGTGTAAATTTCGATGTCGGGATACGCTTCCTGCACCCGTTTGATGCCTTCAGGGGCAGCGACAAGCACAATCACCTTCATATTCACACAGCCACGCTCACGCAACATGTCCAACGTAGCCACCATTGAACCACCGGTGGCCAGCATAGGGTCAATCACGATTGCCATACGCTCTTCGATATCGTTAGCGAATTTGGCGAAATACGGGACTGGCTCAAGCGTCTCTTCATCGCGGTAAAGACCAACAACACTGACTCTAGCACTGGGAATTAAGTCTGTTACACCTTCTAACATACCCAAGCCTGCGCGCAAAATCGGTACCACGGTAACTTTTTTACCCTTAAGCCGTCGTGTTGCAATCGGCTCGCCGTTCCATCCTTGGATTTCGTGATCTTCCAGCTCAAGACCTTTGGTTGCTTCATAGGTCAATAGCTTAGCGACTTCACCTGCCAGCTCACGAAAGCTCTTAGTGCTCAGATCAACTTCGCGCATCAGTCCCAGCTTATGTTGAACAAGCGGATGGTTAATGGCGTAAACACTCATGGGACTTCCTCACAGCTGGGGATTCAAAATGACAATCTGGGTATGTCACTAGACGCAAAATTGCGCACATTCTACCCGCAACCTAATAGGAGGTTAAGGGGTTTCCGGCAATTGCCATTCGATAGGCGTGCGCCCCTGCGCTTGCAGGAATTGATTTGCTTGCGAAAAGTGCCGGGTGCCAAAAAACCCTCGATGCGCAGAGAGCGGCGACGGGTGCGGGGCTTCAAGCACCAAATGGCGACTCTGGTCAATTAACGCTTTCTTCTGGCGTGCCTGACTTCCCCATAACAAAAACACACATGGCGACGCATGCTGGCTAACGGCTTCAATGGCGCGGTCAGTGAATACCTCCCACCCCTTGCCGCGATGAGAACCAGCATTCCCTTGTTCAACCGTTAACGAGGTGTTTAATAACAGGACGCCCTGCTTTGCCCAACTATCCAAGTTACCATGCTGCACCGGTTTAAAGCCGACATCGCTGGCCAACTCTTTGTAGATGTTAGCTAGCGAAGGCGGCACCTGTACACCGGGCCGTACGGAGAAACTCAAGCCATGAGCTTGGTTGGGGCCGTGGTAAGGATCTTGCCCCAAGATAACGACTTTCACTTCATGCAGAGGGGTTAACTCAAAGGCGCGAAACCATTGCGCTGAGTGGGGGTAAATGGTTTTTTTAGCCGCCTTCTGCTGCGCCAAAAACTCCTTTAGTGCGAGCATATAGTCAGCCTTAAACTCATCACCCAGCCACTGACTCCAATCGTCAGGAAGTGGATTGGCCATCATTACCTCTTCATTTGATCGACGAGTGGTTCAACGTAAGCAACACCCATATCCCAAGGAAACTGGATCCAGCACTGCTGCGCTACTTCCGTTAGGTATTGATCCACCAATGGACGACCGTCCGGTTTGGCATAAATGGTCACAAAGTGTGCCTTAGGCAACATTTTGCGTACTGCGCGTGCAGTTTTGCCAGTATCGACTAAATCATCGACTAGTAGCCAGCCATCACCGTCATGGTCGACACCCTTCATAATATCCAGGCCACCCTGATCCATATGGTCGTAGCTCTTAATACACACCGTATCGATCAGACGAATATTAAGCTCACGGGCGATTAGTGCGGCCGGAATTAAACCGCCGCGGGTAATCGCCACAATGCCCTTAAAATCACGCTCGATCATCTGATGACAAAGCGTACGCACATCACGGTGAAGCTGATCCCAGGAGACAGTGAAGTGTTGGTGATAACGATCGCTGCTCATTGGGGGCTACTCGTCTTCGTTGAAGGAACAAACTGCGAATACGCTGTAACCCGCATCGCGAATTTTTTGTGACCCACCCAGTTCGGGAAGATCAATAATCGTAGCCGTTTCCACTACGTGACCACCGCTGCGCTGGATAAGGTTAGCCGCTGCCAGCATAGTGCCACCGGTGGCGATCAAATCATCCATCAGCAGAATACGGTCATCTTTCTGGAAAGCATCGGAGTGCAGTTCAACTTCCGAATGACCGTACTCCAGCGTATAAGTCTCGCTGATGGTTTTAAACGGTAGCTTGCCCTTCTTACGCACCGGCACAAAGCTACACCCCAACTCATAAGCGAGCGGTGCGCCAATAATGAAACCGCGCGCATCGATTGCCGCGATAGCATCCAGGTTCATTTCCTGATAGCGATGTACGAAGCTATCAATCAGCTTGCGAAAGGCCGCGCTATTTTGTAGCAAAGGAGTGATGTCGCGAAAATTCACGCCTTTCTCAGGCCAATCTGGAACCGTGCGAATAACGGACTTAATGTAGTCGCCGTAGATGCTCATCGCGTCTCTCATTGAGTAGTAAAATTAAGTAGTTAGAAAGCGGAAAAGGCCGATCAAACCAAGAAGAGATACCTTACCGCAAACAGGAGCGCCAAAATAATAACGGCCGGATTCAAGTCGCTAAAACGGCCTGATAACGTTTTGATCGCTACGTAGCTGATGAAACCGAGTGCAATTCCTTCGGCAATCGAGAACGTCAGCGGCATTGCCAAAGCAGCAATCAGTACCGGCGCAGCATCCGTTGGATCTTCCCAATTAGCATGCGCCAAGCTACCCGTCATTAATACCGCTACATACAGCAGCGCACCAGCGGTAGCGTAGGCCGGAATGGAGCCCGCCAACGGTGCGAAGAACAGGCTGATCAGGAATAGGCCGCCCACGACTACCGCCGTCAAACCAGTCCGGCCACCGGATGCGATGCCCGCTGTTGATTCAATATAGCTAGTGGTAGTGGAAGTACCCAATGCAGCACCCGCCATAGACGCGGCACTGTCAGCCATCATGGCACGGCCAAGGCGCGGCAGCTTGCCATCTTTATCCAGTAGTTTGCCCCGATGAGCAACGCCCACCAACGTGCCCGAGGTGTCAAACAAATCAACAAACAAGAAGGCAAAAATGACGCTGAGCATCGCTACATCTAGCGCGCCCATTAAATCCATCGCCATAAATGTAGGCGCAATCGAGGGAGGCATCGACATTAGACCGCCGTACTCATTATGGCCCAGCACCATGGCAATCACTGTCACGCCCAAAATACCGATCATGACCGCACCGGTGACGCGCAGGTAAGAAAGCGCGGTAATCACAAAGAAGCCTAACAGCGCATATAAGGCGGGCGGCTGAGATAGATCACCTAAAGAAACAAAGGTAGCGGGATTAGCAACCACAATACCGGCATTTTTCAGCGCAATCATCGCCAAGAAAAGACCGATACCAGCAGCGATCCCGAGTCGCAATGTCATGGGAATAGAGTTAATAATCCATTCACGAATTCTAAAAATGCTTAACAGGAAGAAAGAGAGACCAGAGAAGAAGACGGCGCCGAGTGCCGCTTCCCATGTATACCCCATACCCAACACAACACCGTAGGTGAAAAAGGCATTCAACCCCATGCCTGGTGCTTGGGCGATTGGATAATTGGCCCATAGGCCCATCACGAAACAGCCAATCGCTGCGGCTATGCACGTCGCCACAAATACCGCACCGTAGTCCATGCCCGCTTCAGACAGGATGCTCGGGTTAACAAAAATAATGTAGGCCATCGTCAGGAACGTAGTGATCCCGGCGATAACTTCTGTTTTCACATTAGTTTTGTGCTCAGTGAGCTTGAAATAACTATCCAGAAGTTTCATGAATTTTCTTATCCTTAGCGATAACGCAGCACGCGCACGCGTTCTGGTGCTGAGAAAAGCCGCACATACTACCGAAACGCTCACCGTGATGCGAGCGCTTCAGCATGGCGACCCATGTAAGCGAGAGCAGCCCCGCCGCTGTATACAAAGCAATCTTCAGGCCACAACCTAACCGATCGGTCAATTCAATGGCGGATTAAGCTAAAGAGGGTTGCTGCGTCCGTTTTTTTGAGAGAGCACGCGCTCTACCGTTTCAACGATCACCTGGGTTTGCGGATCAATTTCAATATTGACTTGATCCCCCGGCGCTCGATCCTGAAGCGTAGTGCGCGATAAGGTTTCAGGGATTAAATTGACGCTAAACTCTA
The DNA here is from genome assembly GCF_013371085.1 of Vreelandella maris. Taxonomy (GTDB): domain Bacteria; phylum Pseudomonadota; class Gammaproteobacteria; order Pseudomonadales; family Halomonadaceae; genus Vreelandella; species Vreelandella maris. The sequence continues at coordinate 139,273 of NZ_JABWCV010000011.1, read as the reverse complement.
CGCTTCCGCTACCGCTTTGACGTACATCACCAATAGTCAAACTGATACCGTCCACCCCGATATAGCCTTTCTCGAACACAAATCGGCCAAGCCTTTCCGGCAGGGAAAACCATAATCGACGGTTATTGGGCGCTTCTTCAATAGCCCCTACCTCTGCCATGGAAATGATGTGCCCCGACATAGAGTGCCCACCAATCTCATCGCCAAAACGCGCCGCACGCTCTATATTGACGCATTGCCCTGGCACAATTGCACCAAGATTAGTCAATCTCAGCGTTTCACGCATCAAATCAAAACTAACGCTATCACCATCGATGGCCGTCACCGTTAAGCAAACGCCGTTATGAGCAACAGATGCACCAATCTCAAGCCCCTCGCGCATGGCTGGCGGCATTTCCACAACATGTACGCGAAAATCATCCAGCTCACGCACCGCTACTACCTTGGCGACCCCTTGCACAATGCCCGTAAACATATGGCTCATTCTCCTAATGGGTAAAAACTAAGTATTAAAAAACTAAGTATTAAAAGCGGGGAGGTAAAAATAACCAAAATCATGGGCACAAGCTTACTACTGGCGTCCCCTATATGTGCAATCTAATGGTGATTTCCATAAGAGCATGAAACGTGAGGCCCTCTATTCTACGTCACTCGTTTTTATAGGGTCTTGCGTAAGCGTGTTTTTCTCTCGTCGAACACGCCCCTCTAAGCCTGTCGACAGCTCTAAAAACCTAAACACTCTTTTCTAATAGAATAAAAGACTATTTTAAGCTCCTAAAACATAAAATCAGACGGCTATAATTGACAAAACACCTACCTATCTCTAAGCTTTTGCCGCAAATGTAATGACGCCGATTTGTACCCAGATTGCGGGCGTCCACCAAGTTTCTAACTCGGTGAAGTGCAGCTAAAAGGGTGTGTCCAGCGTTGATGGCCGCCCATTAGGGTGGCCTTTTTTGTTTCTCATTCGCTGCTGGCCCGCCCTATACTGACCCGCCCAATGCTTGCACCCCGCACTCCGTCTTCGGCCTACCGTTAAGGCAGACGCTATGATTGAACTTAGCAACGTCAGTAAAACCTATTTCAGCAACAACAAAGGCAACGGCTCCAATGCCATCCATGCGCTTAAAGAAGCCAACCTCATCGTGCCCAAAGGCACCATTCACGGCGTCATTGGCCTGTCTGGCGCGGGGAAATCGACACTAATTCGCTGCGTTAATCTGCTAGAGCGCCCCACTAGTGGCACCGTGACAGTGGATGGCCAGGAAATGACGAACCTGAGTAACGCAGCCCTTAACCGGGCACGTCACCGCATCGGTATGATTTTTCAGCATTTCAATCTGCTAACCACGCGCTCGGTCTTCGATAATGTTGCCCTACCGCTTGAGTTGATGGGACAAAAACGTCATACCGTTCGCGAACGTGTTATTCCACTGCTGGAAATGGTTGGCCTGGCAGATAAAGCGGATCAGTATCCCGCCCAGCTTTCAGGCGGCCAGAAACAGCGCGTCGCGATTGCTCGGGCACTGGCCAGCAAGCCGCAGGTATTACTGTGCGATGAGGCAACCTCCGCGCTGGATCCACAGACCACCAGCTCTATATTAGAACTGCTGCGTGACATTAATCATCAATTGGGGATCACCATTCTACTGATCACCCACGAGATGGAAGTGGTGAAATCGATCTGCCACCGCGTCAGCCTGATTTCAGACGGCGAATTGGTAGAGGATTCCGAAGTCGGCGACTTCTTCACCGCCCCTCGCACCCAGCTTGGCCGTGAGTTTCTCAATGACTTTCTTCAGCTAACGCCGCCTAAAGAGCTGATAGAAAGACTCGTTGATACCCCTGGCGATAATACACATCCGGTGGTACGCCTAACGTTTTCTGGCGACGCAGTCTCCACACCGCTGATTTCACGCCTGGCTCGCGAGTGCGGGGTCGATGTCAGCATTTTGCAAGCCAAGGTAGAGTCGATCCAGGAACGCACACTGGGCCTGATGATCGCTGAGCTGCTGGGCACGCCGACGCAAACTCAGCAAGCCATGACCTATCTTGAATCTCATCAACTACAGGTAGAGGTACTCGGCCATGTCCAGCGCAATGATTGATCTTATTTTACAGGCCACGCTGGATACCCTTTATATGGTGGCCGTTTCAGGGCTTATTTCCACCTTAGTGGGCCTACCGCTTGGCGTGATGCTGTATGTCACCCGCCCACGCCAAATATTGGCGAAGCCGGTGCTCAATCAATTGCTGAGCATTATTACCAACATTGGCCGCTCTATTCCGTTCATTATTTTGATGGTGGCCATTATTCCTTTTACGCGCATGTTGGTGGGCACCTCAATTGGTATTAACGCCGCGTCAGTGCCGCTTACTATTGCTGCCATTCCGTTTGTTGCTCGGCTGGTAGAAGCAGCGCTGAACGAAATTTCGCCAGGATTAATTGAGGCCGCCCAAGCCATGGGGGCAACGCCGTGGCAGATCATTTGCAAAGTGCTGATCCCAGAAGCCCGTGGCGGAATCATGACTGGCTTAACGATTACCGCCGTCACGCTGGTCAGTTACTCCGCCATGGCGGGTGCCGTCGGTGGCGGCGGCCTAGGCGACTTGGGCATTCGCTACGGCTACAACCGCTTCAACCCCACCATCATGCTGATTACGGTAGTGATTCTGGTTGTTATGGTGCAAGGCTTCCAAAGCCTGGGTGACTACTTGGTGCGCAAGAGTGATCGTAAATAAAAGCGGCCAACGGAATAATCCAATATAACCAAAACGCATTAGACAACTGCTTCTTATTACCGCATCATTGAACCATTACGTACAACGTTACTGGAGAGACCTCATGCAAAAACTCATTATTGGTAGTCTTACCGCATTAGCCCTTGCGGTTAACGTCGCTAACGCTGAAACGCGCAGCATCAAGATGGGTACCGTTGCCGGCCCTGAAACCGAGGTAATGGAAGTGGCAGCGCGCATTGCCAAAGAAGAGTATGACCTGGATGTCGAAATCATTGAGTTCACTGATTACGTCACGCCCAATGCTGCTCTGGCCGACGGCAGCCTGGATGCCAACGCCTACCAGCACGAGCCCTACTTGCAGTCGATGGTAGAAGATCGCGGCTATGACCTGGCAATTGCTGGTTATACCTTCGTTTACCCAATCGGCGCTTACTCAGAAAAATACGACAGCATCGACGATCTACCTGACGGTGCACAAATCGCGCTGCCCAACGATCCTTCCAACGAAGGCCGCGCGTTGATCCTGATGCACAACGAAGGACTGATCACCCTTAACGACCCAGAGTTTCTGGAATCAACACCTATTGATATCGCTGAAAACCCCCGCGACTTCCGTTTCCGCGAAATTGAGGCTGCCCAGCTTCCTCGCGTACTGCCTGATGTCGATATGGCGTTCATCAACAATACCTTCGCGCAGCCAGCTGGCCTGAGCCTGGACGATGCCTTGATCAAAGAAGGCCCAGAGTCCCCTTACGTCAACTTGATCGCCGTGCGTGGTGGTGATGAAGAGCGCGAAGAGATTCGCCAATTGGTCGACGCTTATCAGCGCGACGAAGTGATTGAAAAAGCGGAAGAGTTATTTAAAGGTGCTGCGGTACCTGGCTGGACCGAGTAAAACCGCAAATTAGCCATCAATAGATGACATCAGGCCGACACGCATAGGTAACTTCTATGCAAAAGTGTCGGCCTGTTGCGTTAGTAGAAACGGAGCATCCGATGCAAACCAGTGTTGACTACCCCCTCCTCAATCGCCAGCTCGAAGCGCTGCTTGATACGCGCGACTGGCTCACCAACAGCGCCCAAACCAGTGCTTTTATTCAGCAGCAGCTTAGCGACCTTAACTGGGTCGGCTTTTATCTCCAGCGCCAGCCTAACGTCTTGGGCCTAGGCCCGTTCCAAGGGCAGCCTGCCTGCCATCCGATCCCATTCAGTAAAGGCGTATGCGGCGCGGCGGCCCGCCAGCAAACCACCCAGCGAGTTGACGATGTGCATGCCGTGGCCGACCACATTGCCTGCGATGCCAACTCGCGCTCTGAACTGGTAGTCCCGATCGTGGCGAATGGCTATTTGTGGGGCGTTCTTGACCTGGACAGCCCTCTCCATGCGCGCTTTACCGCCCAAGATCAAGCAGGCATTGAAGCGCTAGTCGCCACCTTTATTCGTCAGACAGCGCTGCCCGACTTAATTGAACGCTAGAAACTTAATAAAACGCTAACAACGCCCATACAAAAGCACCCCGAGCAATAAATGCCGGGGTGCTTTTGATAATAGCTGGTAGGACCAGGCGGATTTGAACCGCCGACCTCCACGATGTCAACGTGGCGCTCTAACCAACTGAGCTATGGTCCTAGAAATTGGGGCTGGCTAGCGAATGGTAGGACCAGGCGGATTTGAACCGCCGACCTCCACGATGTCAACGTGGCGCTCTAACCAACTGAGCTATGGTCCTATTGCGCGCCGAAACAGATGGCGCTAGCTAAGCAACGGATGCGTATTTTACGCTTTCATCACTGAATTGCAAGCTATTTTACACCACGAGCGAATGCACCCTGAGCCGCTCAACGGGATATAGATCGTCATTTATAGCGCATTTCTATCTTTATAATCCTTATACCGCTAGGCTGGGTATTTTAATATTCTTGATATTCATTAAGGGTGATAAACCATGCTGGGTATTTTGCTAGGAAGCATAGCCATCGTGTTATTAATAGCGACACTGATGGCGCGCATAGAATTACATTGGTGGTGGGTTCGCAGTTTTGAGTTTCCACGCCTACAGATTATTAGCCTAGCGTTAGTCACCTTCATTGCAACGGCAATACTGGTCGAGGCTGGCCCATGGCAATGGGTAGCACTACTTGCGTCAGGCATCACTTTTCTGATCCAAGGCTACTACATTATGCCTTTTACTCGCCTATGGCCTATACAGGTTAAAACAGCAAAAAGTAACGACGAAGATAAAACCATTACCCTGCTGATTGCTAACGTGCTGACGCCTAATCGGCAAGCTCAACCGTTAATCGATATGATCAAACAGCACCAGCCTGACATCGTATTAACGCTAGAGTCTGACCAATGGTGGCAAGACCAATTGGATCCCGCGTTAGCTGAGCAATGGCCCAATAGCGTTAAAATCCCGCTAGACAATCTTTATGGCATGCACCTCTATTCTCATCTTGAGCTTACCGACACCTCCGTTGAATGGCTGATTCAAGATGACATCCCGTCTATTCATACCAGAGTAACGCTGGCTAACGGTGACTCTATTCGCCTATTTGCCCTGCACCCTCGCCCGCCAGCACCTAGCGAGAGTGAAAAATCCCTTTGGCGCGATGCAGAGCTGTTGTTGGTAGGCAAACGTATTCATGAAGACCCCCAACCGACACTAGTCGCTGGCGACCTTAACGACGTGGCATGGTCACGCACAACACGCCTGTTTTGCCGTGTTGGCGGCATGCTTGACCCACGCCGAGGACGCGGGTTGTTCAGCACCTTCCACGCCAAATACCCGATATTGCGCTGGCCACTGGACCATATTTTTGTGACTGAACACTTCACGCTGGTGGGTATGCAGCGGCTGAAATACTTCGGTTCTGATCATTTTCCTATGTTGGCAACGTTTTGCTATCGCCCTTCGCGCAAAAATGAAGCAGAAACCCCAGAGGCCAGTACAGAAGAGCGAAGTGAGGCCAGCGAAACGATCCAAGAAGGTAAAATTGAAAAACAAGAGACCTGATCGCTGGCTACCTGCATTGCTTATTCAGGGACGCCTCCCTGGGTAAGCACGGTCGGGTCTAGCAGCCGCTCTAACGTTTCGCGATCCAGGTCGGTCCTCTCCTCAGCAACATCAATAATCGCCCGCCCGGCTTGATAAGCCTCTTTAGCAATCGCCGCGGCAGCGTTATAACCAATCACGCCATTTAATGCCGTTACCAAAATAGGGTTCTTTGCTAGCGGCCCTTTTAAATTCTCTTCACGCACTTTAAAGGTCGCAATTGCTCTATCCGCTAGCAGCCGGGCGGTGTTACTCATCAGGCTAATGGAGGTAAGTAGATTGGAAGCGACCAGCGGCAACATCACGTTCAATTGAAAATTGCCGCTTTGCCCGGCAACCGTAATGGCCGTATCCAGGCCAATCACTTGCGCGGCAGCCTGAGCGGCTGATTCTGGAATCACCGGGTTAACTTTTCCTGGCATAATGGAGCTACCGGGCTGCAGTGCCTCAAGTTCAATTTCCCCCAGCCCTGCCAGTGGGCCAGAGTTCATCCAGCGCAAATCATTGGCAATTTTCATGATGACGCAGGCGAGCCCTTTCAGTTGCCCCGACAGCTCTACTGCCGCATCTTGTGACGAGAGGCTGGCAAAAAAGCTGTCATTGGGCGTGAACATTAACCCGGTCTGTTCACTAAGCTCTTGAGCAACCTGCTCAGCAAAACCGGCTGGCGCGTTAACACCGGTACCTACAGCGGTCCCGCCTTGCGCTAATCTGCAGAGCCTCTTCATTGCGCTGTCAAAACGCTCTATGGCCTGATTAATCTGGCTCGACCAAGCGCCCAGCTCTTGATCCATGCGCAGCGGCATAGCGTCCATAAGATGCGTACGGCCGGTTTTTACCACATGGCTTAGTTCGCTTGCGCGCTGATCAATAGTATCGCGCAGATGAACAAGGGCTGGGCGCAGCGATTCGTGAACAGCAATGGCCGCGGAAAGATGGATCGCCGTTGGGATCACATCATTACTCGATTGCCCCATATTAACGTGATCGTTCGGGGTTACCTCAACGCCCTCACGGCTCGCCAAGGTCGCCAACACCTCGTTGACGTTCATATTGGTGGAAGTGCCTGAACCGGTTTGAAAAACATCGATGGGAAAATGCTGGTCATGCTTGCCGGTTAATACGTCACGAGCTGCTTTTTGGATAGCTTCGCCACGTGCGCTATCTAACCCTCCCAGGGTTTGGTTTGCGCGTGCTGCGGCTAGTTTGATGCGGGTGACCGCATGAATAAAAGCGGTCGGCATAGGCGTATGGGAAACAGGAAAGTTATTGATTGCCCGCTGTGTCTGCGCGCCGTAGAGGGCATCGAAAGGCACTTCCAGTTCGCCCATGCTGTCGCGTTCCGTCCGTGTGGCCATTGCTCTTACTCCCATCAGTGAAATTAATAATGCTGCTTATCTGAGCGCATACTCTCTCTTTCGTTCGCTAACATAAAACTGCATCAACTCCCTTTAAGCTAGCTGGTTAGGCCATGCGGGTAAACATGACCTGGTCCACGTACACTTACTTGCTCGCTTATTCTAAAATGCCTAAAGCCAAATGTTGCACTGCACAAAAACAGTTGTTATGCTGCATCGCAAGATAGCTTAAAAAGCTACCCAATCAATAAGCAGCGCCAACCTCTGGATAGCTGCTTTTGGCAAGACTAGACCCTGGAGGGTATGACGATGCGTACTTTAAACACTAACGAAATGACTCAGCAATTTGACAACATGTTTATGGCGCCAGTACGCGCTTATATGGCATTGAGCATCGATTACAGCGAAAAAATGGTTAATGCTCAAATGGATGCCAGCAAAGCCTATTTCGACACAGGCGTTGCACAGATGCGCCAGATGATGGATGTCAAGGATGCAGAAGGCCTGCGTAGTTACATGGAAGGTCAGCAGAAAGTTGCTAAAGACTTAGCCGAGCGCGCTAAAGGCGACGCAGATAAAGTTGTATCGCTACAGCAGGACTTTATCCAGAAAAGCCAGAAAATCACTGAAGATAACGTCAAGCAGGCGCAAACTGCCGCTAGTAAAATGACGAAAACTGCCTAAACCAACAAGGTTTAAGTAAACCATAACGCCACCGCTGGCCCTGCCAGCGGTAGCGTTTTAGTCTCTGGGCTACCAATTTTCATCTACGTTTCACCAATCATCTCGCTTCATTAACTATCTCATTTCACCAACTAAGTGCAGATTTCACAAACGGAATGGTTAGTTTGCGCTTGGCCGACAAAGACGCTTTATCCAGTGTTTCCACCGCGCGGCAAAGCTCGCCCAACTCGCGCGGGCCACGATGCAAAATATAGCGCCCGACGTCATCGGGTAGCTGCATTCCTCTCACGCTGGCGCGCAGCTTTAAAGCAGTCAAACGCTCTTCATCGTTCTCTAAAGGGTGTACGTGAAAGGTTACCCCCCAAGTCAAACGCGAAGCCAAATCGGGCAGTACCACATTTAGCTGGCGTGGGGAGGCGCTTGCCGTGATCACCAGTTTTTTACCGGCATCACGCAGCCGATTAAAGGCGTGAAATAGCGCCTCTTCCCAACGCTTACGACCAATCACACACTCCAGGTCATCAATGGCGACAAGGTCCAGGCGCTCGATATCTTCCAGCATTAATGGCGGAAAATGGCCTAAATCACTTAGTGGCAAATAAAGCGTGCGCTTGTCAGCATCCGATGCGGCGTGACAGGCGGCTTGAAGTAAATGACTACGGCCAACACCAGGTGCACCCCAGAGATAAAGAAACTGCTCCCCCGTGGGGGTTAACTGCTGGGTAATATGCTCAACCAGCGGTGCGTTTGCCCGCGACGCATAATAGTTATCGAAAGTAGCGTCATCCCGCAGCCCGATCCCCAGTGGAAGCTGTGCCGGTATTCGGCTCATGGTGATTCCCCTAAATCTTTACGACGTTGCTCATCACGGTTCGGCTCATCATGGTATGAAGAACTGACTTCAATGATACTGTTATGTTTGTCGGTGTTATTTTCGTCGTACAGCTCACTGTGCTGATAGCGAACTTTAACCTCTTTCAGTAGCACCAGAATAACCGCTGCCACCGGCAGTGCTAGCAGTACGCCTGTCAATCCAAACAGGTTGCCGCCTGCCAACACGGCGAATATAACCGCAACCGGGTGAAGGCCAATTTTATCGCCTAATAACTTAGGTTGCAGAATGACGCTCTCTGCCATTTGACCAATACTGAATACCAGGATAACGCCCAATACTGCCCACCAAGTCGCGAATTGAAAAAGAGCTACAACGAGGGCGATGATTAAGCCAACAATAAAGCCCAAGAACGGCACGATACTGACCAGACCCGACACAAAACCAATGAGTAGACCAAAATTCAGCCCCATCAACGTCAAACCAACCGCGTAAATAATCCCTAAACACAGCATGACTAACAGCTGTCCGCGCAAGAACGAGGAGAGCACTTCATCGCAGCGGCGCGCCAAGCGAAAAGTATCATCTGCCCACTGACGCGGAATCAGGTTGGCAATGTTATCGAGCAGCCGATCCCAATCCAGAAGCAAATAAAAGGTCACAACGGGGATCAGCGCCACATAGGTAATCCAGGATACAAACGCCATACCGGAACGGCCAATTTGGCCTAATGCCTGGGCTAAATAGCCTCCTGCATCACGCCAATTTTCGGCCAGTGTTTCTCTGACATTGGTTAATTCTGTCGTTACATCGTAGCCAGTCCACTCCTGAACTTGCGGAGCGAGTATATTTTCTACCCAGTTGAAGACGCTCGGAATAGCCTCTCCCAGCTGTTTAAGCTGTTGCACCAACAGTGGAATTAATATGAGTAAACTGACGACGAGAACGATGAGTAACACCAAAAATACGCCACTCACCGCTAATAGGCGATTCATTCCCCAGCGTTGGAACTGGTCCGCTAGCGGATCGGCCAGATAAGCGAGAATCATCCCAGCAATAAAAGGCATCAGTACTGCATCTAGCAAATAAATCAAACCGCCGATCACCACTAAAAACAGGACACCCCACCAAGAATTCCGCATAGTTCCCTCTCAAACGTGGCTTTAAATCAACATTTTCATTAAACGCTACTATTTTTACTTACCACTACTATGCCGCATATGAACAAAAGCTGCTCGTATGCTTTTCATCATGTGTCACAGCGGTGCGACCTGAGCCGCTGAGTGTTACAATCCGCTCAAGTTAAGCCCAGCACTGGCTTTGTCGCCAGCACTACCAGCACCGCTAATTGCTTCACAGGATCTGTCATGACCGAGACCTCCTCTTCTTCGGCTACTCCTTCCCTCAGCTATAAGGACGCAGGCGTCGATATTGATGCCGGTAATGCCCTGGTTGACCGCATCAAACACGTTGCCAAACGCACCACACGCCCAGAAGTCATGGGCGGGCTGGGTGGTTTTGGCGCGCTATGTGAAATTCCGGCGGGCTATCGGCAACCCGTGCTTGTCTCGGGTACCGATGGCGTCGGCACCAAACTGCGCCTAGCGATGGATCTTGGCAAACACGACACGATTGGGATTGACTTAGTCGCGATGTGTGTCAACGATCTGATCGTGGCTGGCGCCGAGCCATTACTATTTCTTGACTACTATGCCACGGGTAAGCTTGATGTGGATATTGCTGCTGACGTTGTCACCGGCATTGGTGCTGGCTGCGAGCTGGCCGGCTGTGCACTGGTCGGTGGTGAAACGGCCGAAATGCCGGGCATGTACGAAGGCAGCGATTACGATTTAGCTGGTTTTTGTGTCGGCGTAGTTGAGAAAGCAGACATTCTGGATGGCAGCAAAGTGGCCGAAGGTGATGTCATCCTGGGGCTTGCATCCTCAGGACCGCACTCCAACGGTTATTCGCTGATTCGCAAAATACTCGACGTCAGTAACGCTTCATTGACTACTGACATCGACGGCAAGTCCCTGGGTAATGCATTAATGGCGCCCACCCGCATTTATGTGAAATCACTGCTCTCGTTAATGCGCGGTAGTGACATCCCTGTGCACGCACTGTCACACATTACCGGTGGCGGTCTGCTGGAAAATATTCCCCGCGTTCTACCGGATGATCTCGCTGCTCATATTGATATTAATAGTTGGCAGCGCCCTGCCGTATTTGACTGGCTGCAGGCACAGGGCAACGTCAACGAAACCGAAATGCACCGTGTGCTTAACTGCGGCATTGGCATGGTCGTTGTCGTGCCTGCGCAACAGGCCGAGCAGGCCATCGCTCATCTGCAGGGCGAAGGCGAATCCGTTTATCGTCTTGGCCAGATCGTCAAACGCCAAGGGGAAGCCGTCATTCTGGAGAATCTCTCGGCATGACCAATACGGACTACCAAAGCGATACCATTAAAGATATAACCCCAGACCCCCTGGGTGCTCGCCGCATCGTGGTACTGGTTTCGGGTAGCGGCAGCAACCTTCAGGCATTGATAGATGCGCAGTCCCATGACCGCCTCGGCGGCGGGGAGATTGTTGCCGTTATTTCGAACGTGGCGGATGCTTACGGCCTAAAGCGGGCCCACGAAGCGGGCATTGAAGCGGTCGCCCTGCCCCACCGCGAATACGATAGCCGTGAAGCTTATGACGGCGCGTTGATCAAAGTCATTGAACGCCATGAACCGGATCTTATCGTCCTGGCAGGCTTCATGCGTATTTTGACGCCTCGTTTTGTTCAGCGTTTCTTAGGTCGCATGCTGAATATTCACCCTTCGCTGCTCCCCGAGTACCAAGGGCTTAATACTCACGCCCGTGCCCTGGCAGCCGGCGTTACCAGCCATGGGTGCAGCGTGCACTTTGTCACCGAAGAGCTGGATGGTGGGCCCGTCGTGCTGCAAGCTGAGCTCCAGGTCAGCCCTGACGATACGGTGGAAACACTGCAGGAAAAAGTGCGTTCCCGTGAGCATCTACTCTACCCGATTGCAGTGCAGTGGTTTTTGGAAGGCCGACTGCAGTTCAGCGCCGAAGGCGCCAAAATGGACGGTCATCTGTTACCCGAGCATGGAATGCGCCTTTCTCACGCCGACGCGGCTGAAGAGCTGGATGAGGAGTGGGACACAGAGCTGGATGACGAACAGCAGGACTAATGAATGCTTTCTAGCCGGAAATGACTGTTCACTCAGTTTGAAATAGAAACGCCTGACGGCTTTACCACCGTCAGGCGTTTTTTGTCAGCAAAGCAGTAAGGCTAGGTGCGCGGCAAAGTAACACCGCGCTGCCCCATGTACTTCCCTCCGCGGTCTTTATACGACGTTTCGCACACTTCATCGGACTCTAAGAACAACATCTGCGCAACACCCTCATGGGCATAGATTTTCGCTGGCAGATTGGTGGTGTTAGAAAACTCTAGTGTCACGTGGCCTTCCCACTCGGGCTCAAGCGGGGTCACATTGACAATAATGCCACAGCGCGCATAGGTGGATTTTCCCAAGCAAATAGTCAGCACATTACGTGGAATCCGGAAGTACTCGACCGTACGCGCCAGTGCAAAAGAGTTGGGCGGTATAACGCAAACATCGCCTTTAATATCGACGAAGCTTTTCGCATCAAACGCTTTAGGATCAACAATCGCTGAGTGAATATTAGTGAAGACTTTAAATTCATCTGAGCAGCGTACGTCATAGCCATAGCTTGACGTGCCGTAAGAAATCACGCGTTGGTCGTTCACATAACGCACTTGCTCGGCTTCAAACGGCTCAATCATCGCATCGCTTTTGGCCATGCGGCGAATCCAATTATCAGATTTGATACTCATGTGTTACTTCTTCACTCGCTAAAGGAAATAGTGGGTCCATCGCCTTGATTGGCATTAACCGCTTCGGCTACTTTTTGGGCGATAGTAGCAAAGGTCTGGCTCACCGTCCCCTCAGGTTCAGATATGACACTCGGGCGCCCTGAATCCGTCAGTTCACGGATGGAGAGCGTGAGTGGTAGCCGTCCAAGCACTTGGGTATCGTATTCTTGAGCGATGTTATCTCCGCCACCAGTACCAAAAATAGCCGCTTCATGGCCACAGTTTTCACAGTGGTAAAGGCTCATATTTTCCACTACGCCCAGTACCGGCACGTTAACCTTGCGGAACATCTCGATCCCCTTGCGGGCATCTAAAAGCGCAATATCTTGCGGCGTTGTGACGATCACAGCGCCTGCCACCGGCACTTTCTGCGCCAGCGTCAGTTGGATATCGCCAGTGCCCGGCGGCATGTCGATCAACAGAAAGTCGAGATTGTCCCATTGGGTTTGCGTCAGCATCTGTTGAAACGCCCCCACCACCATAGGACCACGCCACACCATTGGCTCGCGAGTGTTAACCATAAACGCCATCGACATGGCTTGAAGGCCATGCGCTTCCAGCGGCAGAAATTTATCGTTGGCAGCCGCTTGAGGGCGTACACCCTCTTTAACACCCAGCATCTGAGCCTGACTGGGGCCGTAAATATCTGCATCAAGAACACCCACACGATATCCTTGCGCAGACAAGGCTAACGCCAAGTTAACGGTGACCGTGGATTTACCCACGCCACCTTTACCCGATGCCACTGCAATAATATGTTTAACCCCATCCATTCAATGGCACTCCTCATTTAGGCACTTAATTAACGTTGAGTGAATGATACTCCTCGGGGGCTCAATCATAAACCAGCAAACAAAAAGCGGATGCCGGTTGCCCGACATCCGCTCTCGTGTTGCTAGTCTACAGCGTTACCGCTTTTCACTATTAGCCAGCAGCGTTTTGCTGTGCTTCCTCACTACCACCATCGCTATCGTTGGCGCTCTCATCGCCATTGCTAGACGCTTCTTCTGACGAATTCTCTTGTGCAGAGCTGTCATTTGAAGAACCACTATTTGAAGAGCCATCGTCTGAAGCGCCGTCGTCTGAAGAGCTGTCTTCAGACGAACCGCTTTCTGACGAGCCACTTTCTGAACCGCTGCTCTGGGAAGAAGAAGTGGCTTCACCAGCAGACTCCTCAGCGTCGGCCAAACGGCTGTCTAGTGTGGAAAGCTCATCGCGCCATTCACCAAGCTGACTCTCTAAGCGCTCTAGTTGGCTCTCACGCTCTTCAATATCATTCTCAACGCTCGACACTTCCTCACGGCCCATCTCTAAAGCGACCATGACGTCATCGAGCTCGGTACGCACGTCGCTCAAGCTCTGCTCTTCCTCTTCGCGAAGCGCCGTTAGCGAATCCACTTCATTTTGCAGCTCATCGCGTTCGCTAGTGATGGAATCACGCTCGCTTTTTAGTTCATCAAGCTCGCTTTGGGCAGTTGAGATTTCCTCTTCTAAACCGCTTAGCTGTTCATTTGACTGGCTAATCTGCTCTTCTAGCCCTGACAGCTCCTCTTCCATGCTGCCCAGCTCTTCAACCGCTTGTTGGCGCTGCTCCTCGGCTTCTTGACGGGCGGCTTCAGCCTCCTGACGAGCTTCTTCAGCGCTAGAACGCGCTTCTTCAACTTGCTGGAGAGTACTTTCCGCCTCATCGCGAGTGCTGATGATCTCGTCGCGCTCTTCACGCAGCGCGCTCATCTCACTGTCAGCGCTCTCTATCTGCTCATTAAGAGAGGCGATTTCTTCTTCTAGCGCATTTCGCTCGGATTCAAGTTCTTCTAACCGCGACTGCACATCGCTGACATTGGTTTGAGCACTCTCGAGCGAAGAATTGGCCTCTTGCTGCTGAGCCTCAAGAGACGCCATTTCCTCTTGCAGCGCGGCTAAATTGGTTTCAGCTTCCTCTATTTCGCTAATGCGCTGGCTCATTTGGCTGTTTTCTTGCTCAACGCTAGCGAGCTGCTCTTCTAAGCTATCGACGCGATCCTGGCGAGAGCCTGCGTTAGACTGCGCCATAATCGCCCAGACAACCGCAATAGCAGCGATCCCTGCAATCGCTTTTACTCGGTTATCTTGAAAGAGAGTTTTCATATCCGTCTTTTTAGCCGGCTCTGTCTTTTTGGCTGGCTCCGGCTTGTTGGCCGGTGTCGGGTGATCCGTATTATTTGTTTCTGACATTATGCGTTCCTCTTTGGTCTAAGCTAACGTTGGCCAAGCTAACGTAATCAATTGCATTTGTAATGCGCTAGCCGTGGATGTTCTCCCTTTCAGCATACACAGCTCACTGTATCTAGCCAGTCTGTTAGTAACAATCGTATATAAATGTTGCTGTAACGTTACCACCACCCTCTATGATAAATCACGTTAAGCTGAAGGGGGGTGTTTACCCTCATAGAAGCCTGATGCTTGTCCATTGTGCACATCAAACCAACTGAGCGTCGTGTGCAGCGACACCACACTTCCCACTATTAGCAGCGTAGGCGGTTTAATGTGGCCCGCCAAGAAAGTAGCTGGAAGCGCTGACAAACACCCAATATGAGTTTGCTGTTGGCGCGTTGTTCCTTGCTCAATCAAGGCAAGCGGTGTTTCCGGCGCTAAGCCGTGCTTAATCAACGCCTGGCTAATCACATTTACGCTACCCAACCCCATGTAAAAAACCAACGTTTGCCCAGGCCGCGCGAGCGCATCCCAATCAAGATCACACTCGCCTTGCTGCAAATGTCCGGTCACAAAGCGCACCGACTGGGCATGATCGCGATGGGTCAGCGGTATTCCCGCATACGCCGCACAGCCCGATGCCGCGGTTACTCCCGGTATAACTTCCACACTAATGTGCGCCGCCACCAGGGCCTCAAGCTCTTCGCCTCCGCGGCCAAAAATAAACGGATCGCCGCCTTTGAGGCGAACAACGCGCTTACCTTGCTGCGCCCATTTTACTAGCGCTTGGTTAATACCATCTTGAGGAACGCTGTGCTGCGAGCGCGCTTTGCCGACATAAAAACGCTGCGCTTGCGCGGGTATAAACGCAACAATCTCATCGCTGACTAAGCGGTCATATAGCACGACTTCAGCAGACTGCAGCCGCTTATATGCTTTGAGCGTTAATAGCTCGGGATCGCCGGGGCCTGCCCCCACTAAACTGACCAAGCCATATGAGCGAGACATTTGCTCTCGTGCTTCTTCCAAGAAACCACCTCAGGAATAAAAAAGTTTTTTAATATGCAAAAAAGTAATTAATTTTATCACTAAATGCCAATAACGCATCGACTATTGCTTAGAATTCAACTTTTTTATATTTTATAAAATAATATGTATATTCTTAAAAAATATAAATTTTAACCATATTGCCTGAAATTACTTACATACTGATTACGTAAATAGCGCTAATCTTCACGACCAAAATTAAATTGGCATATGCTTGGAGATTCACGCATGCCCGTGAATGATATAGACGCACCCCAGCGAATCAGCGCTGACCACTTGATACCCCACATTCCTGGCGTCATCTTTCAATTACACCGCGCTCGTAACGGTCATATGCGCTTCCCCTATATAGAGGGTGGCGGTGTGGCTCTCAAACATATTGACCGAGACCTGCTCGCACAAAATGCTGGTGAGTTGGTTGAGCAATTAACGGGCAATGATCACCCCAAAATCATGTCAGCGATCGAACGTTCAGCACGCTGGATGCTGCCGCTGACGACCCGCTTTCTACTACCGTTCCCGAAAGAAAAACCTCACTGGATTGCGGTGAGCGCACGACCAAAGACGGTCGTGGATGGAGTGCAGTGGAACGGCATAATGATGGACATTAACGACCAGGTCTCCGAGGAGCAGCGGCTTCGCAAGCTATGCGATACAGACCCGCTCACAGAGTTACCCAATCGGCGCAAATTGATGGTGCATTTAACTAATATAGCCTCACTTAGCACCCGCCATGGCACGCCGCTCTCCATCATGATGATCGATATCGATCATTTTAAACGCCTTAACGACCGCTGGGGCCATTTGCACGGTGATGACGTGCTCAAACAGTTGGCGACACAAGCGCAGTCACTACTGCGCTGTGAAGACATGATCGCCCGCCTGGGCGGAGAAGAGTTTATGGTCGTGCTGCCGCTCACATCGCTGCAGCATTGCCATACACTTGCCGACCGAATACGCCATGCCATCAGTGTGTACGACTTCGGCATGGGTGCTGGCCAGGTAACACTAAGCATCGGAATTGCCGAATTTCGTTGTGGCGAGCCTCTTACGAGTTTGATCGAACGGGCCGACCAAGCGCTGTATAACGCCAAGGATATTGGTCGCGACTGCGTTTGCCTTCTACGCTAGTAAGAAATACCCCGCTAGAGGAGCAAAAAGATGGCAACGCTCGCTGAATCTACCTGCGAACCCTGCGGTAAAAATGCTCAGCCGCTAAGCTTAGGAGAAGCCCAAGAGCGGCTAAAAAGCCTCAGCCAGTGGCAGATTGTCGAGCACGATGGCATCATGAAGCTGTCACGGAGTTTTACATTTCGCGACTTCGCCAGCGCATTGGCATTCACCCAACGCGTTGGTGATATTGCAGAGCAGGCTGGCCACCACCCCGTTATTACCACAGAGTGGGGCAAAGCCACCGTCACGTGGTGGTCTCATGCTATTAAAGGCCTGCATCTAAATGACTTCATTCTTGCCGCCAGAACCGACGAGGTAGCCGAATAAATGTTTGAGCATATTGAGCGAGTCCCAGGAGACGCCATTCTCGGGCTGATCGAAGCTTTCAAAAAAGATACCAACCCGCAAAAAGTGGATTTAGGTGTCGGTGTTTACCGTGATACCCAAGGCAATACGCCGGTAATGCGCGCTGTTAAGGAAGCAGAAGCTCGCCTGCTCAAAAACGAAACGACAAAAACCTATATCGGTTCTCACGGCGCGCCTAGCTATGGCGAAGTCGTGCTGCCCATGGTTTTTGGCGCTGATTCATCCGTCTTAAAAGCCAATCGTGCCAGCGCCACCCAATCACCAGGCGGTACCGGCGCGCTGCGCTTGGCTGCAGATTTTATTGCCACACAGCTGCCGGGTAAGGGTATCTGGGTAAGTGACCCGACATGGCCGAACCACCACGGCATTTTTACGGCAGCTGGTATTGAGCTGCACAAGTACCCTTACGTTGACCCCGACAACCGTCTCGACTTTGACGGCATGCGGTCAGCGCTGAAAAGCATTCCTGAAGGTGATGTGGTGGTGCTACACGCCTGCTGCCATAACCCTACCGGTTTTGATCTTTCCCATGACCAGTGGCAGGAAGTGCTGGAAATCGTGCGTGAACGCAAGCTGCTTCCGCTGATCGATTTCGCCTATCAAGGCTTTGGCGAAGGTCTGGATGAAGATGCTTATGGCGTGCGCCTGCTGGCAGAGAACCTTGATGAAGCGATCATCACCAGCTCATGCTCTAAAAACTTTGGTATTTACTGCGAGCGTACCGGTTGCTTGATCATGGTGGCCAAAAATAACGAGCAGATGGACAACATCCGCTCTCAAGTCGCCATCGTTGCCCGTGAGAACTACTCGAACCCGCCCGCTCACGGCGGCTCTATCGTCAGCGAAATTCTCCACGACGCCGAACTGACCGAGATGTGGCGTGAAGAACTCACCGAAATGCGTGATCGCATCAATACCCTGCGCCGCGACTTTGTGGAAGCACTGAAGCCCTACGGACTGGACGAGAAGTACGCCTGCGTTGCTGAGCAGCGTGGCATGTTCTCCTACACCGGCTTAACGCCGGAACAGGTCGATCGCCTGCGTGACGAGTTTGGTATCTACATGGTGCGCTCGGGTCGCGCCAACGTAGCGGGCTTCTCCCACGAGAATCTCCCCTACTTGGCCAAAGCGATTGCCGCTGTTAACGACTAATCGCCAAGCAGCAACGCAGTAACAAACGCCCAGGCAACGCCTGGGCGTTTTCATGTATTAGGCACTTGACCGATTAGTCAACACTTCGGCACACTCAGTATAGCCTTGTATACAACACACCATAATCAAGAGGCATAACATGGCGGCTGCCAGCACTCACTATCCGTGGTACAAAAAAGAAGACACTGACGCATTCTTCGCTCTCTTCCAAAACAACATCGCCAACTTTGTCATTATCGCCATCACCATGCTGGGCATGGGGTTTCCTGCCTCCATTGTCTATGGGCAAGTGCTGCCCGGCGCAGCGGTAGCGGTGATGGTAGGCAACTTCTACTATGCATGGAGCGCGGCAAGGCTGGCACGCAAAGAAAACCGGGCGGATGTGACAGCGCTCTCTTACGGTATCTCGACGCCGGTGATGTTCGTATTCCTGTTCGGCGTATTGCTACCCGCCAAACAGCTCACCGGCGATGCGGAAATGGCTTGGAAAGTGGCTGTTGCCGCCTGCTTTATAAGCGGTGCCATTGAAGCCGCGATTAGCGTCATTGGTCGCTGGGTGCAATACCACTTACCAAGAGCCGCTATGCTTGGCGCAGTGGCCGGCGTTGCACTGACGTTTATTGCCGGAGAAATGCTGTTTAAAACACTCGAAATGCCGATTATCGGCCTGCTGGTGTTAGCGATTATTATTGTTGGCTTAGTGGCCCGCGTCAGCATGCCCTTTAAGCTTCCAACCTCGCTATTTGCCATTATTGTCGGTACCGCCATGGCCTACTTGATTGGCGACGCTGGCACCGAACGGTTTAGCGATGCCTTTACCCACCTAGGCTTTTATCCATTACTTCCCAATCTGGCCTGGTTTGAGGGGCTGGGGCTACTGCTGACCAGCATGCTTGCAGTGCTGACCGTGGTGCTGCCCATTACACTGTATAACGCTATTGAAACCATGAACAACGTGGAAGCAATGGAGGCGGCAGGCGACAAATACGATGTGCGCGAATGCCAGGCAGTAGATGGCGCAGGCACCATGATTGGCGCGCTATTTGGCGGCGTCTTTCCAACTACGGTTTATATCGCAACGGTAGGCGCTAAATGGATGGGCGCGGGCCGGGGATACAGCCTGCTGAATGGCGCTGTATATGCCTTAGCCACCATGTTCGGTCTCATTGCTGCGCTGGCAGCAATTATTCCCGTTTCTGTAGTAGCGCCCATTCTAGTCTTTGTTGGCATGTCGATGATTGCGACCGCCTTTCAAGCCAACGACACGCGCTACTACCCTGCCGTGGCGCTGGCCATGCTGCCCTACTTTGCTAACTACGTGATGACGCGCTTTAATCGCGGGGCTGGCGAGGTAGTGACCGATATCTCAAGTGCCATCGTAGTAATGGGCCAAGGGGCCATGTTTATGGCGATCCTACTGGGCGCTATGACGGTCTCGGTGATTGATCATCAGTTTAGGCGTGCAGCCGCCTTCGCGGCAATTGCGGCGGGCTTTTCGTTTTTCGGACTAATGCACGCCCCTAAACTCTCTTTCAATGCAGCGCCAGAGTTTGTCATGGGCTACTTGGGTATGGCACTACTGTTTATGTATTTTTCCTATCAGGAAGCAGCACGCAAGCGTTAATGGATGAATCCCGCCTGCCGATGCGGGCGGGATAAAATACGCCGCATAACGAGCCATGCCATAAAGCCTGCCAGCAGATTCCCCACGGCCGCACCCGCCGCCAGCCCCCACCAACCGAAGAACTGCGAGCCCAACCATAGGCAAGGCAAATAACAAATAAACAGCCGCGCACTGGATAACAGCATGGCTCGTAATGGCCAACCTAACGCATTACCTGCCGAGACGACTAGCATGCAAACACCTAGTGCCGCATAGCTAGGCAAGAGAAAACGAATCAGCAGCGTCAGCTCGCTTTGCACATCCGGGTTGCCTGCCAACGCCATCGCTAGCCAGGGCGCTCCCAGTGCCAATACTATGCCGAGACCCAGCTGCCAAAATAGCGCGACCTTAATAGCTAACGTCATCAGCTGCTGAATTTGCCCCCAATCACCAGCCCCGTAGCAACGCCCTAACCATGGCGGCAGCGACATGGTCATGGCCAGAATGACCATCAGTGAGAGTGTCTCCAAACGGCTTGCCAAGCCCCAGGCGGCCACTTCGCTTTCACCCAGGCCCGCCACAACAGAGATTGCCAGCATCGCAGCCAAGGGTGGCATCAGCTGGCTGACCATGGCCGGTGCGGCAATACCCGTAAATGGCCGCCACGACTGTTTGGCCTCTTGCCACAGTCCCTGCTGAGCGGCCCACTGGCGTTTAAGTAATTTACGCGTGGTCACCAATAGACCTACTGAAAAAGCAATCGCGGTTGCCCAGGCTGCGCCAGGTAGACCCCAGCCTTCCCAATCACCAATGCCAAAGATTAGCAGTGGATCGAGAACAAGGTTCACAAGACTACTCAGCACCATCATTTTGCCTGGTAGGCGGGTGTCACCGTGGGCACGAAAAACGCTATAGCTGAAATAAAGCAGTGCCCCCAACCATGTGGATAGCAGCTGAGGCGCCCAATAAATGCGGATATAGGAAAGCGTCGTTTCATCCGCGCCCAGCAGTCGAAAGATAGGCACATAAAATATCCATAATGCGATCGCCAAGAGGCCGATGACGCCGCCACCCGCCATAAGCACCAAACTGCTTAAGCGTCTCGCCCGGGCTTCTTCACCCGCCCCCAATGCCCGCGAAATAAGCGCGGCAATTGCAATACCCATCCCTACCTGAATGCCGATAATCAGAAACGACAAAGGAAAGGTAAATGACTGCGCGGCCAACGGCGCAGTACCCAAACGAGCAATAAATGCGCTATCAACAAGTTGAAAACCCAATAGCGCCAACACCCCAATGGCCATAGGCCACGTTTGACGCCATAGGGTTATCGCCAACTCTTTTTGTTGCATGACAGCAGCCAAGCACTCTCTCCTTAGGTGATGGATAAATATTTATCGGTTGTAACGTAAAACGCCACCGCCCTTAAAGGGCAGTGGCGTACTTAGCGCAGTAAATTCTTACTGACGAATACCTTCAAACGTCACATATAGCTCAAGTTCGTGCATAGATTCAGGGAAGTCACTCATATTAATACCATAATCGCCCAAGGTCAGCGTAGTGCTACCTTCAAAACCAGCGCGGTAGTTGCCCCACGGGTCATCGCCTTCACCCATCAGGGTAACCGGCATTTCAATCTCTTGAGTTTCGCCGTGCAGGGTCAAATCACCGGTCAACACGCCTTCATTATCACCCGTTGACTCAAAGCCTGTAGAGGTAAAGGTCGCTGTCGGAAATTCACTGGCATTCAGGAAGTCGCCGCTCAGGATATGACGGTCACGCTCAGCATGGTTGCTGGTCAGGCTATCCACTTGGACTTCGATTTCTGCTGAAGATGCTTCAAGGTCTTCAGGATCGTAAGCGAACTGGCCCTCAAACTCTTCAAAGCTACCTAAAATGTAAGAGAAGCCCAAGTGAGAAATTTTGAATTGAATAAAGGCGTGTTGGCCTTCGGTATCGATTTGATAATCAGCTGCCTGTGCTTGGCTCAATGGTACCAGCGCTACAGCGGCGATCGCGGATGCAAATGCTGTTTTCTTGAACATATTGAATTGCTCCTTGCTTTACTTAATAGGCACCGCGGGAAGACAATTATCTGACGCGCGATGTTTAGAAAAAGTGTAAACGGCTAACGTGATGACTTTGTTGCACTATGATCGCCAGCTCGGCTATGCGCTGGGTTTAGCATACGTACCAATGTTGAGTGCCGGTCTAGCCAGTGATGCTTAAACGCGGCAAGCGCGTGACCTGCCGATATAATCATCAATGCCAGAGCGCTATACCAATGTACATTACCTGCCAAGCTTGCCTGGTTGGGGAAGTCATATACCAGTGCAGGTATCTCAAACCAACCAAAGACAGTGATACCGCTCCCGTCAGCGGTAGAAATTAAGTAGCCGCTCACCATGACCAGCAATACAAGCACATAAAGAGCGATATGCCCCACATGGGCAGCAATAATCTCTAGGCGGCCGCCTTCTGCCGTAGGGGTTGGTTGAGCAAAACGCCATACTAATCGCGCCAGGGTAGCAAATAGTAGCAACATACCAATCGAGCGATGTACCCATGGGCCCTGATTGTACCAGGGGTCATAATAGCCAAGGTCCGTCATCCACCAGCCCAGCGCAAACAGACCGATAATAGCCAGCGCGCTTAGCCAGTGAAACAGAATACTGATCAACCCCCACCCGCTACGACTATTACGCCACATCACTGTTTTCCCTTATTCGTCGCTACCCGTTAGCGAATACGTTAATAACGCAAGCATATCGTGTAACCGCGTTAGGAACCGCTGAAAAAAGCAGAACACATCATTCGTAAAAACCACTGTTTGAAGATAGCGTGCTGATTGAGATTGGCGCAGAAAAAAAACGGCCAACTGCTGGGCCGGTTTTGCTTATCAAGCGGCTAGTTAACTCGCAGCCAGGGCATCCAGTCCACGGGCTAAATCACGCTGAATGTCTTCCTGGCTTTCTAACCCTACCGCGACTCGGATCAAGCCAGGGGCGATACCGGCAGCGGCCTTTTGGTCATCAGAAAGACGCCCATGGGTAGTGGTGGCCGGGTGGGTAATCGTGGTTTTAACATCACCTAAATTACCCGTTATCGAAAGCATGCGAGTCGCATCAATTACCTGCCACGCTCCTTCCTGACCGCCCTTCACTTCAAAGCCCAATACGGCGCCGAACCCCTTTTGCTGCTGTTTGGCCAAGGCGTGCTGTGGATGATCCTCCAGGCCGCTATAGAACACGCGGTTCACCGCCGGATGTGCATCTAACCAGCGGGCAAGGATCAAGGCATTTTCACAATGCGCTTTCATACGCAATGATAGTGTTTCCAACCCTTTGGTGAATATCCAGGCATTGAAAGGGCTCAAGCACGGGCCGCAGGTACGTACCACACCGAACACTTCTTCAAGCAGCGCATGGCTCCCCACTACTGCCCCGCCAATGGCACGGCCCTGCCCATCCAAATACTTAGTCGCCGAATGGATGACTAGGTCAGCACCTAGCGCCAACGGCTGCTGGAGGGCCGGTGTGAGGAAGCAGTTATCAATTGCCAGCAGCGCGTCGTGACGTTTGGCCAAAGCGGCCAGGGCCGGAATATCGGCAATTTCAGACAGCGGGTTCGAGGGCGTTTCGGCAAACAATAGACGCGTTTTGGGCGTGATCGCCGCTTCCCATGCAGCGGCATTGGAAAGCTCGACATAACGCGTGGTAATACCAAACTTGCCTAAATACTTATCGAACAGACTAACCGTTGAGCCAAATAGCGACCGGGAGGCCACAATTTCATCCCCTGCGGAAAGCAATGCCAACGCTGTCGACAGAATGGCCGACATGCCCGAACTGGTGGCAACACAGCGCTCGCCGACTTCAAGCGCCGCTAGGCGACGCTCAAAGGTATGCACTGTCGGGTTGGTAAAGCGCGAATAAACGTTACCCGGCTCTTGGCCACCGAACTTACGCGCCGCTTCTGCAGCGCTTTCATAGACAAAGCTTGAGGTCGGAAAAATAGGCTCCGAGTGCTCCTGCTCAAAGGTGCGCTGATGGCCTGCCCGGATCGCCAGTGTCTCTAATGACCATTCATCCTGGTGACCGTCTTCCTGGTGATTGTCATCATGCATAAGGCTTCACTCCTAATCGTCCAGGTCATCGTCTTGATTGTGCATATCGACAAGAGCGTGATCGCCAGCGCTCTGATCCTTGGCAGAATCATTACGGCTAGCTTCAAGCGCGGCCAAATAAGCGTCGTCGATATCGCCGGTGACGTAGTTGCCGTCAAACACCGAGCAATCGAACTCTTCCATTTCAGGATTCACTTCACGACACGCCGCTTTTAGATCTTCCAGGTTTTGATAGAAGATGCGGTCAGCCCCAATTAAGTCACCGACCTCCTCTTCGCTACGGCCATGGGCAATCAGCTCAGACGCGGCGGGCATATCGATGCCATACACATTGGGGAAGCGAACCGGCGGCGCCGCCGAGGCAAAATAGACCTTACGGGCACCGGCATCACGCGCCATCTGGATGATCTGCTTACAGGTCGTGCCGCGCACGATGGAGTCATCCACCAGCAGCACGTTCTTGCCTTTAAACTCAACGTCGATGGCGTTGAGCTTTTGACGTACCGATTTCTTCCGCTGAGTCTGCCCCGGCATAATAAAGGTACGGCCAATGTAGCGGTTCTTCATAAACCCTTCGCGATAGGTCACCCCAAGGTGCTGTGCCATTTCGAGGGCAGAGGTGCGCGACGTGTCGGGAATAGGAATGACCACATCAATAT
The DNA here is from genome assembly GCF_013371085.1 of Vreelandella maris. Classification (GTDB taxonomy): domain Bacteria; phylum Pseudomonadota; class Gammaproteobacteria; order Pseudomonadales; family Halomonadaceae; genus Vreelandella; species Vreelandella maris. Next base: position 114,377 of record NZ_JABWCV010000011.1, on the reverse strand, counting down.
CATGATCCGGCCATTCATTGAGGATTCGATCACCCAGCTTACGGCCCATCTGCATCCGGGTACCGTAAACATAGGCACCGTCCAGCAGCGAGTCTGGGCGCGCTAAGTAAACATGTTCAAAAATGCACGAGCGAAGCAGCGGACGATCAGCACAGACTTGAGTATGAATATTGCCTTCGATATCGACAAAAATAGCTTCACCAGGCGACAGATCACGCTCAAGTTCAAAGCCACCGACATCCAACGCAACGGATTCGGAGGCGATCATAACCGCTTGACCGTTTTCCTCTTCGCGGGTACCGAAGACTACCGGGCGAATACCGAAAGGGTCGCGGAACGCCACCATGCCAAAGCCATTGATAATCGCCACGGCGGCATAGCCACCTTTACAGCGACGGTGAACGCGACGCACGGCGTCAAAGATGTCTTCCGCTTCCAGGTGTAAGCCTTGCTTGCCAAGCTCATGGGCAAAGACGTTGAGCAGTACTTCAGAATCGGAACTGGTATTGATGTGGCGTAAATCGGTTGAGAACAGCTCCTGTTTCAACTGCTCGGAGTTGGTCAGGTTGCCGTTATGCGCCAGCGCAATACCATAAGGCGAGTTGACATAGAACGGCTGCGACTCTGCTTCACTTGATGAGCCTGCCGTCGGATAACGTACATGACCAATGCCCAGGTTGCCTTTCAGGCGAGCCATGTGGCGGGTGTGGAATACGTCACGAACCAATCCGTTACTCTTGCGCAGTAAGAAGCGTCCCTCGCTCCATGTCATCATGCCGGCAGCGTCCTGGCCACGATGCTGAAGTACGGTCAGGGCATCGTAGATTCCCTGATTTACCGCCTGTTTGCCTAGAAGGCCCACTATACCGCACATTCACGTTACCTCGCTTAATGCCATGGCTTACCTAAGTCACTTACCTAAGCAAGCCCGTACGTTCGTAGAATCGACTTCAGTAACAGGTCAATCACCTGTCGGGATAACTTCACGTTCCGCTGCACCAGGCAGGCGCAACGCAGGCAGAGAAATATCTCGTAGTGACGACGGCGCATCAGGCAGCTCGCGATCCCACTGGTTTAACTGACTCACCGCCCAATCGCGCAGTTGGATAAAGGTCGGCCGCAGCTCCGCCTGTTGCCACGCCTGTAGCTCAGATAACGGGGTGAGCGTAATCAGCACCGTCGCCACAAGCAAAACAACCGCCCCGCGGGCAACACCGAAAGCGGCCCCCGCCACGCGGTTCAACAAGCCCATGCCGACCCACTCTACGGCAGCGTGCACCAATCGGATCACGATGCCACAGAGTAAAATGACGGCAAAAATCACCAGCACGAAAGCGAGCACCAGGCGGGCATCAAAGCTTTCAATAAACCCGCTCATCAGTTCCGCCACCGGCTCGGCGAGCACCCGGGCCACCATTAACGCGACGACCCAGGCGGCCAAGCCCAATGCTTCGCGTACAAATCCTCTTACGAAACCGGCTAGCATCGATAACGCCAGCACGGCCAAGAACACCGCATCAATCCATGTTAACGCCATGGTTTAGTCTCTTACTCGAACAAGAAGGCCCTGAACATTGGCGCGTTCTTTGATCGAGGACATGGCGGATTCACCGTCTTCGGAGGTGGCATAAGGGCCAACAAATACAGTGGTCATATTGTTATCACGCTCACGTTGATAAACGCTAAACCCCTCTTCTGACAGTTGTGCGCTGAGTCGCTGGGCATTCGCTGGCTCACCGAAACTGCCCACTTGCACCGCCCACTCCCCTTGGGCGCTGGAAGAAGGACTAGAAGCGCTTTGTGACTCGCTTCCAGAGCTGCTTTGACCACTGCCACTATTGGTGGCAATTAAATCAGCGATGGGGTCGCTATCAGGAGTAGATAGCGCCTCGTCGGGCTCACTCGAGCCTGCCGCTTCTGCGCTAGAAGGTGACTGGTTTGAAGCAGCGATTTGATCGGTTTGCGGCGCTCGCGGGTTGGCATCAATAGGGATAGAGCCGTCGTCACTATCGTCACTGGGTGCTGAAGATAATGCGGGCTCTTCAATGGTTGAGGGCCTTTCTGGTGCGGGTACATTACGACGCTCCACCTCAACCGGCTGCTCAATGACAAAGCTCGGCTGGGGACGCTCTTCTCTGGGTGCCGGGTCACTCATTAGCCACGGCACAAAGATCGCCAGCAACGCGAGCAAAATTACAATACCGCTAATGCGTTCGGTTTTACCGTATTTCATTTCCGTCTCCATCAAGCGACGCGGCGCCTGTTGGCAGTGGCCGAGCTAGCAGTGCCGCTACAGTAAAGAACGACCCGGTGGCCAAGACACGATCATTGGGCGTTAACACCTTAGCGAGCCAATCGGCGCCAGCGTGCGGCGACTCTGCGCAAAAGTGCACCCGCCCTCCCTGAGCTATAATACGTTGCGACAACTCACTTGCCAGGCAACCTCGTTCGCCTGTCAGCGACACGCATACCCAATCGCTGATGCGGGCAGATAATGCCTGTATGACACCGTCAATATCCTTATCATTCAACATGCCGATAAGGCCCCACTGCTGGCCCCCTTCGGGCGGTGACGGTAAGTGGCGAGCGACGTACTCGGCGGCATGCGGATTATGCCCCACATCCAGGCACCATGGACCAATCCATTGTAGCCGCCCAGCCAGTTGCACCGTCGCGAGCCCTACTTTTACATGAGCGGGCACCAACGCCATTCCGGCAAGTACGAGCGCTTGTAATGCAGTCGCCGCATTATCGATAGGCAGCCCAGGGTCAGGAAGCGCGTCAACGACGATGCTTGTGCCGTCCGCTTGCTGCCCCTGCCAGCGCCAATTGGAATACTCTTCACCCATGGTTTGGTGGGTAAACTGCTGCCCTAATGCAAACTTAGGCGCTGCTAACGACTGTGCGCATTCGAAAACGCTTACTGGTAACGCTTGACTGCCTAATACGGCTGGCTTGCCAGCACGGAAGATACCGGCTTTTTCGCGCCCAATCTGAGCCAGATCGGTGCCTAAAAAGTTAGCATGATCCTGAGCAATCGTGGTGACGATGGCCACATCTGCATCAATGATATTGACCGCATCAAGTCGACCGCCAAGACCTACTTCAAGTACCGCAAGATCAAGTTCTGCGTTAGCCAAGCACCACAGACCGCACAGTGTGCCCGCCTCAAAATAGGTCAGGCTGATTTCCTCATCCTGCAAGCGTGCTCGCTCAACGTGCTCAAAACCTTCTACGAGCAGTTGATCTTCAGCTTCCTGACCGTCGATTTTGACGCGTTCGTTGTAGCGCAATAAGTGGGGTGACGTATAGGTACCCACCCGCCAACCGTGGGCACGGGCAATGCTCTCGATCATGGCAAGGGTTGAGCCCTTGCCATTCGTTCCCGCCACGGTAATAACTCGGGGAGCAATCGGGCTTGAAAGCAGCCTCATACGCTTTGCCACTTTGGAAACCCGCTCCAGGCCCATATCGATTCCGACCGGGTGCAACGTTTCCAAATGTTGAAGCCATTGGTTTAAAGACAAGGGCGACAAAGAGTCTGGCTGCAAAGAATCAGGCATTGCGTGTATGGTCGTCACTCTTAGCGGTAGAGGAAGTGTCCTTCTTAGGCGGCTCAATGCTTTCAAAAGTGACGTCAGCAGTGTCCGCTAACGCTGCCTCTTCAACGATAGGTTCTGAAACGTCCGTATCATCAGTCGACAACGAACTAACTGGCGTAGCATCGTGATGAGTCAGTTTACGCAGCACACTGCCCACGCGGGCACGCATTTCATGACGATGAACGATCATATCGACAGTGCCATGCTCAAGCAGAAACTCACTGCGCTGGAACCCTTCTGGTAGAGTTTCACGCACCGTTTGTTCGATGACCCGTGGGCCAGCGAAGCCAATCAATGCATTGGGTTCGGCAATATTTAAATCACCAAGCATAGCCAACGAGGCTGAAACGCCGCCAAAGACAGGATCAGTAAGCACTGAAATATACGGCACTCCCGCCTGCTTGAGCTTCTCAAGCGCCGCAGAAGTTTTGGCCATCTGCATCAACGAGAAGAGCGCTTCCTGCATACGCGCACCGCCCGAAGCTGCAAAACACACCAGTGGAATATTCTCTTCCAGTGCGAGCGTAGCGGCACGCACAAACTTCTCGCCTACCACCGCCCCCATTGAGCCGCCCATAAAGGTGAACTCAAAGGCAACCGCTACTACAGGCAAACCGTCCAGCTCACCACGCATGGCAACCAATGCGTCTTTCTCACCGGTGTCTTTTTGCGCTGCAGTCAGGCGGTCTTTGTATTTTTTAGAGTCGCGAAACTTCAATCGATCATTGGGTTCGATTTCCGCCGCGATCTCTTCGCGTCCAGCTTTATCCAAGAACCAGTCCAAGCGTTTACGCGCCGTCAAGCGCAGGTGGTGATCGCACTTGGGGCAGACGCTATTGTGTTTCTCTAACTCAGGAAGATAGAGAACCGCTTCGCACTTGGGACATTTACGCCAGAGGCCGTCGGGAACGCTAGCGCGACGGTCTTTACGCTGGATACGACCCATGGAGGGTACGATCTTGTCTAACCAGCTCATATCAAAAAGGCTTCCGTTATACGTCAACGCCTGGCAAAACCAGGCTTGATGAGTGTCGTCAAACTGTTAAGTATAGGCGATAAAGCATTTAGCTTTAGGCATCCATCGCCGTACGCATTTCTGCTAATACACTTTTCAACTGGCCCGCAATGGTTTCCGGCGCATCCAAGCTTTCGGCGATACGGTTAACCAAGGCGCTACCTACAATTACACCATCGGCGACTTTAGCCACTTCCGCGGCCGTAACGCCATCACGAATGCCAAAACCAACGCAAAGCGGCAAATCGGTCATCCCACGCAGTGGAGCCAAGTGCTCGGCTACGTCTTCGGCATTCAGGGTGGCAGCGCCTGTCACGCCTTTCAGCGAAACATAGTATAAGTAGCCCTCGCCATGGGCGCATATTGTAGCGGCACGCTCGTTAGAAGTGGTAGGCGCAACGAGAAAAATCGCCGCTAAATCACGAGATTTCAGCAATGGGCCAATTTCATCGGCTTCTTCCGGCGGCATATCGACAATCAACACGCCGTCGACGCCGACACTGGCAGCTTGGTCAGCAAAGTTCTCGTAACCAATCCGCTCAATAGGATTTAAATATCCCATTAACACGACCGGCGTCGTGGTATCGGTTTGGCGAAACTCTTTGACCATTTGCATCAGGTCAACCAGCCGAGTGCCCTGCTTTAACGCACGTTCACAGGCTTTCTGAATCACTGGGCCATCGGCCATTGGGTCGGAAAAAGGCACGCCAAGTTCAATGACATCGGCACCAGCGTCTACCAGTGCGTGCATAAAGCCCACCGTATACTGCGGTGCTGGGTCCCCCGCGGTGATGTAAGGGATCAGAGCCTTGCGGCCCTGCTGTTTAAGTTCACTGAAACGCTGATCAATACGGTTCATGCTCGCCCTTAAAAAAGCTGACCTTAAAATTCGATGCCATCAATCTTAGCAACGGTCATGATGTCTTTGTCGCCACGCCCAGAAAGGTTGACCACGATATGTTGGTCAGGTCGCATGGTCGGCGCCAATACCTTGGCATGGGCCAGCGCATGAGCCGACTCAAGAGCAGGCATTATGCCTTCCATATGCGTCAACTCACGAAACGCTTCCAGCACTTCGTTGTCGTTAGCCACCACATATTTAACACGGCCAACATCCTTCCACAGGGCGTGCTCCGGACCTACGCCCGGGTAATCCAGGCCGGCTGAAATGGAGTGTGTGTCTGACACCTGACCCGCTTCATCGGACATTAAATAGGTGCGGTTACCGTGTAGCACACCGCGCGGGGCGTTGGACGCCAGCGGTGCCGCGTGGCGGCCCGTTTCAACCCCATCGCCACCGGCTTCTACGCCGTACATAGCAACGTCATCATCTTCAACGAACGGATAGAACAGCCCCAGGGCATTCGAGCCGCCCCCAACACAGGCAATCAGCGCATCTGGCAAACGGCCGATCTGCTCCAACGACTGGCGACGCGCTTCACGGCCTACGACCGCGTTAAAATCACGTACGAGCAGCGGATAAGGGTGTGGGCCAGCCACGGTACCGATGATATAGAAAGTGTTATCAACGTTGGTGACCCAGTCACGCAGCGCTTCGTTCATGGCATCTTTAAGCGTACGCGTACCGGACTCTACCGGAATAACCCGTGCCCCCAGTAAGCGCATACGATAGACGTTTAGCTTCTGGCGTTGGACGTCTTCCGCCCCCATATAAATATCGCACTCAAGCCCAAGGCGAGCAGCAACAGTAGCGGAGGCAACGCCATGCTGGCCCGCCCCCGTTTCAGCAATAATGCGCGGCTTACCGGTTTTCTTTGCCAGTAGCGCCTGGCCGATGGTGTTGTTGACCTTATGAGCGCCGGTGTGATTCAGGTCTTCCCGCTTCAGCCAAATCTGTGCGCCACCAAGGCTTTCCGACCAGCGTTTGGCATGATAAAGCGGCGACGGGCGCCCCACATAGTGGGCAAGATCATAGTCAAACTCAGCTTGGAAGTCGGGGTCATCACGTAAGCTGAAATATGTTTTTTCCAGCTCTTCCAAAGCAAAGCTGAGGGTTTCTGACACAAACCGACCGCCGTAGGGGCCAAAATGACCACGGGCATCCGGCATTCGGGTCAGGTCACTGAACTTTGTTTTCAGTACAGTGTTAGAAACGGTTTCAGAAGCGGTCACAGAGACACCTCACAAGATCGCCAGAACAGGCAACCAATAAATGAATCAACTTAACAACGTAGCTCGATAAAATACCCATAGGCAACATACATGAACTGCGTCTATCTAAACGTGTGCAAAGAGCGCTAACGGGCGTCGGCTAACGCCACATGACGAACGAAAGACGCCATCTTCTCGGCATCTTTACAGCCGTGGGAGGCTTCAATACCGCCGGATACATCCACCGCATAAGGCGCTACCTGGCGCACTGCGTCAGCGATATTATCAGCACTCAACCCACCGGCGAGGATAACAGGTTTTGCTAGATTTGCGGGGATTCTCGACCAATCAAAGGTCTCCCCTGTGCCGCCCGGCACTCCCGGCCGGTAAGCATCTAACAGCAACGCCTGAGCCCCATGATAGCGTTCAGCTTCATGTGCTAAATCTATTTCATCGCGCATGCGTAGCGCTTTCATCCAGGGTAGCGAATAGCGCTGGCAGGCATCAGGTGTTTCGCTACCATGAAACTGGAGCATATCTAAATAGGGCAGACAGCGCTCAATCAACTCATCAGACTGATCTACAAACAGCCCTACGCGGGTCACAAATGCTGGCACGCGCGCTGAAAGCACCGCCAGTTGTTCGATATCCACACTACGGGCACTGTTCGGCCACATCACAAAGCCTAAGGCATCCACCCCTAGCGCCACGGCACGATCAATATCCTCACCGTGGGTGAAACCACAGAACTTAATGCGCGTACGGAGAAACGGCAACGTACTCATAAAGGCGCCTCCTGTTCAGGGTTAATGGCCGTATTGCTTAGTGAACGGTTGCGACGATAGGCGACCCGGGGCGTATCTGGGAGCTCGCGCTCACCTGTCCACTCGCCAGTAAACGCGAGTAGTTGCGGCCCTAACGGCTCTTTGGGCAGATCAAAGCGCTCATCGTATACCGAATCAACAAAATGCAGCCCGCAGGCGGGCGCCGTGACATCGCCTTTGCGACGGTTTTGAAGCGCTAAAAGTTCACCAATATAGGCTTCTTTTTGAGCACCGCGGCCAACGCTCACCAGCGCACCGGCAATATTGCGGATCATATGGTGTAGAAACGCATTGCCTTGAATATCAATCATGACTAGCTGGCCGTAGCGCTTTACGTCGACAAAGTGCATATGCCGCCAGGGGGTTTTTGATTGACAGCCAGCGGCACGGAAGCTCGAAAAATCATGTTCCCCTACCAGCGCCTGAGCGGCTCGATGCATGGCATCGGCATCTAGCGGGTCACGACACCAGGTGACATTAGCGCGTTCCAATACGGGGCGGCTAATCTGGTTCAGCAGCACGTAGCGGTAGCGTCGCCCCAGGGCGCACAGGCGTGAATGAAAGTCGTCGCCCACTGGTTTCACCCAGCGCACGGCCACATCACGGGGCAAATGGGTGTTGGCACCAAATATCCAGGCTTTTTCGGAGCGCCCTACTGGCGGATCAAAATGGATAATTTGCCGAGTGGCGTGCACCCCAGAGTCGGTGCGTCCGCTAGCGTGCACTCTAATAGGTTCATTAGCTACCTTGGCCAGCGCAGCCTCTAGCGAAGCCTGAACAGATGCGGCGTGCTTAAGGCGCTGAAAGCCGCAGTAATGGGTACCGTCATACTCGATACCCATTGCCAAACGCCCCGTAAGCGGAATTTTCTCATCGAAGTGATAGAACAGCGTCATCAAGCCACATCATTTTGAAGATTTTGAAGGTTAGCTATTATCCAGACCTCGCGGCTTGAATGCTACCTCTTCAATTTCCCACTCCTCTTCAATTGGCAGACGCGGTTGTTTCGCAGGAGAAACAGGTTCGGCGTCATGCTGACTGGAGAACTCTACCGTAGGCTGCATTGGGGTTTCTGTGCGCGGGCCTTCTTGGCTACTTGGCGTGTTCATTAAAGTGGGCGGGTGGTAATCGATAAAGCGATGCTCGGCATCCTCAGACTCTTTGAGGGCGCGTTCGGTTGGCTGTACATGATCAGCAGGCGCCGCTGGCTCAGCCGATTTTAAATCACCACTGAGAGAAGCCAGCAACAAACGCATGGGCGCTGGGCTTAGCGGCGGCGCTAATGACAAGTGATCAAAACCGTTATCGGAGGCAACATGCAGACCTAAGCGACGCTGGCGCCCCTGCTCAGCCAACCCGGATGCCTGGCTTTTTTCATAGCTATTCTCATAACTATTCTCATTGTTTGTTTCATAGCTGTTTTCATAGCGAAGCGTGTCATCTTGCTCGGGCGCTTGCGCTTGCTCATTAATTAACCACTGATCGGAGTTCGCCGTTGACGCTGCGCTGGCGTAAGAAATCTCGGGCTCATCTTCGATGGCGACCTGTGGCTCGCTTTGATGATGCGGCTCTTCTACGTCGTCATCATTCGAATGGATTGGGTACGCAACAGGAACACCCTCAGGCATCGGCGCTGTCTTAGCGGCTGCTTTAGGTGCAGTACTAGGCGCGACTGTTGGCTTTGTTACTGGCTCAGCGAGCGGGACATCTTCCCAGGCCTCTTCACGTCGCTTGCGCAGCCATACCAACACCCCCAGAAGCAGCGCGATGGCAGCTAACGCGAGCGGCCACTGATAACGCTCAACTAAGGCAGCTACTCCCGGGCTACCCATCTCGTCCATGCTGGCAATGAGTGGCTCTGGTGACTGCTCTTGAGCAGCCAACGCATCGCTCAATGCCTGAGTTAGCGAGGCCACTTCGCTACGCAGCGCATTAAGCTCGGCGCGCATTAACGCGCGCTCTTCCATTACCTGCTGAAGCGTCGCTTGGCTTAGGCGCAGCTGCTCGGTTAATTCTGCCCGGGTTAGCGCCTCGGGCTCGTCGGCAGCCTCTTCCAGTGCAGCTTGGTCATTTACTGCGGGGTCGTTTACTGCGGGCTCGTTTGCTTCTCGCTCATTTTGTTCAGCGCCACCCGCGGCAAGCGCGCTGTCTGGCTCAGTTACGCCAGAAGCCTCAAGGGTTTGGGCAGCGGCTATAGCGATGTTTGAAACTGTGTCGGCTTCAACTTCAGGTAACGACACTGCCTCCAATGAGCCGTTGCGGCGAGCGCGCCAGGCTTCATTCATCGCTTTCATAGCGGCATCAGCATCAAGATGGGAGCGCGCTAAAATTCGCTCAGTATCAGGGACACTCAGCGTTTGGCCTGCACGCATATCATTTATATTGCCGCTAGGAAAAACGTCTGGATTGACTTCCAGTAGCGCCACCATCATCTGCTGAACGCTAGCTTGAGGGGGTTTAACGCGCTCTGCGATGCCCCATAGCGTATCGCCGCTACCCACATACGCGCTGCTGCCATTGCCACGCTCGCTTACCACGGGTGGTGCCGCTGATCTGGCTTCAACTACCGGAGGAGTCGCTGCGTCACTCGTTGTTGGCACAGCGTTGGGAGCAGTGCCTTGGCCCTGCCCTTGCTGGGAATAGCCCTGGGGATCGAACAGCAAGGTGATGTCACGAAATTGTTGGCCGCCCGGAAACTCAACCGCCAGCAGCAAGTCAAGCCAAGGCTCCTGCATCGTTTGACCGGAGCTTAAACGCACTTGTCGTTGTCCTTGCTGCTCTACAATCTGGGCACTAACACTGGCGGCAAGGGGCGTCCACTCAAGACCCGCGGCGGCAAAATCTGCCGGTTCGGCGACGCTGACCTGGATATCGTCAAGGGCGTAGTCACTGCTTTCCAGCAATGGAAGGGAAGCATTTAGAGGCGCATTCAGATACGAGCTGACACTCGCCTGCCCCAGCCCAACGGCTAGTGCAAAAGGACTCACTGCACTCAATGAGAGCCATGTAATCCATGTCAGTGTCTTTTTCATGAATGATCCCTGATCGCCTACTTACTTTTTTACCATGGATGCAAGCTTATTGTATTACGTCTTTTTTATCATAACTTAACGAAATAAAGCCGTATTTCCCACTACTGTGATTAATAGCAGCGTAAAAAAACGGGAAGCTGCAAACAGCTTCCCGTTTTCGACTAGCGTATTACAGCGAACAATTACTGCTCGCGCAGGATCTTCAGCATCCGCTTAAGAGGCTCTGCTGCGCCCCAAAGCAGTTGGTCACCGACGCTAAACGCGGAGAGGTATTCACCCCCCATTTGCAGCTTACGCAGGCGGCCAACCGGCACCTGTAGCGTACCAGTGGCAACGGCAGGTGTTAGGCCAGCAATGGTCGCATCCTTGTCGTTCGGGATCAGCTTGACCCATTCGTTGTGCTTGGCAATGCGATCTTCGATCTCATCCAGCGGTACATCGTGCTTCAGCTTGATGGTGAACGCCTGGCTGTGCGAGCGCATGGCACCGATACGAACACAAAGACCATCGATGGGGATAGGATTGTTGCCGAGGCCAAGAATTTTGTTGGTCTCAACACTGGCCTTCCACTCTTCACGACTCTGACCGCTTTCCAGCTTGCTATCGATCCACGGTAGCAGACTACCTGCCAATGGTGCGGCGAAGTTATCGATCGGGAAATCGCCACCACGCATTGCGGCGGTTACCTTGCGATCGATATCCAGAATCGCACTGGAGGTGTCCTTCAGCTCTTCACCAACACTGTCGTGTAACTGCCCCATTTGGTTGAGCAGCTCGCGCATGTGCTTAGCGCCTGAGCCAGAAGCCGCCTGATAGGTCATGGAGGTCATCCATTCAACCATATCGGCTTCAAACAAACCGCCCAAGCCCATCAACATCAGGCTTACAGTACAGTTCCCGCCAACAAATGTTTTGGCACCTTTAGCCAGCTGGTCATCGATAACCTTGCGGTTAACCGGGTCCAGCACGATCGTCGCTTCATCTTCCATGCGCAGGGTGCTGGCGGCGTCAATCCAGTAGCCTTTCCAGCCTGCACTGCGCAGATCTTTGTAGACAGGCTTGGTGTAATCACCGCCCTGGCAAGTGACGATGACATCCAGCGCTTTGAGCGCTTCAATATCGAAGGCGTCTTTAAGCGGAGGCACATCCACACCGATATCGGGGCCGGGCTGGCCAACCTGGGAGGTGGTGAAGAACACCGGCTCAATGCCGTTAAAATCACCATCGTCCAGCATGCGCTGCATAAGTACAGAGCCCACCATACCGCGCCATCCCACGAAACCGACTTTCAACATATGAAGTCCTCCTGCAAAGAATGAGTCTCTATATTATACACACTTCTTTACGCTGATTTTTGAAACCACATTGACCAGTGGTGTAATAACGACTGCGTAATCCAGGGCGCCGGGGATAGGTCGTAGAGGGGGTCATTTGCCATGGATGGCAAATGTAGCGCCCATGGAGGGGTTCACAGCGCCCCCTCGTAGGCCTATCGCCGGGATAGCCCAGCCAACGTCACTTACTGCTTAGCAAACGCCGCCAACACTGCATCACCCATGGCATCGGTGCCGATGGTCTGCATGCCTTCTGAGGCGATATCCGCAGTGCGCAGGCCATCATCCAATACGCTGCCCACCGCGGCTTCAATACGCTCCGCCAGAGCATTCTCATTCAGTGAGTAGCGCAACATCATGGCCACTGAAAGCATCATGGCTAAAGGGTTTGCTACATTCTGACCCGCGATATCCGGCGCGCTGCCGTGGCACGGCTCATACATGCCCTGACCACTTTCATTTAGGGAAGCTGAAGGCAGCATGCCGATAGAGCCGGTGAGCATAGCGGCGGCATCAGAGAGAATATCGCCAAACATATTACCGGTGACCACCACGTCAAACTGCTTCGGTGCACGCACCAGCTGCATGGCGGCGTTATCCACATACATGTGGGTAAGCTCTACGTCCGGATACTCCGGTGCCAAACGCTCCATGACTTCCCGCCATAGAATGGTGACTTCCAGCACGTTAGCTTTATCGACAGAACAAAGCTTCTTGCCACGCTTCTGAGCCATTTCAAACGCAACACGGCCAATGCGTTCAATTTCGCTTTCAGAATAAATATAGGTGTTAAAACCTACGCGCTCGCCATTACGGACTTCAATGCCGCGGGGTTGGCCGAAGTAGATCCCGCCCGTCAGCTCGCGAACGATCATAATATCCAGCCCGGCAACTAGTTCAGGCTTGAGGCTGGAGGCGCTGGCGAGCTGCGGATAGAGCATTGCCGGGCGCAGGTTCCCAAATAACCCCAGGTTTTTACGCAAGCCCAACAGCCCTTTTTCAGGACGCTTGGCAAGATTTTCGATTTTATCCCACTTGGGGCCACCTACCGCACCCAGCAAAATAGCGCTGGCTGCTTTGGCTTTTTCCAGTGTTTCCGCGGGCAGCGGCTCCCCATGGACATCATAGGCAGAACCACCCACCAAGCCCTCTTCTACTTCAATATCCAAGCCCGCTTCTTGGCAAGCTTTTAACAAGCGTGCCGCCTGGGCCGCAATCTCGGGGCCAATACCGTCGCCCGGCAGAAGCAATACTTTATGGGTCATGCTGAATCCTTAGCGTTTAATGATAGAAGGCTGGCTTACGCAGACTGACGAAACAACCACGGACGCGCCGCTTTATGCTTCTGCTCAAAAGCACGGATGGCGTCTTCGTCTTTCAGCGTCAGGCCAATATCGTCCAGCCCTTCCAACAAGCAGTGTTTGCGGAACTCATCCACGTCAAACTCTAAAATCTCGCCGCTGGGAGTAATCACCCGCTGATTCTCTAGATCCACATCCAACTGGTAGCCTTCGCTGGCGTCCACCTCGGTGAACAGGCGATCCACCACGTCTTCTGGGAAGGTGATTAGCAGAATGCCGTTTTTGAATGAGTTGTTGTAGAAGATATCGGCAAAGCTGGGGGCAATCACCACTTTGAAACCGAAATCTTCCAGCGCCCACGGCGCGTGTTCACGAGAGCTACCGCAACCAAAATTGCGCCGCGCCAGCAATACTTCAGCGCCTTTAAAGCGCGGCTGATTCAAGACGAAATCTGGGTTCAGCGGACGCTGCGAGCAGTCCTGGCCCGGCTGACCTTCATCCAAATAGCGCAGTTCGTCAAACAGATTAACGCCAAAGCCGGTACGCTTGATCGACTTCAAAAACTGCTTGGGGATAATCAAATCGGTGTCGACGTTAGCGCGATCAAGGGGCGCTACCACGCCTTCAAAACGTTCAAACTTTTTCATGGCTTAGGCCTCCTGAGCGTGAGTGGCATCGTTAGCGGGTAAGCTGCGAACGTCAACAAAGTGACCGGCGATCGCCGCTGCCGCTGCCATGGCGGGGCTGACCAAGTGCGTGCGGCCGCCATAGCCCTGGCGCCCTTCAAAGTTGCGGTTGGAAGTAGAGGCGCAGTGTTCACCCGCGCCCAACTTATCCGCGTTCATGGCCAAACACATCGAGCAGCCCGGCTCACGCCACTCAAAACCTGCTTCAATGAAAATTTTATCCAAACCTTCCGCTTCCGCCTGACGTTTCACCAAGCCAGAACCCGGCACCACCATGGCCAGCTTGATCGAATCAGCCACTTTATTGCCCTTGGCGACTTTGGCGGCTTCACGCAAATCTTCGATACGCGAGTTAGTGCAAGAGCCGATAAAGATTTTATCCAGCTTGATATCGGTGATTTTCTGGTTGGCCTGAAGACCCATATATTCCAGCGCGCGGGTATGACTGCGCTGCACGGTTTCATCCAGCGCTGCGAGCGGATCAGGCACTTGGCCTGAGATACCGGTGACCATTTCTGGGCTGGTGCCCCAACTAACCTGCGGCTCGATCTCTTCAGCCTGCAAAGTAACCACTTTATCGAACTGCGCATCGTCGTCAGACACCAGATTGCGCCAGTCTGCCACGGCGGCTTCCCACTGCTCAGCAGTCGGCGCGAAGGGGCGCTTGCCAAGGTAATCAATGGTGGTGTCGTCCACGGCAATCAAACCTACCCGAGCACCTGCTTCGATAGCCATGTTGCACACTGTCATGCGGCCTTCCATGGAGAGCGAGGCAATTGCGCTGCCGGCAAACTCAATGGCGTAGCCGGTGCCGCCAGCGGTGCCAATCTTGCCGATAATCGCCAGCACCACATCTTTGGCCGTCACACCGAGGCCTAGCTCGCCTTCCACACGTACCTGCATATTCTTCATTTTTTGCGCCAACAGGCATTGGGTCGCCATGACGTGCTCGACTTCCGAGGTGCCGATACCGTGGGCCAAAGCGCCAAAGGCACCGTGAGTCGCGGTGTGGGAGTCGCCGCACACTACGGTCATGCCCGGCAGTGTTGCACCCTGCTCGGGGCCCACCACGTGCACAATGCCCTGGCGCGGGTCGTTGATTTTGAACTCTTCAATGCCGTACTCAAGGCAGTTGTCGTCCAGGGTCTGTACCTGAATCAGCGATACCGAATCTTTGATGCCGCTGTTGCCTTCAGCGCGCTCTTTAACCGTAGTGGGCACATTGTGGTCTGGTGTTGCCAAGTTGGCATCCAGGCGCCACGGCTTACGGTTTGCCAGGCGAAGCCCTTCAAACGCCTGGGGCGAAGTCACTTCATGAAGCAATTGGCGATCAATGTAGATTAACGCGGTGCCGTCATCGCGCTGTTTCACCAAGTGCTGATTCCAAAGCTTGTCGTAAAGAGTTTGACCTGACATGTGGCTCTCCCGGGCAGTGCCCTGCTAGTTCGGTATGGCAGCCTCTGTGTGCTGCTTATATGGCGATAGCAAGAGTGTCACGCGACTCGCGCATAAAAGCAATTCATGTTATTCATAGTTTAGATTCCATATTGGAATACCTGATCAGAGAGCCTCAGTGGATACTCAAAGCCTCCAAGCATTTATGGCCGTGGCCGATACCCAAAGCTTCTCACGTGCCGCGGAGCAGCTTCACCTTACCCAGCCGGCCATCAGCAAACGCATTGCTACTCTGGAATCCCAGGTGGGCACTCGGCTGTTTGATCGCATTGGTCGGCGCATCGCTCTAACCGAAGCCGGTAATGTTCTGCTACCCCAAGCGCGGCGCATTCTGTTGACCGTGGAAGATAGCCGCCGCGCCCTGGCGAATCTTTCGGGCCAAGTTGGCGGTAAATTAACCCTGGCCACCAGCCACCATATTGGCCTGCACCGTTTACCACCGCTCTTAAAGCAGTACACCCAGCGCCACCCAGAAGTCGAGCTCGACCTGCACTTTCTGGATTCTGAGCAGGCTTACCAGGGTGTGCTGGATGGCACGTTGGAAATGGCGGTGGTAACCCTAGCACCGCAGCCTCACGAACAGCTGCAAGTCGTCGAGCTATGGCGTGATCGGCTCTGCTTTACCTGCGCGGCTGACCATCCACTTGCCTCGCATGCCAAAACCCAAGCACAGAAGAGCCAAAACATGCTATCGCTTGCCGCCCTGTGTGACTTTAATTGCGTCATGCCCGGCGCCAAAACCTTTACCGGTTCGCTCATTGCCCAACGCTTTGCGGAAGCAGGCTTACAGCTCCCGGTTAGCATGGCAACCAACTATTTAGAAACACTCAAGATGATGTGCAGCGTTGGTTTGGGCTGGAGCCTACTACCGGAAAAGATGGTCGATAGTGAGCTAGTAGAGCTTAACGTCGATACTGCCCCTATCCAACGCCCGTTGGGGTATTTGGTGCATACCAACCGGACGCTTTCCAACGCAGCGCGTCGCATGATTGAGCAGCTAGAGGCAGCACGGGAGAACAAAGAGGCTCAATAAAGCGCCTTATTCATCAAAGGTTACTGCCTCAACCAAAGTTATTGCTGGTCGTACTGCGCAAATGCTTCTTTACCGGTTAGCTGCTTGGTTTTTTCCGCCAAAGAGTAGTAAGCAGGTTTTTGCTCTATAAATATCTGCTCGGTTATTTTCCACGCATCAGTGCTATCCAGAAGGCCCACGGGAAGCGCGTAGTGCCCATTCTGCTTTAACCGATAAAACAGGTGCGTACCGCACTGCCGACAAAAACCACGCTCAGCCCAATCTGATGAACTGAACGTCGCTATGTGCTCTGCGCCTTTAAAATCCACATCCTCTGCAAAGTCAACGGCAAACATCGGGCCACCTCCCCACTTTCGACACATCAAGCAGTGACAAACGCCGACATGGTTGCTTTTGGTGGTAACAGTGACGCTAACAGTGCCGCAGAGACAAGTTCCCTGATGAGAAATAGCCATTATCACGACTCCTTCTAAATTTGTAACATTGTGTAATTAAAATAGAATTTTCTGATGAATAAACTGTCTGAAAACTCATCACCACAAGATAGCCTAAAAGTGACTGGCACTATTTTAAGAACCAAAAAAATCTTTTAGAGAAAGGTATCAACCTCTTTAATCACCCCTATAGGGCCGCTCTCATGGGGGTGTGATGAATTATCTCAGCTGTTTGGCTGATGATATCCCTCTTCAAGTTCACGTTTTATTCTAATATTTACTTAAAGCCACTCCTATACACTAGAAATATACATTTGATTACAAACCTGTGGTCATTAGCTTTCTGGGTAGGAGTATCACCATGCAAAATCGTCCTAGCTCCCTACTGCCGATTTGCCTGCTCGCCTGCTTAACATCGGGCGTAGCGTATGGGCAAACGACGACCGATGCGCAACGCGAAGCATTAGTTATCCAAGCACGCCAGGGAGCTCTGGAAACATCAATCGACGGTTTAAAAACGCTTTATTACCAAACACGCGATATTCGTGTTCGTGAGGATTTGGTAGCACTGCTGGTGCGAGCCGGACGCCACCAGGAAGCACTCGCCGTTTGCGATTGGTGCCTAACAGAAAATTACAGCGATTCAGAACTCGCCAACCTAGCAGGGGCGGCACGCAGTGCAGGTGATTACGATCAGGCGCTGGAACTGTTTCGAGCGCTTACCTACCGTGATCCTTCCAACGCTCAGGGATGGCTAGGGCAGGCGTTAGTCCATACGGATATGGAAAATTATACCTTGGCGGATATCTCTCTACAGCAATACAACCAAGTAGCGGGTACAACGACGGCGGGCCTTGAGGCAAGGGGCTATTTAGCAGCAAAAACCGCCAATGCCACACAAGAACTGGATGCCCGCCAATCGTTGATCGCGGAAGACCCCAGTAACACGAGTGAGCTACAAGCCCTTTATCGGCTGGCGGTAGGCTTGGGTGCTAGCTCTGCAGCACGCCGTATTATGGAAATGAACCCCGAGGTTTTCAGCGATAGTGACCGCCTATGGCTTACTTATTATGAAGGGGTAACCGATATACGCCTGGGTATTCACACCGACCAACCCTCAAGAACCCGCAGTGGCCTAGAGCAGCTGAATAGTGTTCTGAGCGCACCGGATGCCCCCCAGGAACTCATTACCATTGCCGAATACGACAAGGTAGTGGCTCTAGCTGAATTAAGGCGCTTCTCTGAAGCTGAAGCGCTGGCGGTGAGACTAGAGAATCAACACGGCCAGCTACCCAGCTACGTTGCTCGTGCCAGAGCCCATGCGCTTAATGGGATGGGCCGCCCAGAAGAGGCCATCACGCTTTATGAAAACCTGATTCGGCAATCTCCCAAGCAGGCCACAAACCCTGACGACCCGCTTAATGAAGGGTTGTTCTACAGCTATACCGACGCCCAGCGCTTTCGTGATGCGGATAAGTTGCTAGAACAGTGGCGTGCCAGTGAGCCCGAGCAACGCTTGGACTTCACTCAAACCGTTCGTATCGAAAACCCCAACTACCAGAAAGTATTACTGTTAGAAGTGCTACTTGATGCCTGGCGCGGCCGTGAAGCTGAGGCCAGCGAACGCCTTGCCGCGTATCAGGCTCAAGCGCCAGCTGACCCTTACTTATGGATCATCAAAGGCGATATCGAACGCTCCAGAGGCTGGCCACGAAAAGCCGAGGAGTCTTATCAGCAAGCGATGCCCTTATTGCCTCCTGATCAGCAAGAAGTCGCCGAACATGGTGTCTTGCTTTCGCGGTTACAGCGTGGCCAATGGAAAGGCACGACCAGCGAGATAGCAACAGAAATTGCAACCGCACGACCAAGCGCATCACGGGACGATATGGCCCGCGAGTGGCGAGAACAGCGTGCACCGCAACTAAGCTCCACCGTCGAGCGTAGCAAAGGCCAAGGTAGCGGCACGCAGGCATCTCGTGAGTGGCGCTATGAAGTACTTTTGGAAGGACCTCGTAATGACAACGGTTCCCGCCCTTTTGCTCAACGCATTGGCCAGTATGGGGAGTTTGAAGATGAGGATCTTTATGCTTCTTACAACGTGGCGGGTTACGAATGGAACCTGCACCCCGCCACGGTAACGCTGGCGGCAGGCCATGGGTCTCAGCTTAACGAGGACTTCCTGGCGCTTGCCGAACTGCAGTACGCCCCAACGGATCACATCACCACGACGCTGGGTGTCGAAATCAACACCACTGATACACCGCTGCGGGCGCTGCGGGACGGTATCAATGCCGACCGCTACCGGGCTGAAGTGGCCTATCGAAAAGATGAGCGCGGCGCAGGTGCGCTCGGCGTCATGGCCACGGATTTCGACGATAGCAACCTTCGGCAATCCGTTTTCGGCTACTGGAACCAAACGCTCTACCACCTGGACCGCTGGCAGGTTAATGGCGGGGTTCAAGCTTCTGCATCACGCAACGATGACGTTGAAGCCAGCTATTACAATCCAGAGCGCGATGCCAGTTTAGCAGGCGTCCTGTCAGTTAATTATGAGATCCCGATCGATTACCGGCAGTCCTTTATCCAAACCGTTTCCCTAGGTTCAGGCCGCTACTGGCAAGAAGACTTCGACAGCGAAAACACCTGGTCAATTGGTTACCAACATAGCTGGGAGTTAGCCCCCAACGTGAACTTTGAATACGGCATCGCCCGCGAAAGAGCCGTCTACGACGGCGTTCCTGAATACGACAACGTTATTTCAGCCGGTTTTGTATGGAGATTCCTATGACACTCTGGCGCGTCATTATGATGAGCGCGGTTCTGCTTGTTATCGTCAATATTCAGCAGGCTCAAGCCGCACGCTCAGCGGATGATTATGTGGTGATCAGCTACCACGATGTCGTGGACTCCACGGTCACGCCCGATCTAGATATTTATTCACAGACGATTACGCGTGGCCGACTAGTCGAACACTTCAACCTGATTGCCTTAGGCGGCTATCAACCAGTGAGCCTACAGCAGATCATCGATGCCAAAGCGGGCGGGCAACCCCTGCCTGACAAAGCGGTACTGCTGACGTTCGATGACGGTTATCGCAGCTTCTACGATATTGTTTTCCCGCTGCTCAAGCTATACGACTTCCCTGCGGTGCAGGCAGTGGTAGGCAGTTGGCTGGATGTGCCAGCAGGCGGACGAGTGCCCTACGGCAAAATCACCCTCCCCCGCGAACGCTTTCTATCCTGGGAACAAGTTAAAACCTTGGATGAATCACCGCTGGTAGAAATTGCCTCCCACACTTACAACCTTCACTACGGCGCTATCGGTAACCCGATGGGCAATGAGCAAGCAGCTGCGGTGACTAGCATTTGGAACGCGGGCAATGGTTATGAAAGCGAAGCGGACTACATCGAACGCATACGCAATGATATGGCACGGACACAGCAGCAATTCCAAGAAAAAATAGGCAAGAGTCCGCGCGTGATGGTATGGCCCTACGGCGCTTACAGTGAAGCGACGCTCAATATCGCCTCCGAATATGGCATGAAGTACACCTTCAGCCTACTCGGTGAGCCCAACCAGCTTAATGACCCCATGCGCAGCATTAACCGCTACCTGATTGACCAGGAAACCACCTTGGAAACAATTGAGGAGATTCTCTCTAACCGCGTTTGGGATAATGACGATCTGCGTATCGTGCACGTTGACTTGGATTACGTATTTGACCCAGATCCCATTCAACAGGAGCAAAACCTTGACCGATTGATTGAGCGCATTTCTCGCTACGGCGTTAGCACCGTTTACCTTCAGGCCTATGCAGACCCGGATGGCGACGGCGTAGCCGATGCACTTTACTTTCCCAACCGCCATTTACCTGTCAGAGCCGACCTTTTTAATCGGGTTGCTTGGCAGTTAAAGAAACGTGCCAATGTGAAGGTTTACGCATGGATGCCGGTACTATCTTTTGATCTTGGCTCTGGTTATCAATACGTCACCGATGTAAGAACGGGCCAGGAGTCGCCCGATCAATATCGTCGGCTTTCTCCTTACGTACAAGAAAACCGCAACACCATTCGTGAAATCTATCTCGATCTTGGCCGACTAACCAAGTTCGACGGCTTGCTGTTTCACGATGACGCCTTCTTTACCGACTTTGAAGATGCTAGCCCCGCGGCATTGGACGCCTATGAGCGGGCGTCGTTACCCCGCGATATTAACGCCATTCGTAACGACGAAAACTTGATGGCCACCTGGGCCCGCTTTAAGGGAGAACACCTGACCGATTTCACACTAGAGCTGGAGAAAGCAGCTAACTACTATCGCCAGCGCGACAACAAGGTATTCACGACCGCTCGCAACCTGTATGCCGTCACGGTGATGGAGCCGCGCAGCAAGCGTTGGTTTGCCCAAGACATGCAGAATTTCGCCTCGGCTTATGACTTCGTTGCCGTGATGGCCATGCCCTATATGGAAAAAGCCGAGAACCCCAACCAGTGGCTGAGAAGCCTAGCCCGGCGTTCGCTGGAACAGGTTAGCGCTGACCAACTGGTGTTCGAGCTACAAGCTCAGGATTGGCACACCCAAACCCCCATTCCCAGTGCAGAGATAGCCCAGTGGGTACGCATACTGCGCGAAGAAGGCATTAAAAACATTGGCTACTATCCGGATGATTTTCATCAAAACCATCCTGATATCAATGTGATGAGACCGGTATTTTCCATCGGACGTCGATTCAGGGCCATCCAATGAACATACTCGACCACCTAGCCATCTTTACCCTCGGCTACCCCAGCCTGATGGCAACCATATGGATATGCGGGGGCATCTACTTTTACGTTCACTGGGAGCGCAAGCAGCCCTGGCCCACCACCTTCACGTGGGATGAAAATGCCCCGAAGGTAACTGTGCTGTTGCCCTGCTATAACGAAGGGGCCAATGTGGATGAGACCATTTATCACCTCTTTAAACAGAATTACCCGTTCATGGAAGTTATCGCCATTAACGATGGCAGCAAAGATGACACTGCCAGTCGGCTTGACGCCTTAGTGCTTCAATACCCCGCCCTAAAGGTGCTGCATCAAGCTAACCAAGGCAAGGCCAGCGCCATGAACAACGGTTTGAGCCAAGCCACCGGCGATATCATCGTGGGCATCGATGGCGATGCGATACTCGACTACGATGCGATTGGCTATATGGTCAGTCACTTTCTCAGTAGCCCAAAGGTCAGTGGGGTTACCGGCAACCCACGGGTCAGGACCCGCTCGACCGCTATTGGCAAGATCCAGACCGGCGAGTTCTCCGCCATCATCGGCCTGATCAAACGCGCCCAGCGCATCTATGGAATGGTGTTCACCATTTCAGGCGTCATCTGCGCGTTCCGGCGCAAAGCGCTGGAAGAGGTCGGTGGCTGGAATACCGACATGATCACCGAGGACATCGATGTCAGCTGGCAGGTGGCCAAGTTCGCTATGAACCCAGGGCCATGTGCTGGGTACTGATGCCGGAAACGCTACGCGGGCTTTTCAAGCAGCGGCTGCGTTGGGCGCAAGGTGGCGGCGAAGTGTTTCTGCGCTACTTCACGCAAACCATTCGTTGGAAAAACCGCCGCTTCTGGCTGCTGATGCTGGAGTACATCGTCAGCGTGGTGTGGTGTTACTCAGTGATTACTTTGCTTTTTGCTTGGCTGGTTTCTCAGTTCTTTGTGCCCATGTCGTGGCCTATCACCGCTACGCTGCTTTCTTATTTTGGCAGCATCCTCATCGCTATTAGCTTCATCCAGTTCACCGTCAGCTTCTATATCGACAGTCGCTACGACAAAGAGATATTCCGCTGCGTTTACTGGAGTATCTGGTACCCGTTCGCCTATTGGATTCTCAATATGGCGACCGTTGTAATTGCCTTCCCGAAAGCTATGCTGCGCCAAAAAGGAAGGCTCGCCACATGGACTAGTCCTGACCGAGGGGAGCAATTCAATGAACAATAAACTGGTGCCCGTCATCATCGATAACCCTTGCCAAAAAGGCTGGGGCTATCGGACACGCGATATCTTAATCACTCTCGCCACCCTCGTGCTGTGGATGTTGGTAATAACCAGGATGTATATGTTCTTCATCGTGGAAGAAGCGATTGTGGAACAGCTCTATTCCTCGGTCATGATCAAGGTGGTATTAATCGGCTTTGTCGTCACCTTCCTAACCTTTCACTTCTGGGCGGTTTACAACCGATACCTCTACACCAGCTACCTAAAGCGCCAGCTGCGCCACTTCCAGCAGCCAACGCTGACAATAGAGAACGACACGTATAACGAGATGGATAACGACATCGAAAGCTACCAAATGCGCGAACAAGAAAAAGTCGGCATAACCAACCAAGCAACCAACTAAGACCGCCAGCATCCATTCAGGCCGCCTATGGCCTGAATGGAACGTACTTCCTTCTTCGCGTGGGCAGGCGACTCAATATTCCCGCTCATGCTCTCCGCATTTGTTAGTACAAAAGATGGGGGCTTAAAGCCTACTGACCCTAGCGCAGAATTATGTACTCATCATATGCGCGTACCGAGTAAGCCCAACACAACCATTAAGGTTACAATCACAGACTAAGCCAAACCCACTTTACTAATGAACGCCAAGCCCCAGGTCTATGACTGTGAACACCCCCAATGGAAGTGAAAAAAGCCGCGCTAGGTCTGTTCGCAAAGGCCTGCACCCCAAGAATCTACACAACCAAGGCTATGACTTTCCTGCTCTCGTAAAAAGCCACCCAGCGCTAGCCCCCCATGTAAAACCGAACGCTTATGGCCAACTTTCCATCGACTTCGCAGATCCATTGGCCGTCAAAACGCTCAACGCCGCGTTATTAAACCGATTCTATAATATTGTCGATTGGGATATTCCAGAGGGCGCGCTTTGCCCTCCCATCCCAGGCAGAGCCGACTATATCCATCACATAGCGGACTTAATTGGGCTTGAACGTGAACAGCCCAATATCAAGCTGCTCGATGTAGGGACGGGAGCCAATGGCATCTACCCGCTACTGGCCTGCCAAATTTACGGCTGGCAGTGTGTGGGTAGTGACATTAACGCTCAGTCGCTTGAGAACGTCGCCACGATTATCGCCAACAACCCCACGCTTCATGACCGCTTCACGCTGCGCACGCAGCCCGATAAAAACCACATTTTTGAAGGGATTATTCAAGCTGGGGAGTTCTTTGACGTCAGCGTATGCAACCCACCCTTCCATGCTTCGCTCGATGAAGCACTTAAAGGTAGCCAGCTTAAACGCAATAACCTTGCGCGTAGTCGTGGTGAACAAAAAGCAAACATCCAATCGCCCGTTCTGAATTTTGGCGGACTGGGAGCAGAGCTTTGGTGTAAGGGCGGCGAACACCTGTTTCTTAAAAAGCTAATAAGAGAAAGCCAGATATATTCAACTCAATGCCGCTGGTTTAGCAGCCTGGTTTCAAAAGGCGAGAATGTTAAGCCTGCCAAGAAGCTGATTAGTAAGCTAGGTGCCGTTGATAGTCGGGAAATAGAGATGAAGCAGGGAAATAAGGTGACGAGGATATTGGCCTGGACATTTATGTGAGCCGTTCTCAAGGTAGCGCATGATGATGCGAAACCTGCCGTGGAATTACTCGAACACATATTTTCCGCCATGCTTATCCTGACCCGTTTAGCCAGAACGATAAGCATGGCCTACCGCTTTGTGCCGCCTCTATACGGTGCCGATACCGATGCTCATAAAATCATTCCTGTCAAAGGGAGCTAAGAGAACGTGCCATCTCGTCCAATTTATTGGAAAGCGCTCGGTAGGACAGTTTGGGTTGATACTGGGCATCGTAAATCAGCCCGTTACCATGGGTGTAATAGTCGTACCATTCATTTAGTGACGACCAGCGATCAGTGAAACCCCACATGGTAAACGAGTGCGCACCCTCTTCGATGCACGCTTCCAAGTACTGGGCATACCAATCGGCTACGGCCTTTGGGGTATCGGCATAGTTCTGATACTGGTTTATGTCCAGCTCCGACACCCGTACCTCGATACCCAGCGACTTGAAGCGGGCAATGGCCGACTTCAAGTGTGCCTTCGTCACGGACGGCGTATTTGGTCGCCAGCTCCTCTGGTACTCAGCGTTCACGTCCTCGTGCATCTGCAAACCAACGCCATGAATGGGCACGCCGGCGGTTTGCAACTCGACCACCAGGTTGAACAGGAAGTCCTGTTTGTCACCCGCCTCTTCACACCCCCACTCATTAATGAACAGCAGTACATCCGGATCCACTTCATGGGCTTTACGTAAGGCCCGTTCAATGTATCCACGTCCTAATGCCTGGTACCAGACGGAATCACGGAGCTGGTCTGTCCAGTCCAGAAACGGCTCGTTGATCAAATCGAACGACACCATGCGGCCCTTATAGCGACCGAACAACCTCTCGATATGCTCGTCGAGGATCTCCCCTACTTCGCTAGCGGTGATGGACCCATCGAGCCAGCCATCCCACAGCCACTGCGGGGTCGCTTCGTTCCATGCCACCGTGTGGCCATGCACCTCCATGCCATTACGTTCGGCGTAGTCGATCAGCTTGTCCGACTCATAGAAGTCGTAGACGCCACGGGCAGGCTGGATGAACTGGAACTTCATGCAGTTCTCAGGGGTGATCTGGTTAAACTCATTGCCCAGAATCGTGCGGTACTGCTCATCGAACACCATCGGGTAGGTGGCCACCGCAGTACCGATACGGAACTTACCGGCCTTGTCACGCAAGGTGCCCGATGTCTTAGGCACGCTACGCACTGGCGTCTCTTCCACGGTACCGGTCGTGGTGATCTGAGTGACAAGGAACGTTGCACCCACATTGGCTTCATCCAGGCTTAGATACACCACCCCATCGGCAAACAGACACATATCCGACTGACGGGTTACTTCCACACCATTGGTCAGGAACACAAGCTCGGTGCCCTCACGCTTGAAGGTGTAAACCACATTGGTGCCGACACTAGCAGCAGCATTTCCCGACTCGGTATTGTCAGGGTGATACATTGTCCAGTAACACCAGTCTCCATTGACGATCTGGGCCTTGAAAGTGCTCTGCGCGTAGTACCACTCATCCTGCACCATCGGGATAACCCCGTGGAACAGGAAGTAGGTGGAGTTGGCGGCGGTTAGCGTAGCGGTGATATTGATCTCAAAGTCACCGGAGACCTGAAAGCGCATTGCCAGATTGAGCGACGGGTTATGTACCGGTGCATCTGTGCTTTCAGGCAGCGGCGACAGCTTACGGTCGAGGCCTGCAAACAGCACGCCATTGGGTTGCACAGTGGCACCAGAAAAACCTTCCCACAAATGTAATGGAGCATTGGTCAAGGGAATGCCTCCGAAGAAATGTACCAGTGCGTTTTTCCACGCATCGGTTATGGGGTTTTGAGGACCAATTACCCTTGAAGCGCAGCATGCTGACCACTTCTTATCTGTTTGCTCGATCCTACCAAAGCGTAGCCGTCAGTGAGGTTTTTCTAAAGCCTTAACGCCCGCAGAACGCGCGGCTTTGTAATGAATGCTAAGCCGCAACCCAATGTCCTTGCTACGCTGATTAGACTTCTTGATTGCCCTTGCCAAATAGTACCGCGGCGCGGTACTTTCGCGGGTGCCTCGCTTCGCGCGTTACCACGCGCTACGAAAAGCCCCTACTCCTAATTCTTAGCTTTCCGCTAGCCTTCCTCCGCAAATCCGATTAGCCTGCTAATTCACTATTAAGGGTTTGGCATGCAAGAGACGACTCCTCGGCAGCGCTTGGCGGGCGTGCTGATTCTGCTTGGTTTGATCGCGCAAATTATTGGTTTCACCGGCTGGTTGAGCACCGCGCATGCGGTGAGCTATTTACTGTGGGCGGCGGTTGTATTGCTGTGGCGGGATATTCCTAAACGATCGCGGATTCAAGCGGGTGTGTTGATTGCGCTGGGCGCGGGCATGCTGCTGGTGGCGCGGTTTGTGTATGGCGCTGAGGTGGATTGGCCCGCGATGTTGCAGGGCAATTCGTTTGTGGCGGCGATGCTGGTCGGCGTTAGCTTTATCTCGCTGATTGGTAAGCAAGGGAATAAAGGTGCGACGGGTAAACGTGTGACTGGTGCCAGCGGTGTGATGAGTACCTGGTTGGGAGTTCACTTCCTGGGTACGATTTTGAATCTCTCTACCGTGTTTATGGTGGGCGATAAGCTGGCCCGGCGAGGGCCGTTGACGACGCCGCAACTATTGGCGCTTAACCGCGGGCTTTCCAGCGCGGCTTTATGGTCGCCGTTTTTTGCTTCCATGGGCGTGGTGATCGCGCTGGTGCCGGAGGTGGAGTATGCGCAAATCGCCGTGGTGGGCTTTCCCATCGCGATGCTATCGGGGCTGTTGACCACGCTGGAGCTGCGTCGCCGGTTTGATCTTCGCGAAGTCGATGGCTACTCACTGGCGCCGCGTAGCCTGTTTATGCCGGTAGGTATGGCCGCGCTGGTGATGCTGTTTCACTTTGTGCTCACCCCTACCCTGACCATTGTCAGCATTATCACCTTTCTACTGCCTAGCGTTGCCATGCTGAGTAACTTGCATCACGGGCCACGCTTTACCCTACGGCGAATTCGTCAACACACCACGACGCGCTTACCCGCCATGCGTGGGGAGATTTCACTGTTTCTGGCAGCTGGGCTTCTGACGATTGGCCTTTCGACACTGGTCACGGCTGCCGCCGGTAGCGACTGGACGCTGTTCACTCGCTTTGGCACAACCCAGGCGATGATCAGTTTTGCAGCCATTACGCTAAGTGCGTTGGCGGGCCTACACCCGATTATTGGCGTGTCGGTGTTGGCGTCAGTACTTAATCTGCAAAACGGGGAGCAAACGCTATTTGCGTTTGTGGCATTAAGCTCATGGGCGGTGGGCACCAGCGTCGGGCCGCTTTCCGGCATTAATCTTTCATTGCAGGGGCGCTACGGGGTCAGCGGCTATCGCATGATGAAGAATAACCTGCTGTATGCGGCGGTGATGAGCCTGCTTTCGCTGGGGGCGATCGCAGGCGTCAGTTTGCTGGTGGCCTAGTGAATCAGGTCTCAATGATTTTATTTGGAAACCGGTAGAAGTAGCGATGGCCGCACTGATGGCAAGGTTCTAGGCGCGCAACGGTGGGTAGCATTACCTGGGCATCGCAGTGGGTGCAGGCCATTAACCCAGGCGCGGCCATTTCGCCTTCGCAGTAGTCGGCGCGGGCGGCTTCCAGGTCTTCCTCAAAGCGTTCGCGTTCCACTACGCTACGGTCGGCAATCGAAAGCAACGATTCCGCCACGCGGCGGGAGAGCCCGTCTATGTCGATGCCTAGCCAGCTGGCTACCTGTTTACCGGTGTCCGCCATGAAGTAGCGCATGTCTTTCAGGTCACGCTCTACCCAGGCGCGCAGCAGCGCTAGCTCGTCTTTGGTGTACTCTTCAAGCTCCGATTCAAACTCAACCGCGTCGTCCAGATCCTTCTGTAAATTCTCCCAGGTAAGCTCATTGGCGCCCCCCTGCATCCGCTCCAACAAACGTTCGTAACCTTCGCGCAGGCGATTGTCATTCTGTTTTTCACTCATGGTGCCTCTCCTTTTGTCGACGCATGCGGTTTCCTATCATCGGCTTACCGTTCAAGGATACACCCGCATAGGATACAATCGACCTCACTTATCTGACAGATGTCATCTCACATTCACTTTGCGCCCCTTTTGGGCGAATACGCCAAGGCATTAATAAACCGATGGACGCACACTATAGCCCTCGTGATATCGAACGCGACGCCCAGCAGTACTGGGACAAACATCAGTGCTTCAAAGCCGTAGAGGACGCGAACCGCGAGAAGTACTACTGCCTCTCCATGTTCCCCTACCCCAGCGGCAAGCTGCATATGGGACATGTGCGTAATTATACTATCGGCGACGTGGTGTCGCGTTACCAGCGCATGCAGGGCAAAAATGTCATGCAGCCCATGGGCTGGGATGCCTTCGGTATGCCCGCAGAAAACGCGGCGATACAGAACCAGGTGCCGCCCGCCAAGTGGACCTACCAAAACATCGACTACATGCGCAATCAGTTGAAGGCACTGGGCTTTGCCTACGACTGGAGCCGCGAATTCGCCACCTGCGATACCAGCTACTACCGCTGGGAACAGTGGTTCTTCACCAAGCTGGTCGAAAAAGGCTTGGTGTATAAGAAGATGTCGACGGTCAACTGGGACCCGGTGGATCAAACCGTTCTCGCCAATGAACAGGTCATTGATGGCCGCGGTTGGCGTTCTGGTGCATTGGTTGAGCGCAAAGAGATCCCGCTGTGGTTCTTGAAAATTACCGATTACGCCGATGAACTGCTGGCCGACCTGGATAAGGTTGAGTGGCCTGAGCAGGTCAAAACCATGCAGCGCAACTGGATTGGTAAATCCCGTGGCGTTGAGCTCACTTTTGATATCAAGGCTAAAGACGGCAGCACCTGCGATCCACTGGCAGTGTACACCACGCGCCCGGATACGCTGTTAGGCGTGACCTATGTCGCAGTTGCCGCTGGTCACCCGCTGGCCAAGCAGGCGGCTGAGCAAAACGCTGAGCTGGCAGCCTTCTGCGATGAGTGCGCCAAAGGCGGCACCTCAGAAGCCGAAATGGCTACCAAAGAGAAAAAAGGCATGCTCACCGGCCATAGGGCGGTTCACCCGCTGACGGGCGATGAAGTGCCCGTTTACGTGGCTAATTTCGTGCTGATGGAATTTGGCACCGGCGCGGTGATGGCAGTGCCCGGCCACGACCAGCGTGACTGGGAGTTTGCCACCAAGTACGGGATTGCGATCAAACCGGTCATCGCCGATGAAAGCGGCCAACCCGCCGACGTTTCTGAAGCGGCCTACGCCGAATACGGCACGGTGGTAAATTCAGGTGAGTTTGATGGGCTGGGCTTTGAACAGGCCTTTGATGCCATTGCTGTCAAACTGGCTGAACTTGGCCGTGGCGAAGTCAAAACCAACTACCGCCTACGCGATTGGGGCGTTGCCCGTCAACGCTACTGGGGCGCGCCGATTCCGGTCAAATACGGTCCAGAAGGTCAAACCGTACCGCTAACCGATGACGAACTGCCGGTGTCCCTGCCGATGGAAGTCACCGTCGATGCCTCTGGCTCGCCGCTGAAGAAGATGCCCGCGTTCTCTGACCTGGGCGATGGCTGGACCCGCGAAACCGACACCTTCGACACCTTCATGGAGTCGTCCTGGTACTACGCGCGCTTCTGCTGTGCCGATAACACGGAAGCCATGCTGGACGAGCGCGCCAACTATTGGCTGCCGGTGGATCTTTACATCGGCGGTATCGAGCACGCCATTCTTCACCTGCTGTATGCCCGCTTCTTCCACAAGCTGATGCGCGATTTCGGCTTGGTCGATTCCGATGAGCCGTTCCAGCAGTTGCTGACTCAAGGCATGGTCATCGCCGAAACCTTCTACCGCCCTACCGAAAACGGCGGCAAGCAGTGGTTTAACCCTGCCGATGTGGAAGTGAAGCGCGACGAGAAAGGTCGCCCGCTCAGCGCTATTTTGATGAGCGACGGCGAGCCGGTGGAGATGGGTGGCATCGAGAAGATGTCCAAGTCAAAAAACAATGGCGTTGATCCGCAGTCGATGATCGACAAGTTCGGCGCCGATACCGTGCGCCTGTTTATGATGTTTGCCGCACCGCCCGAGCAGTCGTTGGAGTGGTCGGATTCCGGCGTTGAAGGTGCCCACCGCTTCTTGAAGCGCCTTTGGCGTCAGGTTAATGAGCACTTGGCGGCTGGTACGCCTGGGCCGCTCAACATTGACGCGCTCAATGATGACCAGAAGGCACTGCGGCGTAAAACTCATGAGACCATCAAGAAGGCCAGCGACGACATTGGCCGCCGCACCACCTTCAATACGGCGATCGCAGCTGTCATGGAGCTTTCCAACGCGATCGGCAAGTTCGACGACACCTCTGAACTTGGTCTAGCGGTTAGCCGTGAAGCGTTGGAAGCCGGTGTATTGCTGCTCTCGCCGATTACCCCGCACATGTGCCATAGCCTGTGGGAAGCCCTTGGCCATACAGGCCCGGCCATTGAAGCAACATGGCCTACCCTGGATGAAACAGCGCTTACCCGCGATAGCATTGAGCTGGTGGTGCAAGTTAACGGCAAATTGCGTGCGCGCCTTGATGTGCCCGCAAGCGCCGATAAGGCATCTATCGAAAAACTCGCCATGGAACACGAAAACGTGCAGCGCTATCTTGAAGGTAACACCGTGCGTAAAGTGATCGTGGTGCCCGGTAAACTGGTCAACATCGTGGTGAGCGGATGAATCGACGCACATTTTTAACCGCCAGCATCGCCGCTTCAGCGGCGGTGCTGCTCAGCGCTTGCGGGTTTCGGCTGCGTGGCACCGATTCACTGCCGACGCTGCCTCCCCTTTCCTTAGAGGGCGACACCAACAGCGCCGTTGCACAACAGGTCGCTGCGCGACTTCAACAGCTAGGCACTCAGGTAACGGCTGATGCCCCATGGCGGGTCACCCTGGGTACGCCTGCTTTAATTGAGCGGCGATTGGGAGGTGATGGCCGCGCAAGTCGTGAACATGAGCTGACGCTAAGCACTTCGCTTTCAGTACAAGAGCGGGCATCCAATGCCTATCACATCAATAACGCAACTCTGACGACGAGCACGCGTATTCGCGTTAGTGATGATGATCTACTCAACCGTGAAACGCTGATGATGGAAGCCGAGCAAACGCTTGCTCGACAATTGTCTCAGCAAATCATCGAACGCCTTGCTTACATTGAGGGCATGCAGTGAAGGTATTTGCTGATCAGCTTCCCGCTGCGTTAGCAAAAAAGCTTCCCCGCGTAGTGATTGTGGCGGGGGATGAGCCCTTACAGCATCGCGATGCCTGCGATGCGGTAAGGAAAGCGGCTCGCCAAGCAGGCGTTGAAGAGCGTGAAGTACTCGATGTAGAGCCCAACTTTGCTTGGGGTCGGTTGATGGAGATGTCCAGCAACCTATCGTTGTTTGCGACCAGCAAGCTGTTGGAATTGCGTTTGGGCAATCACAAGCTAGGGCAGGAAGGCAGTAAAGCACTGGCGCAGTACGGCGAAACACTGGATAACAGTGATGATATCTTGCTTATCAGTATGGGCAAATTAGATGCCAAGCAGCAGAAAAGTGCCTGGTTCAAAACGCTGGATAAGCAAGGGTTATTCGTACCGGTCTGGCCAGTCGATGTTTCGCGGTTGGGTTACTGGCTGCGGGATCGCGCGTCACTTCACGGCATACAAATTGACCTGGATGCAGCTCGCCTGCTGGGTGAGCGAACCGAGGGCAACCTGCTGGCCGCCGACCAGGAGCTGCAGAAACTAGCGCTGATTCACCCCCAGGGCACGCGCTTGAACGTCGAGAGCATTGCCCAAGGCGTTGAAGACAGCACACGCTTTGATGTTTTCAATTTGGCCGATGCCTGCCTAAAAGGCGAACCTAGCCGCGCATCGCGTATCGTCAATGGATTGCGCAGTGAAGGTGTCGAGGCTCCCATTGTGCTTTGGGCACTAACCCGGGAGCTGCGCACTCTCCTCTCGCTGCATCAGCATCTGGATCAAGGGCAAAGCTTTGAACATGCCTGCAAAAGCCAAAAACCAATGATTTTTGATAAGCGACGCCCAGCCTACCAAAAAGCGATTGGCCGCTTGCCAATGAAGCGTCTGCATAAATTGCTGTTAATGGCCCAGCGGCTCGATTTAGCCGTTAAAGGCGCGGCAACAGTACCGCTGTGGCCAGGCCTACATGATTTGGCAATGACCATGGCCGGTGGTCGTGGGCTGCTTTCTGAATCCGCCTGGACCTATCGCATTAGTGCAAATAATTAGTACTTTGCATATTAAGCTTAAAAATCAAACCATTTGTTTCTATACTCATAGTGCGTGTAAATAGTGGTCAAGCTAAAAAATGCTTGTCCTTCCCCGACTAGTCTATAAGGAAGAAGACGATGAAAACATTGCGTGCATACCTCTCCACCCTGCTAATTGCGGCGCTCGTTATTACCAGTTTGCCTGTTGCAGCTGCTCCCACTGCGCCTCAAACTATTGATTTAGTCTCTACCCAATCTGTTTTGTCAGCTGATCGTGCTGGCGCTGACCGTGAGCGCATTAATGAGGTCCTGGCCCGTGCCGACGTGCAGGATCAACTGCTAAAACAGGGTGTTGACCTGGACGAAGTAGATGCCCGCGTTGCTGCCTTAAGCGATTCTGAAGCAAAGCAAATGGCTGACCAGCTCGAGATGATGCCTGCCGGTGCCGGTGGTGGCGTTATCGGTGCCCTCTTCGCCGTCTTTATCATTCTGTTGATTACCGATATTCTCGGCCTGACCGACGTTTATCCGTTTACGCGTTGATAGGCAGCTCATGACCACTAAGTCTTTGAATAGTGTGTTTTTGAATAGCACGTTTTCTAACGCCCGCTTCGCGGGCGTTTTTATTATGCTACTACTGCTGAGCGGCTGCGCACGAAACCCGGTACTGCTACAAAGTACCTATCAAACGCTGCCTCCCCATGCAGAAATCACTAGCGTACCGTTTTACGCCCAAACGGAGTTTCAGTGCGGCCCTGCCACACTGGCGATGGTACTCAACCATCAGGATGTCGAAACAGACGTTGAGCAACTGATTCCCCAGGTGTTCTTACCTGAGCGCGACGGCAGTGTACAGCCAGAAATGCTGGCGACGGTGCGACGCTATGATCAACTCGCTTATCCCATTCGAGGCACCATGGATGCGCTGTTAGGCCATTTGGCAGCAGGCGATCCGGTAGCGGTGATGCAAAATTTATCGCTCCCTATCTACCCAATGTGGCACTACGCGGTGGCCATTGGCTACGACCTGCCCAGTGAAACGCTGATTCTCCGCAGTGGGGAAATTGAACGCCATACGATGTCGTTTAGCCGTTTCGACGCCACCTGGGCGCGCACTGAACGCTGGGGATTTGTCGTTGCCGAGCCCGGCACGCTACCTGCGGGTATCACCGCCCGTAATGCCCTTGAAGCCATCAGTGCCTACGAAGAAACGAACGGCCCTCGTGCTGCATTATCAAGCTGGCAATCATTTAGCGAGCACCACCCTACCAATGCTATCGGACAATTTGCGCTAGGCAACGCGCTGTACGCTGACCAACAACCGGAGGAAGCTCGAAAAGCCTTTGAACGAGCAGCAGAGCTTGATGCAAGCATGGGCGCTGCCTGGCTAAATCTAGGCCTTTTACTGCTTCAACAAGAAGAACCCGTCGCCGCTCGAAAAGCGTTAGAGCAGGCCGCCTCGCTGGCGGGTAGCTGGCAGGAAAAAGCCCGCTTAGCCATAGAAAGCATGAATACCCAGTAAATATCAAAGACCTATAAAATTTACTAATAATAACGAGCACAAGTATGATCCTGCAATTAGTAAAGTTGTTGGATAGCGTACATTGCGAGTGAGTGCTTAAGTTACATAAGGATAAGTCTTCAAGTTGTTCATTGGACTACCTAGCCATTGAAGGGAGAGGTGCCATGCAGAACTGTCCTTTGCAACGTAAGTGCTCTTTTAACAAGCATTGTTTTATCAAGAGCTCTGTTAATAAGCACTCTTTTAATAAGTGCTTTTTTAATAAGTGCTCTGTCAATAATCGCGCATATGTGCCATACGAGCTGGCTCTTTTGCGGCATTTTGCAAAGAGAGACATCGTCACTAACAGCTCGTTGATTGCGTCATGACGATTCTTCATCATTTGCGCCAGCCTCGCGGATGTTTGGCATTCCTTTTCGCCGTCATTTTCTGCACCTTGTCGGCAGTCATGGGCAGCTACGTATACAGCGCTTGTCAAAAAGCCAGTGCCAACTACACCAAACTGGTTAGTGATATTATGCTGGCCCAGCAAGCGGCACCACAATTACGTGAAGCGCTGGAAGAAGGAAGTAGCCGTCAGCCTAACAACAAACATATTGAATACATTGATCACTTTATTGCAACTTCCAAGCAGCATTTAAATAACATACAGACCAATATTGAGCGTGATCGCTTTCTCACTTCTAACGTTAACTACCTTATTAATCATTTTAGCGAGCTTGATAACCGTCTTTCTGACCTGAACCAGCAGGCCCGTGAAGTCCATCAGCATCCAGAGCTTATTGAACCGTTGCAGCGTGGAGCAATGAAAGTTGGCGGTTCCTTGGCATGGCTTTATGACAAACTATTGGAAGAAGTCTACACAATGTCTTCGCAACAAAGCTTGGTGATGCAGCGGCTCTCAATCGCTATCAATGTGCTACTGGTAGTCATAATCGGCGCGGCGATCACGCTTAGCATGGCAGTTATCCGCCTGCACCGTCAGCGCAACGTAATGCATCAGTTAATGCTCACCGATGAATTAACTGGGCTGTATAACCGGCGCCATTTGGTCAATGTAGCCTTCGCAGTGCTGACTCAAGCGCAGCGTGATAAAACGCCGCTTAGCCTGCTGTTGTTAGACCTGGATCACTTCAAGCAAATAAACGACACCTATGGGCATCCTACCGGCGATGAGGTGCTGCGTCAGGTAAGCAAAAAACTGCGTCAACTAAGTCGCCCATCCGATACATTAGCGAGAATTGGTGGCGAAGAATTTTGTTTGTTAATGCCCAACACATCCACCCCTGACGCGCTGCAGGTGGCGGATAGGCTACGCCGAGAGATTGAAGTTAGCGAGTTGGGTGGCCTAAATTTACATGCCAACCCGACCATTAGCATTGGCGTAACGACGGGTTATGGCGGCTCGCTTACGTTTGAGCAGCTATATTCATTTGCCGATAAAGCGCTCTACCAAGCCAAGTCGCTGGGTCGCAACCGTGTTGAAAGCTTGTTACCACCCATCGCCAAGGCTTCAGAAAACGCTGAAAAAGCAAAAAACTATATCCATTCTCTCATCAGCTAAAAGCGTATTACTTAACTAGAAAGCAATGAAAGCTGAGGTTAAAAAACACGATTCAAGCCATTTTGAGCGGCCACCCGATACGCTTCTGCCATGGTGGGATAATTGAAAGTAGTGTTAACGAAATACTTTAGCGTATTGGCATCACCCTTCTGTTGCATGATCGCTTGACCGATATGCAGAATCTCAGAAGCCTGATCACCAAAACAGTGAATCCCGAGTATTTCCAGAGTGTCCTGGTGGAAAAGTATTTTAAGCATCCCCACGGTATCACCGGTAATCTGCGCACGTGCAGTATCTTTGAAGAAAGCTTTGCCAACTTCGTAGGGCACTTTTGCTTCGGTCAACTCACGCTCGTTGGGGCCAAACGAGCTGATCTCAGGGATGGTATAAATTCCGGTGGGTACATCGCTAACAAAGCGATACTCTTTATCGAGCAGCTCGTTGCATGAATTAAGGCCTTGATCGTAGGCGGCACTCGCCAGACTTGGCCAACCGATCACGTCGCCTGCTGCATAAATATGGGGAACCTCGGTGCGGTAGTGCTCATCAACACTGAGCTGGCCCCGGCCATTGGCCTTCAAGCCAATGTTTTCGAGCCCTAGACTATCGGTATTGCCTGTCCGCCCATTGGCCCACAAAAATGCATCAGCGCGAATTTTCTTGCCTGACTTTAGGCGTACTACGACACCTGCTTCATCGCCCTCAACACTCTCATACTCTTCATTATGGCGAACCAATACACCGTGCTTACGAAGGTGATAGGAGAGCGCATCGCTGATTTCATCGTCCAGGAATGACAGTAGGCTGTCACGGTTATTGATTAAATCAACCTTGACGCCTAACCCAGAAAAGATTGACGCGTACTCACAGCCGATCACCCCTGCCCCGAAAATCACTAGGGTGCGTGGCGTATGCGAAAGGCTCAGAATGGTGTCGGAGCAGTAAATACGCGGATGCCGGAAGTTAATGTCCGCCGGGCGATAAGGGCGTGAACCGGTACCAATGACGATTTTTTTGGCCACCAGCTCTTCCATGCCTTCTTGGCGGTCATGAACTATCAGCGTATGTTCATCTTTAAAGCGGGCAACGCCGTGGAAGAGATCAATCCGGTTACGCGCATAAAATGTCGTGCGCATCTCTACCTGCTTGTCGATGGTGCCACGTGAACGTTCCATCACTTTCGGAAAGGAGAACCAGCGCGGCTCACCGATATCGCGAAACATACGGTTAGTATTGAACGCCATGATCTGTTTGACTTGATGACGCAATGCTTTGGAGGGAATGGTGCCCCAGTGAGTACAGTTACCGCCTACTTGAGCCTGCTTTTCAATAATCGCTACGCGTTTGCCATGCTTGGCAGCGTTAATGGCCGCGCTTTCACCCGCAGGCCCTGTACCGATTACCACGACATCGTAATTGTGAACCGCCATACTCTCTGCGTCTCCTTCCTATTCGGGTTAACCCATTCTCGTCAAAAGATCGCCGACAAACGATCTAAGGCTGATAGTCCCAGGCAAACAGTCCCAGGCAAACGGCCCAAGGCAGACAGTCCAAGACAAACAGACACTTGTGGCATAAACGTTAAGAAGGCGCAGTTCATATGAACATGCGCCTTTTCGTTATCTATGTGCCTTATTAACGGCGGGTGGCGTCATAGCCTAAGTCAGCGCCGCGACTTTCGTCACTACGACGCCGCTCACTGCCACGCTTGCGGTTCTCTTCTTCGCACACTTCGTCTTTACCGCCACAAATATCACAGCCGTCTTTCATGCCTATTTGATTCAAACCACCGCATGAACCTGCAATAGGTTTACGCCCCATGATGACACCCACCGCCATGACACCCATAATCAGTGCCATAAAGCCGAATACCAGTAACCAAATCGCCATATTAACCTCCCAGCATGTCACTGCTTAACTTTCTATTATTTACCTAATCGGCCATCACCTCTATCTACAACACTCAGGCCGATTAGTGCCTCACAATCTTTGTTTGTTAAGCCTATTGTACCTCAGTGGGCTGTTGTTATCAGCGCGGCGCACTTCTCATTAAAATACCTATCAGTAACACAAACGGGGCTGACCAAAAGGCCAGCCCCGCTCATTGTTACCGCAGTAATCTTTCTTCATAACCATTGCGATTATGACGATTGATTAGCCACCGAAATCATCCAATAGGATATTTTCTGGCTCAACGCCCATATCAAGCAACAGCTTAATGACCGAGGCGTTCATCATCGGCGGACCACACATGTAGTACTCGCAATCTTCAGGTGCCGGATGGTCCTTCAGATAGTTTTCGTACAGAACGTTATGGATAAAGCCTGTCGGCCCTTCCCAGTTATCTTCCGGCTGTGGATCAGAAAGCGCCAAGTGCCACTCGAAGTTCGGGAACTCTTCGGCTAACTGATCATACTCTTCGTTATAGAAGGTCTCACGCCAAGAGCGCGCACCGTACCAGAAGGTAATCTTGCGCTTAGACTTCAAGCGCTTCAACTGATCAAAGATATGACTACGCATTGGCGCCATACCCGCACCACCACCGATAAAGATCATTTCGGCGTCAGTATCGCGAGCAAAGAACTCACCAAACGGCCCCATCACGGTCACCTTGTCACCTTCTTTAAGATTGAAGACGTAGGTAGACATCAGGCCGGGCGGATGGTTAGTGCCAGGAGGCGGCGTCGCAATACGAATGTTGAACTTGAGGATACCCTTCTCATCCGGGTAGTTCGCCATGGAGTATGCGCGAATCACTTCCTCATTGTTCTTATGGGAAATTTTGAACATATCAAATTTTTCCCAATCACCACGGTACTCTTCTTCAATATCGAAGTCAGAGAACTTGATGTCGTACGGCGGTGCCACAAGCTGTACGTAACCACCGGCGCGGAAGGCAACTTCTTCGCCCTCGGGTAGTTTCAAGTTCAGCTCTTTGATAAAGGTGGCAACGTTGGGGTTGGCAATAACTTCACATTCCCACTTTTTCACCCCAAACACTTCTTCAGGCACTTCAACTTTCATGTCCTGCTTTACAGGTACCTGACAAGACAGGCGCCAGCCCTCTTTCTTCTCACGCATGGTGAAATGCGACTCTTCAGTCGGCAGAATAGAGCCACCGCCCTCTTCTACACGGCACTTACACTGGGCACAAGAACCACCGCCACCACAGGCGGAAGAGAGAAAAATACCGTTAGCAGCAAGCGTATTAAGCAGTTTGCCACCGGCCTGGGTTTTCAAAGTGTGCTCGGGGTCGCCGTTGACCTCAATGGTCACGTCCCCGCTACTCACAAGCTTGCTGCGCGCTGCCAGAATGATCGCCGTTAAGCTAATAACGATGACCGTGAACATGACAACACCGAGCAAGATGACTGTTGTATCAACCATGTCGGTTTCCTATTGCTGAAGGTTTCTATTACCCAGCGGTGTTTGACACCGCTGGGAAAAACCGGCTCCGATTAAAGCTGAATGCCCGAGAAGGACATAAAGCCCAACGACATTAGCCCCACGGTGATGAAAGTAATGCCCAGCCCTTGAAGGCCACTCGGCACATCGCTGTACTTCAGCCTTTCACGGATACCCGCCAGGGCGGCAATGGCCAACGCCCAGCCGGTGCCTGCACCAAAGCCATAGACCACAGCCTCACCAAAGTTATAGCTACGCTCTACCATGAACAGTACGCCACCCAGGATGGCGCAGTTAACGGTAATCAGCGGCAGGAATACCCCTAGCGCGTTGTAGAGCGACGGCACGTACTTATCAAGGAACATCTCCATGATTTGTACTAACGCAGCAATAACACCGATGTAGGAGAGCAGCCCAAGGAAAGACAAATCAATGTTTTCAGCACCACTGATGCCAGTCCACGTTAGCGCACCTTCTTGTAGCAAGTAGGTGAATACTAAATTATTGACCGGCACCGTTACGGTTAATACAACGATTACCGCGATACCCAGGCCAATCGCTGAGGAGACTTTTTTGGACACTGCCAAGAAAGTACACATCCCCAAAAAGAAGGCCAGCGCCATGTTTTCAACAAACACCGAAGCAACAAAAAGACTCAGATAATGTTCCATGTTACACGGCCTCCTTGGGCTTGGTGTTTTCCTTCATTTTGAACTCATTATCTTCTACCTGTTCCGGGTTAACGGCACGCATTACCCAAATTAGTAGACCAATAATAAAGAACGCTGAAGGCGGCAATAACAGCAAGCCATTGGGAACGTACCAACCACCATTTTGAACGGTCTGGAGGATAGTGATACCAAAAATGCTGCCTGAACCGAGTAGCTCACGGAAGAAGCCAACCACCATAAGCACGAAACCATACCCAAGGCCGTTGCCAACACCGTCTAAAAATGACATGCCCGGCGTGTTGGACATCGCAAAACCTTCTGCACGTCCCATGACGATACAGTTAGTAATGATCAAACCAACGAATACGGAAAGCTGCTTAGACATCTCATAGGCATACGCTTTCAAAATCTGATCTACCACGATTACCAGCGAGGCAATAATGGTCATCTGCACGATGATACGAATCGAGGAAGGAATATGATTCCTAATCAACGATACGAACAGGTTTGAAAACGACGTTACAAAAATAACCGCCAATGCCATCACCAGCGACACACTCATGCTGGTCGTTACCGCTAGTGCCGAGCAAATCCCAAGGATCTGCAACGCAATAGGGTTATTATGGAAAATCGGCGCTGTTAAAACACCTTTTGCATTTACGTCCGCCATGATCAGGCCCCCTCAACGTCTTCGAAGTCGGTATCGGTCTCTTCGGCGTCTTCCGGCTCAGTACCGCTGCGGAATTTAGCCAAATAGGGACCGAAAGCTTCTTCGCTTAACCAGAACTGCAGCATGTTAGTCACGCCGTTACTGGTTAGCGTAGCACCAGATAGTGCGTCTACTTCGTATTCGCCGCTAGCGCCGCCCTTGGTCAGGTGGATCTCCGGTGAGAGGTCGCCCTCTTCATCGTAAATCTTTTTCCCTTCCCACTGAGCCTGCCAGCGAGGATTGTTTACTTCAGCACCCAGGCCTGGCGTTTCACTGTGCTCATAGTAGGTGATACTAACAATCGTATTGCCATCACCCTCTACTGCCAGGAAACCGCGCATTAAGCCCCACAGACCTTGACCACGAATAGGGAGTACGATCTGCTCCGGATTATCTTCGCCACCAATCAAGTATACGGTGGCGTAGTTTTCGACTCGCGATAGACCTGCGATGTCCTGGTCACCGGATAGCGTGCGACCCGATGCAGGGTCACGGGCAGCTTCAAAGCTATCGTAGGTATCAGGATCAAACTCATCAGAATACTCACCGGTATCCAAGTCAACGACCCGAGCGGTGATCTCTTCGCTAAACACCTCTTCAACGTCCATGCCAGGCTCATACAGTTTGGCGACGTTCAAGATGTTGGTTTTACGATCAAGCTCCTGGTTGAGCTGTTGTGCGGGTCGCAATGCGACCGCCGCAGTCGAGACAATGACGGAGCACACGATACAAAGTGCAAACGCCACGATCAGGACTTTCTTGATGGAGTTGTTACCTTGTGCCATTAGGCAGTCTCCTCGGCCGGTACGCCGGTACGCTTAACGCGACGCTTGATGTTGGCCTGGACGAAGAAATGGTCAATCAGCGGTGCAAACAGGTTAGCAAACAAGATAGCCAACATGATGCCTTCCGGGAAAGCCGGGTTCACAACGCGAATCAATACGG
The DNA here is from genome assembly GCF_013371085.1 of Vreelandella maris. GTDB lineage: Bacteria > Pseudomonadota > Gammaproteobacteria > Pseudomonadales > Halomonadaceae > Vreelandella > Vreelandella maris. Next base: position 72,844 of record NZ_JABWCV010000011.1, on the reverse strand, counting down.
TCATCACACCAATCAGCGCACCAAATATCAAACGGCCTTGGTTGGTCATCGATGCTGACACCGGGTCAGTGGCCATGAACACCATACCAAAAGCGAAACCACCGATTACCAGATGCCAGTACCACGGCATGGCAAACATCGCATTGGAGTCGGAGCCGATGAGATTAAAGAGCGTGCTGGTAGCCACCATGCCCAAAAATACGCCAAGCATGATTCGCCACGAGGCAATCCGCGTCCACAGCAGTACTGCAGCACCAATAAAGATCGCTAGAGTCGACACTTCACCCACAGAACCGGGGATGAAGCCTAGGAAGGCATCCCACCAACTAAAGGTGTCGGTCAACGCCGACATACCATCTTGGAATGCCAGCGAAAGCGCCGTCGCACCAGTGTAACCATCTGCAGCAACCCATACCGCATCGCCCGAAATCTGCGCGGGGTAGGCAAAGTAGAGGAAAGCACGGCCGGTAAGCGCTGGGTTCAAGAAATTCTTACCCGTACCACCGAAGATCTCTTTACCGATTACCACACCAAAGGTAATACCCAGCGCAACTTGCCACAACGGAATGGTCGCGGGCAGTATCAATGCGAATAGCACGGAGGTAACGAAGAAACCTTCGTTAACTTCGTGACCACGCTTGATGGCAAACAAAACTTCCCAGAAACCACCCACCACAAAAGTGACTAAGTAGATTGGCAAGAAGTAAGTCGCGCCAAGGACAAAGTTAGCCCATAAGCTGCTGGCATCATGACCTGACGCCAAGGTCGTCATAATCGCTTCGCGCCAGCCACCCATAGAAGCGTAGCCTGCATCAATAGCCGTGTTTGCTTGCCAGCCTGCGTTCCACATACCAAAGAACATTGCTGGGAAGGTACACAGCCACACGGTAATCATGATGCGCTTAAGGTCGATACCGTCACGCACGTGGGCGGTAGTTTTAGTAACGCTTGGCGGTGAGTAAAAAATGGTATCTACCGCTTCAAAGAGCGGATAGAACTTTTCGTACTTTCCGCCTTTGTGGAAATGCGGCTCGATATTTTGGAGTGTCTGTTGAATACCCATCATCAGGCCTCTTTCTCGATCATGGTGAGATTGTCACGCAGGATGGGGCCATATTCGTATTTGCCGGGGCAAACGTACGTACACAGCGCCAGGTCCTCTTCGTCCAGCTCCAAACACCCAAGCTGCATGGCAACCTCAATGTCGCCCACGATCAGCGAACGCAGTAACTGAGTTGGCATGATATCCAGCGGCATCACCGTTTCATATGAGCCAACGGGCACCATCGCGCGCTCTGAGCCATTGGTTGATGTGGTGGGTGCGTAGTTACGCAAGCCTTTAATTCTGGAAAGATAGATCCCCAGGACAGAATGTCGATCTGCGCCCAGTGATAGCCACCCAAGTAAGATGCGCTTATTGCCTTCTTCAATCAGGCTAATTTGATTGCTAAAGCGTCCCAGATAGGTAAGTTTGCCTTCTGCAGTAAAGCCAGAAAATACAGAACCAGAAATGACACGGGTGTCGTCGGGTTTGATGACTTCTTCTGCCAGGAGTTCATCCGTGCTAGCGCCGATACGGGTACGCACCAAGCGAGGATTTTCAGCACGTGGGCCACCAATGGCAACCACGCGGCTCATATCCAGCTTCCCTTCTACAAAGAACTTACCGAACGCGATAACGTCCTGATAGCCGATGTGCCAAACCTGTTTATGCAGGGCGACGGGAGAAAGGTAATGAATATGGGTGCCCACTAGCCCAGCTGGGTGCGGACCCGTAAAGCTTTCGGTTTTAACACCTTCCACCTCACCGCCCGGAATTGAGGCATTTTCCCCTGTACAAAGAAAGACGTTGCCCTCGGTCAGGCGCGCTAACACCTTGAGGCCATCTTCAAATGCTTGCGGCTGCTCATTAATGATCAGTGCAGGATCAGGGCTTAAAGGATGGGTATCTACGGCTGTTACAAAAATATCGGCCGGGGTGCTATCGATTGCCGGTGTGCGCGAGAAAGGACGCGTGCGTAACGCCGTCCAGAGTCCCGACTCTACCAGTTGGTCAACAACGACCTGACGTTCAAGCTGCGTTAAGGCATTACGATCATGAGCAGCGAATTCAACCGCTTCCTCAGTCTCGTCGACTTTGATCACAACAGATAGTAAACGACGTTTTTCGCCACGGTTTATTGCAAGCACTTCACCGGCAGCGGGCGCTGTATAGCGCACACCATCAATTTTCTTGTCGGTGAAGAGCAATTGGCCTAGTTTGACCTTATCCCCTTCCTGGACTTCCATCGTCGGCTTCATGCCAACGTAGTCGGTACCCAGGATTGCCACGTGGCGCACAGGCCGCGCATCTTCAATACGCTGCTCGGGCGCTCCCGCGATGGGGAGATCCAGGCCTTTTTTGACTTCGATCATAGTCTCGCCCAGTTGTTGGATCGGATATACGAAGGTATGGGGTTCGAATGCTTATTTTCTGCTCAGCGAATTGTTATTTTCTGCTCAGATTGTTACCAGTCCGGCCCAAGCAGCACTTGAACCACCCCGAAAAATCCATCGTATTATAAAGATAAGCGCGTCCAATGACCACATCCCTGATGATCTCCAAAAGTGCTATATACATTGACAAAAGGAAGGCATAGAGACAAAAAAACGCCACCCGAAGGTGGCGCTGCATCATTATTTCGCCTGATAGCCCCGCGGAGAAGCTAATTTAGCAATATTATTATTTAGCTATTTATTAGCGCGGCAACTTTAAAAACCGCACATTAGACATCTGTTGTAAAATACGCACGACTTGGCAGCTATAACCAAATTCGTTGTCGTACCACATATAGACAACCGCATGATGACCGTTGGCGATAGTCGCTTTGGCGTCAACAATGCCAGCATGACGATTGCCTACAAAGTCCGACGAGACCACTTCTGCCGAGTCAACGAAGTCAATTTGCTTTTGGTAAGCAGAATCAATTGACATGCGGCGCAAGTAATCGTTTAGCGCAGCCGCATCAGTCGTTTTGTCCAGTGTCAGGTTAAGAATGGCCATGGAGACATTCGGGATGGGTACGCGAATCGCGTTACCAGTCAGCTTACCCTCAAGCTCTGGCAGTGCTTTAGAGACAGCTTTAGCCGCGCCCGTCTCGGTTAATACCATGTTCAACGCCGCACTGCGGCCACGACGATCGCCTTTGTGGTAGTTATCGATCAGGTTTTGGTCATTAGTGTAAGCATGCACGGTCTCAACGTGACCGTTGACCACACCATACTCATCGTTAAGCACCTTCAACACCGGCACGATCGCGTTAGTGGTGCACGACGCGGCAGAAACAATAAGATCATCGTCGCCAATCGATTCGTGATTAATACCATAAACGATATTTTTGATATCGCCTTTACCCGGCGCGGTCAGCAGCGCTTTGGCAGCCCCTTTACACTTCAGGTGCTGGCCCAGACCCTCTTCGTCACGCCAAATTCCAGTATTATCAACGATAACGGCGTTGTTGATATCGTAGGTGGTGTAGTCGATTTCACTCGGTGAATCGGCATAGATTACCTGAATGACATTGCCATTGACGGTTAGCGTGCGCGCTTCTGCATCGACCATGATGGTGCCGTCAAAGGGGCCGTGTACGGAATCGCGTCGCAGCAGACTGGCGCGCTTTTCAAGGTCCTTTGCCACATCGCCACGGCCACGTACAACAATAGCGCGCAGGCGTAGCAGGTTGCCACCACCGGCTTTTTCAACCATCACCCGAGCCAATAACCGGCCAATACGGCCAAAACCATAAAGCACCACATCTTGTGGCTCACCGGTGCTAGCGCCTGGCTGATAACCATCAATAATTTCTTGCAGCTCTTTGCGCAGAAAGGCTTCAACATCGCCCCCGCCCTGGCGCTTAAACATTACCCCCAACTTGCCCACATCGACATGCGCAGGGCCAAGATTCAACTCTACCATGCCTTTAAGAATCGGATAGGTATCTTCAACGGAGAGTTCGGTTCCCTCCAGTTTGCGTACAAAGCGGTGGTCTTTGAGAATACGGATGACTGACCGTTTGATGAGCGAGCGTCCGAACATGGTGGCAACAACATTATTCTGACGATAGAGCTGCCCTACCAATGGGATCATCTGCTCCGCCAAGGCTTCGTTGCCTTGCCATTCTTGAAAAACGTTTTCGAGCGCTTGCTGACTCACGTGCGGCCTCATCAGGTAATGGACAATATTTCAGACACATTATCCGGGGCAAGCGCAGTCGTCGCAATGAAAGGATAGTCGCACAACATGTAGGGGTATTACAGAAATGCCAATCTCACTACAAAACCACTTTCACAACAGATTAACCCGCTACCTTAAGCCGCGGCACTCTAACTGAAACGGGTGATCGTGTATGATCTGTTTTCCGTTTCAGCGCAAAACGATATCTTGCTTATGCCGACTTTCTCTCTGCTCGAACCGCCCCAGCCCCAAGGGACTCGCGATACGCTCTACTGGTCATCGCCACCGGGCAGCGCGACTGCTCTGGCTCTTTCACGCGTAGCCAAGCACGCCCCACTATTGGTAATTACCCCCAATACGGCTAGTGCGCAGCGCCTGGAACAAGATCTTAACTTTTATAGCGATGTACCCGTACTGCCTTTCCCCGATTGGGAAACGCTGCCCTACGATAGCTTTTCGCCCCACCAGGACATTGTCTCAGCGAGGCTGCGCACCCTGCGCCAGCTTCAGGATGGCGTTCGTGGCATCGTATTGGTGCCAATCAATACGCTGATGCAGCGCTTACCGCCGGTTGAGTACATCGCCGGGCGGGTAATGACGCTCAAAACCGGTGAGCGCTTGAATCGCGAAGCGTTCCGGGAATCGCTTTCGCGGGCGGGTTATCGCGCCGTGGAAACGGTGTATGAACCCGGCGAATACGCCATGCGTGGCGCGTTGATCGACCTGTTTGCGATGGGCATGGACGAACCGATTCGCATCGACCTGTTTGACGATGAGATCGACACACTGCGTCACTTCGACCCCGGCAGCCAGCGCTCAACCGATAAACTTGAATCGCTAGAGTTGCTACCCGCCCACGAGTACTCGTTGAGCCGAAGTGCCATCGCCTGTTTTCGTGAGCAATTTGAAACCCTCTTTGATGTCGACCCGCGCCAGTGTCCCCTTTATAACGACGCATTAAAGGGCATTCCTTCACCGGGGCTTGAGCACTATCTGCCGCTGTTTTTTGAGCAGACCGCTTCGCTGTTTGAGCACCTAACCGACGACACCCGGGTCGCCCTACTGCCGGGTGTGCTTCATGCGGCCGAACAGCACTGGCAGTCTATTGATGCACGCTACGTTAACCTGGGTGTTGACCCTACACGGCCACTGCTGCCACCTCACCGGGCGTTTTTCCCAGTTAGTGATGTTTTTTCGGCTATAAAAGCACAACCGCGCATTGAACTCACTGAAGACAGCGAGCAGCGCCATGCGCATCTGCCTGAAGCAGCACCATTGCCTACGCTGTCGATTAATGCCCGCGCCAAGCAGCCACTTGGCGAGCTTACGGCGTTTTTGAAGTCTCATGCCGACACCCGAGTGCTGTTTGTAGCGGAATCACGGGGCCGCCGCGAAGCGCTGGAAGAGATATTAGCGCCGCTTAAGCTCTCGCTCCCGCATACCGACAGCTTTCACGACTTTCTCGCCAGCGATTACACCTACGCCATTACCGAAGGTTTGGTGGACAGCGGCCTGTGGCTGAACAACCCAAGCGTTGCAGTGATCAGCGAGACAGAGCTATTTGGCGATGTGGTACGACAGAGCAGGCGGCGTGAAAAAGCTACCGATGATAACGAGCTTGCGGTCCGCCATCTGTCAGAACTACACGAAGGCGCGCCGGTGGTTCACCAGGCGCATGGCGTTGGCCGCTACATGGGGCTGGAAACATTGGAGGCCGGTGGGCAGGCAAATGAGTTTTTGGCGCTTTCCTACGCCGATGGCGCCAAACTTTATGTGCCGGTCGACAGCCTGCATATGATCTCCCGCTACAGCGGTGCCGGTGACGAATTAGCACCACTACATAAGCTGGGTTCCGATCAGTGGGAAAAAGCCCGCCGCAAAGCCGCCGAGAAGATTCGTGATACCGCCGCGGAACTTTTGGATGTTTACGCTCGCAGGGAAGCTCAACAGGGCGTGGTCTACGAAGCGCCAGGCGATGAGTATGTTCGCTTTGCGAGCAACTTTCCATTCGAGGAGACTCCCGACCAGCACGCAGCCATTGAAGCGGTGATCAGCGACATGACGTCACCGCAGCCCATGGATCGCGTGGTATGTGGTGACGTAGGCTTCGGCAAAACCGAAGTGGCCATGCGCGCGGCGTTTATCGCCGTGCAATCAGGTCGCCAAGTTGTGGTCCTGGTGCCTACCACGCTACTGGCGCGTCAACACTTTGAAAATTTCCGCGACCGTTTTGCCGACACCGCCGTTAATATCGGCTTGATATCGCGCTTTACCAGCGGCAAAGAGGTTACCCAAACATTAGAGAGTGTGAAAAGCGGCCAAACCGATATCGTGATTGGCACCCATAAACTGCTCTCTAAAAGCGTTGAGCTACCCAAAATGGGACTCCTCATCATCGATGAGGAGCACCGCTTTGGGGTAGCACAAAAAGAGAAGCTCAAAACGCTGCGCGCAGAAGTCGATATTTTGACCCTGACCGCGACGCCTATTCCGCGCACGCTAAATATGGCCATGAGCGGCATCCGCGATTTGTCGATTATCGCCACCCCGCCCGCTCGCCGCCTGTCGGTCAAAACCTTTGTTCAGCAGCACGATGCCAGCATCATTAAAGAAGCTCTGCTGCGTGAGATACTGCGCGGTGGTCAGGTCTACGTACTACATAATGAAGTCAAAACCATTGAGAACAGTGCCGAAAAAATCCGTGAACTGATTCCTGAAGCGCGGGTGGCGGTTGCCCACGGCCAACTGCCTGAGCGCAGCCTCGAACGCATCATGTCGGATTTCTATCATCGCCGTTTTAACGTGCTTGTATGCTCGACCATTATTGAAACCGGTATTGATGTGCCTAGCGCCAATACCATTATTATCGAGCGCGCCGATAAGTTTGGCTTGGCACAGCTTCACCAGTTGCGGGGCCGAGTTGGCCGTAGCCACCATCAGGCTTATGCTTACCTGCTGACACCGCCCCCTAAAGCGATGACCCGTGATGCCATCAAACGCCTGGAAGCCATTAGCGCTTCGGACGATCTAGGTGCTGGCTTCACCCTGGCCAGCCACGACATGGAAATACGTGGGGCGGGCGAACTACTGGGTGATGAACAGAGTGGCCAGATGGAGACCATTGGCTATACACTTTATATGGAGATGCTTGACCGGGCAGTGAAGGCCATTCGTGCGGGTAAAACACCCAATATTGATGCGCCCTTCAATACCGGCGTGGAAATTAGCCTTAACCTGCCTGCATTGATCCCCAATGACTATATTCATGATGTGCAGCAACGTCTGGTGATATATAAGCGAATTGCCAACACTCAGAGCGATGGCGAGCTCCGAGAGCTACAGGTTGAGCTTATTGACCGTTTCGGTTTACTGCCTGCACCCCTTAAGAATCTTATCCGTCAGACCAAGCTTCGCCATCGTGCAGAACAGCTAGGTATCAGCAAGATTGAAGCGGGCGAGAGCCGCGGACGTGTACTGTTTGATGGTTCAACTCAAGTAGATCCTCTGACCCTGGTGACGCTCATTCAGACCTCTCCGAAGCACTACCGTTTGGACGGTTCGGACACATTAAGATTTGAATTGCCAATGGAAAGCGTCGACAAACGCTTTCAACAGCTTGAAAACCTACTTAGTACGCTTAATCAAAAAGTAGCGGCGGCGTGACGCTTGGGGCAAACTTGACAGTAGCCATGCCCTAGTTAACCCACCTCGTGGATTAGCATCAGTGGCCCAACGACGCGCATCAGCAGTGAATTAACATATTAGGAATGATCATGAACATTCGCGACACTTTTACCCTCTGGGGCCCCACCAGCTTGGCAGTGCTATTAGCCGCGAGCTTGGCGAGCCCTGCTTTTGCGCAATCAGCTGCTGAGCAGGCCGACAGCCAACCCCAAGAGCTAGCTCAAGAGCAGGAGCAGGAGCAAAACCAAGAGCAGCAACAGGAAATCAGCATAGACGCTGTCGACAGCGCCGCTCAGGTTGCTGACCAAGATGAACTGCCTCGTGGTCACTTCCGCCTACCCGAAAGCGGTGACATTATTGGTGAGAGCTACACGGTTGTGGTCGAAGACCCCAAGCAGACGCTAATTGATATCGCCCGTCGCCATAACATTGGCTATGAAGAAATTCGCATGGCCAACCCAGATGTCAGCTTATGGGTGCCTGGCGTGGGTACCGAGGTAGTGATCCCCGCTCAGTACATTTTGCCGCCTGCCCCACGCGAAGGGGTGGTGGTTAACCTTTCAGAGCTACGTCTCTACTACTACCCTGCTGACAAGCCCGGCATCGTTGAAACGTACCCGGTCAGCGTAGGGCGTGAAGAGTTCGCAACGCCAGTGGGCATTACCCGCACCACCGTTAAAGTTAAAGACCCTGCCTGGGCGCCCCCCTCCTCCATGCGTCGTGAAGCAGCTGAACGTGGTGAACCAGCGCCTTCCGTGGTGCCACCAGGTCCTGACAATCCACTGGGCGAGCATGCAATTCTACTCGCCATGCCGAGCTATCTAATACACGGCACCAACCGCCCTGACGGCGTCGGTATGCGCGTTAGCCGCGGCTGCATCCGTATGTACCCTGAGGATATCAAATCGCTTTACGAGCGCTTACCGAGCGGTACACAGGTTAATTTAATGGATGCGCCATTTAAAGCAGGCTGGGCTTCCGACGGCACGCTGTTTGTACAGTCGTTTCCGCAGTTGGAAGAGAACGTGGAAGGCTTTGAGCCTCTGCTAAATGCCGTAGAGCGCGTTACTGAGCTGACTGACAACGACATCGAAATAGATGCCGAACAGATACAGCGGGCCGTTGAAGCCCCCGATGGCCGCTTTATTGCCCTGCATGGCCCACAAGCGCCGGCACCGGAGCCTGAGCCAGAACCTGTTGAGCTGATTAACGAAGTTGAGCTCAGCGCTACAACTAGTGGCGAAGAAGAAACTTAATATGCTGATACTGCAGTAACAAAAAACCCCGCCGAGGCGGGGTTTTTTGCGTAGCTAGCGGCAAAAACTGCTTACCTAACATCTTTACCAACTACGACTTGCATACAGCAACCGCTGAAAGAGCCTAGTGGCTCCCCAGCAGCTCCAAGCAGAATTACTTCTGCATGGAACGCTGGAACATGCGGTTCATTTCTTCACGGTTCTGCTCAGACATCTGCAGAGCAGCCTGCGCATCGCGCTGGGCTTGGTTTGCAGTGTTCATAGCTTGTGAAGCCATGCTACGTGCTTCTGCAGCGTCAGCCTGTGCAGATTCTGCAGTCATGCGAACTTCTTCCAGCGCGCTGGTAGAAGCACAACCAGCAAGAATTGCCAGAGAAGCGGCAGCAGCAGTCATCTTCAGAGTAGTTTTCAAAGTCATAATGTTCTCCTTGAGTCGTCCTTGGGTACTACATTAAGGGTATGACAAAAATAAGGCTACGCACTTTTCTGACGTACTTAGCTTAAATTTGTCTACCTGCGGTGCAGGTTCTTTACAGTGACTTGTTTTGCGATGCTCGCAAGTCAAACGCTGTTTTATAATAGACTACAACGGTTGTCTATAGCCACTTGTTTAAAACCTCGAACTTCCTTCAACGTCACTAGCTTAACGGATCACTACACGGGTGCCAACACCCACTAATTCTGCCAAGCGATCAATTTGTGCGTTGGTAACGGCTACACAGCCTTGGGTCCAATGATAGCGACCATGAATATCGGGGTCCGCGCTACCCAAGCCATGAATCCCAATCGCCCCACCCAGAGCAGTATTTTGCGGTGGATGACCGTTACGTCGGTAGTAGTCGAAGTAATCTTCATAATCGGTTTGGGAATAAATCCCTTTTTCAAGCGCCATGCGTGCATGGGCTGGCGTTGGGAAATCAATCCCCATGAAGGTACGCCACTGGCTTTCGTAATTAAAACGATTGATACGAAACTCACCCTTAGGAGTCACGTTATCGCCACGAACGCGCTGAGTCTTCGCCCCTGCACGCCCCAGGGATATGGGTGCATAGCGCTCTAAAAGCGTGTTACCACGGAACACACTGAGTGTAGCCTCTTGATCATCAATCAGTACCCACAGCTCATTGCTATGGCGCGGCACATGGGCGCGCGTAAGCATTGTTTCGATAAGGTCAGAGGGAGCAGCCTGGTTAGGTGCAGTGACAGCAGCGCTAGCAACCGCTGGCAAGCTCAGCGCCATAGCTAAAAACCGACGGCGATTGATTAAAAACATAACAGCTCTCGAAACATAGTAGCCTGTGGTTGACCAACTAAACGCATAGGGTGGCTGTTATACCTTATTCCCGCATCCGCCGTTAGTAATTTCGTCATAGCACCGCTTTGGGTCGTCCCGAAGCGATGATGCACTCGCCAGTGGCACATACGCATTAAACGCCCTGCAACTCTTCCATACTCGCCATCATATGGCGTATTTCAGAATTATGCCCTTCCGCTAGCGAATCAAAGAACTCTGCTTCGGGTTCAATTCTCGAACGTGCGGCACGATGCTTATACAACGCCTGCAAACGCTCATGGGCAGTTGTGGCTGTTTTCATGGCATCTTCTATGGAGCCTGTAACGGTTTGATCCGCAATTCGATCCAGTTCTGGTGGCTCAGGGAATTCGCTCGACTCGTCGAACCACGTCTCCAGCACCTCAGAATGATCCGTACCGTCATGAAACAAGTCTTCAAGACCCGTTTTCATCTTCAATTCACGGCTGGCGAGATAATCTAATCCCATTTTTAAGCGTTCATTGTCGGCTTTATCGGCGGCCTCGCTGTATTGACGCGCCATTCGCGCGTGAAAGCCTGCCGCCCATTCGACTAAATCTTTAACTTGGTTATAGCGCATCATGATCTCCTTTTCGTGGTGCTTACTTGACCAGCGGATAAAATCGAGCCTTTTACCACTCCAGGCTGGTTTCACGCAGAGCAGCTATTTCGCGCTTTGCCGCCTGAAGATTATCCAGCAATTGCTGAGGCAAACTCGCTTGACTATCCACCTTAATCATAGCGGGATTATGAGTAGTACGCCGCGCAGCCCCTTCATCGCTATGCAGGCGTTCAAGCTGACCTGTCAGCCAATTCAACCAACTTTCCGGCTGAGCGTTTAAGTCGCGCAGACGCTGTAGCTCTGCCAAAGCCGGACCTTGCTGAGATAACAATACACGCCAGCGATGCTCTGGCAAGCGCGCGTGCTCAGTAACTTCACGTAGAAGCGACTCTAACGCCAGCTCAAAGAGCGCCAACGCGCTCTCCTCCAGCGCCATCTGCCGCGAAGGGGAATGCTCACCCTCCCCCGCTGGCATAATGGCTAACAGCTCCGCTTGGTAGAGTAACTGATTGGTTCGCGAGCGTGCATTCACTTGCGCTTATCCTCCACGTGCCATTTACCAGCCTCAAACATGGCCTTCCAGCCGGTGGCTTTGCCCTCTTCGTCAGTCATTACAAACTGCTCTTTCGTCTTACGCGAATAACGGATTTGAGCGGGACGACCATCGGGGTCTTCACTAGGTGCTTTGAGAATAAAATGGTACTTCTCAGGCAACTCTTCGGCATGCGCTTTTAGCTCTTTCACCAGCGGCGGCCTCGTTTCGCGATTTTTAGGAAATTTGCTCGCCGCCAAAAATAGGCCACTCGCGCCATCGCGCAGCACGTAATGGTCATCCACTTTTTGACACGCCAGCTCCGGCATCGGAATTGGATCCATTTTTGGCGGTGCCACTTCGCCACTCTTCAATAATTTGCGAGTGTTTTTACACTCGCTATTGGTGCAGCCAAAATACTTACCAAAGCGACCTGATTTCAACTGCATCTCAGCGCCACACTTATCGCACTCGATTACAGGCCCGTCATAGCCTTTAATCTTGAATTTACCGCTTTCCACCTCATACCCATCACAATCAGGGCTGTTGCCACAAATGTGCAATTTGCGCGTTTCATCAATTAGGTAGTTGTCCATTGCCGTGCCACACTTGGTGCAGCGACGCTTAGCACGCAGTGCATTAGTTTCAGCCTCTTCACCCGCATCCTCCGCTACTGCTTCTTCACCTGGAATCAGGTCGATGGTGGTCTTGCAGCGCTCTTTTGGCGGCAAGTTGTAGCCGCTACAGCCCAGGAACACGCCTGTGGAAGCGGTGCGAATTTGCATATGGCGGCCACATTTCGGGCAGTCAATATTAGTGGGCACCGGCTGATTGGGCCGCATACCATCTTCGCTCTCCGCCTTGGCTAACTCTTCACGAAACTCACCGTAGAAAGCATCTAGCAAAGCCTGCCAGTTACGCTCGCCTTCGGCGACTTCATCAAGGCTATCTTCCATGCGCGCAGTGAATGAGAAATCCATCAAATCAGGGAAGGACTCTTTCAGCCGCTCGGTAACGATATCGCCAAGCTTCTCGGCATAAAAGCGGCGGTTTTCAAGCTTCACATAGCCGCGATCCTGAATCGTGGAGATAATCGATGCATAGGTAGAAGGACGACCAATCCCCTGCTTCTCGAGCTCTTTCACCAGGCTTGCTTCGGTGTAACGCGGTGCAGGCTTGGTAAAGTGCTGCTGAGGATCAAGCGCTTCCAACGCCATCGGCGTGCCTTTAGGCAAGTCAGGCAGGCTCTGATCTTCATTTTTACCGCTTGGCTTCATCACCCGTGTATAGCCATCAAATTTAAGCACGCGCCCTTTAGCACGCAGCTCATACCCATCAACCTCAACGCTAAGCGTGCTGGACAGGTACTCAGCAGGCGTCATCTGGCAAGCCACAAACTGACGCCATATCAGCTCGTAAAGACGCTCTGCATCGCGCTCCATGCCGGACAGGTCTGATGCTTTACGTTCAACGCTGGAGGGGCGAATCGCCTCGTGGGCTTCTTGAGCACTCTCTTTACTGCTGTAACGATTAGGCGCTTCAGGCAGATAGCGCTCGCCAAACTCTTCGCCGATATAACTGCGCACGCCTTCCACTGCATCTTTTGAAAGATTGGTGGAGTCAGTACGCATATAGGTGATATAGCCCGCTTCATACAGACGCTGGGCCATGGTCATGGTCTTCTTAACAGAAAATCCTAACCGGCCACTCGCGGCCTGCTGTAGCGTAGAGGTAATAAAGGGCGCTGTCGGCTTGGAGCTGGTGGGCTTATCTTCCCGCGAAGTAATCGCAAGTTTGGCTTTTCTAAGCTGCTCAATACGCGCCAGGGTGTCTTTTTCAGAGGTGGGCTTAAAGGCTTTGCCATCTTGACGAACCAGGGCAAAACGCACCAGCTCACCCTCGGGAGAGGCCAAATCCGCGTGCACATCCCAAAACTCTTCAGGAATAAAGGCACGAATTTCGCGCTCGCGTTCAACAATTAGACGCACCGCGACGGACTGTACACGGCCAGCCGAAAGCCCACGCGCCACTTTCGCCCACAGCAAAGGTGAAAGCATAAAGCCCACCACGCGATCCAGGAAACGCCTAGCTTGCTGTGCTTCCACCCGGGGAATATTTAGCGCGCCCGGAGCTTTGAACGCGTCCTGTATGGCATTTTTGGTGATTTCATTAAACACCACGCGCTTATAGCGGCTGTCGTCTCCACCGATAGTCTCACGCAGGTGCCAGGCAATGGCCTCCCCTTCGCGGTCCAAATCCGTTGCGAGATAGACAGCGTCGGCTTTCTCAGCCAATTTTTTCAGCTCAGCCACCACTTTCTCTTTGCCTGGCAGCACCTCATAGCGCGCCTCCCAGCCATTGTTGGGGTCAATCCCCATCCGCCGAATCAGCTGATCTTGGCTTTTACGCTTCTTATATTCCACCTTCTCTTCCGCCGACATCTTGCGTGTCGCTGCGGCCTGGCGTGCGCGCTCCTTAGGATCGGAGGCTGCCTTACCTGAGCCGCTGGTCGGCAGGTCACGAATGTGACCCACGCTCGACTTCACGATGAAATCGTTGCCGAGATATTTGTTAATCGTCTTCGCTTTAGCCGGCGACTCGACGATGACCAGTGACTTGCCCATAGTGCTCCACTTTCCTAATGCACGGACTGTCTAGCACGTGCTCTAAATTCGGTGCCGTATCGCCGGGATGAAACCGCCCGCTAACAAAGATACGGATGAAAAAATGCGCCTACCCTACCCCAGCCCTTAGCTAAGCGCCAGTAGCAACCAACGCGCAGGGAAAATACGTAGATTTCAGGCAACCAAGGTTATATTTCAGATAAATAGTAGCTAGACACTAGACTGCCACTGGCATTACGGCAACCCAAAAGGCACACAGACAAACAAAGCGCCCCCACCATATAGGCGGGGGCGCTGTGAGCTAACACACTGTTTTAGCGATTGTTAGACGGATTCTCACCTCCGCTAGTGCTGCCAGGTTTCACTGATGGCTTAGTGCTTTCCTCATCGGTGGCAGAGAGTTTAGTGGCTTTTTCCTCTGTTTCTTCAGGCGCAGCCGAGGGCTCAACAGATGTTAGCTTAGCTGCTTTTGGCTTAGCTTCTCCTGTATTATCTTTTGCCTGACTAATTCCTTCCGATTTAACAGCTTCTTGCTTGGGTTTGATAGTTTCTGATTTAGCAGCTTCCGGTTTGGTAGCTTCTGGCTCAATAACTTTTTTATCAGCTTTACCAACCACGCCAGCCTTAGCGGTTTTTGACTTTGCTGGTGTTTTCGCCTTTGCCTTGGCAGCATTAGGAGTAGCAGGTGCTTCCTTTTTGCTAGGCCGTGCCTGATCAAAAAGCGCTTTTATCTGATCAAAGCGTTTAGCAGCATGCTCTGAAAGCTCGCCACTAGCGGCAAACACGTGTTCAAGGTGGCTAATATAGCCATCAATATCCTCGTTGCTATCACCCTTGAGCAAAATAGGCAGTGAATTCAGTGCTTGCTCACGATCCAGCTTCAAGATAAAGAATTGCTCGCGCACTAAGCGCTTAAATTCACTTAACTCAGTACCTGGCTCAAGCTCAGCACGCGAGGCGCGTAGCCGTTTAAAGTTACGTTCGTCCGTGGCTGGAGCACCGCCCACCACATAGATAAGCGAACGCATAACCGCTTCATGGGCACCACCGTGGGCAATTTTCTCGCGCAACGCTTCCTGGCGCTCCTGGAGAAAGCGGCGATGCTCGGGCTCAGCGCCTGGGCGGCGGCGGTGCACATGGGCATCACCATAGAGACCAACGGCGGCCTGCAAAAGCGGCTGACCGTAGATTTCCATAAACATTTTTTCGGTACTGCTGTCGCGCAGATCACGCATCGCATTCAGGCTAGCAACCAGTTGATCAGAGCCCATGGTCTCAAACGCTTTAAACAGATTGTCCTGGGATACTGGATGACGATTTTTGCGTACCGCATCTGCCAAGACCGGTAATGGTACCGACAACGGATTGCGGTCAGACAGTAGCTTATAACCCAACCGAATAGGTTGCATACGGCGAATCAAGCGCGCCGCCTCGGGTGTCATTATGGCTTTTAGCCAGGGTTGTATAAAGAGCCGATACATACCCAGGTTAATTTCCGAGATACGAGCCACCGTTGCAAAGCGACGGTCATCCTCAGGTTTGTGCTTTACAGCTTGATCTAGCTCTTCAAAGTCACGAGGCATGAACTCAAGTAAGTAATCACGCTCGAATAACTCAGCGTCTTCACCCTCTTCTGCTGGTGTTACCGTGGTTTCATATAACCCTGGCGGTAACACATCGATGTAATCCATGTTCGCCGTGAACTCGGTATGCTCTTTACGCGATACGCTACCAGATACAAAAATACCCAGGTGCCCGGTAGTATCGTGCTGACAATATACGATGGTCTGTTCATGAGCGATGATGTCGTCTACATCTTCGTATAAATCACGAATCCAGCCCAGCGCCTGAGGAGGCGGAGTGATATCGTCCCCTCGTGAACAAAAGACCACGACGGGCGAACGTACATTGCGCAGATCGATACGGCGACCATCACTAGTCACCAGTTGCGCGGTAGAGAGTCGATTACCAATGAACAGGTTGTCGACGATATATTGAATCTCTTCACCACCTAATACGACGTGGCCACCCCACCAGCGTTCGAATTCAAGGTAGCGGCCCGCTTCCGTATCGATATTGTCATAAAGGTGATACTGCTTTTTCCAGTAGGTATTGGCTGGATTGAGACGCTCAAAGTTCTGCACCAGTAATGCGCCATCAAAGAGCCCATTACCCATGTCGCTGGCGAGCGCAGTAACCCAACTTCCTCCCGTCATACCACCGGTATAGCGCATAGGCGCTTTGCCATGCTCGCCCGCCCAATAAGAGAGAGGCGCGCCAGCAATAAGAATCGGGCCAAACACATCTGGCTCTAGTGCGGCCGCCATCATGATTTGCCAGCCTGCTTGGCAATTGCCCACCACCATTGGCTTTTCGGTGGTTTCGGGGTGAAGCTCGATGACATGGCGTAGAAACGCAATTTCTGAATCAACTACATCTTCGACGGTTTGACCCGGCTCAGGAAATGGCAAAAAACCAATAAAGTAGCAGGGATGCCCCGCTTTTAGCGCCACCCCCAACTCGCTGTCTGGCTTAAACCCGCCAATCCCTGGCCCATGCCCCGCACGCGGGTCGATCACTACAAAAGGACGTTTTTGTAGATCAATCTCAGTCCCTTCATGAGGTAGTACGCGTAACAACTCATAGTTGGTTGGTCGCGGCAGCGTCCGGCCATCCATTAGCACTTCAGTATCAAAACCCAATACGTTGGGTTTGGTTTGTTCCATGTGCTCAAGGTATTGATTACCACGCTCACGCATCACATCTAAATACAGAACGCTACGCTCCATGCTATCGCGCCAGTAATCAAAAGCCGCACGCCCAACCCCAAATGGGTCGAATAAGGAAGCGATCGTTTCACTACTTGGTACCACTGTGGAACCACTTTGCTGCTTTAGCCAAGCGTCAGTAAAAGCGCTGGCGGTTAGCAAAGGATTGGCGAGAAAGTTCATAGGTTCTCCCATTGGGTCGATGCGCCGGCATCAAACCGGGCAGCAATGAGGATGCTGCAATGCAATATAGTTTAGGCCACTACGTTCGCAACGTCGATCTTTACTCCTAGTAATTTCGACTAATGGAGCCACAAAGCACTCTTTAAGCAGCGCCAAAGATTCAGTGTTAGCATGCGTTGCGCTGACGATAAAGCCTGTATTTGGCATTAGTCCTAGCGACAAATAAAGGGTGTTCACTACGAGGTTGCTATGTCATCCCCTACTCTGCTCAATCGCCTTACATTTCGGCAACTACAGGTCTTCCAGGCGGTGCACCGGCAACGCTCTTATTCTCGCGCAGCTGAGCAGTTGGGTCTTACCCAGCCCGCGGTGAGCGCACAAATACGCCAGCTTGAGCTGGCTTTGGGTCAGCCACTCTTTAACTACGCGGGTAAAACGCTCCACACGCTTCCCGCCGCCGATACGCTCGCCCATTCGACACGAGAAATTTTTGGTCAGCTTTCACGTCTGGAAATGAACCTATCAGACATTAACGGCAAAATAAGCGGCGAACTTAATATTGCGGCAGTATCCTCGGCCCAATATGTGGTGCCTTACTTACTCGCCCGTTTCCGTGCTCACTACCCAGAGGTGCACGTTCGCTTAAAGGTATGCAACCGCAGCCAAGCCCTAGAGCGGTTGACTGAACAGCAGGACGATCTCGTTATTATGGCGATGGTGCCAGAGGATGATCGTTTAGTAGTGATGCCAATTCTTGATAACGAATTAATCGCGGTGGTTTGGCCGGAACACCCCCTGCTTTCCATGCCGGAGCCCTCTCTGGCAGACTTCGCACGCCATTACGTGTTGATGCGTGAGCCGGGCTCTGGCGTGCGCAATGCCTTTGAACAAATGGCCGCCAATCAGCAGGTCGCCCTTCCCCACTGTATTGAGCTTGGCACCAATGAAGCCATTAAAGGCGGAGTAATGGCTCACTTAGGCGTTGCCGTTCTCCCCCGCCTGGCGGTACAGCTTGAGCTTGAGCAAGGGTTACTTTTTGAGCTTGGGCTTCCCGATTTCCCGATCCACCGCTCCTGGTGCACGGTGTATGCGCGGGAGCGTTTTCCCACACCGGTGGCAGAGCTTTTCTTAAGCTTTATCCGTGAGCACTTACCCGATTATCGCCGCCACTTTCAAGCACCTTCAAGCCCGTTACCGAGCCACGGCGTCGCTTGCCTGCCAATGCTTGCCCCCTAGGGCCATGCGGTGTCCTGTTGACAGTGAGATATGTTACATTAGTAGTTATTAGCACGATGAAATATCGGATGCACTTCGTATTAATTAATCAGGTACCAATTGGCAGGTCTTGTAAGGGCTTAACGCCTGCAAACGTACTCGGCCTACCGCACAAAAGAGAGGCTCTGTCCCTATGAGCAATATCCCTCCGCAACGCGTGTCTAGCGGTGAAAAATTCCGTAATGAACATGGCATGTCGGTGATAAAGGATGGCATGAAGCAGCGCAAAGCGCAGGCAGAAGCCCCTTCTCTTGAACGCAAGCCCAAGTGGCTGCGCGCACAGATCCCTGGAGGGGAGCGTTTTGAAGCGGTCAAAAAGAACGTTGCTACCCATCGACTAAGCACCGTTTGTGCTGAATCTCATTGCCCCAATATGGGCGAGTGCTGGAGCAACGGCACGGCGACCATCATGCTTATGGGATCAGTATGCACCCGCGCTTGTCGATTCTGCGCGGTAGATACCGGCAACCCACAAGGCTGGCTTGATCACGAAGAACCTGAAAACACCGCGAAGTCAGTGGAGTTAATGGGCCTTCGTTACATCGTGCTCACCTCGGTAGACCGTGACGACCTCGACGACGGCGGTGCATCGCACTATGCCAACTGTATTAGTGCCATTAAAGCGCGCACGCCTGAAGTTGTCGTGGAAGCCTTAACACCTGACTTCGATGGCGAGCTGAGTGCTATTGAGCGCGTTGTTGATTCTGGGTTACAAGTATTTGCCCAAAACGTTGAAACCGTTGAACGATTAACAGGCCGTGTACGTGATCGGCGAGCGGGTTATCGTAAAACGCTTGACGTGCTTGCCCATGCCAAACGCTACCGTCCTGACATCATCACCAAAACCAGTTTGATGCTGGGGTTAGGGGAAACTGACGAAGAGATTTTGCGGGCTTTTGATGATCTGCGTGAAATCGGTGTCGATATCGTCACGCTTGGTCAATATTTGCGCCCAACCAAAAATCACTTGGCGGTAGAGCGCTGGGTAACGCCAGAAGAGTTTGACCGCTACCGTGTAATCGGCTTGGAGAAGGGCTTCATGGAAGTGCCTTCTGGCCCGCTGGTGCGTTCCAGCTATCGCGCTGATCGTGTGTTTGAAAAGAACAACCTGGGGCTCGCCTCACCCGCCGCCATTCCTGGTCAGGAACAAGAAGCGAACCCCAATATTATTCCAGCGTTAAACGTAGGATAAGCCTAACTTTACCGCTATATAGAGCTAGCTGAAAAAAGGGAGCCACCGGCTCCCTTTTACAGCGGCGAGCTACCTACACTGACCAATTCACGATTTAGCCGTTTGGCTAGCGCTTTCGCCAACTGCTCCCCGACCTGATGATTGCTTGGTAGCGATGCAAAGTCGGCCAACCTCACCATGGGCATGCCGGCATAGCCGCAGGGATTAATCCGTAAAAAAGGCGTTAGGTCACCATCGACGTTTAACGCTACGCCATGAAAACTTGCCCCACGCCTAATTCGCAAGCCTAACGAAGCAATTTTAGCCTCACCAGCGTCGGTCATTACATACACACCGGGCGCATCAGGCCGTGCACGCGCGCTTACACCGTAACTGCTTAATACATCAATCACCGCATTCTCCAATGCAGTGACTAAATCACGTACGCCAATTTTTCCACGCCGCACATCCAGTAACGGATATAGCACCACCTGACCAGGCCCGTGATAGGTAACCTGCCCACCCCTATCTGTATGCACTACCGGAATATCCCCGGGTAGAAGTAAATGCTCCGGCTTGCCAGCCTGCCCTTGAGTAAATACAGGATCGTGCTCGACCAACCAGAACTGATCAAGGGTATTGGCATCGCGGGTATCAGTCAGCGAGCGCATGGCTTCCCAAACAGGAAGATAGGGTTGGCGCCCCAAGTGATGCAGCCTGATTGGCACGGCGTCGCTCACGCTTACACCACCATATGGACACGGCCGGTGGCTTTTAGCGCCTCAAACAGCTCTTTAATGTGCTGCTCTCCGGTCGCTCTAATCACCACACGAACCGATTGGAAACGACCATTACGGCTATCAACTACCTGCATTGTCGTGGCGTCGAAATCAGGCGCATGGCGCACAATGACTTGGCATACACAGGCAGGAAAGTCTTCGGCGGCATCGCCTACGACCTTTAACGAGTAATCACAAGGAAAAGTGATTTTAGGCGGCTCTTGAACCGCCGGTTGGCGCAAATCACGCAGTCCTTGTGGCGTACCTTTTTTCATAGCAACCCCATCATTGCAAAAAACAAAACCAACGGCTTAAACCTAATCAAACTTTAGTCGGTAAAGTTGCTGATTAGGCCACTAAAGAAGCGCTGCACCTGATCAAACAAACGCTTGAAGAGACCGCCCTCTTCAATGTTTTCCAAGGCCACCAAGCGACGCTCACCGACCACCTCGTCGCCCAGATGAACCTCAAGGGTGCCGACCTCATCACCAATAGCAATCGGGGCCTGAAGATCCGGGTTCAGATTAAGGCGCGCGCGCAGTTCTTCATTACGGTTACGCGGCAAGGTCATAAAGACCTCTTCATCGACCCCCACGCGTAATTCGTTAATATCGCCACCCCACACACGCGGCGTGGCCAAAACAGCACCACGCTCGTAAAGCTTCATGGTCTCGAAAAAGCGGAAACCATAGCTGAGTAGCTTTTGCGTTTCCTGAGCACGCGCCTCATCGGAGGTGGTCCCCATCACAACGGAAATCAAGCGCATATCGTCACGCTTAGCCGACGATACAAGGCAAAAACCAGCCTCTGTGGTCCAGCCGGTTTTTAGGCCGTCGACCGAAGGGTCACGCCACAGCAAACGGTTGCGGTTGGGCTGGTCGATGCCGCCATAAGAGAAGGTACGCTGGGAGTAAATTTCATAATGTTCGGGATAATCATTAATAATGTGCTGCGATAAGCGTGCCATATCATGGGCAGTTGAGTAGTGCTGCTCGCCCGGCAAGCCCGTGGCATTTTGGAAATTTGTATTATTCATGCCCAGCCGAGTGGCATGCTGATTCATTAGGTCCGCAAAGGGCGTTTCTCCACCGGCTAAATGCTCGGCCATGGCGACACTGGCATCGTTGCCCGACACAATAATAATTCCATGAAGAAGGTCATCTACTGAAACTTGATCACCCACCTCGATAAACATTTTAGAGCCGCCGGTACGCCACGCGTTCTCACTAATATTAATCATGTCAGTCAGATTAATAGTGCCGCGATCAAGCTCACGCTCAACCAAATAGGCTGTCATCAACTTGGTCAAACTGGCCGGCGGAAGGCGTTCATCCGAATTATGCTCCGCCAAAATGCGACCACTGTTGGCATCCATGAGTATCCACGAACTCGCCGCTAACTGAGGGGCCGCAGGAATAATGGTTTGCGGCTGCGGAATTACCGGTTGAGGAACTTGCTGTGCACTGGCAGGCACAGCAACCGTCGCCATTGCAGCAAAAAGGCATAGGCGTGCAGAGCGGCCAATGGATGTAAACACGTTCATAACGTCAGTCTCACTTACTTGAAAGCTTACTTGTAAAGCTTTTTTTAAAAACAAGGCGGCGCGTAAAACGCGCCACAAGAAATAAATAGGGTGCTAATTATCGCACAACAAAGACCTGGGGGAACCCTGCTTGACGCAGCGTTTCACGTGCTTGAGTCTCCTGCCCCGGCCTAATGGGGCCTATCTGCACACGATAGACGTCGGCATCACTCATAATACGTACGTCATGGGGCTGTTCAACCTGCAGCCGCTGCTGCAACTGCTGCGCGCCTTCAGGGTTACCGAGAGCAGCAATTTGTAGGTAAACGGCGTCACCTGTCCCGCCTTGGTTTGGCGATGGCTGAGATATCGATGCTTGTGAGGGTGCAGCAGGCGCTGAAGCAGTAGGCACTGAAGAATTTGATACTGAAACATTAGACGCCGCTTGCCGGGCAACCGCCGACGGAGCGTTTGAAACAACTTGCCTCTCTGGAGCGCTTGCTTGTTGGGAAGAACCACTCCCCCCTCGACCACGCTCGGCTAGCCACTGTTCAGGGTTGATTGCTTCAACTTTAACGGAGCCGGTGCCATTGTCGAGAAAACCCAATCGTGCCGCTGCCGCATACGAGAGATCTATTTCACGGTCACTATGAAACGGGCCGCGATCATTTACCCTGACAATCACCGATTGCCCGTTATCCAAGCTGGTTACCCGAGCAAACGTGGGTAAGGGCAACGAACGGTGAGCTGCCGACATTTTATACATATCGTAAATTTCGCCGTTTGAGGTCGCATAGCCGTGGAATTTTTCACCATACCAAGAGGCCGTACCGCGTTTTTCGTAGTCTGTGGCATCAGGCAGCACATGGTAGGTTTTTCCCCACACCTCATAGGTTGAGCGGTTGCCACCTCGGGAGGGCTGCTCAACGCGCGGCTCTGCATCGGGCACTTTGGTAACATCCGGCGGTTCAAGTGGGTAGGCATCTCCGCTCATGGCGTAACGACCGTCACTCGTAGCGGCCGACGAACTAGGGGCAGCTGCTTGATTGGCCGAGCTAGGCACATCAATACGCTGGGTATCATTGCTAGCACAACCACTGACCAGCGCCAGCAAGGCGATTACCCCGCCAGCACGCCTGGTTATCGTCAGTTTGCTATTCATGCCTCGTCCTCATGCAGCTTATCGTGCAATGCGGCGATCTCTTCCGCCAACTCGGCTACAGCCATGGCATACAGGTGACTATGGTTATAGCGAGTAATCACATAAAAATTATACTCGCCGAACCGATAGTGGGTCTCGCCATCAGCGAACTCAAGCGCCAACGGCGCGACCAACAATTCACTATCTAGAGAATCCTCAGGCGTCAGCCCTTGCTCGGCCAGTTGAGCGACACTCACTGCAGGAGGCGACGTTTGGTTAAACGAGAGTTCCTGTAATAGCTCGCTTGACAATTCGTCTGGCCCAGTGGCCTGGTGATAAATATCAGCCCCTGGTTTCCAGTTATGCTCGGCAAAGTAATTAGCGACACTACCAATCGCATCGACTGGGTTTTCCCACAAATCGCGGCGGCCATCATCATCAAAATCTACCGCATAGGCTTGGTAACTGGTGGGGATAAATTGCGGATAGCCCATAGCGCCTGCATAAGAGCCGCGCAGCCCAGTAGGGTCGACCTGCTGCTCGTACGCTATACGTAAAAACGCTGCCAGCTCACCGCGAAAAAAAGCGCCTCTCGCCGGGTGAAGAAACGCCAGCGTGGCTAGCGAATCCAATACACGGTGCTGGCCTTTATGACGGCCGTAGTAAGTTTCAACGCCAATAATAGCGGTAATTATTTCAGCAGGAACGCCATAGGTACTTTCGGCTCGCGCCAAGGCGTCAGCATGCTTATCAATAAATTCAACGCCCTCTTCAATGCGCTGCTGAGTCATGAAAATGGCGCGATACTCATGCCACTTTAGACGTCGCTCGGCGGCCCCTTCCATGGCGTCCAGTACACTTTGGGTATAATTAGCCTGTCCGAGCGCCTCTTCTAGCCACGCTTGAGGGACCCCTTGCTCAACTAGCTCTTCCATCAGCGCTTGGCTGTCAGCATTTTGCTGAGGCGCAAAGTGCTGAGGGGCAGCTTGCTGTTCACCCTGAGAAGGCTCCTCAGCAATTGCTATGGGCGTTACCCAGCACATCATGGCTGCCAAAAAATAGCGGCTCGTCTTCCCTTGAACCTTGTTCATTAACTCTCCACTCCTGAGCTCTTTATCCCAGAACGATTAATTCCAGAACCATCTATTCCTGAGTTTTCCATTGCCGAGTAACACAGGCGTCTGAACTATATGTTTGGGCTGGGCAACTTTGCTAGCGCGACAGCAGCCGACGATGAGCATGTATGGACATGAGAATACCGAAACCCGCCAACAAGGTCACGCTTGAGGTGCCGCCAAAGCTAACCAACGGTAGCGGCACACCAACGACAGGCAGAATGCCACTCACCATGCCCATATTGACAAATACATAGATAAAAAAGGTGAGGATGATACTGCCTGCGACTAAGCGGCCAAAGGTATCCTGGGCAGCGCTTGCCATCCATACACCACGGCTCACGATTAATAGATACAGGCACAACAGCACCAGCATACCCACTAAACCAAACTCTTCGCCTAGGACGGCAATAATGAAATCCGTATGCCGCTCTGGCAAAAACTCTAACTGGGACTGGGTACCCTGCAGCCACCCTTTGCCCCACAACCCACCGCTACCTATGGCGGTGGTTGACTGAATGATATTCCAGCCAGAGCCCAGCGGGTCGCTTTCTGGGTTCAAAAAAGTCAACACGCGCTGACGCTGGTAGTTATGCATATTCATCCATAATACCGGCACCCCGGCGGCCCCCAACGCCGCAATAAATCCGATCAACCGCCACGACAAACCTGCTAGCAGAACCACGATAAGAGCAGCACTGGCTACCAGCAACGAGGTTCCCAAGTCAGGCTGAATAGCCGTCAGCACGACGGGCACGCCGATGATAACGCCACACACTAGTATATCGCGCAGACGCGGCGGCAATTCACAGCGATTAAGATAGGCCGCCACCATTAACGGGGCTGCCAGTTTCATCATTTCCGAGGGTTGAAAGCGTATGACACCAGGAATAACTAACCAGCGCTTAGCGCCCATCCCCACATCACCCACTACATCAACAGCAACCAGCATGGCAACCCCGACCCCATAGGCTAGCGGCGCGAAGCGCAAAAAAGTAGAAGGTGAAAACTGGGCAATGATTACCATCACCACCAGGGCGATGCAAAACCGTATGCTCTGAGCAATCACGGCATCAATGGATTGTCCAGAAGCGCTATAAAGAACGATTAAACCACTGCCCATCAATACCAGTAGCAAGCCAAGCAGCCAGGGGTCTAGATGGATTCGCTCCCAAATACTTTTACGCCGGGCGATGCCGCTTTCGGGCGGGCGAACAGGGTAACCACGCATAGAACGCGCTAGATAATGCCAAGGCATGGGTTAGTTCCCCTCCACATTGGCGTTATCTTCTTCTAACACTTCGCGTACTTCTTCTACGTCCGGCGCTTCATCCTCAAGTAACCAGGCATCCGTCATAGCACGCGCCAAATGAGCCGCGTGTGTACTGCCTCCGCCTGCGTTTTCAACAATAACGGATACCGCAATCTGAGGGTCTTCCAGCGGTGCAAAGGCCATAAACAGCGCGTGGTCACGGAGCCGCTCCGCTAACTCATCAGCGTTATAGCGTTGGTCCTGGCCCAGCGAAAACACCTGTGCAGTGCCTGACTTACCGCCCATGCGATACTCAAGGCCCACTCCAGTTCGACGCGCTGTTCCTTCGGTGCCACTAATCACCTTCTCCATACCGCTGAATACCCGATTCCACCAGTTGTCATTAGCTAACTGAATGTCATCCAAGGTGTCGGGCAGGTCACGGGGGACAGGGGTATCGCCAATCTGACGCGCCAAGCGCGGCTTCACCCAGTGGCCGCGATTGGCCAGCGTTGCAGTGGCGCTGGCTAGCTGCAAAGGCGTCACCTGCCAGTAGCCTTGCCCAATCCCCACGGACAGGGTCTCACCGGGATACCAGGGCTGGTTAAAGCGTCCTCGTTTCCAATCACGCGAGGGCATCAAAGCGCTGCTTTCTCCTTGCACGTCATGGGCGACACGCTGACCAAAGCCAAAATTACTCATCTGCTCATGGAGATTATCGATACCTAAATCATGTGCCAAGGTGTAGTAGTAAGTGTTATTAGAAACGGCTAGGGAACGCTCCATATCGACACGACCATGCCCCCAGCGCAACCAGTTGCGGTAACGACGGGAGTCGTTAGGTAACTGATAATAACCGGGATCATTAATCGTGCTATCAGGGGTAATAACCCCTTCCACCAACCCGGCCAGCGCTAGAAAAGGTTTAATGGTAGAGCCAGGAGGATAATGACCACGGATAGCGCGGTTAAAAAGCGGTAAATCGAGATCTTCCTGCAAACCACGATAAGAAGCCACATCAATGCCGGTGACGAACTGATTACTGTCAAAACCCGGTGTTGAGACCATCGCAAGAATCTCACCTGTGCCTGGCACGATAGCCACGATAGAACCGCGACGACCATCTAACAATTCATAAGCCAGCATCTGGAGCGACTTATCCAACGTTAATGTTAAATTCTTCCCAGGTACCGGGTCAGTGCGCCCTAGCTCTCGTAACACTCTTCCGCGGGCGTTGGTTTCCACTTTGCGTAAACCCGCCTCACCATGCAGCTCTTCTTCGTAAAAACGCTCAATACCGGTTTTACCAATAAAGTGAGTACCCGCGTAACGACCTGCATCCAGCGTTTCCATCTCTTCAGCATTAATACGGCCAACGTAACCTAGCGCATGGGCCATTATTTCGGCATCAGGATAAAACCGCAGCGGCTGTGCCTCTATCTCCACCCCTGGCAATCGGTGGCGGTTAACTGCCAAACGGGCAATTTGGTCTTCGCTTAGATCACTGGTAAGCAGCGCTGGTTGAAAAGGTCGTTGGCGCTGGCGTGAGCGCACGTTAAACGCTTCAATCTCTTCCTCAGGCAGTTCAAGAAGCTCTACCAGCAACGCCAGCGTTTCATCCAGATTATCGACGCGCTCGCGAACGAGGGTCAGGTTATAGGTTGGACGGTTTTCGGCTAACAGGACGCCATTACGATCGTAAATTAACCCCCGGTTAGGCGGCAGCGGTTCGACGCGAACCCGGTTATTTTCAGAGCGCGTGCTATACATGTCGTGCTGGACGATCTGTAAATAAATAAGCCGCCCTGTTAGCAAGCTGGCAAGAGTCAATACCACCAACACGGCGAGCAGCGCTCTAACACGAAAAATACGCAGTTCTTGCTCGGAGTTTTTTAGCGTGTTGGGGCGCTTGAGCATGGCAACGAAGACTCTCAAATCAAACAAAAGGCGCAACAGGACACAAACAGTAATGGCTTACCATTCAGCCGTTAACGGTGATAAGGGTGACCCACTAATAGTGTCCAGGCACGGTAGAGCTGCTCGGCCAGCATAATTCTTACCAGTGGATGTGGTAGCGTCAGTGGTGAGATTGACCAGGTTTTGTCGGCTGCGGCTGAGAGCGAAGGCTCAAGCCCGTCTGGACCACCTACAAGCAGAGCAATATCCCGCCCGCCCATGCGCCAAACATCAGCTTCTTGTGCCAACTGCTCGGTGGTCCATGGTTTACCTTTCACTTCCAGTGCTACCACGTATTCGTCGCCACGCAACTTATCGCGAATACGCTGCGCCTCCTGGGCGCGCGCTTTCGCGATATCTGCATTTTTGCCACGCTGGCCGAGGGTAATTTCTTCGATCTCGAGATTGAAATCTCTCGGAAGCCGCTTACGGTAAGTCTCCACGCCCTCTTCTACCCACCCAGGCATTTTACTTCCCACCGCTAACAGCCGGATTTTCATGACATGCCAGCTCGCTCTTGAAAGCGTTCAAGCGACTCACCAATCGCGCCCGAATCCGTCGGCAGATCGGCCCATAGCCGCTCCAAATCATAGAGCGTGCGCGCCTCAGGCATCATGACATGAACCACAATGTCACCCAGGTCGACCAGCACCCAGTCGGCGTTATCACCACCTTCTACGCCCAGAGGACCTAGCCCTGCTGCCTTGGCTTTTTCCACTACGTTTTGCGCCAGAGCAGCGACGTGACGGGTCGACGTACCACTGGCAATCAACATGAGGTCGGTGACCTCGGTTAATTTAGCAACATCTAACTGCGTAATGTCGCGTGCTTTCAGTTCTTCTAGCGCGTCAACCGCTAGATTTTTCAATGTATCGATGTGCATGACTCCTAAAGACAACCTCATGGGGTAATCGGTCAATAAAGCCGGCCATTGTAACGGCTTATTTGACGACTGCCAGCGCTATTCACACTGCTGGTAAAGTCCGTAGCGCGCAATAGCCTGTTCAACGGGGGGTGGCACCAAATAGCGCACGCTTTTACCCGCTTTCAGCCGCTTTCGAATATAGGTCGCTGAAATGGCCATTAAGGATGGCAATTCAAGCGACAAAAAGCCCCCACATGACCGCTGCATTAATTCCTCTACGCTATCGACTACCCGATGCTCTACCAGTTCCATTAATGGCGCTGGCAATGGATCGCCATAGCCTGGTCGAGCAATAACCACCAAATGGGCAAACTCAAATATGCGCGCCGGTTGATGCCATTGTGTAAGCCGCAAAAATGCATCGAAACCAATCACCATGACCAGACGCGTATTCTCACCATACTCCGCACGCAGCTCGGCAAGCGTATCGGTGCTGTAGGAGGGGCCGTCACGCAGAAGCTCACGATCATCAGCCAACAAGCCAGGCGTGTCACCGATACCCGCCTTTAAGAGCGCCAACCGCTGCCGCGCTGACACCTGCGGCTGATCCCGCAAGGGGGGCTGCTGAGCAGGTATCATATGTAGCTGATCAAGCGACAGCGCCTCATGCAACTCCACAGCACTGCGTAAATGCCCCAAGTGAATGGGGTCAAAAGTGCCCCCCAACATTCCAATACGCTGAAACTTTAGACTCACACCACCCCCTTATTCACGCACTTGGCCATCACCGAATACGACGTACTTCTGGGTGGTTAAGCCCTCTAACCCTACCGGCCCGCGGGCATGCAGCTTGTCGGTTGAAATTCCAATCTCAGCGCCCAAGCCATACTCAAAACCGTCGGCAAAGCGAGTCGAGGCATTAACGATGACCGAGCTCGAATCCACTTCAGCCATAAAGCGTCGCGCCAGTGAATAATCTTGGGTCACAATCGCATCGGTGTGGTGTGAGCCATACTGCTCGATATGGGCGATCGCCTCATCAACACCATCGACCACTTTAATCGCCAGCACCGGGGCTAAGTACTCGGCGTACCAGTCCGCCTCATCGGCTGCGATAGCCTGAGGTAACAGTGCCTGAGTACGCTCACACCCACGCAGCTCCACCTCATGTTCAGCATAGGCACGTGCCAGCTCGGGTAACAGTAAGTCAGCAATCGGCGCATCGACCAGCAGTGTCTCCATGGTGTTACAAGTGCCGTAGCGATGGGTTTTCGCATTGACGGCGATGGCTAAGGCCTTGGCAGGGTCAGCAGTAGTATCGATGTAAACATGACAAACCCCGTCAAGGTGTTTGATGACCGGCACGCGCGACTCACGGGTAATACGCTCAATTAGCGATTTGCCACCACGGGGAATAATGACATCGACATATTCCGGCATGCTAATCATTGCGCCCACTGCCGCTCGGTCGGTGGTTGCTACCACCTGAACACTACCCGCTGGCAGCCCTACATCCGCAAGCCCTGCTTGAATACAGGCGCTAATCGCAGCATTTGAGGCGCTGGCTTCTGAACCACCACGCAAAATACAGACATTACCCGATTTTAGACAAAGGCTAGCGGCTTCCAGCGTCACATTAGGGCGCGACTCATAAATAATGCCAATAACGCCTAGTGGCACGCGCATTTTGCCAACCTGAATCCCGCTGGGCCGGTAACGCATATCACTAATCTCGCCCACTGGGTCTGGCAAGTTCGCCACTTGCTGAAGCCCTTCAATCATGGCGTCGATTCGAGTATCGTTTAGCGCTAAGCGGTCTAACAGCGCGCTCTCTAAGCCGCTCTGGCGGCCACGCTGCAAATCCTCAGCATTGGCGTCTAGAATGCGGCCGCGCGCTTCTGCCAAACGCTGCGCCATTGCCATCAGGGCACTGTTTTTCAATCCCGTATCCGCCCGGCGTAGCTCACTGGCTGCGCGGCGTGCCGCCTGCCCCAACGCCTGCATATAGGCGGGCACGTCTCCGGACGCTAGGTACTGATGGGCCTCGTCTTGGAACGGTGTTGAAACGCTCATAGTGTCTCCATGCGGCATCGTGCGTGCTAAGTGTAAATATGAAATTCCAGTACTCAAGCCATGTATTCAAGCCAAGCGCCCATGTTGAAGCAATCGGGTGAATCACCCAGACTGAGTGCTCAGAATAACTACTAAGATTAAAATCTAAAGTGAATAATGCCCTAAGCAGGGCCAGGGTACGTTGTTCAGTGGTTATGAAATGATAAACCCAATATCTTTGAATGACATAATCTTGCAGCCGTTTCTACGTTTGTGCTTATGTTACGCCATTTCGACGTTATACTGAGGATGCTTAAGGCGCTAATGTGTGTCGCGTACGTTTTTCATAATGCGCTCACCCACTTGCTCAGATACTTCTGGTTATTCAGGACGAATAGTAAGTCACCATGCAAAGCAAGTACAAAATACGCCTACTACGTGCCAATCTTTTAGCGGCAGCCGTTGCTTTGGCGCTATGGACGCCCGCTACGCCGCCCGCCGCAGCACTCGTGCTGTGGCTTTCAGTCGGCTGGCTATTTATTACCGCTCTAATGCTCGACTTCAGTCACCGACGCTCACGAGGGTTGCCATGGCAGCTTGTGCCGGGTGTGCTGCTGGTCGCGTTAATTGCGGCCGCTCCTGAACGGCACAGCATTTTGATTTGGGCCTGGGCCGCCATGCTGATGCTGCCACAAAATAATTGGGTAGCGGCGTTTCATCTCAGCGCCGCATTGGTTAGCTCGGTCATGGTGGCACCCCAACTGGAAAAGCCTGAATTTATCCTGCTGCTCTGCTGCCTGTTGGTGCTTGGCTTGCTGGCCCTCTCCAGAGCACAGCAGCTTATTGATATGAACGGCTCTATTCGCCAGCGCTTACGCTTGATTCCAGGGCTCAATTTATGGGCCGGTGAACAATTACTGCGCGACATTGCCCGCGAACAAACGCGCTGTGAGCGTGAAGGCATTCATGCAGAAGTATTTATACTGCACGTCAAGCGTCATCAACTTTGGCCAACCGCACAAAAACTGTGTGAATTAACGCATGATTTTGAAAATGTATACCGCTTAAGCAGTACGGCGCTGGTCACCCTCCTTCTCGCACGCTCACCGAAAGAAGCTGCTCAACGACGCAGCTTGCTGCTCGCCGATCTACCCGACAATATCACGAGTGAATACCTTGAATTAATTGATATCGAACCGGCAACCCTATCGGTATGTGAGATGAGTAAGTTACCGACTGAGCGGGTACGAGAGACGATATGACCGAGTACCATATTCCCAAGCGGTTGATGACGCTCGCCTACGCCTCCAGCATTACGCTAATGGCGGGTTATGCGCTTTGGCTATATGCCATGGGTGACTACCGAGACCTGCTGATCCCTACGTTCATGACCCTGCTGCTCATGTCAGCGGTACTCATGCATATCGGGCAAGGGCTGAAAAGTTATCTACCACGCATCATATTGCTTTGTTGCACTTACTCAGTGGTGCTTAGCGCTTTTTACTACCACCCCGGGGCATCGCCCATTTGGCTTGGCCTGCCCATTACCGCCACTTTTTTACTATTACCGTTGTGGGCTGCGTTACTGGTCAATATCGCTATCGGCCCCTTATGGTGGCTGCTTCCCACCGTCGCCGCTGCGCCACCAGCGATTATTGTCGGCTATGCCGCCTTAACGCTGCTCCTTGCGCTACCTCGCTGGGAACACGCCCGTCGCCGCGCACTGCTTCGGGCGACTGACCCTAACGATAGCGACTGCAACGCCTATCACATTGATACGTTAAAAGAGCGCTTAAATAGCGAATTTCAGCGTGCGGCCATGCTCAATCAACAGCTAGCGGTGTTAGTAGTGCACTTGCCGCAGCTGGATATGGCCGCAGAGCAATTTGGCCATCGCGCGCAGACGGCTCTATTAGGCGCACTATGTAGTGAAGTGAATAGCCGCTGTCGTGATCATGATGTCCTGGGCCGCGCCGATAACGCTACGTTTTGGTTGGTTCTCCCAGATACTAGTGAAAGCGGCGCACTATTGGTTCGCGAGCGCTTACAGCGAGCTCTTTCTGAGCGCGTGCTAGTGGAAACTGGCCAGCTTGAAGCGCGTATTGCGGCCTGCTTACCCAGTCGAGCAGAAAGCTTCGAGCGCTATTTAAAGCGCCTGGAGACACGCGGCGCCTCACTCGCCAACGTTTAAGTTATTGTTAACCCCCACCTCATTTATCGCCGGAGAAGTATGTGCCGCTAGCCGATATGCTCCTCTCATTAGCGCCATCGCCCCTACTACTACTTTGCCTGGTGCTGGTCATTTCATTAGTGGAATCGCTTGCACTTGTGGGCTTGCTAGTACCTGGCGTAGTGTTAATTACCTCAACGGCTTCTATGGCAGGACATCAGGATATTACCTTGGCATGGCTGATTGGTGCGGCCTTTATCGGGGCTGTAATAGGTGACGGCATCAGCTTTTTGCTCGGCTACAGGCATCGCGAACACGTTACCCAGCGGTGGCCACTGTCTCAGCATCCCGAGTGGCTGGGAAGAGGGTCACGCTTCTTTGAGCGCTACGGTATATGGTCGGTTTTTATCGGCCGCTTTGTAGGCCCTGTAAGACCCATTATCCCTTTAGTGGCAGGCATGATGCGCATGCCGCCGCACACTTTTATTTGGGCCAACCTAACCTCGGCGGCCCTGTGGGCACCTGCTTATATTCTGCCCGGCTACTTACTAGGCCGCACTTGGCAGCACCATTTGAA
This sequence comes from Vreelandella maris, assembly GCF_013371085.1. Taxonomy (GTDB): domain Bacteria; phylum Pseudomonadota; class Gammaproteobacteria; order Pseudomonadales; family Halomonadaceae; genus Vreelandella; species Vreelandella maris. The sequence goes on along the minus strand of NZ_JABWCV010000011.1, from coordinate 39,835 downwards.
TCTACCTCCAGGCCTTGAAGCCGCTTTACTGATACTGGCCGTTATTGTTGTCGCTCTCGCGGTTATTTTTTCATGGGGCCGCCATCAAGCCACACGGCATGGGCGACTTTACCGGATGATCGCCGGTACTGCTCGCCGGCTGCCACTGCTACGGCGCCCCTGGCTTGCAATGAGCCAATCTGGAGATGTCCCATTAGCCTCCCTGCTACTGCTGGTCATAGCACTTGGTAGCCTCTCGGGCTGGACGCTAATGGTTATCGGCGAAAACGGCCCACTGGATATGGATATTTTTATTCATCGGCTGTTTACAGGGCTGCACGGCGATATTGTTTACAGCGTAGGGAATATTTTTGCAAAAATTGGCGACACCTTTGGCATTATCGCGTTCGCACTGCCGTGGGCGGTATGGTTACTGTTAGGCAAACGCTGGGATGCCCTACGGCACTGGGGCGGCGCCTTTGCAGGGGTCGCACTGCTTAACATTATTGGTAAAGGGTTGTTTGGACGTGCCCGCCCTGACACACCGGACTACCTGATGGGCTCTTTTTCCTACCCAAGCGCGCATACATCCACCGCTGTGGTGCTATTTGGTCTGACAGCAGCGTTTATTGCAGCCGAAATGCCTCGCCATAAGCGCTTTTTGGCCTATTGGTGTGCGCTTGCGCTTGCACTGCCTATGGCATTATCGAGACTGGTGGTGGGCGTGCACTGGTTTAGCGATCTGGTGGGAGGCGCGCTGTTAGGCTTAGTTGTCTGCGCACTAACCCTGCTGCATTGGCAGCAGCAGCCCCGGCCAAGCCTACGGCCATGCCCCTGGCCTCTACTCAGCGTGGCATCATTGGTACTTCTCAGCGCCCGCGTCGGGTTTTTGCCGCCGGTTTAAAGCACTAACACCGTTTTGTTCAACCAAGGGCAAGCCAGAGCCCAACCCCTATCATCAACGTGCCAGCGATTCGGTTAAGTAAGCGCACATTGCCGCTCTTGCCGAGCACATTACGTAGCGTTTTACCCCCAGTGGCGTAGACCAGCATGCTAGCGAGCTCGATGGTTAAAATGACCGCAATCAGCAGGCTGAGCTGGCCTGGCAATGGGCGATTACTGTCTAGAAAAGGTGGCAGCAGTACCATAAAAAACGCCCACCCCTTGGGGTTTGCTACCGCGGTCACAAAGCCTTGCGTCGCTAGCTGTAACCGACTGGCTGGTGGGCCAGTATCCAGCTCGCTAGGTATTGCCATTCGCCCACGGGAACGCCACATCATAATGCCCAAATAGCCTAAATAGGCGCCGCCCACCCATTTGAACAACACAAACAGTTCTGGCTGACGTAGCATTAGCGCCGCCACCCCAGCACCCGCCGCTGCCGCGACTAAGCCGACACCGAGCAGCTCGCCAATCATCATCCACAGCGTACGCTTAACGCCCTGGGTCATACCCAGCACCATCGCAAGTGTCATGCACATGCCTGGGGTAAGTGAGACAAACAAAAACGTTGGTACAAAAACCGAGAGCGTCGCCCACGAGATCATAGATTAGTTATCCTTAGTTGATGAGGGGTTAGCAGTGCTTTCTACCTCACCCCAGCGAGGCACCAGCGAATGCTCGATTCCCAACTGGTTTAGGATACGCGCCACAATAAAATCGATTAGATCCTCAATACTTTGTGGGCGATGATAAAACCCCGGCGCCGCTGGTAAAATGACCACGCCCAGGCGGCTTAACGCCAGCATGTGCTCAAGATGAATGGGGGAAAACGGACTTTCACGAGGCACTAACACCAGCGTACGACGCTCCTTAATCGCAACATCGGCCGCCCGCTCAATCAGATTATTGCTTGCTCCGGTGGCTACCGCCGACAGTGTTCCCGTTGAGCACGGGCACACCACCATTGCCGATGGCGCACCGGAGCCTGAAGCCACTGGCGCCATCCAATCTTCGCGCCCAAAGCAGCGAATCTGCCCAGGCTGGGCACCGCTACGTTCACTTAACGCCTGAGCTAACCGCTGAGGCTGCGCTGGCAGTTCGATATCCGTTTCGGTGGCAATCACCATGTGTGCAGCTTTGGAAATCATCACCCACACTTCATGCCCCGCTGCGACCAGCACATCAATCAGACGTAGGCCGTACTGCGCCCCAGAGGCACCGGTAAGTGCGACGGTAACTGGCTTTTTGAATAGCGGTTGAGTTTGATTGGTCACACATGCCCCTCGCTGGCGGCGGCTTTTTGGGCAGTCGTCAAAGCGGCCAGCAAGCGCTCATGCACGCCCTCAAAACCACCATTAGACATCACTACAATACGGTCCAATGGTGACGCTTGCATGACCACAGCCGCCACCAATTTATCGATGTCATTATGCAGCTGCGCACGCGCCCCCTGAGTGGCTACCAGCTCCTCCATTGACCAATCCAGCCCAGTGGGCTGAAACCAAAACACACTATCAGCGTCAGCCACGCTCTCAACCAAGCGTTCGCGCAGCGCGCCCAAGCGCATCGTGTTGGAGCGCGGCTCAATCACTGCCAGCAGCCGCCCCTTGGTGGTCGCCGCGCGCAGCCCTTTAAGCGTGGCGGCAATCGCCGTGGGGTGATGGGCAAAATCATCAATGACCTGAATACCATTGATTTCACCGCGCACTTCCTGCCGCCTTCTGGGGGTTTCAAAACGCGCCAGCGCTGCACAGCCACGGACTAAATCAACCCCACACACGTTGGCTGCCGCCAACGCTGCCAACGCATTACGAGCGTTATGCTCACCGGTAAGCGCCCATTCAACGACACCATCTTCGTCTTGGCCCTTGTTATTTTGAGAATGGCTATCTTGGCCTGGCTCGCCACCACAATGAAGCACCTGGAAACGGCTGGCATCGTCACGCTCAAGGGTAAGCTGCCATTCACTCGTGGCTTGATCACCAAAATGGGCGACCGGGGTCCAAGCGCCCTGGGCAAGCACACGCTCTAGAGCGGGCTGCTCATCAGCCACTAAGAGTTGGCCTTGGCTTGGCACGGTACGCACTAAATGATGGAACTGGCGCTCAATGGCAGCCAAGTCAGGGAAGATATCCGCGTGATCAAACTCAAGGTTATTGAGTATCGCGATATGCGGGCGGTAATGAACGAACTTGGACCGCTTATCGAAGAAGGCCGTGTCGTACTCGTCAGCTTCCACTACAAACGGCGCCCGCGGATCGCCTAAACGCGCCGATACACCAAAATTACGCGGTACGCCGCCGATCAAAAACCCTGGTATTAATCCGCCGCTTTCCAATAACCACGCCAGTATGCTCGCAGTGGTCGTCTTTCCATGGGTACCTGCTACCGCAATCACTCGTCGACCAGGCAATACGTGCTCTGCCAACCACTGCGCGCCGGAGGTATATGGCAGGCCACTATTAAGTAGTGCCTCCACCTCTTCATTACCGCGCGACATCGCGTTACCGACTATCACAAGGTCGGGCACAATACCCGGTGCTAGCGAGAGATTATCCGCGTGGTAACCCTCTTTCAAAATAATACCCGCATCAACCAATTGGGTACTCATGGGCGGATAGACATGCTGGTCAGAGCCACTTACCTGATGACCTAACTCACGCGCCAGCAGCGCTAGGCTTCCCATAAAGGTGCCGCAGATACCAATAATATGCAGATGCATGGCTTTCGCCCCGTTATTCGCCAATAAACTATTCGCAAAGACGTTTAATTAAAAAGCCAAAATATGGCGTAAAAATAACCAAATAGCCTAGCATGCTGACTCAATTTGCTCATCTACTCATCACTATAAACCGCGATTAACGGGGTCAAAACACCCTTCAAGTGACAAATCCTTTCAGTTGTTGCAGGATGCGGCCACTGTTTATCAATGTTAACCATCACTCTCTTTCCACTCGGCACGCTGATATGAGCCTAATCATCAGCGAAAGGAGCCTTTAGATGCGCATTTTAATCCGCTATTTCTTTCGTGGCGTTCGCTTAGTGCTTGCCCCGTTTATGCTGATTTCTGAAAAGCTCTCTACGCCTAAGTCAGTTGAACGCTCGCCTGAAGAGCAAGCCACTATTGATCAGACATGCCAGCGGCTAGCCCTGTATCAATTTCGCACCTGCCCGTTTTGCATCAAGGTACGCAAAGAGATAGCGCGGCTGGGGTTGAACATTGAACTGCGCGATGTCCAGCTTGACCCTGACCATAAGCAGGCGCTCTTGGAAGGCGGGGGGAAAGTTAAAGTGCCCTGCCTCAAAATTATCCATGACGATGGCCGGGAAGAATGGATGTACGAATCTGACACGATCAATGCCTGGTTACATAAGCAGTTTGGCTAACTAACGACGCTATACCGTCATGTATTACCCGAAACGGGCAGATGCCAGTTTCGGGTATATCAAAACTCTATTTTTTGCGCCTCCACATCAAACGCCACATCAATCTCAATGGTCTCTTCCTGACTCGGAGGCTCATCCAGCTGTATTTGTAGCGCCAGTACGCCCTGTATCTTGCCAGCCACGTGAACTCGTTGACTGGCCCGCTCATAGTGCGTCAGCGTTACTTCTACATCGCCCCCTTCAGAGGTATAGAGCGGCGGTGAGGTCGAGTCCCCCAGCGGGTGTAACACCACGGCGCTGATCAGCTCCCCTTCGTTTATCGTCAGGCTAATAGACAGCGCTTCTTGAGTCTCCCAGGCCTCATCATCAACAAATCCCGTAATATCGATAGTGATATGGTCATCACCTGACTCAATAAATGATGCGTTTGAATCATAGCCATGGCTCAAAATAAACCATTCTCGTAATTCACCATCTAACAAGCCTTTGATCTGAGCCGCCGTTTCCGAGTTGGGTGGCAAATCATGCTCAGAGCCCTGCTCTGCATTGGTTCCAGGCGTTGGTTCAACGGCGACAGCTAAGGTGGGAAGGTACCAAGCCATGGCTGCCACGACGATTTTTTTCCACATACGGCTTCTCCGCCTATTCGGACCTATCTTTTTTCTTACCACTTTCGTCTAATTACAAACATGCAATGTGCCGCTACTAGCCACGTCATGTAGCAGATGAATGATGCCTGTCATTATTTCGATTGTATGACGCAACAGGCAGTCTCTATGTTGTTAGCCTATGTTATTAAGATAGCTTTAAAGCTGACCGTGTCTGTTTTACGGGTATTTCCGCTCTTTAGCGAGGGAAAGCATCTGTAAAACGAACAATAAACAATGACCCAAGGGAACAATTATGACGTTCAAGAAAACCCTACTGGCTTCTGTTATTGGTGCAGTGGTTGCAGGTACGACATTGCTGCCGATGACGGCAAGTGCTGAAACCCTTCGTATTGGTTACTCTGCCGACCCTGAAACGCTCGATTTACATGAACAACTCTCTGGTGGCGTGCTGCGTTTCTCTCACCTCGCGTTCGATCCGCTCGTACGCTGGACCAAAGACTTCCAGTTTGAGCCGCGCTTAGCCACCGAGTGGGAACAAGTAGACGAAACCACTATGCGCATGACGCTGCGCGAAGGCGTTACCTTCCACTCCGGTAACGAATTCACCGCTAAAGATGTGGTATGGACTATTGAACGCCTGAAAGAAAGCCCTGACTACCGCGCTATTTTTGAACCCGTTGCCAGTGCCGAAGCGGTTGACGACTACACCGTTGAGATCGTTACCACTGAACCTTACCCGCTGCTGCTCAACCTTGCTACGTACATCTTCCCGATGGATAGCGAGTTCTATACGGGTGAAACCGACGACGGTAGCGACAAAGCTGAAATCGTCAAAGCGGGCAACTCCTTCGCTTCACGCAACGTTTCAGGCACCGGCCCGTTCATCGTGACCGACCGTCGCCAAGGCGTTCGGGTTGATTTCGAACGTTTCGAAGATTACTGGGATACTGAGAGCGAAGGCAACGTATCCAACATCATCATGACGCCTATCGCTGAAAACGCCTCTCGCGTTGCAGCACTGCTTTCTGGCGGCGTTGACTTTATTGATGCCGTTCCGCCCAACGATTTAGACCGTGTCCGTGAAGCAGATGGCGTCAATCTGATTGAGATCGACGGTACCCGCATCATTGGCTTCCAAATGAACGAAGAGCGCGTAGAAGCCTTCCAAGACGCCCGCGTTCGTCAAGCAGTTGATCTGGCCATTAATCAAGAAGGCATTGCTGACCGTTTGATGCGTGGCTTTGCTAACCCGGCTGGCCAGTTCTCCCCAGAGGGTTACTCAGGCCACAACCCTGATTTAACACCACGCTACGATATCGAACGCGCCAAAGAGCTAATGGCGGAAGCGGGATATGAAGAGGGCTTCAGCGTTGAAATGATCGCCCCCAATAACCGCTACGTGAACGATGCTCAGATCGCCCAAGCAGTGGCCAACATGCTGGCGCAAATCAACATTAAAGTTGATCTACGCACCATGCCGCTCGCCCAGTACTGGCCTGAGTACGATACCCGTGAATCTGATATGGCAATGATCGGCTGGCACGCCGATACGGAAGACAGCGCTAACTTCTTCCAGTACCTCACCTTCTGTATCGATGAAGAAACCGGCGCGGGTCAGTACAACTACGGCAGCTACTGCAACGAAGAGATTGATGCACTGGTAACCGAAGCGGATAGCGAAACGGATCTGGAAAAACGCAACGAAATGCTGCGTGAAGCCGAAGCCATGCTTTACGAAGACGTCGGTTTCATCATGCTGCACTGGCAGAACCTTGCCTACGCCGCGGCGGATGGTGTTGAGGCTGAGCCGGTGGTGAACGCTATCGACTTCCCTTACCTGGGTGACTTGGTCGTTAAAAGCAGCGACGACTAATCATGTCCATCGCGCATTAATTGCATAGTGCCAAAAGAGTTACTGCAATATTAACTGCCAGTATGCTTCGCTCCCTATGTGTTTAGGGAGCGAAGCCTTTTGTTTGGCGGCTCGAACCTGCAAACACTTTGAATAACCATGCCCCTACTTTCTTTGATGAACCCTTCACATAGGTGGCGTACGCCATGATTGCCTTTTTAATCAAGCGGCTGATGCACGCAATTTTGGTGATGTTTGTCATCAGCGTGCTGGCCTTCGCCATTCAGGACAACCTGGGTGACCCCGTACAGCAGATGGTCGGCCAGTCAGTGCCGGAAAGCGAACGCGAAGAAATTCGTGAGCGTTTAGGCCTGAATGACCCCTTCCTGGTGCAATACGCGCGCTTTGCTAAAAATGCCGTTCAAGGTGATTTTGGCTACTCGTATTTTTACCGCGAACCGGCCTTAGAAGTCATCGCCCGCCACTTACCCGCCACCCTAGAGCTGGTATTTGCGGCGACGTTGATAATTGTGCTGTTTTCAGTACCTATCGGCGTCTACAGCGCGATCAAACCCCGCTCGCCGATTTCGCGACTATTCATGGGTGTATCGATTATCGGTATTTCAATCCCCGTGTTTCTTACCGCGATCGTGCTTATTCAAATTTTCGCGATTGGCGTTACCGTGACGCTATTCCCAGAAAATACCGGCTGGGGTGCTTGGCTAAACGCCTTCTTCTCTACCGAAGGCAATATGCCGTCCTTTGGCCGTGGCTATGATCTGGTGAATGTGGTGGGTAACTGGGATACCAATTTAGCCACCTGGAACGGCTTACAGCATCTAGTATTACCGGCCGTCTCATTGGCCTCTATCATGCTGCCGCTGTTTATTCGACTTATCCGCGCCGAAATGATGGAAGTCCTGCAGTCGGAGTACGTTAAATACGCCCGCGCCAAAGGTATCTCTATGCGCCGCGTGTATTTTGTTCACGCGCTTAAAAACACCATGCTACCGGTGATTACCGTCGGCGGTGTACAGATCGGCACGATGGTGGCCTACACCATTCTGACCGAGACCGTTTTCCAATGGCCGGGCATGGGCCTGATGTTTTTGGATGCGATCAACCGCGCTGATATACCGCTAATCGTGACCTACCTGATGATTGTCGGCGTTATTTTTGTCGTCACCAATACGATTGTGGATCTGATCTACGGTCTGGTGAACCCCACCGTTAAACTGACTGGGAAGCCCGCATGAGCACCACAAGTAATTCTTCACAAGCGAGCGCTTCACCCGGCCGCTGGGAGCGCATGCGTGACTCCTATATGTGGTACAGCTTCAAGCATGACCGCACCGCACAGCTCTGCCTGGCCGTGTTTATTTGTATGGTTATCGCCGCCTTTGCTTCACCGCTGTTGGCGCCGACAGACCCTTACGACCTCGCTCAGATCGATATTATGGCCTCAGAGCTGCCACCCTTCTGGATTGAGGGGGCCGATGAGCGCTACTCCTTAGGCACTGATGCCCAGGGCCGCGATTTATGGTCGATTGTGCTGTATGGCACACGCGTCTCGCTACTGATCGGCTTTGGCGCGGTCATTTTGCAAGCGCTGCTAGGGGTCACTTTCGGCCTGATGGCGGGCTATCTTGGCGGGCGTGTCGACACCCTATTGATGTGGCTAGCGGATATTCAGCTCTCTTTCTCGACGCTAATGGTCGCTATCGTGGTAGGCGCTTTGGTCAAAGCGACCATGGGCAGCGCCTTCTATAGCCAATACGCAGTAATGATGCTGATCCTGATTATCGGCCTGGCCGAATGGCCGCAGTATGCCCGCACCGTGCGCGCCTCGGTGCTGGCAGAGAAAAACAAAGAGTACGTAGATGCTGCCCGTGTAATGGGGCTTCGCAGCAAGCGCATTATGTTCCGCCACGTGCTGCCCAACACCATGTCGCCGATCTTCGTTATCTCGACCGTACAGATTGCCAACGCGATTATTTCAGAAGCGGCGCTGTCGTTTCTGGGGCTTGGGATGCCGGAAACGCATCCATCTCTGGGCTCGTTGATTAAATCAGGCTTTGACTATATTCAGTCCGGCTCCTGGTGGATTACCTTAATTCCAGGTGCGGTACTGGTGGTGCTGGTGCTGTCGATCAATCTACTCGGTGACTGGCTGCGCGATGTCATGAACCCACGACTCTACAAAGGCTGAGGACACCATGGCACTACTTGAAGTCAATAATCTTGATGTCCGCTTTGCGCTGCGCCAGGGTGAAGTCCACGCCTTGCGGGACATTTGTTTCAGCCTTGAGCGCGGTGAGCGTTTGGGCATTGTCGGTGAATCTGGCGCAGGTAAATCCGTCGCGGCTTTTTCGCTACTCAATTTAATCGCTAAGCCAGGCTTTATTGCGGGCGGTACCGTCAACTTTGACGGCCAAGTGCTCAACCGCATGTCTGAGCGCGGCCTGCGCAAAGTGCGCGGCAATCGCATCTCGATGATCTTCCAAGATCCGATGATGACGCTCAACCCAGTGCTCTCCATTGGCGAGCAAATGGTTGAGTGTTTGAAAGCGCACCGGCGTATTTCCTCCAAAGAAGCCCGCGCGATTGCCTTGGATAAGCTGCAACAGGTGCAAATTCCCTCACCGGAAACGCGTTTGGATCAGTATCCTCACGAGCTATCCGGCGGTATGCGCCAGCGGATTATTATCGCCATTGCGCTGCTGCTCGACCCGGACATTATCATTGCCGACGAGCCGACCACGGCGCTTGACGTGACGATTCAAGCCGAAATCATGGCGCTGCTGCTTGAACTCTGCGAGCAACACAATGTTGGGCTTATTCTGATCACCCACGATTTGGGCGTGGTCAGCCAGGTCACTCAGCGCATTCTGGTCATGTACGCTGGCCGAGTGATTGAGCAAGGGCCGACACGGGAAATCATTAATGACCCGCAACACCCCTATACCCAAGGGCTAATCAACGCCTTGCCACAGATGGCAACGCCGGGCGAAAAGCTCAATCAGATTCGTGGCAGTATGCCGTCGCTTTCTAACCTGCCAAGCGGCTGCGCGTTTCACCCGCGCTGCGATTTTATCAATCGCGCCGATGGCCAGCCCCGCCCCGCCTGCACCCAGCAAGTGCCCGAGTTTGTCGACTCCGGCAACTGCCGCGTGGCGTGCCATATGGTGGCTGAAATGCTTGAAGATCGCCGTTTGAAGGAGGAAATCTCATGAGTGCGCACGCTGAGGCCATAACGGAAAACCCTATGCCTACTCCTCGTCAGAACGAAGAGAGTGCTGATTCGCTGCTGCAGATCCGCGATTTGAAAAAGCGCTTCTCTCTCTCGGGTGATTTTCTTGATCAGCTGCGCTTCAAGGGCGGCAAGCTGGTGCGTCATCAAGAGCACGTCCATGCTATTAACGGCGTGAACCTGGATATCAAACGCGGTGAAGCACTGTGTGTGGTGGGCGAATCTGGCTGCGGTAAGTCCACCGTGGCACGTACGGTGATGGGGCTTTTGACACCCTCTGAAGGCGAGATTCGCTACGATGGCCAACGTATCGATAATTTAAGCTCGCGTCAGTTGCTGCCGTATCGCAAGCGTATGCAGATGATTTTCCAGAACCCTTATGCATCGCTTAACCCACGCATGACCATTCAGCAAACCTTGGAAGAGCCGCTGCGCCTGCATCATCCTGACTGGAAGCGGCCAAAAATCCTCGAAAAGGTTGAAGAAGTAATGCACTCAGTGGGTATCGATCCCGACTGGGGCAAGCGTTTTGGTCACGAGTTCTCGGGGGGGCAACGTCAGCGTATCGCGATTGCGCGTGCCCTGGCCGTGGATCCGGAATTCATCGTCGCCGATGAGCCTATTTCTGCCCTCGACGTCTCGATTCAAGCCCAGGTGCTCAACCTGCTGATGGAAGCCCAGCAAGAGCGGAACCTGACTTATCTCTTCATCACCCACGATTTAGCCGTGGTCGAGCATTTTGGCACCCGTGTGGCGGTGATGTACTTGGGTACAGTGTGTGAAATTGCCACGACGGCCACGCTGTTTGAAAAGCCGCGCCATCCTTACACCCAGGCGCTACTCTCGGCGATCCCACGCTTAAAGGATGACCGCCCTCAGCATATTCGCCTATCCGGTGAAGTGCCGACCCCGGTTAATTTACCCAGCGGCTGCGTGTTTCATGGCCGCTGCCCGCATGCCAATTCACGCTGTAAGCAAGAGATTCCCCTTTTGCAAACACAGGATGACGGAACCCGTGTCGCATGCCACGCTGTTGAAGAGGGGCGCCTATGAGTAGGCCCCCCTTTACAATACAGCGAGCCAAGTCGCTGAGAGGTAGAGCATGGAAATTCGCTGGCTAGAAGATTTTATTGCCCTGGCCAGAACGCGGCACTTCTCCCGCGCAGCAGATGATCAACACGTTACCCAGCCCACCTTCTCTCGGCGGATTAAGTTGCTTGAGGAGGAGATGGGCGTAACGCTGATTAATCGTCAAACGCTACCCCTTTCGCTCACTCCTGCTGGTGAGGAGTTTTTAACCCTGTGCGAACAGGTGACCGAGCGAGTGCGGCTTACGCGAGACCGGGTGCGTGAAATCAATGCTGGCCAGCAGCGGCGTATTATGGTGGCGGCGCCGCAGAGCCTGTTGCCGCATTTTTTGCCTGAATGGCTTGCCTCTACAGGCTGGCAAGACCGCGTACAGCCCTATTTGCGGGCGACTGGCTGGGTAGCTAATGACTATTTTCAAGCGTTAGCGCGGGCCGAGTGCGACCTTGCCATCTGCTACTGGCCGATTGGGCGCTGCGACCTGGATATTGATACCAGTGCCTGCAACTACCGGGTAATCGGTCATGAAAGGCTGATTCCGGTGACTGGGTTAAATGCAGAGGGAGAGCCCTGTGCGTTGCTACCAGGGTCGCGCCATCAACCAGCGCCTTGGCTTGCTTACCCAAAGCGCGGCTTGCTTGGCTCAGCGGTTAAAGCCCATTTGGCTAGGTTGCCACAAAGCACTTACTTAACTGCGCAGAGTGAAAATCTCTACGCGGCGGGCATTAAAGAGCTGGTGCTGCTTGGCTACGGCATGAGCTGGTTGCCAGAGCGCAACGTGGCCGCAGAGCTTGCTCAAGGTACGCTGGTAAGAGCGGGCGATAGCCGTTGGGATGTGCCGATGGAACTACGGCTCTATCGCCATCAAAGCCACCACCACGCTGAACTCGACGGTTTCTGGAGTGAACTCGCCACTCCACGCACTTGAAGCCGTCTTCGAGAAAGCTTACTTGAGAAAGGACACGGTTTGCATGTCGAGCACTCTTTTTAACTTGCAACTCGATCACATAGCCCACCTTCAGCGCGCCTATGCGTCGATGTTGACCGAGCATGGATTTGATAGCCTAGCGATTTACAGTGGTCATGCAAGCGTGCATTTTGCTGACGATCATACGCCCCCCTTTCAGACTTACGGCCATTTCATACACTGGGTGGGCTTAGCCGATGTACAGCATAGCTGGCTGATTATTCAGCCAGAAAAACGCCCACAGCTATACTTGTATGCACCCGCCGATTTTTGGCATTTACCCACTCATCTTCCCGAAGAGCCTTGGGTGACCGCCTTCGATGTTCACTTTTGCAGCGACAAAATCACACCGCCCTTGATCGGTAATGCGGCCATTATCGGCGATACTGACCAACTCTCAGCCAGTCATCAGCAGACGATGAAAGCCGAACGTCAGCCTGAGCAGCTGGTGAATTCACTGGATGAATTACGGCTATTTAAAACGCCCTATGAGATTGCCTGTATTCGTGAAGCCAACCGCCTAGCGATAGCGGGCCATCAAGCAGCGCAAGCAGCGTTTATTGGCGCCTCCGGTGAACTGGATATTCAATTGGCTTACTTAGGCGCCAGTCGTCAGCGCGAATCAAACGTACCTTACCAAAACATCATCGGCTTAAATGAACACGCAGGGGTACTGCATTACCAGCATTACGACCTGAATGCGCCTAAACGGCGTTACAGCCTGTTAGTAGATGCTGGTCGTCGGTTTCGAGGTTACTGCGCTGATATTACTCGCGCCTACGCTGGCCCCGATGCACCCGCTGCGTTTGGCGAATTGGTCACAGCCATGCATGATTTGAAAGATGAGCTTGTGAAAGGCGTTGCGCCAGGCGTTAGCTTTATTGCCCTACATGAGCAAATGCATCAACAGCTAGCTGAGATATTGGTGGCCCACGGTCTATTCAAAGGCACCGCAGAGCAAGCGGTTGCTGAAGGGGTAACACGAGCCTTCTGCCCTCATGGGTTAGGTCATTCGCTGGGCCTGCAAGTACACGATGTCGCTGGATTGCGTCACCCAGACGGCACGCCAGCACCAGCCCCAGAAAAGCACCCAGCGCTGCGGCTAACGCGTACGCTGCGTCCAGGTATGGTTGTGACCATAGAGCCAGGTCTCTATTTTATCACTATGCTGCTCGCCCCTCTGCGTAGCACATCACTGCCCATTAACTGGCTACTAATTGATCAGCTCTCACCCTGTGGCGGCATCCGCATTGAAGATAACATCGCGGTCACAGAAAGCGGTTTTGATAATCTAACGTAATGCGCTATTTTTCCGCTCCCTAAACGAGCAACGCCCGGCACAAGGCCGGGCGTTGGATAACCACAAAACATGTCAGTACTCGATTAGAAGCGGTAAGTAACACCGCCGCCAATAGTAACCGGTTCAATGTCGACTTCACCGCCAACGTTGATATCGGCGTTCACATCCGCGTAGCTTGCGTAGCCATTCAGCATGATGTTATCAGTCACGGCCAGATCAATACCCACCTGACCAATGGCGCCGTAGCTTTCATCAACGCTCAAGCCGCTCGGCTCGCTGGAGAAATGTGTGTAGTTAAGACCAGCACCTACGTAAGGCTGCACGCGTGAATCCAAGCCGCCCAGCGGGTAGTAGTTAACCAGCAGGTTAACCGGCAAGCGATCAATACTGCCCGCTCCCACATCGGCTACACTCAAGTCGTGCTCGAATTCTTCGGAGCTGTTCAGCTCAACACCGACCTTATCGGTAAACAGGTAACCCACGCCATAGGTTAGTCCGCGCGCTTCATCAACACTTAATGAATCACCGGCTACATTGCCATTATCTGAACCCGTATCCGTCTGGGCAACGCCGCCACGGACAAATACATCGCCAGCGTTATAAGCAAGAGCTGCAGAGCTTGCCAGAGTGAAACCAGCAGTGATTACAGCGGCAGAAATCAGTTTCATATTACTCATCAGGGTCGTCCTCATTATGCAGCGCGCAGTTCCTTGCGCTTAGGGATTGCGATTCTTGCTATCCAACTTCCTATACAGTATATAGTATAAAAACAGTGTTTCCAAATATCTTGTGAAATATTAATATAAGTAAATTAGCCCCTGATCGTTTTTCTGTACATAAAATTCAGGCATAAAAAAAAGTCCCCCGAAGGGGACCCAGGTGGAGCACGCCAGCTCACTCGATGTATCGTGCGGCTAAACCGCAACGATGTAGCAAAGAAGGGAAAGCACCAGCTCAATCATAGGTCGCTCTATTCATTTGCTGCTTACTCTTTATATTGCGAACGGCGTGCCACTATATTTTTAATATATATAAAACAATTACTTATAAAATTTAATGGCAATTCAACATTTAAATAGCGCTTTCACACACTGCAAAGCGCACCAACAACGCGCATTTTACTGGCTGATTGCCTCAAAACGAGTCAGGGTTACTGGCAAACTTGGTTTCGACCACCACGTTTAGCGCGGTATAGCGCTTCGTCTGCTGTCACAAGCAGCCTTTCCCGTTCCTCATCTAGCACATCGGCACTACATACCATCCCCGCTGAAAGCGTACAGGCAAACTCAATGTCGCCTTGTCTAAAGCGCAAACGTGAAAAATATTCCCGTATATTTTCCAGCTTTTTCCACCCATCCTCTGCTTCACAATATGGAAGAACGACCAAAAATTCCTCGCCCCCATAGCGACCTATGATGTCCGTTTGACGCAAACGCTGGCGCAGGAGTGTGGCAACAGAAGCAATTACGACATCGCCTACCGCATGACCGTACGTATCGTTAACTTTTTTGAAATGGTCAATATCTATCATCGCTACCACTACTGTGTACTGCTGCCGGTTGGCACGAGTAATTTCGTTGATGGTGTCGCTTTTATATTCAAACCCCGCGGGTTAGGTGACGGCACATATAATCTATCGGGAATTGTGCAGCTAAGCTTATTTAATTAGTCTAAATGTATGCATTAATTCGTCGGCTGTCGCTGGTTGTATCGATATTTCACATTCAAACGGCTGCCACTTTCAGCCGCTCCACCTACTATGGAAAACAGTGATGACCACACCTCAAACTATCTATATCACTGGCGGTGCCCAGGGAATTGGCCTCGGTATCGCCCACACACTGCTCACCGGCGGTTACCGCGTTGCCATCACTGATATCGACGAAGAAGCCCTAAGTGAGGCCGCTGAGCGGCTGCCCCGCCGTGAAAACCTGCTAACACTTATGGCGGATGCCAGCAATGAGGCGCAGGTGGTGCATAGCCTTGAAAAAACGGTAAACCACTTTGGCCAGCTAAACGGCATCGTGCATAACGCAGGCATCGCAGACCCCTTCCATGGCCCGGTGGAGCAGCTTTCACTGGAGACATGGCAAGCTTACTTAAACACCAACCTCACCGGCGCTTTTTTGTGTGCCAAACACGGAGCCGCGTATTTACGCCCTCACGGTGGCAGCATTGTGCTGATGGCATCTTCCCGCGCCCTTCAATCGGAGCCGGATACCGAGGCCTACGCGGCCAGCAAAGGCGGCATTGTCGCCCTCACCCATGCGCTAGCGGTCAGCCTCGGTCCTGAGATTCGCGTCAACGCGATCAGCCCTGGCTGGATTGAAGTCGGTGACTGGCAAAAACCCAGCCGCCAGCAGCCGGTCGAACATCGCGCGGTAGACCGCGAGCAGCACCCCGCAGGCCGCGTCGGCACACCCTACGATATTGCCGCGCTGACTCGCTTTTTGCTCTCAACAGAGGCAGGCTTTATCACCGGACAAAATTTTGTGGCCGATGGCGGTATGACGCGCAAAATGATTTATGCCGAGTAGCGACACAGCCGCATCAAAAAAGGCCATCCGAAGATGGCCTTACGCTATGCCGGAAGGTAACCCTAAGGCGTGACGATAATTTTCACCTGGGCCTTATCGTTTAGCAGCGCTTCAAAGCCCTCCTCCACAATGTCCGCCAGTGGAATGCGCTGAGTGACCATATCTTCAGCGCGAAAGTAGCCCCGCTGCATCAGTGCCATCACCGCAGGATACACATGACGATAGGCAATAATGCCCTTCATGGTGCGCTCTTTAATCACCAAATCATTGGGATGAAAGCTGGCTTCCCCTTCCCAAATACTCACCACCACTACTTCGCCCCCTTCGTGGGTGCTGTGCAGCGCTTGGTTGAGCACGGCAGGAATACCGGTGACTTCGAACGCCACGTCCACCCCGCCACCGCTTAAGGCTTGCAGTTTCTCCACCACATCGTCTTGCTGCGGATCAACCACAGTGGTACCTAACGCTTCAGCTTTGGCCTTGCGAGATGGCGCCACTTCCACCGCATAAATCTGCGCGGCCCCTGCAGCTTTTAGCGCTTCGATGGTCATCAAACCAATCGGCCCAGCACCAAACACCGCCGCACTATCCCCGGCTTTTAGGCAGCTTTGGCGCACCGCATGTAGCGCCACGGCGGCTGGCTCTACCAGCGCGCCCTGCTCGAAGCTGAGATCATCCGGCAGCTTGTGTACCATGTGCTCGCCCATCACGGTGAACTCGGAAAAGCCGCCGCCACCACCCGAGAGGCCGTGAAAGCCCAGCAAGGGCGTGAGGTTGTAGCGCTCCATCTGATAAGCGCCATCCTTATTGGGGGAGAGAATCGGCTCAATCGCCACACGGTCGCCTACCTTCACCCGCGTTACTTTCTCGCCAATTTCTACCACTTCCCCAGCGAACTCATGGCCCATGATGATCGGCGCCTGTTCGCCGCTAATAGGGTGCGGCTTGCCCACCGGGATAAAAATCGGCCCGGCGGCATACTCATGCAAGTCGCTGCCACAAATACCACAGGCAGCCACTTTCACCTTCACTTCATGGGGATCGCTGATGGTGGGAACCGAGACTTGCTCAACGCGTAAATCTTTGGCGGCATACCAAACCGCTGCCTGCATGCTTGTCTGACTCATGGCTTACGCTTCCTGTTACGACGTATGGTGAACCGGCTGCAGCCCATAGACGGGCGTTTCCAGCCCCTCCATACGAGCCTTTAACTGCAGCGCCAAATAGTGCGAGTAGTGCCGGGACTGGTGCAGGTTGCCGCCATGGAACCAAAGCGCTTCCTGCTGGGTGGGCTTCCACATATTGCGTAGCTCGCCTTCCCAGGGGCCGGGGTCTTTGGTGGTGTCGGAGCCCAAGCCCCAGCACTTGCCCACTTTATCCGCCACTTCCTGAGAGATAAGCCGCGCCGCCCAGCCGTTCATGGAACCGTAGCCAGTGGCATAAACGATTAAATCTGCCTCTAACTCACTGCCATCGGTAAGAGTGATGGAGTGTGGATTGATTCGTTCGATCCCTAGGCCGCTACGTAGCTTGATATCGCCATTGGCCACCAAGTCACAGGCGCCGACATCGATGTAGTAACCCGAACCACGGCGCAGGTACTTCAAGAACAGACCGGATTCATCGTCGCCAAAATCGAGCATAAAGCCCGCGTCTTCCAGCTTTTGATAGAACTCAGCGTCGCGTTGTTTAATGGCATCAAACGCCGGGCGCTGGAAGTCCGGTAGTACTTTGTAAGGAATCGAGGCAAAAATCAGATCGGCTTTGTCATGGGTCAGCCCACTGGCCACCGCCTCCTCCGAGTAGAGTGGCCCCAGCACTTCTTCCATCAATGAATCCGACTTGACGATGTGGGTCGACGAGCGCTGCAGCATGGTCACATCGGCATCGTGCTCCCAGAGTGCCGCGGCAATATCGTGGGCAGAATTATTCGAGCCCACGATCACACACTTTTTGCCCGTGTAAGCATCCGGCCCTGGGTGCTGGCTGGAGTGCTGCTGCTCGCCTTTAAAGCTCTCCGCCCCTGGGAACTGAGGCACGTTAGGCACCCCGGACATACCGGTGGCCATCACCAGCTGTTTCGGGCGTAGCGTGATCTCCTCGCCGTGACGCTTCACGTTCACGATCCACTCGCCTGCGGCTTCATCGAAGCGTGCATTCTGACACTCGGTGGCACTCCAATAATTGAGCTCCATCACGTTTGTGTACATTTCCAGCCAATCGCCCACCTTGTCTTTCGGGGCAAACACCGGCCAGTTCTCGGGGAAGGGAATATAGGGCAGGTGGTCGTACCACACTGGATCGTGCAGGCAGAGCGATTTATAGCGGTTGCGCCAGGAGTCCCCCGCGCGCTCGTTGCGCTCGATGATAATGGTCGGCACGCCCATCTGTTTCAGCCGCGCCCCAAGGCCAATTCCACCCTGGCCGCCACCGATAATCACGCAGTAAGGCTTCTGTTTGTAGCCCAGCTCGGCTTCCTCGCGCTCCCGCGCTTCCAGCCAGGTTTCCCGCTGTTTGTTGGCACCGTGCTCTGCCCCTTTTGGCCGGTGGTGATTGCGCGGCTCTGGAAAATCATCCAGCGCCTGCATGGTGGTGAGCAGTGTCCAGCACTTGCCGTTCTTCAGGCGCAAGTAACCCTTGCCGCTAGCCACGGCTGTTTTAAAGATGAACCACCCCTCAACGGTATCGCCGTTTTCGCTAGCCTCCCCTTCCAGCTGCCACTGGGTGGGCTGGGTATGGGCCAGCGTGGCATCGAGCATCGCCTGGATATCATCTTTGCCTTCGCAGGTTTTTAAATTCCAGGTAAAGGTAAGAAAGTCACGCCAATAGCACTCGTCGTTAAACAGCGATAGCACACGCTGAATATCCTGCGCTTGCAGCGCCTCATCAAAATCATGCAGCCATGCGTTGACGGTGCTGGTAGCGTTTTGTGGTGTGCGTACTTGTGTGTCAGTCATCGCGGGTACTCCAAGGTCGTTGTTGTTGTTGAATTGTCGATAAGACATCCAACCCTAAGCACCCGCCGTGCCAAATACGCCAAACTATCAATAAGCAATTGAAAAGTAAAAACAATGTAGTTTAATCTGCTTTCGCTAAGGCGTTGTAAAACACGTACACCTGTCACACCGTTTACAGTAAAACGTTACAGGTGTAACGCACGACTAACGGCGTAATACACGCACGTTGACACCACCCTCAGAGCGCATAGGCTTGAAGAACAACAACAAGCCCCAGAGCGTAAAACGCCATGCCCACTCAGTCGCCACCTGCACGGCTTCAATCCGTTCAGCGCCAGCATATCGAGCATATTTTCCAGCTCGGCGAAGGCTTGGAAATACCACAACTACCGGCTCAACCCATGATTCGGCGCTCTTGGCTGCGCTGCCTGAACGAATACCAGCTCGACCCTACGCAGCCACGCCCTGCCCGCGTGGTGCCTCAGCAAACACTCATAGAACATCGTGAATCCGTCGATGAGCTGCTGCACGTTGCCCGCGCCGGGGTCGAGCAGCTTTACGGGCAAATCGCCCAACTGGGCTACGTGCTGCTGCTCACCGACCATCGCGGCATTACCGTCGAGTTTCGCGGCAACCCAAATCAAGACCAGCAGCTGCGCAAAGCGGGCCTCTATTTAGGTGCCGATTGGGACGAGCGCTTCGCGGGGACCTGCGCAGTAGGCACCTGCCTTTACGACCGCCAAGCGATCATTTGCCACCGTCAGGAGCACTTCGACGCTACGCATATTTCGCTCACCTGCACCGCCGCCCCCATTGCCGACCCGCAGGGCAACGTGATGGCCGTGCTGGATATCTCGGCGCTGCAATCGCCTGCCCAGCATGAAAGCCAGAATTTCAGCCTATCGCTGGTCACGCTTTACGCCCGCATGATCGAAGACGCCTACTTCCTTCAGCGTTACCGCGACTGTTTGATGGTGCGCCTGGACACCTCCCGAGAGTTTGTCCATGTGAATGGCCGCGGCCTGATCGCCATTGAGGAGAACGGCCAAGTGATCGCCGCCAATGCCGTTGGCCGTGAACTGATCGCCGACCATCAGCGCCGCTGGCCGCCTTGGGCTGCACAACACGCGACCATGCTCAGCGAGTTGTTTGAATGCGAGATTACCGATGTATTGAGTATTAATAGCGCCACTGATGACCAGCTTCGTGCGTTCCGTGCCCGCGCCAGCAACGCCATCTACTTTATTAGCCTTCTGGAGCCCCGCAGGCCGCGCACTGCCCCACCGAATAAGACAACTTCCACGCAGCCCAAGCCGCTAGCACGGCTAGGTGCTGACGACCCCGCCATACGCAAGCTGCAAAAACTGGCCGAACGGCTGCGTAACGAAGCCAGTGTCAACGTGCTGATCAGCGGTGAAACCGGTACAGGTAAAGAGGTCGTCGCCCGCGCCCTGCACGACAGCGGCAACCGAGCAAAAGGGCCTTTTATTGCGGTGAACTGTGCTGCCATTCCCGAAGCGCTGATTGAGAGCGAGCTATTCGGCTATGAACCCGGCGCATTTACCGGCGGACGTGCCAAAGGCATGCGCGGGCTCATCCCTCAAGCCCATGGCGGCACGCTATTCTTAGATGAGATTGGCGATATGCCGCTGGCCCTGCAAACCCGCCTGCTGCGGGTACTCGCCGAGCGTGAAGTGATGCCGCTGGGGGCGAACAAACCCGTCAAGGTCGACCTCCGCGTGATCACTGCCACCCATCGCCATATCGACAAGTTGATTGAGGAGGGAGCCTTCCGCGAAGACCTCTACTACCGATTAAACGGCGCCCAGCTGCGCTTGCCACCACTGCGTGAACGCGCCGACAAGCTCTACGTGATTCGTCAGGTGTTTAACGATGTGGTCAGCGAGCGCGGCGGCAGCCAATCGCCCCGTCTACGGGCCGATGCCATCAGCGCCCTGCTCGCCTACGCCTGGCCCGGCAATATTCGTCAGCTTAAAAACGCCCTGGCGTTTGCCTTAGTGACTGCCGAGAGCGATGAAATCACCGTTTACGACTTGCCCGAACAGTGCCTGAGCCAGCGCATTACCCACACGCCTTCGCTAACCACCCCTGCGAGGGAAACCGCCGATAGTCATCTCATCACACAGCTTCAGCAGCATCAGTGGAATATCAGCGCCGTTGCCCGCGAACTGGGCGTTTCACGGCCAACGGTGTATCGGCAAATGCAGCGCCAGGGCATCGTGCCGCCAAATAAGGCCTGACGACTGACAGCCCTACCGCTTGGCCTGGGCGGCCAGCCTCACGTACACTTGTTTGAATCTTATTTCTATTATGCTTCCGACAAGCCGAGGCCCGTTATGGCATTTGACTCCACCTCTTCGTATATCGCAACCGATGCACTCAAGCAGGCGGTAAATGCCGCCGTGGTGCTTGAGCGGCCACTTCTCATCAAAGGCGAGCCGGGCACTGGCAAAACACTGCTGGCTGAAGAGTTGGCTGAATCTCTCGATACTCAGTTGATCACCTGGCACATCAAATCCAGCACCAAGGCGGCCCAGGGGCTGTATGAGTACGATGCGGTAAGCCGTCTGCGGGATTCACAGCTGGGCGTGGAAGGTGTCGAGAACGTCGCTAACTACATCAAGCCCGGTAAACTCTGGGATGCCTTTACCGCTGGCGAGCGTGTGGTGCTGCTGATCGACGAAATAGACAAGGCGGATATCGAATTTCCCAACGACCTGCTCCAGGAACTGGATCGTATGGAATTTCACGTTTACGAAACTGGGGAAACCATCCGCGCCGAGCAGCGCCCGATCATCGTTATCACTTCCAACAACGAAAAAGAGCTGCCGGATGCTTTTCTGCGCCGCTGCTTTTTCCATTACATCGAATTCCCCGACCGCGAGACCATGCAGGCGATTGTCGATGTTCACTTTCCAGATATCGCCCCTAAGCTGGTCAGCGAAGCGTTAGAAGTGTTTTTCGAGCTTCGCAAGGCGCCCGGACTCAAGAAAAAACCCTCCACCTCCGAGCTGGTCGACTGGCTCAAACTGCTGATGGCCGACGAGCTGGCGCAAGAAGCACTCTATAACCGCGACCCAGCAAAGGCCTTGCCGCCCATGGCTGGCGCCTTGGTCAAGAATGAGCAGGACACCCAGTTGCTCGAGCGCTTGGCATTCATGATGCGTCGCCAGAAGAACACAGGGCGCTAAGCCATGTTTATTGGCCTATTTGAAACGTTAAAGCGCGCGGGCGTGCCCGTCTCACTGCGCGAGCTTTTAGACCTTCATGCCGTAGTGGAGCGCGGCGTGGTGTTCGCCGATATGGAGGCGTTTTATCAGGTAGCGCGCACGGTGATGGTCAAAGATGAGCGCCACTTCGACCGTTTTGATCGCGCCTTCGCCGCCTGGTTTAAAGGCCTTGAGGACATGGACGCCGCCATTGAGGCGCTGATCCCCGATGACTGGCTGCGCCGCGAGTTTGAAAAACAGCTCACCGATGAAGAAAAAGCCAAGATCGAATCCCTGGGCGGCCTCGAAGAGCTCATCGAGACGTTTAAAAAACGCCTGGAAGAGCAGAAAGAGCGCCACGCAGGCGGCAACAAGTGGATCGGTACCGGCGGCACTAGCCCCTTTGGCGCCTATGGCTACAACCCGGAAGGCATTCGTATTGGCCAGGATGGCTCGCGTCACCGTCGTGCCACCAAGGTGTGGGACGAGCGACGCTTTCGGGATTACGATGACTCACTGGAGCTCGGCACCCGCAATATTAAAATGGCGCTGCGGCGGCTGCGCAAGTTTGCCCGCCAGGGCGCGCAGGACGAGTTCGATGTGGATAGCACCATCCGCGAAACCGCCAAAGATGCCGGGCTACTCAATGTGCAGATGCGCCCAGAGCGCCACAACGCCGTTAAAGTGCTGCTGTTTTTGGACGTGGGAGGATCGATGGATGACCATATTCGCGTGTGTGAAGAGCTGTTCTCGGCGGCCCGCTCCGAGTTCAAGCACCTGGAGCACTACTACTTCCATAACTGCCTGTATGAAGGCGTATGGAAAAATAACCTGCGCCGGGGCAACGAGCGCATTCCGACCATGGATGTATTGCACACCTATGGCGCGGATTACCAAGTAGTGATTGTGGGTGACGCTGCCATGTCACCCTACGAAGTTTCCCATCCAGGCGGTAGCGTTGAGCATTTTAATGACGAACCGGGCGGCATGTGGCTGAAGCGCCTATGTGACACGTTTCCGCGCTTGGCATGGCTTAACCCTTTGCCGCCCCGCGCCTGGGAGTACACCTATTCGACCAAACTCATTCGCGAGATTATCGAAGATCGTATGTATCCCATGACGCTTGAAGGGTTAGAAACCGCCATGCGCGAACTGGCGAAAAAGTAGCCAGCTGTTACGCAATACAGCGCCCTATAAGGCAGTAGGAAAGTTATCAAGTCCGGTTAAAAATGCCTGCTTCGCCTGCTCAAATGCCTTTGGGTCGTGTTTAAAACGACGCAGAATCAGCGCTTCATCCAAGCTAAGGGTAGGTGCCAGCTCATTGACGCTTTTGGCGGGGTGGCGCGCGCCTAAACCAATGCGTTTACCCCCAGCCCCGCCGAACCAACGCTTGATACCACTCTT
The DNA here is from genome assembly GCF_013371085.1 of Vreelandella maris. GTDB lineage: Bacteria > Pseudomonadota > Gammaproteobacteria > Pseudomonadales > Halomonadaceae > Vreelandella > Vreelandella maris. The sequence goes on along the minus strand of NZ_JABWCV010000011.1, from coordinate 16,333 downwards.
CTGGTAGAACGCTTCCTGCTCGGCGCTATCCACATCGACGCGCAAAGGGGCTTTCAAGGTAAGTTCACTAATCAAGCGCTGCTGGGCGTCTGCTTGGTCAAGCGAGCAGGCGTGGGTAACCGTCATGCCCACGCCTTCTTCGTCAAGCACTAGTAGTGCCAACGCTTGAGGCTTACCCTGGGCGTCAACGGCAGCAAATAATCGTGCAGCTTCTTGTGGAAAGAACACACTGCAGGCGCCGGTAAACACGACAAGCGGCGTTAGACCGGCATCTTGTCCGTAAACTTCAGCGCATAAACGCGCCAGACAGGCATTGCGCTGGGCCTCTGCGTTAACGTGTACGACCTTCATTGGAATCAACCTCGCCGACTGAAAAGCCGCAAGCCTAGAGCAATCACCGTCGTTTGGACAGTGCCTTGTGCCACGCGATAGACCCATTCATTTATACTGATACTGAACACGACTGCCAACAGGCTGTCGTCAGTCACTGTAAATGTGAACATTGACTTAGAAGGAGCTAACATGACCACCTTTACGAATGACCCCACCATGCCCACCCCGAGTTTCCCCGGCAGCCACATGGTCATAGACGATCATTATGTGTTTATTTCAGGGCTAACCGTCGCCGACCTCTCCAACGGCCACGCCGCACGGGGAAACATTAAAGAAGAGACGCGCCTTGTGATGCGCGCACTTTTGCGCATGCTTGAAATGGAAGGCGGTAGCTTTGCCGATGTAGTGCGCGTGGATATCCACCTTACTGACTTACACGCTATTCAAGACATGGATGGTGTTTACGCCGAGTATTTTGAACCCGGTCGCTACCCGGCGCGCACCTGTACCGAATCCCCCCATATATGCGGCGGTAGCAATGTTGAAATCACCGTGATGGCGAAGCGCCAGCATCAATCAGCGCAATAACCGCCTCAATATCGACGTGGGCTTCCAGCATATCGGCCAAGCGATCAAGCTCACGCTCTCGGTGGGCTTGATAATCGCTCTGTTCACCGTTAACCAAACCTAACTGTTTCAGCAGTGCCTGGCAGCCGTCGGGATGGTCAAACAAGCCATGCAGGTAGGTTCCTAGAATCTGTCCATCACCGCTAACGGCACCTTCCGGGCGACCATCCACAGTAAATAAGGGGGAATTCAAGGCCGCCCCTTCGCTCACGCCATTATGGATTTCATAGCCGGTGACTGTCGCGCCTTCAGTTACCGTTATGCCGCTCACATTTCGCAGCTGTTTGCCCGCCACCATACGCGTTGTGAGCGGCAGCAGTCCCAATCCTGCTTCTTTCCCCGGCTGGCCCTCCAGCCCATCAGGGTCATCCACCCACTCGCCCAGCATTTGAAAGCCACCGCAAATACCTAACACCTTACCGCCGTAACGCAGGTGGCGCTGAATGGCTTTATCCCAGCCCTGGCGCCGTAACCAGGCAAGATCGCTCGCAGTGCTTTTACTACCAGGCAGGATAATCACGTCAGCAGCAGGAATCGGCTGCTCGGGCCCCACAAAGGTCAGCGCCACCTGAGGGTGCAAGCGCAGCGGGTCGAAATCAGTGTGGTTACTGATGCGTGAAAGTGCTGGCACGACGATAGTAAGCACCTTGCTCTGCTTCTCGGCCTGGGTCACCCCAATGCTATCTTCAGAATCAAGCACCAGCCCTTGCAGATAGGGCAGCGTGCCCAGTACCGGTTTACCCGTACGCGCTTCCAACCAATCAAGCCCCGGTTCCAGCAGCGCAATATCTCCTCGAAAGCGGTTAATAATAAAACCTTTGGTGCGCGCCTGCTCGCTCTCACTTAGCAGCGCCAGCGTGCCGACCAGCTGAGCAAACACGCCGCCACGGTCAATATCGCCCACCAGCAGTACCGGGCAGTCGGCGGCTTCGGCAAAACCCATATTGGCAATATCGCCTTCGCGAAGATTAATTTCTGCAGGGCTACCCGCGCCTTCGGCAATAATCACATCGAAGCGGCTTTCCAGTGCCTGCCAAGCCGCCATTACGCTCGCCTTTGCAGTGCGTTTATAGGCATGGTAATCCAGCGCATCCATATGGCCATGCACCTTGCCGCGCAAAATCACCTGGGCGCCACGATCCGTTTCCGGCTTTAGCAGTACCGGGTTCATATCGCTGTGGGGGGCCAGATAACATGCCTGGGCCTGCAGCGCCGTGGAGCGACCAATCTCCCCACCATCGCTGGTCACAGCGCTATTCAGCGCCATGTTTTGGGGTTTAAACGGCGCCACTGAGATGCCACGCCTTGCCAGTGCACGGCATAGCGCAGCCACCACAGTGCTTTTACCTGCATCCGAGGTGGTGCCTTGAATCATCAGTGAAGCCATCACGTTATCCCGCCCAGGTGAACAAGGGCGAGACTGTAGCGGGAGGTGGTAAACGGCGCAATGCGTCTAACCATTTTCAGACATATCGATTATCGTACGACCACTATCTACCTCTACCCATGCCCTTTTCCTTTTTACGACCCTAATCGGTTAATTGATTAAGACACGCGTGATAAACCGCCAAATCATCAGCCGAAAAACAGCAGAATGTCACCGACTCAACGCTTGGGTACTCCTTCAATACCGCTTTAACCGTTGAGACGGCTATCGCTGCGGCCTGCTGGATGGGAAAACGGTACACGCCGGTGCTGATACTTGGGAAAGCCACTGTGTCAGCACTGACCGTAGCCGCCAACGCTAAAGACTGCCGATAGCAGGAGGCAAGCAGCACCTCCTCGCCTTGTTCTCCGCCCTTCCACACCGGGCCAACCGTATGAATGACATAGCGGGCCGGTAACTCGAAACCATCCGTCAGCTTGGCTTCTCCTGTCGCGCAGCCGCCTAGTTCCTTGCAGGCTTTCAGTAGTTCAGGCCCCGCAGCGCGATGGATGGCGCCGTCAACACCGCCGCCCCCAAGTAGTGAGGTGTTCGCGGCGTTCACAATCGCATCGACCTTCAGGCGTGTTATATCCGCTTGAACGGCGTTGATGTTCATACAAAACCTCCTTCTTTACTTCATCTTTACTTCGCGACTGCTTTATAGAGACAGTTCAACTTCAGGGGTTGAAGCACTCAATTGCGCCAGCTCCCAGGCTTGCACCATCCGCTTTTTCTCAACACCCCACCGGTAGCCGCCAAGCGCACCGCTTTGCTGAATCACCCGGTGGCAGGGAATCCACAGCGCGATCGGATTAGCGCCCACGGCATTGCCTACTGCACGGGAGGATTTTGGCGTGCCTAATGCCTTAGCGATATGCGAATAACTGGCCAGCTGGCCTTCGGGAATAGTGAGTAGTGCCCGCCACACGGCAATTTGAAAATTGGTGCCCGTCACGTGCAATGACAAAGCAGCCGGCGCCTCTTCTGACTTGGCAAAAATCGCCTCCACCGCATAGCGCGTGGCAACTCGGTTAGGGTGGAAGGTGCTGCGCGGCCACTCCATGGCTAGTCTTTTTAGCAGTTCTTCTTCACTGGTGGTATCGATAAAGCCCATGCGACAAATACCACGGGGCGTCATTGCCACAAACATGCTGCCAAGAGGCGTGTCATGAACCCCATAAGTAATCTCAACGCCCTCACCCTGGCGCTTATACTCCCCAGGCGTAACGGCCTCTAGCTGAACAAAGTGATCATAAAGCCGTGATCCGCCGCTAAGCCCCAGGGTATGAGCAATATCCAGCAACGAAGTAGAGGAGTGCATCAACTGCTTACCCCGCTCCAGCGTTAGCGCCTGTAAAAATCGTTTAGGGCTAATCCCCACATAACGACAAAACAGCCGCTGGAAATGGAAGGCGCTAATATGAACGTGAGCGGCCACTGTTTCCAAATCAGGCTGCTCAGTGGCATTGGCAACCATGTAGGTCATGGCTTTTTCGATACGCGCATAATCGTTCATGTTTATCTCTCTAGCCGTTTCGTTTCAGGCTACTTATGGGCTTATCATGGCAGACTAAGCGCTCAAGGCCCCGTTGCCGACCCGTATCTTGCTCAATGCGTTGTGGGCAAACACCCACTGTTTTAGCGTTATTGTTTCGGTGATGCAAAAAAGACAATCTACTTGTTTTCCGCTAGGGTGAGGCCCCGCCTCCATTGACAGTGCACACTAAGCCCATGCAAGACTTAATTGATGACATTGCCGCAGCCATGGCGAAAGCAGAGGAGCGTGGCAAGGTCGCAGACTATATTCCCGAACTTGGCCATGTTGACCCACAACAATTTGCCATTACCCTCGCCACCGTCGATGGCCAGGTATATTCGGCGGGCTGCGCGACCACCCCTTTCTCAATCCAAAGCATTTCCAAAGTTTTTACGCTAACGATCGCGCTAGGCCAAATGGGCGACTCACTCTGGACAAAAGTGGGCCGTGAACCCTCGGGCGACCCTTTCAATTCTATCGTGCAGCTTGAACACGAAAGCGGCAAACCGCGTAACCCGTTTATCAACGCCGGAGCCATTGCGGTAGTCGATGCGATCATGATGGGCCATGAACCCAAAGAGACGCTGGGTGAAATTCTCAGTTTTGTGCGTTATATCGCCGATGACGACAGCATTTGCTTTGACCATGCGGTAGCCGCCTCCGAAATGGCGCACCGCGACCGCAATGCTTCATTAGCGCATTTCATGAAAGCCTTTGGTCATCTTCGCCACGATGTCGATAAGGTACTGGGCACCTACTTTCATCAGTGTGCTATTGCGATGAGCTGCGAACAGCTCGCTCATGCCGGCCTGTTCCTGGCTTCGGATGGCGTCAACAAACCCAGCGGCATTCGAGTCGTCGCCCCTCAGCGGGCACGGCGTATCAATTCATTGATGATGATGTGTGGGCACTACGACGCTTCAGGGGAGTTCGCCTTTCGGGTGGGCCTGCCCGGCAAAAGTGGCGTGGGCGGCGGCATACTGGCCATCGCCCCAGGCCACGGCGCGATTGCCGTTTGGTCACCGGGGTTAGATGCCTACGGCAACAGCCTGTTAGGCACCCAAGCGCTCGAAATGTTTGTGCAGCGCACAGGCTGGTCGGTGTTTGGGCATTAAAGTACGCACCTCCGCCCCTTTTCCTACGCTAGACAATAGTAAGTCACTCCCACAGTATAGGCAGGCGGCCAAATACGGACATATCGCAACGCCATATCAAGTCAGGAGGACACCATGGCTAATAGTATGAAAAACCCCGATCACCGTGATGCGATTACGCTTTTCGCCCGCATGGGCTACGCCTCCCGCGGCATCGTGTATGTTTTAGTGGGTGGCCTTGCCGCGCTGGCAGCCTTTGGTCAAGGTGGCCAAACAGAAGGTAGCCGCGGTGCATTGGAAAGAGTCCTCATCGCCCCTTTTGGAAAAATACTATTAGGTGTCATCGCAGTGGGCTTGGTTGGCTACGCCATGTGGCGCACCATTCAAGCGGTCAAAGACGCCGACCGTCACGGCAACGGTGCTAAAGGCTTAGCTATTCGTGCGGGCTTATTAGCGAGTGCGATTACCCATACGTTATTGGCCTTTTTTGCCGCCACGCTCATCTTCCAGTTTACGGGCTCTTCCGGGGGTTCAGGCGGAGGCTCACAGGGCGTGGCAGGCTGGTTGATGCAGCAGCCTTTTGGCCGCTGGCTGGTAGGGGCTGTTGGCTTGGTTATGATTGGCGTAGGCATCGCCCATGCGTTTAAAGGCTACAAGGCTAAGTTTCACAAACACTTCGCGATGCCACCTCAAACCCAAAAATGGGCTTATCCCATATGCCGTTTTGGCTTAATCATTCGCGGGATTGTATTTGTCATCGTGGGTAGTTTCTTTCTGATTGCCGCTTATCAGTTTAATCCCGACCAGGCAGGCGGTACGGCTGAAGTATTTAGTACGCTGCGCAGCCAAGCATACGGTCAATGGTTGCTGGCCGTTGTCGCTATAGGACTCTTCGCGTTTGGCCTATACAGCCTATTAGCGGCTATTTATCGTCGCATTAATCCAGAGATGTAGCGACCCCTAATGGCCAATACAACAAAGCGAACCAAGCAGTGGTTTGAGCGTATTAACGGCTCAAAGAACATGCTGTGGTTACTCGGCACCCTCTCCTTTTTAGAAACGATTATTCTGCCCATTCCGCTTGAGCTGGTGCTGATCCCGCTGATGGCGGCTAATAAACACCGTATCTGGCTTTTAGCGACGGTCACTACCGCAGGTTGCTTAATTGCATCGCTGGTCGGCTATGGCGTTGGCATGCTGCTTTTTCAGTCGATAGGTACTTGGTTTATTGAGTTTATGGGTATGGAACAGAGCTATCAGTCGTTCCAAACCTTCTTCGACCAGTATGGTTTTGCTGCGATTTTAGCCATTGGCATTCTGCCCATTCCCTTTCAGGTCGCGATGATTACTGCAGGCCTTTCCGGCTATCCGGTCCTACTCTTTGCGCTAGCGGCCTTAATTGCCCGCGGCCTGCGTTACTTCGGGCTGGCCTGGCTCGTTCACCGCTTTGGAAGCCGGGTGTTGATGTTGTGGAAGCAACAAGCCCTAGCAACCAGCTTGGTGGCGGGTGTAGTGGTACTGGTGGTGGCGCTGGGAATGCAGGCTTTGGCGGGGCTGATTGCTTAACTGGCGCTGTTGAAACATCCACAACCCCACCTTAACAATGCGCGTTTGGCATTGGCTTACACATCATCCTGCGTCTTACCAGGCGTTGCTGCAGTATGCTTGGCTTTCATATCTTTGAAGGCCTCCATGATGTCCATGGGTAGCGGGAACACAATCGTCGAGGCATTTTTGTTGCTCATGTCGCTCATGGTTTGCAGATAGCGAAGCTGTAGCGCGGTAGAATTCTCCTGCATCACGTTGGCGGCCTCCACCAGCTTTTTGGATGCTTGGAGCTCCCCTTCGGCGTGGATCACCTTGGCGCGACGCTCGCGCTCCGCTTCGGCTTGGCGGGCAATGGCGCGAATCATGCTCTCATCCAGATCCACATGTTTGATTTCAACATTGGCCACTTTGATACCCCAGGCTTCGGTTTGGGTATCAATGATTTCCTGGATATCGTCGTTGAGTTTATCCCGCTCGGAAAGCATCTCATCCAGGTCATGCTTGCCCAGCACGGAACGCAGCGTGGTCTGCGCCAACTGACTGGTCGCCTGGGTGAAATTCTCGACTTGAATGATCGCCTTTTCAGGGTCGACAACGCGGAAGTAAAGCACCGCATTGACCTTGACGGTGACGTTATCCCGGGAAATGACATCCTGCTCGGGTACGTCCATGGTGATCACACGTAAATCCACCACCTCCATCTTCTGAATGGCAGGAATCACAATGACCAACCCTGGCCCCTTCACTTTCTGGTAACGGCCCAGAAAGAACACCACGCCGCGCTTGTACTCCGGCAATATGCGAATGGAGGCAGCAATCAACATCACCACCAGCACCATAGGGACTAAATACGAAATAATCATTGGGCACCTCGTTTTGCAGATGGCTCGTTTTGCAGATGGTTCGTTATGGGGAAAGCACGCCACCGTTGCGAGCATCACCGGGGCGTCACATAAACCGTCAAGCCTTCAAGACGCACCACTTCAAGCTCATCACCCTGTTTTACGGGCGCATCGCTCACCGCGTTCCAGCGCTCGCCATGCAGGCGCACATGGCCGTTGGTTTCAAAATCCTCCAGCGCCACTGCCGTTGCACCAATTAGTTGCTCCGCACCGCTGTGCACCGGACGCCGCCGCAGCGTTGCAAAGCGCGTTAACGTCCATAGCATCAAGGCGCCAAAAATCAGGGCCACCCCGCCAATCAGCGGTAACGAGATAGCCAAATGTTCGGCATCCATCAGCATCACCGACCCCAGCACAAAAGCGATAATGCCGCCCGCCCCCAACACGCCGAAACTGGGCATGAACGCCTCGCCTACCATCAGTGCCATTCCCACCACCATCAGTGCCAGGCCCGCATAGTTAATGGGTAGAACCTGAAAAGCGAACAGCGCTAGCAGCAGGGAGATTACCCCAATGGTGCCGGGAAAAAGGCTGCCGGGGCTGGAAAGCTCGAAAATCAGCCCGTAAAAGCCGATGATCATCAGTAAATAGGCAACGTTAGGATTGGTGATCAGCGAGAGCAGTTGAGTACGCCAGTCCGGGTCGTAACGTTCAATGACAAGATTCGCCGTCGCCAATGACTCCTCGCCGCGCTCCATCACCACGGTCATACCGTCAAGCTGAGCGAGCAGGTCATTAATGTCACGCGCCACCACATCAATGACATTTTGCTTCAAGGCCTCACTTTCGGTGAGGTTGACCGCATCGCGCACCGCCTCTTCTGCCCAATCCGCATTGCGGCCGTGGCGCTCTGCTAGGCTGCGGATAAAACTTACCGCGTCTTCAATCACCTTGCGCTCCATGGCGCTGCCTTCTTGCTCGCCTTCAGACTCCTCGCCCGCCTCATCATCACCAGTCAGTCCGCCACCGTCCATTTGCACCGGTGTCGCAGAGCCCAAATGGGTAGAAGGCGCCATGGCCGCTACGTGGCTGCCGTAAAGCAGATAGGTACCTGCACTGGCTGCGCGCGCGCCACTGGGGGAAACATACATCACCACCGGCAGGTCTGAATTGAGCATTTCCCGAATCATATCGCGGGTGGTATCAACCAATCCGCCGGGGGTATCAAGCTCAACAATCACTACTTCGCTGCCCTGCTCTCGGGCTTTACGAAGACCACGCTCAAAATAATCCTTGGTCGCAGGGCCGATAGCGCCTTCAATATTGAGGATTAAAGCGCTGGGCGAGGTTTGTGACCTGGCCTGCCACGTGAGCGACAGCGCCGCCATCAGCAATCCCGCCACCAACAGCCACAGCCACAGCCAGTGCGATTTGTGAGAAAGGGAGTGCATATCCGCTCCAGCAGCTATCAATACGCTCAAGGGTATCTACTCAACGTAGCACCCGCAGTGAGCTTAGTCATGAACAATATGATAGCGGGCGGTTAAGCGTGATAACGCCTAACCGCAGGAAGTTATTCTAAGCAATAGCGATGGCTGGAAGGACGTTCGAGGGAGTTGGTTGGGAGTTGGTTAGTTGACGTAATAGCCGCTTACCTTCCAATCGCCGCCTTCTAGGTGAGGCGTGATAGTTTCGGTAATCTGAGGCTTATTTTCAAAACGGGTCTGGAACGTAAACACCGCATAATCACCAACAGGCGCGCCAGGCATGGATGTTTCACGGATAACACGTATTCGCCGCCTGGACTCAACCGCCCCAAAATCACGCCGGGCAGCGTTGATGGTACGGGCCAGCATATTGGAAGAGAGCGGCACCTGCAGCAACGTTGAGGATGCCTCCCACGCTTGCTCATACTCACCGCTATCGATGGCTTCTAGCCACGCCAGCGCTGCCGCTTCAGCCGCATCGGTATGTGAATACGCGTTCGTGGTTAGCACGAGAAGCACGGTAGCAATGATAAAAGTCACTGTTTTGGACATAGCAAACTCTTGTGGCAGCCAGGTTTAATCGTGCGTCTTAAGTCATTATCGGAAGCTGGGGGGATTTCTTTAACGTTAATCCCGCCTAACGGCGACTAATGATAGAAAGGGATTCACCTGTCGTGGTCCGCGCTTCTCAAATCCCACCTGCTCGTTTACTATGCGCCACCCAACCTATCCAGCCCTCACCTTTAGGCGACCATGTCCGTCAACGCACTCTATACCGACCTTTCCGGCTACTACGATTTGATGTGCGTAGATATCGACTACCAAGCGCAAAGCAACGCCATTCGACGGCTGCATCAGCTTTTCGGTAACGACGGCACCGCCCATCTGGATTTAGCCTGCGGCACAGGCCCCCACGTGCGCCACTTTATTGATTTTGGCTACGCCAGCGGCGGGCTGGATATCAACCAGCCGATGCTGGATATCGCCGCCACACGCTGCCCAGAAGCACACTTTTCGTTGCAGGATATGAGTAGCTTTGACGTCAGCGAGCCGCTGGATTTAATCACCTGTTTTTTATACTCGATTCATTACAGCGACGGGATCGAGAAGCTAGATGGATGTATTTCAAGCGCTCATCGCGCGCTCAAGCCTGGCGGAATTTTCTGTTTTAACGCAGTCGATAAAGACAAAATCGATAACGGCTTATCGGTAAAACACAGCGCCAAACAAGCAGACGATTTATTCACGTTCCGCTCAGGCTGGCACTACAGTGGGCAGGGTGAAAAGCAGTCGCTTAGGCTAAGCATCGAGAAAACCAACGCAGAAGAAAAGCAGGTTTGGAATGACGAGCACTCTATGGTGGCAGTGAGTTTTAATGAGCTCATCGCCCTGCTGACGCCTTACTTCGAGGTGCACGTGTTTGAGCATAACTACGAGACGATTACCCCGTGGGATAACGTCTCGGGCAATGCGATTTTTGTCTGTGTGAAGCGTTAACGCTTGAAAGCGCATCGGCGCTAACCTTCTGTCCTAACGATTTAGGCTTCTGAATCTGAATCGTTAGAGCTGGGCCGAAGTTGGCGCTGAACGCCGAGTAAAAAGTTACGCAGCACCTGATCTTTACACTCGCGATAATTCTTGTGGCTTGGCTTACGGAAAAAAGCGCTTAATTCATGATTGCTGATACGGAAGCCTGCCAGCTCAAAAATAGCCAGAATATCGTCAGCCTTTAGGTTTAAGGCAATGCGCAGCTTCTGGAACACCATGTTGTTGTTCAACTGCGTTTCTGGCGCTGGCTGCGGGCCTTCGCGCTTACCACGCTTGAAGCTTATAAAGCCGTTCAGAAACGCTGCCAGCTCTCTATTTTTCATCGTCACAAAGGCGTCGTCTTCATCCTTTTTCAACCAGGCAGTTACCTGCTCCTGAGCCACGCTGACCTCTGCCAAGGCGAAAATATCCACGATGGTGCTGTCTTTTAAGTCAAAGGCGTAACGTATGCGGCGGAAAATATCGTTATTGGTCAAAATTGTATCCCTAGTCTTAGGCAAAACCAGCACAATCAGGCTTTATGTGCATCTACGTTTATCGTGAATACCACTAACATCAGCAGCTTAACAACTAACCTGTTGTCAGCTTTCCAAGCAACTCATCAATTTCGTCTTTAAGCTCGCCATCTTCAATCTTGTTGGCGGTAATTTGGGCCTTTTTAAGATTGTTGATCGCAGCGTCAGCCTGGCCCAACTCCACCTGCAGCTTCGCCATGGAAAAGGCGATGGATGACATATGGTCTTTCGAGTTAACTGCAACGGCTTTCTCAAAGGCTTTTTCGTAGACAGCCAACGCCTCATCCAGTTCTTCCGTGAAGTCAGCCAGCGTTTCCCACTGCTCTGGATGGTCCTTATCGGTGTTTTCGTTCTCGGTGCAGATCGCTTCCAACTGCGCATAAAGCGCGTCAAACGCCTCTCTATCCTCTTTATCAGCAGCCTTCATGAGCTTTTCAGCGAGTTCGTAAACCGCTTTGTATATTTTGGTGTTAATCATGAACGGCTACCTTTTCTCTATTAAAATCAGTAACAAGTAAAAAACCTGCTAAAAACAACGTTTGTGGAACCGCCAACTCACCGTGGCCGGTGACATTATACCCGTTGCGGATAGCACTACGGACGTTCATTTTTCGGTTTTTGTAGCAAGACCAGACCGCTTACCGCTATTAACAGTAATGCTCCATGATGAATTCAGGTTGACCCGTTTGCTCATCAATCTGCTCACCGATTGAAATGAAGCCATGCTGTTTATAGAAGCTGATACTGGGCGCATTCTGGCTGTAGACACTGAGCTGCAAACACGACCTTCTGCTCTTGGCATCCTCAATCAACGCTGACCCTATACCATTGCCCTGCAAGCTTGGTGACACAAAAACGGCTGCCAGCGTATCTCCATAGAGGCAGTAAAACCCTGCTATCTGCTCACCCGCTTCATAGACAAAGGTCTCCGATGCGGGGATGTACACATCACGCATTTCACTAACTTTGGACTGCCAGTATTCTGACCCAGCAAAGGAGTGAGCTTTAATCGAGGCTGAAAGCCAGATATCCAAAATGTGCTCAATATCCGCCTCTCGGTATTCACGAATCATCTAGATGTTCCTAATGATGGTCATCGGCGCCAAAGGCGTTACTGAAAAGCTGCCTAGCCCTGGATAGGTTTGCACCGATACCAGGGCTAGGCAGCTTCATAAAATAAGGCGGAAATACGTTGCCTTCCTTAAGGTAAATCTGATTCTTCAAGAAAATGAAGTATCTTCCTACAATTTCTTCCGAAAGCAAAAAGGAATTTTACCAGATTATTCAACAATATTTTTAGGCGCGGAAAATCTAAATTGCTCATAAGAAGCCAGCACCCTGGAGGGCGCTGACCTGCTTATTACTGAGCATCGCGGTTTAAATTCCGCTCGGCCGGGATGTCACTTAGATACTCGACAAACTCCACCTCAAAACCGGCCGGATCGACAAAATAGACATTTTTGCGAAATGGCTCCGTCGCGCCTGGTTTGGCGATGGCATAGCCCGCGTTATTTAACCGGGCAACCACGGCATCCAGGTTATCGGTCACATAGGCAAAATGGGCCAGCCCAACGCTGTGACCTTTCAGGTCGCGGTTGGCCCCTTCGCCGTGATCGCTTAATGCCAGGTAATGCTCATCGTCACCAAAGTGCACCCATTTACGCGGTTTGCCATACCACTCGCCATGGCCTTCATCGCGTACCCGCCAATGCGGGAATACGGCGCGATAAAAATCCAACATGGCATCCATATCATCAACGACCAGATTCACGTGTTCCAAGTACATAAGTGTCTCCTTGCATTAAGTGAAATGGCAGGATAAAACCTCAACTTCACTTGAGGTAAAGCTGTTTTTGGAAAAAATGGCAAAAAAGATTCAGGAGTGCGTGATGGCAGAGGCAATTTGGAGTGTTGGCAAGGTGGCCAAGCGCTGCGGTATCAACGTCAGCACCCTGCACTTTTACGAGCAGCAGGGGCTAATTCAAAGCTGGCGCAATGCGGGCAACCAGCGCCGTTATAAACCAGAAGTGCTAAGGCGCATTTCAGTGATTAAAGCCGCGCAGAAAGTCGGCGTTAGCTTGGAAGAGATCAAACGAGCCTTTGAATCACTGCCCAATAACCGCACACCGACGGTGGAAGACTGGCAGCATCTTTCAAAAAACTGGCAGCAAATGCTTGATGGCCGTATAGCTTACCTGCAAAAGCTGCGTGATAACCTGGCAGGCTGTATCGGCTGTGGTTGCCTAAGCATGACCAATTGCCCGCTCTATAACCCGGATGACAAACTGGCTGAGCTCGGTAGCGGGCCAGTGCTTTTAGATCAGGCTGAGCAGCGGGCTGGGTTGGATTGTTAGACCATTTAACGTACACAAACCGCCTGATGATGGTTGATGTTAGAATTGTGACGCCAAGTATTGGCTTCTAGCGCCTCAATCAGCCTCTCCTGCATCGAACGACTGCTTTTACTTTATACTGCCTCATCTTTTATTTTCGACACACCTTACGACAATCTGTCAGGGCGCCTTATGCCATTTGCAAAACTAGGATTATCCCCTTCTCTTGTTCAAGCGATTACCGAACTAGGTTACCAAACGCCAACGCCCATCCAGGAACAAGCGATTCCTGCCATTCTTTCGGGTAAGGACTTAATCGCCACCGCACAAACGGGCACAGGCAAAACCGCTGCCTTTGTTCTGCCTCTGCTAGAACGATTCAGTAACGCGGGAACGTTACGCGGAAAACGCATACGTGCGCTGATTCTCGTGCCGACCCGTGAGTTAGCGGTTCAGGTCGAAGCCAATGTGGCTCAATACGCTAAACACACACACTTAACCTCGATGGCGATGTATGGCGGTGTGGATACGGAAGCTCAAAAAGCGCGCCTAATCGCAGGCGTTGATATTCTGGTCGCCACGCCGGGCAGATTGCTTGATTTGGCGCATCAGCGTGCGCTGCATTTTGATGAACTTAAAGTCATGGTATTGGACGAAGCGGACAGAATGGTCGACATGGGTTTTGCCGACGATATCCGTAAAATCATAGAACGCCTACCTGAAAACCGTCAGAACCTACTGTTTTCGGCCACCATCACAGACGACGTTCGCGCCCTCGCCTACGATTTTTCAGATCGCCAGATGACCGATCTGGCGGCTGAAATATCCATTTCTCCCAACATCCGCGCCGCCGCTAATGTCAAACAGTGGCTAATCACCGTCGACAAAGACACTAAGTCAGCCTTGTTGAGTCACTTAATTAACGAACAAAAGTGGGATCAGGCGCTTATTTTTACCGAGAAAAAACACAATGCGGCCAAGCTTGTTGCTCAACTGGAAAAACGCGGCATCACAGCGGATTCCATTCATGGCGATAGAAGCCAAGCCATGCGTGAAAAGATTTTGGCTCAGTTCAAATCTGGTGAGCTAAAATACTTGGTCGCCACGGGGGTTGCCGCGCGGGGTTTGGATATTGATGAACTGAGTCGTGTGGTGAATTACGATTTACCTTTTCAGCCAGAAGAATACATCCACCGCATTGGCCGAACCGGCCGCGCGGGCGCCTCAGGTGAAGCCATCTCGTTAGTCGACATGAGTGACTTTAAAAATCTTTGTGCCATTGAACGGCGTTTAAAAAGCATTATTGAGCGCAAAGAGATTGCAGGCTTCCCTGTTCGAAAAGCAGTACCCGAGTCAAACTTAAATTATAATAAACAAAGTAATCGTTAAAATTTACCCAAGAAGCTCACCTCTTAAAAAAGGTGAGCTTCTTTATTATAGGCACTTCACGAATCTGGTAAAAACACATCTAATAGCTCGGCATTAGTGGGATATTTATCCAACAACGCAAGCAACTTTTGCGCGCCTTCTACTGGCTTAAGCGTTGTCAAACCTCTACGCAATGCCCTTACTTTTTCAATATCTTTTACATCAATCAAAAGCTCTTCGCGGCGGGTACTGCTTTTGGCAATATCGATCGCCGGGAAAAGCCGTTGATTGGCCACATCCCGGGATAACACGAGTTCCATATTACCCGTGCCCTTGAACTCCTCGAAAATCACCTGATCCATACGGCTTCCCGTATCCACCAGCACGGTGGCCAGAATGGTGAGCGATCCGCCGTTTTCGATCTTTCTCGCGGCACCAAATAGTTTTCGGGGTATTTCCATCGCTCGGGAATCCAGCCCACCCGACATAGTGCGACCATTGCCTCGCTGCTCGGCATTATGAACGCGCGAGAGTCTGGTAAGAGAATCGATCCCGATCATTACATCATGCCCCTCGCCTGCTTGCCTACGCGCCGTCTCAAGGAGCTTATTAGCCATATGCACATGGTGTGTGTAGCTTTCGTCTGAAGACGAGGCATGTACTTCTGCCGACACACTGCGCTTAAAGTCAGTCACTTCTTCAGGGCGCTCATCAATCAGCAAGGCATACAGCTTTATGTCAGGATGAGCTTCTGCCACGGCCTGACAGATATGTTTTAACATCGTCGTTTTGCCAGAGCCTGGCGGCGCAACAATCAGCCCACGCTGCCCCATCCCAATGGGAGTAATCAAATCCATCGCCCGCACAGTACGCTCTTGAGAGCCAGGTTCTAAATAAATGCGTGGGGAAGGATGAATAGCGACGCCATTTAAAAAACGCTTTTCGGGATCATTTGGGAATAGATCTTCAACCTCGTCGGCGGGCTTGGCATCTGATTCTCTTTTCGCCTTTAAACTTAGTGTTTTTCTCGTCATAATATAGATGGAACGCCTTTAATAGCCTGAATTTATAGAGTAATGGATTTATTAAATAGCTGCATCATAAACAGCGAGCAGTCGCATCGTTACGGCACTTGGCATTGAAAACGGATAGGTCTATCTTGTGCGCAAAGATATCGGGTTGGAGCTGATCTTAGTAGTTGGGTCATCACCATGGCGTTCTGATCGTGTTTATAGAAATTGAAGCGCGGCATGCTGACCTCTCCTCGTCTTTTTTCTCGATCCTACCAAAACTTAGGCATCAGTGGGGGCTTTCTACAGTCTCAACGCCGCCAGCAAGTGCGGCTTTGTCCTGAAGGCGAAGCCGCAACGGTAAAGCTATCGCCGTACCTAGCCTTGTTATGTTTTTTTCGCAATTTCCTGAACTTGCTTCTCAAAATCGCTTGCAGCTTTACTTAGTTGCTCAAGCGAGTCTTGAAATAACGGAAGCCATTTTTCTCCCGAGAAATCGCCTTTCTTATACTGCAGCTTATAGCCATGCAGGATATTATTCGTCTTCTCTAAGTGCCTATTCAAAATTAATCGCGTGATCAGTTCCGTAACCACCGAGTAAGCGGTGTACCTCTTCATGTAGACGTTCAAACGAGAGATAGGCACTCAAGGGCAGCCAGGTGTAC
>NZ_JABWCV010000010.1 GCF_013371085.1 Vreelandella maris | reverse complement strand
GAAGCCGTATCGCGCCATAGCGACGCGTTACGACAAGCTCAAGCGAAACTACGAAAGCATGGTGGCCTTAGCTTGTGGTTGTTTATGGCTGCCCATGTGAAACGTCAACAGACCCTAGTGATATGACTGAAGTCACATTGCAGTGCATTTAGAAGGTGGCAGAGCTCAGTGAAGACTTTAACGAGCGCCTGTGGTGCGAAATATGATGATAGTGGTGAAGACTCAGCACCCACCCTGGCGGGCGATTTGAGGCATGAAACACTTAACGCTGCGAAACGTTAATCATAGACGTAAGGAGTGCTCTGAAAATCGAAGACTATGATAGTTTATGCAATGAACACTTCCTCTGATTGAAAAATAAAAAAAGCAGTATTACCCCTATAGGTATGACTGATGACACTCACTGCACTGTACGAAAATCCCTCTGCGAATGTGATTCGTTCGCTGCTCCAGCATACAAATGAGCTTTCTATATACGCCAAGGAGGTGCCCTATGCCTTAAAAGCAGACGTTGCGGAACTGGACCTGACTACTGGACGAATGGTACTTGAAATCGAGTACGCCGGATCAGATATTGAGCGGTACCTAGTTGACGGTAATGTGAGCTTTGATCTTGAGGCGCTAAAAGGGACACACGCCGTGGAGCGTGAGACCTACAGTCTCAGCAATGTCCCCGCCAAGCTTATCAAAACGGACAGTACGCTATATCGCCTCGAGTGCCAGCTCCCAGAATCGGTCTTTGTTCAAGAGAACCGTGGCGCGGTTCGTATCCCCTTCATCCTTGGCATGCAAGCCCGCGTCAATCTCGAAGTCTATCTCCATGAGCTCAACGTGCCGGGTCGGCTGCGTAACTTGTCGGTCGGTGGTTGTATGATTGACATCGATTTGGCGGAAAGTATAGCGATCAATGTAGACCAAGAAATCCCTGGGGTAACGCTGGAATTCCCCAACGGCGAAAGCTTTTTTGCCGAGGGCAAAGTCCGCCATATACGCTCTATCGGTAGTCATGGATATGCGGCGCTCGGTATTCAGTTTATTAACCTGACGACGTCACAAACAGAAGCTCTGTTTCAGTTCGTCAACGAGTCGGAAAGAGAAGCCGCCTTCCGGACAGGATCTAACGATAAGCTGTCCCGTCACTCGCCACTGTTCATTGCAGATGCTAAAGAGAAAAAGATGCTTCAGCGAGAAGTCCAAGAGCGTGAAAAACGTGCTCGCCAGTCACCGATGGAACGCGGTGTCGTTGATGTGGCGCATCAACTCCAAGTGGGATTGATGCATATGAGAAATAACTCCTTATTCCCTAGTGAGATCTTCTACGACTGCGTCGACACATTGCGTTACTTAGTGGAACAGGATCGCAAAGCCTTTCTTTATGCCCTAGCATTTCTGCGGGACGAGCCAGACTGGGTCAGACATGCCGTTCAGGTCGCCGGCCAACTGACCGACCTGCTCCTACTCCGTGACCCGCATGATCCCCAAGTGCGTGAAGCCGTGCTGGGCGCCTTATTACACACCATGGGCAAGCCGCTGCTGATCAGTGCCGAGCTACCATCGCTCAAGGTAACGATGAATCCGGAGCAGAAAGCCATCCTGAGAGGTCATGTCACAAAACTATGTAGTAAATTGGATGAGTTAGGCTGGAAAGCAAGCCCCACCTGCCGTGTTGTCATTGAGCAAGCCAACGAACGACTGGACGGTTCCGGCTACCCCGCAGGCAAGCGTGAGGAACAGCTCTCCGCGCTACTTCGGCTGATCGCGGTCATCAAAGCGATCAATAAGCTGATGCATTCACGAAATGGCCTGCCCCCACGCGCCCCGCTTGATGCCTACCGTAGGGTCCATGAGGCAGGTTCTGCCTATGATAAAACAGTGCTGGTGGAGTACATCCAAGTGTATGGTCTTTACCCGATCGGGAGTCTGACTAAATATTCGGGAGGCTTCCTAGCCTGGGTCATGGACATCGACAATAAAGGCATGCCTAACCAGGTGCATATTGTTAAAAACCTTCGTTTTCCAGATACCAATATTAGCAGCGTCATTGGCCAAGATGATTTGCCACAGATCGGCAAGTTACAAGAAATCGTCAATCCCTCAGATTATGGAGTGAACATTGTTAAAATATAGACTGAGCCCAATCCGGAAAAGAAAATGGCTGGTTTGATATAACACCGATGTAGGGCCTGAGTGCCGGTTACATCGTTCTTTCAGCTAGCTTTAAATCCTGCGAGACTCACGTCATAGGTAAGCGCAATACAGAAACTATGACGTGACGATTCACTTGTGAGGTGTTACTGCAGCATTTCCAAGGTGCCGTCTGTATCAGCCCGATGGCGGCACCTTCTTCAGCAAATAGAGGACAACTATACTCAGTCACGCTAAACATTAACCTAATGAGACAGGTGTGACAGTTACACAAGGAACTGCCCACTCTTATGTTGGTAAGGTAGCCATCCAACAGCACCTGCCTGCACTGCTGCCAATAACGTCCGCTCTTTCCCTACGATCGGAAAGCAGCTCCGGCTTTAGCTGTTCAACTCGTTAGACTTGCGGCTCTATGGCGTCATGCGAAGCGGCAATATTTCATTTGAACCAACGCGGGAACGGTCGCTTAGATGGTGATAATGATGGTATGCCGTGCGAGTCGATCTGCCGATGATTAGATAACATCACGCCGGATTAATCAGCTCTTCGCTCTGCCCTTCCGCTGGCTTGTTAACCTTGGTGCTCACAGGCCAATGCTCTAGCAGACTGGCATCGATATGCCGCACCATCTGCTTGATCGTCTCCCGATCAGTAATGTCAGGCGCTAACCAATGCTTAAGGCTATCGTCATCCAATATTAGTGGCATTCGATCATGCACCTCAGCAGCACTACCGCGTCCGGGCTCAGTGACAATGGCACAGCCTAGGCTTCCATCATCACGCTCAGCGAATATGCCTGCGAAACACAGCGGCTTACGATCTTTGCGGCAAATGTAATGCGGTTGCTTGGGTTTTGAGTCCTTAATCCATTCATACCAGCCGTCAGCCGGTATCAGGCATCTATGTTTTGAAAACGCCGATTTGAAATAGGCGTTGGTGGCCACCGTTTCAACTCGCGCGTTGATCGGCTGGTTACCTGTGCTGCTGGCCCATCGCGGCCGATACCCCCACCACATCTCGCCAATAATCGGTGCCTCATTTTCTGAAGTCTGGTACACGGCAGCGATCCACGTGCCGGGCGCGACGTTGTAGCGAGGCTTGACTTTTTGCTCGGGTACAGTAGCGCCAACCATTTTGGCCAGCTGATCAAGCGGGGTGAATAACGCGAATCGTCCACACATACTTGAATGATAGACGATAATTTACGGCTCGCAGCCACCCTTACACATGGGCGCTTACAGTCAACGCTGGTCATCGCTTATCGTCTGCCTAAAATACTGCATATATCAAACAACACTATAGGAGACAATTATGTCAGAGAGACAGAGTGGTAATCTCTTCAAGGGTAAGCAGTTGGGCCCGAGGCAGAAAGGTCATCTCCTCAGCCATGCAATAAACACAGCGAAAATCACAACGATCAGTCACCGATAGGCGCAGGTAACGCACCGTACGGCCAAACCCATCGACTAGCGCACTCATTCTGGGGACTCCTCTCCTTGGGCACTGGCGTTAACGGGTAGCCGAGCTATGAGCCCTTTCACTTCAGCGGTAATCTCTTCAATGGTTTCCTCATCATAAAACTGGCCCCGTCGCTTGCGCAGGCCGTTCTCATACAGCTTGACGTGCTCAGTGGGTATAACGCCCGCTTTGGAAAGACAGTGGCTGGCGCAATGCATCTGACACCCATCAATAGCTACGATAGGCCGCCCGGAGCGGGCGATGCGCACCAAGCCGGGCACGCCACCGCCGACACCAGCAATGCAGGACATTTCTGCCTCTCCTGCATGATCAAGACGCAGAGCAACACTATTGGCCAGTTGCGCCACATCAGAACAGCCGGAGCAGGCATAAATCAGTGTGCGCGGTTTGTATTGTGAAGACATACCCTCTCCTATGAAAAACAAACGAGGTCAGTGGCCACGATAGGAAAAGCTGTTCAAGCGGCGAACTGATTGATGGGGTAATAGTGATAGGTGGCCCCTTCAGTTACCTCCGTGGCGGGGTTAATCATTAAATAACCATGGGCCTGGCTAGCCGCGCTGAGCATATGCGAGCCCTGTCCGCCCGCTAACTGCGCCACGGGAGCCCCCTGTGACCAATCCATCTCCACCCGTAGTAGCTCGCAGCGCCCCTGGGGGCCACGCTGAGAAAAGCCCGCTTTTACTGGATAACGCTGTAGAACCGCTACGGCTCTACCTTGCATGGCATGGATAAACGGCAGCGCCAGCAGCTGCCAGCCCACCAGGGAGGCCACGGGGTTACCCGGCAGCGCCATTAACGGTGTGGAAGAAAAAGGCTCCGCGCCTAGATAACCGAAAGCAAAGGGCTTCCCTGGCTTCATCGCGACACCATGAAAATGCAGACCGCCGCGCTGCTCGATTACCGGACGAACATGATCCTCTTCGCCTACCGAAACGCCCCCGGTGCACACCACTAAATCTGCAGCGGTTTGTGCGTGCTCAAAGGCCTGATGCAATGACGCCGGCGAATCTGCGATGACACCCAAATCCAGCACGTCGCACTGCGCCTGTGCTAGCAGAACGTTAAGCATGGCGCGATTGCTGTCGTATACCTGCCCCGGTGATCGCGCAGCACCCGGGGGAATCAGTTCATCGCCGGTTGAGAGTATTGCCACCCGCAGGCGCCGTTTAACGGTCACAGCACTTATCCCATGGCTTGCCAGCAGCGCAATCGACGCGGCACCAAGCAACGTACCCGCGGCGAGTAGCGGGGTTCCCATGCGGGTCTCCTCGCCTTGACGGCGAATATTAGCGCCTACCACCAAGTTACCCTCAAGGTGTATATGCCCGTGCTGATCAAGGGTGACTCGCTCTTGAGGCACCACAATATCCGCTCCTAAGGGTACTGGTGCGCCGGTAAAAATACGCGCGCAGCCTCCTTCCGGTAGCAGCATGACGCCTGCGCCAGCCGGTACGCGTTGAAGAATGGGTAAGCCTGCGCCGGGAGGTGCCGCTTGGTAATCAGCCAGACACAGCGCGTAACCATCCATAGCGCTATTATCCACACCCGGCATATCGAGAGGTGCGACCAGCGTTTCTGCCAGTACTCGCCCCGCCGATTGTCCAAGGGTGATGTTTTCTACTGCATTAATGGGCGTGGCGGCGTCGATAAGCCGTTGGCGTGCATCAAACAGCTCTAACAAGCCGGGCGTGACTATTTGTGCGCAGTGACAGTTCATAAGTGCTCCACCTCATTGGAAGAGGTCGCTCGTCCACTACACGGGGTCGCTGAAGGAAGTACCATGGCGGCGAAGTTGCAGGGCCGAGTGCGGGAGTCCAGCTGCAAAGCGATAATGTTGTCCCACGCCAAGGCACACGCTTTGGGTGAGCCGGGCATGGCAAACATCATCGTTCGGTTGGCCACCCCCGCGACGGCGCGAGACTGGATCGTCGCTGTGCCGACTGTCTTCAGGGAGTAGTGGCGGAACAGCTCTCCATACCCTTCAATCGCTTTGTCGAACAGCGGTATCAACGCCTCGGGAGTGGTATCCCTGGCGGTAAAGCCAGTGCCGCCATTAACCAGAATCGCGTGGATATCTGTTCGCGCAATCCACTCCGAGACCACGGCACGAACCTGATAGATATCATCAGGAACGATGCGTCTCTCCACCAGGGTATGGCCGCTTTCGCTCAGATGTTCAACCAGTAGGTCACCGCTGCCATCTTCATCGAAACCACGCGTATCGGAAACCGTTAGCACCGCGATGCCAAGCGGAGTGAAAAGTGCATTGACAGGAACATGGGACATCAAGCCTCTCCTATTAGCTTTGCTATTGCTTCAAGCTATTGCATCAAGCTGCCGCCAGCATCGTCATCCAGAACAATTCCTTCGACGCCTATTTCGCTCTCTAACGCCAGCAAATAGTGACGCAGCGCACGTCGAGTTGCCTGTTCCCGTAGGCTATGGCGCACCCGGTCAATAACTTGATCGAAAGGTAACGCCCTACCGCCTCGCCGCTCGTCAATACTCACCACATGCCAGCCATAGCGAGACGCCAAGGGGCGCTCGTGAAGGCCTTCGGGCAAGTGCTGCAAAGCGCGGTCCAGCTCAGGAACGGTCTGGCCTGATACCAGCCAGCCCAAATCACCATCCATCTCTTTTGAAGGGCACGCGGAGTGGTGTTGAGCAAATTCGGCAAACCGCTCGGGTATGGAATTGAGTTCTTTAAGCAGTTTTTCGCCAAGTTGGTACGCGTCGTCGCGGCCCTCGGAGTCATCGGGTGCCGCTGCTAGCAGAATATGCCTTACACGTAGCTGGGCCGGTTCGCTGAAGCGCTCGCGGTGGGTGTCAAAAAAGCGTTGACAATCCCCTTCTCCCGATTCGGGCACCTCAAGCTCCTGTTCGAGCAAGGCAGCAATCGCTGCATCCTCCTGCGCTTCGCTGGTTTCCTGTGTCGATAAGAGACCCAGGACGTTAGCTCGCTGGCGTAGCAGCTCTCTAACCACTAAGGCACGGGCCGCCTGAAGCTGGGCCTCCCCCGCCGTTTCGGCGGGGTGGTACTGCATCTCTAACGCAATCGTTGCTTCATCGATACTAGCGTCGCCGACGCGCACCGGAGGCGGGGCGACACCCCCTGGTAGTTGTTCGATATCAATCATCTGCATGTTATTTCTCCTCTAGGCCTGGGCAAGCACAGTAAGTGTTTAGACGCGACGGCGGACAAGCTGATACCGCCGGGTCACATAGCCAAACGGTACGCTCCACACATGCACCAAGCGCGAGAAGGGGAACAGCAGGATGATGGTCAGGCCGATAAAGATATGCAGTTTGTAGATCCACGACACTTCCTGCATGTAG
The DNA here is from genome assembly GCF_013371085.1 of Vreelandella maris. Classification (GTDB taxonomy): domain Bacteria; phylum Pseudomonadota; class Gammaproteobacteria; order Pseudomonadales; family Halomonadaceae; genus Vreelandella; species Vreelandella maris. The sequence goes on along the minus strand of NZ_JABWCV010000010.1, from coordinate 172,369 downwards.
TCCGCCGCACCGCCGCTGAAGAAGACAATCGACTGCGCCCAGCTGGAGAGTGTCAGCATCATCTCGCCGTCCATATGGCCCAACGAGAAGATGATGGTCACCATACCCAGGCACGCCTGTAAGACGATCAAGCCCAGGATCAAGGTATCCATCATGCTCGACGACGCCTTTACGCGAGGATTGGCCACTCGCCGATAGAGCAACATGGCGCCGCCCACCACGCACATGGCACCGGCAATACCGCCGACCACGATGGCAATTAGCTGCTTGGTACCGGCATGCAGGAAAGGTGCGTAGACCCAGTGCGGCGTGAGCATGCCCACCAAATGACCGAAGAAAATCACGATAATGCCGATATGGAACAGGTTGCTGGCCAGACGCATGTTTTTCGAGGACAGCATTTGGCTGGAGCCGGTCTTCCAGGTGAACTGGCCTTGGTCGTAACGCATGAGACTACCGACCAAAAACACCGTACCGGCCAGGTAGGGGTAATAGCCGTAGATAAGATGTTGCAGGTACTCTATGAACATGGCGATTCTCCTTTTAGCGATCGGCCACGGTTGAGGAAGGGGAAGCGCTCCAGGCGGACGGCATGATTTTGACGGGGTCGCTGTGCACTGCTTTTTTGCGCTCGGCAAGCCGCCGCCCTTCCGCAGACTGCAGCGCGCAGTCTTCGTCAGAAGTGGCCGAGAAGCGTACCGCTTCTTCTTCCCATACGGCGTCCAAGGCTTCGGGGGTGTTATCAGGCACTTCTTTCTTGACCTGGGGCCGATGCTCTTCGACATCGCCCTCGGCCCCAATTAACGCCAATAGGGACAGCGGTACCAGGGCGTGATCCGCTCCCCGCTCCTCCAGTCGTGCGGTCAGCAGGGCCAGGATATGGCGTATTTCGCCCAGCCAGCGGCCGATCTCGGCTTCGTCACACATCGAGAGGTACTCAAGAAACACCGGCAGATGATCGGGCAGTTCACGGGCATCCAACTCGAACCCGGCCGCGCTGTACTCGGCCATAAGATCCACCATGGCCTGACCACGATCGCGGGATTCACCGTGCACGTGCTCAAATAGCAGCAGCGACGTAGCGCGCCCCTTATCGAACATGGCAACGTACTCGGCCTGCAGCTCAAGCAATTCGCCCTCATGAAGACGATGGCACCACGCCATCAGTGACAACTTGAGGCCCGCCCCCAGGCGGGTCTCGGCATTGAGGATTTCGATGAGCTCGCCGCTGGCATCCTGCAGTTCCTGGGTCGGGTAATCGAGCAGGCGGGCCAGTACGCGTAGGCTACGCATACCCTGTAGCGGTTCGAACGACGGCTCTACCAGGGTCGGCGATTGGGTAGCGGCTTCAGTCATGACGAGACTCCTCAAGTTGTGGCTGCGGGTCGAAGACCTCTACCGGCTTCACCAACACGCTGGTCTGCTTACGGCCATTAAACAGGCTGGGCTGGCTCTCACCGTGGCAACCATCACCAAAGGTGAAGCCACAACCACCCCGCTCGGGGAAGGCTTCGGTGGCCATTTCCCGATGGCTGGTGGGGATCACGAAACGATCTTCATAGTTGGCAATGGCCAGGTAGCGGTACATCTCCTCTACTTGGGAGACGCTCAGCCCCACGGCATCGAGCACTTCGGCATTGGGGGCGCCGTCCACATGCTTGCCGCGCATATAAACGCGCATCGCCATTAAGCGCTTGAGTGCCAACACCACGGGCGCCTCTTCGCCAGCGGTGAGTAGATTGGCCAAGTACTTCACCGGGATACGCAGCGATTCAATCTTGGGCAGGATGCCGTCGAACTCCACATGTCCCGCCTCGGCGGCGGACTGAATCGGTGACAGCGGCGGCACGTACCACACCATCGGCAGCGTGCGGTATTCCGGGTGCAGCGGCAGCGCCAATCCCCAGTCGATCGCCATCTTGTAAACCGGGGAGGCCTGGGCGGCTTTGATGACGTTATCCTGGATGCCATCCCGCTTGGCCTGGGCAATCACTTCCGGATCATTGGGATCAAGGAAGATCTCACGCTGGCGATGGTAGAGGTCACGCTCGTCGGGAGAGCTTGCCACTTCCTCAATGCGGTCAGCGTCATATAGCAGCACACCGAGATAGCGAATCCGTCCCACACAGGTCTCAGAGCAAATAGTCGGCTGACCGGCCTCGATACGCGGGTAGCAGAAGATACATTTTTCGGACTTACCGCTTTTCCAGTTGTAGTAGATCTTTTTGTAGGGGCAGCCGGAGATACACATCCGCCAGCCACGGCACTTGTCCTGATCAATTAGAACGATGCCGTCCTCTTCCCGCTTGTAGATGGCACCGCTGGGGCAGGCCGCTACACAGGTGGGGTTCAAGCAGTGCTCGCACAGGCGCGGCAGGTACATCATGAAGGTGTTTTCGAACTGGCCGTAGATATCCGCCTGTACTTTGTCGAAGTTGGCGTCTTTGCGCCGCTTGGCGAACTCGGTGCCGAGGATCTCTTCCCAGTTCGGGCCCCACTCGATCTTTTTCATGCGCTGACCGGAAATCAGCGAGCGTGGGCGTGCCACCGGCTGGTGCTCACCGATTTTGGCGGTATGCAGGTGTTGGTAGTCGAAAGTGAACGGCTCATAGTAGTCGTCCATTTCGGGCAGGTCGGGGTTGGCGAAAATATTCGCCAGCACCCGCCATTTGCCACCAATACGCGGTTCTATCCGACCGTCGGTACGGCGCATCCAGCCGCCCTTCCACTTGGCCTGGTTCTCCCACTCTTTGGGATAGCCGATACCGGGCTTGGTCTCGACATTGTTGAACCAGGTGTACTCCATACCTTCGCGACTAGTCCAAACATTTTTGCAGGTCACTGAACAGGTGTGGCAACCAATACACTTATCAAGATTGAGAACCATGCCTACCTGGGAACGAATTTTCATTTCACGGCCTCCTGAACGCTGTCATTGCCTTCACCATCCAGCCAGTCAACGTGTTTCATCTTGCGCACTAACACGAACTCATCGCGATTTGAGCCGACGGTGCCGTAATAATTAAAACTGTAAGAGAGCTGCGCGTAGCCGCCGATCATGTGGGTTGGCTTGGGGCAGACACGGGTGACCGAGTTGTGAATACCGCCCCGCGTGCCGGTGACCTCAGAGCCTGGGACGTTCACGTTGCGCTCCTGAGCGTGGTACATCATCACCATGCCCGCCTTGACCCGCTGGCTGACCACTGCCCGCGCGGCAATCGAGCCGTTGGCGTTGTAGACCTCGATCCAGTCGTTATCCTCGATCTCGATCTCGGCTGCATCCGCCTCGGAGAGCCACACGACAGGGCCACCGCGGTTGAGCGTCAGCATTAGCAGATTGTCCGAGTAAGTGGAGTGGATGCCCCACTTCTGGTGCGGCGTGAGGAAGTTCAGCGCCTTGCTCTTGAAGCCGTTGTCAGCGGGCAGCGTGAAGCCTTTGGCCGCCTTGGTATCGATGGGCGGACGGTAGACCAGCAGGCTTTCGCCGAACGCGCGCATCCAGGCGTGATCCTGATAGAACTGCTGGCGGCCACTTACGGTGCGCCATGGAATCAGCTCATGAACGTTGGTGTAACCGGCGTTATAGGAGACATGCTCATCCTCGAGGCCGGACCAGGTCGGGCTAGAGATAATCTTGCGCGGTTGGGCGACGACATCGCGAAAGCGAATTTTCTCATCAAACTTAGGCCTCGCAAGGTGAGTATGGTCACGCCCGGTAATCTTGGAGAGCGCATCCCACGCTTTTACTGCCACGGCGCCGTTGGTTTCCGGTGCCAGGGTCAGAATCATCTCGGCGGCATCGATAGCACTATCGATCAACGGACGCCCTTTATGCGGGCCATCCAGCTTGCGATGGTTGAGTTTGCCCAGCAGCTCGACTTCAGCATCGGTATTCCAGGCGATGCCCTTGCCGCCGTTGCCGATACTTTCCAGCAGCGGCCCAACAGAGGTGAAGCGCTCATACGTTTCGGGATAGTTGCGTTTGACCTCAATTAGCGATGGCATGGTCTTGCCAGGGATCGGCTCGCATTCGCCCTTCTTCCAATCCATCACCGCCGGCTGGGCCAACTCCCCTGGCGAGTCGTGCTGCATCGGCAGCGTGACCAGATCGGTCTCCTCGCCCAGGTGGTCTACACACACTTTGGAGAACGCCTTGGCAATACCCTTGTAAATATCCCAGTCGCTGCGCGATTCCCAGGCCGGGTCGGTGGCGGCAGTCAAGGGGTGAATAAAGGGGTGCATGTCAGAAGTGTTAAGGTCGTCCTTCTCATACCAGGTCGCCGTAGGCAGCACGATATCCGAGTAGAGACAGGTGGTGGACATACGGAAATCCAGCGTCACCAGCAGGTCGAGCTTGCCTTCCGGCGCCTCGTCACGCCACACGACTTCTTCGGGTTTCTGGCCGCCGAAGTCGCCCAGGTCTTTGCCCTGAATACCGTGGCGTGTACCCAACAGGTACTTGAGCATGTACTCATGGCCCTTACCGGAGCTGCCCAGCAGGTTGGAGCGCCAGATGAACATATTGCGCGGGAAGTTCTCTGGCGCGTCCGGGTCTTCTGCGGCAAAGCGCAGTTCGCCGCTTTTAAGTTGCTGAACCGCATAGTCGGCGGTAGACATACCCGCGGCTTCGGCTTTTTTCGCCAGGCGCAGCGGGTTAGTGTCCAGTTGAGGTGCTGACGGCAGCCAGCCCATACGCTCAGCGCGCACGTTAAAGTCGATCAGACTTCCTGGGTAATCCTCGGCCTTGGCCAACGGTGAGAGGATCTCTTTGATTTCGAGCTTCTCATAGCGCCACTGGGAGGAGTGACTGTAGAAGAAGGAAGTAGAGTTCATATGACGTGGCGGACGCTGCCAATCAAGACCAAAGGCTAGCGGGGCCCAGCCAGTTTGCGGACGTAACTTCTCTTGGCCTACATAGTGAGCCCAACCACCACCGCTCTGGCCGATACAGCCGCACATGACCAGCATGTTGATCAGGCCGCGATAGTTCATATCCATGTGGTACCAGTGGTTCATACCGGCACCGACGATGATCATGCTACGGCCGTTGGTTTTATGGGCGTTGTCGGCAAATTCACGGGCAATGCGGGTGCACTGCTCTGCCGAGACACCGGTGATTTTCTCCTGCCACGCGGGGGTATAGGGGCGAATCTGATCAAACGAGGTTGCGCCATCATCTTCGCCGTCGCCGACAAAGCCACGGTCGATACCGTAGTTGGCACACATCAGATCAAAAACGGTGACCGCCAGCATGTCGCTACCATCGGCTCTTTTTAAGCGTTTGGCGGGCAAATTGTGAAACAGCAGGTCATCAGCAGCACCGACGCCTGCTCCTTTGACGTGCTCAAAGTGCTCGTGCTCGATGCCACCGAAGTAAGGGAATGCCACGCGAGCGACGCTGTCGTGGTGGTTGACCAAACTCAGTAACGGCTTGATTTCAGTGCCGGCGGCGTCCAGCGACTCCAAGTTCCACTTGCCTACTTCGTCGCCAGTTTCACCCCAGCGGAAACCGATGGAACCGCGTGGTACCACCAGCTGGTCACGGGTTTCGTCCCAGGCAACGGTTTTCCACTCGGGATTGTTTTCCTGGCCCAGGGCAGCATCAAAATCACTGGCACGCAGTTGGCGACCCGGTGCGAAGCTGCCATCTTCACGCACTTCCAGTTCCACCAGGAACGGCATGTCGGTATAGCGCCGCACATAGTCAGTGAAGTAAGCACTCGGGTTATCGAGATGGAACTCTTTGAGGATGACATGGCCCATGGCCATCGCCAGGGCGGCATCGGTGCCCTGCTTGGCGGACAGCCATTCGTCGGTGAGTTTGGAGACTTCGGCATAATCCGGAGTGATCGAAACCGTCTTGGTGCCCTTGTAACGTACTTCGGTAAAGAAGTGGGCATCCGGGGTACGCGTCTGGGGCACGTTGGAGCCCCAGGCGATAATATAGCCAGAGTTGTACCAATCCGCGGACTCGGGAACGTCGGTCTGCTCGCCCCAGGTCATTGGCGAGGCCGGCGGCAAGTCACAGTACCAGTCGTAGAAGCTCATGCAGACGCCACCAATCAGCGACAGGTAGCGGCTACCCGCCGCGTAGCTGACCATCGACATAGCGGGAATTGGCGAGAAGCCGAGAATACGGTCGGGGCCGTACTGCTTGGCAGTGTAAACGTTCGAGGCTGCGACCAGCTCGTTGAGTTCGTCCCAGTCACCGCGAACGAAACCGCCCATACCGCGAGCACGCTTATATTGTTTAGTCTTGGCTGGATCTTCGACGATGGACGCCCAGGCGTCCACCGGGTCGGGATGCGCCTTGAGCGCTTCGCGCCATAGCGCCAGCAACGGCTTGCGCACTAATGGATACTTCAGGCGATTGGCGCTGTACAGATACCAGGAGTAGCTGGCACCGCGCGGGCAGCCACGGGGTTCATGGTTAGGCAGGTCGGGACGGGTACGGGGATAATCAGTCTGCTGGGTTTCCCAAGTAACTAAACCGTTCTTAACGTAGATCTTCCAGCTGCAAGACCCGGTGCAGTTCACCCCGTGGGTGCTACGCACTACCTTGTCGTGTTGCCAGCGGGCACGATAACTATCTTCCCACTGGCGGGATTCGCTGCGTAGTTCACCGTGTTCGTTGGCAAAAGGCTCGCGGGACTTGCGGAAGAAATTCAGCCGATCTATGAAGTGACTCATGGTCGATCTCCAGGCTCCTCGGAAATTTGCATACCCGACAGTGCGGGTTCCATGGAGTGGATTCTGCGTGATCGACAAGCGAATTACTGCGTGATTACCTCCATATACACCCTGTCTACCCCCAAGGTGATAGAGCGTCCAACGGAAAGGAATAGACGGTTGGCGCTATTGAAATTACACCGTGCGCGAATGCTTGCTGTAGCAAGGCTGGATAGGCTCGCAGGCCTTCAATCACGTTTACATTGCAACTCACTGAACATTCATACAACATACTTTTTATAGCTGAATTACTCTCGGAGCAAAACGCACTCCATGCATCTCACCCGATTCACCGATTATTCGATACGCGTATTGATCTTTCTTGCTACCAAGGGGGAGGAGCGCTCTACGATTAATGAAATTGCCGAGACGTTTAATATCTCACGCAATCATTTGATGAAAATCGTTCAGGAGCTGAGTCAAAAGAACTACGTTACCGCTATTCGTGGCAAGAATGGCGGCTTACTGCTGACACGGGATCCTGCAACCATTGGGTTAGGCGAGCTGGTACGCGAGATGGAAAACGACATGGCGTTAGTGGAGTGCTTTCATAGCGACAACGCCTGCATCATTACACCGGCATGTCGCCTTCAACCGATTCTTAATGATGCACTGTCAGCATTTCTAGGTGTGCTCGACCACTATACGTTGGCCGACCTCCTGGGCAATCAACGCTCTCAACTGGCGCAACTTATGCGCATTCCTACTGTCAGCGCTTAGCACTCACTAACCATCCTGCCCGTCGACTCGCGCCTGCATTAACGGCCAAGTGTAATGCACTAGGAATATTGCGTAGGCTACACACCAGAAGATAATGCTTAGCGTGTAGGTCCAGTGGGTAATCTGGGGAAATATCGCCAAGACGGGTGAGCGCACCAAGGCGGCTATTAGCATTAAGCCCAGCGCCACACCCATACCGGGCAAAGTGCGTATGGGGCGGCCCGTATGACCTAGCGAAACCCTGGCCATCATGGCCAGCATCATGGCACCCATGCCACCAATGGTCAGGGCATGTATAGCAAGCTCTGTGCGTATCAGCCCCATTAGTGCCAAGACCCACATAATTAGCCCTAACGGGAGGCAGGCGTAGCTACCGTGGGGTCCCCAAAGTAAAGGTTCGCGCCAGCTGTGCAGCCCACCCCAGCGCGCCATGCGAACGGTATTGGCCAACGCCGCTAAGAGCATCACCCCGCCGATTAATGACGCAGGAATGGCAACATCCAGCATGATGACCAACTGCAGCACGACAACCCCCGCCGTGCTAGCCAGCGTCACTCCTTCAAGTAAAGCAATAGGTTCAGGTTTGGTGCGTCCCAAACGGTTCGCAGTAAACATGCCAATCACGCGTCCGCCAACGACTGTCATCATCAGTGTGATTAACAGCACGGCTAAGTAGGCGGCTTGGCGGATAAGTTCGGCGTCACCCTGCATCACCCCTAAGTGCATCGCCAGATTAGCCGTGGCAAACAGCAGCAGCACGGGTATAAAGATCAAGTTGCGCCACCGCTTTGCAGTGATAACCAGATGCGCCATAACAATGGCGACCACCGGCAGGAACACAAGATCAACCGCCAGCAGCAGCCATCCCGGCAAACCCATGGGAAAAGCCATCAGCACCCTACCCAATAGCCATAACATCACCAGACCCAGTAGCGGCGCGCCGCTTAAGCTCGGCAATCCAGTCCAGTTGCGCACAGCAGTTAGTAAAAACCCCGCTACCACCGCCGCAGCAAAACCAAACAACATTTCATGCTGATGCCAGAACACCAAGCCGCCATAAGGGCGCAGCAAAATACTGCCATGCCAGAAGCCCAACCACACCAATAGGGATGCCACACTAAACAGCGCGGCCAATAGAAAGAAGGGCCGAAAAGCCAGGCGCATTAATGGCAGATTCTCAAGCTTAGAAGCAGGCTGGGATGAGGTGGTCGTTGGCATGGTTTAATCCCGACTAAATTACTTGGAAATATGATTGTGCGCCTAGCTATCAACAAAGACCATGACATGCATCAAAAGTACATCTTATGGCTAGCATTTATAGACTCGCCGCATTAAGATTCATTTTAAATACTTTTTAATATACCGAGGGATTAACAGTGCTAACACATGAGCAGGAAAAGCTGATCAACGCGACAGCTCCCGTCGTGGCCGAACATCTGAATGCGATTACCCAGCGCTTCTATCCGCTTATGTTTACCCGCTATCCAGAGGTCAAACCCCTGTTTAATGAGGTCCATCAGCAAAGCGGCGGTCAGCCCCGTGCCCTGGCCAACGCCGTTTTGGCCTATGTCCAATTACGCAGCAATCCTGCTCAAGCGCGGGCCACGCTGGATGTTGTAGTCAGTAAACACATCTCGCTAGGCATTCTCCCTGAACAGTACCCCATCGTCGGTGAATGTTTGCTGGCGGCGATTGGCGAAGTACTCGGTAATGCCGTGACACCAGAAATCGCCGATGCCTGGGGCGCTCTATATAACGAGCTTGCCGCCCTGTTAATCGACCTCGAAGACCAGCGCTATCGTGAGTTTGAGCAGCGCCCGGGCGGATGGCGCGGCACACGCCGTTTCAAGATTGCCAGTACCCAGCAGGAAAGTGCTTTAATTCGCTCTTTTATCCTTGAGCCCGAGGATGGAGGCCGTGTGGCTGACCATGAGCCAGGTCAGTATATCGGTGTACGTCTAACCATTAATGGCGAGCTGGTTTATCGGCATTACAGCCTCTCAGACACGCCAAATGGACAAAGCTATCGAATCTCGATCAAACGCGAAGATCAGGGCCAAGTCAGCCGCCACTTCCACGATGTCTTACAACCAGGCGATACCTTGGAGCTGTTACCGCCAGCAGGTGATCTCACGCTGATTGAAGGTGACGAGCCTCTGCTGCTTGCCAGTGGCGGCGTTGGTCAAACACCCCTGCTCCCCATGGCGCGCCATGCCTTATCTCTTGGGCGGCAAGTCATCTATCTACACGCTGCCCTGGATGCCGACCACCAGGCCTTTAAAGGCGAATTAGAAACGCTGAAGAGCGAGTATCCTCAACATCTTAAGGCTGTCCGCATTCATGAGCGCGGTAACGAAGCCGAACATATTGGTCGTATCGACCGCAGCTTATTAGCTCACTACCTGCCTGATCTTAAGGCGCGCTGCTATTTCGTCGGCCCTCAAGGATTCATGACGGCGATTAACAGCGCTTTGTCCGAACTGGGTATCGACGAAGATCGCCGACACTTTGAGCACTTTGGCCCCTCACGCCCCCTCGACGCAGCTTAATAATGGCCAGTTAAGGTTATTCATTTCGTGGCTACCTATTAGAGGCAGGGGTTCCTATGAACCCCTGCTCAACTTTACTAACCTTAGAGAGAAACCAAAGTAATACAGAGACAGAGGCGATTATGGGTATCGAATTAAAGCGTGCCTATGACTCACCTCACAGCAAGGATGGTTATCGCGTTCTTGTCGACGGGATCTGGCCACGTGGGGTTTCCAAGGAAGAAGCCAAAATCGATGAGTGGCGCAAGGAGATCGCACCGAGTAGCGAACTTCGCAAAGCGTTTCATAATGGTTCACTCAACTGGAATGATTTCCGCCGACGCTATCTTAAAGAGTTAACTTCCTATCGCGAATCCCTGCGTGACCTTGCACAGCGTGCCAGAAAAGAGCAACTCACGCTGGTGTTCGCCTCCAAGGAAGAACGTCATAACAATGCCGAGGTGCTGCGCCAATACTTGAACATGCTGAACTAGTCAGCTCGCCCCCTGCTTCGAGAAGTCGTAGCGCTCACTAAAGAATGAGGTAAGCGCCAAAACAACTGCGCTTCAGGCTAACCAGGAAAGCGGGCTGTGGTGAATAGCGGCCCCCAACATGTAGGCGAAGATGGCCACCGCCACAACGGCGGCTATGGCACGCGCCTTGGGCGTTGGCCCGCGCTTAATCGCCATGGTGCCAACACCGATATAGGCCAGCAGCGCTAGTAGCTTGGCGCCAAGCCAGGGAAGCTGCCAGGGCCAAACGGAAAGTAATATCATCAAGGTCGCCCCCAGCCCCAGCAAGGCCGTGTCGATGAGATGGGGCAATACCTTGACCCAGCGGGCATTGAGCCGCGGACTTTCCTGCACCGACCACCAGGCGCGGATCACGAAAAGCGTAATGCTCAGTGCAGCGGCCGTCATGTGCAGGTGCTTGATGAGGAAATAGTGCTCCATGGTAGCCGTCCCTAACCGACATTAACCGCATAGCCGTGATGATCGAAGGCAAGATAGGCGGTGATATTACCCATTTGCAGCGACTCCATCATGCGCTGGAGCTGCCGTTCAACTTCGGTGTCATCTTCTGGATCGTCCATTGCCGCAGTGAAAACTAGATCCCATTCGATCTCGGTACGGCGAGACTCCTCGACCAACGCCGCCATGCTGCTCAGTTCCTCCGTCGACTTATCTACGCATATCACAGGCACCAACACGCCCCCTTCTCCCTGTTCAAAGCGACGGCGCTGCTCGGCATCGGGGAAATCGGGCAGTTCTGCGCGAACGAACACAAACAGCAGCCGCTGAGGCTTAGGTTGTTTACGCGCTTCCTGCAGTAAATCGGCAAACGTCGCTATGGTCATAAAATTGGCCTTATCGCTAGTAGTTAAGAATCAATAGGTAAGAATGAGCGGGAAAGACTAGTAAGTGGCGTTACTCGGGTGACTCTACGAAAAGCCATAGCAACAGCATTATCATGAACAGTGGGATCAGCAGACTGAATGGCGCTGTGCGCCAACCATAGGCTTGAACGACCAAGGGCGCCATCCGCAAGGAAAGCCCTACCCCTGCCGCTAAGGCCAGACAAAGCCCCACACCAATATGCACCCAACGACCAGGCATCCAGCCTTTGGCGTGGGCGATGCCGGTAGCAATCACAGCGCCTCCTAATCCGAGCCAAACACCCACCAGCAGAAATTCCCACGGCCGGCTTGCCATCCCAAATCCGCTCAACGCTAACGCTAGCCCCAGCAACAGCCACTGCATCACTCGGCAGGTGTCGCCTCGCCTGGCGATATACCAAGCTGGCCACACCAGCAGGGCACCGCTACACAGCGGCATCAGCACATAAATTGGTTGTTTTGCGAGCAAGGCATAAAGTGTCCAGCTAGCCACCGCTAAAGCGCTTGCCAACGGCATTAACAGCATAGCGACCAGCATATGATAACCATTGACTGGCTGCATTGATGTCTTCAGCGAGGGAGGCGGCACAGATGATGGCATGGCGTTTCCCAGCAAAGGTATAAAGACATCGGAAGACATGCCAGAATTGTCGGTAAATACTGGGTGCAGGTCAAAAAACATTGGAGGTAGGCTGGCTATCCCTTAAGTAATAGCCCTCGTATCAAGATGCATACAGTGCCACACTCTGTGTTACCTCTTCTGCGCTATCGGAACAAGCATGAAATTACTCCAACGTTCCCTGGTTGCTCGCATCATTGCGTCCCTGCTCGCCATTAGCGGCATGGCACTCATCAGCATCACCCTTACCATGGCAATGTCTAATAGCAGCCGTGGTGATGCGGCCGCGATCAATGTCGCAGGCTCATTACGCATGAATGCTTATCAGATCATGGGGGCCTTGCAGCGCCTGGAGTATGCCCCAGAGGGGGCAAGCGAAGAACAACTCGAAGGCTTGGTATCGCGCTTCGATCAGCGTTTGCATGGTACAACACTGCAAAAAACAATCCCCGCCGATGATCGTCATGAGCGCCGCCGTCAACTGGAGAAACTTCAAACCTATTGGCAGCACACGCTTCGCCCGGCACTAGAGACACCGTCCTCCGCTACAGCGCTTGACCTGGATACGCTGGAAATGATGATCGTTGCAATGGTCAATGACATCGAAGTGCTAGTGACCTACCTGGAACAGAGCACTGAGGCCAAGGTGCGCCTGCTTGGCATGATGCAAGTCCTCTTTTTAGTACTGATCGCTGTTGTGGTCGCAATCGCTCTCTACGATGTTCGCTACAATCTGGTAGTGCCATTGCGTCAACTGATGGTGCTTGCCCGCGAGGCGGCACATCGTAACTTTAAGCCGCGCTCACAGCTGCGTGGCAGTGACGAGCTGGCCTTGCTGGGCCACACTTTTAACAAGATGTCTGCCGAATTAGCGACCAGCTACGCCGCGCTGGAAGACACCGTATCGCGCAAGAAACAGGAGCTTGAGCGCAGTAATCAGGCGCTGCGGGTAATGCACGATGCCAGCCGTTCGCTGTATGGCGGCGGTAACGATCTTTGCTCTAGCGCCGCCCCCATGCTGCGCGAACTGGAAAAGCTGTTGAACATTGGGCCGATACGGCTTTCGCTAAACGACCCCTTTGATCAACGGGAGATGCCGGTACTGGAAACTCACTCGCGCACCCGCCCTGAGTATTGTCGCGATCAGGACTGCCATGCCTGCTTGATTGACCCCCGCCCCCTGGAGTTGGTTGCCAAGAACCAGTCGCAGTGTTTGCTTTTACCTATCAGCGTAGGCGATACGCTGCTTGGCACTCTGGAAGTGTGGTATCCCCAGGAACGGCTCAACGATAGCACCCGTCGCCTGCTTACCATGCTAGCCGACCAGCTCGCCACGGCAGTGTATCTACAGCGGCGTATTGAGGAGCAGCAGCACGTCACCTTAATCAACGAGCGAACCATCATTGCACGTGAGCTGCACGACTCTCTGGCGCAATCGCTGTCTTATCTCAAGATGCAAGTCGCCCGACTCGAACGCATGCAGCAGAAGGAGGCAACCCCAGAAGCCCAGTCTGCGGTATTCGACGAACTACGTACCGGTTTGAACAGTGCCTACCGTCAGTTGCGTGAGCTACTCACCACGTTCCGGCTCAAACTTGAGGGTCCGGGGCTGCAGTTTGCATTGCGCCAGACCGTCGAGGAGTTCAGCCAGCGTATGGGGGTAACGGTCGACCTTGACTACGATGTGCCGCCTTACCTGCTTAACCCCAATGAAGAAATTCACGTCCTGCAAATCATTCGCGAGGCGCTGGCCAATACCCACAAGCATGCCCAAGCCCATTGGGCTGGGGTCACTGTGCGTTTCGCCGATGCTCGCCTACTAGTGCGTATTGAGGATGACGGCATCGGCCTGGAAAACGACAGCTCGCCGCCGATGCACTACGGCTTGGTGATCATTCGCGACCGTGCCAATACCCTGAACGGAGAGTTAAGCATCGCCAATCGCCCCGCAGGAGGAACTGGTATTGAGATACTATTCACTCCGTTGACCGCTCGCTTAATTCAGCAGCAACCTGTTACGGCTGCCCCCGACTCTCACTTAGGTACAGGGACTTCTTAATGACGCTGACTAACGCCAACGATACACCCGCCAGCCTGATGATTATCGACGACCACCCGCTACTACGGCGTGGCGTGATTCAGCTTCTTGAACTAGAAGACGACCTTGAATTGGTTGGCGAGACGGGCGACCCAGAAGAAGGCATTGCACTGGCCCTCAAACTTGAGCCTGACCTGGTTTTACTTGATTTAAACATGCCGGGCATCAATGGCTTAGAAGCCTTGCGTCGCCTACGGGAAGCTAACTATAGCGGCCGTGTAGTGATGTTCACTGTTTCTGACCATGAGGATGATGTGGTCGCGGCGCTGCATAACGGTGCCGACGGTTACCTGCTAAAGGATATGGAGCCTGAAGACATGGTTCGCCAGCTGCGTCAGGCTGCTTTAGGCCGCATGGTAATCAGCGAAAGCCTGACCGCCTTACTCGCTGAAGCGCTGCGTAATCAGCGCAATGCGCCTACCACTCCTGATGTTCATAGCCTAACGCAGCGTGAACGTGAAATTCTGCAACAGCTTGCTGGCGGCCTCTCCAACAAGCTCATTGCGCGCAAGCTGGATATTACCGAAGGCACGGTCAAGGTCCACGTCAAGCACCTGCTCAAAAAGCTCAACTTGCGTTCACGTGTTGAAGCCGCCGTCTGGGCAGTTCAGGCAGGTATCGATCACTAGCTGGTTCTGTGTGGTTACCTCTAAAGACTCCCAGCGTACTTTTGTTCTGGTCCGCCTTTACCCCCTCTCGATTTTTTGTCTTTAAAATCAATGAAACTTGGCTTTTCAGCGACTACCTCTCAAGAGGTATGTCGCTGATTTATAGGCTATTCCCCTTAGTTTCCCAATCCCCTTTGCAAGCGTATCTTGCCTTCTAACTGCCAAACGCAGAAAGGTTTGATGCCAAGGGGAAACCGCCATGAGCAAGATAAATGCCGACATTGAGAAATGGAATGTCGAAGACGCCCAATTCTGGGAACAGGAAGGCAAACACATCGCCAACCGCAACCTATGGATATCCATTCCCAGCCTGCTGATGGGCTTTGCTGTCTGGATGATGTGGGGAATGATCACCACCCAGATGCAGAACCTGGGTTTTCCATTCACGGTTAATCAGCTATTTTCCCTGACGGCGCTTGCCGGTCTAGCGGGCGCCACACTGCGCATCCCAGCATCGTTCATGATCCGCATCGCTGGGGGGCGTAACACTATCTTCCTGACCACCGCGCTGTTGATGATCCCCGCCGCAGGAACTGGTATCGCCTTGATGAATCCAGACACGCCGTTCTGGGTTTTCCAGGCGTTGGCACTACTTTCCGGTATCGGCGGCGGTAACTTCGCGTGCTCGATGAGCAACATTTCCACCTTCTATCCCAGCAAGCAGCAAGGTTACGCGCTGGGCATGAACGCGGGCCTGGGCAATTTCGGCGTCACTACCATGCAGATTGTGATCCCGCTGGTGATGACCGTCGGCATTTTCGGCACTATGGCCGGTTCGCCGATGGAGTTGCAAAGTGCTAGCGGTACCTTGATCGGCCGGATCGAAGTAGGTACCGATACCTGGATCCAGAATGCTGGCTTTATCTGGCTCTTGTTTCTGGTCCCGCTAGCATTCGCCGGTTGGTTCAGCATAAACAATCTACGCACTATTACGCCCAACCCCGGTTCCCCGCTGGCGGCTTTCGGCAAAATATTAGGGCTTTACGGCGTCGGCCTGGTGACCGCCATCGTCGGTATGTTGGCACTCGGCTGGCTTAATATGTGGATAGCCCTGCCGCTAACGATCGTTCTCACTCTTGTGTTGTTGCGCCTCATTCCTGGCGACATCAAGCCCAATATCCAGAAGCAGTTCGCGATATTTTCCAATAAGCACACATGGTCAATGACCATCCTCTACATCCTGACCTTTGGCTCCTTTATCGGCTTCTCTGCGGCTCTGCCGCTTTCCATCAACGTCATTTTCGGCAACATGATGGAGGCGACAGCCGATGGCACGCTGATTCGCGTGGTCAACCCCGAAGCACCCAGCGCGTTGACCTGGGCCTGGATAGGCCCCTTCGTGGGCGCCCTCATCCGCCCGTTAGGTGGCTGGATATCCGATAAAGTGGGCGGCTCCATCGTCACCCAAATCATCTCTGTAGTTATGGTGGCCGCCTCTATCGCCACCGGCTACGTGATGATGCAGGCCTATAACGCCACCGACCCGAACCAATTCTTTTGGCTATTCCTGCTGCTCTTCATCGTGTTATTCGCCGCCAGTGGTATCGGCAATGGCTCTACTTTCCGCAGCATCGGCGTGATTTTCGATCAGCAGCAGAAAGGCCCGGTACTTGGCTGGACCTCAGCCGTCGCTGCCTATGGCGCCTTTATCGCCCCGCGGGTAATGGGTGAGCAAATCCAGGATGGTACACCGGAACTTGCCATGTACGGCTTTGCGGTCTTCTACGCCATCTGCCTGGTCATTAACTGGTGGTTCTACCTACGCAAAGGTGCCTACGTTAAGAACCCCTGATCTAAGTTAAGAACCCTAAATAGGGCTTGCTTCTTTACGCCCAGAGCTTAGCTCTGGGTCTTGACCCCCTACCCCACTGCGGGAGGACACCATGAAAATCATGATCGCCTATGACGGTTCGCGAAACGCCAAGCTGGCTCTCGCTCAAGTCGTCAATATGTTCCGCTGTAACCACCCTCTGCTGGTACTGGTCGGCGTGGTGGAGAATCCACTCGACGCTACCGATAACAACGAGGCGCTTTTTCAGCAGGAGCACGATGAGGTTAAACAACACCTTCAGGAGGGTGTGGCATTCGCTATCGGCGAGGGCTTCCAGGCCGAGCAGCTTCTCGCCGAGGGAGATGCGCGCAAGATGCTGCTTCAGGCCACTCGCAAGCTCTCACCCGACCTACTGGTCATTGCTCGCCATAGCCATCAACCGGACGGCGGCATCATCGCCAAATCGTTGACTTATTTCGTCGATGAACTCGACTACATGACTTTCGGCAGCGTCAGCTCATTCCTGGCCCGACGCGCCGAGTGTCCCTTGTTGATCCTACCCAGCCCTTAAGCAGCCTCTAACCACATTTGGGACACAGGACGATACGACCATGAAAGTTTCCGCTGTATTCAAGTTTCGCAGCCCTGAAATCCGGGCCTTGCACCTGACCTGGATTGCCTTCTTTATTACCTTCTATGTCTGGTTCAACATGGCGCCGCTTGCGTCGAGCATGCTCAAAAGCGTCGACTGGCTGACCCCGGACGACCTCAAGCTATTCGCTATTTGTAACGTCGCCTTGACCATTCCCGCCCGCATAATCGTTGGCATGGCATTGGATCGCTTCGGCCCACGGCGAGTGTTCTCGGTGCTGATGGTCTCTATGTCGATACCCGCGCTGGCATTTGCTTTCGGTAACAGCATGACGCAGCTGCTAGTGGCGCGCTTGGTGCTGAGCTCGATTGGCGCCAGCTTCGTGGTGGGTATTCACATGACAGCACTATGGTTCAAGCCAAAGGACATCGGCTTCGCCGAAGGCTTCTACGCTGGCTGGGGTAACTTCGGCTCCGCCGTAGCGGCCATGTCGCTGCCGACTATCGCTCTAAGCATGTATGGCGGTCCCGATGGCTGGCGCTGGGCAATCGCCCAGAGTGCAATTGTGATGGCAGCCTACGGCGTCTACTACTGGTTCGCGATCACCGATGGCCCTGATGCCCAAGCTCACCGTAAACCACGCAAAACCGCCGCCATGGAAGTGAGCTCCTGGGGCGATATGATCAAGCTGATCATCTGGACGATCCCGCTGGTCGGTGTACTCGCCATCCTAGTCTGGCGCATCCAGTACATGGGCTATTTATCCGTCACCGGGGCGGTCATCGCTTATCTCACCATCGTGGCGATCGTTATGTATCAGATCGTACAGATCCTGCGGGTCAACCTGCCGATTCTGCGCAAGGGAGTGCCTGAGGACGACAAGTACTCGTTCAACAGTGTGGCTGCGCTTAACAGTACTTACTTTGCCAACTTCGGCGCTGAGCTGGCGGTGGTATCGATGCTGCCTATGTTCTTTGAAGAGACCTGGGGGCTGAATGCCGCTACGGCTGGCCTGATTGCTGCGTCATTCGCATTCGTCAATCTAGTGGCGCGCCCCATGGGCGGCATGGTATCCGACCGTATGGGTAACCGGCGTTTTGTGATGCTGTGCTACATGCTTGGCATTAGCGTTGGGTTCTTGCTAATGGCCATGCTCAATTCGAGTTGGCCGCTCATTCTGGCCATTGCGGTGACTATCGGCACCTCAATTTTCGTGCAAGGGGCTGAGGGGGCAACCTTCGGTATCATTCCCTCTATCAAGCGCCGTATAACCGGCCAGATCTCAGGCATGGCCGGTGCCTACGGTAATGTTGGCGCGGTGGTCTACCTAACCATCTTTACCTTTGTTACACCATCGCAGTTCTTCTACATCATCGCGACTGGGGCCTTCATCAGTTGGGTTATTTGCTTAATGTGGCTGAAGGAGCCAGAAGGCGCTTTCGATGACGAGTACTACGTCTCTTCAGTCGACAGGGAGATCGAAGAACAAGCTCTACAGCATGCCAAGCGCTGAACGTTCAGAACCATCACGGCGCTGTCCGCATCAATTAGATCCGGACAGCGCCTGTAGCAGCAAAAATAGCGCCCTTCAGAGCCCTCTTAATTAGGAGCCGTAATGTATGTTGGCTATGCCACACTTCTTAAGCGCTGCATTAAGGGGACTTGTTCCAGCCAGCCAATGGTGTGTTTTCCTGCAAATAACGTAACTCAGGTTGATGAGCTTCAGCAATTTGCGTTACCCGACTCATGCCCTCTTCCAATAAATGCACTTCTATTTGACGCCGATCCTCACGCCCTTGCCGCCGCACAACCAGCGATTGCTGCTCACAGCGATCAACTAGCGCCACCACCCCATGATGCTTCGCTTATCGGGCCCAGAGGACTGCTACCCCCAAGTCATACTGAGGCTGCCTCCAGGAACAGCACCTGTATAAGAGAGCGCTGCGCATCATGCTTGGCGCACCAATCACAGCATTTTGCAATCCTCGCAGAGCGTCTATTCTGAGGAAGTGGATTGAACTGAAAAGCTGAGTTCAACAGTTTTTTCCCAAAAACTGCAGACACTAGCAAGGAGGGCGAAATGGCACTGCATTTGAAAGACTTGGAACATCAAACGGTCATCATCACAGGCGCCACCACGGGTATCGGGCTGGCAACGGCGCGCATGGCCGCCGACCGTGGCGCACGTCTGGTTCTGGTAGCACGTGACGAGAATGCGTTGCGCGAACTTTGTGACGAAATCAACCTCACCGGTGGCGAGGCCGTCCACGTCGCGGTGGATATCGGCGACAAAGCGCAAGTTCACAGGATAACGCAAACCGCCATCGATACGTTTGGCGGCTTCGATACCTGGATCAACAATGCCGGCGTCTCTCTTTTCGGCAACCTGCTCGATATCGACGAGAAGGATTACCACCGACTATTTGACACGACTTACTGGGGCGTCGTGTATGGTTCTCTGGAGGCGGCACGCCACTTGGCAGGTAAGCGCCGCGATGGCTACGCTGGTGCGATCATCAACCTTGGCTCGATCGCTTCGGACCAAGCCATCCCCTATCAGGGCATGTATTCGGCCGCCAAGCATGCCGTCAAAGGCTTCACCGACGCACTGCGCATGGAACTTGAGCATGCTGGCGCGCCCATTTCGGTTACGTTGATCAAGCCGGCCAGCATCGCCACGCCCTTCCCCGAGCACGCTGGTAACGTTATGGATACGGAACCGACCCTGCCGCCACCGCTCTACGAACCCCGCATCGTTGCTCGTAGTATCCTTTACTGTGCCGAGCATCCCCGCCGTGTCATGTACGTTGGCGGCGGCGGGCGGTTTATGACAGCACTTGGACACTGCGCACCACGGATGATGGACAAAATCATGTCAGCGAAGATCATCAAGCAACAGCAGACCGAGAAACCCGAGCATCGCCGCCACTTCGCGTTGCAAGAAGCGGCCACCGATAGGCGGGAACGCGTCCGATACGCCAGCCACGTTTCCAAGACCAGTCTGTACAACAATGCCTCGATGCATCCGTTACTGACCACGACCGTATTGGCCAGCACATTAATTGGTGCCGTTGTTCTAGCCGAGCGGCGCCCCTAAAATCGACGACCGATAGTACTTCGCTCATCAGGCTGGCTGCCGCTACGGTTATACCAGCCAATAAAAAACCGCCGATTGGTTTTAACCAAATCGGCGGTTTTTAATAATCTTTGGTCGGAGCGACAGGATTCGAACCTGCGACCTTTGCAACCCCATTGCAACGCGCTACCAAGCTGCGCCACGCTCCGCTGTCTTTATTGGCCGCTACATCTTTGCCTCAAGACGGTGCGTATACTAGCGGTTTCATGCATAAATGAAAAGCCTTTATAGCGCTTTCTTTTCAAGTATTTGTCATTCACCATTTAACGCAATCCGCCCTTTCTCGTTAGCGTTGGTCAGCGTCGAGCAACAGATAGGCCATGGCGTCATAGACACCAGGCGCAGCCACTAGCAAGTGCTCGGGATAAAGGTCTTCAGGCACCGATTTAGGCGGCTCATATAAGTGACCTACACGCGCCCCGGCTTCTCGTGCAATGACCCAGCCCGCGACAAAATCCCAAGGCGAGACACTTTCGTAATACGCATCTAAGCGGCCACAGGCGACATCGCATAAATCGAGTGCCGCCGCACCGTTACGACGGATATCCTGGCATTCAATAAGCACCGCCTCTAACCGCTTTAAAAGGTGCTTACGCCCTTCTTTGCGGTAGGGAAAACCCGTTCCTACCAGGGTGTTCGCTAGTGAATCTGCACTGCTGGGTTGAATGGGCTGATCATTGCAAACAGCACCTGCGCCTTCTGCAGCGCTAAAGGTTTCGCCTAAAAACGGCGCGTGTACAACACCGACCTTAGCAATGCCCTCTTCCATCCAGCCGATTGATACCGCCACATGACGCAACCCCTGCGCAAAGTTGACCGTGCCATCAATAGGATCCACTACCCAAAGCTGCGCCGCTTGCACATGCACAGCGCTCTCGGGGGCGAGCTCTTCACTCAGCCTTGCCTCACCAGGAAAATGCTCTTCAAGCCGCTGGCTAATGAGCTGATCAACGGCTACATCCACATCGGTGACCAGCTCATTGTCTTTTTTCAACCGTTGTGAAAAACCTTGCCGCTCTCGCGCTTGGATAATCATCTGCCCAGCTTCTTCGGCAATGGAAATAGCGATTTTTAAGCGCGCTTGTAGTGTGTCGTCAAACGTTTGGTCAGACATTGAATCTCCCATTGAGGACATTAACCATGATGACTAACCATAAGCCGCTAAGGTGAAATTTTCGAGTCGCTATAGCCTTTCATAAAAAGGGTTAACGCAAAACATCGACCAGAACATCCACCACAATGCGTGTAGCAGCTTCAATCAAAACCACATCAGCACCTACACGCTCCCATTCATAGCCTGGGTATTGCGGTAACTGAGAGGCTAACTGACCATCAAAACGCTTGGCGATACCCAGTGGCAAAGGCTTACCGCGCTCTAAATTGCGCTGAATACCCGGCGGCAATGACTCGGCTCGTGGCGCATCGTACTGGCGCAATAGCTGGCGAAGCTCACGCTCGTTGATGCGTGGTAAATCAACCCGCTCATCTCGGGAGTTTTCAGGCCGATTGGATTCATGCTGTTGGCCCTTATCACGGGCACCGTGGGCCGGGGCATGGTCAGGTTGTGCAAAGGCAGCACTATTGAATAGTAGTGCGCCAAATGCACTCAAGATAATCAGTTTGAAGGGGTTCACTGTAAGCTCCTGGTTTAGTGACAGAGCTTACAGTGTAATGAACAAATGCGTAGGGATTGAGGAAGGAAAAAATAACGTTAGAAAATTACTTTTGATCGCGGCAAGAACCGGGAAGGTATTTTTCTTCGACGGCATTACCTGATCCCGTAGTGGAACGACAAGACCACATAATTGAACCAGCAGAAGGGTCTGCCTCCATCACTATCCAACGATCTTGTATGGCAGAATTCGCGTTTTCACTCATCTGCATTACTACCCTAGCTTCGTAGCTTCCCCCACCGGGCCAAATACCGATATACGAAACATAAGCATCACCATAGCCAGCACCTGGTGTGCCGCCACCTGTGGGTGTCACATCATTATCAAAACCAACTTCAGCATTACCATTTGGAAAACGCCCATTTACAGCATAAAACTCACTCATTGCGGTTTTGTACTCTGAAGCCAGTGAAAAGGCTTCAGCTACCTGAGAGCGCGCAGTGTAGTTTTGATACTGAGGTATCGCAATAGAGGCCAATACGCCAATAATCGCCACTACAATCATTAGCTCAATAAGCGTAAAACCACGTTGAATTCCTTTCATGTTCCCAGCCTCTTAATAATTTTATAAAAAAGGGGCCGATCTGGCCCCTCTGTTTGTTACTTTTTAATCTTTATCCCTTAAGTTTTAAGGATCGCTTACTTCGGGTGAGTCTGCACGGCAACCAGCTGGCAGGTGATTGGCCTCCATATCGCCTGATTTAGTACAACGCCAACCGCGACCCGGGTTTGGTTCTCCGTCACCGTCATTCTGAG
This sequence comes from Vreelandella maris, assembly GCF_013371085.1. Taxonomy (GTDB): domain Bacteria; phylum Pseudomonadota; class Gammaproteobacteria; order Pseudomonadales; family Halomonadaceae; genus Vreelandella; species Vreelandella maris. The sequence goes on along the minus strand of NZ_JABWCV010000010.1, from coordinate 149,683 downwards.
CAGTTAGCTGCATTGCACCCTCTAAGGCGCTGTTAGCAGTGTCCCAGTTAATAGTAATGACACCGTTTGCGTAAGCAACCCCATTAGTATCTAAAATATAACGGCCATTAATTTCGGTAAGATCAACGCTAAGATTAGTTGCTGCTGCAGGCACTTCACCGTTTAGCGAAAAGTATTCCGCAACATCGGCACGCAGACCCGCTGTAACTGAAAGCCCCTCACTGGCCTGAGCTCGGGCGGTGTAGTTCTGATACTGCGGTACGGCGATAGACGCCAACACACCAATAATCGCCACCACGATCATCAATTCAATCAGCGTGAAACCACCCTGTTTCGTGCTGCGGGCGTTGAGTTGTGCAGATTTCTGCATGAATGCATCTCCTGAGGGGAAAGGGCAAGCCTTTATAAGGAACGAACTTCCTTAAAAAGAGTTAGAGATAATAAGCGTTACACTAGCTTACGTGATCCTTTTTTACAACAGCTTCTCTAAACGCTATCGGCTCAGCCTTCTACTACTTAAGCAGTTCTGAATGGCCAGTCATGTAGTGCCTGCAGCAGCTAGTTTATGGTACAAGTAGTCCGCCTACGCCGATGTAAAACAGGTTTTTTGATGAGCCAACCCCCTTTTGAGTCGACTCTAAGCCACGCCGCAGCTCGTGGTGGCCTACGCGGCATTGCTCAGCGCTTGGTGAAACACGGCTTGCTGACCGATGCCCAAGCCGCAACGGCAGAAACAACCGCGTCGGATTTGGAAATATCGCTACTTCAGCATGTTATTGAGAGCGGATTGGTAGATGCTGTCGAAGCCACCGTGGCGGCTGGCTGGGAGTATGGGCTTCCGGTCGTTGATTTAGAGGCGTTGCGCTTAAATACACTACCGCCTGCCGCTGACTACCCCATCAAGGTGCTGCAGAACCTTAACATTCTACCGTTAGCGCGCCATGGTCATCGCCTTACCGTTGCGGTGCCCTACCCCGCCACGTTAACGCAATTGGATGAATTACAATTTGCCACGGGCCTTAGCGTTGAAGGTATTCTTGCGCCTGTTGACCAAATTACAGTCGCGCTGAATAACTACCTTGCACAAAACGAACGCGGCATGTTCGATGAGCTTGATGATATTGACGATGCGGTAAGCTCGCTGAACGTAGTACAAAGTAACGATGGTAACGAAGTCCCGCTTGAAGAGTCCTCGCAAAATAACGAAGACGCCCCCATCGTTAAATTTGTTAACAAGATATTGTTAGATGCCATTCGCCGAGGTGCGTCTGATATCCACTTCGAGCCCTACGAAACACTCTATCGGGTACGCTTTCGTGTGGATGGCATGCTAATAGAAGTGGCACGCCCCCCCTTTGCCATGCGTAACCGCATTGCCGCCCGCCTGAAAATTATGGCTCGCCTTGATATTTCAGAGCGCCGTCTGCCACAAGATGGCGCGATCAAACTCAAGTTATCGCGCACCCGCTCGCTTGATTTTCGTGTTAACTCGTTGCCGACTGTTTATGGCGAAAAGCTGGTACTAAGGATTTTAGACCCTACCGCCGCTCAGTTAGGCATTGAGCAACTGGGCTTTACCGATGAGCAGCGTAGTCACTACGAGCAGGCATTGAAGCAGCCCCAAGGTATGATTCTGGTCACCGGCCCTACCGGTAGCGGTAAAACGGTTTCGTTATATACCGGCATCAATATTCTTAACAAAATTGAGCGCAATATTTGTACCGCTGAAGACCCGGTTGAAATCAAAGTAGCGGGTATCAACCAGGTGAACGTATTGCCTAAAATTGGCCTCGATTTTGCCAGTGCGTTAAGGGCGTTTCTACGCCAAGACCCTGACGTAGTAATGGTGGGCGAAATTCGTGACCTTGAAACGGCTGAAATTGCCGTTAAGGCCGCGCAAACGGGCCACTTAGTGCTTTCTACCGTGCACACCAACTCGGCTGCTGAAACACTCACACGCTTGGCTAATATGGGCGTCTCCTCGTTTAATATTGCTAGTGCTGTTAGTTTAATTATTGCCCAGCGTCTAGCCCGCAAACTTTGCAAGCATTGTAAGGAACCTATTGATATTCCTCACGAAGCACTACGTAAAGAAGGGTTTAATAATGATGAAATACAGCAAGCGAGTATCTATAAGCCGGTAGGTTGCAAACACTGCACTCAAGGCTATAAAGGCCGCATTGGCATTTATGAGGTGGTACCCATTACTGACGCGATGAACCAGTTAATTATGCGCGACGCTAATGCGTTAGATATTGATCATCAGGCACGTACAGAAGGTTACCCCAGCCTTCGCCGCAGTGGTTTGTTGAAAGTCATGCAGGGCATTACCAGCCTGGAAGAGGTTAACCGAGTGAGCAAGGAGTAAGGCATGGCTAAAACGGCACGTCGACGCCCAACGCCCGCCATCAAGCTATCGCGCTGGAAATGGGTAGGAAAAGGCCCACAAGATAGACCGCTAAGCGGCGAGATGATTGGCCGCAGCAAAGCTGAAGTAGCGGCTGAGCTTACCAAACAGAATATCGTTATCCGGCGCATTTCTAAAAAGGGCAACCTGGGCGGCAGTGGCCGTATTAACCCTAATGATGTGATGGTCTTTGCGCGCCAAATGGCCACCATGATTCGAGCGGGCATCCCCTTACTACAAGCGCTGCAAGTAGTGGCCGAGAGCCTAAAAAAACCCGCCATGGTCGCCCTTGTTCAGCATATGATGAGCGATGTGTCGTCGGGTTCTAGTTTCTCCGACGCTCTACGCCGCCATCCTAAACACTTTGACCGGCTGTTTGTTAATCTTGTTAATGCTGGTGAACAGTCAGGTGCGCTGGATCAGATGCTTGATCGTGTTGCGACTTATAAAGAGAAAGTAGAGTCGCTCAAAGCACGGGTAAAGAAAGCGCTTTGGTACCCTACTGCCGTTATGACCATTGGCATCGCAGTGACCATGCTCTTGTTAATCAAAGTGGTGCCTGAATTTGAAAGCATGTTTCAGAGCTTCGGCGCGGAGCTTCCCGCACTTACCCAGATGACCGTGAATTTGTCCGAGCTTGCCCAGCGCTATTGGCTTGTGGCGCTAGGTGCGGTGATTGGCGCGGTACTACTGCTCAAATTTAGCATTCAGCGTTCTGCTAAGGTCGCTTACCGCATGCACGCCTTACTGCTTCGTTTACCGATAATCGGCGATATTATGCATAAATCTGCTATTGCTCGCTTCTCGCGTACATTAGCCACCACCTTTGCCTCAGGCGTACCGCTAGTCGAGGGCCTAGATACTGCCGCCGGTGCCACGGGGAATAAAGTATACGAACGCGCAGTGATTCAAACGCGCCAAGACGTGGCGACCGGGCAGCAATTGCACTTCGCCATGCGGATGACTAACCGCTTCCCTCCCCTGGCGATTCAGATGGTTAGCATCGGCGAAGAGGCGGGCTCGCTCGATGCTATGTTGAACCGCGTCGCCGATTATTATGAAGAAGAAGTCGACAATAAAGTCGATGCACTCACTTCGCTAATGGAGCCCGTTATTATCGTGGTATTGGGTGTGTTGGTCGGCGGCGTTGTTGTCTCGATGTATCTACCTATCTTCGACTTAGGGTCTGCACTCTAAGCTTCAAACTTGCCAATAACGTTACATTAAAGAAACCTAAGGAGCTACATGCACCACCCTCCGCTTATCGTGTGGTTTATCGTTTTACTTTTAGGGCTCTGTTTAGGCAGTTTTCTTAATGTTGTTATCACGCGCCTACCGGTCATGTTGATGCGCCAATGGCGCCGTGAGGCGCGTGCAGCGCTTGAACTGGATGACGAACACTCACCACGCTTCAATTTGGCCACACCAGGCTCTCTGTGCCCCCGCTGCGAAACCCCGATCGCCTGGCACGACAACCTACCGCTGATTGGCTGGATTAAACGCCGCGGGCGGTGTGCAGAGTGTCAAACGAGCATCAGTCTCCAATATCCGCTGGTAGAAATGGCCGGTGGCCTACTGGCATTAGCGGTACTGGCACTCCATGGCCTCACTGCAGAGTCATTGTTTATTTACGGGGCCTGCTTGATGCTGTTAGCACTCGCCGTGATCGATTTTCGCACCCAGTTATTGCCGGATGTCATTACGCTCCCGCTGCTATGGGCAGGCTTACTTTTTCAGCTACTCTTTCAGCCGTTTATGCTCCCCGATGCCGTTATTGGCGTGATGGTGGGCTATCTTTCTCTATGGAGTTTTTATTGGCTGTTCAAACTCGTCACCGGTAAAGAGGGCATGGGCTTTGGCGACTTTAAGCTGCTGGCAGCATTGGGCGCCTGGCTAGGCTGGAACTTTTTACCGCTTATCTTGATACTTTCCGCAGGGCTTGGCGCGGTGGTTGGTTTGACTGCTCAGGCCTGCGCGCCTCGCTTACGTGGTAAACCGCTACCCTTTGGACCTTTTCTTGCCCTCGCTGGTTGGGTAGCGTTATTAGTTGGCGATGAGCTAATGGCGCTATATCTCAGTCTGCTTATTTAAAGTTTAACTATTATTTGGTTATTAAAAAACAGAGCTAGTGAAATTAGGCTAGTGAAAACTGAGCTATGCGAGGCAGCAGATGATTATCGGATTAACCGGAGGTATTGGGTCGGGCAAATCGACGGTTGCGCGCGCCTTTGAAACACTTGGTGCTGCCTCGGTCGATGCTGATGATGTCGCCAGAGAAATCGTTCTACCTGGTGAACCGGCACTATTAGCCATTAAAAATCGCTTCGGTGATCAGGTCATTCACCAGAATGGCACGCTTAATCGCGCGGCCCTTCGCGATATTATTTTTAAAGATCCAGAGCAGCGACAATGGCTAGAATCAGTCACACACCCCAAAATAAGAGAACGTCTATTGCAGCACTTAGCGCAGCTTAAAATGCAAGGTGCGCCTTATGTGCTACTGGTATCACCGCTGCTATTTGAGTCGGGCCAAAATACGCTAGTCAACCGAGCGGTCGTTGTCGATGTACCACAAGCGCTACAATTATCGAGAACCCAGCAACGTGATGGAGTGAGCGAAAGCCAAGTGCATGCTATTCTCGCCGCCCAGCTTTCCCGCGAACAACGACTAGCACAAGCAGATGACGTGATAGATAACAGCGGTGACCATGTCAGCATGATGGAGCAAGTGGTGCGGCTGGATCAACGCTACCGTCAGCTGCTTAACGACTGAGATATCGCCCCTGTTAACGCAATTGGAGTTTTTATGGTTAGCCCTGCAAACGATTCCCCGCTTGAAGTTAGTTGCCCTCAGTGCGCTAAGCGCGTGCCTTGGCTGCCTGAGAGCACCTACCGCCCTTTCTGTAGCAAACGCTGCCAACTGTTAGATTTAGGTGCCTGGGCCGATGAGTCGCACCGCATATCGGGCGAATCGGCGATGGATGAAGCTGATATAGAAACACTGTTGGCGCAAGCCGATAAGGATGCGCCGCTCTCATAACGCACCAAGCAACCGACGTTTTAAGTCCCGCAATCCACATGGCTACAACAATGCCTGATCAACCATCGCCCTCGGCCTATCATCTGCTGCTTCAGCTGGAGCAGCAGTTTGACACTTTAATTGACACGATTGAGACCGCTGTTGCGCTTTTTGAACAGCAGCAACCGGCATCGTGGGTCTTTCATCAAGCAACACCCTCTCGCCACTGGCTACGCGAAGCGCTTTTCGATATGTGGCATGAACAAGATCAGGATGGCCGCGAAACGAGAAATTACATTGCCATTGTGGCTGCTAATGATGAATTACTGACAGCGGTAGACGTCGTTAATCAAGCCAAAAAAAGTTTTGCTGAGCTGCTGCAACATATTAAACAGGCTTTTCCACAAACCTTGAGTGACGCCAAAAGCCGCCTGCCACAACGCCATCCCTACGTTGATGAAGCGTTACGGCGCAATGGGCTTGCCCGCCTGCACCTCAAGCAGAGTTGGCGTCAACTGCCCATCGCACAAGCGCCCGTGTCACGGGTTCGCTTTGCGTGGTATAGCAGTGGTCGCTCTATAAAGCGGCTGACCGTTCAAGAGGCTGAGCAAAAGCTTTTAAAGCTTGATACCGATGCACCGCATATCCGTATTCAACTACGCAAACTCGCAGGCATCCCAAGCAGCGAAGTGCTCGCTCAGGTGCAAACGCAGGCTCCCCTTATGCGGGCAAATCTATTTTTTACCGAGCCACTCGATGATGGGCATACAAGGCGAGCACTAAATGCGGCCATGCCTATCTTCGTGCCAGACAATAACCAGCGGCTGCCACACATAAACCTGCCCGCTTTACAGCCCCCCACCACTCGCACACGGGCACGACGGCGCGATGAAAAGCTTGAGCCAGATGTATTTCTGCCGAGTTTGCGCGTTTACCGTTACCGCTAGCACTACCACACGTAGGGTATGGTAGTGGTGCTAAACTACCTAGCACTTAATCCTTATCTGGCACTTGATCCTGCTGCCATAACCCATAGCCAAGTAGTGTTTCGACCAGCTCGGCCAGATCGCCATGGTCAATACCATACTCATTCAGCAGAGCTTCAAAGTGCTGTTTAAACACACGCTCCTGCTCTTCTTGTTGTTCCTGCTGCTTTGTTTCTACATCATCTTGCTCCAATGCCGCAAGCGACCTTACCGGCGGCCCCGTCGGTATATCAAAGTCGCTATCAGGATCGTCTAACTGACGTAACGCCTGCGCAAAGGCATCGTCTAATTCACGGAATTTACGCAGCTTTTCACGCTCATCTACCGGCTTTTGAACCTTTTGATATTTCATCGATGTTTCATTTACACCTTACTTGAAATGGTCGACATGGCTACAAACGTAGCATTTTTTTGCAAAAACTGTGCACAAACGCGTAAAGATAACGAGCAAACTTGCCTTTGCCGCCCTGTTACCAGCATAAAGGCAACATCATTAGGCACACGATGGTGACAAACACTTTATCAAATACGCCACAGTCAGCGGTAACTCAAAAATTGATGCTTAGCATCAACGTAGCCACAAGTAGCCTGAACAGAGATTCAACTCTCATCTAGACGCTGAACATTTGCTATTCAGCTAGGTTACCAAACACTAACGCACTGGGAGAGTGCACTACAGGCGAGATAAGCACGACCTGTACGATTCACGCATGAGAGGCCAGATAATGTTCAACGCGATGACACGAGCTGAGATCTGGCTGCAGGACACACTTGATAAGCCACTCGGTATTGAAGATCTTGCTAACCATATTGGTTATTCGTCTTCCCAAGTACGGCGCCAATTTCGCCAAAGCTTTCACATTTCGCCTAGCGCCTACCGCGAAAAAAGACGATTAGAAAGAGCGGCTGTATTGTTAGCCCTTACGCCTCTCAATATAGCGCAAATTGCGATACGTTGTGGGTATCATAATCACTCGTCCTTTTCACGCGCATTCCAGCGTCGCTATCAGCTTAGGCCACGTAATTTCCGGCAATCACTAAAAAGCACGCTGTCACGCTCAATGCCTAATCCAGGCTTCAAAACTGACATCCAAAAAGCTAGTGACCGCCAAATGATCCTAATGCGCCTCTATCAAGCTCCTGAGCATATTAAAGGGCTAGGGGATGCAAGCTATCACAACAAGCAGCTAGCCTGCTTACAGGCGCGATTACGCCTATCGACAACCACCATTTCACTGCCTGATATACTATCGGCCAAAGTGGGTGCGCTTAATAATGATTATTTTCATTCTTACCGCACAGACGTAGGCCTTTACCTTGAACCAGCAGATAACGCTCAAGACATTGCCTTACCGGTGCCTTATCGGCGGGTCGACATTCCAACCCACTATTATTCAAGTACGCGCTTTGGTGATTTAGCTGATCTTTATGATGCGTTGAAGCATACCATCGCGCACTTGCTTTACAGCCAGAATAGCTTCCACGTAAGCGGTTACCCGCCTCAGGTCTTATGGAAAGCACATTGTTTAGAGCTTCGGCTCCCGCTTATAAGTCAGTAGGAAAGATAACGTCTTTGAGGCACCGCTGAGCTGGGGTAATAAAAAACCGGCACTTCTGTAAAGAAATGCCGGTTATTAAATTTCTTAATCTTCCATGCGAACCAGCCAGGATTCGACGGCTTCATCGCCGTACTCATCCTTCCAGCTACGCAGACCTTTATGATTGCCACCACGCGTTTCGATGACTTCCCCGGTTTTAGGGTTTTTATAAATTTTAAGACGACGCTTACGGCGCGCATTGCCACTAGCCGTCGTTTTAACACCACGCTGATCAGAAGCGGGATCTAGTAAAGCAATGACGTCGCTAGGACGCTTGCCGAACTCAGTCATAAGCGCTTCAAGTTTGGCCTTGAACTCCAACTCGCTTTTAAGGCGCTGATCGCCTTCTAAGCGCTGTAGGTCTTCTTGAAGCTGCTTCAGCTGCTGTTCTTTTTGAATATATTCGTTAAGTAATGACATCGGGGTTCCTTTAGTATCGTATCCAACTGAACGGGGTCCAACTGAAAGGGGTTCAACTGGCTTAGGTGCTAACTTGACAACCTTGGCACCCACTAGTTCAGAATGCTGGGACATTATTGCTGTAAAAAGACTAACTGACAACAGTCTAGTTGATTTTTACTCAATTACTAATCGTTTTTTAAAAACACAACTGCTATTTAAAGTGTTTTATAACCCTAATAGCTCATCATTGCTTTGTGAATTTATGTGTCATCTATTAGAAGGCTCAACACTTACAAACAAAAGCGCCGCCCATAAGGGCGGCGCTTTTATCAACCAATAACTAATCGATAATTAGTCTTGGCCCATCTGCTGCTTGATCAGGTCGCCGATTGTAGTCGGGCCACCCGCAGTTTCCGGCTCTTGCTCACGCATCTTCTTCAGGTTCTGACGCGTATCATCCTGGTCTTTCGCTTTTACCGACAGGTTAATCTGACGGCTCTTGCGATCAACACTCACGATACGGGCTTCTACACTGTCGCCTTCATTCAGTACATTACGCGCGTCTTCTACGCGATCAGCACTAATTTCAGAAGCTTTCAGCACAGCAATAACGTCAGTCGCCAATTCAACTTGAGCTTCTTTAGCATCAACTTCAATGACACGACCCGTTACGATGCTGCCCTTATCATTGACTGACAAGTACTCAGCAACGGGGTCAGAATCCATCTGCTTGATGCCCAGCGAGATACGCTCACGCTCAGGATCAATAGACAGGATAACGGCTTCAGCTTCGTCGCCTTTCTTAAAGCTGCGTACGGCTTCTTCGCCAGTATCAGTCCAAGAAATATCAGACAGGTGAACCAGACCGTCGATACCGCCTTCCAGGCCGATAAAGATACCGAAGTCAGTGATCGACTTGATGGTACCTGAAACGCGATCGCCCTTGTTGTAGTCAGTGTTGAAGGTTTCCCACGGGTTAGCAGTACACTGCTTGATGCCCAGAGAAATACGACGACGCTCTTCGTCGATATCCAACACCATGACGTCAACATCATCGCCCACTTGAACGACTTTAGACGGATGGATGTTTTTGTTGGTCCAGTCCATTTCAGACACGTGAACCAAACCTTCAACACCCTCTTCCAGCTCAGCAAAGCAACCGTAGTCAGTCAGGTTAGTGACGACTGCGTGTACTTTCATGCCTTCTGGGTAACGCTCTTTAATGTTGACCCACGGATCTTCGCCCAACTGCTTCAGACCCAGTGAAACGCGGTTGCGCTCGCGGTCAAACTTCAGAACCTTGACGTTGATCTCGTCGCCAACGGCAACGATTTCGGACGGATGCTTAATACGCTTCCACGCCATGTCTGTGATGTGCAGCAAGCCGTCAACGCCACCCAGGTCTACGAAAGCGCCGTAGTCTGTCAGGTTCTTAACGATACCCTTGATCTGCTGGCCTTCTTGCAGAGTTGCCAGCAGCGCTTCGCGCTCGGCACTGTTCTCTGCTTCCAGAACCGCACGACGTGATACCACGACGTTGTTGCGCTTCGGATCAAGCTTGATGACTTTGAAGTCCAGCTCTTTATTTTCCAGGTGCGCAGTGTCGCGAACCGGACGAACGTCAACCAACGAGCCAGGCAAGAAGGCACGGATAGAGTCAACTTCAACTGTGAAGCCGCCTTTAACCTTACCGTTAATAACGCCCTTGATGATTTCGTCTTTCTCGAAGGCTGCTTCCAGAACCTTCCAAGCTTCTGCGCGCTTGGCTTTTTCACGGGACAGACGAGTTTCACCGAAGCCATCTTCAACGGCTTCAAGTGCAACGTGCACGTCGTCACCGATAGCGATGTTCAGGTTACCGTGTTCATCGCGGAATTGTGACGCCGGAATCTGACCTTCAGATTTTAGGCCAGCGTTGACAGTAACCCAGTCACCGTCAATGTCGACAACCTGAGCCGCGACAATAGCGCCTGGCTCCATGTTGATGTCGTTAAGAGACTGTTCAAACAGCTCAGCAAAGCTTTCGCTCATGGTGTTCCTACGTAATTACGTTGTTGAGGCATAAATGCCTTCTCCGCACCACCAGCAAGTGCGGGCCTAATGTCACTCAGCCTTTGGGGGTGTTAACGCTGGTTAGACCTGACCGGGCTCACCGATGTGAGTTTAGTGCCCTGCCACGTCGTGACACCTATCCAAAAGCGCCGCAAGGGAGAATCACACGCCGCTTACCAGCCCTTTTTGGGCGAGCAGTTCGGTCAGTCGTTCAACCACTTCCGGTATGCTCAGACGCGTGGTATCAAGCGTAATGGCATCATCTGCCGGCTTGAGAGGGGCCACGCTGCGTTGCGTGTCGCGTGCATCGCGTGCCTGAATCTCCTTTAAAAGACTCGAAAGACTAGCACTCACCCCGGCTTCCTGCAACTGCAGATAGCGTCGACGCGCACGTTCGTCCGCACTCGCCGTTAAAAAAATCTTCAGCGGCGCGTCTGGAAATACCACGGTACCCATATCACGACCGTCAGCTACCAACCCCGGCGCTTGGCAGAAATCGCGCTGGCGTTGCAGCAGCGCTTGGCGCACCGCAGGCAGTGCCGCCACCTGTGAAGCACGCTCACCGGCTTGCTCGGTACGAATCACCTGGCCAACATCTTCACCTTCTAGTAGCGTTCGTGGCTGACCATCTTCAACTGGAAAGGCGACATCCAATTGCTCCGCTAAGCGGGCAAGCCCCGCCTCATCGTCAACGGCTACGTTATGCTTAACCGCTGCTTGAGCCGTCAGCCGATACAGTGCGCCACTATCCAGCAAATGCCAGCCCAGGCGTTCTGCTACTAAACCACTAATGGTGCCTTTACCTGCCCCGCCTGGGCCATCAATGGTGAGCACTGGAACAGCTGAAGCGCGATCATTCATGCGCGCCCTCCACGTTAACGTCCATGCCAATACGCGTGGCTAATTCAACGAAATCAGGGAAAGAGGTCGCCACATTGGCGCAGTCTTCAATCTCAATTTCTGCACTCGCCCGTAGCGATGCAATCGCAAACGCCATGGCAATACGGTGATCACCTAGGCTATCGATACGCCCACCGCCATAACTGGCCACCTCGGCATTACCGTTGCCGGTAATATCGATACCGTCATCAAGTAGCGTGTGCTTAACACCCAAGATGGCCATGCCATCCGCCATTGCCTGGAGGCGATCAGACTCTTTAACACGCAGCTCTTCTGCGCCTCTTAGGCGGGTTACGCCGTTTGCGTTGGCGGCAGCAATAAAGAGGGCAGGAAATTCATCAATCGCTAACGGCACTTGATCAACGGGAATATCAATCCCTTTAAGTGGCGCATAGCGAACACGAATATCCGCCACCGGCTCACCCCCTACCTCACGCTCATTTTCAAGCGTTAAATCGGCCCCCATCAAATTCAGAATATTGATAACGCCGATCCGGGTGGGGTTAATACCTACATGTTCAAGGGTTATATCAGAACCCGGTGTGATAGCCGCTGCGACCAAGAAAAACGTTGCTGAAGAGATATCCGAAGGCACATCGATCGGCCCGGCCGTTAACTTACCGCCACCCTGCAGCCAGCAGGTATCACCTTCTCGATAAACCGCATAACCAAAACCATTGAGCATACGTTCGGTGTGGTCGCGTGTGGGCGCTGGTTCACGTACACGGGTTTCGCCTTCAGCGTAGAGCCCTGCCAACAGCAGGCAGGATTTCACCTGGGCACTGGCCATGGGCATATCGTAATCAATGCCTTTCAGAACAGCTCCACCGCGAATTTTTAGTGGCGGGCGACCACCTTCAGCGGTATCGATCGTTGCACCCATCAACCGCAGCGGGTCAGCCACGCGGCCCATAGGGCGCTTGGTCAGCGACTCATCGCCTGTTAACTCACTGTCAAAGGCCTGACCGGCGAGCAAACCTGAAAACAACCGCATAGCGGTGCCCGAGTTACCCACATAGAGCGGCCCAGAGGGGGCTTTTAAGCCATGCATGCCTACACCATGAATGGTGACTTTGCCCTGATGCGGCCCTTCAATCGCCACGCCCATTTCACGGAACGCCTGCAGGGTGGCGAGGCTATCCTCGCCTTCTAGAAAGCCTTTTACTTCGGTGACGCCTTCCGCCAGCGCGCCGAGCATAATAGAGCGATGAGACATCGACTTATCGCCTGGAACGCGCAAACGTCCCTGCGCCTGGCCGCCCGGCTGCACACGGTAGGTGACTTTACCTTGTGGTTGCATATGATATTCCGCCTGATAACTGGTTTTGTTCAATAAAGAGTCGAAATAGTGGCGGGCATGACTGGCCCGGTCAAAGGTGGCAATCAGCCCATCGCTGTCACCGGTCTCTACCGCTTGGCGAAGACGGGCAAGCCCTACCTCAAAATCATCCAGCGAGGCTAACACCGCCTGCTTATTGGCGATGAAAATATCCCGCCACATCACTGGGTCGCTACCCGCAATCCGGGTAAAGTCACGGAAGCCGCCTGCAGCGTAGCGAAAGATATCCAGCCGCTCATCTTGTCGGGCTAGCGTGTCTACCAGAGAAAAAGCCAGCAGATGGGGAAGATGGCTGGTGCGGGCCAGCACGTGGTCATGGCGCTCAACGTCCATTTCCAGCACCTCAGCGCCACAGGCCTGCCAAAGGTTACGCACGCGCTGCAGAGCGTTAGGCTCAACGTTCGGCTCAGGGGTAAGAATCACTTTATGATCGACATACAGGCGCGGATTTGCCGCCGCGACACCGCTTTTTTCTGAACCGGCAATCGGATGTCCCAGCACCATATTAGTGGGCACCTGGCCAAACACACGCTGGGCACAAGCCCGAATAGTGGCTTTGGTACTGCCCACGTCGGTGATAACCACATTGGCAGCAGCGGTAGGCAGCGCATCAGCCAGAGCGGCCATAACGCTTTCCATGGCGAGCACCGGCACCGCCAGCACCACCATGGTAGCGTCATTTACTTGCTCAGCGAGGTGGGTACCGCCTGAATCGATCAGCCCCATTTCAATACCGCGAGCAATCTCACCCTCATCAGGATCACAGGCGACTATGTGCCCCTGAAACCCTGACACGCGCAGTGCTGCCGCTAGTGAACCACCAATTAATCCCAAGCCAACAATCAGTAAGCGAGTCTCATGGCAGGTGGTTTTTCCTACGCTCTTTGCCCCCATCAACGTCACAGCACGCCCACGGGGTAGGAACCCAACACGCGCAAGTCCGCTGCCCGTAGCCTTACTTCTTCAAGCACCGCGGCGACCTGGGGCTCGTCACGATGGCCTTTAAAATCGATGAAAAATACGTAGTTCCACACCCCGGTACGTGAAGGACGTGTTTCAAGACGCGTTAGGTCGATCTGATGGCGATGAAACGGTTCTAATAAAGCATGAAGCGTCCCCGGCTGGTTGCGCATGGCGACCACAATTGAGGTTTTGTCCTCTCCTGCCATAGGCACGTCTTGATTACCAATAATCAAAAACCGCGTGGAGTTATCCGGGCTGTCTTCAATTTTTTCCGCGATATGCTCAAGACCATATAGCTTAGCCGCCATATCGCCCGCAATTGCCGCACTATGCCACTCAGTTTTCACCAACTTGGCGGCTTCAGCGTTAGAGGAAACCGGCACCCGCTCAGCATGGGGGTAATGTGCATCCAGCCATTTACGACACTGGGCAAACGACTGCGGGTGCGAATAGATACGCGAGACTTTATCGCGGCGTGTGTTTTCACTGACCAGTAAGTGGTGGTGGATACGCAGTACCACCTCGCCACAAATTTTAATCGAAGAGTCCATAAAGGTATCCAGGGTGTGATTCACCACCCCTTCTGTGGAGTTTTCCACCGGCACCACGCCGTAATGCACGGCACCCGCTTCTACTTCACGAAATACCTCGTCAATGGCCGCCATGGGTAGGCTTACGGCGCTTTCACCAAAATGCTTGAGGGCAGCCTGCTGAGTAAAGGTGCCTTCAGGACCTAAATAAGCAACCTTAACCGGCTGTTCTAATGCCAAACACGCCGACATAATTTCACGAAATAAGCGCGCCATCTCTTCTGAATCGAGCGGCCCCTTGTTCAACGCCATAATGCGGCGTAGCACCTGCGCCTCTCGCTCAGGGCGGTAGAACACTGCATCTTTATCTTCCGCCAGCTTCACATGCGCCACTTGCTGGGCGCAGCTAGCACGCTCGCTGATCAGATTCAGAATATCGCTATCGAGCTGATCGATACGCTGGCGCAGCTCATCCAGATTGATCGACGTGTCGGACATGGTGTTGTTAGCCTCTTGTTTGTTCAAAATCGGCCATGAACGCGATCAGCGCGTCTACCGCCGATTCAGGCACCGCGTTATATAGGCTGGCACGCATTCCGCCGACGCTGCGGTGACCCTTTAAATTAAGCAGCCCCGCCGCATCGGCTTGTTGTAAAAATGCTTTATCCAGCGCCGCATCGGCCAATACAAAAGGCACGTTCATCCGCGAACGATTGGCTTTAGCAATCGGGTTGCTATAAAAGTCGCTCGCATCGATCGCTGCATAAAGCTTATCGGCTTTGCGCTGATTAATGGCGTTCATCGCCGCCAATCCGCCGATATCGTCTTTCAGCCACTGGAATACCAGTCCGGCTAAATACCAAGCGTAAGTGGGCGGCGTATTGACCATCGAACCGGCGTCCGCCAGCATTTGATAATCAAACAGCGAAGGAATGTTGGCTTGGGCTTTGCCTAGCAAATCGTCACGAACGACGGCCAATGTTAAACCAGCGGGGCCAATATTCTTCTGCGCTCCAGCGTAGATCACGCCGAAATCGCTAACATCGATCGGTCCAGAAAGGATATTTGATGACATATCGCAGACCAACGGCACGCTAGCGCCATCGGCACGCTGAACATGGGGTGTATAGTCAAACTCCAAGCCGCCAATCGTTTCGTTCGACGTGTAGTGCAAATAGGCCGCGTCATCGCTAACGCTGATGTTATCCAGCGCGGGTACCGCCATGTGACCATTAGCTTCGCTGCTTGCAGCAACATGACAAGCGAAACCAAGGCGCTTTGCTTCGCTAAGCGCTTTTTTGCCCCAGATACCGGTCTGAATGAAGTTACCGCTACCGCCCTGTCCCAGCAGGTTCATCGGCAGCATTGCAAATTGCATACTGGCGCCGCCCTGCAAAAACAGCACTTTATAGTTATCTGGCACGCTTAGAAGCTCACGAAAATCAGCTTCTGCACGCTCAGCAATAGCAACAAACTCGTCGCTACGGTGGCTCATTTCCATTACGGAAAGGCCACGCCCATGGTAGTCCAGCAACTCTTCCCGAGCGCGTTCCAGTACGGCTACTGGCAGGGCCGCTGGCCCTGCGCAGAAATTATAATGACGTGTCATCAGTCCCCGGTTCCTGTGCGTCATCGGATGATTCACTCGCCTGAACGTCTTCAGGTCGCTCATCAAGGCTAGCCTCGGCACCCTCTTCGAGACCAGTTAGATCGACTTCGGCGGGCTCATCAACACGAACGGTTTTGACTAATTTTTCTTCTTTACCCAGACGAATCAACATCACGCCCTGGGTATTACGCGAGGTGGTTGAGACCTCTTCAACACGCGTACGCACCAGCGTGCCACGGTCAGTGATCAACATCATTTCATCGCTGTCATAAACCTGCATCGCCGCGACTAGCGAACCGTTACGCTCACTGGTTTGCATGGCGATAACACCCTGACCACCACGGCCGCGCAGCGGGAACTCTTCCAGACGCGTGCGCTTACCGTAACCGTTTTCACTGGCGGTCATAATGTATATCTGACCATCGGCGGTTTCGGCCACGACGCTCTCTTGCGCGCTATCCTGAGTTTCCTCTTCGGCATCCGCTTCGGCGTCGATTTGCTGGCTCTTGGGAATAATCAAACTGATGACTTCCGCATCGCCAGCCAGGCGCATACCACGTACGCCGCGAGCAGTACGTCCCATGGCGCGGGCTTTACCCTCTTCGAAGCGAATGGCCTTGCCGTTAGACGACAACAGCATGGCATGATCATTACCGGTGGTAATGGCAGCGCCTACTAAGCGATCACCCTCTTCAAGGTCAATGGCGATAAGACCTACGCTACGCGGGCGCGAGAACTGTTCAAGACTGGTGCGCTTGACGGTGCCTTTAGCCGTCGCGAAGAAGATATAGTGCTCAGGATCGTAGTCACGGACCGGCAGGATGGCGTTAACCGCTTCACCCTCTTCCAGCGGCAGCATATTGACCAGCGGCTTGCCACGTGAGCCGCGGCTGGCGTTGGGCATTTCGTACACTTTCAGCCAGTACACTTTGCCGCGATTGGAGAACAGCAGCACGGTGTCGTGTGTAGAGGCCACCAGCAGGTGCTCAATCACATCTTCATCTTTCATCGCGGTGGCAGACTTACCGCGACCGCCACGGCGCTGAGCCTGATAATCCGACAGCGGCTGCGTCTTGGCGTAACCAGAGCGCGACACGGTCACGACCATGTCTTCTTCAGCGATCAAATCTTCAATCGACAGATCCAGGTGGCTTGCCTGGATTTCAGTGCGACGATCATCGCCAAACTGATCACGCACGGCGTGCAGCTCTTCCCGGATCACTTCCATCAACCGATCAGGCGATGCCAGAATTTCAGTAAGCTCAGCAATTTTCTCAAGAATCGTCAGATATTCATCGAGCAGCTTCTCGGTTTCAAGGCCCGTTAAACGGTGCAGACGTAATTCAAGAATTGCTTGCGCCTGGGCAGGCGATAGTCGATACGACGTGGCCGCGGTGTTTAGACCAAAGCCCTCTTCCAGCTCTTCTGGCTTGCAAGAAGTAGCACCCGCCCGCTCCAACATGGCGGTCACTTGGCCGGGCTGCCAGGTCTTGGCGAGCAGCTTTTCACGCGCTTCTGCCGCATTGGGCGAGGCTTTAATCAGTTCAATCACTTCGTCGATATTCGAAATAGCGACGGCCAAACCTTCTAACAAATGCCCGCGTTCACGTGCTTTTTTCAGCTCATAAAGCGTACGCCGGGTCACCACTTCGCGACGATGGCGAATAAAGGCTTCCAGCATCTCTTTCAGATTTAGGGTACGGGGCTGGCCATTTTCCAGCGCCACCATGTTGATCCCGAACACGTTCTGCAGCTGTGTCTGAGCAAATAGGTTATTGACCACTACCTCGCCGGACTCGCCACGCTTAACTTCTATGACCACGCGCAGGCCATCTTTATCCGACTCATCGCGCAGCTCAGCGATGCCTTCGATCTTCTTCTCTTTCACCAGCTCGGCAATCTTCTCGATCAACCGCGCTTTGTTTACCTGATACGGCAGCTCACTAATAATGATGTGATCGCGACCGGTTTTGTCATGGTGCTCAATGGTGTGACAGGCGCGAACATAAATACGCCCACGGCCGGTACGATATGCCGATAAGATACCCGCGCGACCATTGATAATCGCCCCGGTGGGGAAATCAGGGCCGGGGATATACTCCATCAGGTCATCAACGGTCAGCGTGTAGTCGTCGATTAAGGCTAAGCAGCCATCAATCACTTCACGCATATTGTGCGGTGGAATATTGGTTGCCATACCTACCGCAATGCCCGAGGACCCGTTGATCAGCAAGTTGGGCGTTTTGGTAGGCAATACCGCGGGAATACGTTCGGTACCGTCGTAGTTATCGACCCAGTCGACGGTATCTTTTTCCAGGTCAGCGAGCAGTTCGTGGGCAAGGCGCGACATACGCACCTCGGTATAACGCATGGCAGCCGCGTTATCCCCATCAATCGAACCGAAGTTACCCTGGCCGTCGACCAGCACATGACGCATCGAAAAGTGCTGGGCCATACGTACGATGGTGTCGTAAACCGCGCTATCGCCGTGCGGATGGTATTTACCGATGACATCGCCGACGACACGCGCCGACTTCTTGTACGGTTTATTCCAGTCATTACCCAGTTCATGCATGGCAAACAGCACACGCCGGTGAACCGGTTTAAGGCCATCCCGCACATCTGGAAGCGCGCGGCCGATAATGACGCTCATCGCATAGTCGAGATACGACTGTTTAAGCTCGTCTTCAATATTGACGGGCAAGATTTCTCTGGCGATGTCACCCATGAAAGTCAGATCCTTTGCACTGCATTGGCACTGCGAGAGTTGAAAGCGCTGGTAAACACCGCCCTGAAATTACCATAGAGCGGCGCGCAAATACTCCGCCATCATACCACCGCAAAAGCAGCAAGGGCAGCCAGGGAGCTCAGCAAAGCCGTTTAAGCGCTAAATGCCTCTTTCCCCAAGGTTAACGCGGCTAACGCCTCACGCACCTCTCCCTCGATTGCAGCGGCCTTATTGGCGCGCATATCGAGCAGCACGAAGGTTAAATCGGCCCGGGCAATGACGGTGCCATCTTTACGTACAATACGGTGGTGGCAGAGCCCGCTGCGTTCACCAACGTCGATGATCCCGGTCATCACTTCCAAGTCATCCCCTTGGCGGGCAGCGGCCAGATAATCAATGTTCAAATTGACGACAACGAATGCCCGCCCGGCTTGATGGAGCTCTTTGATCATTTCTGGATGTTGATCAAAAAAATCCCAGCGCCCTTCTTCCATAAATTCCAGGTAGCGAGCGTTATTCACATGCCCATAGCCATCCAGATGGTAGCCACGAACACGCAATTGAACCCGCGACAGCGATGTACTCATAACCACTCCTACTGTTCAGTTAAATGATGCAATTAATTGGCGGAGAGTATTTAGTTGGCAAACCCTCAATCAAACACAAGTTTGAAACACTTGCAACAGAGACGATTGGTGGCAGCCGCTGGTAGGAATGCCCCTCTTTCGCCATAATGTGCCACCTTTTGAACAGGATTGGCCTCATGTGGTTTAAGCACTTGCATTTATACCGCCTGCACGACGCGCCCGAGTTATCCAGCGATGCGCTCGCTAGCGCTTTACAAGAGCATGCCGCCAAACCACTCGGCAACGCTGATGCACGCCGCCTGGGCTGGACAGCCCCGGCTGGACGTATGGGCAGCGGGCAGTTAGTGCACGAAATTCAATCGCACCGCCTGCTTTCCGCCCTTCGCCAAGAGCGGCTACTGCCTGCCTCGGTAGTCAAAGAAGAAGTCGACGAGCTCGTCGCTGACATCGAAGCCAGCGAAAGCCGTAAAGTTACTCGCAAAGAAAAAACCGCGTTTAAAGAGCAGGTCACTGAAGATTTACTGCCTCGCGCCTTTGTGCGTAGCCAGAAAATTGATCTTTGGTGGGACACCAAAGGCCAGATGATCGGCATAAATGCCAGTTCGCGCACCCGTGCCGAGGATATTCTGGACTTGCTGCGCGAGACGCTGGGCAGCTTGAAAGTCACCCCGCTGAGTTCGCAAACGCTGCCTATTCGAGCCATGACCACTTGGCTGGGCGATGTGGCTAGCCGCCCTGCCGATCTGCAGCTGGGTGATCAGGTCGAGCTCAAAGCGAAAGGCGATGACGGCGTGCTTCGCGCGCGCCAAGTCGATTTAGACAGTGATGAAATTCAGCAGTTACTCGAAAGCGGTCGCCAGGCCAGCAAACTCGCTGTGAGCTTAGAAGGCCGGTTAAGCTTCGTGCTGCACGATGATTTGGCGCTGAAATCGTTGCGCTTTGGCGATGCACTCATTGAAGAGGCCGACCATGCGGACGATGGTGACGATGCGCTCGCCCGCCTGGAAACAGACTTTATTTTAATGGCGCAGGCGCTATCTACCGATATTCCACGTTTAATTGAGTGGCTTGGGGGCGAAACGCAGCGGGAACCCGCGGCGCAGTAAGGACTCTATAGCCCTTCGACCTCGATGCTATTAATCGATACTTATTTTTTATTATCCAACGGTTCGCATGACTCATCACAATAACGCTACTAACGTCTCTACCGCGACAGACCCGTGGGCCGACATTCGGCCCTTTATGGATCATGAAGTAGCCGATGTTCTTGCCAGGCTCTCACGGGACAACGAATTGCTCGATGCCCTCACCCGCTTTCGGCTTCCACGCTTGGCGCGCTGGGCGCCATCGCTGGCGCGTGGCTTTGCCAGTCGCGCGGTCCGCCGTGAAGTGAAAGGTGTTACATCGATCTACGAATTTCAAATGCGCATTGCTCATTATATGGAGCGCATGATTCGTACCACCACCGATGAATTTGAAGTCACGGGGCTTGATAAGCTCGACCCCAAAGGCGCTTACCTATTCATAGGCAACCATCGCGATATTTCGCTTGACCCAGCGTTCGTCAACTATGCGCTCTATCAAGCGAACCGCGACACTGTGCGTATCGCTATCGGTGACAATCTGCTCAAAAAGCCCTACGTCACCGACCTAATGCGACTCAATAAAAGCTTTATTGTCCCACGGAGTGCACGAGGCAAGCGGGCAATGCTGGCAGCGTATCAACAGCTTTCAGCCTATATTCGCCATACGATTACAGAAGACCAGCACTCAATCTGGATGGCCCAGCGCGAAGGCCGGGCAAAGAATGGCATCGACCATACCGAGCCCGCTATTATCAAGATGTTAACCATGGCCAGGAAAGCGTCAGAGCGCGACATGGTGTTTGGTGATGCGATTGCCGAATTGAAGCTCGTGCCGGTATCGATTAGCTATGAACATGACCCCTGCGACGTGCAAAAGGCCCAGGAACTACACGATATTGATACGCAGGGCAGCTATGCCAAAGGTGAGTTTGAGGATATCCGTTCCATTGTGGCAGGCATTACCGGCTCTAAGGGCCGTGTGCGGCTGCACTTTGGCACGCCGGTCGGCGCTGATATGGCGACGCCAGACGAAGTGGCCGCGGAGATTGATCGTCAGGTGATTGGCGGGTACCGCCTCTTCCCCAGCCACTATTTAGCGCTTGAAGCATTGGGCGAAGCGCCGGAACTAGTAGCGCGTAAGGCGATTACTAAACAAGACAGGGAGCGCTTCAATGCACGTCTTGCCGATGTACCTGAGGCGTTAAGGCCATATTGGCTTGCCCAATACGCGAACCCCGTCAAGCACAAGGCCGGTCGATTGACGCTTTAAACCAGCGTTTTAAGCTGCAGGTTTAATGCCGTGCAACTCATGCCCGTTGGCAGAAAAAATGCTATGGTCAACGCATTGATTGGCTTCGCTTGGCCCTGTTGTCGTTCGCGATCCTAAGGAGACTTCCATGTCCGGTTCAGAAATCCAGAAAACACGTGTCATCAATGAGCTGCGAGGCTTTATTCGCAAATTGCTACAAGACCCCAAAATTCTTGAGCAATCACTTGTGATCGCTAGGCAGCAGTTGACCGAGGGCAATAGCTCAGCGGCCATGGCACGGATTGCTAACGAAATTTCAGACACCACTAGTGTGCATATACCCGAAGACCCTGCTGAGCACTCTGAGGCTGATAAGCTTTTTTTAGAACTGCTGCGCGAAGTGGTTCAAGAAGAGCAAGCGCTTTATTAACCGTTATTAGAAAGTAACGCTATCGGCGAAGCGTTTAGCGACTTCGCCGTCTTTTTGTTATCGCCTGATCGGCACCCTTATTCACTCGGAATTAACCTTCACCATGTCTACTACCGCCACGCGCAATATTTTGGTGACTAGCGCGCTCCCTTACGCCAACGGAGCTATTCACCTCGGCCACCTGCTTGAATATATTCAGACGGATATCTGGGTTCGTTTCCAGAAAAGCCGTGGTCAACAGTGCTACTACGTATGTGCTGATGATGCCCATGGCACCGCCATTATGCTGCGCGCCGAGCAAGAAGGCATAACCCCCGAAGCGCTTATTGAGCGGGTTTCCCAGGATCACCAAACCGATTTTTCCCGTTTTGGTGTTGGGTTCGATAATTATCACTCGACTCATTCCACTGAAAATCGCCACTTCAGCGAAATGATTTATAAGCGCTTGCGCGATAAAGGCCATATTGCCACGCGTGATATTGAGCAGATGTTTGATCCCCAGAAAGGCTTGTTTTTAGCCGACCGCTTTATTAAAGGCACCTGCCCTAAATGCGGTTCAGAGGACCAGTACGGCGACAACTGTGAAAAGTGCGGTGCTACCTACACCCCCGCTGACTTGATTAATCCCGTCTCAGCAATTTCAGGCGCAACGCCCGAAGTACGCACCTCAACTCACTACTTCTTTAAGCTGCCCGACTTTGCCGACTTCCTACAGCGCTGGATTGACGACGGCCACGTTCAGCCGCAAATCCGTAATAAGTTGATGGAGTGGTTTGAGTCCGGCTTTAACGAGTGGGATATTTCGCGTGACGCGCCCTACTTTGGCTTTGAAATTCCTGATGCCCCCGGCAAGTACTTCTATGTATGGCTGGATGCGCCGATAGGCTATTTAGCCAGCTTCAAAAATCTGTGTGACCGTGAAGGCATCGACTTCGACAGCTACTGGAAGAAGGGCTCTGACGCCGAGGTCTATCACTTTATCGGCAAAGATATCGTCTACTTCCACGCGCTGTTCTGGCCCGCCATGCTGCATGGCGCTGACCTGCGCACGCCCACCGCCGTTAACTGCCACGGTTTCCTGACAGTGGACGGTGCCAAGATGTCGAAATCCCGCGGCACGTTTATTAAAGCTGCCACCTACGCTGATCATCTCAATCCTGAATACTTGCGCTACTACTTTGCCGCGAAGCTTACCTCAAAAGTTGATGATTTGGATTTAAACCTGGAAGACTTCGCCGCACGGGTAAACTCAGATTTAGTCGGCAAAGTGGTTAATATTGCTAGCCGCTGCGCCGGTTTTGTTAAAAAAATTGGCGGTGGCAATCTCTCAGCTCACTGCGCAGAAC
Source organism: Vreelandella maris (assembly GCF_013371085.1). Classification (GTDB taxonomy): domain Bacteria; phylum Pseudomonadota; class Gammaproteobacteria; order Pseudomonadales; family Halomonadaceae; genus Vreelandella; species Vreelandella maris. The sequence goes on along the minus strand of NZ_JABWCV010000010.1, from coordinate 126,453 downwards.
CGCAAATGGTCGCCCGCTTTATTGCCGCCGGTGATGATATTGCCGACGACTTTGAAGCCCGCGAATTTAGCCGGGCAATGCGTAAAATTATGGAGTTGGCAGACGAAGCCAACACTTATATTGCAGATAAAGAGCCCTGGGCACTGGCCAAGCAAGATGGCCGCGACGCAGAAGTGCATGAGATTTGCTCGGTAGGCATTAACCTGTTCCGTCAGTTGATGGTCTATCTAGCCCCAGTAGTGCCCGCGATGGCTGAGCAAGCCCGCGAATTTCTTAATGTCGAGTCGTTGGATTGGCACACGCGTCAGGCCGTCCTGACAGAACACTCAATCAATAAATTCAAGCCACTAATGACCCGCGTTGACCGAGATAAAATCGATGCGATGATTGAAGCGTCGAAGGAAGATCTTGTGGAAGAGCAAAAACTGAAAGAAGCGCCCAAAGGCCCACTGGCGGATGATCCCATCGCCGCTGAAATCGACTTTGCGACGTTTGCCAAGGTCGATCTGCGCATTGCGCGCATCACCAAGGCCCAATACGTGGAAGGCGCTGATAAGCTGCTGCAACTGACCCTCGACCTAGGTGGCGAAACGCGCAATGTGTTCTCAGGCATTCGCTCTGCTTACGCGCCTGAAGCACTGGAAGGTCGCTTGACGGTTATGGTTGCCAACCTGGCTCCGCGTAAGATGCGCTTTGGAATGTCCGAAGGTATGGTACTCGCCTCAGCCAATGAAGAAGGTATTTATCTGCTTTCCCCAGATACCGGTGCCGAACCGGGCCAGCGGGTCACCTAATCACTATAGAGCCATGCCAAAGGGGCAGAGGCTAAACGCCTTTGCCCCTTTTATTTTTGAATCTATCTTACATCGTCACCGTTTCGCTTAGGCATACTCTATGGTTCAACGCTTCTCTCGATCTTTACGCTTCCGTTTTCTGGCCGCCTTGGGCGGGGTGTTATTACTAGCCCTTATTTCCTTAGCTGCCTTGAGCAAGTGGGTAATATTTCCCGCACTTCATAAGGAAGAGCATGCGGTAGTAATCCAGGAACTAGCGCAAATTGAACGCAGCCTCAATATCAGCCAACAGGAACTACTAGCCCAAGCGCGAGACTGGTCGATCTGGGACGATACCTATGAGTTTATTCAGGGTAACTACCCTGGCTATACGGATACCAATTTTAGCCAACAGATGTTTGAAGAAATGCGCTACCAGCTAATGGCCTTTTTCAATGCGGAGGGCGATGTACATTTTTTAGCAGGCATCAATCCTGCTACCGGCCAATACCACACTTGCTATACCGCAGAACGTGAGTGCCGCTGGATGTCGGGGCTTATTCGCACGATGCAGGCTTCCATTAAAGAAGATCCAGAACAGGGTAAAAGCAGTCTGTATGCGGGCACAACGCCGCTAATGGTAGCGTCCAACCCCATTGTGAGAACCGATGAGAGCGGTCCGCCCCAGGGATGGCTATTCAAAGTGAGGCCAATGGACGATGAATGGTTGACAATCATAGAAGACTATACGGGGCTACCATCGACGCTTTCGATGCTGGAAGGCGTTATCAATAATGACACAGCCGTCACCATCTCAGGCAATACGATCCAGGCGCAGCGCTATTTGACTACCTACCCGCATAACGAACAGTTAGCCTTGGGAACCCAGCTTAATCGCACCAGTTATTTGTCCAGTCTAGAAACGTTTCGCTACGTACTTTTATGGACAGCTTGCTTGATGCTATTAGTGATTGGCCTTGTTCTGCTGCTACTGGAGCGCATTATTCTGAAGCCACTCAGAACTCTGACCCAGTTTACGCAGCAAGCCAGCGTGGATTTAAAGGGATCAAGCAATTTGTTAGGGCGTGGTGATGAAATCGGCATCCTAGCGAGGGCCTTTCAAGAGCAGTTCAAGCATCAACAACAGCTCAACGCTGAGCTCATCGAACTCTCTACCCACGACCCCTTGACTGGTCTACCCAATCGCCGATTATTCGATCAGCGCCTGCAAGAGGTGGTTAATAGCGCCTTGGCGTCAGGCCAACCGTTGTCGGTCATGATGCTCGATATCGATCACTTCAAAATGTTTAATGATCATTATGGGCATCCCGAGGGTGATATATGTTTGCAGCGGGTAGCACAAACCATGCATGACGTCGCCACTGCGCATGGCTTCTTTATCGCGCGTACAGGGGGCGAGGAGTTTAGTGCCATGATGTCCGCAACATCAGCTACCCAGGCATTGGAAAAAAGCCAAGCACTTAGTGACGCTATTGATCAATTGCAGCACCTACACTATATGTCGCCCGTAGCACCGCATGTTACCGTGAGCATCGGTATTAGCCAGTTGGGTATAGCAGGCATTCAGACATTCAGTGGATTAATGACCGCCGCTGACCAAGCGCTTTACGCTGCTAAAGCAGCTGGCAGACACTGCGCCAAGGTTTATACACCTTCGCTAGCCAACGCCTCCTTTTATTCGCACAATACGCCGCTATGAGTGAGCTATTTATCATTTTGATCAGCACTGCGCTGGTCAATAACTTCGTACTGGTTCAATTCTTGGGTCTATGCCCATTTATGGGTGTCTCCAATAAGCTGGAGTCGGCCATGGGCATGTCCCTGGCCACCACTTTTGTGTTAACTCTGGCATCAGCAGCTAGCTTCGTGGTTTATCACGGGCTGCTGGTGCCACTGGATGTGACGTACCTGCGCACCATCAGCTTTATTGTGGTGATCGCCGCGGTAGTGCAATTTACAGAAATAATGGTTCGTCAATTAAGTCCACTACTGCATCAAGTACTGGGAATATTCTTACCGCTTATTACCACCAACTGCGCGGTATTGGGCGTAGCGCTGCTATCGCTGAACCGCGAACTGAGCTTTTTTCATACCACCCTCTACGGCTTGGGCGCGGCGCTGGGTTTTTCGCTTATCTTGGTACTATTTGCCGCCATGCGTGAGCGTTTGGCAGGAGCGGATATTCCTAAACCATTTCAAGGTGCGGCGATTGCCATGGTGACCGCTAGCCTTATGTCGCTAGCGTTTCTCGGCTTTTCCGGATTAGTACAACGGTGAAGGTAGCGCATAATGAGTAACACATTCGATGCTATCAGCATGCTTAGCGCCGTTGCGGTATTAACCGGCTTAGGACTTGGTTTTGGTGCCCTGCTAGGCGTGGTGAGCGAACGCTTCAAGCGGGAAGATAACCCACTGGTGGAACAAATTGATGCACTATTGCCGCAAACTCAGTGCGGCCAGTGCGGCTACCCAGGCTGCCGCCCTTATGCCGAGGCGATTAACCAAGGCGATGCACTGAATAAATGCCCGCCAGGTGGCGAATCGACGATCCACGCCCTCGCTGATCTATTAGGCCGGGAGCCTGAGCCCCTGGACGGCGAAGCTCAAAGCGTGGCAAAAGTGGCATTTATTCGTGAAGAGGAGTGCATCGGCTGTACCAAGTGCATTCAAGCCTGCCCGGTCGATGCGATTATTGGTGCGGCTAAGTTAATGCATACCGTGATTGAGGATGAGTGTACCGGCTGCGATCTGTGCCTTGACCCTTGCCCCGTAGACTGTATCGATATGCTGCCACGCACGGCACCGCTCACCCAATGGCAACCGGTAACAGCGCACTCTTCAAACATGATTGCCAGTGACCGCCAACCCGCACCAGGGGTGTCTTGATGTCGAACGCCTTTGATTTCCCCGGTGGAATTCACCCGCCCGAGCGCAAACAGCGATCGAATCAGGCCGCGCTGATTAACGCGCCATTACCTGGCCGAGTGACGCTGCCGCTGCAACAGCACAGCGGCCAGCCCGCCACGCCTTGTGTCGCGCCGGGCGATACAGTCAAAGTAGGTAGCGTCATTGCCAAGCGCGAAGGCATGATCTCCAGTAATCTGCACGCCAGTATTAGCGGAACGGTGAGCGAGATTAACGCCACCCAAATCATCATTGATAGCGATGGTCAGGATGAGTGGCTCCGGTTACCCAGCCTCGACTGGCAACGCGTCGAACCCAATGCGCTACTTGAGCGCTTGAATGAAAGCGGGATTGTCGGACTCGGCGGTGCTGGTTTCCCTACCCATATTAAAGCGCGGGTAGTGGAACAGCATGACATTCATACCTTGTTGATCAACGCCGCCGAATGTGAGCCTTATATCACCGCCGACGATATCACGCTACGCCACTACGCTAACGACGTACTCGAAGGCGCCCAGATAAGCGCCAAACTGTGCGGCGCGCAACATATCGTTATCGGCATTGAAGATAACAAACCCGAGGCAATTGAAGCTCTGCGGCAGGCGATACAGAATAGCCACCCGATTACCGTTGAGCTCAAGGTGATTTCCACCCGCTACCCCAGCGGCGGCGAGCACCAACTGATCAAAAAACTGCTTGATCTAACGGTACCCAGCGGCGGCTTACCCGCTGACGTAGGCGTGCTGTGCCATAACCCTGGCACACTGCTGGCAATATTACATGCAGTGCGTGATGGTCAGCCGCTGGTGTCCAGGGTTGTCACGCTAACGGGCGAAGCGATCAGTCAGCCCGGCAATCGCTGGGTGCGACTAGGCACCTCCGTGAAAGCACTGCTGGAACAGGCAGGCCTTAATCAGCCCATGCTCAATCAAGTGATTCAGGGCGGCCCCATGATGGGAGCGCCGCTGCTGACACTTGATACGCCAGTTACCAAACTTACCAACTGTTTAATCGCTGCGACTATTGTCGAACTACCACCTGCCCCGGAGGAATCCCCCTGCATACGCTGTGGTGAGTGTGAAAGCGTTTGCCCGGTGTCGCTGCTACCCCAACAGCTCCACTGGTACGCTCGCGCCAACGATGATGCCAAGATGGCGCACTATCATCTGTTCGACTGCATTGAGTGCGGCGCTTGCAGCTACGTCTGCCCCAGCCATATTCCCCTGGTTGACGATTATCGTGAAGCAAAAAGTCGAATCCGTCTGCAGCGAATCGAGACGGTAAAAGCAGAGCATGCCAAGCACCGCTTTGAGTTTCGTCAAGCGCGATTGGCGCGGGAAGAGGCGGAGAAACAGGCACGTAAAGAGGCTCGCAAATCGCAACAGCGTCAAACGCCCACTAGTGCAGCAGCCAGTAGTGAAAAAGTCGACTTGCGCGGGCTACGAATTGCCCATGCCGCCGCCAAGGCGTCAGTCAAAAAAGCTGAAAAAACCCTGGCACGCGTTGCCCAGGAAGACCCCAAACAGCCTCTTGATGATCTCGAAATGCAGCTTGCCACCGCCCAGGAAAATTTACGCGCCACCGAGGTCCAGCTTACCCAAGCACGCGAACAACAGCCCAGCAAGGAATCACCATGAGCATGATGCACGCCGCACAGGTGACCAGTGCAAACGCTACTATCGTGCCACCCACGGCACATTTAATGCGCTGGGTGATCGTGGCGACGCTGCCGGGCATCGCCACAATGAGCTATTTCTTTGGCCTTGGGGTACTCAGCAATGTAATGCTAGCGGCAGCCTTTGGCCTTGGGCTAGAAGCCGCCATTCTTAGGTTACGTAACCGCCCTGTTCAGGTTACGTTGAATGACTCAAGTGCCCTACTCACCGGCGTTTTACTGGGCGTTTCGCTGCCCCCCGCAAGCCCATGGTGGCTGATCGGTGTCGGGATGATCGCGGCGATCATCGTCGCTAAACAGTTATACGGTGGCTTGGGCCACAATCCGTTTAACCCCGCCATGGTAGGTTATGCGCTGCTTTTGGTGTCGTTCCCAACCTATATGACTCTGTGGCCCCCCCCCCAAGAACTACTACCGGAGAGCTTGTGGGCACAAATCACAGGAACGCTGCCAGCTGGCCAGCTAGATGGCCTAAGTGGCGCCACACCGCTCGATGCCTTTAAGCACAAAGGCGAGGCCGTGCTTGCCAGCGAATTCTGGGCCACCCACCCACTGCCCGAGGACACATTGAGTGCTTGGCGCTGGGTCGCCCTTGCTTGGTTAGCAGGTGGCGTATTATTACTGGCAAAGCGGATTATCAGTTGGCACATTCCTGCCGCTATGCTGGGTAGCCTAGTGGTGCTGGCCACGCTGTTTTATCTCAGCGACCCCAGCCACTTTGCCTCACCGCTTTTTCACCTACTTACCGGGGCGACGCTGTTTGGGGCATTTTTTATCGCCACCGACCCGGTTTCCGCCGCCACCAGCCGCCGCGGCAAGCTACTCTATGGGGCCGGTATCGGCGCGCTAATTATCATTATTCGCACCTTTGGCGGTTACCCGGATGCAGTGGCGTTTGCGGTGTTGCTGATGAATCTGTGCGTGCCGCTGCTAGACCTGTACAGCGTGCCACGCCCGACGGGGCAGCCAAAAAGCTCCCGGGGTGAGCAGCCATGACGCTCTTTCAAGCCATGCAGCGGGGTGCTCTCGCATTGGGCACTTTTGCTCTGGTGACCGCGGGTAGCGTTGCGCTCACGCGCGCATTAACCGCCGAGCGCATAGCGACCCATCAGTTGGCTTACCAGCACCGTCAGCTTCAAGAAGTACTGCCTCAGACGCTTGCCAACACGCCCGTTGCACGCGTGCTAGAAAGCACCTTTACGCTTCCTAACCCAGAAGCACTGGGGTTGAAAAGCGATAGCCAAGGCTGGTGGGTAAGCGGCAGCGACAACGACAACGACAACAGTAATAAACACAGTGCCGTCATTTTTCCGGTGGTCACCCGGCAAGGCTATAACGGCGAAATTCGCCTACTGATCGGGATTGATGAGCAGCAGCGCATTAGCGGTGTGCGCGTCACCCAACACCAGGAAACGCCCGGGCTAGGCGATGATATTGAGCGCAGCCGCAGCGACTGGATCACCCACTTTGATGGCCTGGGGCTAAATAGTTTGCCACCAGAGGGCTGGGCGGTAACTAAAGATGGTGGCCAGTTTGATGCGTTTACCGGCGCAACGATCACCCCCAGAGCCGTGGTTAACGCCGTTCATAAAGCCTTGGAGTACGCCGCTGATACACCATTACCGATAACATTTGAGGATCCACGCTCGTGAAAAACAAGCAGATGAGCCAATGGCGCCAACTGGCCCGTGATGGGCTGTGGTCAAACAACCCTGCGCTGGTTCAACTGCTGGGGCTATGCCCGCTGTTAGCCGTTAGTAGCAGCGTGGTAAATGCGCTGGGCTTGGCACTTGCCACGCTTTTGGTAATGGTAGGCGCCAGCACGGCGATCTCGCTGATTCGCCACCAAGTCCACAGCGCGGTGCGCTTGCCCGCTTTCGTGATGGTGATTGCCGCCTTTGTGACTTGCGCCGAACTGCTGATGGCCGCCTATGCTTACCCGCTCTATCAGGTGCTAGGGATTTTTATTCCACTGATTGTCACCAACTGCGCTATTTTAGGCCGCGCCGATGCCTTTGCCTCCCGCCAACCGGTCATTCCAGCGGCTATCGATGGCTTGATGATGGGGCTGGGGTTTGGCGCCGTGCTGGTACTCCTGGGCGCCCTACGCGAGCTACTCGGTCAGGGCACGCTGTTCAGCGACATGGCGCTGCTGTTTGGACCCCAAGCCGCTAATTGGCAACTGACGATTGCCGTCGATTACCAGTTTCTGTTTTTTGTGCTGCCCCCAGGCGCTTTCTTTGTGGCGGGCATGTTGATCGCATTGAAAAATGTCATCGATCAACGCAGTGCAGCACGCGCTCGTCCGGCAGCCATTGAAACCCGAGTTGATCGCCGTGTGCGGGTAACCGGTACGATTAAATAGCGTTTTTAATCACTGCGCATAAGTCACTGTTTTTTTTTAAATACTGTTTTTAACCACTGTCTTTTAAAACATTGTCTTTTAAATAACGAGACCAGCCATGAATGCCCAAAAGCGTCATGAAATTTTTGCTCGCCTTCAGGCAGAGAACCCGCATCCCACTACCGAGCTTAACTGGAACACGCCCTTTGAACTGCTGGCCGCGGTGTTGCTTTCCGCTCAAGCTACCGATGTAGGCGTCAACAAGGCAACCGCACGTCTGTATCCTGTTGCCAATACGCCACAGGGGATCATCGACCTGGGGATTGATGGGCTTAAAGCGCATATCAAAACCATCGGCTTATACAACACCAAAGCCGAAAACCTGATGAAAACCTGCCATATGCTGGTCAACCTGTACGGTGGCGAAGTGCCCAACACTCGCCAGGCGTTAGAAGCCTTGCCGGGTGTTGGTCGTAAAACTGCCAATGTAATTCTCAATACGGCCTTCGGCCAGCCCACCATGGCGGTGGATACGCATATTTTCAGGGTATCCAATCGCACCGGTATCGCCAAAGGCAAAGACGTTGTTGAGGTGGAGCAAAAATTGCTGCGTCATGTGCCCAAAGCCTTTCTTCAAGATGCTCACCACTGGCTGATTCTGCACGGCCGCTATACCTGCATCGCCCGCAAGCCCCGCTGCGGTAGCTGCATTATCGAAGATCTGTGCGACTATAAAGATAAGACCGAGCTTGGGTAACACTCAGATAGAGTGCGTAGAATGAGTGCGTAGATTGAGTGAGTATTACGAGCGCTCTATTAGCGCTCGGTAAGCATCGCGCCAGGCAGGCCATTCCCAAGCTTTGGTATCAAGCGGTTCTGGACGAGCTGCAGGATTGGTTAGCCAATCATGCAGCCGCTCATACAAGCTTTCACGAGTGCCGTCATAACGATAGGCAGAGGGATAAAGCCCCGGGAAGCAAAGCCGATCCGGCACCAGGGGTAGCGCACCGCGCTGAGCCGCCTCCATAATCGCCAAGCCCTGGAATTCATGCCAGGTTGTCGAGACCACGATGCCTGCGCTATCCAGCAATTCGCGATACATCTCCTCAGGCTGGGGGCCCCAAGCCACAATATGCTTGGCTAATCGCTGCTCGGCCTCATCAAAAATGGCCGGTGCTTCGCGAAAGCGCTGGCCCAGCACTGCCAGTTCAAACGCCACCCCGGCATCGCTTAACGCGAACAGCACGGCAAAGAAGTCATCAGGATTTTTGTCATACTCCCAGCGGTGGTTCCAGACAATGCGCTGTGGCACTGTTTTTTGAACAGCCATGTGCTGTCGAGATGCTGAACTATCAGGGATGGGCACTGGTAAAACCTGAGACCGCTCGCGCAGCGCTTCCAGTGGCTTTGCTGCGGGTAGGTTTTCCGGCATTTTTTTCAGAAAAGCTCGTGCACCATCAATAAAGGAGTCCCGATTGTAGGCACTGTTAAATACCACGCTATCGGCCGCTAGCGCCGTGTAGAGATTAACCATTTTGGCCTCTACTTGGGGTATTTGATCGCTAGACTCGGGATAAGCAAACTGGTTTTCGTGAAAGTAGACGATTTTTTTAGCTCGACCAAGGTGCGGAAACAATCCGATCAGGGTCGCCAGATCAACCATCGACGTGGCAAGCACCACCTCATACGACTGACTAAGGGTATCGTGCTCTTTCAATATCCAGCTCAGTGGGTTGCCGCGAATGCGCCAGGCAAAATGACGTGGAGGTAAGGACAAAAGCGTCCACGACACCTCATCAAGCTGCGCCATTAAACTTTGCGCCCAATAGCGATGACTCACCGCTTCGTAGGCGGATAACAGTAGTACGCGCATCGACAGCCTTAGCAACAGATCAGGGGTAAGCCATAACACGTTAGGGGTTGTACGAAAAGTCGGCGAGCGAAGCCTAGACAAGGCAAAAATCAACGAAAAAACGGAGTTTACGGATAGTAAATGAGTATTTTGAGATGATTTTTAACGCCGTATCGGCGAGCGCAGGCAGTTTTCGTTCAAAGCCTAAGCCATGGCACAGAGCTAAGCAGTATACCAAACCAAGCTCAATTGCTCGCTGCTAGCGGTTTGATTGCCGGTGCATTCGGCCAAGGTCGCCTTGGCTGACTGTCCCGATCTATCTAGACTGCAAGCATGCATCGTTAAAACAAATAAAAGCTGGAGAACACCATGGTCAAAGTGCTCGTCGTCGATGACGAACCCAACATTGTTCTATCGCTCGAGTTCTTGATGGAGCAAGCAGGGTTTGAGGTAGTGACTGCCGAAGATGGTGAACAGGCGTTAGCACGTGTTAACGACAGCCAGCCCGATTTACTCCTGCTCGATATCAGCCTGCCAGGGATTAGCGGTTTTGACGTTTTAGAGCGCCTGCGCAGCGAAGAAGCCACCGCCCAACTGCCGATTATTATGCTCACTGCTCACGGCCGCGATGTAGAGCGTGAAAAAGGCATGGCGCTGGGCGCTGATGACTACATTACCAAGCCTTTTTCCACCCAATCCTTGGTGGAAAAAGTCAAAGCGCTACTCATTAAGGAGCAGCCATGACCCGTGGTGGGCTGCCCAAACGCCAGCGTCTGATTGGCCTATGGCTCTCGCTCAGCGGTATCAGCCTATTGGGTGGGGCTATTTTTGCCGCCTGGTTGGATGCTCAGCTCGCGCCTACGGGTATCACCCGAATGGCGCTATGGCTAGGCAGTTTTTCCGGTGGCGCGACCCTATTTTTGGCGGGCTTAGTGCTTGAACGCATGCTGTTTACACCGCTACGTCATTTACAGGTGCAGCTGGCGCGCTTGGTTGCCAATCCCGACGCCCGTGACGAACACCCACCCGAGGGTTGGCTAAAAGGGCTGGGGCCAGATTTACGCCGTGTACGCGAAAGCTGGCGCGAAGATCGCAGCCGCCTCGCTACCGCCCACGCCGACGGCGCCCGCAGCGCGGCACGCATTCGCCAGGAGCTGGAAACACTGCTGCAAGTACTCGAAACACCGCTGCTGCTATGTGACCACCACCGTCGGGTGATGCTGTTTAATCAAGCGGCAGAAGACTTTTTTATCGGCAATACCGGGCTAGGTTTAGGTAAGCGCCTCGAAGCACTGCTTCCTGTTGCTAGCTTACAGCAAGCACTCAGCCAACTGCCTAACGACGGCTCCCCGCGAGAGCTGCTCGCCCCCTGCGATAACCGGTGGCTAAAGGTTATTCTGCGCCGCGTGCCGGGTAGCGATGGCGAAACATTGCTTACATTTGGTGATGCAACGGCATCGTGGTCGAATGAAATGGGCGTAAGAGCCGAATTGGCCGATATGCTGACACCGCTGCGCCAGCATACCGCCAGCCTAACCAGTGCCGCCGATGCGTTGATTCAACTGCGCCATCAAAACGACGCCAGCACGTCATTGCTGCGTCAACGGTTTGAGCGCGTTATTCATGAGGAAGGCATCACGTTAGGCGACAACGTGGCTAAAATCGGTCAACTGCTCGACGACATGCAGCATCAGGGCGAGCGCTTAACACCGATGTGGTCTAACGATTTCTGGCAAGCCCTGGATGAACGCCTAGATCCAGAGCACCGTTTGATTACCCCAGTGGGCATGCCCGCTTGGTTTAAAGGCGATGCCCCCGCCCTGATTGCGCTGTTCGACTCATTAGTGAAGCACCTCAATACCCACCTTCCCGATAGTGGCTTTGAAGGCGAGATATGCCTAGGCAATAAGCGTGTCTATTTAGACCTTATCTGGCGCGGCAAAGCGATCCCCGAACATGAACTGGCGGAATGGCGTCAGCAGCCACTCAACTCGCTGCCTCTAACGCCCAGCGTTGCCGACGTACTGCGCCAACACGCCAGCGACATCTGGAGTCTGACCGACGATGATGGTGTGCATGCCCGCCTACGCCTTCCACTCCCTGCCGTTGAACGCGTTGGTGCCCCACGGGAAACCGCACCACCACGCCCCGAGTTTCATGATTTTGGAATTGCCGACCTCCCGCCGCCGGATGAAGCGCTTGCGAGTCGTTCCTTGCGCAGCTTGGAGGTCGTGGCGTTTGACACCGAAACCACCGGGCTTGAGCTACGTAGAGGCGACACGGTGATCAGTCTTGGTGCCTGTCGCGTGGTCAATGCGCGGCTATTGGCAAGCGAGGCCTTCGATCAAAAAGTCGATCCTCAGCGGCCTATTCCTGCCGCCAGCACGGCCATTCACGGCCTTACCGATGCCGATGTCATGGGTGCACCACCGCTGGATATCGTGCTTACCCGCTTTCGTGACTTTGTAGGAGAAGCCGTCTTGCTGGCTCATAACGCCGCCTTTGATCTGCTCGCCATCAGTCATAAAGGCGTCGCTTTTGATATTCCCGTCATCGATACTCTGCTGATTTCACGCGCGCTGGACGAAGCCTTGGATGGGCATGACCTGGATAGCCTTGCGCAGCGCTACGATCTGACATTCCCCCCCGGCACCCGCCACACTGCCTTAGGCGATGCTCGAGTGACCGCAGAACTCTGGCTAGCCCTGCTGCCACGCTTAGAGGCCCGCGGTGTCGACACCCTGGAACAGCTATTAACGCTACAAGCCAACGCTTTCGACCGACAGGATGCGAGCGCCCTATGAAAGACGCAGCCTCATGAAAAACTCAGGCACTAAATCGCGGCAAACCGAACGCTTAATGGCCCTGGTAGTGGTGGCATTGCTGCTGTTCTGCCCACCACTGATTATCGTGGTAGACCGCCTTCCCTCCTTTAATGTCGGCTGGTTGCCGCTCTATCTGTTTTGCGCTTGGGCAGTCGTTATCGGTTTGGCGGCCTGGTTAATGGAACACCGTGCGGATCGCTGATTATGCGTACTGACGCAGTCATCCTGGGCACTGCCTTTGGTTATTTAGCGCTGCTGTTTGTGGTCGCCGCCTGGGGCGACCGGCGGGCCGAGCAAGGGCGATCACTGATCGGCTCACCCACGGTATATGCCCTTTCCATTGCCGTTTACTGCACTGCCTGGACCTTCTACGGCAGCGTAGGGCGTGCCGCGGAGTATGGCCCCAGCTTTTTACTCATCTATCTTGGCCCCACCCTCGCCATGCTGCTGGCACCCTTCGTGGTACGCAAGATGGTGCGCATCGCCGCCCGCCAGCGCATTACTTCGATTGCCGATTTTATCAGTGCCCGCTACGGCAAAAGTACCAGTTTAGGAGCACTGGTGGCCTTAATGGCCCTGATCAGTATCACGCCTTACATTGCCCTGCAGTTAAAGGCCATTACCGTTAGCCATGCGGTACTCATTAACTACCCACAAGCGGCCGACACGACGCTGGTGGATGAACACTTTTGGATGGATAAGTCGCTCTGGGTCGCTCTTGTACTGGCGGTGTTTATTATTCTCTTTGGCACCCGCCACTTGGATGCCAGCGAACGCCACGAGGGCATGGTGGCCGCCATCGCGCTGGAATCCCTGGTGAAGCTGGTCGCCTTTATGGCCGTCGGTGTGTTCGTGGTCTTTGTGATGTTTGAAGGCCCCGCGGCGCTGTTTGCACAGGTAGCGGCCACGCCAGCGCTGGTCGATAGCATGCGGTTGGACAGCGTTCCTGGTGGCGTCACTGGTTGGGTGGGCATGCTGGTACTCGCCTTCCTGGCCTTTTTAACACTTCCCCGCCAGTTTCAGGTACTGGTAGTAGAGAATGTCGATGAACAGCATTTAGCGAGAGCAAGCTGGTTATTTCCCCTCTATATGCTGTTGATCAACCTATTCGTGATCCCTATCGCCCTGGCGGGCCTGCTGCTGGGTGCGAGCGCAGGTGACCCCGATAGTTTTGTTCTGACGCTACCGCTTTCGGCAGGTTTAGAAGGACTGCCGCTACTGGTCTTTATTGGGGGGCTTTCAGCGGCAACCGGCATGGTGATTGTCGAGACAATCGCCCTTTCCACGATGGTCAGTAACCAACTGGTGATGCCACTGCTGCTGCGCTCGAGGCGTTTGCACTTAAGTACTAAAGGTGAGCTTGCCGGTTGGCTACTGGGAATTCGCCGGGTCGCTATCGTGCTTATTCTCCTGCTTGGTTATCTCTACCATGCGCTCATTGGCGACTCATACAGTCTGGTCACCATCGGGCTGGTCTCTTTTGCAGGTGCGGCACAATTTGCGCCAGCGCTATTGATTGGCCTTTACTGGCGCGGCGCGACTCGCCAGGGCGCCACGGCAGGTTTAATTGCCGGTTTTTTGGTGTGGTGCTATACGCTACTGTTGCCGGGCTTTGCCCAGTCGGGCTGGTTGGACGCCACGCTACTTACAAACGGCCCATGGGGAATCGTCTGGCTGAAACCCTATGCGTTGTTGGGACTCGAAAATTGGGATATTTACACCCACTCGCTGCTCTGGAGCATGCTGGTCAACGTCGGGTTGCTGGTTGGTGTTTCGCTGTTTACCCGCCCAACGCCCCTGGAGCAAACTCAGGCGGCACTATTCACTGAAGCAATGCACCCCAATCTGCAAACAACATCGCTGTCTACATCGCTATGGCGCGGGCAAACCACTCAGGGGGCGCTTAAAGAGCTTTTGATTCGCTATCTGGGGGCTCACACCACCCGACGGGTGTTCAGCAGTACCAAAGACGCATTTGTGGCAGACGAGCCCGCTGCCGCTGAGTTGATTACACGTGCAGAGCAGGCATTGGCGGGGGCTCTGGGCAGCTCTTCAGCGCGAGTGTTGATCAACTCAGTGGTTCGTGGCGAGGCACTGGATATTGAGTCGATACTCAGTATTCTGGATACCACCTCACAAACCCTTGAGTACAACCGTCGCTTAGAGCAGAAATCCCAAGAGCTCGTCCAAATCGGCGAAGAGTTACGCAGCGCTAATGAACGGCTGCGTGAACTGGATCGTTTAAAAGATGAATTTGTCGCCATGGTCAGTCATGAACTCCGCACGCCGCTTACCTCCATCCGCGCCTTTGCTGAAATTTTGCGCGATAGCGGCCAGCTACCCGATGAAAAGCGCCAGCATTTTCTGGGTGTCATCGTTCTCGAAAGCCAACGGCTCTCACGCTTAATCGAAGAAATTCTAGACCTTGCCCGCCTGGAAAGTGGCCGTTTAACGCTTAACCCGGTGCCGCTGGATCTTGCCGCTCTTATCCGACATAGCATTGACGCCATTGCGCATTTACACCAAGAGCGTGGTATCCAGCTAGAGGTTCATTTAGAAGCAGACCCAGCGATGGTGGTTGGCGACCATGATCGTTTAAAACAGGTGATTATTAACCTGCTTGATAACGCTAGTAAGTTTGCCGACCGAAACCAGCCTAAAGTGCGCCTGTCGCTCTATCGCCATCGCCGCCATTTCCGTTTAAGCGTGGAGGATAACGGGGCCGGGATTAGCGCGGAGGAGCGTGAACGGGTGTTTGAAAAATTCCATCAGATACAGCAAGACGATGATATTCCAAGAGGACGGCCCAGAGGGAGTGGCTTGGGACTGCCCATTAGTCGTGGAATTATCGCCCATCTGGGTGGGCGACTCTGGGTTGAGGATGCCAAAACGCTTGGCGGCGCCTGTTTAACACTGGAGCTACCCGCAGCGCCGAATGACACCCACGCTTGATCCTATTGCGCTAAGAACTTTCCCGCCAAGAACTTTCTGCTAACCACTTTTGGCGCGCTGAACAAACGCTCTAATCTGCTGCAGATCAAACTTTAATAGCAGGCGCTCGTCTTCACGCAGGCGGCGAAGATCCACCCAGCCGTCAGCGGCTTGGCCACGGGCTCTGTTGTAACGCTGCTGATCCAATAAGAGTTGCTGTAGACGCTCAAAAGCGGCTATAAGCAACGCCGATTCAGCCGACGTTAGCGCACCATCTCCCATATGACTGAGCGCGATCAATCGCTCGCGGGTGGCTATGTCGCGCAGCCCGTAACGCAGGCAGAACAAACGCGCAGCGCTAATCAAAGGCAATAGGCCCTGAAGTTTCAGATTAATGGCTTGCTCGTGAGGAGCCTCAAGGCGTGGACTCGAGGCGAGCTGCCCAAAGCGGTTCAAAGCTACCGGCAGCTCATTCAATAGCGCCGCCATTTCATCCATATAAAGCGATGCGTTAGGGAGTATCTCAGCGATGCTATCCCCCAGTTGCGCGGCAAGTGCTGAATTGCCAGCGATGGGGGAAAAATCGAGCAAGATATTGGTCTGCTGAACACGCTTCACCCGGCGGTCAGCGCTCCAGATTTCCAGCTGCTTTCGCCACTCGCTCATGCGTTTGCGCCACATTGGCCAACGGGCCATCACATGGCCATGGCAAAGCGGGATGCCCGCATCATCCAAACGCTGGGTAAACCGTTCGCCCAGGGCTTGAAAGTAGCCGTCAATCTCAACGTGTCGGTGGTCGGGGTAATCATCGATAATCATCGCATTATCTTGATCAGGGCCCAGCAGGCTTTCATAGCGGGCCGCCGAACCTAGCATCAACACGCAGTAATCGACCGGCGGTGTGCCCCACCCTTGCGCCTGCATCTCTTCAAGCGACTGGGCAATAGCGCGCCGGTATAGCCAAGCATTGTGATCACTAATAATTTGGCTAATACGCCACGGGGGTAAATCGTAATGCACCAGCGTTTCAACCAAGGAGAATTGCCATGCTGGGGCGTTGGCAAAAGATGTTGGCGGCGAGGAGAGTTTAGAAAAGAGTTGCTGTAGCGGCGCGTCGAGCGCCACGGTATTTAAACGGCCATGCTGATCAAATAGAGCGCGCCAGGGTGAGGCTTGGTGCACCACACGCATACGCCTCTCCTTTACTAACGTTGGTATCGGCTTTATTACTCGCTGTCGCCAGCACGACGTGGGTCAGGCTCGAACATTGCCTCCCCTACTTCATCGATATAGCGCTGCGCTTTAGTGACCATCATGGCATCACACGCCTCGCGACCTGGCAGCATATCGGAACGCTCAAAACGGTGTTCAAGGGTTTCACCGCTGGCATCAGCCTTACGAATCCAACCACTGACGCGATATTGGCCGCTTTGATCGTCCGGCTGAGATACAATCTCATAACCTTTGTACTCCACGGCATCAGCCGCTTTGGTGGTAGCGCCTGGCGCAGCCTGACGATCACTACCAAAGAGGCCAGATAATAATTTTTTTAACATAGTGGCTCCTTAACATGCCGGGCGGCAGCTAATAGCTGCCGCCCTGACAAGATATACGCTTTTATAATTAACTAGGTTTTACTAGCTTTGCTTACGGCCTTTGCCAGCGGCAATACGCAGGCGGAGGGCATTCAGCTTAATAAAGCCTTCAGCATCTTTCTGGTTGTAAGCGCCCTCGTCATCTTCAAATGTCGCAATTGACTCATCAAACAGCGATTCATCAGATTTGCGACCAACCACGGTAGCGTTGCCTTTATAGAGCTTCATACGCACGACACCCGCTACATTCTTTTGGGTCTCGTCAATGGCCGCTTGCAGCATGCGACGCTCTGGGCTCCACCAGTAACCGTTGTAGATCACTTCCGCGTATTTCGGCATCAGTTGATCTTTCAGGTGGGCTTCTTCGCGGTCTAGCGTTAGCGACTCAATCGCACGGTGAGCGCGCAACATAATAGTGCCGCCAGGTGTTTCATAGCAGCCACGAGATTTCATGCCCACATAGCGGTTTTCAACAATATCCAAACGGCCGATACCGTTGTCGCCACCTAGTTTGTTGAGCTTTTCTAGCACTTCGTGGGCTTTCAACGGCTCGCCGTCGATGGCCACGATATCACCCTTTTCATACGTCAGTTCAACGTAGGTAGGGGTATCGGGTGCGGCTTCAGGAGAGACACTCCAACGCCACATGTCGTCTTCGGCTTCGGCCCAAGGATCTTCCAAAATACCGCCCTCGTAAGAGATATGCAGTAAGTTGGCATCCATGGAGTAAGGCGATTTTTTCTTTTTATTGGCAAAATCGACCGGAATTTTATGCTCTTCGCAGTACGCCATCAGCTTTTCGCGAGAGGTTAAGTCCCACTCACGCCATGGGGCGATGACTTTCACGCCGGGCTTAAGGGCATAGCCGCCAAGCTCAAAGCGAACTTGGTCGTTACCTTTACCCGTAGCACCGTGAGAAATAGCGTCGGCGCCGGTTTCATTGGCAATTTCGATCAAGCGCTTGGCGATCAATGGCCGAGCGATAGAGGTACCCAGCAGGTACTCACCTTCATAAATCGTGTTAGCGCGGAACATGGGGTAAACGTAGTCACGCACAAACTCTTCGCGCAGGTCTTCGATGTAAATTTCTTTTACACCAAGGGCTTGCGCCTTGGTACGCGCTGGTTCGACCTCTTCGCCCTGACCGATGTCGGCAGTAAAAGTCACTACCTCGCAGTTGTAAGTTTCTTGCAACCACTTAACGATGACGGATGTGTCCAGGCCGCCTGAATATGCCAGCACAACCTTTTTGACATCGGACATTCTTTGCTCCTCATTGACCATAAGAAATTGATAAAACAAAACCACGCTAGCCATTCACACTTGGCTGATGCGAGAGCTCTTTGCGACCGACCGTTGAGATAGATCTTTGAGACAGACGTTGAGTATAGCGTTCTCAATGCCCAGCGAATACCGTCAACGACGCCTGGGGGCTAAAGCTGCTAGAATCACCCCATTCAAAGCGGCGGCTTGCCGCTAATGTCGAATGGTTACTCGCTTTACTACTACTCGCTTGAAGACTATTACTCGCTTGAACATAAGGAGAGCTGCATGAGCGAGGCAATTGCCCGCGAATTAATGGCCCAACGTTTTCGCAGTTACCTGCCGGTGGTCGTTGATTTAGAAACCGGGGGATTTAATGCCCAAGGTGATGCCGTACTTGAGATTGCTGCCGTTACGCTGACCATGGATCCGGAAGGCAACCTGCTGCCTGATGCCACCTATGCTTACCACATTCACCCCTTTGAAGGAGCGAATGTTGAGCAGTCGGCACTCGATTTTACCGGCATTAACCTGGATGACCCGTTGCGCAGCCAGGTCGCGCTTAGCGAAGCTGAAGCACTCAATGAAATTTTTCGTCCGATACGTAAATCAATCAAAGCTCACGATTGCACTCGCGCCATCTTAGTTGGTCATAATGCAGCTTTCGATCAAGGCTTCTTGAACGCGGCGGTGAATCGCTGTGGCATTAAGCGCAATCCTTTTCACCCGTTTTCTAGTTTTGATACCGCCACGCTGGCTGGCTTGATATATGGGCAAACCGTGCTTGCCCGCGCCTGCCGTGCTGCTGGCATTGAGTTTGATAATAAAGCTGCCCACTCCGCCCGTTACGATACTGAGCGAACTGCTGAGCTGTTTTGCTCCATGGTGAATCGCTATAAAGATTTGGGCGGCTGGCAGCTTGCCCAGCGCGAGCAAGAGATGGATGGCACAGAGTAGAACCTGGCATCCGCCGCCTAGCCGCTGATGCATTACTCATGCATAGAGGCAGTAATGCAGAGAGCCGCTAATGCAGAAAACCAGGCTTTACGCTAAACTTTGCCGCATTACAGCAATGTGCTTTAACACCGACAATGCCGGTTAGCGCGTGATTGGCGGTGATAAAACGATTTCGATTAACTTTATCCATTTTCAGGAGATGAGACGTTTCCATGGCCCAGCATAATGCCTTTTACGCCCAATCCGGTGGCGTCACCGCCGTGATCAACGCCAGTGCCTGTGGCGTTATCGAAGCCTGTCGTCAAGCACCCGATCAGATTGGCAAGGTGTATGCCGGTCATAACGGCATTATCGGGGCGTTAACGGAAGACCTAATCGACGTTACCCAAGAGAGTGACGAAGCGATTGCAGCATTGCGCCACACGCCAGGCGGCGCTTTCGGCTCTTGCCGCTATAAGCTTAAAGACATTGATACTCACCGCGCCCAGTACGAGCGCTTAATCGAAGTCTTTAAAGCTCACGATATTCGCTACTTCTTCTACAACGGTGGCGGCGATAGTGCCGATACCTGCTTAAAGGTCTCACAACTTTCCGAGAAACTGGGCTACCCGCTTACCGCGATCCACGTGCCTAAAACCGTGGATAACGACCTGCCGATTACCGATAACAGCCCAGGCTTTGGCAGTGTCGCCAAGTACATTGCGACCTCTACGCTGGAAGCCTCGCTGGATATCGCTTCCATGTGCGCCACCTCCACCAAGGTATTTGTGCTTGAAGTCATGGGCCGCCACGCGGGCTGGATCGCCGCTGCTGGTGGTTTAGCGGGCGAGGGCGAAGGCGAGCCGCCGCACATGATTATCTTCCCGGAAATTCCGTTTAACCGTAAAGCGGCCATGGCGCGGGTTGAAGAAAGCGTTAAACAATATGGCTACTGCGTGATCGTGGTTTCTGAAGGCGCCCGCTACGAAGATGGCACTTTCTTAGCTGATGCAGGTAATACCGATGCCTTTGGCCACCGCCAGCTGGGCGGCGTAGCGCCCACACTTGCGGGTATGATCAAGCAGGATTTGGGCTACAAGTACCACTGGGCAGTGGCCGATTATCTACAGCGCGCGGCGCGCCACTTGGCTTCCAAAACCGACGTTGAACAAGCCTACGCAGTCGGCCGTGAAGCGGTGACGCTGGCGCTAGCAGGCAAAAATGCCATGATGCCCGCTATTCGGCGCATTTCTCAGTCACCTTACCAGTGGGATGTCATCTCCGCCCCGCTGTCTCAGGTGGCCAATAAAGAGAAATTTATGCCCCGCGACTTTATCAGCGACAACGGCTTTGCCATTACCCAGACGTGCCGGGATTACCTCTCACCATTGATTCAGGGCGAGGATTTCCCCCCGTTTGAGAATGGCCTGCCGAAAGTGGCCAAGCTGAAACTGGCAAAAGCAGAGCGCAAGCTGCCTACTTTTACGCTGTAAATATTTGCTGTAGCAATGTCATTGCGAACGCAGTGAAGCAATCTCGGGGTTAGCTGCCGCCGCGGCCTTGAGATTGCCGCGTCGTTTCACTCCTCGCAATGACATAACCCCGTTTTATTCGCAACTCGCTGTGTAGGTTTAGCGCAACAGCCAGGAAAGCACGAGCAGCAATAGCAATATACCTGCTACCCCCTGCCAGAAACGCCGCGGCTCCTGGCGGCTCTCTTCCCGGTTCGGCAACCGCCCCAGCGGAATCCTAAGGGCATGCAAGAACTCCGATAGGCGCCTAAAGCGCAGAGCCCGCTGCGGATCCAAAGCACGGCGTAGCGCATCGTCCAAGTCCTGGGATATCTCAGGGTTGGTTGTGCGCGCGCTGCGGTAGGTTAATTCTTCAAGATCGGTATGGCTGCGCAGGCGATTGGGCGTCAAGGTATAGGGCAAGGCACCTGTGAGTAACCAGTAGGTCGTGGATGCCAGCGAGTACTGGTCACTGCGCCGACCAATGCTGTCGGCCAACGCATACTCAGGGGCGGTGTGCTCGTTGAAGCCAATTTGGCGGAGCAACTCCCCCGAGTGGCGATGCCCTTCGCCATCGCGCATATGGCAGGCGCTAAAATCAGTAAGCACCAGCTTGCCGTGCGGGTCGATCAGGATATTATCGGGGTTAATCTGCTGGTGAATAATTTCCCGGTGATGCAGTGCCTGCACCGCCTTACCCAGCTGGTTAGCAATATCTAAGCGCTGCGTTAAGCTGGCTTGAGGATGACGTTCAGCCCACTGTCGCAGCGTTTCACCTTCAATATGCTGCATCAGGTAATAGAGATAACGGCGCGGCCGGGACGGCTCCATCACCTTGACCACAAACGGCGAATTGACGCGCTCAACCACCCACTGCTGAAGCAGGAAGTGCTCCAGATAGGCGTTGCGCAACGAAAGCTCCGGGCTGGGTGCTTTCATAACCATTTCACGCTCGCTATGCACATCGCGAACGCGATAAACCCGCGACTGCGCCGTGCGTGACAGCACAGCGAGAACTTCAAGGCCATCTAAACGCTCACCCGGCGCCAGTTCTGGCGGAATCGGCAGGTCGCCATAAAGCTGCCCAGGATGCTCTGTCACTTCGTCAGGCAACTCATCGATTCGCACCAACTGGAAGCAAAACTGATCGCCACCGTAGCCACGATCCTGAGCGCGCTGCTTCGCCTCATCGGCAAGCCGCTCACAGGCGGCATCCAGATCACTAGCATCTTGGCGGATCAAGCGCACATAGTCGGAAGGCAGCAGCGTACCGCGCACACCCTGAGTGGTGAACAGAAACAGGTCGCCCTGTTTGAGCGCTATATGGGTGTAATCGATATCAACACTGCCATCCATACCCAACGCGCGGGAAGGATAACGGTACCCCCCTAAGTCGGTGACATGATCACGACTCAACTGCTCAAACTCGGCCCCGCGCAAACGGAACACCAGCGTGTCGCCCATGTGAAACAGATGCGCTTCGCGCCCACGGAAGACCATCGCCGACATGGAGGAGACAAAGCTGCCCTCTTTCACATGCTGGCTTTGGCTGTAGCACCAGCTATTAAGGGCACGCAGCACGCGGGTGGCCGAGGTTTTGACATCCCAATGATCAGGTGTCGAGAAGTAATCGGCCAGAAAGCCGCGCACGCTTAAATCACCGGCCTGCTTGGCCATGGTATTGCGTGAGATGGAGTCACTGATAACGGCACAGCCACCTTTGGCGCGCAGCAGCGGCGCTTCAGGAAAGCGAACTGACATTGAACTGCGGTGCAGGCGCCGGTCCGGCGCGACAAATGCTTGACCATAACTGATGAGCAACTGGGCGTGCGACAAGTCATCCTCCTAGGCTGCCGACTCGATCGAGGGACTTCACTGTCAACCAACACTGTCAATAAACGCTGCCTATAATACACGCAGCGGAGCAGAAACGATGCCCAACAAACGTCTCTATCGTATTAGCGCGCTTTTATATGCGCTCCTTTTTGATTTCCCTCATAATAGGCAACGGCTAAACCACACCGGCCCACCTATGTCGCATTGGTAATCGAGTAGTCATGTTCGTATAATTCTTCGCCATCAACGACTCTGTAACGATTACCTAACCTCTGCACGACTCAAGCCACAGTACTACCAAGGAATCAACGATGAACTTCGATAATATCCCTGCTGGAAAGGATCTCCCCAACGACGTTTACGTGGTGATCGAAATTCCAGCCAACCACGATCCAATCAAATACGAAATTGATAAGGACATGGGCGCACTACTCGTTGACCGCTTTATGGCCACCCCCATGTTCTACCCTGCCAACTATGGCTTTATTCCCCACACCCTAGCCGATGACGGCGACGCCCTCGATGCGCTGGTTGTGACCCCGCACCCGGTTCAACCCGGCAGCATTATTCGTGCTCGTCCGGTAGGCATTTTAAACATGACCGACGAAGCCGGCGAAGATGCCAAGTTGATTTGCGTGCCCCACGCCAAGCTTAGCTCGCTCTACGATGACATTCAGGAAGTCACTGACCTACCTGAGCTGCTGCGCCAGCAAATCGCCCACTTCTTCGAGAACTACAAAGATCTCGAAAAAGGCAAATGGGTAAAAGTTGAGTCATGGGAAGGCGCTGACGCTGCGCGCAAAGCGATTGAAAAATCCGTTATCGCTTACCAGAAAGCGTAATCGTTTTCTAAAGCTGCTTCTGTGTATGTGAAAAGGTCGCCTTCGGGCGACCTTTTAGGTTGTTAGGATTAACACACCATTAGCGACCGCGTCACGTCACCGCAGCGTATACGCGAGAGATTCAAGGTTGCGGTATGCTATTTGTCTTAGCTTGCGATGCCATTAATTAAGGACGCACCGTGTTATCTCTTAAACGCCTGAGCCTATTTCCCTTACTTGTTTTTTTCCTCGGTTGGTTACCGCTGAGCGCACACGCCCAATGGTTTTCATCGTCTAGCAACCAAGATGAATTTTTACCGGTAATGGAAGCCTTTCAGCCTACCGCTTGGCACGATGGAGAAACGCTTTTTATCGGTACCGACATCACCGATGAGTACTATCTTTATCGGCATCAGTTTGCTGTCTCCAGTCAGACCGAGGGTATAACGCTTGGCGAACCCAACATCCCCGAAGGCACGTTCACCAACGATGAATTCATGGGCGATGTTTACATCTTCCGCGACCAGGTGGTGTTTGAAGTACCGCTGAGCGCCCCCTACGCAGGCCCGCTAAACGTTGAGTTAACCTTTCAAGGCTGCGCGGATGCAGGGCTATGCTATCCACCGGAACGCTTGAGCCTACAAGCGAGTGAGACTGAGCCGCCCAGTCAATTTGCGAACTGGCAAGAAGGCGATAGCGCCGCTAGTGAAACCGCTACCGCTACTTCACAGAGTGACTTCGCAGGGCCTCAAAGCGAAGATAGCCGCTTTAGCGCGCTAATCAGCGATGCTAGCCTGCCGCTGGCGCTGGGGCTGTTTTTTATCGCCGGTTTAGGGCTGACATTTACGCCCTGTGTATTACCGATGATTCCGATTCTGTCATCCATCGTCGTCGGCCAGAACCCCACCCGCCCACGTGCCTTTGCCCTCTCGTTAAGCTATGTGCTGGGCATGGCGCTGACCTACGCCCTGGTCGGGGTATTGATGGGGCTGTTCGGCGCCGGTCTTAATCTTCAGGCACGCTTACAGTCGGCACCTGTGCTTATCACTTTCGCTGTACTCTTCACGCTCTTTGCGCTGGCGATGTTCGGAGCCTTCACGCTTAATCTCTCGCCCCGCTTGGCCAACCGTATTGACGCTTGGCAGGCTCGCGCTCAGCGCAGTGGACCAGCGGGATTAGCGTTAGCAGGTGCGCTCTCAGTATTGGTGGTGTCACCCTGCGTCACCGCGCCATTGGCCGGAGCCCTGGTGTTTATATCCTCAACCGGCGATGCAGTCATGGGTGGTGCGGTGCTCTTTGCGCTGGGCCTTGGCATGGGCGTACCGCTTCTTTTAGTCGGCACCTTTGGCGCCACGCTGTTACCCCGCTCGGGCGCCTGGATGAATGGTGTAAAGATTGCCTTTGGCCTGTTGCTACTGGGTGTGGCAATTTGGATGATCGAACGCTTGGTGGCAGCTCCCGTTGCACTCTTGTTATGGGCCGCGCTGGCTATCGGCACGGCGCTGGCGCTTGGGGCTCTAAACTTCAATCAACCGCAAGGGTGGCCGCGGGCACGTCAAACGCTGGGGGTTTTGCTGCTTGCGTGGGGCGTCCTGCTGGTCATTGGTGCCGCGCAAGGTGGCAGTAACCCACTGCGCCCTCTTGCGGCCACCTCGATTGGGTCTGGCGAGTCTCAAGTGGAACAGCTTGAGTTTGTTGAGGTCGATAACCTTACCGCGCTTGAGGCGGCCATCGCCCAAGCGAACAGTACTAATAAGCCAGCGTTTGTTCACTTTACGGCTGACTGGTGCATTTCATGCAAGCTACTGGAGCGCGATGTCTATCCTGACCCACGTGTTTCAGCGGCATTGGAGGGTTACACGTTAATTGCCGCAGACGTGACACAGACCGACCCACAAAGTCGTGAGCTGCTGGATCAGTTCAATCTTTTCGGCCCGCCAAGCCTGCTGTTTTTCAGTCAAGGCGAAGAAATTCGTGATGCGCGCATTCAAGGCGAAGTCACCGCCGACCAACTGCATGAACATCTTGAATCCGTTAGCCAGTGGCTTGCCAATAGTTGAGCCACCACCCTACGAGCCTTGCCCACTAAGGCACTTAAGCAGCGTTTTGACGCGAACATCGTCAAACAGTTGTTTAAATCTACATTCAGCGACAGTTTAAGCACTGGCTTAGGCTGTCGCTGGACATCCTGGCACTTTTTCGGCAAACTCCGCTCCCATATTAGCTAAAAACTTCCTTTTTTAGGGGTGAGAACGGGGTAACGTTCGCTAACATGCAGCGTTCTCCTCATTTTTAAATTTGGTTTACTGCGCCTATAGATGAATCGCGCAGCGCCGCACAGCAACCCGCCTATAGGTCACGATTGCTG
This sequence comes from Vreelandella maris, assembly GCF_013371085.1. Lineage (GTDB taxonomy): Bacteria > Pseudomonadota > Gammaproteobacteria > Pseudomonadales > Halomonadaceae > Vreelandella > Vreelandella maris. The sequence continues at coordinate 100,798 of NZ_JABWCV010000010.1, read as the reverse complement.
TGTGATTATTTCTCATAATCTTCTTTTATGACATTGATGGGGCTATGCCATGGATATCCGCAAAGTTAAGAAACTGATCGAGCTGCTCGAAGAGTCCAATATTAGCGAGATTGAAATTCAGGAAGGCGAAGAGTCCGTTCGTATCAGCCGCCACCCTAATGGCGCCTCGTGGCAGCCACAGCCCATGCCGCAATACGCACAGCAGCAGCCTGGCTATGCAGCAGCGCCTGCTCCGGCATCAGCACCTGCTGCTGAAGCTGAGCCCCAAGGCACAAGCTACCGTGGTGAAGCAGTTAACTCCCCGATGGTAGGCACCTTCTATCGCAGCCCAGCGCCGGGCGCCAAGTCGTTTGTAGAAGTCGGTGATAGCGTCAAGCAAGGCGATACCATTTGTATTATTGAAGCCATGAAAATGATGAACCAGATTGAAGCTGACCGCGACGGCGTGGTGGAAGCCATCCTGGTAGAAGATGGTGAGCCGGTCGAATTCGATCAACCCATGATCGTCATCGCTTAATCCTTCATTTTCAACACGGGTGGACTCTCCCATGCTGGACAAGGTACTTATCGCCAACCGCGGCGAGATTGCCCTCCGTATCCTACGGGCCTGTAAAGAACTGGGCATTAAAACCGTAGCGGTACACTCCAAAGCTGATCGTGAACTCATGCATGTTCGCCTGGCGGATGAAGCCGTGTGTATTGGACCGGCATCGTCAGCGCAGTCTTACTTAAATATCCCGGCCCTGATCAGTGCAGCCGAAGTCACTGACTCGACCGCTATTCACCCCGGTTATGGCTTTTTGTCTGAAAACGCCAACTTTGCCGAACAGGTTGAGCGCTCGGGATTTACCTTTATCGGCCCCCGCGCTGAGACAATTCGCCTGATGGGCGATAAAGTCAGCGCTATCCAGTCGATGAAGGAAGCGGGTGTTCCCACGGTGCCAGGTTCAGACGGCCCCCTGGGTGACGATGATGCGACCAATTTAGCCACTGCGCGTCGCATTGGCTATCCGGTGATCATCAAGGCAGCCTCCGGCGGCGGTGGACGCGGTATGCGCGTGGTGCACACTGAAGGCCACCTGCTTTCGGCGATTACGGTTACGCGCACTGAAGCCCACGCCGCCTTTGGCGATGGCACGGTTTACATGGAAAAATTCCTTGAGAAGCCGCGCCACGTCGAAGTTCAGGTGCTTGCGGATGGTCAGGGCAACGCGATCCATCTTTATGACCGCGACTGTTCGCTGCAACGCCGTCACCAGAAAGTGCTTGAAGAAGCGCCTGCCCCCGGCCTTGATCCGGAAGCCCGCGCCCAGGTACTTGAAGCATGCCGCCAGGCGTGCATTAAGATCAATTACCGTGGCGCAGGTACCTTCGAGTTCTTGTACGAAGACGGCGAGTATTTCTTCATTGAGATGAATACCCGCGTTCAGGTAGAACACCCTGTTACCGAGATGGTCACCGGCGTCGATATCGTTAAAGAGCAGCTACGTATAGCCTCAGGGCTCCCGCTGTCGATTCGCCAGGAAGATGTGCAGCTCAACGGTCACGCCTTCGAGTGCCGCATCAACGCTGAAGATTCACGCACCTTTATGCCTTCCCCTGGCAAGGTAACGCTGTTTCATGCACCGGGTGGTCTGGGTGTCCGTATGGACTCCCACCTCTACACAGGCTACACCGTGCCGCCACACTATGACTCTCTGATCGGCAAGCTGATCACCTGGGGCGCGGATCGTGAAATAGCGTTGACCCGCATGCGCAATGCGCTCGACGAGCTATTGGTCGAAGGCATTAAAACCAATATCGATCTGCAAAAAGATTTGGTTCGCGACAGCTATTTCCGTCAAGGTGGCGTCAACATCCACTACCTGGAAAAGAAGCTCAGCAGCTAATAGCGTTTCAAACGCTTTTCAGCGCTAAGAGTGATGCCCAGCGGGGTGGCCATGTCCACCCCGTTACTGTTTTTAAAGTAAGTGTTTTTACTGTTTTTGCCTTTAATTCGTTCTGCGGAGACTCTCCATGCCCTGGCTTCAACTCAAAGCCCACGTCGCTCCCGAACAAGCCGAGTTCCTTGAGGAACTGCTGCTTGAAGAGGGAGCGACAGCCATTGGCCTCCAGGATGCTCACGATGATCCGGTATTTGAGCCAGAACGTGGCACGACACCGCTATGGGAAGACACCATCCTAACCGGCCTTTACGATGACCTAGAGGGCGTCGAAAGCATGCTGGAGCGTATTGAGGCCGCTTGGGCCGAACAGATGCCGGGGGAGCCCTGCCCTACCATCGAGTATGAGTTACTGGCTGACCGGGACTGGGAGCGGGAGTGGATGGATGATTTCACACCGCTGCAGATGGGTCAGCGGCTGTGGATCGTACCAAGCTGGCACGAACCGCCCCATGCCGACGCCGTTAACTTGATTCTCGACCCAGGCCTGGCCTTTGGAACGGGCACGCACCCGACCACAGCGCTGTGTTTGGAGTGGCTGGATGAACTGGCCGTGGCGGGGCACTTAGCCCAGCAGACCGTGCTGGATGTGGGCTGCGGCTCTGGCATTCTTGCTATCGCTGCGCTCAAGTTGGGTGCTAGCCATGCTGATGCTACCGACATTGACCCTCAGGCACTCCAAGCCAGCCGCGACAACGCCGAGCGTAACGGTATTGCCGAGCCAGATTTATCTCTCTACTACCCAGAGCAGTTAAGCGATGGCGGCGGCTACCCTGTGGTGACCGCCAATATTTTAGCGGGGCCGCTGGTTGAGCTGGCGCCAATGATTGCCGGACACGTCGCCCCCGGCGGTCGTATAGCGTTATCAGGTATTCTTGCTAACCAAGCCAATGATGTTTATGCAGCCTATGCCGAGCAGGGAATCGCGATGGAGGACCCCGTTATTCGCGAAGGCTGGGTGCGTCTTAATGGCCAACGTCCGCGTTAAAGCGGCAATCGGCCTTCACCCCATCACCGAGTAGGCGTATCATACGCCCCCTTGAAACGCCTACTCGCGCTAGCCCAGCACTCATAAAGCCCGACGCCATGACCTTAACGACGAAACCAACCAGCATTGGCCGCTACGTGTTACCCAACAAGGTAATTCTTGCCCCAATGGCCGGCGTTACTGACCGCCCCTTTCGCCAGCTATGTCGCAGGCTGGGTGCTGGCTGGGTCGTGGGTGAAATGGTCACGGCAGACCCTAGCTTATGGCATACACGCAAATCGCAGCTACGCATGGATCACCGAGGTGAACCGGACCCGCGCGTGGTGCAAATAGCAGGAGGCGACGCTGAAATGCTGGCGCAGGCAGCGCGGCTGAATGCCGAGCTGGGGGCGCAGATTATCGATATCAACATGGGCTGCCCCGCCAAAAAAGTATGCAATAAAGCCGCTGGGTCGGCACTTCTGCGAGATGAAGCGCTGGTGGCTGACATTCTCGACGCGGTGGTATCAGCGGTCGATATTCCCGTTACCCTGAAAATCCGCACCGGCTGGTGCGCCGAGACGAACAACGCCCTGCGGATTGCCCGTTTAGCCGAGTCAGCAGGCATCCAAGCGCTCGCTATTCATGGCAGACACCGCCAGCAGCGCTATACTGGTCAGGCAGAGTACGACACGATTGCTGAGATCAAATCTCACCTTTCAATCCCGGTGATAGCCAACGGCGACATAACAAGTCCGGAAAAAGCCGCCGAGGTACTCGCTTATACCGGCGCTGATGCCGTGATGGTAGGCCGTGGTGCTCAAGGCAACCCATGGATATTTCAACAGATCAGCCACTACTTAGCGCACGGAGAGCGGATGGCGCTCCCCAGCCTTGCTGAGCGTGGCCATGTGCTGCAAGGACATGTCGAGGCGTTGCATGAGTTTTATGGCTCGACCATGGGTGTGCGTATCGCACGTAAACATGTTGGCTGGTATATCAGCGACGACCCACGCTTTTCGCAGCCCCAACAGCGCGCGCTTAAGCAGCAGTTCAATGCGTTAGCATCACCTGAAACGCAATTTGATTGGATCAATGACGTGATGGCCCCCGGCGCCGCCACACGTTTGCTAGCCAAAGGAAGCCATGCTGCATGACCGAACGCGATCTTCTCTCTAGCGACACCTACTCTTCTAGCGACACCCGTGCCAGCGAGAGCTACTCCCATTTAACGGGCACGCTTGCGGATCCGGCTGCTAGCTCACCGCCACAGCCGCTTAGAGAGGCTGTTGAAACAGCAATGCGCCGCTATTTTGAACATTTAGATGGCAGCCAAGCCAGCGACCTTTATGCCATGGTGATGGCCGAGGTAGAGGCGCCGTTACTCGCCTGCGTTTTGGAGCACACCGAAGGCAATCAGACCCGTGCCGCGGATGTGCTTGGCTTGAACCGCGGCACCCTGCGTAAAAAACTCAAGCAATACGGACTTATCGAAGGTGACGCCCCATAACCCTGGGGCGTTGTTATTTTCTATTCTCGACTCTGCATACGAGCATTCTCATGGCTGATAATCCTCTCATGGCTGATAGTTCTTCCTCGACTGACAGTAGCGCCACTCCCGTCCGCCGCGCTCTTTTGAGCGTTTCTGATAAAACCGGCATTGTAGAATTTGCCCGTGGCCTGACTGAGCATGGTGTTGAACTGCTCTCTACTGGCGGCACCTTCCGCCTGCTGCAGGAAAATGCTATTGCAGTGAAAGAAGTGTCTGAACACACCGGCTTCCCCGAAATTATGAATGGCCGGGTAAAAACGCTGCACCCGAAAATTCATGGCGGCATCCTGGCGCGTCGTGGTCAGGATGATGCGGTCATGGCCGAAAACGACATCACCCCGATCGACATGGTGGTGGTTAATCTTTACCCCTTTGCCGCCACGGTGGCCAAGCCTGACTGCACGCTGGAAGACGCCATCGAAAATATCGATATCGGCGGCCCAACCATGGTACGCGCCTGCGCTAAAAACCACGCCTACACCACTATCGTGGTCAATAGCAGTGACTACGCGCGGGTACTTGGTGAGTTGGCCGCCCAGGATGGTCAAGTGAGTCGCGCCACGCGTTTTGATTTAGCGGTAAAAGCGTTTGAACACACCGCTGGCTACGACGGCGCGATTGCTGACTACCTGGGTCGCCAAGTGAATGCTAGCGATAAGACTTTCCCACGCACTTTTAACCTGCAGCTAACGAAAAAGCAGGACATGCGCTACGGCGAAAATCCGCATCAGCAGGCAGCCTTTTACGTTGACCCCCAGGCGAGCGAGCCCAGTGTCGCTACTGCCAAAATGCTCCAAGGCAAGCCGCTTTCGTATAACAATGTCGCCGATACCGACGCTGCGTTTGAGTGTGTAAAAGCCTTTAACGAGACGGCCTGCGTGATTGTTAAACACGCCAACCCTTGCGGCGTCGCCATTGGCGCAACCGCCTTAGCCGCTTACGACAAAGCCTTTGCCACCGACCCTACCAGCGCATTTGGCGGCATTATTGCCTTCAATACACCGCTGGACGCCGAAACAGCCCAGGCGATTATTGATCGCCAGTTTGTCGAGGTGATTATTGCCCCTGGGGTCAGCGATGAAGCCGCAGCCATTGTAGCGAATAAGCAAAACGTACGGTTGCTGGACGTCAGCGCTCACTGGCCCGGCGAGCAGCAGCCCGCGCTAGACTTTAAGCGCGTCAATGCCGGTTTGCTGGTGCAAGAGCGCGATGATGGAATGGTCACCCGTGATGACCTGAAGGTGGTCAGCCAGCGCTCCCCTAGCGAACAAGAGCTGCGTGACTTGGCCTTTGCTTGGCGAGTGGCCAAATTCGTTAAATCCAACGCGATTGTGTATGCCAAAGAAGGTCAAACCGTAGGCGTCGGCGCGGGCCAAATGAGCCGTGTTTATTCGGCTAAAATTGCCGGCATTAAGGCCGCTGACGAGGGTCTTTCGGTGCCCGGATCAGTGATGGCGTCTGATGCCTTCTTCCCTTTCCGCGATGGCATTGATGCCGCGGCAGCCGCAGGCATTACTGCCGTCATTCAGCCGGGGGGATCCATGCGCGACCAGGAAGTGATCGACGCTGCCAACGAAGCAGGCATTGCCATGGTATTTACCGGCATGCGCCACTTCCGTCACTAAGATCAGCCACGACGTTTAGCCACACTATCGGCATCAAACTGATGCCGTAAAAAAAACTAGCCCCCATCAGCAGTGCGCTGATGGGGGCTTTTTTTACCCAGTCTTACTTAAAAAAGAACACTTAGGGCTCAGCCAAGATCAATACATAGATACTTGGTTTCAAGGTACTCTTCTAACCCCTGATGACCACCTTCACGACCCAACCCCGAGGCTTTGACGCCCCCAAACGGTGCCGCCGCATTGGAAATAGCGCCCGTATTGATACCCACCATGCCATATTCCAGCGCTTCGGCCACCCGCCATACGCGGGAAAGATCACGCGAATAGAAGTAAGAAGCCAAGCCGTACTGGGTATCGTTGGCCATCTCAATCGCAGTCTCTTCATCGTCAAACGGGAAGACAGCCGCGAGCGGGCCGAAGGTCTCTTCGTGGGCCACTTTCATCTTGTCGGTCGCAAAACTTATCAGCGTCGGCGTAAAAAAGTTGCCACCCAACGGGTGCGGATGTCCGCCCAACAACAGCTCTGCACCATTATCGATGGCGTCCTGCACATGCTCACTGACTTTTTTAACCGCATTGCCATCAATGAGCGGACCGATATTAATATTCGGCTTGGTGCCATCGCCGACATGCAGCTCGCTGTTCATGGCAACCGCTAACTTTTCGCAAAAGGCGTTAATCACGCTGGACTGAACCAGGAAGCGATTAGTGCAAACACAGGTTTGCCCGGCGTTACGGAATTTAGCGGCCATGGCGCCTTCAACAGCGGCATCTAAATCGGCATCTTCAAACACGATAAACGGCGCATTGCCGCCCAGCTCAAGCGAGATCTTCTGCACGTGCTCTGCCGCTTGCGCCATCAGCTTGCGACCTACTTCGGTCGAGCCAGTGAAGGTAATCTTGCGCACTTTGGGCGACTGGGTCATGGCTTGGGCAATATCGCTGGCACTGCCGGGCACCACGTTGAACACACCGCGGGGAATACCGGCGCGCTCGGCCAATAGCGCGAGCGCAGTGGCTGAAAACGGCGTCTGGCTAGCAGGTTTAACCACGATCGTGCAGCCTGCTGCTAGTGCCGCACCTGCCTTACGGGTAATCATCGCCGCAGGGAAATTCCAGGGCGTAATAGCCCCCACAACACCGACGGGCTGCTTAGTCACCACAATGCGCTGGTTAGCTTTAGCGGCAGGAATGGTTTCGCCATAAACGCGCCGCGCTTCTTCGGCAAACCAGCGCAGAAAACTGGCCGCATAGGCAATTTCACCCGCCGCTTCTTTGAGCGGCTTACCCTGCTCGTAGGTCATCAGCATGGCGAGATCCTGCTGATGCTCCATCATCAGATCGTGCCATTTCAACAGCAAATCCGCTCGTTCCTGAGCGGTAAGGGCACGCCACGCAGGTAGTGCAGCATCCGCCGCGTCTATCGCCCGCTCGGTCTCAACTTTTCCCAAGCGGGGAATATCGCCAATCGCTTCGCCGGTTGCCGGGTTCAATACGGTGATCTGCTCGCCGCTATCCGCCGCGACCCAACTACCGTCTATATAGGCAAAGGGGCAATACAGCTGTGTTTCTTTAAGCGCTTCCATGACAGGCTCCTGACCAAAATGATGGCCTTATAGGCTCATTAACCTCTTCATGCTAAGACGAAACACCCCTTTAGACCAAGTTTACCGCGTGCTTTACTCGCTAATTAACGACAGTTAAATCAGTTAATCAGCATTAAAAACTCTTGCCGGGTCGCCTGGTTGCTACGAAAACCACCCAGCATTACCGATGATGTCATACTGGAATTTTGCTTCTCTACGCCACGCATCATCATGCAGAGGTGGCGCGCCTCAATGACCACAGCAACGCCCGTTGCCTGAGTCACTTCCTGAACGGCATCTGCAATCTCACGGGTTAAATTTTCTTGGATCTGCATACGGCGCGCAAACATATCGACAATACGGGCAAACTTAGACAATCCTAATACTTTGCCGTTAGGCAGATAGGCAATGTGGCATTTACCGATAAATGGCAGCAGGTGGTGCTCACACATTGAGTAGAGCTCAATGTCCTTCACCAGCACCATTTCATCCGTTTGCGATTCAAACACCGCACCATTAACGATCTCGTCCAACGACTGAGAGTAGCCTGCATTCAAAAACTGCATAGCCTTGGCTGCACGTTTCGGCGTATCTCGCAGCCCTTCACGGTTTGGGTCTTCGCCAAGTGCTGAAATTATCTGGCGATAGTGCTCGGCGATATCATCGGACATATTAGGCCTCTTCAAAAACTGTATCAAAACCGTGCGCAATCGCGTCCAAACGGTCACCTAGGTCTCTAACCCTTTGCGCATGAAAAAAGTAAAACGACTACTAGAGGGACGTTCACCAACGTCTTTCTCTACCCAAGTTGTACAAAAAGTATACTTTTCATAAAAAACGCACAACAAATATTAGTTAATTTCATTATTTTACCGCATCTCGCCTGCTGTTGGCTTCTCTAACTGCGGCAGAGCGCCGCGGTGCTCACTTTGCAACCTAGGGGCCTGTGCTATGATAAATCATTATTATTGATTGCCTTTATTTCAGGCACCACCATTGAGAGTTCGCCATGTCATTTAAGCCAACGCCCTTTTGGTTAGCCGCCATCGCGGTTCCCTTTTATTTTGCCACGCCGCTACCCTCTTTCGCCGCAGAAGCGACACTTTCACTGCCCAATGAAGCGACCGTTGGCGTTGAGGTTGTTGAAGAGCTTACTTTTGAGTCAAACCAAGCACGCCTTAACGACATATTGCTACACCCCACTCAAGCTGAGAGAGCTTCGCACTCGCTGCCTGAATATTGCGTCATCGTGGGCAATGCCCAATTAGTCGATGAGCGCATTCGTGTTACCACGAAAGATGCCACCTGCATTGAAACACACGATGCTGACAGCAATATTTTTACAGGTGAATTCAGCGCCAGCGCGTATGCCGAAGATGGTCAATACGGCATCGCGTGCGAAGGCACTCCATGCACGCTTTCTCCTGGGCAAACGTTCGTTCTCACGCTGAATGAGTCCCTAGAGATTAAAGAGCAGGACAACCCTTCTGAAGAATTGAACGAGCAACGCCGCCAAGCTGACGGAGAAGGCGTCGCCAACCCCGTGCCCCGCGAAGAGGCCGTGCCAGATTAAATCGCCCCTATTTACGCCAGCCAGCGTGGATTGTCTAACTGCAGGCACTGCTGCTCTAATTGGCGGATATGCTGATCCCAATAGCCACTATCCGCCAGCCAGGGAAAGGCGCGGGGAAAAGCAGGATCATCCCAGCGAGAAACCAGCCACGCTGAGTGCCTAATTAAACGATAGCTTCTCAGTGGTTCTATCAACGCCATCTGATCAGTAGGAAACGAGCAGGTTTCCTCATACCCTTCGGTAATTTCACTTAGATATGATCGCCACCCCTGGGGGTCATCCGTGGGCAGTAGCATCCAAATATCCTGCATAGCAGGCGCCATGATGCAGTCGTCAAAATCGACCAGCGTAAAGTCCTCATCACGCCCTAGCACATTGCCCAAATGGCAATCTCCATGGCAGCGAATCATGCTGCTGGCGGGCACCGTATGTTTTACAAGCTGCTGATGCACCTTTTCAATGACATTATCGTAAGCCCGGCGCTGATGACGGTTCATCCAATTGCTGGCCAGCACTCGCTGCTGGGCATCTAAAATACCACTCGCCATTTCTAGCCGAGGACGGTGCTGAAACGTTTTTTTGGCCGACACTTTATGCAACCGCCCTAACACCTGCCCCATGGCAAATAAGTGCGATGGGTTATCTAACTCTGGTGCCTGGCCTGGGCAGTGGGGAAACAGTGCAAATCGATACGCTTTAAAATAGTGTAGCGAGACACCCGCCCTATCACGCCAAGGCGCAACTACCGGCACCTGCTGACTAGCGAGCTCCTGTAAAAAATCGTGCTCTTCTTGAATCGCCGCGTCTGACCAGCGATCAGGCCGATAAAATTTAACAATCCAGTTTTTGCCGTCATCATCACGAAACAACAGCACACGGTTTTCATAGCTATTCAGCGCAAAGGGCTCACCGGCGGGCCAAACATCCAGCGACTCTACTGCAGACATCACTAGGTCGGGCGAAAGTGAGCTAAACGGGTGTGACATCGGTCACTCCTGGGTTGGCAAAAAGGCTTTTGAATACGCTAAAGCACTATTCTATCAATCCTTGCCCAGGGGTGTCCGCGCGGTCGCCCAAATATCCACACGTTCCGCGCCCGCCTCTAGCGCCGCGCGCGCCAGTGCATGCCCCGTTGAGCCTGTGGTGACAACATCATCTATGATCAACAAATGCGCTGGTGGCGGCGTTTCGAACACAAAGGCGCCCACCAAATTAGCAACCCGTTGACGACGGTTTAACGTGCGCTGGGAGGGGGAATCCTTCACTCGCTTGGCAGACACTAATGGCATATCAAGAGGGCGACTGAGCCTCTCGGCTAACCACTGCGATTGATTAAATCCTCGCGTGCGAGCATGCGCTGGGTGCATAGGTACCGACAACAGTGCGTCTGCTTGGGTAGGCGGCGGCGTTAATACCATTAACTCCGCTAACAACGTGCCCGCCCGCGGGGAGGCGTGAAATTTAAAATCATGTACCAGCGCTTTAATAGGCCCCTGATATAAAAGCCCCGCTTGGGTGGTCGAAAATGCCGGCGGGTCAATTAAGCAGTGACCACACAAGCTCGCCCCATGGGTAACAGGGTCACCGCACTGTCGACAGGCATTTAGGTTCCACGGCAGCCCAACTAAACAGGCGGTGCACCACCCCCGCCCCGCCAAGGCGGGTGCCAAACAAAAGGCGCAATAGCCAGGCATGGCCTGCTTTAGCCAATGGCCGCCACGCTGTAGCCATTGTTTTACATTCATGCCTTTTCCCCAATAGAGATATTAATATTAAACTCATGGTTGACTTCTATCACGAAGTTGATAATATACGCCTCGTCTTAGCGGATGTGGTGGAATTGGTAGACACGCTAGATTTAGGTTCTAGTGCCGTAAGGTGTGGGAGTTCGAGTCTCCCCATCCGCACCAATTACTTGTTAGTTTTTAAGCAGTTAACGTTATACCCCCCTTTCAAAATGTCTTAATACCTAGCTTAGGTGATATTAAGGCTTTTTTTTGCGTTTTTACTCCTGGCTTTAAATCATTAATGGCTCAATGCCATTTTTTTCGTGCTTGGCATTTGCCGAACTACATACTTTTAACAGGCTGACTTAGCACCACTTTTCCGCTAGGCTCTGTTAAAACGACTAATTGGATACTCGTCAATGCCTCAATGTGAAATGGCTTACTGCGAGTAATTGACGCCAATACTATCTCCAATGATTACCTCCAATAACTATGAGAAGGATCTCTAATAATGGAATGGCTCAACGATAATGCCCAAGCCATCTCGGCAATAGCAAGTATTTGCACCCTCTTCGTCTGGGTTTTCTATGCCCAATTGCTTTATAACGGCTATGTCCGCCAACGTCGCCCTCGTGTGATCATCAACCGTGGCAAAGGGATTGGTGTGGATGCTATTTGCTTAATCAGCAATATGAGCAGCGAAGCAATCTATGTTCAACACCTTGTAGCGGTGCTGCATACTCAAAAAAAGAGTTACTCTCTAGATGTGGTGGAGTACCAGCAACACGGCAGCGAAAAACAGGAAGCCAGCTATCGCACCCATCAGGGCCCGTTAGCGTCGGGAGATTATCTAAATATTCAGTCGTTTGGCGACATTGTGAATCAGGTTAAGCAATATTGGGAAATTGATGACAGCCTGCTTCATGAGCAGAATATACAGCTCGAAATTCGTGTCATTGCCATTTACGGCTCTGAAGATATGCCTACCGGCGCCTCGCGTTCTTTTAATCTTGACCTAGATGCATCGCCCAATCGTCAGCTTATTCCGGCTAGCGTTGATACAGACCGACTCAATAGCCATGGCCAACGTAAGCGCGTGCTTGAATGGGCAAAAGAGATCGAGACTCATAAAGCACGTTAAACCATTACCTTTGCAAAGCTGATATTGAACAGCGAGCACCTTTAATTGAGACCATTCGATGCATAAAATCCTAACCTTCTGCTGGCTCGGCATAATGACCACGGTTGCGACTAGCGCTTATGCCGAAGAGGATGACAGTGACCTACCTGCCTGGGCGGAAGAGCACGTTGAACCGTTTCGTGAAAGTGTCGGCAATTGGGTGGATAACACGTCGCGCCAAATTGATGGTTTCTTTGGCACTGGCGACCATATGCAGACCAAAAACGAGTCTTATCTTCGTTTTGGCCAAGAAATCGATTGGATGGAGGGGGATGGTACGCGGGGCGATACTTCACTTCGTTACCGTATCGATCTACCTACCTCAGAAGAACGCTTACGCCTGATTATCGAGAGTGATCCTGAAGAGTCGCAAGGCACTCTTGAAGAGCAAGGGTCAGGGCGTCTTGCCAATGACCAGCGCGACCGCCGTAGCTCTACGCTAGGCCTGGATTGGCTAGAAAGTCGTGACAAGCGCGAAAATTGGAGCAACCGCGTTGGCGCTGGTATTCGTCTGCGCCTCCCTCTGGACCCTTATGTCCGCTTTACCAGCGAACGGCTGTGGCAGCTTGGTGAAGGGCCTTGGCAGCTTGAATCGAATAACCGGGTTTCCTGGTTTAACAATGAAGGCTATTCAGCACGAACGCGCTGGGATATCGGCCGCCAATTGAGCGAACGCCGCCATTTGCGGTTTATTTCTACGGTTCAGTGGCGCGAAGAGGAAGATAAGCTGGAATACAGTGAAATTGCCGAAATCAATCACCGCATTAACCACCGCAGCGCACTGCGCTACTCAGCGATTGCCATCGGTGAAAGCGCCTCAAATCCCCGCATGACCAATTATTACCTGCAAACACGCTATCGCCGGGACATCCATAAGGGCATTTTATTTGCCGATGTGATTCCGGAGCTGCATTTTCAACGCGATGTTAGCTATGACCCACGCTGGGCCATGACACTGCGCTTGGAGATGTATTTTCAGCGAGAAATTAGCCGCGACTATTTTTAAGCTCGGTCTTTAAGAACAGATTTTAAGCATGGCCTTTTAAGTGGGCTCTTTTAATCGTGAACGATGGGCGGCCATGCTAGGCCGCCCATTCTTGTTACAGCAAGCAAATGCTACAGCCGCAACCCACCATCGCATTCAATAATACGCCCGGTGAAGTAGTCGTTTTCAAGAATAAATGCAACGCTTTGAGCAATGTCATCCGGCTCACCCAGGCGTTTTAGCGGCACGCTTGATGAGATACGTTCCAACATATCGGGCCGCATTGAGGCGGTCATTTCGGTAGCCACAAACCCTGGGGCCACGGTACCTGTTCGAATACCATAGCGCGCTAACTCTTTGCTCCAGGTGACCGTTAGCGCATGTACGCCTGCTTTGGCAGCGGCATAGTTGCTTTGCCCCATATTTCCTGCTCGGGAAATGCTGGAGATATTAACAATCACACCCTCATACCCTGCTTCAATCATCTGCGTGGCAGCCTCGCGACCACACAGAAAAACGCCGGTTAAATTGACGTTAATGACATTTTGCCATGCCTCCAACGACATGCGTTTTTCCACTTGCCCCTCTTTGGCCTTTACCAGTAGTGCATCCTGAGTAATCCCCGCGTTATTAACGCAACCGCTGATCGGCCCCATACGCTGAGCAATATCGGCAAACGCTTGAGTCACAGAAGCCTCTTCTGCCACATTCACTACAAAGGCTTGCGCATCGACACCTTCTGAAGAAAGTGCTGATACCGCTTGATCCAACGCTTCAGCGCTCATATCCAACAGCGCCATGCGTGCACCCTGCTTACCCAGGCGCAGCGCCATGGCATAACCCAACCCACGCGCCCCACCGGTGACGGCGATTACTTTATCGGCAAGTACCATTGTTGACTCCTTACGAGAAATACAACCAGCTTCATTGTGCATTGCAGCATAGAGGAATTATGAGCATTAATCGAGCTACATCGCCGCTGGAAGGCGCAATGTTAGCTGCTTGCTATTTATATTTATGTCACCATATTACGCAATTACGACGGTTATCGAGTCGCTATTTATAGCGTTTTCTGGAGTTAGTCATGCCCATTCTTATTTTTATATCACTGTTCACCCTACTTGATTTTGTGGTGCTTTTTTCGATTGGTAGCCAAATAGGGTTACTCACTACCCTACTCCTAGTGCTTGGCACAGGCTTTGCCGGGTTACATCTTATTCGTAAAGAAGGCGTATCAACCTTTGCTCGCGCACGTCAGCGTATGCAGGTCGGTGAAATCCCTTCTAGTGAGCTATTGACCGGCGCCGCGCTTATTTTTGGTGGTGCCTTATTAATGGCGCCAGGCTTTTTATCCGATGCGCTGGGCCTTGCGTGCCTGATACCTAGCGCACGCCAATTGATGTTTAAAGCACTTACTTGGCTAGGGCTGAAAAAGATCGCCAGCCAGCAGCAAGACCCCAACGCTTCCTCGGCTCGGCCAAATGGCTACCGCAACCCAAACACCTCCCAACACGAAGGCCCGATTGAAGGTGATTTTATTAGCCGAGATGAGCCCCCACGCCGCGACTAAGGCTCGGACTGAAAGAAAATCGCTAAAAAAGCAATTTTTTCTTACTCGCCCCCTTGAAAGGCCAACCGCAGCCCCCATTTTTCACCCAGCACACAAATTCGGCAGCGATCTAGACGGTAGCTGCCATTAACAATGAAGACTGTAAAGTCTTCGCTTCTCGCGGGTTACTCCCTCGAGAACACTTTTAGACTAACCGCCCCTACCAGGGCTTCAACCATACTCAGGAGAACGTGAATGAATATCCGTCCTTTGCACGATCGTGTCATCGTCCGTCGCGTTGAAGAAGAGCAGAAAACTGCAGGCGGCATCGTGCTTCCGGGCAATGCAGCAGAAAAGCCGACGCGTGGCGAAATTCTTGCTGTCGGTAATGGCCGCATTCTCGAAAATGGCGATGTCCGTCCTCTCGACGTTAAAGTTGGCGATAACGTGATCTTTAAAGATGGCTATGGCGTCGAGAAACAAAAAGTCGACGGCGAAGAAGTCTTGATCATGAGCGAAGCCGATATTCTTGCGGTTGTTGAAGGCTAACAGTCGTTGCGGCTCACATTTGATTGATGAGCGCCTCGATTATTTACTTTCACGTTTTGCATTCAATTTAGGAAGTAGCAGATATGTCAGCTAAACAAGTTAAGTTTTCAGATGATGCTCGTAAGCGCATGGCCCGCGGTGTCGACGTTCTGGCCAACGCGGTAAAAGTTACTCTCGGCCCGAAAGGCCGTAACGTGGTACTGGAAAAATCTTTCGGTTCCCCGACCGTTACTAAAGACGGTGTTTCTGTCGCCAAAGAGATCGAACTGAAAGACAAGTTCGAAAACATGGGCGCACAGATGGTTAAAGAAGTCGCTTCACAGACTTCTGACGCCGCTGGTGACGGTACTACCACCGCTACTGTTCTGGCCCAGGCCATTATCGCTGAAGGTTTGAAAGGCGTTACTGCCGGCATGAACCCGATGGATCTTAAGCGCGGCATCGACCAAGCCGTTAATGCTGCCGTTAAAGAAATCAAGGCGATGTCTGTACCTTGCACCGACACCAAGTCGATTGCTCAGGTAGGCACCATCTCAGCCAACGGTGACAAGCGCATCGGTGAAATCATCGCCGAAGCGATGGAAAAAGTCGGTAAAGAAGGCGTCATCACCGTTGATGAAGGCCGCGGCTTTGAAGACGAGCTGGAAGTCGTTGAAGGTATGCAGTTTGACCGCGGCTACCTGTCTCCTTACTTCGTTACCAACCAGGACACCATGACGGTTGAACTGGAAGATCCTTACATCCTGTTAGTGGATAAAAAGATCTCCAACATCCGTGAGCTACTGCCGGTACTAGAAGCCGTTGCTAAGCAAGGCAAGCCGTTAGCCATCATCGCTGAAGATATCGAAGGCGAAGCACTGGCCACGCTGGTTGTTAACAACATGCGCGGCATCGTGAAAGTTGCCGCTGCTAAAGCACCCGGCTTCGGCGACCGTCGTAAGTCCATGCTGCAGGATATCGCTATCCTGACTAACGGCACGGTTATCTCTGAAGAAGTAGGCCTGACGCTTGAGCAAGCGAACCTGGATCACCTGGGTACCGCTAAGCGCATGACCATGTCTAAAGAGAACACCACCATCATTGATGGCGCTGGTGCAGAAGGCGATATCGAAGCACGCGTTAACCAGATCCGCGCGCAAATCGAAGACACCTCTTCTGACTACGACAAAGAGAAGCTGCAAGAGCGCGTTGCCAAACTGGCAGGCGGTGTTGCCGTTATCCGCGTCGGTGCTGCCACCGAAGTGGAAATGAAAGAGAAGAAAGCCCGTGTTGAAGACGCTCTGCACTCTACTCGTGCAGCCGTCGAAGAAGGCGTGGTACCTGGTGGCGGTACTGCACTGGTACGCGTTATGGCCAAAGTACAAGGCCTGACTGGCGACAATGAAGACCAGAACCACGGTATCAACATGGCGCTTCGCGCTATGCAGTCACCGCTGCGTCAAATCGTTGCTAACGCTGGTGAAGAGCCCGCCGTTGTCATCAACCGTGTGAAAGATGAAACCGGCAACTTCGGTTACAACGCACAAACCGGTGAATTTGGCGACCTGTTCGAAATGGGTGTTCTAGATCCGGCTAAAGTAACCCGCACTGCGCTGCAGTCTGCTGGTTCTGTAGCTGGTCTTATGATCACCACCGAGTGCATGATCGCTGAAGACCCGGAAGAGAAAGACTCTGCCCCCGATATGGGTGGCATGGGTGGCATGGGTGGCATGGGCGGCATGATGTAATGCACCCTGAGCCCTATGCTCAAGACTGCTAGCAATTAAGGTAGTCACCAACAACCCCGCCTTGTGCGGGGTTGTTGCGTTTTTGTGGGTCGTTCGACTCATTGCCTCCAGCCCCATTGCGCACAGCTAACGTGGTACTATCAGCGCGATTTTTATAAGGCTATAGGGCGAAATCAGCGCATGTTGCAGCATATTCGTATTGTACTCGTTCAGACCTTTCACCCCGGCAATATCGGCGCTGCGGCGCGGGCCATGAAAACCATGGGCTTAACCGAGCTGGTGCTGGTTAATCCGCGTATGTTTCCTGATGAAGAAGCCACTCGCCTTTCCGCAGGGGCCACCGATGTTTTGGACAATGCACGGGTAGTGACAACATTGGAGAAAGCGGTTAACGACTGCGTTCAGGTGGTTGGTGCTAGCGCACGCTTGCGCAGCCTGCCCTTGCCCCACTTTGACGAACCCGATGAGATGGCGGCAGCCGTTATTCAGAATGCACAAACGGCGCCAGTGGCACTGGTGTTTGGACGAGAACGTTCCGGGCTGACTAACGATGAAATCCGCTGCTGCACGCATCAGGTGAGCATCCCCGCCAACCCTGATTACGGCATTCTGAATTTATCCCAGGCGGTGCAGATTCTTGCTTATGAAGTACACCGCGCTTGGCGTAAAGGAGAAGATAGCGGCTTTAGTTACCAGCGCCCGCTGGAGGCAACACCGCCCAGCCGCGAACAGTTTCTACACTTTCAAGCGCATCTAGGCCGTTTAATGCAGGAGAGCGGCTTTTTAACTCAGCCCCACGCCCGCACCGAAGAGCAGCTGCAAGCACTCTTCGCCCGTGCCCAACCTAGCCGCAAAGAGCTTTCACTGTTGCGAGGGCTATTAAGCGCGTTTGAGTCTCACCTACCTAAACAATAACGAGCTAAATTGAAAAAGGGACAACCAGCGTTGTCCCTTTATGGCTCTAAAATAGCCGTTTTACAGCGAGGTCTTTAGAGCATCATCGCCGCTAGCCAGCCAAAGCCCACTAACGGAATGTTGTAGTGCAGAAACGTTGGCACCACACTGTCCCACATATGATCATGTTGGCGATCAACGTTCAGGCCTGAAGTCGGCCCCAAGGTTGAATCGGACGCTGGTGAGCCCGCATCACCCAACGCGGCTGCCGTACCTACCAACACCACCGTTGCCATGGGCGAAAAACCAAACTGTACCGCCAACGGCACAAAAATCGCCGCGATAATAGGAATGGTAGAGAACGATGAACCAATACCTAAGGTAATAAACAACCCTACCAACAACATTACCAGGGCGGCCAAACCGCGATTATCGCCAAATAGAGCGAAAGCCCCCGACACCAGTGCGTCAATCTCTCCCGTGGTTTTCATCACTTCCGCAAAGCCCGCCGCAGAAATCATGATAAAACCAATCAGCGCCATCATCCGCATACCGCTGGTGAACAGATCGTCTGCCTCACGCCACTTAAAGATACCGCCCATGGAAAGCAGACCAATACCCACCAAGCCCCCCAGGATCATTGAGCCGCTATACAGCTGCAGGCCGAGCGCGGCAACAATAGCCACCCCTGACATCACCAGCCCCAACATATGTGGCTCAGCAGGCTTATGTTCTTCAGTCACGTGGCGATTAGCGATGTCTTGCACTTGGTATTCCCGCGGGCGGCGGTAACTCCATAGCAGTGCCACGATTAACCCAAGCGCCATGCCACCTACCGGAATAGCCATGGCCATCGGCACCATGCTCCGGGTAATCTCCAAACCCAACGGTTCGCCAGCGCTATTTAAGTTTGCCAGCAGAATGTCGTTTAGGAAGATCGCCCCGAACCCCACCGGCAGCAACATATAAGGCGCCGTCAAGCCAAAGGTGAGTGCACACGCTACCGCACGTCGGTCAAGCTTCAAGCGGTTCATCACCGTTAACAGCGGTGGAACCAGTACCGGTATAAAGGCGATATGCACCGGGATAGCGTTCTGTGAAGAGATTGCCACCAGCAGTACCGCCGTTAACAGCAGCATTTTGACTCGCGCCTGATGCGCAATCGTAGCCTCTTCTTTGCCCAGCAGCGTAATCAATCGATTGGCCAGCATGTCCGGCAACCCTGAGCGGGAAATAGCTACCGCGAAGGCCCCCAAGGTGGCATAAGCCAGTGCCACTTGAGCCCCGCCACCGACGCCTTCATTAAAAGCACCAAGCGTTTGCTCAAGCGATAAACCGCCCACCAAACCACCCACTAACGCGCCCACCACAAGGGCGAATACCACCGAGACACGGGCCAGCGACAGTGCCACCATCACCAGCACCGCAAGAATTACTGCATTCATGAAGATCCCTAGAGTTATTGAGAGGTCACTAAAGGCGAAAGGGGCGGATTTTAGCAGATTAAATGGGTAAAACTAACATTGCGTCTCAGGCTATTCCTAGCTTCTAAACCCCCACGACTCATGCGATAGTGAACAAACGCTAAGCCTGCAAATAAAGAGAACATCATGGCTCTCATTCGTCGCCACTCACTGCTATTGATTATCCTGGGAAGTTTGGTTATCTCCACTGCCATGGGGTTACGTCATGGTTTTGGGCTTTTTATGGAGCCACTCAGCAGCGAGCTAGGCTGGGGGCGCGGTGTGTTTGCTTTCGCCCTCGCGTTACAAAACCTGGTTTGGGGTTTATCACAACCCTTTACCGGCGCGCTGGCTGACCGTTTCGGCGCGGCTAAGATTATCGTTGTTGGTGGCTTGTTATATGCCTTGGGGCTGCTGTTTATGAGCCTTTCCACTTCAGTGCTAGGCATGACGGTCAGCGCAGGTCTTCTGATAGGCCTAGGCTTATCTGGCACTACGTTCTCCGTCATTTTGGGCGCTGTTGGCCGCGCGGTGGCGCCTGAAAAGCGCAGCATGGCCATGGGGATTGTGAGCGCCGCGGGCTCGTTTGGGCAATTCGCAATGCTGCCCGGTACGCTGGGGCTTCTTGAGTGGCTAGGTTGGGCCGCTGCGTTGATGGCCATGGCTGCCATTGCCACCATCATCATTCCCTTGGGAGCGATGTTACGTGACAAGCCCTCGGCCAAAACAGCCGCCGATCTAAGCCTTAAAGATGCGCTCAACGAAGCAGCAAGCCAAAAAGGCTTTTGGCTACTCTGCCTAGGTTTCTTTGTGTGTGGTTTTCAGGTGGTGTTTATTGCCGTCCACCTGCCCGGCTACTTATTTGATAACGGTCTTGCCGTTCAGGTAGGAACAACGGTGCTGGCGTTAGTGGGTTTATTTAATATTGTCGGCACCTATACCGCTGGCTGGATGGGTGGCATTTGGTCAAAACCCAAGCTGCTAACCTGGCTCTATTTGATTCGCGGCGTGGTGATTATGGCGTTCGTATATTTGCCGCTAAGCCCTGTGAGTGCGTACGTATTTGGTATCGCCATGGGGTTACTATGGCTCTCCACCGTTCCGTTAACCAATGGCATCGTGGCTTCAGTGTTTGGTGTACGCCACCTATCCATGCTGGGCGGCATCGTATTTCTATTTCACCAGCTAGGTTCTTTTATGGGCGTTTGGCTGGGCGGCTATTTTTATGACCTTACCGGGCACTACAATACAGTGTGGCAACTTGCTATTGTGCTCTCGGTCATCGCAGCTGCACTGCATTGGTTTATTAGCGAAAAGCCGCTAGAGCGCTCACAGCCCACAACGGTATCCACATGACAATCCATTTTTTACTTAAGGCCATCGCAGCACTTCTGCTGCTGACTTGTTTGATGCTCGCATGGTGGGGCTGGCAGCAGGCGGATGCTAACTTGCTGCTGATGGGCACTCGTTTATGCTAAGTGGCAACGGTCAATCCAGTTGATAATTGCGTAGATGACTATTCCCTACCCTGAGCATATCGCCGTTGTGGTAACGACCTTTGTGGTCGTCGTTATTGCGGTACTGCTCCATTACGAAGCTCTGTGGCTTATCTCACGCCAAATTGAAACATCGCGAAGACCGCATCGGCAACGCATTCTCGGAATGGCGTTTGGCGTATTGATGACTCACATAGTCGAAATTTGGCTGTTTGGGATCACTGGTTGGTGGCTAACCGACCAGCTGAGCATTGGCGCTTTACAAGGTTACGACAGCTTTAATGTATTGGATTATATCTTTTTCTCTGCAGTGACCTATACCACTGTGGGCTATGGCGATATTTATGCTACTGGGCCGGTGCGCTTTTTATATGGCACGTTGGCATTAACCGGTTTTGTGCTGATCACTTGGTCAGCATCTTTCACCTTTATAGAAATGCAAAAGCACTGGCGGGTTGGAAGATAGTCAGCGCTGTTACACGCTCAAGGGATGCGGCATGTTTGAAGTAGTTATTTTATCGGTAGCGTTAATCTTTGGCATCGCGGCACGACAGCTAAGTCTGCCACCCCTCGTGGGGTTCTTGGCAGCAGGGTTTGCTCTTAATGCCTTTGGCCCCAGTATTGGCCTACCCAGCGATGCGGGCCCACTGCTTGAGCATCTTGCTCATTTAGGGGTGCTACTACTGCTGTTTACCATTGGCCTTAAACTCAATATACGCAGTTTGGCAGAACCCGTAGTGCTGGGTAGCGCTTTTATACACCTAGTAATTACCTGCCTGTTGTTTACCGCAGGTTTTGTTATTTTTCTTTCGCTTCCCCTTGATAAAGCGATACTTCTGGCGATTGCACTCTCTTTCTCAAGTACGGTTCTGGCCGCTAAAGTGCTCGAAAGCAAACGCGAACTACGTGCCCTACACGGCCGTATTGCGATTGGCATTCTCATCATTCAAGACTTGGTTGCCTTAGCGGTTCTCAGTATCTACAGCGGTGACTCCCCTAGCCCCTGGGCATTGCTAGTTTTCTTGCTGCCGCTATTACGCCCAGTGCTTTATTGGCTAATGAACATGGCTCAGCACGATGAGCTTCTGGTGCTATTAGGTGCTGTGTTAGCCATTGCGGTTGCTGGTATGGGCTTCGAAGCCGTGGGGTTAAGCGCCGAGGTAGGCGCCCTGGTAATGGGCTTGCTACTTGCAAAGCACCCTCGCGCGCAAGAATTATCCAAGGCGCTATGGGGGCTTAAAGAAGTACTGTTAATCAGCTTCTTTCTGCAGATTGGCATGGCAGGTTTGCCCGATAAAGAAGCACTGCTATTTGCAGTAATCCTGGCTATTCTGCTGCCACTTAAAGGGGTGCTGTTTTTCGCCCTTCTCATTGCTTTTCGCATCAGAGCGCGCAATGCCTTTCTAGGAGGCTTGAGCCTAACGGCTTACAGTGAGTTTGGCTTAATTGTTGCCGCCAGCATTTTAGAAGAGTGGCTTGTTCCGCTAGCGATTACCGTTGCCCTGTCGTTTGTCATCGCAGCACCGCTAAACCGCATTGCCCACCAGCTTTTTGATCGTTGGGAAAAAAACTTGCTGCGTTTTGAACGACACGCTCGCCATCCCGATGAACAACCAGTGGATTTAGGTAGCGCCACCATTCTAGTGCTGGGTATGGGCCGAACCGGTAATGCCGCCTACGATTTTTTTACTGATAAAGGGTTATCTGCTGTGGGTATTGATTCAGACCCCAATAAAATAAACAACCAACGACGAGTGTTTTATGGCGATATTGAGGATGTGGGGTTCTGGCATCATCTTAATATCAACCATCTAGCGGCAGCCACGCTGGCCACCCCGGAACTTGAAAGCAAATTGATTGCTACTCGCGAACTGCGCAAAGCGGGATTTACCGGCCACATAATTGCGGGCGTTCACTTTCAGGATGAAGCCGCGCCTCTGCATGCTGCTGGCGTCGATCAAACGTACCTATTAATGACGGGCGCTGGCATCGGGATCGCCGAAAAAACCTGGGAAAGCCTACAAACAGCTCTGTTGTGAATATCCGGCGCTAGCCGATTTGACGGTGGCGCCAAAAACGCATCAATACACCCTGCTTGGGCGAAAAAAGCAGCGCCTGGGCCTGTTGAGGGCCAAACGCGTAGAGCAGCAACGGCCGATAAGCAAACCACACCACCAGCAGGGCAATCACGCTGGCTACTAAGATCAGCAATAGTGCCGATTGCTGAACACCCAGCACATTGCCAAACAAGATATGCATTAAATGGGTGCTGAAGGCGATTTTGCTGATAATGACAATGCCCAGTGCAAAAGCACCGGTAAACATCTCCCCCGCCATGCGGGTAACAATATCGCCAAGCACAGAGAAAGTTACGGCAACATCCAAAGGAGATGGCGCAACATCCTCACCCGAGCATTCACCATTGCTGCGCTTAACCACAGGGGTAGGCTCAAAGTTATACAAAAATTACGCTTATTCATTATTCATCCTTTTCGCATTACTGATAAGTAGGCTGCAGCCCAAAAAAAAAGCACTGTGCAAATAGTTTAGCCTTGGCTAACAATGTTGCGTAAAAATAGGCTACTATCCCCAGTACGATCCAATGATTATTACCACTGCTTCCGATATAATTTGCCAATGACTGATTCTAATCCGAACGCTTCATTAACCGCCCCAAGCATTCATGGTGATGCCCTTCCGCCCGTGGAGCAGCATGCTCAGCAGTATGCAACGGTGCGTAATGCCCATGAAACCGAGCTGATTGAAGACTACGTTGAGCTGATTGGGGATTTACTGACGCATCGTGGCGAAGCGCGTGCGGCGGACATTGCCAACCGCATGGCGGTGAGTCAGGCAACCGTATCGAAAATGATCAGGCGTCTAAATGAGCTTGAGCTGGTGACTAGCAAGCCCTACCGTTCTCTGTTTCTGACTGAGGCAGGCCAGAAAATGGCAGAAACCTCACGCGCTCGGCACGATATCGTATTGCATTTTTTACGCGCGCTTGGGGTCAAAGATGCCACTGCTCGTATTGATGCTGAAGGCATGGAGCACCACGTGAGCGATGAAACGCTGGATATAATGCAGCGATTTACCGAGCAGCAGCAGAAAAGCTAAATTCTTATCAATAAGCTGTCGGGTTAATCTTCAAGGCCCCTGTGATGGGATAAGCGCAGGTTGCAGAAAATCAAAGTTCATTGCTCGCTACTCGTGCGGGCATTCCAAGGTGCCCTATACCTAGCAGCTTCAAGGCAGGGCGCATCACATCAATACCAAAACTCAAGCCAAGAACATTCATTTCGATGCCCTCTCCTAGCGCCAGCATAATACCGGCCATCCCGCCTAATGAGAGCTGGAACCCCGTGCCACTTGGCGCAGGTGCCAAAACACCGTTGAAAATAGAATCTTTGCCGATAGCGGTAACGGGCAGCGTCACCTCGAAGTCTGGTACTTCACGAATCACCCAAGCGATAAAACTGTTGCTGTTAGGCACGGGCCATACGCGATAAACGTCGGCTTGAGAGGAGCCAAAGGAAGCTAAATATAGTAGCCACTAAGCGCCAGCCATCAAGATATAAGGGTAAGGGAAGCGCTTTCTATTCGGTTACGACCATTTCGCTTCGCGCTCAATAACAAATGATCCGCACGGTTGATCACATCATCAATCGTTTGGTCATTACGCTCCAGCGTGGCGAGGCCAATGCTGATAAACAGCTCAGCTCCCTGCAGTGTACTTCTCAACCGCTCGGCAATTGTGCGGGCTCCGTGGAGATCGGTTTCGGGCAACACGATGATGAACTCATCACCGCCATAGCGCCCGACCAAATCACAGTTACGAACCGTCGCTCGTATTGCGCGAGCCACCGTTTGCAACGCCTGATCTCCAGCGGCATGGCCCTTTTCATCGTTGATTGACTTAAAGTGATCAATATCCAGCATTAACAGGCCGAGTGATAAACCATAACGACAAACACGCTTGAACTCAGTCGTTGCCAACTCAAGAAGATGACGACGGTTAAACGCTTCAGTGAGCCAGTCATGAGTCGCTAAGTAGCTTAATTGCTGATTAATGGTCGTCAATTCATCGGTACGCTCCATCACCCGACGCTCTATTTCTAGTTCGGAATAATGAGCCACCTTCGAACTGCTATAAGTGCTTGGGTTATTGACGATGCAGAGCAAATGAGTAATTGCTCCTTGAAGAGTACTAATAGGTTTGAGCAGGATCTGGCAGTCGCTCTGATGATATTCCCCATCAATGTATCCACCCGCCATTTCGTAACGAACAGGCACTCCGTCTGCTACACAGTGGCCACAATTTACAATGAGTTCATCACATAGCAATGCAGGAAATATATAGGATAGATGCTTCCCCGCGTATATCTTTTTGCTGCTTAACATAGCTTTCTGAGTAGGATTGACTGCCTCTACGACAAAATTACCCGGCTCTTCAAAACGAATAATCATCATGGGTGCAGGAAAAAAATCCCAAAGGAACTTCATTATTGAGTCGGCATCATCATCAAAATGATCCTGAAAACCAGGGTTGTTCCGTATTGGCATGATCATAGACACGCCCTCCTACTATGAGTGTAGTGGCAAGTAAAAAATTATCTCTTTTATAAGGCACAACTTATGAAGCACAACCCAGCGCATAGAGAGCGTTTTTCCATTGCTCACGACACTCTTTTACGACGTGATACTCGCTATATTTCTGCGTTACAAAGGTTGATAACAGTTGCTTTAACTCAGGAATCGCGTTGGTTTCCGATAGCCTGCTAAAGAATGTATGCGACGTTTCAGCCGCCTCTTCAGCATTAAGAAGCGCCTGCCTGCCCATAGATTCATCCACCACAAAAAAATGCCTGCTATTTGTATTTAAAAAGGGCATTTCTCTTAGCTGGCTAATAGTTGAAGGAAGAACTAACTCCATCTGCTTTGCCACTTCGTGCAAGTTAAAAATCCTATGTTCGCACTCCATACCAATGGCGCTCATCAAACGGCTAACGGGGAGATCAAAGGGCAGAAAGCAAAGTGCCAACCCTCGATAGCGATACAACTCATGTGTCTCTTGCGAGTAAGCTAAGGTTAGTTGGTCCTGAGCCAGGGGACTAAGTACTGTTAAGCTAACCATTGGCAAATCCCTCTAAGGGTATAAAACATCCCAAGGCCGGGAGGATTTCGAGAAAGTTATCTTAGAACGGAAAAAAGTTCAATTACTATGATATATGTCAGTTTTTTAGCCAACAATTAAAAGTTAACATAAATTAAAAAATTAAAATAATCATAAATACTAATTAACGAAAAAATTTACAAACCATAGTTTATATAAGTCAATTTTTTAAAAAAATACTTAAAAAAACATCATTACGCTTAACGTATTAATAAAAAAGTATTAGCCATTAATGCTTTTCATTAATCAATAAGGATAAATGTAAAGCTTATAGTTGATGACGGCCTCACAACGCAGACGATAGCCCACACCTTTCAGCGTCTTAGCTGGCACATTACCCAAGGTCAGTTCGAGGCGGTGGATATTGGCGATAAGAATGCGGCCATCGCCCTTCATTACCCGGGCCCTATGGCTAGGGCACTGTCTGCTAGCTAATAAATCGTTTTGGTGTTCACCGACGCTACCATGCAATAGCTGGGTCTATTATGAAGTGGAGCTACGGCAAGCCCCACGATAGAACCCTTCTGACGTGGCCATCTCGTCGATAAATCATTCCAAGATGAAATCCACATAGGGGGCGGGAGGTATCTCGCCCGGTGGTAGGTAGGGGCCGGTTCACCCAGCGTCTCAAACGAGCGGATATAGTGATAGAGAACATTAATCCAACAAAAACGGCAAACAAAAAAATAGAGTCATCGAACCCTTCTAGCGATTCGATGACCATTCTACGTTTTCAAATTTTATTACCTATCGCCTTCAAACCCTTACATCATCTATTACCTTCCATACGCCGGGCGAACTCCATGCAGAATGGTGTATTAAGTCTTTTTCCGCGATGCTGTGTGCCTTGCCACTTAGTATTACGTCGTGATCATGCACCTCGACTTTGATCGCATTGGCATCCTGGATAGCCCTACGTTTAAGTGAGGCCTCAATATCGGCCTTAACAGCAGCAGCGGTAGGCTTAGGTTTGAGAACGAGCTGATTACTCACACCCGTAACCCCTGTCAAGTAGCGTATGGAACTAGCAGCCAAACGCCGTTGATACTCCCAGGGTACTTCACCAGTTAGCGTCACCCAACCGTCTTCAACCATTACTTTTAATGGGTCATTTGGAATGTATACATTCCACTCCAGCGTATTTTTAACCGCACGAGCAATATCTGCATCAGTGCGCTTGTTATTCCCAGGCAGTTTTACGTCCATTTCAACGGCAACGCCTTTAACACCTTTAACTCGCTGCGCTGCCTTTTCTGCATGCCACTTTTCTGCATAACTATCCACATGGCCTGCCAATGTCACAATGCCGTCGTTAACCTCTACCCCAATATTCGAAGCACGAACAGAAGGTTCATACTCAAGCTCGGCAAGCACATCTTTCTGAATTTGACTGTCTGACTTTGGCATCATTAGTACTCCTGTAGTTTTCAAGTAAATATTCTTATCAACTAGAAATACTCACTCTACCTACTTGATTTCAAGCTTACGCCGTAAAGCTTGTTTGGCTTTTGGCATGGTGATTGTCAATATGCCGTCTTTAAATTTGGCTTCAGCATGTTTAGTATCCACTTCTACTGGCAGGGCAATCGTCCGAGAAAAGGAACCTTGCCAAATTTCTGAATGATAATACCCATCCTGTATTTCCTCGGCTTTTCCGGAACGCTGGCCTTTCAGCATCACAGCGTGTTCGGTTATTTCAAGGTCTATTTCTTTCCGGTCAACCCCTGGCATCTCAGCGCGTACTACGATTTCTGTGTCTCGATCAATGATGTCAACTTTAGGGTTATGTTGACCGAAAAAACCTAGCCGTTCTTTGATTAAGTCTTCCTTGAAAAAGGGCTTCATCCAGCTGCGCTCAAAGAAACCTTCTATCATACGATCAAAATCTTCTAGCGGGCTTAACGAGCGCTTACTTGGAAGTGGGTCCGTATCTTGTTCCGCTATTACAGGCTTGCTGATTGCTTTTTCCATGACACTACTCCTATGTATTTCTTTTACTTAAGGAAAGGGCTAAATTAAATCTTTATCCTTCTTTTTCTCAATGGCTACATTACAAGCCATGATATATTTATAGCGCAAATACTTTTATTTAAAAGGTGGCACATGTAATCAAAAAGCACTAATACGCAAAAAAAATTGATCCAGAGCAATTAAAATCAGCTTCACCACAACTCACCTATAAAATGTTAGGAAAATTATTGTGTAGTAGCTAATTTCGACCCATATTAATCCTATCAATAGAATTCATGTCACAATGATTTTTCGTTATTGCTTTTGTTATATATATGGGCAGCTTAAAGCACAGTGGCATCAGCGACACTTGATACTCAGGTGAAGTGAATAAATATAGGCAAGCAAGTGTTATTGATAGATAAATTAACGCTCAGCTTTTAAGGTTAATAAGTAGCCGAACATAAATTTTCCGCTATGCTTATAATCCTAACAATTGAACCAGAACGGTGAGCATGACATTCCGCTTTGTACTACCTCTGTCCGACACCGACCTTCAGGCGCTCATGACCACCCATACGTATGGAAAAAAGCCTGCCTTACGTCGCCGTGCCCATGCCATCGTGTTGAGCCATCAAGGACACACTATCAACCAGATTTGCAACATCCTGTCTGTCACACGAGAGACGGTCTCGCTCTGGTTCGATGCTTGGGAAGCACAGGGTCTCGAAGGACTCAGTGATAAGCCTCGTACGGGTCGTCCTTCTATCTACAGCGACGAGGAGCGAGAACGGTTACGGGCGCTTATAGAAGAACAGCCTCACCAGCTGAAAGCGATCCAGGCGCAACTCCAGCAGGAAACGGGAAAATGTTCGAGCACCATGACGATCAAGCGAGCCTTAAAAAAAACTGGGGTATAGCTTCAAACGCGCTCGGCAATCTCTTAAGGATGGACGTGACGAGACGGATTTTCGTAATACCCAAGGCCTACTGGCCGAGCTTCAGCGCTGGGAAGCTCGGGGCGAAGCTGACCTGTACTACTTCGATGAGTCTGGCTTTTCCCAGTCGTCGGTCTTGCCTTACACCTGGAGTCCCGTCGGATATCCTCGAAAGATGCCCGCTTACTCACGCAGTCAGCGTTTGAATGTACTGGGCTTTCTGAGTCGCCAAGGCAAGCTGATTTACCATTCGACAACAGACACAGTCACCACCGAGGTGGTTATTGAAGCCTTTGATCACTTTATTACCTGCAAATCGCCGGATAACTTTGCCATTGTGGCGATGGACAACGCCAGTGTTCATCGCTCGGCCCTGTTTCAGCGCAAGCGACAGGAGTGGCTGAATCAGCGGGTTTATGTGATCTACCTTTCCTCCTATTCGCCAGAATTGAACCTAATCGAGATTCTCTGGCGCAAGGTAAAGTATGAGTGGTTGCCACTAACAGCTTATGAAAGCTTCCATTCTCTAAGACATCATGTGCAGAAGGTGTTGTCAGGCTATGGCAGAGAATATCGGATTTCTTTTGTATAGGTACTTAGTAATGTTTTATGATGAGACACAATACCAACATTTGGACAGGCTGGTACGAGCATCACTGGCAGGGCTAACACTCGGCATTTCTCCTACATCGGCCATGCTGACTTACTTGGACTGGCTATCAAGCCTCCAGCTTTCTCCTGGAACTCAGGCTCATCTAGTACAAAAAGCAATGAAGAAACAGCTACGCTTGCTGTCTTGGGCCAGCCATTCGGCTTTCGACCCCAATGCCACAGCTTGTATTGATCCCCTGCCCCAGGATCGGCGTTTTCGTGCCCCTGCCTGGCGTTACTTCCCCTACAATCTGCTTTATCAAGGCTTTCTTCTTCAACAGCAGTGGTGGCATAACGCCACCACCGGACTACGCGGCTTATCCCCGCATCACGAGCAGGCAGTAGAATTCGGAGCCCGCCAGTGGCTTGATGTGTTCTCGCCCTCCAATTTTTTGCTGACTAATCCCGCTGTGCTCCAAAAAACCGTTGAGAGCGCTGGAGCCAACTTAATACGAGGCCTGCAGCACTACTGTGAAGATATTCAAAACCACTATCTTGGCAAAAGGTCAGCGGGTGCTGAAATGTATGTCGTGGGAGAAAATGTAGCTATCACGCCGGGCAAGGTTATCTTTCGCAACCATCTGATCGAGCTAATCCAATACGCCCCTACTACAAAAGAAGTACATGCGATGCCTATACTCATTGTGCCTGCATGGATCATGAAGTATTACATCCTGGATTTGTCCCCCCATAATTCGCTTGTTAAGTACTTAGTCGATCATGGCCATACGGTTTTTATAATTTCCTGGCGCAACCCAACAGCCGAAGATCGCGATATTGGGATGGATGACTATCGCCAACAAGGGATTCTGGCGAGTCTTGATGTCATCGAAAACCTAATTCCTAGTCAGAAGATACATGCAGTAGGCTACTGCCTGGGTGGCACCCTGTTGGCCATTACCGCCTCTGCGATGGCGAGAAATGGAGATAATCGCTTAGCCTCAATGACACTATTCGCCGCGCAAACGGACTTCCGAGAAGCTGGCGAACTGATGCTATTTATTGACGAAAAGCAGCTCGCCTTCCTTGAAGACTTAATGTGGGCTCAGGGCATTCTCGATACGAAACAAATGTCAGGGGTATTCCAGATACTGCGCTCCAACGATTTAATCTGGTCCAGGGTTGTGAACGAGTATTTGCTAGGCACAAGGCAGCCCATTAACGATCTTCTCGCCTGGAACACCGATGCAACGCGCATGCCCTACCGTATGCATTCTGAATATTTGCGTACCCTATTTTTAAATAATGACTTAGCCGAAGGACGCTTGCGGGTAGAAGGCCGCCCGGTGGCGCTTAGCGATATACAAATACCTATTTTCTGTGTTGGCACAGAGTGGGACCATGTCGCACCATGGCGATCCACCTATAGGTTGCACCTTCTTGCAGATGCACCGGAGATTACTTTTTTGCTCACTAGCGGTGGTCATAACGCGGGTATTATTAGTCCCCCTGAACAATCGCATCGGCATTATCGAATAGCCACCGCCTTTGAAGGTGACGCCTATATTGATCCAGACACTTGGCTGGAGCGTACAGCAATTAAGCCAGGCTCCTGGTGGGGTGCATGGCAATCATGGTTGGCAGCAAGGTCAGGCCCCCTTGTCGAGGCACCCGACGTGGGTTCACAAATCTACCCACCTCTCGAAAACGCCCCCGGCAGCTATGTCAGAAAAGCATAGCTTCTGTATGGCTAGCTGATGAAGACGCTATTTATTTTGTGTTCTTTGAGCCTGGCTAGCTAACGATACTGACCGTCGCCCACTAATATATAGCGGGATCAACCCTCTACGATTAGAGAAATAATACATACAAAACGATAGGTAATAACTTTTAGCGGCTTCAGCAATCAGATATAAGCCTTAATACGTAATCCTACAAACTCCATACCTCATCCCCTATAAGACCTAATATATTTACTGCATCACGCTTCAAAGAAGCGCTATAAAATTATTTCATAACCTGCAGGATTTTCATATTGCCTAAATTCGTAAGTGAATACTACAATCAAGTAGTACTTACCTACCATTTTATGCAACTGTTAGCAGCAGTAGAGCACTGGAGAAATAAAACATGGAAGTACGAAACAGTCTAGGCAATTTAAACACACATCAAAAACAGCTATTTCATTTCCACTCACTTCTAGCACCACAAGATTTAATCAATCTCTCTCAACCTGTATTGACATTGCGAAAAAAGAATACGTTAGCTTATCAAGGAAAAGCGTTTCATTCTTTACACATTGTGCAGTGCGGCACATTAAAACAAACGATTCGCTATAATGATAAAATCGAACAGCTTTCACAAGTCTTTTCCCTGGCGATATAATAGGTCTAGATGCTATTGGAGAAGGAACTTATTGTGGCACTATCGCTGCCATTGAAACCTCAGGCTTGTACCAAATTCCGTTTAGCAATATTGAAGAATTACCTGTTTCTCATTCAAGCCATATACAGTTACTGCGCTGCTTGAGTAGAGCAATATGCTTTGAACACTCGCATATGTGGCAAATGATTAGCCAACCATCAGACGTTCGCCTTGCCTGCTTTTTTATTACTATCTCATGTAAATTTAGCGCTCAGGGATACTCCCCTTACTGCTTCAAATTAGCTATGTCACGAAAAGAAATTGCCGACTATCTCTGCATGGCCAATGAAACGCTCAGCCGACTCGTCAGCTGTTTTCAGCAGCGAGGTATATTATCAGCTCATGGGCATGAGTACTGCTTACTAAACCCTACAGAATTAGCTGACATTGCTGAAAGAAACAAATGAGGATGAAAACTACTACCCCTAACTTCAATAATGCAATTAATTTATGTAAAGAGCCACTTCACACTCTTCACCCGGCCTACTTACTGAAGACTGAGTTAATATTAACTAACAAATAGTGCACTGACACACTCAGTGTACTTGCTATGAAAGCTCCTAAAAGTGCTAACGCCATATCCTTCTGCGCATCCCAAATATCCCCCTGGGCTCCTAGGTATGACTCCCCCAACTCTTTCGGAAAAAACACAACCGACAGCCACTCTATAATTTCATAAAATGCTGAATGGGATAAAATCAGCATCACAGGTAGCAGGTGCCATAAAACTGATTCATATGGTTGGCGTCTTTTCACAAGATCCTTCATCAGTGGGAAAAGTAGCAGCCCATAAAGAAAATGTACCCAGCGGTCGTACTGATTACGCTCAAAGCCAAACTGTTGGTCCAGAGAAAAACCAAGCAGGGTTCTCAACCACTGGTCATAGGGCACTTCAGAATAAGTATAGTGAGCACCAATTTCATGAAATACTAAAAACAGAAAAATGCTTAGCCACGCCAGACGCGAGACACCACCCAGATACCATAACCCACCTAATATGGGCACCGCGGCAAACACCAGAATATTTTCAAGTAGCCAATCTGAACGGTAATGAGGCGCTATGGCCAGCCATATCCAAAACATCAAAAAGCCAGCAAATAGCCATACAGGAAACGGATCAAGCGTTAGTAGCCGAGCACGTACTTGCTTAATCCTAAACACACTCCCCAACCTCTGTTTATTGTCTTAGCCAGCCTGTTCGGCGCATCACAATTTTCTCGACTTCCAATATAGCCATCATAACCATGCCGATGCAGATGACTAATACACCATCCAAAAATGATAACGACCGCGTATCGAAAAGGGCCTGCATAGCAGGCCAGTAGGTAAACATCGCCTGAGCAACTATTACCACAGCGACAGCAGACAGCACAGCGGGGGTACCCAATAGCCCCTGCCAACTAAATGAGGTGTAGTGTAGATAGCGTACGTTAAATAGATAAAAAATTTCCAATACGACGATCAAATTGACCACTAAGGTGCGAGCCATCGCAAGCTCATCCCCACGCCCTAGTGAGTAAAAAAATACGCCCAACACCGCTGCCAAAAACAGGAACGACACAAGCGCTACCCGCCAGATCAGAAAAGGTGTCAACAATCCTTGATTGGCGGGCCTAGGGCGGCGCTGCATGACATTAGGCTCTGCTGGCTCGAATGCTAGTGCTAGGCCAAGGGTGCCCGCTGTAACCAGATTAATCCACAAAATCTGCACCGCAGACATCGGCATTGAAAAGTTAAACAGAATAGCGGTAATGACCGCCAATACCTCACCGCCATTAGTGGGTAGTGTCCACGCGGTTACTTTGCGGATATTGTCATAGACAACTCGCCCTTCATTCACTGCAGCGACAATGGAGGCGAAGTTATCATCCAGTAAGACCATCTGGGAGGCCTCCTTCGCGGCATCAGTACCTTTATGCCCCATGCCAACGCCGACATTTGCCTGCTTCAACGACGGCGCATCATTAACGCCATCGCCGGTCATGGCCACTATCGCCCCCGTCGACTGCAAGGCACGAACGATACGCAGTTTATGTTCAGGGTTGGTGCGCGCAAACACACTGACTTCGGTCACGATAGCAGGCAGGTCAGTGTCTGAAATGTCATCGAGTTCACGCCCCGTCAGGACGCGTGGATCCTCTCCAAATCCTAGCTGCCGCGCAATCGCCGCGGCCGTCTCAGCATGATCACCGGTAATCATTTTCACCGCAACACCCGCCGAGTGGCACTCTTTAATGGCGGCCACCGCCT
This sequence comes from Vreelandella maris, assembly GCF_013371085.1. Classification (GTDB taxonomy): domain Bacteria; phylum Pseudomonadota; class Gammaproteobacteria; order Pseudomonadales; family Halomonadaceae; genus Vreelandella; species Vreelandella maris. Next base: position 66,656 of record NZ_JABWCV010000010.1, on the reverse strand, counting down.
CTTCGCGTGGGGGGTCAATAAACCCTATCAGACCAATGAAGACGAGCCCATCCAGGTCGGAAAAAGCCAACTTATCAGCATCTGGAGCTACTGCTTTAACAGCAAAGCCGAGCACTCTTTCTCCCTGGGCGGCTGCGTTCGCGACCTTGGCGCCCCAGGCGTCCCGGTCTAGCGATGCCGTCCCTTCACCATCTAACTGAGCGACACAGCGCTGCAGTAGTTCGTCGGGGGCGCCCTTGACAAAAATCCGCCCATCGCCTGCTGAATGGCGGTTAAGCGTGGCCATTAAGCGATGTTTGGCATCAAAGGGGATCTCATAAAGCCGCGACCATTCATGGCGGGTCAGCTCCGGCTCCAACCCGGCTTTCATCGCCAACGCTACCAGCGCTCCCTCCATAGGGTCACCCATCACATGCCAGGCACCATTTTCATGGTTCAACTGGGCATCGTTGCAAACGACTCCCGCCAATACTAAGCAACCACTCTCTAGCCGCTGTTTATCCGCAGCTGCGTCATCGGTAGAAGCAGCTTCCAGCCGCCCTTCCGGTACATAGCCCGAGCCTGTCACCGCAAATCGACCATGAGAAACTTCCAGTCGTCGTACTGTCATCTCGTTGCGCGTCAATGTACCGGTCTTGTCGGAACAAATAACTGAAGTAGCGCCAAGCGTTTCCACCGCCGGTAGCTGTCGGATCGCTGCATGACGACGTGCCATGCGCTGCACGCCGATAGCCAATGTAATGGTGATGACCGCTGGCAAACCTTCAGGAATAGCCCCCACCGACAGAGCAACGACAGCTATCAGCGCATCCGGCCATGCATAGCCACGTACTAATACCGCAAAGGCAAAGAGTACAGCCGCCACCGCCAGGGTGATCCAAGTAAACTGCTTTCCAAAATGATTAATCTGGCGCAGCAGCGGTGTGGTCAAGGGCTGCACCTCTCGCAACAAAGCACTGATGCGCCCGATTTCCGTAGCCCCCCCCGTTGCGACAACGACACCTAGCCCTTGCCCAGCAGCCACCAGCGTACCCGAATAGGCCATTGAGTGCCGGTCACCTAGCGCAGCTTCCTTGGGCGCTGGTGCTTCCCGCTTTTCTGCCGCCACCGACTCGCCCGTTAGAATGGCTTCTTCGATGCGTAAAGCACTCGTACGAATAAGCCGCAGGTCAGCAGGGACCCGCTCCCCTGGCTCAAGCGACACGATATCCCCAGGTACAATCTCTTTGACAGGTACCTTGAACCGCCTTCCCTCTCTTATCAGATAGGCGTGGGGGGCGATAAGATTGTGGATCGCGCTCAGCGCCTTTTCCGCCTTACCTTCCTGAATAAAACCGACCACGGCGTTGACTAAGACCACCGCCGCAATGACCGCAGCGTCGACAACATGCCCCAGTAATGATGCGGCAATCGCTGCCGCTAACAGAAAATAGATTAATGCATTATGAAAATGCGCGAGAAAGCGAAGCAGCAGGTGGCGGCCAGCCACTTTCGGTAATTGATTGCGTCCGTAATTAGTCAAGCGCCTGGCCGCTTCGTCTGCTGTCAGCCCCGATGATGAAGTCTTCAAGTCCGCAAGTACCTCATCAATATGCCTAGCATGAACCCCCAAAGACGAGTTATCTAATAACAAACTGGTATCGGCAGTAGGCGTCTCCATCCTGACTCCCTGGCAGACGTATCCAAGAGGAATAAGCAATCATTGTTACAGATCACCACCGTCACGGTATCGACTTCATCACGGGCATGGCAGCAAGCAAAGTGATCATGGTGAGTGAAAGCAAAATACCCAACTTACGAATCGACATCGAGCATCTCAGATGCTGGCGGTGTCTCCATCACCAATACTGCAGCGCCGGTTAATTTGCCTTCCCTGAGATCCTTAAGCGCTTCATTAGCAGCGTGGAGCGGATAGCAGGTTGTGCTAGTTTGTAGGGTCGTTTTGGAGGCCAGCGATAAAAACGCCTTACCGTCCTGGCGGGTCAGATTGGCTACTGAACGTAACTGGCGCTCTCCCCAGAGTAGCGCATAAGGGAAAGAGGGAATGTCACTCATATGTATACCGCCACAGACAACAACTCCCCCTTTGCGCACGGCACGGAGTGCAAGGGGGACCAGCTCCCCCACGGGTGCAAAAATGATAGCGGCATCCAGGGGCACCTCCGGCAACTGTTCAGAGCTACCTACCCACATCGCGCCCAAGTGTTGCGCAAATCGTTGAGACGCCTCATCGCCCGGGCGAGTAAAGGCGTACACTTCTACGCCCTGCCTTTTTGCAACCTGAGCCACGATATGCGCCGCCGCGCCAAAGCCATAAATACCGAGACGCTGCAGGTCATCGCCACACATGACTAGAGAACGATAGCCGATCAGACCGGCACACATCAGTGGAGCTGCTTCTACAGCGCTATAGTCGGGGCCGATTGAAAAGCAGAAGCGATGATCCGCCAGCGTGTACTCAGCAAAGCCACCATCAATCTGGTAGCCAGTAAAACGCGCTTGATCACAAAGGTTCTCCTGCCCATGTAAACAGTAACGGCATTCACCGCAACTATACCCTAGCCAGGGTATGCCCAAACGTATTCCCTTCTCTAGTGACACACCAGGTCCACACTCGACAACACGACCAATAATTTCGTGACCAGGAATAATCGGATAATGGATGTCTGGCAGTTCTCCATCGAGTAGATGCAGGTCAGTACGACACACGGCACACGCCTCTACTTTAAGCAGTACCTGCCCCGGCCCTGGCGTAGGAATCACCCTTTCATGACACTGCAAAGGCCCACCCTGTTTCTCAAGCACCATGACCTTCATGCGACTTCCCTAAGCACGTAAACTACAGTTTAATTAACATCCTCTTACCTAGCTTTTGTCCGCGACTTTTTCGCACGAACCCATGCCTCGTTCACAATAACTATTAGTAGAGTATGAATAGTTATAGCGTAAACTTTCTTGAAGAGAAGCTCCTCCAGCAAATAAACGCACTTACTCATAACAGCATTGATCTAACGCAAAAAATCCTGTCAACATGGCTCGCTCTGCGTCAGTAGACATATGCTTCTCCATATACAGAGGTTGTGAACGAAGCGGCGCTTTACTCACATCGCAAGACTTAACTCAGAAGAGCCTACTCCCCAGTGCTCGCGGCACTCTCGAAGCACGAGACACTCTTTCGTTTTTTGTGTCACAAAATCGAATAATGGTTGGTGTAATTCAGGCGTCGCATTCGTTTCAAGCAGCCAACCAAAGAACGTACACGTCGCTTCAGCGGCTTTTTCGGCATTCACTAGTAAGTATTGCCCCATATTTTCATCTACAACGAAGAAGTGCTTACTAATTTTATTGAAAAATGGAGGTTCTTTTTGGTGGTTAGCATTCACGCACGCGCCAAGCTCCATCTGACGAGCCACTTCCTGCAAACTGCAGAGTCTATGCACACACTCCATACCAATCGCATCCATCAGGCGACTAATAGGTGGATCAAAGGGCAGAAAACTCAGTGCCAAGCCCCGGTAGCGATTTAGCTCAAGTACCTCATGCAAATAAGCTAAGTTCAGCTGGTCTTGAGGTAGATAAGTAAGTGCTGTCAAGTTATCCATCATTAAGGACCTCTAATCATATAAAAAAATAGCCCAACAATGGGCCGCTTTTCAAAAGGTATCCTAGTGTGAGGTAAAGCTCGTTTTCTATGATTCCGGTCAACTTTCTATATCAATATTAAAAAATTAATTCTCATTAAAAGCCTACTCATTATTTTAACCAACCAACAATTAATATTTTATTACTATAGCAATAACTAAAATACTAATCATTCAAATTACCATTTTCAAAATAAAACGCCCCCATTCTTAGCAGCGGCTCTCTCCTTGAAATCAAGTATACTATTCATGAAATATTTCAAGCTATAAAGCTGACGACGGTCAAATTTTTGTACACCTATGTCATCTATACTATTTGAAAGATATGACTGGGGGGGGGGGGGGGGGGGGGGGGGGGGGGGGGGGGGGGGGGGGGGGGGTACTAGCTAACTGTTTGTATAGGCATAATAAAACGTCAATGTTGGTTGGCTGGTAAAAACATAAAATATTACAACAACATTAAAGCCATCTATACGGCCTTACCTTCAAAGAGGACAATAAAATGGTAACCTCAAGTCTTACAAAACAGCCAGTGGAAGCACCCGTCACAGAAAACTTGCTCGTTTTGTGGTCTCAACCTTGGATGGAATCCACTAACACAGCGATTAAGTTACAGCGCATTTGGTTAGAAACACTGAATGACGCAACGCGTCACGAACTCGATTTCTTTGCAACCGTAGCGGTTTCCTGCAACAAGCTGACAAGCTGCATGCTGGGTCTTGAGGGTCTGCTAACGCCGTCATCTATGATGTCCTGCTATCATGAAATCACTGGTGACATGACAGAAGCGACGTTAAAACGCGTGCATAAGGTATCAAAGCTCAGTGATGATCTAAGAGAGCGCATTTGGTGTGAAATCTAAAAATTCTGCGAGGATCGCGCGACTTTTTCTAAAGGACTAACCTGAGATAGGACAAGAACATGACGGTTGAAACCATCAAAGACATACTGGAGCTGACCCGACGGTTGCATGCCAATCTGGCCGATAAACTAAAGTGCGCCGCCAAGGATGCTCAGCAAGAAAAGCTACGCATGTTACTTGACTATCTTTCCCAACATGAACAAGAGCTTAGCAGGGCCATAGCGCTGAGCGAGAAAGATACTGAGAAAGCTGTGCTCCAAACGTGGTGTGCAGAGTATTTTGACAAGCATCCTTTCAAGCTTGAAACATTGGGCAATTTAGACTTTGCCAACATGAGCACCGGCGATGTCATGCGCTCTTTATTAGCAGTACATGATCGTATTATTGATCTCTATCGCTATTTATCGACGCGGGCTGAAGTCTCGTCCACTGAGGAATTATTGAATGGCCTCCTCGCTTTGGAGCAACATGAAATCATGCGCATGATACGAGACGCGGAAAAGTTGGAAGATCTTTAGTCACAGCGACAAGTTCTAGTGCTCATGCTATTCGACCTTGCTCAGAAAGCCGCGATGGTATACCACCACCGTCGGCCCGATTAAAACAGGTCTGAGCATAACGCGAGCTGTACCAAGTGTATTAGATGCCCTATACCGCTCAATAGAGCAACTTACTAACCAACATTAACGGGTACATCATGCCTGCTCAAGATAGAAAGGCCTTGCTAGACAACCTACGGTTAGAGCTCAAAGCCCGCATCCATCACTATGAAGAACACCAGCATCGAAGCAGTGGCGCTCTGAATAAGGATCTCGATGATCAAGCGCTAGAGGTTCAAAACGACGAAGTGGTCGCACGGCTGGAGGAAGAAGCCAGACTAGAACTGGCCCAGGCCGAACACGCCTTGGCACGCATCGCTGCCCAGGTCGGAGACTTCTGCGAGGAATGCGGCAAGCCCATCGCACCAGATCGTCTCAAGGCATTGCCCTACACAACCCGCTGCAAAAACTGCGCGACCAGTAACGAGGGCGAATCCTCCTCCAATAAGGCCTTCTAGGAAGCTGCATTGAGGTTAGCATGGACAAACGTTACCAAGCATATATCCTCTTTTTTATTTTCGGCTATATTTTTGTCCTATTGGCTCAGGATTTCATTGCGGAGGGGCGTTCCTACGAACCGATTCCCTATTCCGAGTTTCGTCATCATCTTGAGCAAGGCATTATCAACACGCTTGATGTTAGTTCAGAGCGGATCAAAGGCACCTACAATACGCCACTCTCCGACGGTACTACTGGCTTCACCACCTATCGCATCGACCCGACCTTGGCCAATGACCTAGCCCAATACGATGTCACTTTCAATGGTGCGCCTAGTGAGTCATGGCTGACCTCTTTGCTTTCTTGGCTCTTGCCGTTCCTGCTCGTATTCGCTATCTGGGGATTTTTCCTGCGCCGTATGGTATCAAGTCAGGGAGGCCTCGGCAGCATGATGACACTGGGCAAATCGAAAGCCCGTGTTTATGTTGAAACCGAAACCAAGGTGACCTTCGCCGACGTGGCTGGCATTGACGAAGCCAAGGATGAACTCAAGGAAGTAGTGGCTTTTTTGCGTGACCCACAGCGTTACGGACGACTAGGCGCCCACGTGCCAAAGGGCATTCTGCTGGTCGGCCCTCCTGGCACTGGCAAGACCCTGCTGGCCCGTGCCGTGGCTGGCGAAGCTGGCGTTCCCTTCTTTTCGATTTCAGGGTCCGAGTTCGTAGAGATGTTCGTCGGCGTGGGGGCAGCCCGAGTTCGAGACCTCTTTGAGCAAGCTGCAAAAGCCACGCCATGTATCATTTTTATTGATGAATTGGATGCACTCGGCGGCGCCCGAGGGCTTGGTATGCTCGGTGGCGGTCATGACGAAAAGGAACAGACCCTCAACCAGCTACTAACTGAGCTAGATGGCTTTGATACATCATCCGGGATTGTACTTCTGGCCGCGACTAACCGACCCGAGATCCTTGATCCCGCCCTGCTGCGTGCAGGACGCTTCGACCGTCAGGTTTTGGTCGATCGCCCCGAGCGTCGGGGACGTATTGCCATACTCAATGTACATCTAAAACACCTCAACAGGCTGGCGTCTGATGTCGATGCCGAGCAGATAGCCGCCTTGACCCCAGGGTTTACCGGTGCTGATCTAGCCAACTTGGTCAATGAAGCGGCTCTGCTAGCCACGCGCCGTGATGCCGATGCGGTGACATTAAGCGATTTTACACTCGCCGTGGAGCGCATCGTTGCTGGACTGGAGAAGAAAAGCCGTGTGCTTAATGAACATGAGCGACGCGTAGTAGCGCATCACGAAATGGGCCATGCGCTCGTCGCCGCTTCGTTGCCTGGAATGGACCCTGTACACAAAATCTCTATCATTCCACGTGGGGTGGGCGCCTTGGGCTATACAATCCAGCGCCCAACAGAGGAGCGTTTCCTGCAAACGGTTGCCGACCTAAAGAGTCGCATGGCAGTGCTGATGGGCGGCCGAGCCGCCGAACGCATGATTTTCAATGAAATCTCCACTGGAGCGGCTGATGACTTGGCCAAGGTGACCGATATTGCCCGTAGCATGGTCACCCGGTTCGGAATGAGTGAGGAAGGCGGTCAAGTCATTTATGAGGAAGACCGGCAAGCTTTTCTAGGCGACAAATTTGGGCTCGCAAAGCCCAAGACCTACTCCGAGGAAACAGCGCGTGAAATCGATACTGCCATACGCAGGCTGGTCGACGACGCTTTTGATAGCGCCACCCAGATACTGACCCGCCGTCGCAAGGTACTGGAGACCGGTGCCGCCATGCTGCTGGAGCGCGAGACGCTGACCGCCCAAGATTTTCCTCCCATCGGGGAAGTAGCAGAGATAGCTGACAGACCAGCGACGGATCGCATATAAAGCACTCTTGACCCGTAGGTACGATAGGCTCGACTAAAAAAACATAATGACTACTTTGGCTAACCTAACCTCGAACATGTATGGAGTGATTCGTGGAGTTCAAAGATTATTATCAAATACTTGGGATCGATAGAGCTACCGCCATCCCCGACATCAAGAAGGCCTATCGCAAGTTGGCGCGCAAATATCATCCTGATATTAGCAAGGAGCCCGATGCTGCCCTGCGTATGCAGGAAATCAATGAGGCTAAGGCGGTGCTTACCGATCCCGAAAAACGAGCGGCTTACGACCAACTGGGAGAGCATTATCGTGCTGGGCAGGAGTTCCGACCGCCGCCAGATTGGGATGCAGGTTTCGAGTTCTCGGGCAGAAATTACGAAGATGTCGATCTTGGTGAGTTCAGTGACTTCTTCACCGATCTGTTTAGCCATGTTGGTCGGCGAGGCACCAGATCACATCACCGTATGCGTGGATTGGATCGTCATGCGAAAGTTTTCATCGACTTGCGCGACGCCTATGACGGTGCAACTCGCACGGTGACTTTGCATGCGCCACAGACTGATCCACAAGGACATGTCTACCTTCAGCAGCACAATCTCAATGTGCGCATTCCTAAGGGTATCACTGAAGGTCAGCATATCCGCTTAGCGGGTCAAGGCCACCCTGGTGCAGGTGGGGGCGAGGCCGGTGACCTTTATCTGGAAATACACTTTACACCGAACCCCGACTATCGCGTGGAAGGCAAAGATGTGTTCGCAACCCTGCTGATTGCACCTTGGGAGGCAGCTCTCGGCACGTCTCTCACGATACCCACACCCTCTGGACAGGTTCAACTGAAAGTGCCCAAAGGTTCCCAAAGCGGTAGAAAGTTACGATTGAAAGGCCGAGGTATTCCCTGTTCTGAGCCTGGTGATCTCTATTTCGTCCTGAACGTGGTATTACCTCCGGCCAATACCGATAAGGCACGCCAACTGTATGAAAGTATGGCGCGTGATATACCATTCAACCCGCGGCAAAAGAGGTAGATCATGGTTGAAAACAACATAGTCGATGGTGAAATACTCGACGAAGCTACCCTTACACTGGAAGAGTTCGCGCATGCATGCGCCGTAGAAAGGCAATGGGTGAAAGAGCGGGTCGAGAGCGGCATGCTCGGCGATAGAACTCACTACGTCTCTCAATGGCGATTCACCAGCCACGATCTTATTCGGGCTCGCCGCCTTCGCCAAATGGAGTACGATTTCGATGCTGTTCCAGAACTCGCAGCTCTGGTCGCCGACTTGTTTGAGGAGAATGAGCGGCTAAAAGGACGGCTCAGAGCGGCTGGACTACCCTTCTATTAAGTCGTTAGTCCATGGCCACTTATGGAGCTGACCTGATTACTTGATAAATGCTGTATTGATTTACGTTGCCTTAATTTACGTTGCCGTTGATCCCCTGCTCCAGGGTTTGTTCGGCCATAAACAACGCGCCAAAAGTAGCGGGCGGGATCATTCTTGTGCTTTTCTGAGCCTTAACAGAGCGGCCAAAAAAAACGCGCTGCCAATGATGGCCAGCGCCAACAAATGCGGCCAGACAATTCCCAATCCGGCGCCACGAAAGAGAATGGCCTGAGCAAGTTCGACAAAGTGAGTGGTCGGGGCGACAAACATGATGCGCTGCACAAGCTCAGGCATGCTTTCACGCGGGGTCATCCCACCCGACAGAATCTGCAGGGGAATCAGTACCAGAATGATTAACAGGCCCAGTTGCGGCATTGAGCGCGCCAACGTGCCGAGGAAAATCCCCATTGATGTGGTCGCAAATAGCAGTAGCGTGGCGCCGAAAAGATAGAGCGTCTGCGAGCCGCGAAGAGGTACTTGCAGCCAACCCTCGACGATGATGCGTAGTGCGAAGACCGAAGCCAACAGCACGATCAACCCCATCGACCAGACCTTGGCCAACATGATCTCGAACGAGGTGACCGGCATGACCAACAAATGCTCAATGGTGCCGTGCTCTCGTTCACGGATCAACGCTGCTCCTGTCAGGATAATCGACAACATGGTGATTTGATTGATAGCTTCATTAATGGCGCCGAACCAACTTCGGTTGAGATTAGCGTTGAATTCAGCACGAACTACTGCCTCAATGCGGCCCGGCGATGGGTGCTGGTATGTTCCGATGAAATCGGCCACCTCATCACTGATAATCCGCTGAATATGCCCAGCTCCCGTAAATGCCTGACTGATCTGGGTAGCGTCGACATTCAACTGAATGGTCGGCTGTCGAGCGGCCAGCAGATCACGCTGAAAGTTAGGAGGAATATTAAGTGTAAAGGTATAACGCCCCGCATCCATGCCACGATCCATCTGGCCAATATCGATAAATTCAGGCGGCAAAAAATAGGGAAGCTGAAAGGCATTAACAATACGTAAGGATGCCTGAGACCGATCCTCGTCGACAATGGCCACGCTAGCTCGGAATGGCGCCTCCGGCTCGCCAGTGGCACTCAGGTAGATCCCCAAAGTGAACGAGTAAATGATCAGTAACATCAGAGCCGGGTCGCGATACAGGCTGCGTATTTCTTTGATACCCAGTTGCAGAATATTGGCAAGCCTGGCCATCTCAGCGCTCCTGTTTCCTGAGACCCAAAACACTCAATAACGTCAGTACGGGGATGGTGATCAGCAGGGCCAGAAAATACGGTGTCAGATCTCCCAGACTGAGCGCTTTGGAAAACACGCCTCGGCTGATAATCAAAAAATGGCTGGTGGGATAGATATGTCCAATGACAGCCGCACCCCCTTGCAGCGCGGAAACTGGAGAGAGTAGCCCCGAAAACTGGATCGCAGGCACCAGTGTAGCGATGGCGGTACCGAAGATAGCGGCAATCTGACTATGCAGAACCGATGACATCAACAATCCCATCCCCGTGGAACAGATGACATAGAGCAGCGCGCCTAGGCTCAATGTCAGCAGGCTACCCTTCACCGGCACACCAAAGGCCAACACGGCGAACGCCACCAGGGTGACGAAATTGATCATCGCCAGCATGATGTAGGGCAACTGTTTGCCGAGCAGAAATTCCAACCGAGAAACCGGCGTAACGTAGAGATTGATAATAGAGCCGAGCTCCTTCTCACGTACGACTCCCAAGGCAGTCAGCATCGCAGGTATCAACATGAGCAGCAGTGGGATCATCGCCGGGGCCATGGCTGGCAGACTTCTAACGTCGGGATTGTAGCGGTAGCGAATGGCAATCTCGACGGGAGGAGAAAAAGCTCCAGCCCCTTCGCTCAAGCGAGCCAAGGTGTCCGCATGAATCCCCTCGACATACCCCTTGATAGTATCGGCCCTGACCGGCATGGAACCATCGACCCAGTAAGCAACTTTGGGCACATTGCCACGCTTGAGATCACGGCCAAACCCTGGCGGAATTTCCACCGCCAGGCTGATGTCGCCGCTGCGTAGACGCTGCTGTACATCTGAGTAGTCGGTCAGAGGAGGCTTCTCAGTGAAGTAACGCGATCCCGTTAGATTGAGAGAATAGGCTTGGCTGGTCGTGGTCTGGTCACGATCGAGCACGGCATAGGTCAGATGTTCGACATCCATATTGATGCCATAACCCATGATAAACATTAGGATCAGACTACCCAGCAGCGCCAGCGTAGCGCGTATCGGGTCGCGACGTAGCTCCAGAGTCTCTCGGTGGGTGTAACTGAACATTCGGCGCAGGCTAACGGTCAGCCTGCCAGACCGGGTCGCCGGGTGCGATTCTAGAGAGGCAGTTGTCGGCTTTTCGGACTCGGCTTCCTCTAACTTGCTAGCCTCTTTCAGGTACGCCATAAAGGTAGCTTCTAGTGTGGGTAAGCCACGCGACGCTAGTAGCTTCTCAGGGGTGTCGGTAGCCAATACGCACCCGGCATGCATCAAAGCAATCCGGTCGCAGCGCATTGAATCGCCCCAGGTTTCATAGACACCTCCAGCCCTTATACTAAAGGTATCTAGGAGGAACCATGAGCCATCCCCGCTACACTGAAGAGTTCAAAATCGAAGCCGTCAAACAGGTGGTAGAGCGCGGCCATCGCGTGGCCGAGGTCGCTGAGCGGCTAGGCGTGTCAGGTCACAGCCTATACAACTGGATTAAGCGCTACGATAAGCCGGTAGAACAACGGCAAGAGGATGATGATCTCCAAGCTGAAAACCGTCGTTTGAAGGCCGAACTCAAGCGCGTATCAGAAGAGCGAGACATATTAAAAAAGGCCACCGCGTACTTCGCCAGGGAGTCCGACTGAGGTACGCGTTTATTCAAAATTATGCGAGCCAATATTCGGTACGTCGCTTGTGTCAGATGATGGAAGTGCATCCCAGCGGTTACTACGCATGGTGTAAAAAAGCGCTCTCTAATCGAGCTCGGGAAGATGAGCGCCTGCTGGGATTGATCAAGCACTCCTGGCTTGAAAGCGGCGGTGTATATGGCTATCGCAAGGTCTACCAGGACTTGCGTGAAGCTGGTGAAGCTTGTGGAAAGCACCGTGTGGCGCGTCTTATGAGTAGGGAAGGTTTACGCTCTCAGACGGGCTATCGACGTCGCCCTGGCGGCTATGGCGGTGGAAAACCGGCTGTTGTATCCCCTAACTATTTAGACCGTCAGTTTGAAGTAACAGCGCCCAATGTTGCTTGGGTGACGGACATCACGTACATCCGCACTTACGAAGGCTGGCTTTACTTAGCGGTAGTTATCGACCTGTTTTCTCGTCAAGTGGTTGGCTGGTCGATGAAGTCTCGCATGACCACGGAGTTGGTACTGGATGCTTTGTTATCAGCAGTCTGGCGACGCAAGCCACAAGGAACGGTGATGGTGCATTCGGATAGTAAGACTACAAGGTGCCAGGTGTTTCTGGGTTGATCCGGCACTTATAGTAATTGACCTATTCTGAAGACCTGGTGCCGTGAGGGCTCCCGGGTCTCCTGACCCACATTCCGATCGACCCGGGTAGTGTGTCTTTCCTTGGACCTGTCGGTGACCCGGGAGCACTGGCGGCGAGGTTTCGCCTCGTCGAAGCATGTGACCCAAGAAGGGCCTGACAGCCTGTCTCATTACTGTCGTGTCCAGGCTATCGAACTCGGTGAAGCCATCCTGAATAAATAGCTTGGAGATCCACCATGAGTCAGCAACCCAGTGATCGCTCTGTCATTATCGGCGGTGTTGATACCCACAAAGAGCTGCATATGGCCGCCGTCGTGGATGCCCATGACCGTGTGCTTGGCACCGCCAGCTTTCCTACCACCCGGCATGGCTACAAGACTATGCTGACCTGGATGCGCTCCTTCGGCGAGCTCAGCCGGGTGGGGATTGAATGCACCGGCACCTATGGAGCTGGCCTGCTGCGCTACTTACAGCACGCAGGCATCACTATCTTGGAAGTCACGACACCCGATAAGACCGTACGGCGCAAGCGCGGCAAGGATGACGCAATCGATGCAGAGAATGCCGCTCATGCGGCCTATGCGGGTATTCGCACTGTCACCCCGAAGACACGTGACGGGATGATCGAGTCCTTGCGTGTCCTGAAGGTTTGCCGAAAAACTGCGGTCGCGGCTCGCCGTGTGGCCCTCCAGATGATCCAGACTCAAGTGGTCTCGGCGCCAGAGGAACTGCGCGATCTGTTGAGGAACATGACGCGAATGCAGCTGCTTCGGACACTGGCGGCATGGCGACCCGATTTGAACGGGTACCGGGATGTCACGATGGCTTACCGCATTGCCCTGAAATCTCTCGCGCGCCGCTACCTGGAACTGCACGACGAGATTGCCGATTTGGACGTCATGATCAAGGCTATCGTCGATGAGCTGGCACCAAAGTTGGTGTCGCGAACGGCAGTAGGCTACGAGACGGCCGCACAGCTACTGATCACGGCAGGCGACAATCCGGACCGCCTTGGCTCAGAAGCCAGCTTTGCGGCGCTATGTGGCGTTAGTCCTATTCCTGCCTCGTCAGGTAAGACGCAGCGACACCGGCTCAACCGTGGTGGCGATCGCGCCGCCAATAGTGCGCTGCATATCATCGCCATCGGGCGGCTACGCCTGGATGCCGATACTCAGGCATACATTGCCCGGCGGGTGGGAGAGGGCCACTCCAAGCTGGAAGCCATCCGATGTCTGAAACGCTATATTGCCCGGGAGCTCTATTATGTGCTGCGCAGCCGTCATCGGGAGATCAACCAGACGCAAATCGCCACTTGACACTTAGAAGGGCGTCAAGGAAGCCAGTTTAGCAGTGGAGACTGGCAAAGCTTTCTGAAAGCGAATCACTTGGTAGGCAGCATGAGCCGACGTGGTAACTGTCATGACAACGCCGTTGCTGAAAGCTTCTTTCAACTTCTCAAGCGAGAGCGAATCAAGCGACAGACTTATTCGACACGCGAAGCGGCTAGATGTGACGTGTTCAATTACATTGAAATGTTTTACAACCCAAAGCGCCGACACGGCACAAGTGATAACTTGTCACCGGTTGAGTATGAAAGGCGTTACTTCAAGAGCCTAACGGGTGTCTAAAATATCCGGGGCGATTCAGAACTAGGCATTGAGGCGCGTGCGCAGACGATGAGTCCTCTCATTTCACTGCTGCTCGTCCCGCTTTCTCAGCCATTCAAACTACCAGCGGATGGGCATTTAGGCTCTATATCAGGCGTCCAGTTCGTAGGGGAGCCTCAAGCGAGAGGCAGAAAATTGTGGTGCGCACATTACAATAATAGAACGTGCCACTTATGACGGCGTGCAAACTATCCCTTTGTAAATGGGCAAAGCAGGATAACTTTCTTACCCGAAAAGCGAGAGACCTCCACAGCTTTTTAGTAAAAAATAAAACTTCAATTAAGATAAATTATTATTATCCAGAGCAGTTGAAGAGTATTCTTTTACGCAGTAAACTGCATAAATCTCATATTTATTAAAAACTATGCATAAGCCTTATCAATAAATAGAGGCTATTCATAATCTGCTATCAAGATTACAGAGTATTATTTAATAGGAAAGAACGTCTTCTGACTTTCTACCAAATATTTAATCAAATAGGTTTTTCTATAACGGCTCACTAACGGTATGAATTAAAACCTAATATGCGGCTTTTTAATGAAACCATTCAAATTCCGGGCAGCCCTAATAACTCTAGGTTTGCCCGGCACTACTGAACATATCAGATCAGGCTGTTTCGCTTAAGGGTTTCTGACAGGCAACTCAGAGGGTGTTAAACTTCGTGTGTCGCTGCCTTGTTGCGGAGATTTCGATTCGGAATAAACAACTCTTCTATCTTCAACCGATCCCCTCTCAGCGAGTGCTACACCTGAGATAAGCGCTAATGTAATAATTAATGCCGCATTTAAAATTTTCATAATTTTACTCCTTTTGCTTAATTTGCTTAACTAGTGTTGTTCCACTCCCTCAGCTGAAAAGGTACTCACGAAAGCGCCTCTACGGATGATGAAGGCCCATGTAGCTTAAGCGTCAACGCCTGCTAAAACGCCTCATTACAAGAAAAAGCCTGTCACTAAGACCAACAGCCAATACATTTTTAATTCGGCGGCGAACCCATTTCAAACTCCATCTCCTTCTCACCCAGCTATCTGGTATTTCATTACATTTTTTTGGCTCCAAGCTAGTTAGACTTGTCACCAACACATACATTATTAGCTTCAATAAGACTGAAGCGCATTGCACAATTCTGTCCATTTCTTGCCTGATTTGGTGATCGCCTCTCTTGAAAAAATATAGCGCGACACATTGAAAATGTAGAATTTTTATAAACTAGGTGTGAGGAGATAAAAATGCACGGCCAACTTAACGCGGCTGGCAGTTATGGAGTATTGGTCAAATGAACGGATTCCAGAGAATATACTACCGTTTACATGTAGTCTTTTTCGGGACTAGCGAACTTAAACATTTTTTAAGGTAGGGTGGCGAAGCTTGCGGCGATATATTGCGTCATCATTTTCGTAGTAATGTTACTAAGAAATAGACTGTGCCAAGCTTTTGCAATTTAAGCTAAATTGAGGAGAGGACGACAAGAAATGGAGGCGGCCCCAAAAGCCACATCCCGGCACACGCAGCCACCACTACCGTTGCTCCCTTCCGGGCCTGGCGGGGTTCGCAGTTTAGCGTTGCGGGAGGACCTAAGGGGCCACCATAACGGCACACTCGGTTGTTAAATAAGTGTGCTAATGCTGATGTGGTGGCTACGCCCTGATTTGAACAGGGGACCCCATCATTATGAGTGATGTGCTCTAACCAGCTGAGCTACGTAGCCTTTCCTCATCAACGGGTGCAGATTATGCCTATCTTAACGATGAAAGGCAAGCCGGATTCCGGCTTGCCCTGCTAGTTAACAAAGCGTATCGAAATTGACTTATTGAATAGCAGTACGCACGGCTTCAGCCCCAGGCTCGCCGTTGCGAGTGGTCACGCCGTCTAACCACTCGTCAAGCACGCCATCATTGGCCTTCAAGTAATCACGCGCGGCATCACGGGGGTCTTCGCCATCATCCATGATCGCGCTCATTAGTTGGTTTTCCATTTCCAGGTTAAATGTCATGTTGCGCAATAGCGTGCCCACATTGGGGCACTCCTCCACAAAGCCCGCACGGGTATTGGTGTGCACCGTCGCACCGCCTAAATCTGGGCCAAAATAGTCATCGGCATCAGATAGGTAGGCCATCTCGAAGTTGGAATTCATGGGGTGCGGCTCCCAGCCTAAAAACACCATCCACTGCTCGTTGGGTACTCGGGCACTTAGCTCAGCCAGCATTCCCGCTTCGCTGGAATCGATTA
Organism: Vreelandella maris; assembly: GCF_013371085.1. Taxonomy (GTDB): domain Bacteria; phylum Pseudomonadota; class Gammaproteobacteria; order Pseudomonadales; family Halomonadaceae; genus Vreelandella; species Vreelandella maris. Next base: position 50,420 of record NZ_JABWCV010000010.1, on the reverse strand, counting down.
CCTGCCAATCGCCAAGGCCATAAGCGTCATCATCGATCATCTGCTCGATCATCTCGTTGCCGTCGTTACCCGCCTCTATGCCATGCAAGCTGCGATCAAACTTGTCGGCATGATCCGCCAGATCGTTAACCGATGTCACGCCAGCATCGTAAACATACTGGGGCACTGCGAGGGTGTACTTCGCCCCTTCCAGGTTAGCCACCAGGCGCTCAACCTCACCACGCTCGATATAGGGGTCGCTGATGGAAGCCATCGAAGGCATCCAATTACCCAGGAAGACATCAAAATCATTGTTGCGCATGCCTGCGTAGGCGATCGGCACGGAAACCGTATCCACGCTTGGTTCGTAACCAAGCCCTTCAAGTACTTCGCTGGCTAGCGCCGTCGTCGCGGTGATGTCCGTCCAGCCCACTTCTGCAAAGCGCACGCTGCTGCACTCGTCGGCGTAAGCCACAGCCGGTAGGCCTGCTGCCAGCAATAAAGCACCTGCGTAGCGTGAAGAAGTTCTGCTCATGATCGTGGTTCCCCTTAAACGTCTGCTGCGAACACTCAGTGGTGGCAGTGGTCGCATCCAGTGTAAATGTCGGCGTCTTTTTATTGATTGAACGTTCAATAAAAAAATGCCATCATGGTTAGGTAATCATGCCTGCGCCTGGGTTTCAAGCATCTACCCAAGTTAGGCATTCAACGAATTAGGAGAACGCTGTGCCAAAGGTGGGAATGGAACCGATACGCCGCCAGCAGTTGATCAACGCGACCATGGCAGCCATTGATGAAGTCGGTCTGGCAGAAGCCACCGTAATGCGTATTGCACGCCATGCGGGGGTTTCAGCGGGTATTATTAGTCACTATTTTGGCGGTAAAGACGGCCTGCTCGAGGCCACCATGCGGCAAATTCTGACTGATCTTACCAAGGCCGTGGCAGTGCGCCGCCATGCGTTGGAAGATGACTCCCCGCGTGCGTATATCGGCGCCATTATCGAGGGCAATTTTGATCGCACCCAGGTCACCGGCCCTGCCGCTAAAACCTGGTTAGCCTTCTGGGCCAGCAGCATGCATAAACCGATGTTGCAGCGGTTGCAGAACGTCAATGATCGCCGCCTTTACAGCAATTTATGTCACCAGTTTAAACGCGTCATGCCCCACACCGAGGCCCGTAACGCGGCCCGCGGATTGGCGGCCATGATTGATGGCCTATGGCTGCGTGGCGCCCTGACGCCTGAAGGTCTTGACGCGGCAGAAGCCCGCCACCTTGCGCACACCTATCTCGACCAGCTTTTTGCTCATCATGGATGCACTACGAAAGCATCCAACATTTACCGTTAATTTTCTTATTCATGGAGACCGACATGGCCGCTCAAAACGTACAGCCACTCTATATTGATGGTCGCCAGGTAGACGCCTCATCAGGCGACACCTTCACTGTCACCAACCCTTTTGATGGCAGCCTGCTTGCCACGATTGGTCAAGCCAGCCAAGCGGATGTCGACACGGCCGTAGAAGCTGCTCAGCGGGGCCAGCGAGAATGGGCTGCAATGACCGGCATGGAGCGCTCGCGCATCCTATTGCGCGCCGTTGCGCTATTGAGAGAGCGCAATGACGAGCTTGCCGAGCTGGAAACCCGCAATACCGGCAAACCGATCAGCGAAACAGCTAGCGTCGATATCGTTACCGGCGCAGATGCGCTGGAGTACTACGCTGGCTTAGCGCCTGCCATTGAGGGCAGCCAGATTCCCCTACGCGACACTTCTTTCGTGTATACCCGCCGCGAGCCGCTCGGCGTAATTGGTGCGATTGGCGCCTGGAACTACCCCATTCAAATCGCCTGCTGGAAAGCCGCCCCGGCACTGGCCGCAGGCAACGCGGTGGTGTTCAAGCCCAGTGAAGTCACGCCACTCACCGTGATGAAACTGGCGGAAATCTTTACCGAAGCTGGCCTGCCCAACGGTGTCTTTAACGTGGTACAGGGCGATGGCCGCGTAGGCGCCATGCTCACTGAGCACCCCGGAATCGCCAAGGTATCGTTCACCGGCGAAGCGGGAACCGGCAAGAAAGTCATGGCCGCCGCCGCTAGCTCGACGCTAAAAGACGTCACCATGGAACTAGGTGGCAAATCGCCGCTGCTGGTCTTCGCGGATGCCGACCTTGACCGCGCCGCAGACGCCGCCATGATGGCCAACTTCTACTCCAGCGGCCAAATCTGCACCAACGGCACGCGGGTATTTGTTGAGCGCAGCGTTAAAGAGGCCTTTGAAGCCAAGCTGGTAGAACGCGTCAAGCGCATCAAAGCAGGCGACCCGATGGACCCGAGCGTCAACTTTGGCCCGCTGGTTAGCTTTGAACATCAAGAAAAAGTACTTTCGTACATTGCTTTGGGCAAGGAGCAAGGTGCTCGTCTGCTCGTAGGCGGCGACGATTGGAACACTGGCAGCTTTGCCGATGGCGCCTGGGCTGCACCAACGATCTTCACCGACTGTACCGACGAAATGCGCATTGTGCGCGAAGAGATCTTCGGCCCGGTGATGTCAGTACTCGCCTTTGATGACGAAGCGGAAGTCATTCGCCGCGCCAACGACACCCACTATGGCCTAGCCGCAGGTGTCTTCAGCGAGAGCCTGAATCGCGCCCACCGCGTCATTCATCAGTTGGAAGCCGGTATCTGCTGGATCAATACCTGGGGTGAGTCACCTTCCGAGATGCCGGTAGGCGGCTATAAAGAGTCGGGTATTGGTCGCGAGAATGGTATCGAGACGCTTAACCACTATACCCAGACCAAGTCAGTTCAAATCGAGATGGGGCCGTTTGAGTCAGTGTTTTAACTTTCAGCACTAAGCTCCGCCGGTAGGCATAACACGAAGACGCTGTGAACCCATCCATGGGCGCTCGGCTTTTTTCATCTGACCGCCAAGGATGGCGGGAATGCCGGAATCGCATGGAGCACTTTCCGGCCCTGAAAAAGACGCTTCGCTTTTATGCCTACCGGCTCCCTTCCTCGACTCAGCAAGATTTCTAAAGGAGACTCTATGTCTCAACCACGCGAATTTGATTACATCATTATCGGTGCAGGTTCGGCGGGCAACGTACTCGCGACTCGCCTCACCGAAGACAGCAACGTCAGCGTACTGCTACTAGAAGCGGGTGGGCCGGACTACCGCCTAGATTTCCGCACTCAAATGCCTGCCGCCCTCGCCTTCCCGCTTCAGGGAAAGCGCTACAATTGGGCCTTCGAAACCGACCCCGAGCCGTATATGGATAACCGCCGCATGGAGTGTGGACGCGGCAAAGGCCTGGGCGGCTCCTCACTGATTAATGGCATGTGCTATATCCGCGGCAATGCACTTGATTACGATAACTGGGCCAAGCAGCCTGGTCTCGAAGATTGGGACTACCTGAGCTGCCTGCCCTACTTCAAAAAGTGCGAAACCCGCGACATCGGCGCCAACAGCTATCACGGCGGCGAAGGCCCGGTCAGCGTGACCACGCCCAAAGCGGATAACAACCCGCTTTACCGCACCTTTATTGAAGCTGGCAAACAAGCAGGCTACCCGGAAACCGAAGACGTCAACGGCTACCAGCAGGAAGGCTTCGGGCCCATGGACCGTTTTGTAACGCCCAAAGGCCGCCGCGCATCCACTGCCCGAGGCTACCTGGACACCGCCAAGAAGCGCCACAACCTGACCATCGAAACTCATGCCGTTACCGATGTGATCGAGTTTGAAGGCAAGCGCGCGGTGGGTGTTCGCTATGAGCAGAAAGGCGAAAAACACCAGTCCTATGTACGCCGCGAAGTGCTGCTATGCGGTGGCGCCATTGCCTCTCCACAAATTCTTCAGCGCTCGGGTATCGGCAACCCGGAACTGCTGAACGAACTGAATATCGAGACGGTTCACGCCCTGCCTGGCGTGGGTGAGAATCTCCAGGATCACCTGGAAATGTACATTCAGTACGAGTGTAAAGAGCCCATCTCGCTCTACCCGGCCTTGAAGTGGTACAACCAGCCCAAGATCGGTGCCGAATGGCTGTTCAATGGCACCGGCGTTGGCGCCAGCAATCAGTTTGAATCCTGTGGCTTTATCCGCAGCCGGGATGAAGAGGAGTGGCCAAATCTTCAGTACCACTTCCTTCCCATCGCCATCAGCTACAACGGCAAGAGCGCGGTGCAGGCCCACGGTTTCCAGGCCCACGTCGGCTCAATGCGCTCTGAAAGTCGCGGTCGTATCCGCCTGACGTCAAAAGATCCACACGCGGCGCCCAGCATCCTGTTTAACTACATGGCCAAAGAGAAAGACTGGCAAGAGTTCCGTGATGCGATCCGCCTGACTCGCGATATCATCGCCCAGCCAGCCTTTGAGAAGTACCGCGGTCGTGAAATAGCGCCGGGACCGGACGTGCAGTCCGACGCCGAACTCGACGCCTTCGTCAAACAGCATGCCGAAACCGCCTATCACCCCTGCGGCAGTTGCCGAATGGGCGAAGGCGAGATGGCGGTCACCGACGGCCAGGGGCGCGTGCATGGTATTGAAGGTCTGCGCGTGGTCGACGCCTCGCTCTTCCCGGTGATTCCTACCGGCAACCTTAATGCCCCCACCATCATGCTGGCGGAAAAGATCGCCGACCGCATCAAGGGTAATGAGCCGCTGCCCCGGTCGAGTGTGGACTACTACGTCGCCAACGGCGCGCCTGCCAAACGCGCCTGAACATTCCCTCTGTTCGTCCCTCTGTTCGCCACTCAACATGCCATGGCTTCACGCCATGGCATTTTTTTATATCTAACAAGGCATCCGGGTGTAAACATACCTAAAGGCTTGCATAAAACCGCGCCTATCTGCCAATATTCAAACAAGTGTTCGATTAACGCGCTCATTAACAACAGCAGGCTGTCGTTATAGGCCTGAAACAGAGAGAACTACTATGCTCACCCTACTCCTTATCGTGCTCGCCATTGGTGGCCTGCTCGTGGTCATGCGTCGCGAAGCAGGCGCCCCCGCGGCGCTTGTGGTGCTTGGCGTATTGGGCCTTGTCGGCCTGCTGTTAGACGCTGAAGTGATCGGCGTTCTGCTTTTGATTGGCGCCGCCGCTGTCGCCGTGGCAGGCCTGCCCGCCTTGCGTCGCAAATGGCTCACGCCGCGCCTATTCGCCACCTTTAAAAAAGTGGCGCCCAAAGTATCCGCCACCGAGCGCACGGCCCTGGAAGCAGGCAGCGTCTCCTGGGACGGTGAGCTATTTTCGGGTAAACCCCAGTGGGAAAAGCTGCTCGCATTTAAAGACGAAGGCTTGCGCGACGATGAAAAAGCTTTCTTAGCCAATCAGTGTGCCAAAGCTGCTGGTATGTGTAACGCCTGGGATATCGCCCAAGAGCGCGCCGACCTGCCCCAGCAGCTTTGGGACTACCTGAAAAAAGAGGGCTTCTTCGGCATGATCATTCCGAAGGAGTACGGCGGCCTGGGCTTCTCGGCCAAAGCGCAATCCATGGTGCTGCAAAAGCTCTCCGCCAACGAAACCTTGATGGTCACCGTGGGTGTACCTAACTCCTTGGGCCCTGGCGAGCTGTTGCTTAAATACGGTACCCAAGCGCAGAAAGATCACTACCTTCCGCGCTTATCCGATGGCCGCGAGATTCCTTGCTTTGGCCTCACCGGCCCCCGCGCTGGCTCTGATGCCACATCACTGCCCGACACCGGCGTTGTCTGCAAGCAAACCATTAACGGCGAAGAAGTACTTGGCCTACGCCTTAACTTCGAAAAACGCTGGATCACGCTGGCGCCCATCGCCACCGTCGTTGGCTTGGCCTTTCGTTTGTTCGACCCTGAAAAATTGCTGGGTGACGAAGAGGATCGCGGTATAACCCTGGCGTTGATTCCCCGCGATACCGACGGCATGGAAATCGGCCGCCGCCACCATCCTATCGGCAGCCCGTTCATGAATGGCCCGATTATCGGCAAAGATGTCTTTGTACCGCTGGACACCATCATTGGCGGCCCGGACATGATCGGCCAGGGCTGGCGGATGCTGGTGGAGTGTCTGTCTATCGGCCGCTGCATCACGCTACCCTCCGGCGCTACTGGTACCGCACGCTACGCCTTGGGTTGGAGCGGCGGCTTCACTCGCGTACGTCGCCAGTTCAACGTGCCGGTGGCCGAAATGGAAGGTGTGCAAGAGCCCCTTGCCCGCATGGCAGCGCTGGCCTATATCTCCCAGGCCACTGTGTATCAAACCGCCAACATGATCGATCATGGCGAAAAGCCTGCAGTGCCCTCAGCCATTCTGAAAAGTCAATTGACCGAGTTCCAGCGCGTGCTGCTTAGTGATGCCATGGATGTTCACGGTGGCAAGGCGGTGACACTAGGCCCGCGCAACTACCTCGGTATCGGCTATAGCGCCAACCCGGTAGCAATTACCGTGGAAGGCGCCAATATCATGACCCGCAACCTGATGATCTTTGGTCAGGGCGCGATCCGCTGCCACCCTTACGTGCTTGAAGAGCTGGCTGCAAAAGACACCAATGACATGAAGGCGTTCGATAAAGCCTTCTTTGGCCACGCGGGCTTGATCTTTGGTAACGCCGCGCGCGCCTTTACCCTCGGCTTTGGCATCGGCAAATCCAGCGTTCCCTTTGATGGCCCAGCCACCATCTATGCTCAGGATATTGCCCGCCTTTCCGCTGGCTTTGGCCTATGTGCCGACGCAGCTATGGCAAGCCTGGGCTCAGCGCTGAAGAAACGCGAAATGATCTCCGCCCGGCTGGGGGATGTGCTTTCTAATCTCTATCTGACCTCCATGGTGCTCAAGCAGTGGCAAGCGGGCAGTAAAGTAGAAGGCGAAGAAGCGCTGCTGCACTACAGCTGTCGTTTCCTGCTTCAGCGTGCAGAACAGGCGTTTGTGGAGATTTTCGATAATCTACCCAACCGCGCCCTGGGTAAAACCCTCAACGCCGTAGTGATGCCGACCGGCCGCCGTTGGAATAAACCCCATGATGACCTGGCGCGGGATATCGCTAAGCGTGTTTCTACACACAGCGCCCTACGCACGAAGTTGCTGGAAAACACCTGGGATACAGACGACGGCGAACAGCGCAACCCACTGGCGCGCTACAACGCTTTGTTGGTCGATTATGACCGCGCCGAAGCGATCTACCGCACATTGAACAAGGCATATGCCAAAGGCGAACTCCCGCAAACGGCGCTGCATCCAGAGGCACGTGTAGAGGCCGGTCTGGAAAAAGGTCTGATCAATGAAGAAGATGCCGACTTCATGCGCACCTTTGAGGCCGAGGTTCTGGAAATGCTCACCGTGGATGATTTTGCCTACGACGCATTTGCCAAGAACAAGTCCACGCTGATCGATCACAACGGCAAAACAACACCTGCACCACAGCAGGAAGAAGAAAACGTTAAGTAACCACTATTATTCAGTAAGTTACTGATAGGCATAGCCGACTACTGCGCGACAGTAGTCGGCTTTTTTGTGTTCGCTTTCTACGCCTAAATGCCTAGTCCTATCGCCCAAAAACGCGTTGCAAGTTCGCAAATGATCAACTAGCCTTTCGTAAACGAAAGCGGACTCACCTATTTTGTCGCCTTTCTAATAGCATGCTCCAATAACAATGACGCTAGCGAGATCGGCATGTCCTTACATATGCAAAATATCGATCACATCGTTAACGGTGTGCCTCATATCAGTGGAATAGACTTAGCGCTTGAGCCAGGCTCATTCAATGTGCTGCTAGGGCGGACGCTGGCCGGAAAAACCACTCTAATGCGTCTTATGGCGGGGCTTGAGCCCCCTACCCGCGGAAAGATCATCATGGATGGCAAGGACGTCACGAACGTTTCCGTGCGCAAGCGCAACGTCTCCATGGTGTACCAGCAGTTTATCAACTATCCCAGCCTCACCGTTTACGACAACATTGCGTCGCCACTGAAACTGGCCAAACACCCAAAAAGCGAGATTGATAAGCGTGTTGGCGAAATTGCTGAAATGCTGCATATCGAACACTTGCTTAACCGCTACCCGCAAGAGCTTTCCGGCGGTCAACAGCAGCGTACTGCCATGGGGCGGGCCTTGATCAAAGATGCCGACTTAATTCTATTTGATGAACCGCTGGTCAACCTGGATTACAAGCTCCGCGAAGAGCTGCGCGATGAGCTGCGTGATCTCTTCAAAGCACGCAACTGCATCGCGGTGTATGCCACCACCGAGCCCAATGAGGCGCTGGCGCTGGGTGGAAACACCGCGGTACTGCATGAAGGCAGATTGCTTCAGTATGGCCCTACCGAACAGGTTTACCGGGAGCCAAACGGCCGCTTCAGCGCCGAGATGTTCTCCGAGCCGCCAATTAACATTGTTCCCGGTCGGCTTACCGATACCGAAATCACTTTCGATCAAACGTTACACTTTCCCTGCGATGACAAGCTAAAGCGCTTAGAGCCAGGTGACTATGATTTTGGTGTCCGTGCTTCACACCTCACCCTGCAACCACAACGAGCCGATGACCTGGCGCTGGATGTCCATGTGGATGTAGCTGAAATCAGCGGTTCTGAAACCTTCCTGCATGTTCACCACGAGCGCTTCCCCTTAGTGCTGCACTTAGCAGGCATCCACCAGTTTAGTGTTAATGAACCCCTGAAGGTTTACTTCCCCACCCATCAACTTTACGCCTTCGACAAACAGGGACACACGGTTCATATTCCTGTAAGTCAAGGAGGAGCTGCCCATGGCTGAGATCACTTTAAAGGGTCTGGCGCACTCCTATGAAAAAACGCCCAAGGGTGCAGCGGATTACGCTATTCGGCAGATGGATCACGTTTGGCATCAAGGCGGTGCCTATGCGCTCTTGGGGCCATCGGGTTGCGGTAAATCGACGCTGCTCAATATCATTTCCGGCCTGCTTGAACCCTCAGAGGGTGACGTCCTTTTTGACGGTCAGCGAGTTAACGAACTCCCCCCCGAAGAGCGCAATATTGCCCAGGTTTTTCAGTTCCCGGTGATCTACGACACCATGACGGTGTTCGACAACCTCGCCTTTCCCCTGCGCAATATGAATACTCCCGAGTATCGGGTGAAACCCAAGGTACTGGAAGTCGCTGACATTTTGGAACTGACGCCACTGCTGAACCGCAAGGCGAAGAACCTGACCGCGGATGAGAAGCAGAAAGTCTCTATGGGGCGCGGTTTGGTGCGCGATGACGTGACGGCCATTCTGTTTGATGAGCCGCTGACGGTAATCGACCCACAGCTAAAGTGGAAGCTGCGCCGTAAGCTCAAGGAGATTCACGAGCGCTTCAATATCACCATGATCTACGTCACCCACGACCAGTTGGAGGCGTCGACCTTCGCCGACAAAATAGCCGTGATGTATGACGGCCAAGTGGTGCAGTTCGGTACGCCACGGGAGCTGTTTGAACGCCCGGCCCACACCTTTGTAGGCTATTTCATCGGTAGTCCCGGCATGAATTTCATGGCCGTCAAGTATCAAGATGAACAGGCCATGTTCGGCAACCAATCACTGCCGGTCAGTGAATCGATCAAACGTGCCATTGCGCATGCCAGCAGTAACAACATCAAGCTGGGTATCCGTCCCGAGTTTATCGACATTAGCGCAAGCCCAAGCACTGAAAGCTTGCCCGTCGAGGTCATCAGTGTGCAGGATCTCGGCACTTACTCCCTGCTGACCTATAAGCTCAACGGACAAACCTTCAAGGCACGCCTTCCCGAAGGGCACTCACCCGTGGGAGAAGCGGCGTTTGCTGAGTTCGATACAGCAAAACTCGCCCTCTATATTGATGAATACCTCGTGGAGACCGGCCATGAATAACAAGGTACCCAACAACAAAGCGTGGCTGCTGGTGCTTCCCATGCTGGTATTGGTAGCGTTTTCCGCCATCATTCCACTGATGACCGTCGTCAACTACTCGGTGCAGGATGTGCTCGGCCCTAACGCCAGCTTTTTCACTGGCACCGAGTGGTTTAAAACCATGCTTAACGATGAGGCGCTACAAGCGGCGTTTCTGCGCCAGATTTCGTTCTCATTGATTATTCTGGCTATCCAGATTCCGCTGGGAATAGGGATTGCCCTGATCATGCCCAAACGCGGCTGGCAGGCCTCGGCGGTGTTGATATTAATTACCCTGCCATTGCTGATCCCTTGGAACGTCGTGGGCAGCATCTGGCAAATCTTTACCCGTGGCGATATTGGCTTAATGGGCTGGGGGCTGCGCGAACTGGGCATCAGCTACAATATCACCGGTGACGCCAGCGATGCCTGGGTAACCATCGTGCTAATGGATGTATGGCACTGGACCCCGCTGGTGGCAATGCTTTGCTACAGCGGCCTGCGCTCGATTCCTGAAGCCTACTATCAGGCTGCACGTATCGACCGTGCCTCCAAGTGGGCAGTGTTTCGCTATATTCAGTTGCCCAAGCTCACCAACGTGCTCGTTATTGCCGTCCTGCTGCGCTTCATGCACTCGTTCATGATCTACGCCGAGCCCTTCGTATTGACCGGCGGCGGCCCTGGTAGCTCGACAACTTTCCTGAGTCAGTCGCTGGCCACCATGGCGATCGGCCAGCAGGACCTGGGCCCTTCTGCCGCGTTCTCGCTGATCTACTTCCTTGTCATTCTGCTGGTGAGCTGGGTGTTCTACACCACCATCATGCACATGCAGAAAGACAAGCCCCCGCATGGAGGTGCTTAACATGAGCTACCAACTCGAAAACACCCAGCGCGGTGAAAAGTACAACACGATTTTTAGCAAAGTTTCATCTACCAAGCGGCGTAACCGCACTGCTCGGGCGCATTGGCGCTCACGTATACTGCTTGGCCTTTATCTGGCGCTGATGATTTTGCCCATTTACTGGCTGATCAACATGTCGCTGCAGACCAACAGCGAAATTCTCGGCTCGATGACGTTGTGGCCGCAAAACCTGACCTTTGACAACTATATTGGCATCTTCACCAACTCAAGCTGGTACATGGGCTACGTCAACTCGATGCTTTACGTAGCCATGAATATGCTGATCACTATCTGTGTGGCGCTTCCGGCCGCCTATGCCTTTAGCCGCTACACCTTTATCGGCGACAAGCACCTGTTCTTCTGGCTTCTGACCAATTTGATGGCTCCCCCCGCCGTCTTTCTGCTGCCCTACTTTCAGCTCTACTACTCGGTGGGCCTTTTCGACACCCACATTGCTGTCGCGCTGGCCCACTGCCTGTTCAATATTCCGCTGGCGATCTGGATTCTGGAAGGCTTCATGAGCAGCGTGCCTAAGGAGATCGACGAAACCGCCTATATCGACGGCTATAGCTTTCCGCGCTTCTTCGTCAAAATTTTCATTCCGATGATCCGCTCCGGGATCGGCGTCACGCTGTTCTTCCTGTTCATGTTCTCCTGGGTGGAACTGCTACTGGCACGCACGCTAACAGCCACCGATGCCCAGCCGATTGGCATGATCATGACGCGGACCTCGACAGCCTCCGGAATTGACTGGGGCACCCTGGCCGCCGCCGGTGTACTGACCATTATTCCCGGCATTCTGGTGGTCTATTTCGTCCGTAACCATATCGCCAAGGGCTTTGCCCTAGGCCGTACCTGAGGAGAGCGCACCATGTCTTGGATGGTATGGACCATGCCCACCGCCATATTCTTTTCATCAATCGCTGCCATGCTGGCGGGGATGACAATATGGGAGATTCTGTCTCCCACCATAGAGCGCAAGGGGTTCCTGCCCATTGCCACTACTCGCGGAGACCGGCTGTTTATCGGCCTGCTCTCGGCGGCCTTTATCCACCTGGGAGTGATTGGTTTCACCTCATTATCCATCTGGATCGCACTAGCGGTATCAGCCGTATGGCTACTGGTTTTAATGCGCTGGGGATAGCCCTTAGCAGGGTTTCGAAAAAAAGCTCGCCAGCGTTATTCGGTATCAAGGACGGCCAAGCCATCAGGGAAGAACACAACAAAACGAGGTCACCATGCAAAAGCACTACAACAAGTCCAGTCTGACTAAGTTCAAACTGACAACCCTCGCCGCCGGTCTGTTACTGGCATCGGGTACGCTGTCAGCGCAGGAACAGGATGCCCGCGCCATTGCTGAACGCTTGGTCGACGAGCACTTCCAGAACTCGACGCTAAGCCGTGACGAGCAGATCGAAGAGCTGATGTGGTTTGCCAAGGCTGCCGAGCCTTTCCGTGGCATGGACATTCAAACCGTGGCCGAAGGTCTCACTACTCACGTGTATGAAAGTGAAGTGTTGGCAGAAGCCTTTAGCGAGCTGACCGGCATTAACGTGACCCACAACATCATTGGTGAAGGTGATGTCGTGGATACCATGCAGAACCAGATGCAGTCGGGCAACAGCATCTATGACGGTTTCGTCAACGATACCGACTCCATTGGCACGCATATCCGCTATGGCACCACCATTAACCTCTCTGAAGCGATGGAGAACGAGTGGGCCGACTATACCCTGCCCACGCTAGACTTGGATGACTTCATCGGCCTGCAATACGGTACCGGCCCAGATGGCAGCATCTACCAACTACCGACTCAGCAGTTCGCCAACCTTTACTGGTTCCGCCATGACTGGTTCACTGATCCCGACCTGATGGCCCAGTTTAAGGAAATCTACGGCTACGAGCTCGGCGTACCAACCAACTGGACCGCTTACGAAGATATCGCCGAGTTCTTCACCGAGCATGTCGGCGAGATAGACGGCACCAAGATTTACGGTCACATGGATTACGGTCGTCGTGATCCGTCACTAGGTTGGCGTTTCCACGACTCCTGGCTCTCCATGGCGGGCATGGGCAGCAAAGGGGTTCCCTTCGGCAACCCGGTGGATGACTGGGGTATCCGCGTCAATGAAGATAGCCAGCCGGTAGGCGCCAGCGTTAGCCGTGGCGGTGCTACCAACTCACCGGCCTCCGTGTTTGCGATGCAGAAAGCCGTCGACTGGCTACGCGATTACGCGCCTGAAGAAGCGCAGGGCATGACCTTTGGTGAAGCAGGCCCCGTGCCCGCGCAAGGCCATATTGCCCAGCAAATTTTCTGGTACACCGCGTTCACAGCTGACATGACCGACCCCTCCGTTGCCGTGACCGATGATGAAGGCAACCCGCTGTGGCGCATGGCTCCTTCCCCCACCGGCCCCTACTGGGAAGAGGGTATGAAGGTTGGCTACCAGGACGTAGGAGCATGGACATTCTTTGACTCAACGCCCGAAGACCGCCGCACCGCCGCCTGGCTGTTTGCCCAGTTCACCGTGGCAAAAACCACCTCGCTGGAAAAACTCATGCATGGTTTAACGCCGATTCGTGAGTCTGACATCTTCTCTGAGCAGATGACCGAAATGGCACCCAAGCTGGGTGGCCTGGTGGAGTTCTACCGCAGCCCCAACGAATCCAACTGGACACCGACCGGTACGAACGTACCTGACTATCCGCGCATGGCACCACTGTGGTGGCAGAACCTTGCACCGGTCATGAGTGGTGAAGTCACACCCCAGGAAGGTCTCGACAAGCTAGCGGCAGACCTGGACAGCACCATGAACCGTTTGGCCCGCGCTAACGTCTTCGACAGCTACGCGCCTGTACTTAACGAAGAGCAGGACCCACAGGTCTGGCTGGATCAGGAAGGCGCCCCGAAAGCCAAGCTGGATAACGAAATGCCGCAAGGCACCACCATTCCTTACGATGAAATGATGGAAGCCTGGATGGCCGCCGGTACGCGCCAAGAATAACTAAGCTTAATAACTAAGTTTAGGAAAACTACGCGTCAAAGCTTGCAGGGCGGGCGACTGCCCGCCCTACCAAGGGTTTCATTGGCGGTATGCCAGAGCAAAAGAGAGAACACCCACTGCAACCGGGCTATTGATTGGTTAATTGGATCCGCTATGAAACTGCGAAATAGAAACATTGAAAAGTTACCTAACGAAACCTTTGATGCTCTGATTATCGGCGGCGGCATCAATGGCGCGGCCACCGCAGCAGCGCTGGCTGGTAAAGGCGCAAAAGTTGCACTAATTGACCGCGGCGACTTCGCCGGCAGTACCAGCATGCACTCCTCCAACCTGGTATGGGGAGGCATCAAATACATGGAAAGCAAGGATTTTGCACTGGTTCGCAAACTATGCAAAAGCCGCAATCACTTGATCAAGAGTTACCCTTCCACGGTGCAGGAGATCCGTTTCCTGACCACAATTTCAAAAGGCTTCCGCCACTCTCCACGCTACCTGTGGGCGGGCACCTGGCTTTACTGGCTGATGGGCAACGGCTTCACCAAACTGCCGCGCCTGCTCTCGCCGAATAAAATCAAGCAGGAAGAGCCCATCATCGATATTGAGGGTGCCGTTGGCGGTTTCGAATATTCCGACGCCTACCTGCACGATAATGACGCTCGATTTGTCTTCAACTTTGTTCGCCAAGCGCTTAACTATGGGGCGATTGCCGCCAACTACGTCGAGTCACTCGGCGCCGAGCGCCAGGATGGCCTATGGGTGACCAAGGCACGCAACGTGATGGATGGCAGCACCTTCGATATACGCGCCAAGGTACTCATCAATGCGGCCGGCCCGTGGGTGGATCAGCATAATGAGCTGACCGGCCAAAAAACCACTCACCACCACCTCTACTCCAAAGGTATTCACCTCATCGTTCCGCAATTAACGGATTCCCAGCGGGTGCTGGCGTTTTTTGCTGACGATGGCAGATTATTCTTTGTCATTCCCATGGGTAACCGTACCTGCATCGGTACTACCGATACCCATATGGAGCACCCGGAGGTGGAGGTTACCGCTGACGATATCGCCTTTGTGCTGGAAAATATCAACAAGCGTCTGACCCTGACCAAGCCATTGAGCCAAGACGATATTATTTCTACCCGCTGCGGCGTACGGCCATTAGCGATCAAGGATGATCAAGGCAACGATCGCGACTTCCTGCAGCTATCACGCAAGCATGTAGTCGATACCAATGCCGAAAGTGCACATATCAGTATCTTTGGCGGCAAGCTGACCGATTGCTTGAATGTGGGGGATGAAATTGCCGAAGAGATCAGTCAGTTGGGCGTTACCCTCACAGACCCTAAATTCCACTGGTACGGCGAACCACCCAACCCCGTCAAGCAGCAGTTTATGGATCAGGCCAAGCGCATGAACCTGGATGCCATGACCGCCCAGACCTCATCTGAGCTGCTCTCCACACGGCTCTGGCGGCGTTATGCCGACCAGGCTATTCAGATGTTGGAAAAAATCCGCCAGGATCCTGCCCAGGGTGAAATCCTAATCGAGGGCACTGAGTACATTCGCTGTGAGCTTGAGCATGCCCGCGATCACGAAATGATCACTCAGCTTGAAGACTTTCTACGCCGTCGTGCCAAGGTCTCGCTGGTTGTGCCCCATGAGCAGTTGCGCCATTCAAACGGTCTGAAAGAAGCCTGCCGGGTATTATTTGGCGACGATGCAGATGAACGTTTTAACAGTTACTTTGAACAACACCGGGACACATCGCTGCCTTTTACACCCGTAGCCAATGCTTAATCGTTTATAAAACTAATAAAAAGCCCCCTTATATCAATAAGGGGGCTAAGAGTTATTTAAGCAATTGTTCTATTTTACTCTTCATCTTCAATACGAAGTTGAGAGTCTCCCGCGAGCACTTCATCCCAGGCTTCTTCCAGTGTGTAGCCTGAACGACTATCCACCGTGTCGATAACCTCAACCGCATGTTGCAGTGACTCACGATTACCCTTCAGCGCCACAACCAACCTGGCGAGATCTTGCTTGCTGAAGGAGCTGGCGATGCTATTGGCTTGTTGGCTTAGTTCGATGCAGTTCATTAGTACTACCTCATGGTATGGTCATCCGCTGCCTAACCGCCAATCGGTTTAAAAGCAGCCATCTTAATTAACGACGTATGGTGACGTTGCTACTCATGCTGGGCCGGATAAGTGCCCAGTTCGGTAACTGCGAAACGGTCACAAGCGTTACAAGACCTTCGCCCTTTAGCGCTAGGGTAATACTGAAGCGCTATCGTTCTGTAGCAGGGATTAGTTCAGTGATTCGGGATAACAAGTCACCTTCCTGATCCATGACCTCACTATGGGCCACCGCAGGAAAGCTCACAATGCGTCATTGGCCGTAGGCATGGTTGTAACTCGACTACATTAACGCTCAATAAGCGTTAATGGTGTTAAAGACTTTCATGAGGGGCGCTAAAAGCGAAGAAAGGCGGCCAATTGCTTAATTGGCCGCCGCATTATAAAGAATCGAAAGAGGCAATAGATAGTGTGCTTAAGTAGGGGTGCTGCACTTATTAGTTGAATTCAGGTCATTATCTAAGGCGTAGAGCGGACTCTCGACACTGCATCCAACCAACCCTGGTAAAGCTGCTCACGTGTGGCTTCTTCCATGGTAGGCATAAAGCTCTTCTCGCAGCGCCACAGCTGTTCAATCTCTTCCAGGGTTTGATACCAGCCCAGGCGTAGCCCCGCCAAGTAGGCAGCACCCAGCGCGGTAGTTTCAAGAATAGTGGGGCGATCGACCTGGACGCCGAGCATATCGGCAAGAAACTGCATCACCCAGCTGTTTTTTACCATGCCGCCGTCAACCCGTAAGTTGCCAGGCGGCGCCTCCATATCGTCATTCATGCAGTGCTGCAGGTCACGGGTTTGGTAGCACACCGCCTGGAGTCCCGCGGCGACTATTTCAGCAATACCGGTATCGCGGGTTAACCCAAAAATCGCGCCACGTGCTTTTGGGTCCCAGTGCGGCGCCCCCAATCCGGTAAAAGCTGGCACTAGATAAACGCTATGCCCACTGCGGGTTTTCTGAGCCAGCGCTTCGGTTTCCGAGGCATCGGCAAACAGATTCAGGCCATCCCGCAACCACTGTACTGTCGCCCCGGCCACGAAAATACTGCCTTCCATCGCATAGGTCGGCTTACCGTTAAGCCGGTAGCCAATCGTGGTCAACAAACGATTACGCGAAAGTGAGGGCGCCTCACCGGTGTTCACAATCATAAAGCAGCCGGTACCGTAGGTACTCTTGCCCATCCCCGGCTGAAAGCACGCCTGCCCGACCAATGCGGCCTGCTGGTCCCCTGCTACCCCTGCGATGAGAAGCGGTGCGCCCAGCCAGTGCGCCTCGGTAGTACCGAAATCATCGCTGGAATCTTTCACCTCGGGCAGCAGATTGGCGGGTATATCGAATAGTGCCAGTAGCTCGTCGTCCCACTCCTGGGTATGGATATTGAATAGCGCGGTGCGTGACGCGTTGGTAGCATCGGTGACGTGCTGCTGGCCGCCGGTCAACCGCCAGATTAGAAAGCTGTCGACGGTGCCGAACGCCAGTTCCCCCCGTTCAGCGCGCTCACGTGCGCTCTCGACATTATCCAGCAGCCAGGCAAGCTTGGTCGCCGAGAAATAGGGATCAATCAGCAGGCCGGTCTTGGCTTGAACGATATCGGTGTGCCCTTTATCCCGCAGCGACTGGCACAAGTCCGAGGTGCGGCGATCCTGCCAGACAATGGCGTTATAGAGCGGCTTGCCGGTTTTTCGATCCCACAGGATGGTGGTTTCACGCTGGTTGGTAATGCCGATACCGGCAATCTGGTCTGGCGTAACCTCGGCACTGGCCATCACTTCTCTGCAGGTGGCCACCACCGTTTCCCAGATATCTTCGGGGTTGTGCTCAATCCAGCCGTCGTGAGGGAAGTGCTGGGTGAATTCCTGCTGAGCGACGGCCGCCACCTGTCCTTCGCGGTCAAAGAGAATAGCGCGCGAGCTGGTGGTACCCTGATCAATGGCGAGTATATAAGAGGACATGTCGAGTTCGCTTTGTTGTAGTGTCTTTCGATTTTGTTGACTTTCTTTCGCTTTATTATGTTTTAAGGCTACTCCAGCCGCCCGAAATGCTCAAGGATGAAACTGCGACAAAGACGGCCAGGCTAAGCGATGTGCAGTGCTACATCGTGCTGGGTCAGCAAGCGCTGGATCGCTTCCGGCGGTTTGCGATCGGTGAAGAGCGCATCCAACTGCTCCAGATTGCCCTGCCGCACCACCGGGTTACGGTGAAATTTGGAGTAGTCTGCCGCTAGGTAGATGCGCCGCGAATTGGCAATAATCGCCTGGGCGACACGCACTTCCTGGTAGTCAAACTCCAGCAGTGAGCCATCCTCATCGATGCCACTGATGCCAATGATGCCGTAATCCACCTTGAACTGATTGATAAAGTCGATGGTGGCTTCGCCGATAATCCCGCCATCGCGAGAGCGCACCTGCCCCCCGGCGATGATCACGGTAAAATCCTCTTTATGCTGAAGAATGGCTGCCACATTCAGATTGTTGGTAATGATCTCGAGCCCCTGGTGCTCCAGCAACGCGTGGGCAATCACTTCATTGCTGGTACCGATGTTGATGAACAGCGACGAGTGGTTGGGTATGTGTTGCGCCAAGCAGCGGGCAATGCGCTCCTTCTCTTCCAGGTGAAGCGTCTTGCGCGTGCTGTAGGCGGTATTCACCGTACTGGATTCGATGCCTACACCGCCATGCACACGGCGCACACGGCCTTCATCAGCCAGGGTATTCAAATCCCGCCGAATGGTCTGCGGCGTCACCGCAAAGTGGTCGGTGAGCTGTTCGATACTCATATAGCCGTGCTGACGAACTAGCTCGACAATGGCATCCTGACGAAATTGTTGATTCATAAGCCCGGCCTGTTCGATTTTTATTGGTTTCTGAACGTAATAGGGTAGCAAAATTTTCGAAACCTAATAGCCTTCATCCACCCCTTCGATTCCACCACACCGACAAGTCGGACCGTTAGACGTCTTTTAAAGCGGCCATACCAGCAGAATCAGCGGGATAGCGGCAGCCAATACTACCAGTGAAAGCGGTAGCCCCAGTTTCCAGTAATCGCCGAACCGATAGCCGCCAGGGCCCAGCACCAGTGTATTCGACTGATGTCCTATAGGAGTTAAAAACGCACATGAAGCACTTACGGCCACCACCATCAAGAACGGATCGAGCGAAACATCGAACCCGTTGGCCAGGCTAACTGCAATCGGCGCCATCAGCAGCGCAGCCGCCGCGTTGTTGACCACATTCGAGAGCAGCATAGAGAGCAGGAACAGCCCCACCATGGTGACCACCACCGGCCAGTCGCTGCCAAAGCGCAGCAGCGCATCGGCAATCAGGTCGGCGCCACCACTGGTATCAAGCGCCTCCCCCACGGGTATCATTGCGGCCAACAGCACGATCACGGGGCCGTCTATTGCTTGATACCCTTCGCGCAGCGGCAATACGCCAATCAGTAGCGAAATCAAAGCAGCGGTACTCATGGCGACTGCCGCGGGCAGCAGATCGAACAGCATGGCAACGATTGCTAAGGCAAAAATGGCAATCGACATGACCAGCTTGCGCGGCTGCCCCAGATGCAATTCCCGGCTAGCCAGCGGTAGGCACCCCAACGAGGCCAGGCTTTCTGAAATTTCGTTTTCACTGCCTTGTAGGAGTAAAACATCGCCGTTCTTAAACCGGATATCACGCAAGCGCTGCTTCAAGCGTCCACCGTCACGGGCCACGGCCACTAGGTGCAGGCCAAACTGATGATTCAGGCGTAACTGACGCACGCTGCGGTTAATCATCATGGAATCATTACGTACCACGGCTTCAATCAGCTGTAAGCCTTCGGTATCCACCGGCTGATGGTCCTGTGCCGCACCTTTCGCTTCATCCGTGCCAGCTTTCACGCCCTCTTCATCGTTTGCGGTGTGTTCAGTAGCTTCCGCCTCTTCTTCCAGTTCGGCTATCGCACTAAGCCCTACTTTGTCTTCCAGCATCTGGAGTTCATCGGGTCCTGCTTCCAACAGCAGGATATCGCCCTCTTCCAAGGCACCGTGGAAATTATAGCCAGCACGACGGTTATCATCGCGAACGACCGCTAACACGGGGATGGTTTCGTCCAGCTCATCGCGCAGCTGCTGCAACGTTAAGCCTTTGGCTTTTGATTCTTCACCTACTTTCAATTCCACCAAATAGTTGGCGGTATCGAACATTTCATCGGTAGAGGCTTGGCCGCTGCGCTTCGGCGTCAAGCGCCAGCCTACCAGCACAATAAACACAAGCCCCGCCAGCGCCACCGCAATCCCGACAGGCGAAAAGCTAAACATGCTGAACGCTTCGCCCGTCACATCGCGCCGGTAACTGGAAATAATGATATTGGGCGGGGTGCCGATTAGGGTTGTCAGGCCGCCGAGCAGAGACCCGAACGCCAGCGGCATCAGCAGTAAAGAGGGCGAGGTATTATGTTCACGAGCCAACCGCATCGTCACCGGTAACAGCAGTGCGAGAGCGCCCACATTGTTCATAATGCCCGATAATAAAACGACGGTGCCCACCAGCACTAATAGCTGAAGCAGCAGGTTCTCACCCACTTTTAGCACTTGATTGGAAATAATATCGACCACACCGGAGCGTTCAAAGCCCCGGCTAAGTACTAGCACGGCGGCCACTGTAATCACCGCCGGATGGCCGAAACCCATAAAGGCATTCTCGGCAGGCACTAGCCCGAGCATGACCGATCCCAGCAACGCCGCCAACGCGACTAGATCGTAGCGAAAGCGCCCCCATATGAACGCAACCAGCGTCAGGCCAAGCACGATAAAGACCAACGTACTTGGCGAAAGCGCCAACCACTCAAGCCCTAGCGCTTCAAGATTAAGACTCTCAACTTCTGAGCCCTCAGCACCTGAGCTCTCAACACTCATGTCCTCAGCCGACATCCTTTTCCTACTCCCTTGCCACCGTTTGATAGCGGCAGCATACGATTGATGCACGCCACGCCACAGGCATGGCTATTCCCCACGCACATTAGACGTTTACTATACACAGGTATAGTCCCTGCATACGCACCGCCCGTTGAATAGCCGACCGTGGCATTCGGCCCTGAGCAGCTTGCCAATAACGTGGCAAGCGATGAGAGCCGAATGCGTCAGTTGAGTGTGTATGTAGGTGCGTATGTAGGGTATTTATGTAGGTAGGAATTAGGGCAAGAGAATAGTCGAGCCGGTAGTTTTACGGCTCTGTAGGGCGTCCTGGGCCTTACCCGCTTCTGCCAGCGGATAGCGGTTGGCGATGTCAATCTTGACCTTTCCGCTCTCGAGCATAGCGAAGAACTCCTGGCACATCATCTCCAGACGCTCGCGCGTGTCGGCGTAACCGTTAAGGCTGGGGCGGGTCACGTAAAGCGCGCCCTTCTGGTTGAGGATGCCGATATTAACACCATCCACCGGGCCAGAAGCGTTGCCGAAGCTCACCATCAAGCCGCGCGTCTTCAGGCAGTCCAGCGACATCTCCCAGGTATCCTTGCCTACCGAGTCATACACCACATCGCACATCTCGCCGTTAGTCAGCTCGCGCACCCGCTCGACCACGTTCTCTTCGCTGTAATTGATCGTCGCCCAGGCACCATTGGCCATAGCCAGATCCGCTTTTTCCTGGGAACTGACAGTACCAATTAGCTTGACGCCTAATGACTTCGCCCACTGGCAGGCAATCGACCCTACCCCACCGGCAGCCGCATGGAACAGAATGGTTTCGCCGCCTTTCAGCTCATAGGTCTGGCGAAGCAGGTATTGCACGGTCAGGCCCTTGAGCATACTGGCCGCTGCCGTCTCGAAATCGACAAAATCGGGGAGCTTAACCACTTTCGCCGCAGGCAACGTATGCAGTTCTGCATAAGCGCCCAAAGGCCCTTGGGCATAAGCGACGCGATCACCGACGCTTAAGTGCGTCACGCCAGCGCCGACAGCATCGACTACACCGGCGCCTTCGGTGCCAAGGCCAGAAGGCATCGCGGGGGCAGGATAAAGCCCGGTACGAAAATAGATATCAATAAAATTGAGGCCAACGGCTTTATTGGCGATACGCACTTCGCCCTGGCCGGGTTCAGCAGGGGTCACGTCGACCAGTTCAAGCACCTCGGAACCGCCGGTCTGGGCAAATTGGATACGCTTAGACATTAGGGTTTCCTTTCATTGTTGGGTTTGTACAAGATAGTCAAGACAACAGGTGCCGCTATACAAGCGCGTCGCGTGCTATAAATCAAGCTAGTACGCTATCACCGGTTGCGGCTGAACACTGGCGCGATGAAATCCTGTTGTCATGCACTCATGTTAGAATCAATACTCCTTTATCGTCCAAGACTTAGAGCGCTGTCATGACGCATCCCGCTATTCAACTTCCCTCGCTGATTGCCCACCGCGGCTACTCTGCCGCTGCTCCCGAAAACACCTTGGCCGCAGTGCGCGCCGCCCATCAGGCGGGCGCCACCTGGGTAGAGCTGGACGTGCAACTGCTCGGTGATGGCACCCCGGTCATCTGGCACGACGCCGACGTGTCGCGCTGCTCGAACGGGCGAGGCAGCCTGGCCTCAATGAGTTGGGCAACGGCGAAAACTCTGGATGCGGGCAGCTGGTTTGGTGATCGCTTTGCAGGTGAAAAGATGCCCAGCCTGGGAGAGATGCTGGCGCTGCTTAACGAGCTGGAAATGGGCGTCAACATGGAGATCAAGATCAACAAAGGACGCGACCCCATCGCGTTGGTGGAGCGCGCCCTACCCGAGATGCTGGACACCCTGCCCTCCGAACGGCTGATCATCTCCTCCTTCAATACCGAGGCCCTGACCCACTGCCGCCAGTTAGCAGGCAAGGAGCGTCTGGCGCTAGGCGTGCTGTATAATGGCGTACCCAAAACCTGGCGAGCACAGTGCGAAGCCATTGACGCTTTTAGTGTGCATCCGTCCTGGTCACGCCTGAAGCGCGCCCAGGTTGAGGCCATGCAAAAGGACGGCTATCAGGTCCTGTGCTATACCGCCAATGACCCCAGCGCCTTTCATAGCCGCTGGGCGTGGGGTATCGCCGGTGTGATTACCGACGAACCCGCCGCGTTTAAGCGCTTTCTAGATAGCCATTGAACCATTCAGATACTTGAATACGTTCAAACAATGACAAGGAGTCCGTTGTGAAATACCTGGGAGCCCACGTGAGCGCAGCTGGCGGCGCAGACCAAGCCGTTCACCGGGCGGTAGAGATCGGTGCCGATGCCTTTGCGCTGTTCACCAAAAACCAGCGCCAATGGAAAGGCAAGCCGCTCACCGATGACGCGATTCAAGCCTTTCGTGATGCCTGTGCTAAACACGATTTTTCACCTGGGCAAATTTTACCCCACGACAGCTACCTGATTAATCTGGGTCACCCGGAGCAGGAAGGCTTAGCCAAATCACGGGAGGCCTTTTTAGATGAAATGCAGCGCTGCGAGCAGCTCGGCCTCACGCTGCTCAACTTCCACCCAGGCAGCCATCTAAACAAGATCAGCGAAAGCGACTGTTTAAAGCGTATTGCCGAGTCCGTTAATGAGGCGCTTACACATACCCAAGGTGTCACGGCAGTGATTGAAAACACCGCTGGGCAAGGCACTAACCTGGGCTGGCGCTTCGAGCATCTGACCGAGATCATTGACCATGTAGACGATAAAACCCGGGTAGGCGTATGTATTGATACCTGCCATGCATTTGCCGCTGGCTATGACCTGCGCAGTGCAGAAGCCACACTGGCAACGCTCGATGAGCTGGGTAAAGTGGTGGGGTTCAACTACCTGCGAGGCATGCATTTGAACGATGCCAAAAGCGGATTCGCCAGCCGTGTGGACCGCCATCATAGCCTGGGCAAAGGCAATATCGGGCTACCCGCCTTTACCACCATCATGCAGGATGCCCGGATTGACGGTATCCCCTTGATACTGGAAACCATCGAGCCAGCTATATGGGCCGAGGAGATCAGTTGGCTGCGCGCCCAGGCGCCCGAAGAAGCCACGCCGAGCCATTAAACTCTGCACGGCTGCGGCTTCTGCATGGCGCGGCTTTTGCACCCCAGGCAATGCTTGCCTACCCTTAGACTCCTTTCCTAAGCCCAGCCGACGTAAGGAGTATGCAATGAGCGGTACCGATCTTGGCAGCCTGGATGCCCAAACCTTAGCTCACTTGTTCGAAAGCCGTGAGGCTTCACCCCTCGAGGCGACCCGAGCCGCCCTTGAGCGGATTGAGCGCTTCAACCCGGACGTGAACGCTTATGTTCATGTGGATGCCGAAGGCGCCGAATCAGCGGCAAAAGCCTCGGCAAGGCGCTGGGGGCAAGGTAAACCGCTCAGCCCCATCGATGGGGTGCCGGTATCGCTGAAAGACCTGACTCAAGTGGCAGGCATGCCCTGTCGGGAAGGGTCACTGACCTCCTCCGACGCGCCATGCGATACAGATGCGCCTCCGGCCCGCATGTTGCGCGAAGCAGGGGCGGTGATACTGGGCAAAACCAATACGCCCGAATTCGGCTGGAAAGCAGTCACCGACAACCGCGTCTTTGGCGCCACGACCAACCCCTGGAATACCCGTTTGACCCCTGGCGGCTCCTCCGGCGGAGCCGCTGCAGCCGCAGCTCTCAATATGGGCGTGCTTCACCAGGGCGGCGATTCAGGTGGCTCGATCCGTATTCCTGCGGCGTTTACGGGGGTATTTGGCTTCAAACCCACCTACGGCTGGACACCTCAATGGCCGCCCGCAAAAGAGCCCAGCCTTTCACACCTGGGGCCATTGACACGCACCGTGCGCGACGCGGTCAGCATGCTGAACGTGATAGGCCGCTACGATTATCGAGACCCCTACGCCACTCGCGGCCAGCCGGAGTGCTGGGGGGTCGACCTGGACAAGGGATTAACCGGGCTACGGATTGGCTACTCCGCGGATCTTGGTTACGCCAAGGTAGATCCGCAAATTGCCGAGCGTGTGCATGAAGCAGCCATGAGATTGGAGGAGTTAGGCGCTGAAATCGTCGAGATAAACCCAGGCTTTTCGTCGCCACTGGAAACTTTTCGCAAGCTATGGTTTACCGCCTCATTAGAGCAGTGGTCGCAAACGAGCCAACATCAGCGCACGCTTTTAGATCCCGGCATGGTAGCCAATGCCCGCGAAGCGGAGCCCTGGAAAGCCGTTGAGCTGTTTCGTGCCCTGGCCGACCGCGCGGCATTAACGCAACGCCTGGAACACTTCAATCAAGAATATCATTTACTGATGACGCCCTCAGTGGCAGTCAGTCCGTTTGAAATTAATCAGGAAGTGCCCCCAGGTAGCGGTATGCAAGACTGGGAAGAGTGGGCGCCGTTCAGCTACCCCTTCAACCTCAGCCAGCAACCCGCCGCATCGGTACCCTGCGGGTTTACTAATGAAGGCTTGCCGGTTGGCTTCCAGCTCGCCGGCGGCAAGTTTGATGACATCCGTGTTTTACGCGCTTGCCACGCTTACATGGAAGCATACCCGCCGCGTTTTCCCAGCGTTCCCAATCCTGCCCAGTATGCGTAACATATATACTCAGCATAAAAAAACCCAGCCCGGCAGAAAGCCGGACTGGGTTTTAGCGAGCAGGGTTAAACGTTACATCGCGGAAAGCTTTTCCTCGTCCAACACGCCTGACATACGCACCATGGCCAGCGCTTCATCAAGGCTACCCATTTCTTCAATCATGACTAACTCGCTCTCTAAGCTCACCGGCTGACCAGCCTTCTCAGAGAGTATTTTTTCCAGGGAAGCCACATCCATAGCGTCGTCTAAGTGGTGAACATCTACTGAGGCGCTGTTGCGGCCGGGCAGATAGATGGTGCCATTAGAGAAATCCACGGCGTAGGCAATCACCCCAGGTACGATAAAGAACAATAACCCTACCCCATTGGCAATAGCGATAACCGGATCAATATCGCCACTCATCTGGCCTTTTCGCTCAGGATGAAACAATGTACCGCAACCACTTAATGACACGATGGAAACGCCAATCACGGCGCCTGTCAACCAGCGACGAACTACTTGATGCATGAAGATTCCCTCAATCAAAAAAATAACCATAGTCGGCGTAACATGCTGTCGTGCAGCATTTTTTTATGGCTATTCATTGCCGACTATCGCGCTCTAAACCAGCGTAGTCTAGCACAGCCTGCCAAAAGCATAGATGATTTGACGATAAGCACTATTTTGCCGCTTTAACCGCTAGGCCGTACAATGGTCCTATTCAACGCTAATGGGGCTAAGCCCCGATGGTGAGTAAGGCTTCTTCCAAGCACATTTTCTTCTAAACGCTATTTTCTAAGCTCTAAGGAATGCTCTAACCCATGCGCGCCAGCCAATTATTGATTGCCACTCTGAAAGAAACCCCGGCCGACGCCGAAGTCATTAGCCACCAGCTAATGCTACGTGCTGGGATGATTCGCCGTTTAACCTCAGGGCTTTATACATGGCTGCCGCTTGGCCTGCGCACACTGCGTAAAGTAGAAGCCATTGTGCGCGAAGAGATGAACCGCGCCGGTGCACAAGAAGTATTGATGCCGGCCGTTCAGCCGGCAGAGCTTTGGCAGGAGTCTGGCCGTTGGGAGCAGTACGGCCCTGAGCTGTTACGTTTAAAAGACCGTCACGATCGTGACTACTGCGTTGGCCCGACCCACGAAGAAGTCATTACCGATTTGGTGCGTAAAGAGATCGCCAGCTACAAACAGTTGCCGGTCAACTTCTACCAGATTCAAACCAAATTCCGCGATGAAATTCGTCCGCGCTTTGGCGTAATGCGCTCACGTGAGTTCATCATGAAGGATGCCTACTCCTTCCATCTTGATGAAGCCTCGCTGAAACAGACCTATCAAGATATGTATGATGCCTATACGCGCATTTTCACGCGTTTAGGGCTGAACTTTCGCCCTGTGATTGCCGACAACGGCTCTATCGGCGGCACCGGTTCTCACGAATTTCACGTGCTGGCGGATTCCGGCGAAGACGATATCGTCTTCTCCAACTCCTCTGACTACGCGGCCAATATGGAAAAGGCCGAGGCGCTACCTGCCCCGCTTGGCAGCCAGGCCGCCCGTGCCGAGCCCAGCGAAGAATTGCGTTTGGTCGATACCCCCAACACTAAAACGATCGCCGCCCTGGTGAAGCAGTTCGAACTGCCGATTGAAAAAACGATCAAAACGTTGATGGTTCACGCAGCTAAAGGCGGCTTGATCGCGCTGCTGATTCGTGGCGATCATGAGCTGAACGAAGTTAAGGCAGAAAACCTGCCCCAAGTTGCCACACCGCTGACCATGGCCAGCGAAGAAGAGATTCGTGCGGCGGTGGGTGCCGGTCCCGGCTCACTGGGCCCGGTCGGTCTGAAAATGCCGGTCATTATTGACCGAAGCGTGGCATTGATGAGCGACTTTGGCGCAGGTGCCAATGTGGATGACAAGCACTACTTCGGTATTAACTGGGAGCGCGATGTGGCCCTGCCCGAGATTGCCGATCTACGCAATGTCGTTGAAGGCGATCCGTCTCCCGATGGCCAAGGTACGCTCTCCATCAAGCGCGGCATTGAAGTCGGTCACGTTTTCCAGCTTGGCCAAAAATATTCCCAGGCCATGAACGCCAACGTGTTGGGCGATAACGGCAAAACCAGCCACCCGTGGATGGGCTGCTACGGTATCGGCGTAACCCGCGTGGTCGCCGCCGCCATTGAGCAGAACCACGACGAATCCGGGATTATCTGGCCCAATGCGATTGCGCCCTTTCAAGTGGCGCTGGTGCCAATGAATGCGCACAAATCTCAACGTGTTCGCGAAGAGTCGGAACGTCTTTACCAAGCGCTAACCGCAGCCGGGTTAGACGTACTGCTAGACGACCGTGATACCCGCCCTGGGGTTAAATTTGCCGATCTGGAATTAATGGGCGTACCCCATCGTCTGGTGATTGGTGACCGTGGCTTGGA
The DNA here is from genome assembly GCF_013371085.1 of Vreelandella maris. Taxonomy (GTDB): domain Bacteria; phylum Pseudomonadota; class Gammaproteobacteria; order Pseudomonadales; family Halomonadaceae; genus Vreelandella; species Vreelandella maris. The sequence goes on along the minus strand of NZ_JABWCV010000010.1, from coordinate 22,596 downwards.
CAACGGCGAACTGGAATACAAAGGCCGCCGTGATAGCGAAGCCACAATGGTGCCCGCCGATCAAATTATCGACTTTTTGTGTGAGAAGTCCCGCTAAGTCGGCAAAAGTTGTCACCGCGTGGCGGGCTCTAGGCTCTGTGGCGCGGTGGTTAATGACGGCACGACGTCCAAGCGTTGCTGTTGCTATAACGCTTGGCGTGTTGTTGCTAGACGCTATGCCATTAGCAGCACAGCCGCTGCCACCAGCTCTTCGCCCGACTCTTGAAACGGCCAACCAACAGCATCAAACGGCTCAACAACAGTGGGCAGCCCGCCAGTGGCGCATGCAAATGGATGCGCCACTGGCGCGCTTCATTGATGATTCGGCCCAACGTCAAACGCTGCTCACGCGTATCTACCAAGAAGCCAGACTCGCAGGTTTGCCGCCGGATTTGGTCTTAGCCTTAATCCAAGTGGAAAGCGCATTCAAAGCCGATGCCATTTCATCAGCAGGTGCTGTCGGCTTGATGCAAATCATGCCCTTTTGGGTTAGCGAGCTAGGATTACCTATCGACGACTTAACCCACCCGCCGCGTAATTTGCGTTATGGCTGTACGATTTTGGCGCACTATTTAGCTATCGAAAATGGCGACTTTACCCGTGCGCTAGCGCGCTATAATGGCAGCTTGGGGAAAACCTGGTACCCAGAGCGAGTCATGCATGCCTGGCGCGATACGTGGCGCTAGCCTCTAAGAGTTAAGTATCCTGCTCAGCAGCTTCAATCAGGCCGACCGCTAAGAATTGGCCCAACAGTTCGGCCATGTCTTTACGCACTTGTTCTAGTGAAACAGGCATAAAAAAAGCCACCAAGGTTTGGCTTAACGCCTCAACCGTCAGTGCCTCATGCTGTAACAGCGCCCACGCCGCTCGGCTAGTAACGTTCATACGGTGAATCGCACCGCCCTCTTCGACAATCACAAACAGCTCATCGCCTAAGGGGTATTCGTGGGCGGTTTGGCGCGCACGCCAATAGCGCTGATCGCCTCTTTCGAGAGCTACCGCTTCAGGCATAGCCGCCGCCTGGAAAGGAGCAGTGTAAGTCGACGGCTGGACATGTAGCGCGGCTTTTAACTCACGCCCGACAAAGGCTGCTGCTTCGTAGGCATCTGAATAGCGCAGCAGGAAACAGGGCATCCGTTGCACCATCGGCCAGAATTTATCAATGAGCTCTTGGTCAGAAAGCGTATCAGCGAAGTTCTGCCTTAACAGCTGCCATAATCCCTCCCCATGCTGCAGTGAGGTAAGCTCAGGACTCGTCACACCATTATCACGATCAATCAATACAATGGCGCTTATCGGACATTGCTTGCCGTGACTAGCCAGCAGCATTTCATCCAGCGCTACATAGCCATACCGGTCATCACTTGGCCCTTTATGCTGGCCAATAAAGTCAAGAAGCTCAGGGGCAAGCGACTTAGGAAGGGGTAAACGTAAACGCGGAGCAATCCCCAGCGAAACACCTTTTCCTTGTGAGGTCAGCGCCACGACATCGTCGCCAAATATACGATAACCGGCTGCCGCAAAGGCACAGGTGAGCATACTTTTACCGGCTCGATGCGACTCGGGAAAAATTATTAATTGGCCATCTATCTCCGCCGCGCCACAGTGTAAGCCAATAACGTCTGGGTTCTTGCGTAAAAAGGCGCCTGACATATCTGCAATAACACTGCACGCTGTGCTGACCGGGGTTTCAAGCCACATACCATCTTTCGGCAATGCAGGTGCTCGTTGCCAGAAGCCCTTTTCCTGCTGCCAAACACAAATATCTGGCTTGTTTGGCTGTAGCGGACATGGGGTAAGCGGCCAGCCTGGCATGGCAGCTTGAAGGACCGGCAGCAGTGGCTGCGCATTCACCAGGCGAAGGCACGGTCCCAGACCGGTGAGCGCATAATCAACGGCCTCGGCGTCAGACGTCATCATCGATTTCACCAGCCGCGTGGGAGTAAGCGGCTGATACGCAGCTCAATCACACCATCACGCTCCCAACGAGGACGTTCGTCGTATCGCTGGGGACGCGAATAACCGTTGCGAGAATAACCAGGCTGTGAATAGTCCGGCCGGTCGTAGCTTGGCCTGGAATAGTTGGGCCTGGAATAGTTGGGCCGGTCATAGTGAGGTCTGGAATAGTCAGGCCTTGAATAATTGGGTCTGGAATGACACGGTCTTGAATGATCAGGTCGTGAAAAGCTGGGCTTTGAGTGGCGACGCCCCGAATGATGTTGGTGCTGATGCTGGTGGCGTCCCTTGGGGCGAGAGCGCTCGCGTTCATGGGCTTCGGCCTGCCCCGTTGAAAGGAGTGTGGGAGCCACATAAAGTGCCGCTGCGCCAAGCCCTAGACTAGCCAAGACCTGTCGGCGTGAACGCCGCTGTTGTAGCATTGTGGTGCCTTCATCCTGAGTTCTCATATCACTTCTCCGCAGTTATCGAACACCGTTTTCTTAGTATTCACTTTAACCACTGCTTTAGTAGAGCGCCACTAATTGGGGCTGCTTTCCCCATTGTTTACTCTTTTTTGCAAGAGTTGGCTTACCGTTAAGCTAAAAGCATGACTTTCTTGCATAATCCTTTCACTATTAAGTCCTACGCTTTATCGGCCAATGTGGAACACCCCTTCAATGCCAACAACAATGATGCAACGCCGCCCTTTTTATGGGCTTACCAGCACCTATATTGTCCTGCTGTTTTTGCTGGTGAGCAGCCTGTTTAACGCTGCCGCTTTCGCCGCGCAAATCACCATACACAATGCTGAAGGGTTACCGCTTGAAAACGCCGTTGTTGAGGTTTACTACGACACTGAGGCAAATCAGCCTCAAGAACAAAACATTTATCAGCGCGATGCGGCTTTTCATCCCAAGGTGCTAACGGTGCCTACCGGAAGCTATGTGGCCTTTCCCAATAAAGACACCACACGCCATCACGTCTACTCCTTTTCACCGGCCAAAACCTTTGATTTAAATCTTTATCTTCAGGAAACACCGCCTCCCGTCCGCTTTGAACAGGCAGGCATTGTCGTGCTGGGGTGCAATATCCATGACCATATGCAGGCCTTTATAGTGGTCAGCGATGCGCCCTATGCGGCAATAACGAATGCTGACGGTACGCTGACCCTACCCGTTTTACCGTCAGGCCAGCACCGTGTGCGTGTTTGGCATCCTCGCCTTGATGACAGTCAGCAACGCTGGTGGGAAGGCACGATTACCGACACAGATCAGTTGGACGTCCGTTTAGAGCTCAGTGCGTTGCCACCGCCCGAGCCAACGCTGTCTCCTCTTCAGCAGCGGTTTAAAGATGCCAGTTAGGCACTTTCCAGTGCTTAGAATACGTTGATCCGCCATTTTTCGAGGTTGCTATGCGCTTTCGAACACGCCTGATGCTAGTACTGCTAACGGTGGTGATTGTTTCGCAGCTTGCCACCGGCGTGGCGTTTCTGCGCGCTACGCAAGATGACATCCTCGCCAAAGGGGCTCAGCGTTTAGAGGTTGGCGCCAACGTATTGCAGCAACTGCTGGGCTCACGCGGTGAACAGTTAAGAGATAACGTCGCTATACTGGCCGATGATTTCGGCTTCAAGAGCGCCGTTTCCACCCAGGATACCGAGACGCTCTACTCTGTGCTGGCCAATCACGGTGATCGTGCCAAGGCCGACATGGTGCTTTTAAGTAGCCTTGATGGCCATGTTTTGGCAAGCAGCCATCATGCACAAAATAGCCCGATGCCTTTCCCGCAGCTCTTGGCGCGCGCTCGCCAAGAGGGCACCGCGGTTAGCGTCGTGATTGCCGAGGGGCAGCCGTATGAGTTCGCGCTGCTGCCAGTGCGTGCGCCTAATCTGATTGGTTGGGTGGGGATGGGCTTTTTAATCAATGAAGCAGTGACTGAGGAGATTAATGCGCTAACCGGGCTAGAAATAAGCGTGGTTAACTACCGTGATAACGGCGAGATAAGCTACCTCGCAAGCTCCCACCAAGAGCAATTAGCACGGCAGTTAATGAGCGGCAGTGGTGAAGAACTCATGAAAGGAGAGTATTCATCCACTAGCCAAATGACGCCCGATGCTGAGTATTTGTCCTATGCCAGCCCGTTATATGCCGATGACACAAATCAAACCTATGCATTACTGCAACTTTCGCGCAACGAGCTGCTGGGGGCTTACCGCTCACTGCAGTGGCAGCTACTCGGTATTGTCGCGTTAATCCTACTGTTTACCCTATTGGTGGCCATGTGGAGCGCGCGAAGCATGAGCAAACCGCTCATAGAGCTGGCCAATGCGGCGCGGCGTATCGGCCAGGGTCAGCATATTACCCGCTTATCAATTGGCCAAGAGCGCAGTGAAACGGGCTTATTGGCATCAACACTGCTCTCTATGCAGGAAGATATTATTCAGCGGGAGGCCGTACTTCATCACCAATCCCGCCACGACTTACTCACCGATTTACCCAATCGGATCAGCGCCCAGGAGGATATTAGCCTCTCAATCCAACGGGGCGAGCCCTTCACGTTACTGCGACTAGCGATCAATAATTTTCGCGATATTAATGACACCTTTGGCTACGCGCTTGGAGATCATCTATTGGCCACTCTGGCCAATCGTTTACAGCATTTACCGGCGCCAGAGAACAAAGCGTATCGGCTGGATGGCGATGAGCTGCTACTGCTCGTCAAACAATCCAGTAGCAGCGTTGCGTGGCGGACACAACTGTTTGGCATCCTAAACCAACCCATTGACCTGGATAAATCACCCATCACCCCCTCGCTTTCAGCGGGTGAAACGAACTACCCCGAGCATGGCGACAGCCCTCAGCTATTATTGCGCCGTGCTGATATAGCGTTAGACATGGCACGCCGCCATCGGCATGCGCATCAACACTACCTGGAGGGGCAAGATGAACATCATTTGCGCCAGCTCACGCTCATTCGTGATCTGCAGGAAGCAGTGGGTAATGGGGAACTGTGGATGGCGTATCAACCCAAGGTGGATATTCATACGGGGTTAGTCCATCAATGTGAGGCGCTGATGCGCTGGCGTCATCCCTCACTGGGCTTTGTGCCGCCCGATGAATTTATTGGGCTGGCCGAACGCTCGGGCAATATCCGCATGCTTAGTCAATGGATGCTAACCCACGTTTGTGCGCAGATCCAAGCTTGGCAGCAGCGAGGCTATCACTTGTCAGTAGCCGTTAATCTCTCCGCCAGCGATGTTATGGATCCGCAGTTAGCGACACACCTAGCGGATCTCCTCAAGCGTTATCAGCTCACCCCCGACCAGTTGAGTTTAGAAGTAACCGAAAGTGCGGTAATGCAGGATGTGGATGCGGCCATGACCACCCTGCTAGAACTCACCCAACTAGGGTTGCGTATCGCCATTGATGATTACGGCACCGGTTACTCCTCACTGGCACAAATTAAGCGCCTGCCCGTGGATGAGCTGAAAATCGACAAATCGTTTGTGCTGGCACTCGACACCCAGCAGGACGACTTCACCATTGTTCGCTCGACTATCGAGATGGGCCACAGTTTAGGCCTGCGTTTGGTTGCAGAAGGGGTTGAGAATCGAGCCAGTGCTGAACTACTTAGCACGCTCGGCTGTGACTATCTCCAAGGCTATTGGATTGCCAAGTCGATGCCCGCTGAAGAGCTCACCGGCTGGTTGGATAATTTCGCCCCGCTGGTGCTTCCCCTCCCTGCCCTATCGCCCATGAGAATCTAAATAGAGAACCCCATGACGTTACGCTACACCGTGCCAATGCATTTAGCTTCGCTCAGCACCTTATCGAAGGCCTTACTTTGTCGTTTCTTTGTTGCCTGCTTCATCTTTAGTCTGGCGATAGCCGTCATGCCTAGCCATGCTGGCAGCCGTATTTTAGGTACCGGCGGGGTGAGTGCCATTGAAGGCGCAGCGGGGGGAGGTTTATCCCCCTGGGCGGTGCTTGCTAGCACGGCAAGCGAGCACGAAGTAGGCGTTACCGCCGCCGCTACCCGCGCCTGGGTGGATGATTACCGGCTGACGGTAACCGGCGCCAGTCTGAATATTTACGATCGAGCTGAAGTCTCTGTCGCGCGTCAAACGCTTGATTTAGACACGCTGGGCGGCGAACTGGGCCAAGATATTTACGGCGCTAAAGTACGTTTACTGGGCGATGTGCTTTATCACCCCTGGGGTATTTGGAGCGTTGGGTTACAGCACAAACGGCTAGTCGACGGCACCACCCCCACCGCCCTGGGTGCCGACGAAACGCACGGTACCGATATTTATCTCAGCGCCAGCAAACTGCTGTTTAGTGCAGTTGCGGGCCGCAACGTGCTGCTCAACGCAACACTGCGCAATACCGATGCCAACCAGGGAGGCCTACTCGGTTTTGGTGGCAACCAAGATGGCCGCTCGTGGCTAGCCGAGGGTAGCGTGGGGCTGTTTGTCACTCCCCGCTGGATTATTGGCGCTGAGTATCGTCAGAAACCCGATAACCTAAGCGAGGCGAGAGAGGATGACTGGCAAAGTCTTTACAGTGCCTACTTCTTCAATAAGCATCTATCGCTCACAGGTGCTTGGCTGGATTTAGGCGACATTGCTGGCCTGCCTTCCCAGCGCGGCGGGTACCTTTCACTCCAGGCCGCTTTTTAAGTTCACTGCTTTAATTTTACTGCTTTAAGTTCACTGCGAGAGCTCATCCAAAAGGACATAACAATGCGCCGCTATTTAATGGCTTTGATGTTGACGACCATCACCCTCTCTCTGGCCAGCTGTGCACACAATCGCAACCAAGCGACGCTCTACGAGCGCCTGGGAGGGCAGCCTACGATCGACGCAGTGGTTGAAAACCTCTTATACCGGATTGCGGATGATGCCGAGGTGGTGGTGTTTTTTGCAAACACGAATATCGATTTATTTGCTGAATCGCTGGCTAGTCAGCTATGCGATATCAGCGACGGCCCCTGCCGCTACGAAGGCCCGCCGATGGATCGTGCCCACCAGCATATGGGAGTGACGAACGTACATTTTAATCGTGTAGTGGAGCACCTCGACGCGGCGATGGAGGAGGAAGATGTTACTCTTGGCGCACGCAATGAACTGCTGGGGAGGCTCGCGCCCCTGTATGCAGAAATTATGCGTCTTCAGTAACCTGCCAACCATCACGTCCTGCTGCTTTCACCCGGTAGAGCGCTTTATCGGCGGCTTCGTAGGCGTAGGCAAACGTTGCTTCGTCGGCCATAAAACGGCTCCCACCGACACTGAAGGTAACGCCTTTTTTATCTGGATGGGCGGGGTGCGCAAAGTCAGCTGCGCGAATCCCTTCAATTAACTGACAGCAGTAGCTCTTTAGCGTTTCAGTATCGGGGCAGCGAAGGAGTGCCGCAAACTCATCGCCTCCCAAGCGGTAGAGCTGCGCTTCATCATTAAGCGTTTCACCAATCAAGGTGGCCAGCTGGCGCAGCAGGGTATCGCCTTGCGGGTGCCCGTAGGCATCGTTGTACTGTTTAAAAAAGTCGATATCGATCAGAATCAGCCCCAGCGACTGATGCTGCTTTGCCAACACATCTTGATGCAAAGCGCTGCGATTGCCGATTCCAGTAAGTGGGTCACGCATCGCGCGCTGCATCCACTCGAAAGTCTCTTGCGTTGCATGATCGGTGCGCCGTAACTGGCGCTCATGAAGCCACCAAAACACCAGCCCCATCACGAAGATCAATAGGCTGGAATACGTCAGTACTTGGTTATGTTGGCGAGTGCTTACGGAGAAATCATTGATCGCCGCACCACGCTGGTCTAACTGATCCATCTCAATGTGGGTAAGGCACTGTATTGGCCCAAACAACTCGCCTACCGCGCCGACTCGATCAATTTCGGCCACCTCTAACCGTGCTAATACACGGTTTAAAATTCTCAGGCTTGGCTCCGTGCACTCATACTGATGCCGATAAACATGCATATCGGATAAGCCGTAAGAGAGCTCAATGTCGGTGATAGCCGCAGCGAAAGCTTCCTGCTCAGGCTGGTCGGCTAGCAGCTCGGATTGGGCATTTTGTAAGTAAACCCGCGAACGGGTGGCCAGTTGCTGACCGGTCAAATTGCCCGTCTGGCTAAAATAGGCCTGTATTTCTGGGTAAACCCAGCGCGACTCATAAACAATCAGCACCATCAGCGCCAAAAAGCTCATCACGCTCAGCGACAGCCATGTGACATAGCGAGGCTGGCGAGCTAAAGGGCGTGGTTGAATGGATGGCGCCACCGCAGGCTTGGCTTTGGATATCACCACTTCGCCTCTATGCTACGAATCATCCAGATCCAGTCATTGAAATCCCGCAGGTTCGCGACATCGCGGCCACTATAGTCTCGCTCTACCAGCCGCACGGGACCTCGTGTACGAATGGTTAACGGGGCACCATCTTCTGAGGTAATTAAATACCAGGTGGGGTCGTCCCACCCTTCAAGGGTCACTTCGTAGTCATCCCAGGCGGTGAAGTGCAGCGCTGGCGGTACTTCACCAAACTGATCAATCAAAAAATCTTGAAACGCTACGCCCTGCATTTCTACATCGCGCCCCTGGTAAGGGTCGTAAAGTGTAAAAGTGGTATCGGAGTTAGCGCGTAAATCACTTATGGCGATCTTCTGAGTGACATCGCCATTGATAACATCCAATGCTTGCGCAAAAACAGCTGTAGGCAATAAGACGCTAGTGCTAATTAACACGCACGCTAATAGACCACGTGCACGAACCCATGGACTGCATTGTAAGGCAACTGCGTTCATGGCATAGCTTCCTGATGTATTAATCCTTTCAACGAACTTTACCAGAGCCCGCCTAGCTTTGCTTTTCAACGCAGACTATATAATTTCAACTCACGATGAATATGGAACGTAAAAAAAAGCCAGCCCACTGTGGGCTGGCAACAAGAGGCTCACTAAGCTAGTAAACCCCCTCCCCTGACAACGTTGACGCAAGGCAGGTCGGCTATTTTTTGCGTTCATCCTTACGCAGATGATCGCGAATCACGAAGCCGACCCAACCCACCATAAAAGCGATAACCAAAGCGACGGTGACCAATCCGAAAACAACTGTGTCATCCCAATACATGGTGAATCCTCCCGCCGTGATGTATGCGTTCATACTAGTCACTCATCGGTGGGAGAATGCTGACCTAGGTCAAGTTGCGAGTGGCGGGAGTACGCGGTTGAATATGAAATTGATACTAGTCAATTTTTGGGCGTTCATAGCAGCGCAACCACGCTATAAAACTTTACGGTCTTCAACCTTGCTGTGCTCAGTGCCCGGCGGTAACGGGTGGCCTTTGGCAAGCTCTGCACGGGTGGCGTCGCGTACGTCCAGAATCGTTACCTGATAGTTAAGCGTGCGCCCGGCAAGCGGATGGTTGGTATCCACAGTGACACGGTCGCCCTCCACTTCCAGCACGGTGACAATTTGCGGACCGGCTTCGCCTTCGGTTTGAAAACGGCTGCCAGGGGTCAATTCCGCATTGCCAAAGGAGCCACGGCTGACCTCCTGGATCAACGCCTCGTTGCGTAAACCATAGGCATCGGCAGGCATCAGTTGAACGCTTAGCTCGGCGCCAACCGCTTGGCCCGCTAGGGCATTTTCCAGCCCCGGCACAATATTGTCGTGGCCGTGAAGATACTCCAGCGGCTTATTGCGCGCCTGGGAGTCATCCAATACCTGCTTGCTGCTATCGTTGAGCACGTCGCTAAGAACATAGTGCAAGGTAACTACCTGATGCGCCGTAATCGACATGGAAAACTCCTCTCCGGTAAGCTGTCGGCTTTGTAATCGAACACTGCCTCAGTTTATCACTTGGCCATTGCTAACGTCTTTCCAGGAGTAGCGCTTAATGTTAAGCCCCCCCCCCCAGCGCAGTTGGCTTGCTGCGCTGGCGATTTATTGTCGTGCGCCCGTTATCACCATGCTGTTTCTGGGGTTTTCTGCAGGGCTGCCTTTTCTGTTGGTGTTTTCGACGCTCTCCGCCTGGCTACGCAGCGATGGCGTGGAAGTTGCGGCGATCGGCTTTTTTGCCTGGATCGGCATGCTCTACTCGATCAAGTTTTTCTGGGCCCCGGTCGTTGACCGGTTAGCGCTACCGTTGATGACCCGCGTTTTTGGCCAGCGCCGCGGTTGGATGCTATTAGCGCAAGGGATGATTGCCGCCGGGCTGGTGGGGCTCGCCGGTGTAAGCCCGGTCGGCAATCTCGGTTGGGTGGCCCTCTTTGCACTGCTGGTTGCCTTTGGCTCAGCGACGCAAGATATTGCCATCGACGCCTATCGGATCGAATCCGCGGATGATAACGTCCAGGCAGCAATGGCCTCGACCTATATTATTGGCTACCGCGGAGGCCTGCTTGCCGCTGGCGCAGGGGCGCTTTATATCGCGGCATCCGCCTCTTGGGATGTTGCGTATCTCAGCATGGCAGCACTGATGAGCATTGGCGTGCTGACCGTACTGCTGCGCCCGGAACCCAAACGGGCTTCGCTCTCTATTCAGCTTATTCACGAACCCAAGGTACGTGCATTCATTCGCGCCAGCCGCGGTAAGCCCAAATTTTTACGCCGTATGGGCGCCTGGAGCATTGGCGCGTTAGTCTGCCCCTTTACCGACTTTTTTAGCCGCTATGGGGTAAAAGCGCTATGGATTTTGGTGTTTATTGCAGTGTTTAGAATCAGCGATTTGGCCATGGCCTCTATGGCCAATCCGCTCTATATCGATTTGGGCTTTTCGCTGGCGGAAATTGCTAACGTAACCAATATCTTTGGTATCGCGATGAGTATTACTGGCGGGATTCTAGGCGGGCTGCTGGTGGTGCGTTACGGCATCGGCCCGCTGCTAATCTTCGGGGCGGGGTTGGTCATGGTGACCAACCTGCTGTTTGCGGCGCTTGCGGTGGTGGGTAATCAACTACCTATGTTGGTCGTCACGATTATCGGCGACAACCTCGCCAACGGGTTGGCCAGTGCGGTGTTTATCGCCTTTCTTTCCAGCCTCACTTCACGCGCTTATACCGCGACGCAGTATGCGCTTTTCTCATCGCTGATGACGCTACCGGGGAAATTCTTGAGCGGTTTTGGCGGGCTCGTGGTTACTGCCGAGGGCTACCCGAGCTTCTTTGTCATCGCCACTCTACTCGGCGTGCCCGCCATTGTGCTTGCCATCTGGATCAACCGCGACAAGCAGTTAGTGCCTACCCCCAAGCCTGCTTAAACAGGCTTGAAGACTTAGACGAGTGAATATTTGGGCTAGCGGTGTGATTCAAGCCAATCCAGGGCGCCCGGCGTCGTGCGCCACTGGTCGCGCATCAGCGTGCGGTACTGCCATGCTTCAGCCCGGGAGCCGGGGTCAACCTGGCCATCTGGGTGGGGCATGGAAGGCCGCGGGTTTTCGGCGCAGATCAGCTCTAGCGCGTAGCGGTTATGACCAAGCACATCACTAAGCGCCGTTTCAGCGGCTTCGCGCTGCTCTAACCGATAGAGCGCCAAGGTCTTGCCCATCAGCAACCCCAGCACCAGCGAGCCGTCGTCGTCATTATCTTCGGCCAGCGCCAGCGCTTCTTCGTTACGGTCGTCGCGCAGCAGTTGATCTAACACCAACTCACGCAGCCCCAAGCTATCTTCCTGGTCGATCAGCAATAGCTCTTCGGCCAGCTCGCGAGAGTGCTGGCGCGCGCCACGCTCCATACCGACCACCAGCGCCAGGCCGGTGCGCAGTAGCATGGCATTGTCAGCATCGTCCCAACACAGGTTGCCGTCACCCTCGGCGCGGGCCTGTTCCATCCAGCGTGAAAGACGCAGTGCCAACGGCTCCAGCAGGCTAGGTGCCATCCACGGCAGGCTGCCAAAACGGCTGGTGAGTGCCAACGTTAAATCTTGCACCACCTGCGGGGCATCCAGCCATTCTGGATGTGCGCACAGCGCCGACATCCATTCAACCGCATTGCCCCAGGGGTCATCGCGGAAACCCAGCGCCACGTCTTCATCCACCAGCACCTGAAACTGCTCATGCCAAGCGGCAAACAACGTCGCTTCGCGGGCGCTGGTGTTATACAGCAACCGACCACTTTCAGGGTCAGCCTGAATATCGATTTTCGGCGCGGTAGGCAACGCTGCCAGCAACGCCTGAAGCGACACCAGCGGTGTGGCCAAGTCTTCTTCTGCACTGAGCAGTTGGTCGGCAAGCGTTGCCCCGGGGTTTTCCGCCAGAGCAGCCAGGAAATCCAGCTGGTCTTCGTCCAGTTCGCCCTGGCGAACCAGGCGGCGATACCAGAAGTTGGCGCGCTCCTTGGCTTCCTGCTCGTGGCCTTCATGTAGCAGCAGCATGGCTTCGATGTAAGCCAACGTCGGCGAATCGGGCAGCGCCTGTTGGGCTTTTACAAAGGCACCCCGGGCGCTGTCTAAATCATCATTATCCAGGTGCATCAGGCACAGGCGTTCGAGAGCGACGCCGCGCAGGAACAGCGGGCCGCGCTCCATGACATCGTCGAGCAGATCGGCACGCTTGCGGGTAAAACCGCGCTCTTGATAAATATCCAGCAGGATTTCAAACGCGGGGTCAGCCTGTTCGGGCAGCCGTGACCAGTCGCTGCCATCAAACAGTGACTCTAGAATCTGCATGGCGCGACCGGTCTGGCCGCTTTCAGCCGCAATAAGGCCCGCTTCTAGCAGCGCTTGCGCCGGTGCCTGCTGGCTATCCAGCGCCGCTTTCAGGGTAGCGCCCTTCCACTCACGCAGCGAGAGCATCCACATCATCTGATCGGGGATGTCGGTGGGAAACTCGACTTTGTAGCAGCACTGCTTAAATTTGCGTCCTGAGTCGCACCAGCACGGCTCGTTGCGCCCCGGCGTGGCAAGTGGCTCGCAGGCAAAGCTAAGCCGCTCCAGCGGGGTTTGTGACCACAACACCGGCGCCAGCGCCTGTGCCATGGCCACATCGCCTTCAAAGGCGTCCGCGCCCTTGGCGCGCACCCAGGTCATGAAATCGGGATAATGCTCTTGCTGCCTGATTGCCGAGAGTGCCCCAGAGGCAAACCCCAGCAGCTGATCGACCCATACCGCCAGCATTGCCATCTCCACTGTGTTTAAAGGCGACATAGTTTATCACGAAGGCTGACACCATCGCAGCGGCAATCGGTTTATCGTTAATGCGCCCACTCAAGCAGTGGACGTGTGCGCTCATGCATATCCAGCCGCGCGCCTAAACGTACCAGATTCCAGTAGTGACCATTGAGCGCACGCGACAGCAACAACGTATCCGCAGGCGGCTGCAGACGGTCCATCGCCGCCCACACTTTCGGCGTGAGCTCGCGTAAACGGCGGTGAACACGCACATCGCTGAAATCCTGCTCACCCGGTGCGAACAGCGGCGCGATACACTCCGCCGATTCACGATACAGCGCCAGCGGCGCGCCCTGCCCCTGACGTCCACCCATTTGCATCAGCGCCTCATCCATGCCCATGGGGTCGTACTTCAAGGTGGCATCAAGCAGTTGCATCATTGCTTTGATGCGCGTCTCCGGCACGGCGATGACGGCACCTAAATCATAAATAACCAGTCGCCCTTGGGCGTCTGCAGCGAAGTTACCGGCGTGCGGGTCGGCGTGAAGTTCGCCGTAGGTAAACAGCTCCTGAGTAATCCAGTCTGCCAATGTCTGGGCAATGCCCTGGCGGGTGGCATCATCGGCGTCTGCCAGTTCTCGCAGCGGCGTGCCTTGGACATAGCGCATTGCCAACACATGTTGGCCGGAAAACGCTGGTAGCGGCTCGGGGATCACCAGCCGGGGATCATCCTGATAGCGTTCACGGTAGCGGGCCAACGCGGCGGCTTCGACGTAATAATCCAACTCCCCACGCAGGCTTTCAGCGAGCTCATCAAACAGCGCATCCAGCCGCGCCTGGGGCACTTTAAACCAGCGGCCTAAACGCATAATGCGCCGCACCTGAATCAAATCGCTCTCCAGTACTTCGGCAAGGCCGGGGTACTGCACTTTGAGCACAATCGTTTCGCCTTCGTGGGTAATTGCCCGGTGCACCTGCCCCATGGAAGCGCTGGCAAAGGGGCGCTCCTCAATCTCACTGAAATAGTGGTCGATGTCACCGTACTGAAGTACCAACGCTTCACGGATACGCGGCCACGGCATAGGGTCGGCCTGGCGCTGAAGGCGAGCTAGCTCCTCCGCAAGATCAGGCGGCAGCAGGTCATCCCATTGAGACATGATTTGCGCAAGCTTCATGGCCGGGCCTTTCAGTTCGGAAAGCCCTTCAAACAACGCTTCCCCCAGGGCGCGCCAATCCGCCTGGCCACCTAAGCGGGTTTTCAGCAACGCCCCACCAGTTCGTGCGCCCAAGCCCATCAAGCGCCGTGTTCTGCCTTGTTCGCGCATGCTTATACCCCTTAAAAACCCATCACGATGACCCAACTCAATCCAACTACAAGCAATTATTTATACACACTTTGTACAAACTAACAGCATTGAAAACTTATCGCATCACTCTACTGCCTTGCTGCCCCATCCACCAATGCCAGTCACTTACCGTGAAAGCGTCTGCTACCATAGGCACCATCAAAAGATACGATGAAGGCTTCGCTGCTATGCGCCTGATAATTGCCGAAAAACCCAGCCTCGCCCAAGCCATTGTCGAGGCGTTACCAGGCACTAGCCGACGCCAGGATGGTGCTGTGGTATGTGGTGACACCACGGTCACTTGGTGCCTGGGACATTTATTAGAGCAAGCGCCGCCGGAGGCCTACGATCCCGCCGATAAACAGTGGCGTTTAGATCGCCTCCCGATTGTGCCGCAGCAGTGGAAATTGATGCCTCGCTCTAAAGCACGCGGCCAACTAGCGGTGATTCGTAAGCTGATCAAACAGGCCACCGATGTCGTGCACGCTGGCGACCCGGATCGAGAGGGTCAGCTGTTGGTGCAGGAAGTCATCGAGTACATGAAGTATCGCGGCCCGGTGCAGCGGCTGCTGATTAGCGACCTGAACAAGCCCGCCGTCAGCCGGGCACTTGCCAAGCTGCGCTCAAACGTTGAGTACCAGCCGCTCTTTCTAGCAGCCCAGGCGCGTTCCCGTGCCGACTGGCTGTATGGCATCAATCTAACCCGTGCGTGGACACTCACTGGCCGCCAAGCGGGTCACGACGGCGTGCTTTCCGTAGGCCGTGTGCAAACACCGGTGCTGGGCCTGATCGTGCGCCGCGACAACGCCATCCGTGACTTTGTACCCCACCCGTTCTATCCACTATGGGTGGATCTCAAAGTCGCCCAGGGCCAACTACGCGCCTGGTGGGCCCCCAAAGAGCATGAACCTCTCGATGATCAAGGGCGCTTGATTGATCGCGCGCCCGCGGATGCCCTAGCAGCACAGTTACCCGGCGCATCAGGGCAACTGACCAAGCTCGACCAGCAGGAGAAACGACAGGCACCGCCGCTGCCCTACTCACTCTCCGCGCTGCAGGTAGATGCCGCCCGCCGCCATGGACTTTCCGCGCAGATGGTGTTGGATATTTGCCAGCGGCTCTATGAGCGCCACAAGCTGATTACCTACCCCCGCTCCGATTGCCGCTACCTGCCCGAGGAGCATCTTCAGCTAGCCCAGCGCAGCCTGACCAGCGCCTGCCAAAACGATCAGGAACTTCAGCAGTGGCTGAAGGGCGCAGACTTCACTTTGCGCTCCAAGGCGTGGAACGATAAGCAGGTGGGCGCGCACCATGCGATCGCACCCACCGGAAAACCGGCAGATTTCAGTCAGCTTTCCGACACCGAAGGCCATGTGTTCCGCTTAATCGTGCGCAACGTGATGGCGCAGTTCTACCGCCCGCTGCGCACTTTCGAGGTCAAAGCGGAGTTTACGCTACTGAATGAAGCCTTCCGCGCCCGCGGGCAAAGCATTCTCGACCCCGGCTGGAAGCCGCTCTTCACGACCCGCGATGAAACCCCACCGCTGCCACCGCTCACCCAAAGGGAGCCATGCCAAGCGTTAGGCGCAGGGGTTGAAGAGAAGGAAACCCGCCCGCCGGAACCGTTCACCGATGCCAGCCTGATCAAGGCCATGATGAACATTGGCCGCTACGTGGATGATCCTGACGTACGCCGCACCCTACGCGACACCGACGGCCTGGGCACCGAAGCCACCCGCGCGGGCATTATCGAAACCCTAGTACAGCGCGGCTACTTAGTTCGCCAGCAAAAAGCCCTGCGCGCCACTAAGCTTGGCACTGCCTTGATCACCGCCCTACCCAGCGCCGTCAGCACCCCCGAACGAACCGCCCTTTGGGAGCAGCGCCTACGCGCGATTTCCGAACAACAGGACGACCCCGGCGCCTTTCAGCAGGCGTTGCTGGATGATTTACGCGGCCTGCTCACTCACAGCGACGCGGCAAAGCTCAGGCAGAGTTTGCAGAGCGCACAGGGTGAGGCAGGTGGCGCAGCGAAGCGTCCGGGTAAGACAAGAAAGAGTTATTCGAAAAGGAAAAGTACCGGGGGCAGGAAGAAGACGAACTGAAGAAAATCCAATGGATGCCCCCTGCTAATCTGGGCTGAGCAGCTAGCAACCATACTCGC
Organism: Vreelandella maris; assembly: GCF_013371085.1. GTDB lineage: Bacteria > Pseudomonadota > Gammaproteobacteria > Pseudomonadales > Halomonadaceae > Vreelandella > Vreelandella maris. The sequence continues at coordinate 6,001 of NZ_JABWCV010000010.1, read as the reverse complement.
CCTACGCTTTGTGGAGAACTTGTAAGATAACGGTATAAAACAATCTCGCCTTCTTTAGCGCGTTAATGTACACAGCCCACCCGGAACCGCTAACACCCAATCACGGATCGCTTGAATGGCCGGATCATGCCGTCGGCTTTCTGGGTAGACCAGAAAGAACGGTTTGCCTTCGAATTCCGGGCCAAAGGGCTGTACCAAGCGCCCCTCTTCCAACTCATCCTGAATCAACTGGCGGCTCATCAGCGCTACACCCTGCTCCCCAACGGCAGCCGAGATAGCGTGGGTCTCATCAGAAAATACCAGCCCGGCATTCACGTCCAGCCTAGGCACCTTTGCCTCTTTCTGCCACGTCGCCCAATCCAGAGGTGATGATATGGCCCCCTGACTACTGAAGTGGATCAATGGGTGCAACGGTAGCTGTGTTACCTCGTGTAGACCAAGGCGTGGGCTACAAGTCGGGATAAAGGTGTTATCAAACAGCTTTTCCGCTACCAACCCTGGCCAACGGCCATCGCCATAGCGAATGGCAATGTCTGCCGTTACCCCATCCAGCGGAACCGGCTCATGCGAAGCATGAATACGCAGATCAATATCTGGATGGGAGTCGCGCAGCAGGCATACCCAAGGGAGCAACCAGCGCACCGCAACAGCAGGCGTTGTAGAGAGCGTAATGGTTTGGCGAACAGGCGCAGCGCTGAGCCGCTCGACGACACTGCTGATGCTATCAAAAGCTGCTTCCAGCACCTGCTGCAGTTCGCGGCCCTGAGGTGTCAGCTTCAATTGACGGGGTTTACGCAAAAACAGCGAAACACCCAGCGCCTCTTCGAGTCCTCGGACTTGGTGGCTAATAGCAGTGGCAGTCACCGACAGCTCTTGTGCGGCCTGTTTCGCGCTTTCATGACGGGCAGCCGCTTCAAAAGCGCGAAGTGACGATAGAGAGGGTAATCGACGATGGTTCATGAATGAGTTTTACTCATCTATAACTGCAAGAAAAGATCGTTTGTTTGGGCCACTAATCAGAACCTACCCTAAGCCTGCTGTTAATCATAGATGAGCTCAACTCAGATTAGGAGGTTACCATGACACATATCCTGCACATAAACGCTAGCGCCCGACCCGGTATTGCGGGAACCGATAATCACGGCTCCCACAGCCGTCACCTGACTCAGCGATTCATAAACCAGTGGCAATCCAGTCGTCCGCAAGATACCGTCACCTACCGTAATATAGGTCAACATCCACCCTCTTTTATCAACCATGACTGGATTGCGTCTGCTTTTACGCCTGAAGAACGTCTCGAGCCTTGGATGAAAAAAGCGCTGGCAGAAAGTGATCAGTTGGTAGATGAACTGATTGCATCAGACATTCTTGTGATCGGTACGCCACTCTACAACTTCGGCATGCCTGCCGCCCTTAAAGCGTGGATCGACCAGATAATTCGCCTCGGAAGAACGGTGGGTATCGACGAGAGCCAAACGATTGACCCTTATGTCCCGAAGCTGGCTGATCGGCCAAGACAAGCGGTTATTCTTACCGCCCGAGGTGGCGTGAATATGGGACCCGGTGAAGAAATGGCCCATATGAACCATCTGGAAACACACCTGACCACCGCGCTGGCGTTTATCGGCATCACTCACGTTCATTACATCGCAATCGAAGGTCAGGAAGCGGGCGGGGAGGTGTTGGCTAAATCGGTTACTGAAGCTTTATGCAACGTTGAAGCTCTGGTTGCTGATTTACAGGAGGCGGTGGTAGCTAATGCAATAGCCGAATCGGCCTAGTAATAGAATTCAACAGCCTAGTTTAAACAGTCTCTTGTTTGGTGCGGAGATCGCTAGCCTAGGATATCCGCACCTTTATGGCCATCAGGAACGCCCTGAACTAACAGCACATCGCCCTCAGTATGCCGGATACGGAAGGAACGGATTGCTTTATAAGCAGCCGAGTCGTATCACCCTTGAGCTTGTTCCATTTGCGGCAGAGAAGTTAGGAAAAAATAGCACTTTGGGCTGCAGTATTAATGGTTCATCAACTAGGCGCCCCTTAAATCAGGCAATCAGGAGCCTGCCTTCAACCGCTTAGTGCCGCCTCAATTGCAGCAATGTCGATTTTTCTCATCTGCATCATCGCTCCAAAAGCGCGCTTGGCCGCGTCGGGATCAGGATTGGTAATCGCTTTTATCAGTGCGGCAGGTGTTATCTGCCAAGATACTCCCCACTTATCTTTACACCAGCCACAGGCGCTTTCCTGACCGCCATGGCCAACAATTGAATCCCAATAACGATCCGTTTCGGCTTGATTCTCGGTTGAAACCTGAAATGAAAACGCCTCATTATGCGCAAACATAGGCCCACCGTTGAGCCCGAGACACGGAATCCCCATCACTGTAAATTCGACGTTTAATACGTCCCCTTGCTTACCCGATGGAAAGTCTCCCGGGGCACGGTGAACGGCCGTGATGAATGAATCAGGAAAGGTATCAGTGTAAAAACGCGCTGCTTCTTCCGCGCTACCATCGTACCAAAGGCAAACGGTGTTCTTTGCCGGGGCTGTCATATCGTTTCTCCACTAAAACCATAACTCTCTTCATCCCAGTGAAATTTTTACCGAGCTTACCAAGTCTCATCCGTCCCCGGCGGCCCCACATCAATCTGCATATCGGGCGCAATATCCACCACGCCTTGTATATGCTTTAGCCGTTCCGCCGTGACATCGTCTGCCGAGCCGGTTATACAGCCGATTTCTTCAAGAATGTCCTTGATGGTCAGCCCTTCCTCGCTGAGGCGTGTGGCCACTTCATTTATCGGTTGATCGCTGGAAATAGTGATCACCCATAGCGCTACCGTCGGCATCTGACATATCTCCAAATTTAGTGCGCTGAGCGGCCTGAAAGAAGTGGCTGCACAGCGCGTCGCCCACGTTAGGGCGCTTGCACCAATCCTACTCCCACGCTGGATTCAGGCGATGGCAGCGCTTGCACCGAAGCCATCAGCTGCTGCCACAGCTTCCTTCCCCTCAATTCGTCATCAGACTGAGCCCAAAGGGCTGCGCAGCCTGCCACGTGTGGCGCCGCCATGCTTGTGCCACTGATCGCCTTATGACGAGTAGGCCGTGGCCATGAGGAGAAGATATCGCGCCCAGGCGCGGCAATCTCGATCTTGCCATGATTGGAAAAGCTGGAAGGCTTCAGGTTCTGGTCCAGGGACGCCACCGACATCACGGTAGGCGAGTTGGCGGGCGCGCCTGTATTGGTCGCAGAATTCCCCGCCGCGGCGATAATGAGGCATCCATTACGCAGCGCCGCTTCACCCGCATGGGTGTAGGCGGCCTGCACCGGGCTCTGACTGCCAAGCGACATCGAGATCACTTCACACCGGTTGGCGATGGCCCAGTTCAGGCCAGCCAGTACGCCCGCCCCGGTACTGCTGCCCGAGTTGGTCAACACCTTCCCGACGAAGACCTGCGCCTCATACGCGATCCCGTAACGTTGTGTGTTTTCACCGGGCGCCTGGGGGCCACAGGCTGTGCCGATACAGTGCGTACCGTGCCCGTTGATATCCTGCACCGGCTCCCCGACGAATGAGCGGGTAACGAACTCCCTACCCTCGAAATCCGGGTGGCCAAGATCCATCCCGGTATCCAGCACGGCCACTTTAATGCCTGCACCGCTCCAGCTGCTTTGTGGCACCCTGCAACGGGTAAGCCCCCATGTCGACTGCTGAGCATCAGACTCAGCCCCCTCATCGGAGTCCTCCTTATCAAGGTCGATACCCAAGTCGCGCGCGATGGTGCTCGCTGCCCGCAAGAAGCCGCGGAGGTATTCCGAGTTTTTAGAACCAGAGTTTTTATAATCAGAGCTTTTAAAACCAGAGCTCTCGGAAAACGCAAAGTACTCCGGCTCAATGATTTCGATAGGACTATCCGCTGACACCTTATCCAACACACTCATGCCATGTTGCTCCAAAGCATCACCACCCACCAGTGCCACGCCTAGCTCGGGAAACACCATTGCTTCGGCATCCCCTGCGTCTTCCAGACTGACGGCCTGATTGGTAAAGTCGCGGGCATCAGCCACCCGAAAGTTCTGGGCTTTTAACGACTTGATACCCTCTTCCATCCATCCGTCACGAAAGCTGATAAGAAAACGTCCTGTTTCCAGACAGCTGCCTCCCCGCTCCAGGGCCGCCAACAGCAGCTTTTCGGTGCTACACGATACGGTGGCAAGCGCCCTGCTTGCGCGTGTGGGTTTGCTGCCATTTCCACGGCCTGTCGGTTTTTTAGCCATCGCTGACCTCCATTTCGTCTGGCTTTCAAACGTTGCGGCTCAAGTGCTTACCTATAGAAAGCAAAGCTTCTCTATGCAGAAAGTCGTGCTTTCAGCTTAACGCACCTAATGATCTTCGCCAGATTGATTGCGTTCAGCGGGAATACGCTCGTCATCCTGAAGGGTGAGCACTTCAGGTACATCGTTACGTTAAGTTGCCACGTTGGAAAGAGGTTTCAACGCCACTACTTTCTTGCGCAGCGCCAGCTTCGGCTTCTCTAACGAAGCGCGCCACTGGGCACACTCCTGGGGTTGCTGCGGGTCGTTATCAGGGCTTGCGCTGAAGGCATCCAGCCAAGCTTGACGGGAACACAGGTCTTGATACTCCCCGAGTAGGCCCTGGCGATACTTCAATTCAGTCAGGAACGGCTCAGGAGTCTTTGGATTCAGATCAGCCAGGTAGCGAATCCGCTTCACGCCCTTGCGCAGCTCATGGAACTCGGCGTCTTGAGCGTCTAATGAGAGTGCCGCCAAATCCTCATCGTGGCGTGCGATGCGCGCATCCAGTACCGCCTTGATGCGTTTTGGCGTGAGTTTTGACAGCGCTTTCCCAACATCATCGGAAGTGATAAAACTTTGCCAGCCCTCAAGCTCTTCAGCGTACTCCGGTGTATTTAACTGCTGGCACAGCGTCTGATGCCGTTCCCGCTGGCTGGCCTGCAGCCACTGCGTTAACCCCTGGCGAGCTACCGAAGAGAGCGGCGGGGGCGTCTTGGCCATATCCTCCAGAAACACATCAATATCACGCAGGTCACTGGTAGCCTGGGCACGTTGCTTGAGCCGCTTAAGCATCTTTTTCAGGCCAGGCACTCGGGTAATGGCGTGCACGGATTCACCCACTGCCCGGCTACGGCGCAGATTAACCCGGTACTGGTGCAGAAACTCAGAGTCAACGCCTGCGATAACGCCAGCTTCCAAGGCACGGATCATCTGATACTGGTGCTCCAGCATGTCACGAACGCGGCTGGCGGTGTCGTTATTGTGTTTGCGTGGTTGTGGGGCAAGGCGCTGAAAAAGAGCATAGCTGGCCGTTTCCGGGATCAGGCACCCTGCCAGTTTGGCTCCGCCCCGCCTCACGCTTTTCCAGGAAGAGCCGGACAGGGTGAAATGCAGCACACTACCGGTGGGCAGCAAATGCGGCGCTGCCTTATCGAGCCAACGGGCCAGATCATGCAGCGCCGGGTTATGCCCAATCACCAGCACACTTTCGGCTCCATTCGGCAGCGCTTTGAGCCATGCCTGCAGCCCGCCGCCATCGAAAGTGTAAAGGTCTTCATCGAAGTGAACCTGATTGATCAGAGTATGCTCAGGCAGTTGCACCGCGATCTCGTCGAAGGTTTCCCGCGTGCGAGCTGCTGTACTGACGTAAACCTCCCCTTCCAACGCTTGCCAGCGCTGCAGCACAGGCGCCATTGCCGCTGCCTGACGCTTCCCACGCTTTCGCAACGGCCGTTCGTGGTCGGTCATATCGCCACTGGGCTGTTTGGCCTTGGCGTGCCGCATTAGGTATAAGTGCCGCATGGGTTCGCTCACAAGTAAGGGGTGTTGAACGAAGTTTAGGGCCTGTTGACGTTTTGAGGGATAGCATTGGCAGGATAGGGGCAAACTCACAGAATACAGGTTCCGACACCAACAAACTGCGAGCTTGCCATGCCCCGACTGATGCTCACAGATGAA